>NZ_CP023141.1:0-357500 GCF_002285935.1 Aeromonas dhakensis
CCCTTGTCCTGCCCCGGCATCCTCTCTAGAATGCCCCCCATCATCTCTCTCGGAGCCCGTCGTCCATGTCCCCCAAGATCCTGTTGCTGACCCTGCCCTTCCTGCTCGCCGGTTGCAGCTCGCTGTCGGAAGAAGAGTGCCGCACCATGAGCTGGTACAACCTGGGTTATCAGGATGGCGAGCAGGGCAAGACCCCGAGCGCCACCCGCGACTACGTCTCGACCTGCGGCGAATACGGCCTCAAGGTGGACGAGGCGGAGTGGAAACGGGGCTATGCCAAGGGGCTGGAGCTCTACTGCATTCCCGAGCTCGCCTACAGCAAGGGCAAGTCCGGCGCCGAGTACCTGGGGGTCTGCCCCAACGACGCCAGCTTCCTGACCCAGTACGATCGCGGCCGCAAGGAGTACCTGGTGGAGAAGCAGCTGAGCGATCTCAAGAGCGAGATGGAGCGGACCGAGCGCGACATCGAGACGCTGGAGCGCCAGATCCGCAACGAGAACGACAGCAAGCAGCGCGACTACTACCGCGCCCAGCGCGAGCGCGCCATCCGTCACTACGAGGGGCTGCGCCGCGACTACAACCGGATCCGCTTCCCGGATCGGGTGATCCAGTTCACCTTCGGGAACTGACAAACCAAAAGGGGCCGACAGGGCCCCTTTCTGTTTCTGTCCCTCTCTGTTTCTGCCCCTCAGGCGGGCAGAACCCAGCGCTGCAGCGCCAGCGCGATGCCGTCTTCGTTGTGATCGGCGGTAACCCGATCCGCCAGCGCCTGGATCTGTGACGCCGCGTTGCCCATGGCCACCGCCAGCCCCACCTGCTCGAACATGCTGATGTCGTTGTTGTTGTCACCAAACGCCACCACGTTCTCCATCGCGATCCCTTCACTCGCCGCCCACTGAGCCAGCCGGTTGCCCTTGCTGCAGCCGGGCTGCACCAGCTCCACCGCATAGGGCGCCGCCCAGTCGCAGGTGAAGGGCAGCTGCGCGACCACCTCTGCCATGAAGTGATGAAGCAGGGCGGGATCCTGGTTGAACAGCTCCAGCTTCCAGACCGGCCGGCTGAGCCAGCTCGCCAGATCCTCCGCCGGCAGCAGGGAGATCTTGAGATGATCCGGCTGGGCCGCCGACCAGTGGCGCATCCGGGTCACATGCTCCTCACAGCCGAGGTAGCCGATCCCCTCATCGAGGTGGAACAGGGCCCCCATCTGATGTGCCTGCACCTCGGCCAGCAGCCGGCCGAGAGGGGATACCGCCAGCGGATCCCCGCTCAGGATCTTCTCCTGCACCGGATCATAGAGGTAGGCGCCGTTGCTGCAGATGATGGGGGTGTCGAGGGCCAGCTCGTGATGGAAGGGACGGGCTGTCATGAAGTGGCGCCCCGTCACCAGCAGCACCTTGATGCCGTGGGCGCGGGCCTGGGCCAGTGCGGCCCGGGTGGCGGACGAGATCTTGTGATCCCGGGTCAGCAGAGTGCCATCCATATCCAGTGCAATGGCCTGAAAACGACTCATATCACCTCCAAAATGTCGAAACGAATGCGGTGCCATACCTACCCGCTTCCAACGCCAGGGCCTGATAACAACTCATATCACCGCCAAGCGTGTCGAAACGAATGCGGCGCCATACCTACCCGCCTCCAACGCCAGGGCCTGATAACAACTCATATCACCGCCAAGCGTGTCGAAACGAATGCGGCGCCATACCTACCCGCTTCCAACGCCAGGGCCTGATAACGATTCATGCCACCGCCAGGCGTGTCGAAACGAATGCGGCGCCATATCTACCCGCTTCCAACGCCAAGGCCTGATAACGATTCATGCCACCGCCAAGGGCTGAGCATCGCAAGGTACAGATGAAGCAAGGGAGCACCGGGCGATCGGGCAAGCGAAGCAAAGAGCCATACCGTCCCAGAGTCGGCGCCACGATGCAAGCGCTGGCAGCCCCCTCCGTCTCGTTCTGTGATCCCGTCAGCCGGCTTCCACCTGGGCGTCGAACCGCTGCCGCCGATCCGCCGCCCGGCGCAGACCATAGAAGCCGGCTGCGCAGAGCAGACCGCACAGCGCCGCCAGATAGAAGGGCCACTCGGTGCCCGCCAGCAGCACCAGGCTGCCGACCACTACCGCCAGGATCTCGCTGCCCACCGCCAGCCCGCGATAGAGCCCCATCGCCTGCCCCTGCTGCTCGGCGTGGCTGCGGTTGGAGACGGCCACCGAAGTAGCCAGCTCCCCCAGGCTCATGCCGATGCCGACCGGGATAAAGGTGAGCGCCAGCCCCCACCAGTGGCTGGGCAGGATGAAGAGCAACATGCCCGCCGCCATCACCAGATGACCGACGATCCCGAGGGAGCTGCCGCGCCAATGACGAGCCAGACGGGAGCCCAGCCAGGATCCCGCGATCATGGGCACGCTCACCAACACGGCGGCCTGCGCCAGCTGCACCGGATCCCAGGCCAGCCGCTCCACCAGCCAGACGTTGAAGTAGGTGAAATAGAGCTGCACCGCGCCGTAGCTGAGCAGGGTCAGCACGAAGTAGGGCAGCAGCACCGGCTGCAGCAACAGTTGACGGGAAGAGAGGGCCGGTGCCGGCAGCTCACTGCGGGCCGCTGCCGGTCGATTGGGCAACAGCCAGAGCACCAGCAGCAGGTTGACCAGGGTCATGGCCACCGCCAGCCAGGCCGCCAGGCTGTAATCGCCGGACACCACGGCGGCATAGCCACCGATCATGGGGCCCACTACCCAGCCCAGGTTCATGCCGATGTTGATCCAGGCGAAGCTGCGCGCCTTGGTTTTGGCGGTGCTCATGTCGGCCGCCATGGCCTGCACGATGGCGATGTCACCGTTAAAGAAGCCCTCCACCACCCGGCTCAGCAACAGCAGTGGCAAGGAACGCCAGGCGATCCCCAGCGCCATCAGGGCATAGCCCACCAGCACGCCCACCAGACAGAGGGTCAGCACCGGCTTGCGGCCATGGCGATCGGAGAGACGGCCCAGCCAGGGGGAACCCACCAGCTGGAACAACGGATAGAGCCCCATGATGACCCCCAACCACACCTTGCGACTCCAGTCCGACGCTTCCGGCGTCAGCATGCCCTGGGCCGGATCCAGCAACAGCGGCGCCAGTACCGGGGATGGCAGGCTGAAGCCCGCCACCGCCAGCGTCACCGTCATCACCAATACCCACAAGCTGGCCTGTCCCTTGATCCTCTCCATCTTTGCCCCATTAAATAAAGTCATTGGTTTATTTATGTTGGCCAGTGAACGGGATTAAGTAAAGCGAATTGTTGATTTAAAAAATCCCTCTCCCCATAATGGGTACCTGAGCGCCACCCCTCTGGCGTGCCTGCCGATCACGAGAGCCGCCCCATGAATGCCAGCACCGACAAGATACTGCACCTGTTGAAGACCCAAGGCCCCCAGAGTGCCGCCGAGCTGGGAGAGCAGTTGCAGATGACCTCCATGGGCGCCCGCCAGCACCTGATGACGATGGAGGCCGACGGCTGGGTGAGTTTCAACGACGAGGCCCGCGGGCGCGGTCGACCGGTGCGGCTGTGGCACCTCACCGAGCAGGCCTGGCAGCGCTTCCCCGACAGCCACAGCGAGCTGACCCTGCAGCTTATCGACAACATCCAGCAGCTGTTTGGCGCGGTAGGCATGGAGCGGCTGATCGACCAGCGGGAGCAGCAGCAGCTGGCCCGCTATCAGGCCGAGCTGAACCAGCCGGCGCTGGCCGACCGGCTGGCCAGGCTCAAGGAGCTGCGCTGCCGGGAAGGCTATATGGCTGACTTGCGTCAGGAGGAGGATGGCAGCTGGCTGCTGTGGGAGAGTCACTGCCCCATCTGCGCGGCGGCGAGCGCCTGCCGGGGCTTTTGTCGCAGCGAGCTGGCGCTGTTTCGCCGCTTGCTGGCGCCGGCCGGGGTGGAACGGGAACAGTATCTGCTGGAGGGGGATCACCGCTGCCTCTACCGCATCAAGCCGCAGCAGGGCTGAACGCCGCGCACAAAAACAACAAAGCAGGCGCCGGGATGCCTGCTTTGTTGCCTTCGGGGAGGGGATGTCCTCGTTCCAGCCCGTCGTAGCCCGATAAGGTGGGACGGCTGATGGGGCTCTTGACCCGGTAAAGTCATTTGCCACAGAGACCGGGTTGGGTTTCTGTCTTGCCACCGGAAGATGTAACCATGGTACCCCTGCCGGCCCGGTGAGTGGTTGCGAAGTAGCATGTATTTTCAGTTGTTTTTGCAATAGTTCACCCTTAATCTAGGAAAAGTGAATTAGTAATTGCAACGAGGAACGGAGAATGCTGAAACTTGATCGCATTGACAGGCATATTCTGGAGTTGATGCAGGAGAATGGCCGCATCAGCAACCTGGAGCTGGCCGAGCTGGTCGGACTCTCCCCCTCCCCCTGCTCCCGCCGGGTCAAGGCGTTGGAAGATGCCGGTCTCATCGACACCCACGTCACCCTGCTCAACGCCCGCCAGCTGGGGCTGACCCTCACCGCCTACATTCATATCTCCATGGATCGGCACACCCCGGAGCGGTTCGAGAATTTCGATCGGGCCATCAGCGAACTGCCGGAGGTGCTGGAGTGCGACCTCATCACCGGCAACGACGCCGACTACCAGCTCAAGGTGGTGGTGCGGGACATGGAGCACTATCAGCACTTCCTGCTGGACAAGCTGACCCACATTCCGGGGGTGACCGGAGTGCGATCCAGCTTCGTGCTGCGCCGGATCAAGCACAAGACGGCGCTGCCGCTCAACCACCTGGGTTGATTGCCGGCCGCTCAGATCAGCGCGAGATCAACGAGATCAAAAAGAGGAGGCCCAAGGGCCTCCTCTTTTTACATGTTCAAACTGCTGGATCACGCTGGGTACTCAGACCGCCACCTGGCTCACGTCCTGCACCTGCAGGAGCCAGCCGGCCTGCTCCTGCTGCGGCTCACCGCTGACCCGCAGCCGCTCGCCGGTCGGCACCCACTGCCCCTGGGGCAGGGAGACCAGCAGACTCTCGCTGCCGTTGTCGAACAGCCAGCGATCCTCCCCCAGCGACTCGATCAGATAACCTTCCATCTCCACTCTGGACTCGGCTTGCCAGGATGGCGCAACGGAATCACGGCTCTCGATGAAATCCCCCTGAACACCAAAACTGGCCAGCCCCCACAGAATGGAGAGCCCAACCAACGATGATTGCATCTCGTCTCTCCTCTTTTGGAACTGTAGGGCCAGTATGGGAAGAGAAAACTGAGCGCACCATGAACAAGGTGGCAAAGTGCCGGTGGGATCGCGAAAAAAACCGGCCAATCGGCCGGTCGTGTCATTTTATGGCGTCTGGATCACACTATTTGGCGGCTTCCTCTGCCATCCGTGCGGCCCTTGGCTTATTCGTCCACATGGCAACACCGCGATGATCCGCGCAGATCCCCTCCTCCACCACGGCCCGCACCCGGGTGCCGTCCTTGCAGATCGCCTGCCAGGCATCGGCATCGTCGATGGCCATCGACGGGGAGTGGGAACTGGTGCTGCAGGCACCCAGCAGCAGGGCAAACAGGGGCAACAAGATTCTCATGGAGGGCTCCTCAGACGGATGGTCGGTCGAACTCAACGCCCCAGCTGGGCCGAGATGCGATCGCAGAGCTGCTTGAGCTGGGCCAGTTCAGCATCGGCCAGATCCACCTGATTGCGCAAGCTGTCTGCCAGACAGCAGCCCTGCACCTCCTGCTGCAACTGGCGCCCCGCCTCGGTCAGGCGAATGCATTTTTGCCGCTCATCCTCGCGGGAGACGGTGCGGGTCAGCCAGCCCTTGCTCTCCAGCCGCTTGACGATGGGGGTCAGGGTACCCGCATCCAGCCCGGTTTCCTGGCCGATCTCCTTGAGGCTCACCTCGTCCCGCGCCCACAGCGACAGCATCACCAGATACTGGGTGTAGGTGAGATCCAGCTTGTCCAGCAGCGGCCGGTAGGCCCGCATCACGGCATTGGAGGCGCTGTAGAGGGCAAAACAGACCTGCTTTTTCAATTCACTCATGGGGCACCTCGCTGACGACTGGGGCCAGTATACCCCAGGAGCATGAGGGGCTGAATAATTTGCACACAAAACAGTTGTCAGCCCTCCGTTTCAGGATTAACCTGATTTTAGTTTGCACGCAAACAAAATCATCCAGTGCCGCCGACAGACAGGGCCCGTCGCCGGCGAGGCTTGCACCAGATCCAACGGGAGAACTGCCATGAATGCCACCAGCCATCAAATCCAACTGCTGCGCCGCCCGGTCGGCCTGCCCGCCGCCACCGACTTCGCCCTGGTCGAGGTTCCGCTGCCCCCCTTGCAGGAGGGCGAGGTACAGGTCGCCAACCAGTGGCTGTCGGTGGATCCCTACATGCGTGGTCGCATGAGCGAGGCCAAGAGCTATGTGCCCCCCTTCCCCCTCAACGGCCCCCTCGATGGCGGCGCCATCGGCGTGGTGGAAGCCTCGCGTCACCCGGACTTTGCGGTGGGCGACCGGGTGAGCAGCATGCTGGGCTGGCGTGATCGCTTCGTCGCCAACGGCGCCCAGCTGACCAGACTGCCCGACACTCGCCTGCCGCCCCAGCGCTTTCTCGGCGCCCTCGGCATGCCGGGCATGACCGCCTGGACCGGGCTCAACCGCATCGCCAAGCTGCAGGCCGGTGAAACCGTGCTGGTGTCGGCCGCCTCCGGCGCCGTCGGCTCCATGGTGGTGCAGCTCGCCAAACGGGCGGGGGCCCGCGTCATCGGCTCCACCGGGTCAGCCGACAAGGTGGCCTACCTCAAGAGCCTGGGGGCCGACGAGGTGATCAACTACCGTGAGACCCCGGATCTCGATGCCGAGCTGGCCCGGCTGGCGCCGGAGGGGATCCACGTCTACTTCGAGAACGTGGGGGGCGCCATGCTGGACGCAGCCCTCAACCACATGGTGGTGCACGGCCGCATCGTGATGTGCGGACTCATCGAGCAGTACAACGGCCAGAGCGAGGCGAGCGGGCCGCGCAACCTCTCCCAGGTGATCCGCAAGCGCCTCACCATGCAGGGGCTGATCGTGTTCGATCACTGGCAGCACTACGGCGAGTTTCTGGCCGAGGTGACCCCGGCCTTCGACGCCGGCACCCTGCAGGCCGAAGAGACCGTCTATCAGGGGCTCGCCAGCATGCCGCAGGCCTTCATCGGGCTGTTCGAGGGGCGCAACACCGGCAAGATGCTGGTCAAGCTGGGGTGATCCGCAGAACTGGTGCCTGACGCCGCAGACTGCTTGCATGACGGGCCCATCCAACCTAAGGTGGGCCCGTTTTTTATGGTGCAATTCGCCGTTTCAGCGGCCAGTCCACCCTCAGCAAGGAGCCCTTCTTATGTCAACTCCCTATCCCCGCGTCGGTGTCGGCGTGATACTGACCAACCGCCAGGGCCAGGTGCTGCTTGGCAAGCGCAAGGGGAGCCACGCCCCCTACTGGTCCATCGCCGGCGGCCATCTGGAGCTGGGAGAGACGTTCGAATCGGCAGCGATCCGGGAAGTGGCCGAGGAGACGGGGTTTCGGATCAGCAACCCCAGCGTCATCGCCGTCACCAACAACCTGGAGACCTGGCGTGAAAGCGGCCTGCACTATGTCTCGGTCACCCTGCTGGCCGAGGTAGAGGGAGAGCCCCAGCTGCTGGAGCCGGAGAAGTGCGAAGGCTGGATCTGGTGCGACCCGCACAATCTGCCCGAGCCTCACTTCGATGCCAGCCGCCAGTCTATCGCCTGCTGGCTTGCTGGCCGTTGCTATCTGCCGACCGCCCCCTCCCACGCTGAATAGTCCATACAGGAGCCCGCCCCACCACGATGAGCCCGCCGCCTCACCAGCCAGTGAGGCATCCCCGTGAGCCCGCAATCCACTCCGATTGTCATCAAAAAGTCACCGCTTTGTCATATCATCTCCACCGTCTGATGAAATGCGCGAGGGGAGCGACGAGGTGGGACAGGTATTCATGCAATTTCTGTGGTTGGGCTGCATCAGCTTTGGCGGGCCGGCCGCCCATATCGGCTACTTTCAGCGCACCTTTGTCGAGCGGCTGGGCTGGCTGACCCAGGCCGAATTCGCCCAGTTGCTGGCCCTCTGCCAACTGCTGCCGGGCCCCGCCTCCAGCCAGCTCGGCTTTGCCATCGGTCGCCAGCGGGCCGGGCTTAGCGGAGCGCTGGCCGCCTTCGCCGGCTTCACCCTCCCCTCCTTCCTGTTGTTGCTGGCCGCCGCCATCGGTCTGGGCCAGCTCGGCAACAACGTCTGGCTCGATGCCGCCCTGCACAGCCTCAAGCTGCTGGCGCTGGTGGTGGTCGCCGATGCGGTGCTCACCATGAGCCGTCAGTTCTGCAAGACGACGCTAAATCAGGGGATCATGGTCGCCACTGCGGCCGCCCTCTGGTGGCAGCCCGGCCTGCTCACCCAGCTCGTCATGCTGGCGGGCGCCGCCCTGCTCTGTGCCCACCAGGCAGACCACAGCGGCACTCCCTTGCCGTCTGCCGGCACTGTGAGCCGACCCCACTGGCCCACCCTGCTGCTGTTCGCCTTGCTGTTTATCGGCTTGCCGCTGCTGGGGGGCCCCGTCGGCCAGCTGGTCGCCGACTTCTACCGGGCCGGCAGCCTGGTGTTTGGCGGCGGCCACGTGGTGCTGCCCCTGCTGGCGGAGAGCGCAGGGCACAGTCTCAGCCAGCAGCAGCTCCTGACTGGCTACAGCCTGGCCCAGCTGGTGCCCGGCCCCATGTTCACCCTGGCGACCTACCTCGGCGCCCAGTTGCTGCCGGCCACCCCGTTGGACGGCGCTCTGCTGGCGACCCTGGCGCTGTTCCTGCCCGGTTTTCTGCTGCTGTGGGCCATGGGCCCCTGCTGGCAGAGCTGGCTGGCCCGCCCTCGCCTCGCCGGCGCCGTGGCCGGCATCAACGCCGCCGTGGTGGGTCTGCTGCTGGCGGCGCTCTATCAGCCGGTCTGGCAGAGAGCCGTGCTGGCGCCCACCGATCTGGCGCTGGCCGCCGTCGGCTTCTACCTGCTGCGGGCACTCAGGCTGCCCATCCTGGCGCTGGCGACCCTGTTGATGGGCGCCACCCTGCTGCTGGCCTGAGCGACCCAGGCGGCGACCACAAAGAAACGGCCCCCTGCCAAGGCAGGGGGCCGTTTTTGCATGCATATCTATCGCCAGGCTCAGGGTTCTGGATCGAAATCCAGGCTCAGGCTGTTGACGCAGTAGCGCTGGCCAGTCTCGGTCGGCCCGTCCGGGAAGACATGGCCGAGGTGGGAGCCGCACTGACTGCAGGTGATCTCCACCCGTTTCATGCCGTGGCTGTTGTCCTCTGTGTAGGTCACGGTCCCGTCGATGGCCCGATCGAACGAGGGCCAGCCGCAGCCCGAATCAAACTTGGCGTCCGAGTGAAACAGCACGCTCTTGCAGCAGACACACAGGTAGTCGCCGCTCTTGCGGTTGTGGAGCAGGGCGCCGCTGTAGGGACGCTCCGTGCCCTTCTCCCAGCAGACGTGAAACTGCTCGGCGCTCAGCTTGTCGCGCCATTGTTCGGGGTTGTTACTGCTCATTCCGACTCCTCACCACTGATAACGGTGCCCAGCATACCCAGTCAGGGCGCCGCACTCTACCCCGCCAGCGGGAACTGTGATCCCGTTGGCAACACGGCGGCAACATCCGCAGTGGCCAGCGCCTCTTCCTCCGCCAGCGCCACCGCACTCAGGGCTACCCGCTCCAGCAGCTTGAGGGAGTGGGCCCGGCCCACCGCCACCTGGCGCTTGATGTCGTCGGGCAGGAACGGCAAGCCGTCATTGGTGGCGGTGTCGATGGTCTGGATCCACTCCATGCCATCCCCCGGCGGCGGCAGGCGGAACTGGATGTCGTAGTCGCTGGCGTTGAACAGCACGAACCAGCGCTCCCCGCCGCAGCCGATCATGCCGATGTCCATGGCGAACGCCTGTCCCATGGGGGCGTGCCAGTCCTGATCGGTGAGCTGATGGCCGTCCGGGTGATACCAGTTGACCTGGTGGCAGCTGCTGGAGGCACCGTTCCAGCTGTCGTCGCTCAGCTGCAGATTGGAGAAGACGGTGGACTCCGCCCGAAGCGCCATCATCTGCTGGGTGAAGGCGAGCAGCCGCTCGTCCTCCGGTCGCCACTGCCAGTTGACCCAGCTGATCTGGTTGTCCTGGCAGTAGGCGTTGTTGTTGCCAAGCTGGCTGCGGCCCATCTCGTCGCCGGCGAGGAAGTGCGGTGTCCCTTGCGACAGCAGCAGGGTGGCGATCAGATTACGCTTCTGCTGCTGGCGCAGGTTGTTCACCCTAGGGTCGAGCGTCGGCCCCTCGACGCCGTGGTTGCAGGAGAGGTTGTTGCCGTGGCCGTCCCGGTTGTCCTCGCCGTTGGCCTGGTTGTGGCGCTGGTTGTAAGAGACCAGATCCTCCAGGGTGAAGCCATCGTGATAGCAGAGGTAGTTGACGCTGGTATGGGGGGAACGCCAGTTCTTCGGGAACAGATCCCTTGAACCCACCAGCCGGGTGGCAAAGTCCCCCATCTTGCCCGCATCGCCGCGCCAGAAGGCGCGCACCGTGTCGCGGTAGCGGTCGTTGATTTCCAGCCACTGGCTCGGGAACTGGCCGAGCCGATAGCCGAAGGGGCCTATGTCCCAAGGCTCGGCGATGAGCTTGACCCGCGCCAGCACGGGATCCGCCATCATGGCCTTGAAGAAGGCCCCCATGGGGTCGAACTCCCCCGCCTCGCGCGCCAGGGTGACCGCCAGATCGAAGCGAAAGCCGTCCACCTGCATCTCGGTGACCCAGTAGCGCAGGGCGTCGAGCACCAGCCGCAGGCTGTTGGGGTGATCCAGATTGACGCTGTTGCCGCAACCGGTGACGTTGGCGTGGCGAGTGTAATCGGGGCCGTGGGCCCCCGCCTCGAAGGCGTAGTAACCAGCGTTGTCAAAACCCTTGAAGGAGAGCACTGGGCCGTCGAAGCCCGCCTCTGCGGTGTGGTTGTAGACCACGTCCAGGATCACCTCGAGCCCGGCCCTGTGCAGCTCGCGCACCATGGTCTTGAACTCGGTCACCGCCTCCTGAGCCGCATAGCGCGGCTCGGGGGCGAAGAAGGCGATGGGGTTGTAACCCCAGTAGTTGGTGAGCCCCAACTGCTCGAGCCTGGGCTCGGACATGAAGGCCGCCACCGGCATCAGCTGCACCGCGCTAACGCCGAGGGACTTGAGATGTTCGATGATGAGCGGGTGGCAGATCCCCAGATAGGTGCCGCGCAGCTCGCTCGGCACCCCCTGATGCTGGCGGGTGAGGCCCTTGACGTGGGCCTCGTAGATGACGGTGCGGGCTGGCTCGATGGCGGGCTTGCCCACCCCCTGCCAGTCGAAGGCATCATCCACCACCACCGACTTGGCCACCATGGCCGCGCTGTCCCCCTGATAGAGGGCATCGTCCCAATAGGTGGGGCGGCTGAGTGCCTTGGCATAGGGGTCGATCAGCAGCTTGTCCGGGTCGAACAGCATCCCCTCCTGGGAGATGCCGTGCACCCGGTAGCCGTAACGCTGGCCGGCCCGAACCCCGCGCACATAGCCGAAGCGATACTGGCCGCGTCGGCCGGGCAGCTCGAGACGGGCCAGCTCCCGCTCCTGCTCATCGAACAGGCAGAGTTCCACCTTGTCCGATTGCGGTGCCCAGACGCAGAAGTGACAACCCGTCTTGTCGAGCAGCACTCCCAGCGGGTAGTCCTGCCCCTTTTCCATTGCAAACATCAAGGCTCCTGTTTGATGAACAAGGTCGCGAGCGGCGGCAAGTCCAGCACTATGCTGTGCGCCATCCCCTGCCAGGGGGTCGGCTCGGCGACGAACACCAGACCCACATCATAGTTGCTGCCCCAGTAATGCTCGCTGTCGGTGTTGAGCACCACCCGGTAGTGACCGGCCGCAGGCACCCCGAGACGATAACCGATACGCGGCACCGGGGTGAAGTTGCAGGCCACCACCAGCGGGTTGGCTCCCTGCTTGTCGGCCCGCAGCCAGGCGAAGATGCTGTTGTCGGCGTCGTTGTGATCCAGCCAGCGGAAGCCGTTCTGCTCATAGTCCGCCTGATACAAGGCAGCTTCATGACGGTAGAGGTGGTTGAGGTCGTGGATCAGTCGCTGCTGGCCGCCATGCTTGGGATACTGCAGCAGGTGCCAGGGCAGCTGGGCATCGTGATTCCACTCGTTGCTCTGGGCGATCTCGGTGCCCATGAAGTTGAGCTTCTTGCCGGGATGAGCATACATGAAGCCCATGTAGGCGCGCAGGTTGGCCGCCTGCTGCCACTCGTCCCCCGGCATCTTGTAGAGCATGGAGTGCTTGCCGTGCACCACCTCGTCGTGAGAGAGCGACAGAATGAAGTTCTCGTCATAGTGGTACACCATGGAGAAGGTCATGTCGTTGTGATGGTAGCGACGGTGAATGGGCTCCTTCTGCATGTAGGTGAGGGTATCGTGCATCCAGCCCATATTCCACTTGAAGCCAAAACCCAGACCGCCCAGGAAGGTGGGACGGGAGACCCCGGCAAAGGCGGTGGACTCCTCGGCGATGGTCATGGCGTGGGGGTACTTGCCGTACACCTCCTCGTTGGTCCACTTGAGCAGGCTGATCGCCTCATAGTTGTGGTTGCCACCATCGACGTTGGGCACCCACTCCCCCTCGTTGCGCGAATAGTCCAGATAGAGCATGGAGGCCACCGCATCCACCCGCAGGCCGTCGACGTGGAATTTGTCGAGCCAGAACAGGGCGCTGGCCACCAGGAACTGGCGCACCGTATTGCGACCGAAGTCATAGATGTAGGAGTTCCAGTCCGGATGCCAGCCGCGGCGCGGATCCTCGTACTCGTACAGCGGGGTGCCGTCGAAGCGAGCCAGCCCGTGGGCATCGGACGGGAAGTGGGCGGGCACCCAATCCAGAATCACGCCGATCCCGGCCTGGTGGCACTGATCCACGAAGTATTTGAAATCATCAGCCGTGCCGTAGCGGCTGGTGGGAGAGAACATGCCCACCGGCTGGTAGCCCCAGGAGCCACTGAACGGATGCTCGGAGACCGGCAGCAGCTCGATGTGGGTGTACTCCATCTCTTTGACGTAATCGACCAGCTCCACCGCCAGCTCGCGCCAGCTCAGGCTGTCACCGTTGGGGTGGCGCTTCCAGGAGCCGACGTGCAACTCGTAGATGGAGAGCGGCTGCTCGCGCTTGTCGTTGAGCTGGCTCTCGCGCCAGGCGGCATCCTGCCACTGGTACTGGTCGTGGTCATAGACCACGGAGGCGAACGAGGGGTACTGCTCGCAGTAGAAACCCACCGGGTCGCTCTTGTGCGGCAGCCGGTTACCCATGGGGTCTTTCAGTTCGAACTTGTAGCGATCCCCCGCCTTGAGGCCCGGCACGAACAGCACCCAGTGACCGCACTGGCTGCGCTGCATCGGGTGACGCCGACCATCCCAGAAGTTGAAATCGCCGATCAGGCTCACCGCGGTGGCGCTCGGCGCATAGACCGCAAAGCGCACCCCTTCCACTCGCTGGTCCAGATGCTCCACGGTGCGCAGCTGGGCACCGAGCGTGTGGTAGAGGTTTTCCGGCTGGTAGGTGAGCTCCGCCAACCCGGCCCAGCCCGCATCCTGGAACTGATAGGGGTCGATGACCTCGACGGTGGTATCTGGGTAGTCGGCAAGCAACTGGTAGGGGAAGGGATTTTTACGGCGGGTGAAAACAGTTTCAAAGAGGCCCGAATCATCGGTGGGCGCCAGGGTGGCAACAATCTTGCCCGACTTGAGATCCCTGACCCTTACGGCCTGGGCATCGGGTAACCAGACGGTCAGCTTGAGGCCGGGCCCATCCGGATTGGCCTGCAGGCCTAAGTAGGAGAAGGGATCGGAACAGCGGGCTGCAACCAAACGTTCAACGAGCATCGAGATTTCCTTTCATAGCTGAGCATCCGCTCCGGCCTGGGCCGAAGCGGATGTAAGTGAGTCACGTTTTGTCGGCAGTGGCTCAACGACTGGCCTCGTCACGGGCCTGGCTCATCTTGCCTGCCAGCGCCTTGAGCGCCTCATTGGCAAAAATATCCTCCAGATCGGTGGAGAGCTTGCGGCGCCAGTTCGGGTACTCGTAACTGGTGCCCGGCACGTTGACCGGCTTGTCCATCTCCAGCCAATCCTCCAGCTGGGTGCTGA
This sequence comes from Aeromonas dhakensis, assembly GCF_002285935.1. Lineage (NCBI taxonomy): Bacteria > Pseudomonadati > Pseudomonadota > Gammaproteobacteria > Aeromonadales > Aeromonadaceae > Aeromonas > Aeromonas dhakensis. The sequence goes on from NZ_CP023141.1 coordinate 14,202, forward strand.
ACAGGGCGCAGCTGCCGCGGGACATGTGCAGTTGCAGACCGTGGTTGAGCTCGGTGTTCATGCCAACCCAGTTCACGTCGTGGCTGATGTTGCCGGAGATCACCCCGTGGCCGTGCAGGCTGTCGAGAATGCGCTGCTTGGCCTGGTGGCGATCAGCATACAGGGTCTTGAGTACGTCTTCATCCGGATACAAACCCAGCTCGCGCCCCAGCGCCAGATCGTCGCAATGCCAGAAGCCCTTGAGGGTCGGCATGTCGTGGGTGGTCAGCGCCGACATCGCCTGCTCGGCATAGTGGGCCGGGGAGATGAAGCCGCCATCGTCCTTGGAGCGTTCGAAGAAGAACACCTTGTAGGAGTGGACGCCGTTCTCTTTGAGGGTCACGTCGATCCCCTCCGGCACGGTACCGAGATCCTCGCCGATCAGCAGACACTGGTTGCGGTGGGACTCGAGGGCCAGGATGCCGAGCAGGTCGTTGACCGGATAATAGATGTAGGCGCCTTTGGCGGCCGACTCTCCGGGCGGCACCCACCACAGGCGCAGCAAGGCCATCACGTGGTCGATGCGCAGGGCGCCGCAGGAGCGCATGTTGGCGCGGAACAGATCCACCATGGGCTGGTAGGCCGCTTCGAACAGCTGGTTCGGGTTCATGGGGGGCAGACCCCAGTTCTGGCCGAGCGGACCCAGAATATCGGGCGGCGCACCGACCGAGGCTTTCGGGCAGTAGAGATCCCGGTTGGCCCAGATCTCGGTGGAACCTTCGGAGACACCCACCGCCAGATCGCGGTAGATCCCCATCACCATGCCCGCCGCCTTGGCACGGGCGTCGGCCCGGGCCAGCTGTTCGTCGGCCAGGAACTGCAGATAGAGGTAGAAATTCACGTCCTGGCGGTGCTCGGCCATCCAGGTCGCCACTTCAGGATTGTGATAGTCGCGAAACGGCTCCGGCCACACCGGCCAGCCCCAGGCATTTTCGCCCTTGGCATAGAAGTGGGCTTGCAGGGCATCGAAGGCGGCCTGTTGTTGCAAGCTGTCGCCGCCGGCGGTGACGAACGCATCGAAGGCGGCCTGACGCTCGGCGCCGAGGCTCGCCTGATCGAACACCTGACGCAGCATGCCGAGCTTGGTCTCGATGACGCCGGTGTAATCCACGTTGCCCTTGGCACGCAGCTCGCTCAGATGCTGCTGGAAAGCGGGGCTTGCCACTTCCGCCTTGAGACCAGCGTTCCCTTGGAATTCGGGCACCGCTTCCACATCGATGTAGGCCACGTTGAGCCAGCGTCGGGACGAGGGGCTGTAAGGGCTGGCGCTCTCCGGGTTGGCCGGATAGAGGGCATGGATCGGGTTGAGGCCGACGAAGTGGGCGCCCCAGGCGGCCATCTTCTCGACCAGCTGACCCAGATCGCTGAAATCACCGATGCCCCAGTTGTGGCGGCTGCGCAGGCAGTAGAGCTGCACGCTCGGGCCCCACACCTTGCGGCCATTGGCGATGGGAGGCTGCTTGTAGCACGCCTTGGGCGCGACGATGAGGCGCATGCTGGCGAGCGGCTCGTCGTTGCCCTCCTCCAGCAGGATCAGATCGTGATAACCCAGCTCGGGCTGGGCGGCCAGGGTTACGCAATAGGCCTGGCACTCCATCTCTTCGAATTCGGCCACGCCGACCAGCTCACCGTCGATGGGGGTGAATTGACCGGACAACAGGCTGCCCTGCTCCAGTTTGAGCTGCCAGGTGAGGGCGTCGTTGACGAATTCGATGGGCAGACGGACTTCAAGGGTAATGGGCTCGCCGCTGCGGACCACCATCACGGGATCCAGCGCACGCAGCCAGTGCTGGCGGTGCTCCTGCTCAAGCTGTTCGGTCAGGGCGGCCTCGTCGTCGACGCGGTAACCCATGGCGCCCAGCATGGCGGCCTTGCTCTCTTCGGATACCTGAGCCGGGTGGCCCCAGGCATCAACATACTCGCTGGCGATACCTTTAGCGGCAGCCAGCTGTTCAATCAGGGTGGTCATAGTTTGAGAATTCCCGCTGTGGATTCTATCTATACTATTTTGATTAATTTTTATGGGTGGTACTTGAACAGTGGCTCTATGGGCCATGCTAAACCGCGCACATTTTTACACATCTGTCTGGCTGGTTGTGTGACCGAGTAGGCACTATTGTTGATAACTACCACGCCGGTCCCATCGATAGTTATTTCGCCAAAAGCTGGTAGTCAGTTACATAAACAGAAAATAAATTTCACAGTTTTTCATGATATAGCGCAATTTCAGACAGATTGTTGGTTGACTCGCGGGGGAGTTCTAGTAAATTTACAAGCGGAATTTTCTTTGACTACTGAACAGTTAGGTAACCAATTATGACTATCAAAGTAGGTATTAACGGTTTTGGCCGCATCGGTCGCTTCGTCTTCCGTCTGGCTTGCGAGCGCAACGACATCGAAGTTGTTGGTATCAACGATCTGATCGACGTTGACTACATGGCTTACATGCTGAAGTACGACTCCACTCACGGCCGCTTCAAGGGCACCGTTGAAGTCAAAGACGGCAACCTGGTTGTCAACGGCAAAACCGTACGTGTTACCGCTGAACGTGACCCGGCCAACCTGAAATGGGATGCCATCGGTGTTGACGTTGTTGCCGAAGCTACCGGTCTGTTCCTGACCGACGAGACCGCTCGCAAGCACATCGCTGCCGGCGCCAAGAAAGTCGTACTGACCGGTCCGTCCAAAGACGCTACCCCGATGTTCGTAATGGGCGTTAACCACGCTACCTACGCTGGCCAGGACATCGTATCCAACGCTTCCTGCACCACCAACTGCCTGGCTCCGATCGCCAAAGTACTGAACGACACCTTCGGTATCGAATCCGGTCTGATGACCACAGTTCACGCTACCACTGCTACCCAGAAGACCGTTGATGGTCCGTCTGCCAAAGACTGGCGCGGTGGCCGCGGCGCGGCTCAGAACATCATCCCGTCCTCTACCGGTGCTGCCAAGGCTGTTGGCGTGGTTATCCCGGAACTGAAAGGCCTGCTGACCGGTATGGCTTTCCGTGTTCCGACTCCGGACGTATCCGTAGTTGACCTGACCGTCAACCTGAAGAAAGCTGCCACCTACGCAGAGATCTGCGAAGCGATGAAAGCTGCTTCCGAAGGCGCCATGAAGGGCGTGCTGGGCTACACCGAAGACGAAGTGGTTTCCACCGACTTCCTGGGCGAGCGTCAGACCTCCGTATTCGACGCCAAGGCTGGTATCCAGCTGACCGACAAGTTCGTTAAAGTTGTATCCTGGTACGACAACGAAATGGGCTACTCCAGCAAGGTTCTGGACCTGATCGCTCACATCTCCAAGTAATTTGGGATAAGCAATCAAGTAGCTTGAAAAAGGCGGCCATGGGCCGCCTTTTTGTATTCTGGACCGGGATTATTCCACCCTTCTCTTCTGAATGTGCGCGAGCACAGGAGTCCTCATGCAACCGACACGCACTCTGACTGCCCACTGTACCCTCAGCCACCACCCGGCAGGCCAGCCGCTGCTGACCATCGACAACGGCTACGCCAGGGCAGAAATCAGCCTGTTTGGCGCCCACGTGCTGAGCTATCAGCGCCATGATGAACCCGCCTCCATCTGGCTCAGCGACAAGGCTGTACTGGATGGCAGCAAACCCATTCGCGGCGGTATTCCTCTCTGCTGGCCCTGGTTTGGCCCGGCACCGGCCCGCGTCGGCAGCGGTAAGCCCTCCCACGGTTTTGCCCGCACCAGCCTGTGGACGCTGGACGGCGTCTCTGATCACGGCGACGGTACGCTCGTCCATCTGTCTCTGCGTGACAACGAGGCAACCCGTCAGCTCTGGCCCCACGCCTTCGAGCTGGAGCTGGACGTACTGGTGGGCAAGGAGCTGGCCCTGGTACTGACTACCCGCAATACCGGTAAAGAGCCCCTCGTCTACGGCGGTGCCCTGCACACCTACCTGCAGATAAGCGAGCCGGAGGCAGTGAGCGTCAGCGGCCTTGGCGAGCCCTATGCCGACAAGCTGACCGGCCAGAATGGCCAACAGCAGGGCGCCTTGACCCTGAACGGACCACTGGATCGGGTCTACTGGCAGCCAGACGCCCAGGTCAGCATCCAGGATGGCGAGCGTCAGACCCGGGTGGTCAGCGGCAACCACGACAGCGTGGTGGTCTGGACTCCCTGGCTGGAAGGGGCGAGCGCCATGGCCGACATGAGTGATGACGGCTATCGCACCATGCTGTGCGTCGAAGCGGCCATCGCCAGCGAGGCAGGCGTGACCGTTGCACCGGATGAAGAGCACAGCTTCTCTACCGTCATCATCTGACTATTCGGCTGACGGATAAATAGAGAGGGCTCCCGCGGGAGCCCTCTCTACCTCTCATCACCTATCCCACTCAGGCATTGCCCTGGGTCTTGAGCTTGAGCTCGGCGGCGAAGTTAAGCATGCGGTCGAGCGGGATCAGCGCCTTCACCCGCAGATCCTCGTCCACATGGATCTCGTGGCGCTCGGCGCCATCGGTCAGGGCTGACTTGATGGCCACCAGACCGTTCATCGCCATCCAGGGGCAGTGGGCACAGCTGCGACAGGTGGCACCGTCGCCACCGGTCGGCGCTTCCACCATCTCCTTCTCCGGGCAGGCCTGCTGCATCTTGTAGAAGATGCCGCGATCGGTCGCCACGATGAGCTTCTGCTGGGGCAGCTCCCTGGCCGCCTTGATCAGCTGGCTGGTGGATCCCACCGCATCGGCCAGTTCGATCACCGAGGCAGGGGACTCCGGGTGCACCAGCACGGCGGCATCCGGATTCTGCTCCTTCAACTCGCGCAGGGCGCGGGCCTTGAACTCGTCGTGGACGATGCAGTGCCCCTGCCAGCGCAGCATCTCGGCGCCCGTCTTCTTCTCGATATAGGCCCCCAGGTGACGGTCCGGGCCCCAGATGATCTTGTGACCCTGGCTGTCCAGGTGCTCGACGATCTCCAGCGCGATGCTGGAGGTGACCACCCAGTCAGCCCGCGCCTTGACCGCCGCCGAGGTATTGGCATAGACCACCACGATGTGATCGGGATGGGCGTCACAGAAGGCAGAGAACTGCTCGATGGGGCAGCCCAGATCGAGGGAACACTCGGCCTCCAGGGTCGGCATCAGCACCCGCTTGTGGGGGCTCAGGATCTTGGAGGTCTCCCCCATGAAGCGCACCCCGGCGACGATCAGGGTCTGCGCCTCATGATCGCGGCCAAAGCGGGCCATCTCGAGGGAGTCACCGACGAAACCGCCGGTCTCCTCCGCCAACGCCTGGATCTCGGGATCCGTGTAGTAGTGGGCGACCAGCACCGCCTTGCGCTCCTTGAGCAGTGCCTTGATGTCTGCGATCAGGGTCGTCTTCTGCTCGGCGCTCAGGGGAAGGGGCTTGGCCGGAAACGGATAGTCCATCTCGACTACCGGCGGGACATTGTTCAGTGCATTGCTCATTGCGACTGTTCCATCAACGCTTGGAAAGGCAAAAATTATAACCAGAAGCCGTGCACAAACCCATCAACAAATCAGGTGCCGTGCAAGCGTCCGAATATACTCATGTCATTCGTTGTCATTCTTGCCAAAGGAGTTGTCGGATGAAACAACGTTCACTCAAAACCAAGCTGCTGCTGCTCACCATGGGTCTGTTTATCGCCAGCGGCCTCGCCATGACCCTGATGCAATCCTCCTCGCTGAACTCCCTGCGCAACGACATAGTGAGCCAGACCCGCCAGGCGCTGGAGCAGGAGGTATCCCGAACCCTGCAATTTCAAGCCGAGCGCTATGCGGTGCAGATAGCCGCCCTGCTGCAACAGTCCTATCAGGTGCCGCTGGGCATGGCAGCCCAGCTGGAGGGCGGCATGGCACAACCTGACGGGCTGCTGAGCCGCCCCCAGGTCGAAATGCTGCTTCGCAGCCGTCTGCAGCAGGCCGGCGGTATCAGCTCCATCTACGCCCAGTTTGAGCCCGACGGGTATGACGGTCAGGATGCCAGCTGGATGGCTGGCGCCTCCCACTCCGTCGCCAGCAAGGGCAGCCTGGAGATTTACTTTACCCGGGATCAGGGGGGCCAGATCACCCAGCAGCCGGTGGATGCCGCCAGCAGTGCCGCCAAATACGACACCTCGGTCAACGAGTTCGGCATTCGCAACAGCGAATGGTACCTGTGCGGCCGCGACACCCTGCGCCCCTGCCTGATGGAGCCCTATCTCTACGAAATCAGCCCAGGCAACCAGATGCTGATGACCAGCCTGACGGTGCCCATCCTGAAGGCGGGCAAATTTGTCGGCATCACCGGCGTCGACATGAACCTCCCCATCTTCCAGCAACTGGCCGAGAGCCTCGGCAAGAGCCTCTACGACAACCAGGCCGAGGTCACCCTGGTCAGCAAGATGGGGCTCATCGTCGGCAGCAACCGCCACGCCGACAAGCTGGGACGGCCGTTGACGGAAGCCGGCCTCACGGCCCCTACCGGCCAGGCACAGAGCACGGAGAGCGACTTCATCCTGCAGCAACCGGTCAGGATCGATGCCGCCGACAGCCAGTGGTGGCTGATGATCAAGGTGCCCAAGGCGCTGGCCCTCAGCCAGGCCAACACAATCAGCAACCAGCTGGGCGACCTGCTGCAGGCCACCCAGCAGCAGCAGTTGATCGCCATCGTCGTCGTCACCCTGCTGGCGCTGGCGTTGCTCATCTGGTTCATCCAGAGCATCACGGCCCCCCTCTCCCTCATCAGTCGCCATGTGTCTCACCTCGCCAGTCACGAGGGAGACCTGACTCAGCAGATGAAGATAGACACCCACCAGGAGCTGATCGAACTGGGCGGCCACCTCAACGCCTTCCTCGGCAAGCTGCGCGGCATGGTGCAGGGCAGCAAGCAGATCGGCCAGCAAGTACACCAGCAGGCCAGCGGCATGAAGCAGACGGCCGATACCATGCGCAGCAGCCTGGATGAACAGAGCCTGGAGCTGGAGAGCGTGGTCAGCGCCATGCATCAGATGAGCACCACGGCGGTCAGCGTGGCGGGTTATGCGGAGCAGGCGGCTCAGGAGTCTGAGACGGCGACCCACCACATAAGCACGGCCCAGCAGACCCTGAGCCGGGCCCGCAACGAGATCCACACCCTGGTCGAGGACATGCATCAAGCCGACAAGGCGGTCGCTCAGGTCGCCCAGCGCAGCACCAACATCAGCCGCATTCTCGACGTGATCAGGGCCATCGCCGAACAGACCAACCTGCTGGCGCTCAATGCAGCCATCGAGGCGGCCAGGGCCGGCGACATGGGGCGCGGTTTTGCCGTGGTGGCAGATGAAGTGCGGGCCCTGGCCAACAAGACCCGGGAGTCCACCGACGAGATAGGTCAGCTCATCGGCAGCCTGCAGACCGAAGTCAGCAGCAGCCAGCAGTTGATGAGTACCGGCATCGCCCGTTCGGCCAGCACGGTAGAAGGGACGGAGCAGGCGTTTGAAGCCCTCAACCAGGTGGTCACCCAGATCCAGCAGATCCACGACCACATCAGCCAGGTGGCCACGGCGGCCGAGCAGCAGAGCGCCGTCAGCGACACCATCAACCAGAACCTGATGCGGATCGGCGATGCTGCCACCACTCTGGGGCAGGAGGCCAATGCCAGCCACCGCCTGAGCGAGCAGCTGGAACAGGCCGCGACGGCGCTGGCCAACCAGCTCGAGCGGCTGAGAACCTGACGCCGAACAGCCATAAAAAAAGCCCGCATTGCTGCGGGCTTTTTCAATCTGGTGGTCGTTACTGGGATCGAACCAGTGACCCCCTCCTTGTAAGGGAGGTGCTCTCCCAGCTGAGCTAAACGACCTGGGATTCTGAAATGATGGTGGGTCGTGCTGGATTCGAACCAGCGACCAATTGATTAAAAGTCAACTGCTCTACCGACTGAGCTAACGACCCATCTAAATCATTTTTTACAAACTTGGTGGTCGTTACTGGGATCGAACCAGTGACCCCCTCCTTGTAAGGGAGGTGCTCTCCCAGCTGAGCTAAACGACCTGGGATTCTGAAATGATGGTGGGTCGTGCTGGATTCGAACCAGCGACCAATTGATTAAAAGTCAACTGCTCTACCGACTGAGCTAACGACCCATCTAAATCATTTTTTACAAACTTGGTGGTCGTTACTGGGATCGAACCAGTGACCCCCTCCTTGTAAGGGAGGTGCTCTCCCAGCTGAGCTAAACGACCTGGAATTCTGAAATGATGGTGGGTCGTGCTGGATTCGAACCAGCGACCAATTGATTAAAAGTCAACTGCTCTACCGACTGAGCTAACGACCCATCTAAATCATTTTTTACAAACTTGGTGGTCGTTACTGGGATCGAACCAGTGACCCCCTCCTTGTAAGGGAGGTGCTCTCCCAGCTGAGCTAAACGACCTGGGATTCCGAAATGATGGTGGGTCGTGCTGGATTCGAACCAGCGACCAATTGATTAAAAGTCAACTGCTCTACCGACTGAGCTAACGACCCATCTAAATCATTTTTTACAAACTGGTGGTCGTTACTGGGATCGAACCAGTGACCCCCTCCTTGTAAGGGAGGTGCTCTCCCAGCTGAGCTAAACGACCTGGGATTCTGAAATGATGGTGGGTCGTGCTGGATTCGAACCAGCGACCAATTGATTAAAAGTCAACTGCTCTACCGACTGAGCTAACGACCCATCTAAATCATTTTTTACAAACTGGTGGTCGTTACTGGGATCGAACCAGTGACCCCCTCCTTGTAAGGGAGGTGCTCTCCCAGCTGAGCTAAACGACCTGGGAATTCATCTGGGCAAATTGGTGGGTCGTGTAGGGATCGAACCTACGACCAATTGATTAAGAGTCAACTGCTCTACCGACTGAGCTAACGACCCACACCTGACTTGCCTCTTTCACTGCCTGCCTTGGCAAACAGCTTAAAACTGGTGGTCGTTACTGGGATCGAACCAGTGACCCCCTCCTTGTAAGGGAGGTGCTCTCCCAGCTGAGCTAAACGACCTGGGAATTCTGTCTCCACCTGGTGGAGAAATGGTGGGTCGTGCTGGATTCGAACCAGCGACCAATTGATTAAAAGTCAACTGCTCTACCGACTGAGCTAACGACCCTCACCACGACCAGGACCAACTGCAATGCTGCACCGGCTCTGACGGCGGCCTATATTACGGATTTATCATCCTGGCGCAACAGAAAAATCTTAAATTCCATCTGTTTGTTCACTGCGCATACAAAGCGAGGCTGTATTTACAAGACTGTTACGAAAACAGTGACATGCGGCAAAGTTACAGCTTGCTCAAACTCTGCTTGGCCAGCTGGGCCGGCGAGGTGTTGGGATACCCCTTGATCACCTGCTCATAGAAGTTCTTGGCTTCCGCCTTCTTGCCATCCAGTTGTGCCAGCATGCCCAGCTTCAACAGGGCGTCGGCTCGTTTGGGAGACTTGCTGAACTTGGTGGCCACCGTGGTGAACTGGGCGGCAGCGCCGGTCCGATCCCCCTTGTTGAACAGCAGCTGACCCAGCCAGTAATGGGCGTTGGGAACATAGCTGGAGCTCGGGAACTGCTTGATGAACCCTTCGAAGGCCGGAATTGCCTTGTCGTAGTTCTTCTCCTTGAGCACCATGTTCACGGCCGCATCATAGGCCTGATTCTCGTTCTGGTTGGTGGAGTAGTTGGCCGCGGCGGCCGGCGTCGCGCTCGCAGCGGCGGCTGCCGGGGCTGCTGGCGTAGCAGCAGGCTGGCTGTTGGCCACCTTGTCGAGCTCCTGATAGAGCTGGCGCTGACGCTCCTGCGACTGTTCCATCTGGTAGGTCTGCTGCTCCAGCTGGCCACGCAGCTCGGAGACCTCCCCTTGCAGGGCATCCACCTGTTGCTGCAAATCGGCCTGCAGGCGCAGACGGGCGTTGAGCGTGCGCTCCAGCAGGGCAACCCTGTCTTCCAGGCTGCCGGTGGGCACGATGGCGCCGTTGTTGCCGCTTAGGACAACCCCGCCACCCGAGTCACCGCTCAGATCGCTCACCGGTGCCGCCGCTTGCGCATTCAGAGCAACCAATACGGCCAGCGCAACAGCAGCTTGCTTGTACACAGATTTCATTCGGATCAAACCTTAGCGTTTAGTGCAAATAAAACGGCCAGCGCCATCGTCGCTCGCTTATACAGATTTCATTCGGATCAAACCTTGGCGTTTAGTGCAAATAAAACGGCCATCGAAATGGCCGCTTGCATATAAACGAACTTCGTTCGATTCAAACCTTAGTAAACCAGGACCGCACGGCGGTTCTTGGCAAAGGCATCCTCGGTGTGAGACATATCCAGCGGCTTCTCTTCGCCATAGCTGACGATGGAGAGCTGCTCAGCCTGCACACCCAGGGTTTGCAGATACTTGGCAACAGCCTTGGCACGACGCTCGCCCAGCGCGATGTTGTACTCCGGAGTACCGCGCTCGTCGGCGTGGCCTTCGATCAGTACTTTGACGCTCGGGCGCTCACGCAGGTAGCTGGCGTGGGCATCCAGCAGGTCGGCGTATTGACCCTGGATGTCGTAACCGTCGAACGGGAAGTAGATCACGTTGTCACGCTGCAGCGCTTCGAACTTCTGACGCATCTGCTCTTCCGGGGACAACATGCCATTCGCGCCACCGGTTTGTACACCGCCCATGCCGTCGGTCATGCCTGATTCGGCGCCAGCGGCATCGGAATCAGAAGAGGAGCTACAAGCGGCCAGGGTGAACAGTGGCAGTGCGATGGCCAAACCCTTGAGCAGTTTATTGAGTTGCATGCTATTTCCTTAAACCTTTATAACAAAACAAAAAACAATTGGATTTTTATCAATTCAAGAAGGGCGACCAAGCTGGTGCACGAATTTCACCGCTACTGGTCGGAAGCACAGCCTTGAAGCGACCATCAGTCGACACCAATGCGAGACTCTTACGACCCTGATAGATGGTGGCATAAATGATCATGCTGCCATTGGGAGCCACACTTGGCGACTCATCCAGCGCGCTCTGGGTAAGGACCAGCAGGGCATTGTTTTCCATATCCTGACGGGCGATACGGTATTGCCCCTGAACCCGGGTCACCATCACCATGATTTTGCCATCAGGAGTAATGGACGCACCCTGGTTGGATTCACCTTCCCAGGTCATCCGGCGAGTCATGCCAGTCGCCAAATTTACGCTATAAATCTGGGGTTTGCCACCACGTTCAGAGGTGAACAGCAAATTTTGACCGTCCGGCATCCAGGAGGGTTCGGTGTCGATTACCCGGCTGGTTGTGACGCGGGTCAGCTGCTTGCTAGCAACATCAACGACATAGAGGTTCGGTGACCCGTCCTTGGAGAGAACGATAGCCAGACGACGACCATCCGGAGACCACTCCGGCGCCCCGTTGATGCCGCGGAAGCTGGTGATCAGGCTGCGCTGCTGGGTGTAGATGTCCTGCACGTAGATTTCGGATTTCTGGTTCTCGAAGCTCACGTAGGCCAGCTTGCTGCCGTCCGGCGACCAGGCCGGGGACATCAGCGGCTCGCGGGAACGCAGCAGGGTCTTCTCGTTGTAACCGTCGTAGTCGGAGATCCGCAGCTGATACGGGAACTGGGTACCCTGCTGCACGGAGACATAGGCCAGACGGGTCAGGAAGGCCCCACGCTCGCCGGTCAGTCGCTCGTAGACGATGTCGGAGATGCGGTGGGCAAACTGGCGCATCTGGGCACCCGGAATGGTCGCCATCCGGCTGTCCAAGATGTAGCCGTTGCTCTCGCCGCCCTGGGTCTTGGCCAGCTGGCCCTTGAGCACGTCGACCAGCTCGAAGTTGACCTTGTAGGTACCGTCGCCGACGGCGGCGATGGAACCGACCACCACGGCTTCGACGCCTTGGGAGGCCCAAGGTGCGAAGTTGATTTCACCGCTGGAGCTCGGGGTCTGCGGCATCTGGCCACGGGCCAGCGGTCTGAACTTGCCGCTGCGCATCAGGTCGTTGGAGACCACTTCCGCGATGTCCTGCGGCAGCTGGCCATTGCCTTCCCACTTGAAGGGGGCGACGGCGATCGGTCGTGCACTGTCGATACCGCCGGTGATGACGATGTCCAAGGCCGCCTGGGCGCTCTGACCCAGCAACAAACAGCCAACCAAAGCAAAAAACACTTTTCTTATCATGGCTTAAACACTCGGTTCCAAAATAATGAGAGATTAACTTCCTTTCTCGGCAAGACGCTGCCAACCACCTTACTCGATCCCCTCGCCATCAGTGCTAGATGTTAGGTTCCAGCTTGAGGTTGAACTCCTTCAACATCTCGAACGCCGCAGGATCCTTGGGTACCGGCAACTGATTGGCCTTCAGTACGGCTGCTTTGCCGGAACGACATACCGCCGGGTCACCCTGGCCGTTATCTACCGAGATGACAAAGCCAGTGCTCGCAAGACGTACGCCGATAGTACATGTTTTGCCCCGCATGGTGGGATCCAAAATCATATATCGCTCAACAGTCGCCTTGATAAGCGCCGCATATTTGTCGACTTCACCCTTGGCCGCCGCCGATGCCGCCTGACTGCGGGCATTGGCCTCAGCCGCCAGCTGCTGCTGCATCATGTCTTCCATCTCTTTTTGCAGCTTGGCCTCCTCGGCCGCTTTGCGCTTGCGTTCAGCCGCGATCTTGGCCTGCTTGTCGGCCTCTGCCTTGGCTTTCTTCTCTGCGTCAGCTTTTGCCTTCTTGGCCGCCTCTTCCTTGGCTTTCTTCTCGGCTTCAGCCTTGGCCTTCTGCTCGGCCTCCGCCTTGGCTTTCTTGTCCGCTTCTGCCTTCGCTTTTTTCTCGGCTTCGGCTTTGGCTTTCTTCTCGGCTTCCGCTTTCTTGGCCTTGGCCTCCTCAGCCTTGGCCTTCTCTTCGGCCTCTTTCTTCTCTTGTTCCTTTTTCTTCTTCAGCGCCAGCGCCTTGCTCTCTTCTTCCGCGGCCTTGCGCTCGGCCTCCGCCTTCTTGGCCTTCTGCTCTTCGAGCTTGCGGGCTTCCTCGGCTTTCTGGGCCTTCTCTTCCGCCTGCTTCTGCTCGGCCTGCTTCTTCTGCTTCTCTACTTCGGCCTTGCGGGTGGCCTCCTCGGCCTCCTTGCGCTTGGCCTCTGCAATCCGCAACCGTTCCTGCTGCTGGGCCAGCTCGCGCTTGGCAATGTCCGTGTCTTCCTTATCCTTCTCTTTCTCTACCTTCTGCGGCTTGGGCTGAGCCTTCTGCTGCTGGATCTGCTTGGCCTGCTCGTTGAGGAAGTTCTCGTCGAGCATGACGGCATTGACGATCTGCCCCTTCGACTCGGGTCGCTTCGGCTTGCTGAAGTCGAGCCCGACAAACAGGATGATGCCGATGATCAGGTGCAGCAGAAGCGACGCGATGAGATAACCGGAAATACCACGCTTCACATCCATCTCCGTCAGTTCACCGGATCTGTCATCAGGCCGACCTGAGGCACACCGGCTTTCTTGAGGGCCACCATCAGCAGGATCACCTCTTCGTAGCGCACCGACTTGTCACCGGCCACTACCACGGGGGCGTTCTGGTTGATGGCCAGGTAACCCATGGCCTTCTCGGTGATGTACTGCTGCATCGCCTCGGGCGTCCCGCTCGGCACAGGTTCGTCTTCGGCCTCACCGGCCTTGATGACGTACTCGCCTTCGGTATTGACGCTGACGATGAAGGGCGGCTTGGCATCTTCCGGCAACTGCTCGGATTCCGCCTGCGGCAGGTCAACCTTGACCCCTTGCGTGATCACGGGCGTCACCGCCATGAAGATGATAAGCAGCACCAGCATGACGTCGATATAGGGAACCACGTTGATCTCGGCCACCTTCTTGCGCCGGATCCGCTGATAGGTTTGCATTACTGATCACCCTGCTGCTGAGCAATTTGACGGTTCAGAATGGTGGTGAACTCGTCCATGAAGTTGGCGTAGGCGTTCTCCAGCCGCTCGACCTTGTTGGAGAAGCGGTTGTAGAAGATAACGGCCGGGATGGCGGCAAACAGACCCATGGCGGTGGCGATCAGCGCCTCCGCGATACCAGGGGCCACCATCTGCAGGGTTGCCTGCTGCACCTGACCCAGGGCGATAAAGGCGTTCATGATCCCCCAGACGGTACCAAACAGACCGATATAGGGGCTGATGGAGCCGATGGTCGCCAGGATCGGCAGGTTGGACTCGAGATCGTCCACCGCGCGGGAGAGGGAGACGCGCATGGCACGGTAGGTACCGTCCATCACCGCATCCTGACCACGGGCGCCGGCCTTGAGCAGACGGGCATACTCCTTGAAGCCGGAGTAGAAGATGTCTTCCATGCCTTCGATGTCGTCGCGGCGGGAAGAGGACTCCTGGTAGAGACGGTTGAGGTCGACTCCGGACCAGAATCTGTCTTCAAACTGCTCCGATGCGATATTGGCTGCCTTGATGGCCTTGGAGCGCTGGATGATCAGCGCCCAGGAGACGACCGACATGCCCATCAGGGTCATCATGACCAGTTTTACCAACAGGCTGGCTTGCCAAAACAGGCCAATAAACGAAATTTCAGCGTGCACTTAACAGCACTCCCTTCACATTTTCAGGTATTGCAACAGGTTTCATATGCGGATGACTGACACAGGCTATCTGTACCATGGCCTGGGTGATCAGTCGTCCATCAGCCGCCAGTATCCGTTGTGAGAAGCGCATGGAGGCGCGTTTCACTTCGGTCACTTGCGTCAATACAGTCAAAAGCTCATTAAAACGGGCCGCCGAGCGGAAATCGATCTCTGTTCGACTCACCACAAACGCGTACCCGGCGCCCAGCAGGACATCCTGTTCGATGCCGCCAGCACGCAGGAACTCGGTGCGAGCACGTTCCATAAACTTGAGATAATTGGCGTTGTAGACGATGCCCCCGGCATCGGTGTCTTCGTAGTAGACACGCACCGGAAACTCAGAGACTTCCCCCATAACAATCTGTGATCCATACGACAGTCAGATGGGGGGCTATCATAGCGCAGGGCTGAATAGGAAAGAAGCAGGGGGAAGCAGGGAAATCCTGCCTCCCCCCGTTTTTTATGAAAGGAAATAGCCTTGGGTCAGCCAGAGCCCGTACAACAAACTGGGCAAGGCGAGCCAGGGGAAAAACAGCACGCGACCGACGAGGCTGCGGGGATGGAATCCCAGCCCGTGCATGACCCCGCAACAGACCGCCCACATCAGCCAGGGCGCCAGCCAGAGGCCGTGTTCGCTGGTGTTGGCGGCCACCAGATTGGGGGCCTGTAAAATAGCGACGGCCAACAGGGCCGCCGCTACCAGCATCAACCCCTGCCAGGGTTGGCGCTCCAGGGGAGCGGCCAACCGGGCGAGTCGATCACTTGTTCTCATCGATCTGGCGATCCATGTTCTCGGTGTGTTCCAGCCACAGCGCATTGATGATGCCGAATGCACAAGCCAGCAGCAGACCCAGGATCCAGGTGAAATACCACATATCAGGGCACCTTCTTAGTAGAGCGATTGTTGGTTGTCTTCGATGTGCTTGCTGGTCACCCGGCCGAACATCTTGATGTAGGTCCACAGGGTATAACCCAGCACAATCGGTACGAAGATGGCGGCCGCTACCGTCATCACCCGCAGGGTGTTGAGAGAAGCGGTGGCATCCCACATGGTCAGGCTCAGTGACGGCTCAAGGCTTGAGGGCATCACGAACGGGAACATGGAGAAGCCGGCAGTCAGGATCACGCCGGCAATCGCCAGGGAGGAGCAGGTGAACGCCAGCCAGCCCTTGTTCAGCTTGGCAAACAGCGACGTCAGCAGGCTCATCGCCAGACCCAGCACGGGTGCCGCAACCATCCAGGGATAGAGGCTGTAGTTGTTCATCCAGGCACCGGCCTGACGCACCACTTCCTTGTTCATCGGATTGGAGACGGCATCGGTCGCGGCGGCCTTGACCACCACATAGCCTTCCATGCCGCTGACCCAGAAACCGGCCAGTGCGAACAGCACCAGGGTCACCAGCGAGCAGATCATGGCGGCGGTGCGGGAGCGGGCCAGCACTTCACCGTCGGTCTTCATCATCAGCCAGGTAGCGCCCTGGGTGACCAGCATGAACAGGCTCACCAGACCGGCCAGCAGGCCGAACGGATTGAGCAGACCGAAGAAGTTGCCGTGATAGGTCAGCATCATGAACTGGTTGAAGTCGAACGGCACGCCCTGCAGCAGGTTGCCGAACGCCACGCCAAACACGATGGGCGGTACCGCGCTACCGACGAACAGCGCCCAGTCCCAGTTGCTGCGCCACTTGGCATCTTCACGCAGGGAACGGTACTTGAAACCGACCGGGCGGAAGAACAGGGCCATCAGGGTCAGGATCATGGCGATGTAGAAGCCGGAGAAGGCTGCCGCATACACCATGGGCCAGGCTGCAAACAGGGCACCACCGGCGGTCACCAGCCAGACCTGGTTCCCTTCCCAGTGCGGGCCCATGGTGTTGAGCATCACCCGACGCTCAACATCTTTCTTGCCGACGAAGGGGAGCAGTGCGCCCACCCCCATATCGAAGCCGTCGGTGATGGCGAAGCCAATCAGCAGGACGCCGACCAGCACCCACCAGACCAGGCGCAACATTTCGTAATCAAACATGGGTTGCTCTCCTTATGCCTTGCTCTGTTCGAAGTGGTACTTGCCGGTCTTCAGGCTGCTTGGGCCCAGACGCGCGTACTTGAACATCAGGTACATCTCGATGATCAGCAGTACGGTGTAGAACAGGCAGATCCCGATAAGGGAGAACCAGATCTCGGAGGCCGGCACGTTGGAGGCCGAGACCGAAGTCGGCAACACTTCGGCGATGGTCCAGGGCTGACGACCGTATTCCGCGACGAACCAGCCACACTCGATGGCGATCCAGGGCAGCGGGATGCCGTACAGCAGCGCCTTGAGCAACCACTTGCGCTCGCCGATCTTGTGACGGGTACTGTCATAGAAGGCCAGGCCGATCAGCACCAGCATCAGCATGCCGCAGGCAACCATGATGCGGAAGGCGAAGAACAGCGGCAGCACTTGCGGGATGGAGTCATCCACGGCGGCCTTGATCTGCTCGTCGGTGGCATCGGTCACGTTGGAGGTATAACGCTTGAGCAGCAGACCGTAACCCAGGTCCTGCTTCACTTCGTCGAAGCGGGCGCGGGTATCGTCAGACTTGTCGCCGGACTGCAGCTTGGTCAGCAGCTCGTAGGCGTTCATGCCGTTGCGCACACGCAGCTCGTGCTCGCTCTTCAGATCCTTGAGACCGGTCACCTGGCCGTCCAGCGAACGGGTGGCGATGATGCCAAGGGCATAAGGGATCTTGATGGCGTAGTCGGTGCGCATCTCTTCCTGGTTCGGGATGCCGAACAGGGTAAAGGAGGCAGGCGCAGGCTCGGTGTTCCACTCAGCCTCGATGGCCGCCAGTTTCACCTTCTGCACTTCACCTGTCTCGTAGCCGGACTCGTCACCGAGGATCAGCACGGAGAGGATGGACGCCATGCCGAACGCGGCCGCGATGGCGAAAGAGCGACGGGCGAAGGCCACGTCACGATGCTTGAGCAGGTAGTAGGAAGAGATGCCCAGTACGAACATGGCGCCTGTGGTATAGCCTGCCGCCACTGTGTGGACGAACTTCACCTGGGCAACCGGGTTGAACACCAGATCGGCGAAGCTCACCATCTCCATGCGCATGGTTTCGAAGTTGAACTCGGCACCGACCGGGTTCTGCATCCAGCCGTTGGCAACCAGGATCCAGAGCGCGGAGAGGTTGGTCCCGAGCGCCATCAACCAGGTCGCAGCCAGGTGCTGACGCTTGGAGAGCCGATCCCAGCCGAAGAAGAACATACCGACGAAGGTGGATTCCAGGAAGAATGCCATCAGACCTTCGATGGCCAGCGGGGCCCCAAAGATATCGCCGACATAGTGGGAGTAGTAGGCCCAGTTGGTACCAAACTGGAACTCCATGGTCAGCCCTGTGGTGACCCCGAGGGCAAAGTTGATACCAAACAACTTGCCCCAGAACTTGGTCATGTCCCGGTAGACAGGGTTGTTGGTCATCACATAGACAGACTCCATGATCGCCAGAATGAAGGCCATTCCGAGCGTCAAGGGCACAAACAGGAAGTGATAAAGGGCCGTCGCAGCGAATTGGAACCGCGATAGGTCTACCACATGCTCAGCAATCATGATGTTTCCTCACCGATTATTGGCACGGCTATTTTAAGTTTTAAGACAAAGCTTCCGTTGGAAGTCCCCGAATTATCGGTCATGTTCCAGTTTTGCACTGACGACCGGATTCGACTGCCACCACATTAACAACAAGGCAATAATAGGGAACAAAAAAAGCTAATGTTTAACAATTGCAAAACAATCAAGCTTGCTTTATTCCCGCCCATAATGACCTGAGTTTTATATCACCTTTATTTGATTGAAATCAATGTAAAACCACCATCAATACATGCCTTTCAAAGGCATTTTCACGACCCTTTCCATTTATTTTAGAGAGCTGGGTCACAAAAAAATAAAAATCGCAAATCATTGATTTAAATCAACTTTAATCTTGAAGCAAATAAGTAATGCTTCTGTTAAAAAACAACTCTCAAGGGTGTTTTCATCATGTTTCCCTCGCTTGTCCCCAGCCAGAATAAAACTAATTAAAAACCAATAAAAACGCATATCCATGCTAATTCGACAAGACCATCAAATGATTAGTTAATCTAATCTGAGATGGGTAATTTTTCTTGTTTGTCCGAGTCCGACAGAGCTCCTACAATGCGCCTCGCAGTGAGGGCATACCCTTGGATACAGGCCGGTCAATCTGGGTTCCCGGTACGTATTCGATGAACATTTCGAACCTGTCTATTGGAATTAAAGATGAAAAAGTTTGTTGCTAAAACCATCCGTTACTACAAGCTTTCGTTCGTTCAGCTCTATCAAATGAACCGACTCTGAGGCCTCGCGACGGCTCATTCCGTTTTTTACCGGTCTGTCTCCAGACGCACTCACTGTCTGTGAACATCCATCCTGAATTGTCTTTGCCCACCGCATCCGCAGTGGGCTTTTTTTGCCCGGATAACAAAAAACCGCCCTTGAAGGCGGTTTTTTGTTCAATCAGCTGTTTTTACCCTTCATCTGGCCGTTGCAGGCCAAAATGCGCATAAGCTCTTGGTGTCGCGATCCGCCCTCTGGGTGTACGTTGCAGGAAGCCCTGCTGGATCAGATAGGGTTCGAGCACATCTTCGATGGTGTCCTTCTCCTCGCCGATGGCCGCAGCCAGGTTGTCGAGCCCCACCGGCCCCCCCAGAAACTTGTCTATGACAGCCAACAATAGCTTGCGGTCCATGAAGTCGAACCCTTCGTTATCCACGTCCAGCATGTCCATGGCTCGGGCCGCTATGGGTCCGTCAATCCGGCCGTCGGATTTCACCTGGGCAAAATCCCGTACCCGGCGCAACAAACGGTTAGCAATTCGCGGCGTCCCGCGCGAGCGACGCGCCACCTCCAGCGCGCCGTCTTCCGTCATGTCGAGCCCGAGGCAGCGGGCGCTGCGGGCGACGATGTCGGTCAGATCCCTGACGTTGTAGAACTCGAGGCGCTGCACGATACCGAAGCGATCCCGCAGCGGGCTGGTGAGAGAGCCGGCCCGGGTCGTCGCGCCGATCAGGGTGAAGGGGGGCAGGTCGAGCTTGATGGAGCGCGCCGCCGGCCCCTCCCCGATCATGATGTCGAGCTGGTAATCCTCCATCGCCGGGTAGAGCACCTCCTCCACCACAGGGCTGAGGCGGTGGATCTCGTCGATGAACAGCACGTCGTTCGGCTCGAGGTTGGTGAGCAGCGCCGCCAGATCGCCGGCCTTCTCCAGCACGGGGCCGGAGGTGGTCTTGATGTTGACCCCCATCTCGTTGGCCACTATGTTGGCGAGCGTGGTCTTGCCAAGCCCGGGCGGGCCGAAGATCAACAGGTGATCGAGCGCCTCGCCGCGCTGGCGCGCCGCCGCGATGAAGATCTCCATCTGTTCGCAGACCGGATCCTGGCCGGTGTAATCGGCCAGCAGCTTGGGCCGGATGGCCCGATCGATGACTTCTTCCTCACGCCCGCCAGCGGCGGAAATGAGGCGATCCGCTTCAATCATTCTCTACCTCACACCAGGCTGCGCAGCGCTTCACGGATGATATCTTCCACCGACATGCCATCCACCGCCACCTTGCTGACGATCTGGCTGGCCTGCTGCGGCTTGTAACCGAGTGCTACCAGCGCACTGGCGGCCTCTTCGCTCGAATCCGGCGCCCACAGGGCACTCTCCTTCGCGGGCAGGGTGATCTCGGCCGGCGAGAAGAGATCGTGGCTGACCCACCCCTTGAGCCTGTCCTTCATCTCCACCACCAGCCGCTCGGCAGTCTTCTTGCCAACCCCTGGCAACTTGACCAGGGAGCTTATCTCCTCGCGCTCGACACTCAGCACGAACTGGGTGGCGGTCATGCCGGAGAGGATGGCCAGCGCCAGCTTGGGGCCGACCCCGTTGGTCTTGATCAACTCGCGAAACAGCGCCCGCTCCTGCTTGTGATTGAAGCCGTACAGCAGTTGGGCGTCTTCCCGCACCACGAAATGGGTGTGAATGACCGCTTCCTTGCCGATCTCGGGCAGATCATAGAAGCAGCTCATGGGCATGTGCACCTCATAGCCCACGCCCCCGACCTCCAGCAATACCTCGGGGGGTTGTTTCTCAATGACTACGCCTCTCAAGCGACCAATCACGGCTCTCTCCTCGCCAAACCAGCTATCTGTAAATTGGTTCATAGCATAAAGAATAACTGGATAAGTATCCAGCATAGGGCGGCGGGACCACAGCGGATTTTCGGCACATTCGTGCGTTCCAAGCCATGCTTGGATCCGAGCCGGGCAACAACTTTATTTTCCATCTGGCATGGCATTTTGTTGCCACTGATAAAACACTAAATTGGGTTTGTTTGGAGCCAAGGAAGGTCCTTAATCATGAAAATCGTCACCACATCGAACCTGGGGCTGGCCATTCTGCTCAGCTGCACGCTGGGCATGGGCGTCGTCGGCTGGTATGGCAGCCAGCGGCTGGCGGATCTGCTCTCCTATGTGCTGGGTGCCGCCTGGCAGACTGCAGACGGCGCCATGGAGGGCTCCATCGAGCTCGGCAACCAGTCGCTCTACATCCAGAAGATGCTCAGAGGCATGTCCCTCAACGAGCAGGAGCTGCAGCAGGCCAGAACCGCCACCGCCGACGCCATGCGCCGGGTGGGCGAAGGTCGGCTCATCGATGACGCCGCCATCAACACCATGAACCAGCAGCATCAGGTCTACCAGCAGCAGCAGGAACAGCTGCTGGCGCTCTACCAGACGTTTACCCGCCTCGATCAGGCGCTGCGCGCCAGCTCTGAACGCATGTCCCGCCTCTCGACCCAGCTCGAGGTGGTGGGTGATGGCGCGGTCGAGAGCCTCACCCAGTCACCGGATCAGGCCATCAGCTGGAATGGCGGCCTGGCAACCCGCTGGCACGCGGCCGATGGCGGCATGGAGGCCAATATAGGCTTCCTGCGTCAGCTCTATGCGTTGGAGAAGATGCAGAGCGAAGGGCTCACCCCCGCCATCCAGAGCGAGATGGAGGAGGCGACCCGCTTCTACCGGGAGGCGGTCGACGCCATGCTGGCCAGCGGACTGTTTGATGTGCCCGCTGAGGGGGAGTTTGCCGGCCAGTCGCTGGCAACCCAGTATCGGGCGCTGGAAACCGAGGTTCAGCAATTGATGGTGCAGTGGATGGCAGCCCTTGGCGAATATCAACGCCAGCTGACCAGCTATGAGCGCAGCGCCGATCAGCTCAAGAAATTGCTGGTCGACGTGGAGGCAAAGGGCGATGCCACGGTCGAGGATCAGGTGGGTCAGCTCAACACCATCATCAACCATACCAAGAGTCTGATCCTGGGCGGCCTGCTGTTCAGCCTGCTGATCGTGACCCTGTGCGGCTTCTGGCTGGTGCGCGCCATCGTGCGGCCCCTGCTGCAAGTCAATCGGCGCATGCAGGACATCGCAGCCGGTGAAGGGGATCTCAACGCCCGCATCAACCTCAGGCGTGACGACGAAATCGGCTCGCTGGCCGGCAGCGTGGATCGCTTCATCGAGAAGCTGCAGAAGATGATCAGCTCCACCATGGACAACAATCAGCACATCAGCGAGCACGTGCACACCTCGGTCAACCGGGTTCAGGCCATCAGCCAGAGCAGCCGCCAGACGGCCGAACATGCCCAGGCGCTGCACCATGACAGCGAGCAGATGGTGCAGGTGGCCACCACCATCTCGGACAACTGCAGCCTGGCGGCGCAAAATGCCAACGAGGTGCGCCAGCTCACCACCGAGAGCAGTCAGTATGTCTCCTCCGCCAGCGCTGGCATGCAGCGGGTGGTGATGGAGGTGGGCGAATGCGCCACCGCCATCAACGCCCTCAAGGAGCAGGCCAGCCAGATAGGCCAGATCATCTCCACCATCAGCGGCATTTCCGAGCAGACCAATCTGCTGGCGCTCAACGCCGCCATCGAGGCCGCCCGGGCCGGCGAGATGGGCCGCGGCTTTGCGGTGGTGGCCGACGAAGTGCGCACCCTGGCCAATCGCACCGCCTCCTCCAGCGCCGAGATCAACGAGGTGATCAACAGCATCCAGCAGCAGACCGAAACCGCCTACCTGATGATGCAGCGCAACCTGAAGACGGTGGAGTCGGGCATGGCGGATTCCGACAACACCAAGCAGATCCTGTTCAAGGTGGAGGGCGCCATCGACCACCTGGCGGACATGGTACAGCAGGTGGCGGACGCCACCGGCCAGCTCTCCCATACCCTGAGCCACACCTCGGACAAGGTCTCCGGCATCAGCCAGCAGGCCCAGACTGGCGAGCAGGAGGCGCAGGAGTGTCTGCAACTGGCCTCCTCTCTCCATCAGGCCAGCCTGCTGCAACAGCGGTTGCTGTCGCAATTTCGGGTCTAACCGCAGCGGGGGCGACGCCCCCGCTTTCTCCCATCGTACGAATTTAGCCCTTGGGCCGCAGGGCCCGTCCTGTTAAAATTCCGCTCTTGAAATTATCCAGGGCCCCGCCGCCCGTCTTAGCTAAGGTCTACCGCGATGCGTACCAGCCAATATCTGCTTTCCACTCTCAAGGAAACCCCGTCCGACGCCGAGATCATCAGCCATCAGCTGATGCTGCGCGCCGGCATGATCCGCAAACTGGCCTCCGGCATGTATGCCTGGCTGCCGTCCGGTCTGCGGGTTCTGAAAAAAATCGAGAACATTGTTCGCGAAGAGATGAACAATGCTGGTGCCATCGAAGTCTCCATGCCGGTGGTGCAACCCGCCGAGCTGTGGCAGGAGTCCGGCCGCTGGGATGACTACGGTCCCGAGCTGTGCCGTCTGACCGACCGTCACAACCGTCCCTTCGTGCTGGGCCCGACCCACGAAGAGGTGATCACCGCGCTGATCCGTTACGAAGTGAACAGCTACAAGCAACTGCCGCTGAATCTGTACCAGATCCAGACCAAGTTCCGCGACGAAGTTCGTCCCCGTTTCGGCGTGATGCGTGGCCGCGAGTTCCTGATGAAGGACGCCTACTCCTTTCACATCGACAAGGCCTCCCTGGTCGATACCTACGAGAAGATGCACGCAGCCTACTGCAAAGCGTTCACCCGCATGGGTCTGAACTTCCGTCCGGTGCAGGCCGATACCGGCTCCATCGGTGGTACCGGCTCCCACGAATTCCAGGTGCTGGCCGAGAGCGGTGAAGACCTGATCGCCTTCTCCGACAGCTCCGATTACGCCGCCAACATCGAGATGGCCGAGGCGCTGGCGCCGGCTGGCGAGCGCGCCGCTGCCACCGCAGCCCTGACCAAGGTCGCGACACCGAACGTCCACACCATCGACGAAGTGGCCGCCTTCCTGAGCGTGGCCCCGAGCGCCATCGCCAAGACCCTGCTGGTGCTGGGCGAAGCGGACGAGCACGGCAACCAGGCCGTCATCGCACTGGTGCTGCGTGGCGACCACGAGCTGAACGAAATCAAGGCCGAGAAGCTGCCGGGTGTCGCCAACCCGCTGACCTTCGCCAACGACGAGCAGATCAAGGCCGCCGCCGGCTGTGATGCTGGCTCCATCGGCCCGGTCGGCTTTGCCGGTCGCATCATCGCCGATCGCAGCGCCGCCCACCTGGCTGACTTCGTCTGTGGCGCCAACGAGACCGGCTTCCACCTGACCGGTGCCAACTGGGATCGCGACATCGCCACTTTTGAGGTTGCCGACCTGCGCAACGTGGTGGAAGGCGACCCGAGCCCGTGCGGCCAGGGCAAGCTGCTGCTCAAACGCGGCATCGAAGTGGGCCACATCTTCCAGCTGGGTACCAAGTACTCCGAAGCCATGAAGGCGAGCGTGCTGAACGAAGGCGGCAAGTCCGTCACCATGGAGATGGGTTGCTACGGCATCGGGGTCTCCCGCCTGGTGGCGGCCGCCATCGAGCAGAACAACGACCAGTACGGCATCATCTGGCCGGACGCCATCGCCCCGTTCGAAGTGGCCATCGTGCCGATGAACATGCACAAGTCCGTGCGCGTCGCCGAGCTGGCCGAGCAGTTCTACGCCGAGCTGAAGGCCGCCGGTGTCGACGTGCTGTTCGACGACCGTAAAGAGCGTCCGGGCGTGATGTTCGCCGACATGGAGCTGCTGGGCGTGCCGCACGGCATCGTCATCGGTGAGCGCGGCATGGACAACGGCGTGGTGGAGTACAAGTGCCGCCGCACCGGCGAGAAGCAGGAAGTGGCCATCAGCGACATCGTCGCCATGCTCAAGGCCAAGCTGGGCCGTTAATCCCGCCCCTTGCAGGTATAAAAAAGCGCGCCGATGGCGCGCTTTTTGTTTCTGTCTTCTGACGATGGCAACCGGATGATGGCGGCTTTTTGTCAGAAATTGCGGCCGATAAAGAGATCGGTCACGTGGCAACTGCTTCTGGCTTCCAGTGCATCCAGCATGTAGGCAGCGGCATCTTCCGGGGTCATGAAGCCGCTGCTGTCCACGTGATCCGAGTTGTCCCAGAATTCACTGCGGATCCCGCTCGGATAGAGGTTCACCAGCCGCAGCGGCGAGCCTTTCAGCTCGGCCCGCAAGGATTCGAGAAAGCCGCGCATCCCCCATTTGGAGGCGCAGTAGAGACTCTCGTTGGCCTTGCCCACCTGGGCGGCGGAAGAGAGCACATTGGCCAGCACCCCGCCCTTGTCGCCGATGAGGCGCACCGTCTGCTGGGCCACCAGAATGGTGGAGATGAGGTTGCTCTCCACCACCCGGCGGATCTGCTCGGCGGTATAGACGCCGACCGGGCCGAATTCGCCCACGCCGGCGCAATGCAGCACCAGCTCGGGCAGGCCGCCCCACTCCACCGCGGCGGCAAAGGCGACATCCACTTCCTCGTGGTGCGCCAGATCGGCGGCAATGCCGATCACCGCCTTGCCGAGCAAGGCCTCCTGCTCCTGCAGCTTCTGATAACGACGCCCCATCATGGAAACCTGATGGCCCCGTTCAACCAGACCTATGGTCAAGGCGCGGCCCAAGCCGGACCCCGCCCCCGTCACTATGATATGACCCATGTTCGTTCCTCGCCGGATGCCGTCATCGGGATGATGAGGGCATCGTCACCAGAGATTGCCGGAATTTAGAAGGTGAATTCGCCGCCGATGAACCAGCCGTCTACCCGCTGGTCAACGCGATCGAAGTCCATGCTCGCATCACGCCAGCCGGCGCGCACCTTGAGCGGTACGGTCGCGAACTTGTAGGAGCCACCCAGACGGTAGTCGTAGTTGTCGGCATCCTGCACGCGAGCATCGCCGAAGGCGGCAAAGCCGGTACCCGGGATGCGCAGTTCGGCGCCGGTGTAGGCCATCAGCACGTCCTTGTCATAGGAGTAGTGCTGGGTGTTGAAATCGCCATCGTAGCGACGACCGGTCAGACCCAGATCGATCTGGAACAGATCGTTGTTGAACAGGCGATAGTAGAGGCTCAGGTCATAGGCCATCAGATCGTTGTTGAGGGCGCCGCCGCTGGTGCCGAAATCGGAGATCTCGAACTTGGCGTTGGGCAGCAGGATGATACCGTGCTCCAGTTGCAGGTAGCCGCTCCAGTTGTAGTTCTCGTCGTAGCTGCCGTTGGCCCCGACACCGTTGATCTGGCCGCTGCCCTGGGCATTCCATACATCGGCACCGGCGGCAAAACGCCAGTCATCGGCAGCCATGGCAGCCTGGCTGAACAGGGCCAGCACACAACCGGCAATCAAGGTCTTCTTCATCACGTTACTCTCTTGTTGGACTGGAAAGGCCATCATTTTACCCAGAGCGACGGGAATACACAGTGTAAAAAGCTGAACAAGCGTCCATTAATGTCAGTGCTGCATGCCCGCCATGGGTTCAACCGGCTTCACCGGCAGGCTCAGCTCCAGCTGCTGGCCATCATCCATCGTCAGCGTCAGCGGGAAAGGGGTGCCCTGGGAGAGCTCGCGCACCTCGAACAGCATGATGTGGAAACTGCCGGGCTTGAGCGCCACTTCACCCTTGGCCGGCACCTCTATGCTCTCGACCTGGCGCATCCTCATCACGCCGTTCTCGTGCAGATGAGTGTGCAGCTCGGCACGGCCCACCTCGGGCGAGGCGGCGGCCACCAGCTTGACCGGCTGATCGGCATCGTTCTTCAGCACCAGGAAGGCGGCGGTATTGGGCGAGCCCGGCGGCAGCAGGCGCACATAACCGTCGACGGCCTCGACCTTGGCCAAGGCGGGAGCGGCCAGTCCCAGGGCCAGCAGGGAATAGAACGCACGTTTAAACATGGTTGAAATCCTTTTATGATGTTGTTAAACGCAACAAAGCTTACCGCAGCGGTAAGCCTTTGACAGCCAGCAATAACAAGGATTTAGACATGGACCCCATTATCATTGCCGAGCAGCAGGATGGCTTGCTCACCTTGACCCTCAATCGCCCCGACAAGCGCAACGCCCTCAATACCGCCATGTATCGTGCGCTCACCGAGGCATTGCGGCAAGCGACGGCGGATGACGCCATCCATGCCCTGCTCATTCAGGGACAGCCAGACTGCTTCACCGCCGGCAATGATCTGGCAGACTTCATGGGCAAGACGGGACTGGATCCCGACGACCCCATCCTGCAATTTCTGCATACCCTGGCCGACTTCCCCAAACCGGTGATCGCCGCGGTCGGCGGCGCCGCGGTCGGCATCGGCACTACCCTGCTGCTGCACTGCGATCTGGTCTATCTGGCCGACAATGCCCGTCTGCAACTGCCCTTCGTCGAGCTGGGGCTGGTGCCGGAGTTTGCCTCAAGCCTGCTGCTGCCGCGCAGCGTGGGTCACCTGAAGGCAGCGGAGCTGTTGCTGCTGGCCGAAGCCATCGATGCCGACGAGGCGCTGCGGCTCGGACTCGCCAACCGGGTGCTGACGGCCGAAGCCCTGCTCCCCTTTGCCAGGGAGCAGGGTCTGAAGCTGGCAGCCAAGGCGCCGAAAGCGCTGCAAAAGAGCAAGGCGCTGCTCAAACAGGAGCTCAGGCAGGCGGTGCACTTCGTCATCGATCTGGAGGCGCGCGCCTTCTCCCTCGCCCTGCAGGGGGAAGAGGCGCAGACGCGGATCGCCCAGCGCCTCAAGGGCCGTAAATGATCCTCAGTTGAGGCGAAAACGGCCGATCAGCTCGCAGCCCTGCACCTGATCCTGCAACTGGATCAGACGGGCGATATCGGGATTGGGGTGGCGCTTGAGGAAAGAGAGCAGCGCCGCCCGGCAGCAGCCCAGTTCACTGATGAGGGATTCACACTCCCGGTTCGGACACTGGGGCACCAGCGCAGTGACCAGCTCGGAGGCCAGCTTGAGGTAGCGCAGCTCGTAGGCCGGCTCCTCCATGGCGCGCCAGAAATCGGCCAGCCGGTGGCAGGTTGCCACCCGCATGCTGGCCAGTTCATCCAGATCGCCGTCACTCAGTTCATACACCTCGGCGAGGGCCTGTTGATAGAGGCAGATGGCGGTGCCGAGCGCGCCGGCGCCCAGCGCATTTTCAGCCTCCAGCATGTAACGCTGCCAGATTTGATGGGTCATGCCGATCTCCCAGGTCGATGGGTGGGACTTTTATCATGCCCAGTTGAGAATGAATATCAACCCGATATTTTGTGCAGGTTTTGACCAGCTGGCTGGTGCACTGCTTGGCTCCCGCCCCGGCATGGCTTACCATGGGAGCTCCCCCTTCAGGATCCCTCTTCCCATGCTGCGACCCCGTTTACCCCAGGCGCTGGGCTGCTCGACCCTGTGCGTGCCCCGCCTGCTGGTCTGGATCTATTAGCTGCACTCCTCGCGTCATCCACCCCTATCCATTTGAACGAGGAAACAGCCATGAAACCCTGCCAACACTGGTCGCAGGTCGAATACCTGCATCTGACGGTGAGCAACCCCAACATCCATCTCAAGGGACGGCACAGCTACTACTCCGGCGCCTGGGACGGCCCCTTTGAAGAGCATGCCGTGCGCTATCTGCACGGCGACCGTTTCAGCCGCAGCCCGGAGACCGGCTGGGAGCCGCTCTGGCACATCGATCAGCTCCACATCGGCGACTATGTGCAAATAGCCGCCGGGGTGAAGATCATCATGGGGGGCAACCAGACCCACAACACGGCCTTCATCAGCACCTATCCGTTTTCAGATGTGGAGGCGCTCCGGCGCAGCTACCGCCCGGCCGGCGACACCCGCATCGGCAACGATGTCTGGCTCGGCATGGACGCCATGATCATGCCGGGGGTCACCATCGGCGACGGCGCCATCATAGCGGCACGTGCCCTGGTCAATCAGGATGTGCCGCCCTATGCCATGGTGGCCGGTACGCCGGCCAAGGTTATCAGGATGCGCTTTGCTGAGGACGAGATTGCCCGTTTGCAGGCGCTGGCCTGGTGGGAGTGGCCAGATGAACAGGTGCAGGCCCTGCTGCCACTGATCCAACAAGGCGAGGTGGCACTGCTGGAACAGGCTGCCGCCCGCTGGGGCGAGACCCGATCATGATGCAGCGGGGGGCCATGGCCCCCCCGCTTTCATCCTGTCGCTCAGTTGTCGCTATCGGGCGGATTGACCCGGCACTGCTTGCCGGGGTAGCCGGGCAGATCGGCCGCCTTGTTGCTGCACGCCAGTCGCTTGGCCTGATAGAGGCGAGCCGCCAGGTTGGCGCTGTCGATCGGCAGCCAGTCCATCTGCCGGCCAAGCCAGCTGGCCCAGGCGAACTCGACAAAATAGACCTGCTCCCGCTTGTCAAAATAGCCCGCATCCTGCAGCAACCCGGCCAGGGTGCGATAGGGATAGTCGGGTAGCAAGTCGATGCGGCTCGGCAACTGTTCCGGCGTGAGGGGCTGCCCCTGCTCATCCCTGAGCCAGGCCCAATGGTTGCCCTGCATCTGACTCCAGAAGCTGGCCTTGTCCTGCAGCCTGGCGATCACCTTGACCCGAACCTGCTTCACCCCGAGTTGCCACAGCGCCTTGGTCAGATGGTGCCTGTCCACCAGCCAGTAGCCGCCATCGGGCGCGATGACGATGGGGATCTCTTTCTTTTTCATCACCTTGTCGAGCTGTTTTGCGCTCTTGCCCGTCAGCTCGGCCTGGGTGTTGTCGACCTGGATCTGGCCCACGCCCCCCTGGGTGGGGTGCAGCGCGGCGATGTTTGCCTCGCACCAGCTGCCGACCTGGCTCTGCCGCTCGCACGGCGCCAGCGCCCAGGCCCCCTGACTGATGGCCAGGGCCAACAGGATCCATGCTCTCATTGCTCACTCCTCTGCCCGAATGGCGGGTCAAATAAGATGCCGGGGAGTCTCCTCATCCAAGGGACTCATACTGGCGGTCTGACCAGCAAACGGGATATCATGATTTCCCGTCTGTCGGCGACCACTTATCGCCGAGTTTTCTCCCCGCTTCACACTATTTGAAGGATTAACCATGAAAGGATGGAGTCTCCTGCTGGCCCTGCTGGGCAGTGCCTGTGTCCAGGCTGCCGATGTTCCGCCCGGCACCCAGCTCGCCGTCGAGCAGGCCGTCGTGCGTCATCTGAAAGACGAGCCGGCGAGCCTGAGTCCGCTCAAGCTGGTCGGCCTGCCCGAGCTGCAGGTGCTGCGGGATCTCTACGAGGGGCTGCTGACCCAGGGGCCGGACGGCAAGGTGCTGCCCGGGGTGGCCGCCAGCTGGGACAACCAGGGCAATCAGCGCTTCACCTTCCATCTGCGCCCAGACGCCCGCTGGTCGAACGGCGATCCCGTACAGGCCGCCGACTTCGTCTACGGCTGGCGCAAACTGGTCGATCCCAAAGAGGCCGCCACCTTTGCCTGGTTCGCCCAGCTGGCCCGCTTCGACAAGGTGGACGACATAGTGGCCGGCAAGCTCCCCCCCGAGGAACTCGGTGTGAAGGCCCTCGACCAGCATACCCTGCAGGTGACCCTCTCCCAGCCGGTGCCCTACTTCCTGAGCCTGCTGACCCACCCCAGCCTGTCACCGCTGCATCGTGCCAGCATGGAGCAATACGGCAACCAGTGGACCCAGCCCGGCAAGCTGGTCGGCAACGGCGCCTTCGTGCTCAGTCACCGGGTGGTGAACGAGAAGCTGGAGCTGACCCCCAACCCCTACTACTGGGATCGCGCCCATACCGTGCTGACCAGGGTCACCTTCGTGCCCATCAACCAGGAGAGTGCGGCCACCAACCGCTACCTGGCCGGTGACCTGCACATCACCGAGTCCTTCCCCAAGGAGCAGTATCACAAGCTGATGCAGCAGATCCCGGGCGAGGTCTATACCCCGGATCAGCTCGGCACCTACTACTACGCCTTCAACACCCAGCGCGCCCCCCTCAACGATGTGCGGGTGCGCAAGGCGCTCTCCTACACCATCGATCGGGGCCTCATCGCCAACAAGATCCTGGGTACGGGTGAGAAACCGGCCTATCACTTCACCCCGGACGTGGTCGCCGGCTTCGAGCCCAAGGCCAACCTGCTCTCCAGCAGCAGCCAGCAGGTCCTCGACGACAAGGCCAGAGCCCTGCTCAAGGAGGCGGGCTACGGCCCGGCCAACCCGCTCAAGCTGACCCTGCTCTACAACACGGCCGAGGTGCACAAGAAGATGGCGCTGGCCATCGCCAACCTGTGGAAGCAGAAGCTGGGAGCCCAGGTCGAACTCACCAACCAGGAGTGGAAGAGCTATCTCGACAGCCGTCAGAGCGGCCAGTTCGAAGTGATCCGCTCCTCATGGGTGGCCGATTACAACGATCCATCTGCCTTCCTCGGCCTGTGGGGCTCCCACCACAGCGGCAACATGGCCCGCTTCGCCAACGCCGGCTACGATGCCCTGCTGGCCAAGGCGGCCAACAGTCAGGATCCCCGTGAACGGGCCCGCCTGTTCGATGAGGCCGAGGCCGTACTGCTGGAGGAGGCGCCGATCGCCCCCATCTATCAGTACACCAACGCCCGGCTGATAAAGCCCTGGCTCAAGGGTTACCCCATCAACAATCCGGAAGACGTGGCCTACAGCCGCCAGCTCTACCTGGTCAAGCACTGATCCTGCCCGGGGCCGGCCATGCCGGCCCCGATCTTCTGCCATCGCCCTCTGTTCATGCTCAAGTTTTCGGCATAAAATGCCGCCCTTTCAGGCAACCACCCCCTCAATCACCGGTTTGTTATGCGTTTTGTATTGATGATCTCTCTGCTGCTGACCCTGCCCGCCCAGGCGGCCAGCGAAACACAGTGCCGCCAGGCCTTCACCGAATGGATGCTGGCCCAGCAGCAACAGTTCAGCGACCGAAAGGCCAGCAAGATGGAACGGCGCAGCGCGGAGCGGGCCATCGATCAGGTGCGCAGCGAATTCTCGAAGCGGGAGAGCTTCTGCCAGGCCATGGAGTGGGTGGAACACAACCGGGATCAGGATCCTCGCTTCACCCCACGACTGGGGGAGATCCACGACTTCACCCCGCCGACCGACTCGCCGTCATAAAGTCATAAAAAAGCCCCGAACCTGCGTTCGGGGCTTTTTTCAGGGAATGGCGGCTGCCGGCATCAATCGACGTAGAAGGTCTGCTGGAAGGTCAGCGTCTGCTGCTGCCCCTCCCCCATGATCTTCAGGGTGAACTGGTAGGTATCCTCGTTGCGATAGGGCAGCACCGCCAGATAGTAAATGGCGTTGCCCTCCTTGACCTCCTGGAAGGTCAGGTTGCGGATGGTGCCGGTGAGGTTTTTGGCCTCGCCGGTGATCCCCACCGCCTGGGCCACCCCCTGCTTGTTCTGCACCGCGATGTTGACGATGCCGTTGTAGCGACTGCGCTCCAGGCCATAGGCCTTGGCCACCTCGGGGGTGAGGAAGCTGGAGTTGAAGGCGCTGTAGTGCACCTGCCAGGGGCCCAGCTCCTTCATCTGTTCGGCCCGCAGGGGCAAGGTCAGCAACAGTGCCAGCAGGCAGCTTATCCAGGCTGTTTTCATGGTGTCATCCTTCTCGTGTTAACCCTGATTGTCCAGCAGGGCACTGACCTCGGCGGGGATCTGCCTGGGCGCCTCGATGGCGACCGTCTTGTGCCGTCCCAGCTCCCCCCGCACGATGCGAACCTGCCCCTTGGCCACCTTGAACTGCTTGGCCAGATACTTGATCAAGTGGCTGTTGGCCTGACCATCCACCGGCGGCGCCGTGATGGCCACTTTCAACTCTTCTCCGTGCAATCCGACGATCTGATCCCGACTCGCCTTGGGCTGGATCATCAGATGCAATACCAGCTCATCCCCTTCCCGCAGGACGGCTGCCATCAAATCATCCACCACAGCTGGCCGAACAGATCCCCCAACAGATAGTTTATGGCCTGCAGCCCGATAAAGGCGACCAGCACGGAGAGATCCAACCCGCCCAGCGCCGGCAGAATGCGACGGATGGGGGCCAGGAAGGGCTCGGTCAGCTGGTGCATCACGTACTCGATGGGGTTGCGACCCTGGCTGACCCAGCTCAGGATGGCGCGGATCAGCAGCACCCAGAAGATCATGGAGCCGGCCTTCTTCAGCACGGTGAGGGCGGCAAACAGGCTGAGGGTGAGCCAGTCAGCCAGCAGCACGTTCATGCTCTTGAGCAGCGCCAGCTTGGCGAAGGCGATCAGCAGCGCCAGCAGCACCGAGGCCAGATCCAGCCCGCCCAGCCCGGGAATGACCCGGCGCAGCGGCACCACCAGCGGATTGGTCAGCTTGACCACCATCTGGCTCATGGGGTTGTAGAAGTCGGCACGGGCCCACTGCAGCCAGACGCGCAACAGCACCACCATGAGATAGAGGTCAAAAATCGTGTTAATCAGAAAGTAAGCAGTGTTCATCTGGGCTCCAGGTTGCAACTGAGAGTAACGAAAATCGGGTTCAGAACAGGGTTTCCATTTCGCCGGCCCGGGCAACGGCCGCCTGCATGGCATGTGCAGTCAGCGGCATCAGCCCCTGCTGCTGGAAGGTCTTGATCGCTTCGGCGGTGGTGCCGCCCTTGCTGGTCACCTGCTCGCGCAGGGTCTGCAGCGACAGCTCGGGATTCTGCTCGACCATGGCAGCCGCGCCAAGGGCGGTCTGCTGCACCAGCAGTCGGGCCTGCTCGGGGGAGAAGCCCATGGCCTCGGCCTCCTCGGCGATGGCCTGCATGAACAGGAAGAAGTAGGCAGGCGCGCTGCCGGCCGCGGCGATGACGCCGTTGATGCCGGACTCCTGCTCCACCCAGAGGGTTTTGCCCACCGCCTGCATCATCTGCTCGGCCAACTCACGATCGGCCTGCTCGATGTCGGGTGGGGCGTACAGCCCGGTCATGCCCAGCCCCAGCAGAGAGGGGGTGTTCGGCATGGTGCGGATGATCCGGCCGTGGCCGCCCGCCATCTCCGCCAGCCGTGCCACCTTGATGCCGGCGGCGATGGAGACGAGCAGCTTGCCCTCCAGCGTGCCCAGCTGTGCCAACAGCGCGCTCAGCATGGCCGCCATCAGCTGCGGCTTGACCGCCAGCACGATCACTTCGGCCGCCCGGGCCGCCTCGGCGTTGTCCTGGGTGACGCGAATGCCGTAGTCGCCGGCCAGCGCATCCAGCTTGGGCCGGCTTGGGTTGGCGGCAATGATCCGCTCGGCCGGGTAGCCCGCCTGAACCAGGCCGGCAATGATGCTGCGGCTCATGTTGCCTGCCCCGATAAAGGCGAGGGTTCTGTACTGCATCAAACACTCCTGTGATCTGAAGAAAGCAGAGCCCGCATGCACCGCATCACGGGCTCCTGCTCATGAATAGTCGCGGGCACCGAAGATGGCGGTACCGACCCGCACCATGGTGCTGCCGTGGCCGATCGCCAGTTCGAGATCCTCGGTCATCCCCATCGAGAGGGTGTCCACGCCCGGGTATTGTCGCGCAAGCTCGGTGAACAGAGTCTGCATACGCGCCATCTGGACAGCCAGTACCGCCTCGTCACTGGTGTGCTCCGGAATGGCCATCAGACCGCGCAGCCGCAGCCGCTCGCAGCGGGAGACCAGTTCGGCCAGACGGAAAATCTCTTGTTCCGACGTTCCGGATTTGCTGCTCTCTCCGCTAATATTGATTTGCAGACAGACATTTAGCGGCGCGAGCCCGGTCGGGCGCTGGTTGTTGAGGCGTTCGATCAGCTTCTCTCTGTCCACGCTCTGTACCCAGTCGAACCGCTCGGCCACCAGCTTGGACTTGTTCGATTGCAGCGGGCCGATAAAGTGCCACTCTATGTCTGTACAGGCCCCTTGCTCGCGCAGGGTATCTATCTTGGTGGCCGCTTCCTGGGCGTAGGATTCGCCGAAGCGGCGTTGACCGGCGGCATAGGCCTCGCAAACGGCCTCCAGCGGTTTGGTCTTGCTGACCGCCAGCAGCTGGATGTGATCGCCGCGTCGGCCAGCCCGGCTGGCGGCTTGTACAATACGTTCCTTTACCTGAAGCAGGTGCTCGGCAATCTGGCTCATGTTTCGTTCGTGATCTTGTGATGGGAGAATGACAAATCTATGGATATCACAGAGTTATTGGCTTTCAGTGTAAAACATAAAGCCTCGGATCTACACCTCTCGGCCGGGGTTCCCCCGATGATCAGGGTTGATGGCGAGGTTCGCAAGATCAATTTGCCCGCCCTGGAGCACCGGGAAGTACACGCCCTCATCTATGACATCATGAACGACCACCAGCGCAAGGAACTGGAAGAGAACTTCGAGGTGGACTTCTCGTTCGAGGTGCCAAACCTCGCTCGCTTCCGGGTCAACGCCTTCCAGCAGGCGCGCGGCTCCGGCGCGGTATTTCGGACCATCCCCAGCACTGTGCTGAGCCTGGAAGATCTGGACGCCCCGGAGATCTTTCGCAAGATTGCCGAATACCCGCGCGGCCTGGTACTGGTGACCGGACCGACCGGTTCGGGCAAATCCACCACCCTGGCGGCCATGGTCAACTACATCAACGAGAACTTTCATCACCACATCCTCACCATCGAAGACCCCATCGAATTCGTGCACGAAAACAAGCGCTGCCTGGTGAACCAGCGGGAAGTGCACCGCGACACCAAGAGCTTCAGCAACGCCCTGCGCTCGGCGCTGCGGGAAGACCCAGACATCATCCTAGTAGGCGAGATGCGCGACCTCGAGACCATTCGCCTGGCCATGACCGCGGCCGAGACCGGCCACCTGGTGTTCGGCACCCTGCACACCTCGTCGGCGGCCAAGACCATCGACCGGATCATCGACGTCTTTCCCGGTGCGGAAAAAGACATGGTGCGCTCCATGCTCTCCGAATCGCTGCGGGCGGTCATCTCCCAGACCCTGCTCAAGCGCATCGGTGGCGGCCGGGTGGCGGCCCACGAGATCATGATGGGGATCCCGGCTGTGCGTAACCTCATCCGGGAGGACAAAATCGCCCAGCTCTACTCGGTGATCCAGACCGGGATGACCCACGGCATGCAGACCATGGATCAGAGCCTCAAGCAGCTGGTGAGCCGCGGCATGGTGGCGGCGCTGGATGCCAAGGCCAAGGCGGTCGACCCCAACACCATCTAACCACGACGAATCTAGGGAAGGAGTCGTTATGAATCTGGATGCCCTGCTGACCGAGCTGGTCGCCCGCAAAGGCTCGGATCTGTTCATCACGGTCGGCACGCCGCCGACCCTCAAGGTCAACGGCCACCTGCAGTCACTGGCAGAAGCGCCCCTCGACAAGGCAAGGGCACTGACGCTGGTCAAGGAGACCCTGAGCCCGGAGCATTTCGAACGCTACCTGCGCACCAAGGAGGCCAACTACGCCATTCACCGCGAGGAGCTTGGCCGCTTTCGGGTCAGCGCCTTCTGGCAGCAGGAGCTGCCGGGCATGGTGCTGCGCCGTATCGAGACCCGCATCCCCACCTTCGACGAGCTGGCGCTGCCCCCCATATTGCAGGAGATAGCCCTGGCCAAGCGCGGGCTGGTGCTGTTCGTCGGTGCCACCGGCGCCGGCAAATCCACCACCCAGGCGGCCATGATCGGCTATCGCAACCAGCATGTGGACGGCCACATCCTGACGGTGGAAGATCCGGTGGAGTTCGTGCATCAGCACGGCCGCAGCCTGATCACCCAGCGCGAGGTAGGCATAGACACAGCGTCGTTCGACGTGGCGCTGAAAAGCTCGCTGCGCCAGGCCCCTGACGTGATCCTGATCGGCGAAATTCGCAGCCAGGAGACCATGGAGTTTGCCCTGCAGTTTGCCGAGACCGGTCACCTCTGCCTCGCCACCCTGCACGCCAACAATGCCAACCAGGCGCTGGACCGCATCCTGCACCTGGTGCCGCAGGAGAAACACCGTCAGTTCCTGTTCGATCTCTCCTTCAATCTGCGCGCCATCGTGGCCCAGCAACTGCTGCCCAGCCCGGATGGACGGCGTCGTTTTGCCGCCTTCGAGGTGTTGCTCAACACCCCGCTCATCACCGACATCATCCGCAAGGGGGAGATGCACCGGCTCAAGGAGGTGATGACCAAGTCCACCGAACTCGGCATGCAGACCTTCGATCAGGCGCTGTTCGCCCTGTTCTGTGCCGGCCAAATTGGCTACAGTGAGGCCCTTGCCCATGCCGACTCGGCCAACGACCTGCGACTGCTGATCAAGCTGTCGGGCCGAGAGCAGCTGGGTTCAGGCACACTCGACAACGTCACCCTGGATGAATGAGGGGCGTGCGTCACCGCTATAAAGGATCGTTATGCTGATTGTGGTTTCCCCGGCCAAGACGCTGGACTACGAGTCGCCGCTGGTGACTTCCCGTTTCACCCAACCCGAGCTGCTGGACCACTCCGCCGAACTGATCGGCCGCGCCCGCCAGTTGAGCCCGGACCAGATCGCCAGCCTGATGAAGATCAGCGACAAGCTGGCCGGCCTCAACGCCGCCCGTTTTGCCGACTGGCAGCCTGATTTCACCCCGGCCAACGCCCGTCAGGCACTGCTGGCTTTCAAGGGGGATGTCTACACGGGGCTGGCGGTGGAAGATTTCAGCGAGGCAGATCTCGACTTCGCCCAGGCCCACCTGCGCATGCTCTCCGGCCTGTACGGGGTGCTGCGTCCACTCGATCTGATGATGCCCTACCGACTGGAGATGGGCATTCGGCTCGACAACGCGCGCGGCAAGGATCTCTACCAGTTCTGGGGCGACATCATCACCGAACACCTGAACAAGGCGCTGGCCGCCCAGGGGGACGAGGTGCTGATCAATCTCGCCTCCGACGAGTACTTCAAGTCGGTACGCCCCAAGGCCCTACAGGGGCGTATCATCACGCCAGTGTTCAAGGACGAGAAGAACGGCCAGTTCAAGATCATCAGCTTCTACGCCAAGAAGGCGCGCGGCATGATGGCCCGTCACATCATCAAGCACCGACTCACCAAGGTGGAACAGCTGACCGGGTTCAACGCCGACGGCTACTACTTCGTACCGGAAGAGTCCGACGCCAACACCCTGATGTTCAAACGCGCTGAAAATTAATTACGACCCGAGGGAACCAATTTCAGGATCCTCCAGTCTGAATAGGTGAATCCTCTGTTGTAAGCACTTTTTATTGGCCGACGTTTATGCGTCGGCTTTTTTCTGCCCGACATCCGGCCCATCAAACGCCAAAAAGCACAACGGCCATCCGGGGATGGCCGTTGTGGCGGGCAGGCTTACTTCTTTTTCTTCTTTGCAGACTTCTTCTTGTCGTCCTTCGGCTTTTTCTTCTTCACCGGCACCCGCGCCTCCTTGTGCTTGGGACGCAGCTCGTCGATCACCCGACGCTTGAGGCGCTCTTCGGTGTAGCGTTCGATCTTGGCCACCATGGCCATGTCGTGGGCCTCCACCAGGCTGATGGCACAACCGCGGTTGCCGGCACGGCCGGTACGGCCGATACGGTGAACGTAAACATCGGCGCCGTAAGGCATGTCGTAGTTGATGACGTGGCTGACATTCGGCAGGTCGATGCCGCGGGCGGCCACGTCGGTGGCGATAAGGAAGGGCACCTCCCCTTCATGGAACTTGCGGATCGACTCGATGCGCTTGGCCTGCTCCATCTCGCCACGGATCCAGGCGCAGGGCACGCCCGCCGCCTGCAGCTGGCCGGAGAGCTCCGCCAGCCGCTCGCGGGTCTTGACGAAGATGATGGCTTTCTGGGTTTCCGGGTTCTTCAGGATGTGCACCAGCAGGGCCAGCTTGTGGGCAGCGTCGTCGGCCAGGTGAACCCACTGGGTGATCGGGCGACGCTCGCTGCGCGGCGGCTCGGCGTGCAGCTCCACCGGCTCCTTGAGGATCTCGCTGGCGAACTTCTCGAGGCCTGCCCCTTCCAGGGTGGCAGAGAAGAGCATGGTGTGCTTGCGATAGCGCGCCTCTTCGACGATGCGGTTCACGTCCTTGATGAAGCCCATGTCCAGCATGCGATCCGCTTCATCCAGCACCAGCACCTCGATGTCGTGGCTCTCGAACTCCTCTTTCTCGATGTACTCGAGCAGACGACCCGGGGTGGCCACCACGATGTCGGTGGTCTTGGTCAGGGCCGGCAGCTGCTCTTCGTGGCTGACGCCGCCAATGATGGTCTCGATGCTGAGATTGGTGTGGGCAGCCAGCGCCTTGGCGTGAGCGGTCACCTGCAGCGCCAGCTCGCGGGTCGGGGTCAGCACCAGCATGCGGCAGGGGCCCGGCTTGCGGCGCGGGAAGTCCAGCAGATGCTGGAGCGCCGGCAACAGGAAGGCGGCGGTCTTGCCGGTGCCGGTCGGGGCGGATGCCAGAATATCGCGGCCGTCCAGGGCTGGCTCCAGCACCATCTGCTGGATGGTGGTGGGGCGGGTGAAACCCATCTCGGCCAAGGCCCGGTTGAGGGCTGGATTCAGGTCGAAATCATCAAAGGACTGGCTCATGGCAATACTCGGTCATTAAGGAAACGGCAGATTATAGGCGATTATGTCGTCGGCTCCTATGGTGACTGTGCCTTAGCCGCTATAATCGCCGACCATTTTCTGCGAGGCGGGTACAGGACGGGAGTCGAATGGCACGAAACAGCGGTTTTACCTTCAAACAGTTTCACGTCGAGCACGATCGCTGCGCCATGAAGGTGGGCACCGACGGCATTCTGCTGGGCGCCTGGGCACCGCTCGGCAAGGCCCGCCGGATCCTCGACATTGGCACCGGCAGCGGCCTCATCGCCCTGATGCTGGCCCAACGCAGCCACGCCGACTGCCGCATCGATGCGGTGGAGCTGGATAAGCATGCGGCGCAGCAGGCCCGCGAGAACGCGGCCGCCTCCCCCTGGCCGCTGCGGGTCACCATCATAGAGAGCGCCATTCAGGGGTATCAGGCCGACCCTTACGATCTCATCGTCGCCAACCCCCCCTACTTCGTGGCGGGCCAGTCATTTCGCGATCCGGCCAGAGCGATGGCCCGCCATACCGGCGCCCTCGACAGCCATGCTCTGCTGGCCGCCTGCGACCGCTTGCTGGCCCCCGATGGCCAGGTCGCACTGGTCGTGCCGACGGCCATGGCCGATGAAATTTTATGCATTTCGGCGGATTATGATCTGCATGCCGTTTGTTATACAGCTGTTATCACCAGGGCGGGAAAAGAGGCAAATCGTGTTTTATTGCTACTTGGCAGAGGATTAAACAGGTGTGATAGGAGTGAAATTGTGATCCATTCTGCTGAGGGAACCTATTCCGACAGATATATCCAACTGACCAGCCCCTTCTATTTGAAGATGTAAATTTCGTCTTGAACTATTTTTTCACGCCATTATGCTGACTCCTAAACGAGCGCCCGCTCCAGACCAGCTCAAACCACTGGTTGCGATGAAAAAACAAGCGGGGCTCCTTTTTTTTACCCCTGAACAACGCCGGTCACCGACCAATAAAAAACTATAACAAGCAATAGTTTACAAGACAGACGAGGTTGAACTTGACGAAATCACTCACATTGTCCGACGTGCTCGGACTGGGCTTCATGACCTTCGCGTTCTATCTGGGCGCCGGTAACATCATCTTCCCGCCGCTGGCCGGCTACATGGCAGGTGAACACCTCTCTCTGGCCATGCTGGGCTTCCTGGTGACCGCCGTGGGTCTGCCCCTCATCACCATCATTGCCGTCGCCAAGGCCGGCAACGGCTGGGCCGGCATGACCAAGCTGCTGCCGGCCGGCGTGGCCACCGCACTGGCCGTCGCCATCTACATCATCATCGGCCCGGCCTTCGCCGCCCCCCGTACCGGTCTGGTGGCCTACGAGATGGGCCTCAAACCCTTCATCGGCGACATGGGCCAAGCCGGCCTGTTTGCCTACACAGTGCTGTTCTTCGGGGTGGCCATCCTGGTCTCTCTGAATCAGGGCAAGCTGATGGACGCCATCGGCAAATACCTGACTCCGCTGCTGATGCTGTTGCTGCTGACTCTGGCCATCGGTGTATTCGTGGCGCCGCAAGGCTCCATGCCCGTCTCTTCCGGCGACTATCAGAATGGCCCCTTCGTGAAAGGGATCCTGGAAGGCTACAACACCATGGACACCCTGGCGTCCCTGATGTTTGGCGCCCTGATCGTCGACCTGCTGCGCCAGAAAGGCATCCAGGACTACCGTAGCCAGTTCAAGTACCTGGCCATCGCCGGCATCATCTCCGCCATCGGTCTGTCCGTGGTCTATGTCTCCCTGTTCCAGCTGGGCAATACGGCTGCCGGCGTCGCCACCGACGTCAGCAACGGCGGCGCCATCGTCAATGCCTACGTACTGAGCCTGTTCGGCCAGCCGGGCCAGTTCATTCTGGCCGCCATCATCACCCTGGCCTGCTTCACCACCGCCGTGGGTCTGATCTCCGCCTGCTCCGATTTCTTCCACAACCTCACCGGCATGAGCTACAAGAAGCTGGTGGTCTTGCTGGGCGTCATCTGCGCCGTGGTGGCCAACGTGGGTCTGAGCCAGCTCATCAGCCTCTCCATCCCGGTACTGGTTGCCATCTACCCGGTTGCCGTTGCGCTGGTGCTGGTCACCTTCCTGAAAGGTTACTTCGGTCGCCCGCGCCTGGTGTTCCGTGGCGTGTTGATGGTTGCCTTCCTGTTTGGCTGCCTAGACGGCCTGGGTGCCGCCGGCATGAAGATGGATGCCTTCGCCTTCCTGCCGCTGTTCGACAAGGGCCTGGCCTGGTTGCTGCCGACCCTGCTGGCCTGTGGCCTCGGGATGCTGGTACGCTCCGGCGAGAAACTGGCTGCCGAAGCCGCCTGATTTCGCTCCCCCCCATGTCAAAGAGCCTGCCTTGTGCAGGCTCTTTTGTTTGTGTGCCATCTCGCCCGGCATGGTTTCCCGTCAGCTATGCCATGCAGACACGCTCTTTCCCGCTCTGCCCTCTCGCTTCCGCCAACTGCAGTTCTATCGGTGATTTATTCTGGCCAACTAAATTGTTTCAAGATATTAATGTGTGATTGAGATCAAATATCTCTTCTTTATGCTCAAGATGGTACTCCTGTGACGATCTTCCGATGGCACAGGAGAGGGAAGCATTGTTATCCGGTTATCTGCCAGGCAGTGGGTGCAATCAACAAGAACAAGCTGATAAGGCAGATGAGGTCAGGTTTGACGAAATCACTGAAGTTGTCCGACATATTCGGACTGGGTTTTATGACGTTTGCGTTCTATCTAGGGGCAGGCAACATCATTTTTCCACCGCTGGCCGGCTTCATGGCCGGTGAGCATCTGCTGGCCGCCATGGTCGGTTTTCTGCTGACGGCGGTGGGCCTGCCCCTGCTGACCCTGGTCGCCGTTGCCAGAGGCAGCGCCGGACAGGGCAGCAGTGGCTGGACGGCGATGACCCGCCATCTGCCGACCTGGGCAGCCACGGCGCTGGCCATTGCCATCTACATCATCATGGGGCCGGCCTTCGCCACCCCCCGTACCGGCCTGGTGGCTTATGAAATGGGGCTCAAGCCCTGGCTGGGTGACGCCGGCCAGCACGGTCTGCTGCTCTACAGCCTGCTCTTCTTCACACTGGTGATCCTGGTATC
Source organism: Aeromonas dhakensis (assembly GCF_002285935.1). NCBI lineage: Bacteria > Pseudomonadati > Pseudomonadota > Gammaproteobacteria > Aeromonadales > Aeromonadaceae > Aeromonas > Aeromonas dhakensis. The sequence goes on from NZ_CP023141.1 coordinate 56,769, forward strand.
GCTGAACCGAGGCAGGCTGCTGGATGCAGTGGGCAAATACATGACCCCTGTCTTGATGGTGATGCTGCTGATCCTGGCGATCGGGGTCCTGGTTGACCCGCAAGGCACCCAGCCAGAGGCCAGTGGTGACTATACGGATACGCCGCTCATCAAGGGCATGCTGGAGGGGTACAACACCATGGATACCCTCGGCTCCCTGATGTTTGGCGCCCTCATCATCGGCCTGCTGCAGCGCAGGGGGATCGAGGACTACCCGAGCCAGTTCAAGTACCTGACCATCGCAGGGCTCATCTCGGCGGTTGGTCTCTCGGCGGTCTACATCTCCCTGTTCTACCTCGGCAACAGCGCAGCAGGCGTGGTGACCAGCGTCGACAATGGCGGCGCCATCGTCAACGCCTATGTGCTGAGCCTGTTTGGCCACTCCGGTCAGTTGATCCTGGCCGCCATCATTACCCTGGCCTGCTTCACCAGCGCGGTCGGCCTGCTCTGCGCCAGCGCCGACTACTTCCACGGTCTGGCCGGCTGGACATACCGCAAGTGGGTACTGCTGATGGGATGCGTCTCCATCCTGGTGGCCAACGTCGGGCTGAGCCAGCTCATCAGCCTCTCCATTCCGATCCTGGTCGCCATCTATCCGGTCGCCATCGCGCTGGTGCTGGTCACCTTTGCACAGGGCCGTTTCGGTCGACCACGGCTGGCGTTTCGCGCCGTGCTGCTGGTGGCTTTTCTGTTCGGCTGCCTGGACGGGCTGGGCGCTGCCGGCATGCAGATGGATGCGTTCGCCTTCCTGCCGCTGTTCGACAAGGGGCTGGCCTGGTTGCTGCCGACCTTGCTGACCTGCGGCCTCGGCATGCTGCAACGCCCCCGCGAGGCGCTGGCGGCAGAAGCCGCTTGACCCGTCAGCCAATAACGAAAGAGGCCAGCATCAGCTGGCCTCTTTCGTTGGGCGGGGTCTGCCGTTACAGCAGCGGATCCGGTTTGGGTTTGCCGGCCAGTCCGTACCAGTGGGTCTCCACTCGCCCGGCATGCCACTCAAAGGTTCCCCAGGGCTGTGCTGCCTGCCAACGCGGAAAATTCACGAGCACCCGGTTGTCTTCGTACTTGTAGAGCGAGGTGGTGATCTCGATGTCAGAGAGGATAAGCAGCAGGGCCCAGCCGATGAAGAACCATTTCAGCGCTTTCCACATAGGGTTACTCGAAGCAGATTTCGATGGTTGCCCGACCGTAATCTGATTCAAACGGCATCATGATCTTGGTGCCGTCGGCACGATGGGTGATGGTGTGGTTGATACCGGAGACGATGATGGGAGTCGCCATGTCGAATTCATACCCCTTCTCCCCCAGCATGCGCTTGGCACCGCCGGTCACCATGTTGGTGATCTCGCCCACCATGTCGGTCACCTCTTCATTGATGGTGGCCGGCGCCTCGCCCAGCATGCGGCGCATGATCTCCAGTGCCAGCCCCTTCTCGAAGCTGATGGAGAGGGATCCCCGGGTCTGCGGGCCGACCATGCCGATGAGGCCGGAGACATCACCGCGCGCCAGCTCGTCCATCTTGCGCTTGGGTTTGCCCGGCTTGAGCTCAAGCTGTGCCATGGTGGAGAGCACATTGAGCAGGGAGAGCAGGAACGGGTTTACAAAATCAGCCTTCATGTTGACTTCCTACAGTGGGCGTACAGCGAGCACATTGGCCATGTGCCTCAATCGTCTTATTGGTAATAGTAAAGCCATGCAACTTGGCTTGCTCGGAAAACGCGCCATCGATCGCCGGATCATGCAGCTCGACCACCTCGCCGCACTGGTCACAGATGAGCAACTGCATCGGGTGGGCATGGTCGAAGTGACAGCAGAATATGAAGGCGTTGAGCGACTCCACCTTGTGGGCAAAACCCTGTTCGAGCAGAAAATCGAGCGCCCGATAAACGGTCGGCGGCTTGGCGTGTGCCTCTGTCTGCTGCAACTGGGCCAACAAATCATAGGCGCTGATGGCATTGCCATGGGCAGCAAGCAGCCTGAACACCTGACGTCGGGTAGGGGTGAAGCGGATCCCACGTTGTTCGCAGAGTCGTTCGGCTCGTTGTAAAAGTTGGTCTTGATTCATGATCACGCAATTACCCTTTTTATTAGCCGGATACTATCACAGGGCCCCCTTTGGCGCGGTGACAAAATTCATTTTCTGGGGCTGCCTCACGTTGTGGTAAAATCCGCCCCCTTTGTTTAGCCAACCCGGATGATTTTTATGCAGGCGCAGCGTTTTTCCATCGCCCCCATGCTGGACTGGACCGATCGGCATTGCCGTTATTTCCATCGTCTGATGACTCGCCAGACCTTGCTCTATACCGAGATGGTGACCACCGGCGCCATCATTCACGGCAAGGGGGATTACCTGGGGTACAGCGAGCAGGAACATCCCATCTCCCTGCAACTGGGTGGCAGCAATCCGGCCGATCTCGCACGCTGCGCCAAGCTGGCCGAGGAGCGTGGCTATGACGAGGTAAACATCAACGTTGGCTGCCCCTCCGATCGGGTACAGAACGGCCGCTTCGGCGCCTGCCTGATGGGCGAGCCCGCACTGGTGGCCGACTGCGTCAAGGCGATGCGCGATCTGGTCGACATTCCGGTAACGGTGAAGACCCGCATCGGCATCGACGATCAGGACTCCTACGAATTTCTGCAGGCCTTCATCGAACAGGTGCGCGACGCCGGTTGCGATACCTTCATCGTCCATGCCCGCAAGGCCTGGCTGAGCGGTCTGAGCCCCAAGGAGAACCGCGAGATCCCGCCGCTAGACTATCCCCGCGTCTACCGGGTCAAACAGGATTACCCGGATCTCACCATCTCCATCAACGGCGGCGTCACTTCCCTTGAACAGACCCTCGAGCACCTGCAGCGCCTGGATGGCGTCATGATGGGGCGCGAGGCCTATCAGAACCCCTACATTCTGGCGCAGGTGGACAATCTAGTATTCGGCCAGAACAACGCCGTGCCGAGTCGCCACGAGGTGGTGCGGATGATGCTGCCCTATATCGAACAGGAGCTGGCCAAGGGCAACTATCTCTCCCACATGACCCGCCACATGCTGGGGCTGTTCCAGAACATGCAGGGTGCCCGTGCCTGGCGCCGTCACCTGAGCGAAAATGCCTGCAAGCCGGGAGCAGATATCCAGGTAGTGCTGGATGCCATGGCCAAGGTGCCGGAATTCGCCGTCACCGAAGCGGCGGAGTAACCATGTACCGCTTCACTGGTTCCTGGCTGCACAAGGCCATCGTCCGGCTCTGCGCCGGTCTGCTCGCCATCCTGGGCGTCAAGCTCAGCGCCTTCTACTTCATCGGCTTGCTCATCGTGCTGGGATTGCATCGGGATCAACTGCTCGGCTGAACTCACCCCGTATCGACCAATAAAAAAACCGGCAACACCCAGTGTTGCCGGTTTTTTTATTGTCTCTTCAGCCTCGCTAATCGCCTTTGTCCACGAACTGGAGCTCGGGCGCCCTGGAAGTCAGCACATCGGCGCAGTAATCCCAGGTCGAGATGCGATAGTGCTGCAGATCCTCATCCAGATGCAGGCCGTCCGACTCCTGATGGAACCAGCTGGCAAACCGGGACGGGGTGATGAGCTGGATCTGCTCCTCGATGGCATGACTATCCTTGCCCTCGGCCAGATCGCAATCCTCCATGACCCGCACCGCGAAGATATGCCGGAAATAGACCCGGCACAGGATCTGCGGCGGCAGATCGATGCTGCGAGCCCTGCCCAGCATGATGGTGAGGGAATCGCTCCAGATATCCTGATGAAGTTCGGCCACGACCAGGCCCGGAGGGAGTTGGCGGGACGGAGCCCAAGGTACGGCAACCTGCCGAATGGCATTTTTCTGTTCCATCATCCACCTCACTACAGCGCACGCCATATCTTGAGTGTATCTGAAACAATTTCCGCTGACGATGGCAATAAAAAACCCGGCTGGCGCCGGGTTTTGGGGGATTACTTGACGGCGTCTTTGAGCGCCTTGCCTGCCACAAAGGACGGCACATTCGCGGCTGCAATCTGGATCTCTTTACCAGTTTGCGGATTGCGACCGGTACGGCCAGCGCGATGGTTCACCTTGAAGGTACCAAAACCCACCAACTGCACAGCATCACCTTCTTTCAGGCTCTGGGTAATACCATTGATGATCTCTTCCAGAGCAACTTTGGCCTGAGCTTTGCTCAGATCTGCTTTGGCTGCAATTGCATCGACAAGTTGAGCTTTGTTCATAACATTTCCTTTATGATCGGGCATTTAGCACCGGGCCACTCTATTCAAAAAAAAACACTCAGGCAAAGGCTTTATCAGCCGGATTGGCTTGAATGCTGGGGTTTTCATCAAGATCTGCGGAAATAGTCACATATCTCGCCCCTTCGTGATCGTAATTGACGGGAAGAGGAGAGCAAATGATGGCGCCTTGTAACCAAAACACCACCCGGTGTAACAATATCCCCATGCCCCTATTGACGGTCAACCGGATTTTCCCTAGTTATAGGAAGGTGTCGTCAGTCCATAAAAAGGCCGGAGGCCTGTCACGATAGCACTCCATGCCTATGCCCCACGGAGGGAGTATGTTAACTGAACTGGAACAAACCAAACGCGCATTGGCAGGAAAGCACAGAGCTATCGATGACTGGCTGGACGCCAGACAGGCACTGCTGGTCGAGTACATGCGCCTCGCCGGCTTGAAACCCACCCGCAACAGCAAGCAGCGCTCGCTCCCGGGCCATGTGGAACTGCAAAGTTTCTGCGAACAGCTGGTCGACTACGTCAGTGCCGGCCACTTCGAGATCTACCACCATGTGGTGACCGCTTTCGAACAGGCCAGCGGCGACAAGCTGGAGCTGGCCAAGCGCATCTACCCCCATATCCGCGCCTGCACCGAGTTCGCGCTGGAGTTCAACGACAAGTACAGCAACGCGGACGAGGCCCAGATGCTGCTGCTGGATGAAGACTTGAACCAGCTTGGCCCCGTGCTGGAAGATCGTTTCAAGCAGGAAGATCGGCTGATCAAGGCACTGCAGGTAGTAGAGTCACTCAGCGCCCAGCAGGTTTGATATCCAATTTCGGAGCCAGTTCAAGATCCTGATGTGCAAGGTGCATTACACTCTATGTCATGACCTATAGCACCCGTACCTATTGCTGACAGGAGATGAGAATGTCCGAGCGTCGCCGTTTTTCACGGATCCTTTACTTGACCATGGCCGATCTCGTCCAGGGCGATAAAAAATGGCGGACCCAGCTGGTCGATATTTCCCTGCAAGGCGCCCTGCTGATCCGGCCCGATGACTGGGAAAGCAATGACGACAAAGAGTACTCACTCAGCTTCGTGCTGAGCGGCAGTGACATCGAGATCAAGATGCTGGTCATGCTGACCCATGAAGCCAGCAAGAAGCTGGGGTTCTACTGCCACCATATCGATATCGACAGCGCCACCCATCTCAAACGGATGATCGAGCTCAACGTCGGCGATGAAGAGTTGCTGCACAGGGAGCTGGAACAGCTGCTGAGCGAGCATCTCGAACACCCCCACCCCTGAGCCACTGCCCCATCACCCAATAAAAAGGAGCGCCCGTTGCGCTCCTTTTTGTTGCCCGTCTGCGAACCCTGTTCTGCTTACAGCGCCTCCAGGGCATCGGCCAGCTTCTTGACCGGCACCACTTCCATGCCCTCGATGGGATGCTTGGGGGCATTGGCGTGCGGCACTATGGCCCGGCGGAAGCCATGCTTGGCCGCCTCCTGCAGCCGCTCCTGGCCGGACGGCACGGGCCGGATCTCGCCGGACAACCCCACCTCGCCGAACACCACCAGATCCTTGGGCAGGGAGTGATCGCGAAAACTGGAGACCATGGCCAGCAGCAGAGCCAGATCCGCACTGGTCTCCTCTACCTTGACCCCGCCGACCACGTTGATGAAGACATCCTGATCCGCCATCTGCAGCCCGCCGTGGCGATGCAGCACTGCCAGCAGCATGGCGAGCCGGTTGTGATCCATCCCCACCGCCACCCGGCGTGGATTGGAGAGCTGGGAGTAGTCCACCAGCGCCTGCAACTCCACCAGCAGCGGACGCGTGCCCTCCCAGATCACCATCACGATGGAGCCGGGCGCCTGCTCCTCACCGCGGCTGAGGAAGATGGCGGAAGGGTTGCTCACTTCCCGCATCCCCTGCCCGGTCATGGCGAAAACCCCCAGCTCGTTGACCGCCCCGAAGCGGTTCTTGTGGGAGCGCAGGGTGCGAAAGCGGGAGTCGTGGCTGCCGTCGAGCAGCACGGAACAGTCGATGCAGTGTTCCAGCACCTTGGGACCGGCCAGGGTGCCATCCTTGGTCACGTGGCCCACCATGAAAATGGCGACGTGATTCTGCTTGGCATAGCGGGTCAGCAGGGCGGCCGCTTCCCGCACCTGGGAGACGGACCCCGGCGCCGACTGCACATCCGCCACATGCATCACCTGAATGGAGTCGATGACCATGATCTGCGGCTGCTCCTGCTGGGCAATCAGGCAGATCTGCTCGACCGAGGTCTCCGACAGCATGCGCAGCTTGTCGGTGGGCAGGCCGAGGCGCGATGCCCGCATCGCCACCTGCTGCAACGACTCCTCACCGGTGACGTACAGGGTCTTCATTCGCTCGGCCAGGCCGCACATGGTCTGCAGCAACAGGGTCGACTTGCCCGCCCCCGGGTTGCCACCGATCAGGATGGCCGACCCCGGCACCACGCCGCCGCCAAGCACCCGATCCAGCTCTTTGAAGCCGGAAGAGAAGCGGGGGATCTCGGTGGTGGCGATCTCCGCCAGCGTCTGCACCTGGCTGCCGACGGCGCCGGCATAGCCGCTGTAGCGGGCGCTCTTGCCCGGGGTCACCGAGCCGAGACGCACCTCGCTGATGGTGTTCCACTCCTTGCACTCACTGCACTGGCCCTGCCAGCGTGTGAAGTCGGCGCCACATTCGGTACAAACATAGGCAGTTTTGTTTTTGGCCATGGATAACTCGGGGACAGGATGAATTCCTGCTTGATATACTTGTTTGCGACCGACAGATCAAACCCAGAATCGGAAAAGTGACTTTCCGTGGCAGGAACACATGGAATCAGAACAACAACAGCACCTGATTGAACAACTTATTCCTCTGCTCAGAGAAAAGGATTTCGATGACATCTTCAATCGCCTGACCCAGGACGAGAACAGCAACAGCCGTTTTCTGATCAAGATGGAGCTCAAACGCAAATGCACCCCCTGCCGCCGGGTCATCGACATGCGCGACGAGCTGGGCGATGAGTGCCTGGTGCACGAGTTCGAAGGGATCACCCATTTCATGCCGGCCGAGGCCATCGGCCTGTTCCAGTCCCAGTGCTACCTCTACAAGGATGACTACACCCTGGGGGTCTACGAAGCGCTGCAATACTGGCAAAAATACCAGCATGGCAAGAACGACGGCCAACTCCAGCCCCCCGTCAGCCCGTTTCGCCAGTACGACGTCAATCCCATCTCCTTTGCCAGCTACTATGGCCGGCGCCAGGAGCGGATGCACTTCAGCTCCCCCGTGGTGATCAAGTTCGCCGATGGCGACAAGCTGTTCGCCAAGAGTTCCGATCTCTCTCTGGGCGGGATCCGGGTTTCGGTGCCCTATCTGCCCAACTACCAGACCGGCGCTCAGGTCGAGGTGTTCTTCACCGGGCTGGAGCGGGATCACCCCAACCCCGTCCTGCACCATTCGGTCAGCTACCAGATCCTCGGGGAAGAGAGCAAGGAGGGGAAATACTGGCTCAGGCTGATCAAGACCGGCGAGCACCCGGCCTTCGACCAGTTTCTGAATGACTTCATCGAGAGCAACAAGAGCCGCTACCGGGTCAGCGTCGACTACCTGCTGTCCGCGGCCATCATCAAGGGGTATGAGCAGTTCTACCTGCCGCGCATGACCGGCATGCCGCTGTTCTTCGGCTCGGGCGACAGTCCCAGCCTCGAGATCGCCCTGCGCACCGAGAACAACCAGCACATCCTGGAGTATTGGCGCGACGCCAAGAACCGCGACATGCTCGCCAGCCTGTTCTCGGCCACCCGCATGCAGGCCCTGTTGCCGGCGAAGGGAGAATTGAAAGAGACCCTGATCTACTGCTTTACCCATTCGGTGCGCAGCCACCTCTACTTCTTCTCCGCCACCCGGGAGGAGCTGCTGCAAAGCGGCCTGATGTCGCTCTTCTTCCAGGTCGGGGCCCGTCGCCCCAGCTGGCGAGTCTACAAGTTCAGTCTGGAGCGCTGCGATCTGCACGAGGCCGATCTGGCCAGTCAGCAGGGCAAGGAGAGCCCCCAGCTGCAGGACATGCTGCTGCAGGAGCGGCTCAAGCAGATAAGCTACGTCGGTCTGCTGCAGCAAGTCGGCCTCGACAGCCAGCGGGAAGAGTTCCAGTTCGACGCCAGCAGCCAGCACAACGCCAACGAGCTGCAACGCTTCGGTCACGACAGCAGTGCCGCCCCCTTCGAGATCGAGACGCTGCACTATGTCCAGCTGCGTAAGGAGGCTCGCTACATCCACAAGACCGCCGTCGCCATCAAGCACAATGGCCGGGCCTGGCTCGGCTGGACCCGCGACATCTCGGCCCACGGCATGCAAATCGAGCTGGAAGAGCCGTTCGAGGGGGCGAAGGACGACATAGTCACCATTGCCCTGCCGCGCCTGCAGGAACTCTCCAAGAGCATGGATCTGCAACGCCTCCCCTACCGGCTGGTCAGCATCAACCTGACCCGCACCGTGCTGCACCTGTGCATCGAGGGGGATCCCGAGCGCCACACCGGCCGCCAGTTCTTCAAGCTTCTGATCGAGAGCAACCAGAACAAGCTCAAAGCGGCCCAGGAGCAGCGCCGTTATCGCGGCATGGCGCGGGCACTGCGCAACATCTATACCCACCACGTCTTCTGCACCCCGGTCTACATCAACAAGCTCAAGGGTGCGCCCAAGCCGGCCTCGGTCGGCCATGCGCCGCAGCCGCGCAGCCTGTCGCGGCTGCTCAAGGCCTGTGCCGAGCAGGGCGATCAGGACAACCTCTACCCGCTGTTCCAGGGGGAGTTGCTCAAGCAGCTCATCATGAACCCGCTGCGGGCCATCGAGCGGGAGGATCAGCCCCAGGAGGAGGAGGTCTATATCGCCAGTCTGCAGACGGCGACCGGTCTGCCCATCTTCACCAGCCGGCTCGCCAGCAGCTTCCAGAACGTGGCGGAGAAGCGCAGCTTCATCGAGCAGGCACTGCGCCAGGGGGAGTTCTACTCTGTGCTGGTCGGCATCTCCCGTACCGGTCGCCCCGATACCAACTTCATCGCCAACGAGCTGGACTACATCGCCAAGTTCGCCATTCACAAGGCCAAGAAGCTGGAAGAGGAGCTGTGGAGCGTGGTGGGGGTTGGCGAGCTGACCGATACCAGCCAGGCAACTCTGTTCCGGCTCGGCATCACGGCGCCCATCAAGTAAAGAAGAGGGCGCCGACTCGAGGCGGCGCTACACCAAGCAGCAAGCAATGGCGGACCCAGGGTCCGCCATTGTTTTTCGCACTCTTGTGGCTACCAGCCCCCCGAGGGTTCCCCCATCAGGCCGCCTGCGGGTTGAGCAGCCATTCGAGGATCTGCGGGAAGTGATCCTCCTGCGCCTGAGGTGCAGTCAGCATGTTGATGTGGTCGTAATCGAGCCGGTTGCCGTTGTCCCGGCCGAGCCGGGTATGGCGCGCAGCCGAGCCCATCTCGGCGCTGAAGCGGCGCACGTCGGTCGGGTGACCCAGCACCTTGTCCGCCTTGGCCGAGATCATCCAGAGCGGCGGCCAGTTGACCCGGGCGGCCGCCTCGTCATAGGCGAACCCGTCGCTGGGATCCTGCCAGGGGCCACACTTGACCCAGGGGATGGTCTCCTGCAGGTAGCGCAACGGCTCGTCATCCGCCCCTATCTTCAATCTGCGCGCAGCCAGAAAGCCGTTGCGGCTGGCCAGCCAGGGGGCCAGCCGGTTCCAGATCAGATCCACCTTCAGCCAGCGCTCCGGATTTTGTACCGACACGCCGCGCTTAGTGCCAAAGAACACCAGGCTGGCCACCTGCTCCGCCAGCTCGGGAAAGCGCACCAGGGTCGACGCCATGATGACGCCGCCCCAGGAGTGGGCCATCCAGTGCAGCTTGAAACCAGCATGACGGGCGGCAATCCAGCGGTGCAGGGCCGGCAGATCCTCGGTGATGAGCTCATGCTGGCCATGTTCGGCCTGCTCGGCGATGGCCGGCGTGCTGAGCCCCCGCCCGCGCAGATCGGCCACATAGACCTGATAGCCGTGGCGGGCCAGAAAACAGGCCAGCCCCTTGCCCGACTCGGTATAGAAGATGCGCCCGTTCTCGATGGCGCCGTGCACCATCAGGATCGGCTCGCCATGTACCGCGACCCGAGGCTGAATGTGGCGAACGTGCAGCCTATGTTCGCCGCAGGGAATAAACAGGGATTGTTGTAGCAGTTCCATTTTGAGACTACGTCCTCCGTGACGTGGGGTTGAGTCCAGCCCTAGTGGGCTCAGCGCCTATCCCAGCGCTGCTGGCGGCAGGCCAGGGCGCCAAGCAGGCAGATCACCCCTTCCAGATCGTGGTGGTTGAGGGTGGCCGCCGCCTGGGCCCGCACCAGCGGTTTGGCGTGGATGGCGATGCCGAGCCCGGCCACCCCCATCATCTTGAGATCGTTGGCACCATCGCCCACGGCCACGGTCTGGCCAGTGGCGATGCCGTACTCCGCGGCCAGCTGCTGCAGCACCTCGGCCTTGACGGCGGCATCGACGATGCGCCCGCTCACCTTGCCGGTCAGCTGCGGCCCCGCCACCGCCAGCTCGTTGGCGAAGATGGCGTCCAGCCCCAGCTCCCGCTGCAACTGGCCGGCAAAACGGGTGAAACCACCGGAGGCGATCGCCACCTTCCAGCCAGCCTGCTTGAGAGTGTCGACCATCAGTTGCAGGCCCGGCATCCAGGGCATGTTGGCCGCCACCTCGTCGAGAATGGTGACCGGTGCCCCCTCCAGCAGGGCGACCCTGGCCCGCAGGCTGTCGGAAAACTCCAGCTTGCCCTGCATGGCGGCCGCAGTGACCGCCGCTACCTGCTCGCCGACCCCGGCCAAGCGGGCAATCTCGTCGATGCACTCGATGCGGATGGCGGTGGAGTCCATGTCCATCACCAGCAGACCGGGCTCAGCCAGGCTGGGCAGGGCCGGCAGATGACACAGATCGATATCCCACTCCTCCCCCTTGAGCGTCTGTACCAGAGCGGGTGAGAAGCGATCCGTGCCCAGCAGCAACAGGGGTACCCCGGCCTGCATGGCGGGCGGATAGAGCCGTGCCTGCAGCCCGTGCCGCGCCAGCAGTCCGGCCAGCCTGCCGAGATGGTGGCCGCCAAGGGTCCGACCGAACAGCACCAGCCAGGCGCCATCCAGCGCACTGGCGGCGGGCAGCAGCGCCTGTGGCGTCGCCTCCCACCAGGGGGCGCCGGACAGGCACTCGGGCCACTCTGAAATATCTGCAGGCAATTGGGACAACAACATAGGGATAACGCCTTCCTTGGTGATCATGGGGTTAACAAAACTGGCCCAGAGTAGCGTATTGCTTTTTGTACAGGCAAGCGCCAAGATCCCGCCACTCCTTGTCAGCAAAAGGCTCAACGCTTGCGTCATCTCCCCATCAAACGAGTGCTCAGTCTGGGTGCCGGTGTCCTGCTCGGACTCTGGGTGCTCGCCGTGCTCATTCATATGCAGGGCGAGAGCCAGGCCTCGTTGCACAGCGAGGCGCGCAACCGGGCCCAGGCACTGGTGGCCTATGCCGCCCGGGACATGAAACGCTGGATCAAGGAGGAGAAAAACAGCGAGCTGGAGCGGCTGGCCCGGGATCTGGCCGCCGAACCAGAGATCCTCGATGTCACCCTCTACGATGCCCGCGGCATTCCCCTCGCCCAGTCGGACAATGCAGTGCCGCTGGACAGCCTGCTGCCCATCGGCGACAACAACAAGTCGGTCCCCGAGCAGGGCAAGGGGCGCATCCAGTTCGTGCAGGAGATCCTGGATGGGGAGCAGACGCTGGGCTATCTGCGCATTACCCTGGAGGAGCAGCAGATGCTGGCGGACAAGGACACCCGGCTCAAGGTGGTGCAGGAGAAACAGCGGCTGATGCTGCTAGTCGCCCTGCTGGCCGGGCTGCTCATCTCCTACGGGGTGCGCCGCAACTACATGCGGGTGCGCAAGCACAAGAAGAAAAGCAAACCGGTCGAACCGCAATAAGACGGTGCGACCTCATCGCCTTGTATACAACCCAGGCAATGCCACCAGCAGGAGCGCTGTATGATTGCCCCCCCTCTTCCTCTGGATGAAGAGAGCCGACTGGAACGACTCCGCATCCTGGGCTTGCTTGACCGCGAGCCCATCGACCAGCTGGATCGCCTGACCCGGCTCATCACCCGCCATTTCTCGCTGCCCATCGCCATGGTCTCGCTGACCGACGTGAACCGGCAGTGGTTTCTCGCCCGCACCGGGGTCACCCTGTGCGAGATCAGCCGGGAGCACTCCTTTTGCGGCCACGCCATCCTGCGCCCCGACATCATGCAGGTGCAGGATGCCAGACTCGACCCGCGCTTTGCCGACAACCCGCTGGTGACGGGCGAGCCCCACGTGGTCTTCTATGCCGGCCGGCCACTGCGGGCGCTGGACGGCGTGGTGCTCGGCACCCTCTGTCTGGTGGATCATGCAGCGCGCCACCTCGACGAGGAGGCCTGTCGCGATCTCGACGACTTCGGCCGCCTGGTGGAGAACACCCTGCACGATCTGGAAAGGCGCCATCAGGTGCGCAGCCTCAACCAGGTGCTGGAGGACAAGGAACACCTGTTCACCCTCACCTTCAACCAGTCCTCGGTGGGCATGGCCCTCTCGTCGGTCGAAGGACGCTGGCTGCGGGCCAACCCGGGGCTGGAGCGACTGCTCGGCTACAGCGAACAGGAGATGCTGACGCGAACCTGGCACGCCATGACCCACCCCGAGGATCTGCCGCGCGAGCTGGCCCTGTTCACCGCCCTGCTCGCGGGGCAGCGGCAGGACTACCGGCTGGAGAAGCGGATGATCCGCGCCGACGGCAGCCTGTGTTGGGTCCAGCTCAGCGTGACCCTGTGCCAGAGCCGCACCATGGCCCCCCACATGATCGCCGTGTTTGCCGACCTCACCGAGCGCAAGCAGGTCGAGGCCGAACTGCTGCAACTGCAGCAAGGGCTCGAGCAGCAGGTGCGTGAGCGCACCCGCGAGCTGTCGAGCACGGTGGAGCAACTGCATCGCGAGATGCGCGAGCGCGGCGCCGTGCAGCAACGCCTGTGGCAGGAGCAACGCCGGCTGCAACACATGCTGGAGCACACCAGCAACGCCTTCCTCGAGCTCGACGAGGCGCTGGTTATTACCGGCTGGAACCCGGCCTCCACCACCCTGCTCGGCTGGCACCCCGAGGAGATGCTGGGACGCACCCTGCCCACCCTGCTCGGCAGCGCTCACCCTCTGCTGGCGCTGCTGACCCATCCCGAGCGCGCACAGCGCCGCCTGGAGTGCGACATCGGCACCCGCAGCGGTCGCCAGGTCCCGGTCGAGGTGAGCGCCGAGCGCTACCAGTTCGACGGCAAGGTGCGCCTCGCCCTGTTCCTGCACGACATCAGCGCCCGCCGCCAGGTGCTGGCGGAAATCGAGCGCGGGCGGGCCCGGTTGCGGGCCATCACCGACGGCCTGCCGGTCACCATCAGCATGGTCTCGCCCGAGGGGCGCTACCTGTTTGCCAACCAGGCCTACTGTCGCTACTTCGGGCTGGATCCCGAACGGATACGGGAGATGAGCGTGCGGGAGGTGATCGGCGAGGCGGCCTACGGCCGGGCCATCGCCCATCTGGAGCAGGCCCTCGCCGGCGAGCAGGTGAGCTTCGAAAACCGCTTTGAGCTGCCCATAGGCCCACGGGATCTCAGGATCACCATGATCCCGAGCCGGGGCGACGAGCCAGGGGTCTACATCCTCGGCAGCGACATCACCGAGTTCAAGGCGCTGCAGAACCAGCTGGAGCACGAGGCGGCCCACGACCCCCTCACCGGCCTGCCCAACCGGCGCGCTTTCACCCTGCGCCTCTCCCGGGAGCTGGAACGAGTGCGTCAGAATGCCGAGACCCTGGGGCTGCTGTTTCTCGATCTCGACGGCTTCAAGCGGATCAACGATCAGCTCGGCCACCACGTCGGCGACGCCCTGTTGCAGCGCTTCGCCAGCGTGCTCAGTGCCGAGGTGCGCCCCGGTGACATGGTGGCGCGCCTGGCCGGCGACGAGTTCACCATCATACTGCCGGCCCTGCGCCAACCGGAGCAGGAGCTGCCCACCCTGTGCGAACGGCTGCTGGCGGCCATGGCGGTACCGGCCGACGTGGCCGGCCACCAGCTGCCCCTCGCCGGCAGCATCGGCGGAGCCATCTGCCATTCGGGCCAGTATTGTCACATCGACGATCTGCTGCACCGGGCCGACAGCGCCATGTACCGGGCCAAACAGGCCGGCAAGGGGCGCTTCGCCCTCGACCTCTGATCTTCCCTCCTTGAAATGCAAAACGGCGGCCCGAGGGCCGCCGTTTTCATTATTCATGCGCGAAGGGGATTAGTTGTCGCCCAGCAGGACGGAATCCAGCGCGATTTCGATCATGTCGTTGAAGGTCAGCTGACGCTCTTCGGAGGTGGTCTGCTCACCGGTACGGATATGGTCGGAGACGGTGCAGATGGTCAGTGCGCGAGCACCGTACTCTGCGGCCACACCGTAGATGCCGGCGGCTTCCATCTCGACACCCAAGATGCCGTATTTTTCCATGACGTCGAACATGGAGGGGTCCGGGGTGTAGAACAGGTCGGCGGAGAAGATGTTACCGACGCGCACGGCAACGCCCTTGTTCTTGGCGGCCTGTACAGCATTGGCAACCAGATCGAAGTCGGCGATGGCGGCGAAGTCGTGATCCTTGAAGCGCAGGCGGTTCACCTTGGAGTCGGTGCAGGCACCCATGCCGATCACCACGTCACGCAGCTTCACGTCTTCACGCACGGCACCGCAGGAGCCGACGCGGATCAGAGTCTTCACGCCGTAATCGGTGATCAGCTCTTTTGCATAGATGGAGCAAGACGGGATGCCCATGCCGTGGCCCATGATGGAGATGCGACGACCCTTGTAGGTGCCGGTGAAACCGAACATGTTGCGCACGTCGCACACCTGTTCGACGTTATCCAGGAAGGTTTCGGCGATGTACTTGGCGCGCAGGGGGTCGCCCGGCATCAGCACGGTGTCAGCAAAGGCGCCATCTTTCGCATTGATATGAGGAGTTGCCATTCTCTTGATTCCTTCACACTAGGTTGAGTTTTATTGTCTTTATTGGTTGCCCGCCGCCGAGGCGACGGGCGGGTAACTTACAGGAAGCTGGTACCGTACGCCAGTTTGGGCAGACCGTGGTACGCCGCGATGCTCTGGCCGATGTCGGCAAAGGTCTCGCGACGGCCGACGGAACCAGCCTTGACCGGCTTGCCGTAGAACAGCACAGGGATGTACTCGCGGGTGTGGTCGGTGCCGCTCCAGGTCGGGTCACAGCCGTGGTCGGCGGTCAGCACCACCACGTCGCCATCCTGCATCAGCTCGAACAGCTCCGGCAGGCGGGAGTCGAAGTACTCCAGCGCATCGGCGTAGCCCTTCACGTCGCGACGGTGACCGTAGGAGGAGTCGAAGTCGACGAAGTTGGTGAAAACGATGGTCTGGTCACCGGCCGCTTTCACCTCTTCCAGGGTTCTGTCCCACAGCTCGGTCAGACCTGTGCCCTTCACCTGCTTGGTGATGCCCTGCTGGGCATAGATGTCGGCGATCTTGCCGATGGAAACCACCTGGCCGCCCGCTTCCTTCATGTAATCCAGCACGGTCGGTGCCGGCGGCAGTACGGAGTAGTCGTGACGGTTGCCGGTACGCTTGAAGTTGCCCTTGCCACTGCCCACGAACGGACGCGCGATGACGCGGCCGATGTTGTAGGGCTCCAGCAGCTCGCGCACGATGTGGCACAGCTCATAGAGCTTCTCGAGGCCGTAGGTCTCTTCGTGGCAGGCGATCTGGAACACGGAGTCGGCGGAGGTGTAGAGGATCGGCTTGCCGGTACGCATGTGCTCTTCGCCCAGATCGTCCAGCACCTGGGTACCGGAGGCGTGGCAGTTGCCCAGATAGCCCGGCAGACCGGCCTTCTCGACGATGGCATCCAGCAGCTCCTGCGGGAAGCTGTTGTGGTGATCCTTGAAGTAGCCCCACTCGAACAGCACGGGCACGCCGGCAATTTCCCAGTGACCGGACGGAGTGTCCTTGCCGGAGGAGAGCTCCTGGGCAAAGCCGTAGGCACCGACTACCTCGACGTCCTTGTTCAGGCCGGCCGGGAAGGTGCCGCTGGCGAGTTCACCCGCGTGGCCCAGACCCAGCTTGCTGAGGTTCGGCAGATTGAGGGCGCCACGGCCCTCGAGTTCGCCGGCGGCACAGGCCTTGGCGATATGGCCAAGGGTATTGGCGCCCACATCGCCGAACTTGTCGGCGTCGGCGGCAGCGCCAATGCCGAAAGAGTCCATCATCAGAATAAAGGTACGTTTCATGGGACTTCCCCTTGTTACAAATCAGCCAGACCGATGCGACGGTAAACCTCGGGCAGCGCCTCCGGTTGGGTATCACCGATCTTGACGGCAGCCTGCACCATGCTGGCGGCCTGAGCAAATTGCTCTTCAGTTTGAGCGTGGATCAGGGCGAGCGGCTTGTCTGCCTCAACACTTTGACCCAGGCGGATAAAGTCGGTCAGACCGACGGCATAATCAAGCTTGTCACCGGCAGCGCGACGGCCACCGCCCATGGCGACCACGGCCAGACCCAGTTCGCGGGTATCCATGGCGGTCACGAAACCGCTGTTGGCGGCATAGACGGGACGCACGATGGCGGCTTTGGGCAGGTGATGATCGTAGCGCTCCATGAAGTCGCTCGGGCCGCCGAGGCCGGTCACCATGCGACCGAAGATCTCGGCCGCCTTGCCGTTGTCCAGCACCGCCTGCAGCTTGCGGCGGGCCTCGCCGTCATCGCTGGCCAGGCCGGCGGAGATCAGCATCTCGGCGCACAGCGCCATGGTGACGGCATGGATGCGCGGGTTACGGTATTCGCCGGTCAGGTAGCGCACCGCTTCGCGCACTTCCACCGCATTGCCGGCGCTGGAGGCCAGCACCTGGTTCATGTCGGTCAAGAGCGCTGAAGTACGGCAGCCCGCACCGTTGGCCACCGCGACTATGCTCTTGGCCAGCTCCTCGGATGCTTCAAAGGTCGGCATGAAGGCACCGGAGCCCACTTTCACGTCCATCACCAGCGCTTCCAGCCCGGAGGCGAGCTTCTTGGAGAGGATGGAGCCGGTGATCATGGCGATGGATTCGACGGTAGCGGTGATGTCCCGTACCGCATAGATACGCTTGTCGGCCGGGGCAAGATCGCCGGTCTGGCCGATGATGGCGACCCCCGCCTCTTTCACCACTTTCAGGAAACGGTCGTTGTCGACCGAGGTCTGGTAGCCGGGAATGGCATCCAGCTTGTCCAGGGTACCGCCGGTGTGGCCCAGGCCACGGCCGGAGATCATCGGCACGAAACCGCCACAGGCGGCGACCATGGGGCCAAGCATCAGGGAGACGACGTCACCCACGCCGCCGGTGGAGTGTTTGTCGACGATGGGGCCGCCCAGATTGAGGTGGTCCCAGGTCAGCACCATGCCGGAATCGCGCATGGCGCAGGTCAGGGCAACCCGCTCATCCATGGTCATGTCTTTGAAGTAGACCGCCATCGCCAGTGCCGCAATCTGGCCCTCGCCGATGGTGTTGTTGGTAATGCCCTGAACGAAAAATTGAATCTCTTGGGTACTGAGCGCTTCACCGTTGCGCTTCTTGCGAATGATTTCTTGAGGCAAAAACATCTTTCATTCCCTCCGCCATTGCTGGCGTTACACAAGTCTGAATCCTTGCCCGCACCCCACACGGGTGGGGCGCAACAGGGCGGACAGCGGTCCGCCCTCTCATCAACCTATTAGTAACCGCTGGTGTTGGCCGGCTTGTCGCCATGCCCCAGCGTGGCCAGCAGGCTGGCCAGCAGGCTGGATGCACCAAAGCGGAAGGTGCGGGCGGATACCCAGTCCTTGCCCAGGATATCTTCGGCCATGGCCAGGTACTGGCCCGCCACGGCGGCGTCTTTCACGCCACCGGCCGGCTTGAAGCCCACTTTCGGGTTCTTGGCCTTGATCACTTCCATCATGATGCGGGCAGCGATCGGGGTCGCATTGACCGGCACCTTGCCGGTGGAGGTCTTGATGAAGTCGGCACCGGCGTCGATGGAGATTTCAGAGGCGCGACGGATCAGCGCTTCCTCTTTCAGCTCGCCGGTCTCGATGATCACTTTCAGCAGAACGTTGGCGCCACAGGCTTCCTTACAAGCTTTGACCAGATCGAAGCCGACCTGTTCATTGCCGGCCATGAAGGCGCGGTACGGGAACACCACGTCCACTTCGTCGGCACCGTAGGCCACGGCGGCGCGGGTTTCGGCCACGGCGATCTCGATGTCGTCGTTGCCGTGCGGGAAGTTGGTCACGGTCGCAATACGCACGTCGGCAGCGCCGATCTCACGCAGAGTCTTGCGAGCGATGGGGATGAAACGGGGGTAGATGCAGACGGCGGCGGTCAGGCCGGCCGGAGACTTGGCCTTGCGGCACAGGTCGATCACCTTCTGATCGGTGTCGTCATCGTTCAGGGTGGTCAGGTCCATCAGATTTAGGGCGCGCTGGGCGGCCAGTTTCAGATCAGTCATTCTGTTCTCCAAAGTCTCGATGTAGTCCGAATTCCAGGGCATGGTGCTGCCTGTCGCAACGCAACCGGCAAGACGCGACTCCCGGAAAAACGGGAATGGAATTGCAGCGCAACTGCACGGGCAATAGGCTGCAAATAAGGCAAGAGCCCTGTCACTTTCTTACAAAAGTGCGGACTTGGTTCCATGAAGACTTGAGAAAGGCAGACAAGGTCTGACCCGACTTCCCAATCAATTCCATTTGACCGCCAACACCCGATTTCATCGGGCATTAGTCAATGCCAGCACCCTGCTGGCAATGCCTATTTCAGCCGAGATACCCCTTGTTTGCAAGCCGGATTTGCCATTTTCAGAGGTACCTCACATCTGGCAAATCCGGTACTGGAAAGTGCGTTAAGAGAAGAAACGGGTAAGTATCCAGGAGTATGCCAGGCCCCCCAGGTAGACTCCAACGATCCCCATCACCCCGGACAGTACGGGCGGGGCCGGGATCGGCAATTTGAGGAAAGAAAACAACAAGCCAACGATAAAGCCGGCTGCCATCGCCAGTAGCACTTCATTCATATAACCTCCGATTTGACTCATTTTATTATTAGTTTAGAAAGGAAAACGGTTGTCACCGCTCCATACACGAACGCCACGGCAGATGCCGTGGCGTTCGTGGTTATACCCTGTCAGTCAGGCTGATATTACATGCCGGACAGCGCCAGGAAGAAGCCTGCGATGGTCGCAGACATCAGGTTGGACAGAGAGCCGGCCAGTACGGCTTTCAGACCAAATTTCGCAATGGTGCCGCGACGGTTCGGTGCCATGGAGCCCAGACCACCCAGCAGGATGGCAACGGAGGACAGGTTGGCGAAACCGCACAGGGCGAAGGAGATGATGGCCTTGGTGTGGTCAGACATGGCCACGCCATTGATCAGCACTTCATCCTTCAGGTACGGGGCGAAGTTCAGGTAGGCCACGAACTCGTTGACCACCAGCTTCTGGCCGATGAAGGAACCGGCAACGACGGCTTCACTCCAGGGCACACCGATCAGGAAGGCCAGCGGGGAGAAGATCCAGCCCAGCAGCAGTTCCAGGGAGAGCTGCGGATAACCGAACCAGCCACCCACACCGGAGAAGATGCCGTTGATCATGGCGATCAGACCGATGAAGGCCAGCAGCATGGCGCCGACGTTCAGGGCCAGTTGCAGACCGGCAGAGGCACCGGCGGCGGCGGCATCGATCACGTTGGCAGGCTTGTCTTCCAGATCGCCATCGGCATTGCTCTCATCGTAGCTCGGGGTCTCGGTTTCCGGCACCAGCAGCTTGGCGAACAGCAGACCACCCGGGGCTGCCATGAAGGAGGCGGCAATCAGGTATTCCATCTTGACGCCCATGGAGGCGTAACCGGCCAGTACGGAGCCGGCGACGGAAGCCAAGCCACCACACATGACGGCGAACAGCTCGGAGTCGGTCATCTTGGAGATGAAGGGACGCACAACCAGCGGCGCTTCAGTCTGGCCCACGAAGATGTTGGCAGTGGCGGAGAGGGATTCGGTACGGGACGTGCCCAGTACTTTCTGCAGGCCACCACCCAGCAGTTTGATGACCCACTGCATGATGCCCAGGTAATAGAGAACGGCGATCAGGGAGGAGAAGAAGATGATGACCGGCAGTACGCGGAAGGCGAAGATGAAGCCGCCACCACCGAACACTTCGAACATCTTGTTGCTGACCAGACCACCGAACAGGAATTCGATGCCGTTCTGGCCATAACCGATGACGCTGGAAACAGCATCGGATACACCTACCAGGATGTCACGACCAACCGGGACGTACAGCACGAAGGCACCCAGGCCAGCTTGGATTGCAAAGGCACCGGCAACGGTGCGCACTCTTATTGCTTTGCGATTGCTGGAGAACAGCACCGCGATAAGGACGAGCGTTGCCATCCCTACCAGACCCATTATTAGATTCATTATTTACACTTCCTCTTTAGTAGCACCTTCCAGCTTGTTAACAACTTGTATCTCAAAGCCATCAATCAAGGGTGCGCATTATACTAATTACGGTGCGACAAAGTAGAACGCTGGTCACATTTTATAAGCATGAAATGCGCTAGAGGTCGTCAAATTAGACCGCAAACGATTTTTACTCCCCCCATTTTTTATCATGTCGCTAGCAACAGTTAATCAGGTGTTAATTTTCGACTTGCCCAACTGGAAGGTATGCAGAGTGGATTCATGTAACACCGAGGCAACATGTGCCAGCGGTTGCTGCCGCAAATCGGCCAGCAGTTGCGCAATGATTGGCAGATTGGCGGGGGTGTTGGGCGCCCCTTGCTGACCCTGCAGCGGCATGTCGGGGGCGTCCGTTTCCAGCAGCAGGGCCTCCAGCGGCATGTCGCGCACCGCCTCCCGGGTCTTGTTGGCCCGCTCAAAGCTGATGACCCCGCCGATGCCGAGCCGAAATCCCAATTGCCAGAACGCTTCTGCCTGCTGCAGGGAGCCGCTGAAGGCGTGGATGACGCCCCCGCAGGCAGGGCGCAGACGTCTGAGGATCTTGGCCACCGTGTCGTTGGCACGCACCGAATGGACAATAAGGGGCAACTCATGCTCCTTGGCCAGTTCGACCTGGGCCTCGAACATCTCGAGCTGTCCCTCCTGCGGCACGTGGGAGCGCAGATCCAGCCCGCATTCGCCCACCGCCACCAACCCGCGGGGGCGCTCCGCCAGCCGTTGCTGCAACCGGGTCAGCACCGCCGGCGTCTGACCGCCCACATACCAGGGGTGCACGCCAAGGGCATAGGAGATGCCGTCATGTTCTGCCGCCAGCGCCATCACCCGGCCCCAGTTTTCCTCTCCCACCGCGGGAATGATATACTCGCCCACCCCCAGCTGACGGCACTCGGCCAGCAGCGCCGCCCGATCGGAATCGAAGACCGGAAAATCGAGATGGCAATGGGTGTCGATCAATTGCATGTCACTCACCTGTTTGTCGTAATTAATGGGTCCATATCATGATGAAACGCACAAGCCACGGCTTTACCCTGATAGAACTGGTGCTGGTCATCATAGTGCTGGGGATCCTGGCCGTGACCGCCCTTCCCCGCTTCATCAATCTCAAGGATGACGCATTAAAGAGCACGGTCGCGGCAACGGCGGCCAGCTTTGCCAGCGCAGTCCAGCTGGCTCATGCCGGCTGGGCGGTCAAGGCGCAGGATCAGGCGCTCTACAATCTCGGCAGCATGGGGCAACGCAATCTCGACATCAACCGCTATGGCTGGCCCGCCGGCACGGACGAAGATCAGGGGCGCAAGGGGATCGACGAACCCTATGTCGCAGGTCAGGGCGACTACATCTCGGTGAGCAACCAGTCAGACTGCCGTCTGCTGTTTCAGGGGCTGCTGGACAGCAGCTACACCGTCGCCTCGGTCGATCAGGATCCCGATCAGCAACTCAACGCCGACTACCTGTCCAGCGAGCTGACCGCCAACCAGATAGATGAAGAGGGAGAACCGCACAGCAACTGCCGCTACACCCTGCGCGACTCCATCGGCCGCTTCCCCGCCTATCCCGACGGTCTCTCCTTCGACTACAACAGCGTCACTGGTGCCGTGACCCGCAATTTCCAGTGAGCGGCTCCGACTCGGCTTGCGGCTCTGCCTGCGGCGCCTCATCCTGTTCCCGGCGCACCGGCACGCAGCAGCGCCGGTTCTCCGGCGTGAGCCCCCACTCCTCGCACCAGCCATCGTAGCGAGCCAGCCAGCGTAACAAGATACCTTTCATCCGCGCGTTCCCCTCTTCATCAAGTCGACGGTTGCTCCGTCATATCCCCGCTCGCCGCCAGGAGCAAACCGGGCCCGCCGCATCATGGCGCCCCGGGTGACAGCAGCAACCCCATGCTGATCTCGTCCACGTAGCCATCGTCCAGCCGATAGGCCTGTCGCCGCAACCCCTCGTCCCGGAAGCCGCACTTGCGATAGAGGGCGTGCGCCACCTCGTTGTGGGCCATCACCCCCAGCTCCAGCCGCTGGATCCCTAGCTCGCCGGCGCCAGCGATCAGAGTACGCAGTAACCGCTCACCCCATCCCAACCCGCGTGCACTCGACCGCAGCCCCATCACCACCAGGGCGCAGTGGCGGTTGCGCGCCAGGCCACCGCCGATGAGCACGGCAAAGCCCTGCACCTCCCCAGCCAGCACCAGCAGCCACATGGCCTGATTGGGGGCAGCCACCATGGCCTCGAGCCGCTGGCGCTGCCCCTCGATGTCCGAGGGGCGCTCCCCCGCCTCATACAGCATGAAGCGGGTCTCCCTGTCCAGTTGCCCAAAGAAGTGATCCAGCGCCGCCGCATCCTCCACACTCGCCAAACGAATCATCACCCTCGCTCTCCCTGCCTGGTGGTTGCGCCGATCCACGGCCATAAAAAAACGACTCCATTTGGAGTCGTTTTTATCAGAGCCATCTGGCTAATTCAATTCACGCCTGGGTGGGCAGGCCTAGACGAGCAACCGCTTCGACGTCCATGGCGCGAGTGGGGACCAGCGACGATCAGGCCTTGGCAGGCAAGCTCAGGCGGGCGACAGCCTCGACGTGCATCGAGTGCGGGAACATGTCCACCGGCTGCACCTCGTCCAGCACGAATCCCTGCTTGACCAGCCAGGCGAGATCCCGGGCCAGGGTCTGCGGGTTGCAGGAGACATAGACCAGCCGGCGCGGCGCCATGGCCACCAGGGTCTGCAATACCGCCTTGTCGCAGCCCTTGCGCGGCGGATCCATCACCACCACATCGGCGCTCACCCCTTCGGCGTGCAGGGCTGGCATCAGCTGCTCCGCCTTGCCGACGTGGAACTCGGTCTGCTCGATGCCGTTGAGAGCCGCATTGCGACGTGCGTCGCTGATGGCGCTCTCCACCGACTCGATCCCCACCACCTTGGCGGCCTTGCCCGCCAGGAACAGGGAGATGGTGCCGATACCGCAATAGATGTCGAACACCGTCTCGTTGCCGGTCAGCTCGCAATACTCCAGCGCTTTGGAGTAGAGCACGTCGGTCTGGCTCGGGTTGTTCTGGAAGAAGGAGAGCGGCGAGATCTCGAATTCGAGCTCGTGGATCTTGTCGCGGATCACCCCGCTGCCCAGCAGCACCCGGTTGTTGTCACCCAGAATGCGATTGGTACGCGCCTCGTTGATGTTCTGCACAAGAGTCGTGACCGGCAGATCCTGCAGGGCGGCCAGCAGCTCGGCTTCGAACGGCAGCTCCTCACCCAGAGTCACCAGCACCACCATCAGCTCGCCGCTCTTGAAGCCCTTGCGGGTCATCAGGTTGCGCACGCAGCCGGTGTGGGCCACTTCGTCATAAGCCGCGATGTCGTACTCGCGCATCCAGTTGCGTACCCGGGCGTTAAGCTCCACGTGCAGAGAATCTTGCACCGCGCAGTCATCGGCGGTGATGAGATCGTGGGAGTGCTTGCGGTAAAAACCGATCTCGGCGCCGGCCTCGCAGCCACGCACCGCGTACTGCGCCTTGTTGCGATAGGCGAACGGGGTCTCCATGCCGAGGATGGGATTGACCACGGCCTCACCCAGCCCGACCTGCTCCAGGGCGCTCTGCACCAGACTCTGCTTGAGCTTGAGCTGGGCCGGATAGGCCAGCGGGCGCACCTGGCAGCCGCCGCACTCTGTGTTGGGGCAGAAGTCGGCAACCCGGTCGGCGGAGGGCTGGAGCAGCTCGGCCACCTTGCCGTGCAGGTAGTTGGGCTTCACCTCGGTCAGCTCGACCAACGCCTGCTCACCCGGCAGCAGACCTTCGACAAACAGGGGGCGGTCGAACAGGCGTCCTTTGCCATCTCCTTTGTCGGTCAGTTCCAGGATCTCGATCTGGTGTTGATGTCCCACTAGCGGCATGAGCGGCTCCAAAAGTACATATATAAGAGGGTGATGAGCCGGCCCGGCCGACCCATCAAGAAAAGGTGGCAGAGTTTAGCGGAGATCCGTCCAAATTGCAGGCATAAAACAGCAACAAGACAGAGGACATTGCCGCTGCCCGCCTTGTCTGCCGAAAAATGCTATCGCCGGCGGCGATCTCGGGGATGCGCTCTATCGGGGGTGATGGCGCCAGAGGCGAGCCGCCCCACCACAGGCTCGGGCATCAGAGTTGGCCCCCGGCAAACGGACATAAAAAAACCGCCGGCATGGCCGGCGGCAATCTTGTTGAACAACAGATGGCGGATTACAGGCTGTAGGCCTTCTCGCCGTGGGTGGTGACGTCCAGCCCTTCCCGCTCAGCGTCTTCTTTCACCCGCAAGCCGATCAGCATATCCACCAGCTTGTAGGCCACCACCGAGATGATGCCGGACCAGAGGATGGTCACCCCCACCCCGATGGCCTGGATCTTGACCTGATCCAGGATGGAGTAGCCCTCCGCCACTTGGTTGGTGACATAGTCCCACACCCCGGTGCCGCCCAGATCCGGGCTGGCGAACACCCCGGTCAGCAGGGCGCCGAGGATGCCGCACACCCCGTGCACACCGAACACGTCCAGACTGTCATCGGCACCCAGCAGCCGCTTGAGACCGTGAACCCCCCACAACCCCGCGACACCGCTGATGAGGCCCATCACCAGACCACCACCGACACCGACGAAACCGGCCGCCGGGGTGATCACCACCAGCCCGGAGACGGCGCCGGAAGCCGCGCCCAGCAGCGAAGGACGGCCTTTCATCACCCACTCGGCCAAGGTCCAGGAGAGGGCCGCCGCCGCCGGCGCCACCCAGGTATTGATGAAGGCCAGTGCCGCCGTGCCGTTGGCTTCCAGCGCGGAGCCGGCGTTGAAACCGAACCAGCCGAACCAGAGCAGAGAGGCCCCGATCATGGTCATGGTGAGGCTGTGCGGGGTCATGGGGTCACGACCATAGCCCAGGCGCTTGCCCACCAGATAGGCGCCGACCAGACCGGCCACCGCCGCATTGATGTGCACCACTGTGCCGCCGGCAAAATCCAGCGCGCCGTGCTGGAACAGATAACCTGCCGTCGCCGTGGCCGCTGCCGCGGCATCGGCCGTGGTATAGGCATCCGGACCCGCCCAGTACCACACCATGTGAGCCAGCGGAATATAGGCGAAGGTGAACCAGATCACCGAGAACAGCAGCACGGCAGCAAACTTGATGCGCTCGGCAAAGGCCCCCACGATCAGGCCACAGGTGATGGCGGCAAAGGCCCCCTGGAACACCACATAGATGAACTCGCTGATCCCGACTCCCTTGCTGAAGGTGGCGGCGATGGAGTCGGGGGTCACCCCCTTGAGCAGCGCCTTGCTGAAGGAGCCATAGACGCTGTTGCCTTCGGTAAAGGCCAGCGAATAACCGTAGATCACCCACAGCACGCAGATGAGCGAGAACAGGGTGAATACCTGCATCAGCACGCTCAGCATGTTCTTGGTGCGCACCAGACCGCCATAAAACAGGGCCAGGCCCGGAATGGACATCAGGATCACCAGGGCTGCCGACAGCAGCATCCAGGTATTGTCCCCCTTGTTGATGGTCACCACCGCAGATGCGGTCACCACCTCTTCGGCCCAGCTGGGGGCGGCCAGCAGGGCAATCAGCGCCAACAGGCCAGTCATCACGAGTCTCTTGAGCATACAGCCATCTCCTTCCCTGTCGTCCCGGCTCCAGACCGGGTCCATTTCCTGATATGAACATCGACACCGATGATTCACGTACATTTCCATTCGGTACACACTGGTTGCCGCTCCCGGTCAGATTCCCTCTATGGAGCGGCATCATGGCGACATAACTGCTTAAAAGCACAAAGTGGGCCAACTTAATAAGTTATTTAAAATCATAATGTTATTCTTATGACAGAGAGAGGGCGCACCAGATTGGCGCATGGGACGCGCTAACATGAGCGAATGCGCACTTCTGCTGTGCAGGCAGAGCAAGCCGCACCGAAATGGAGCAAGGCGGGACATGGGATGACCACAGAGGTGCACCCGGCTTGCCGATATCAGCCGGAGAACAGAAGCGTGACAAGGAAGGGGAAAGGCGGAAAAACAAAAGGCCATCATTGCTGATGGCCTTTTGTCATGAATTTGATGGTGCCCGGGGTCGGACTCGAACCGACACGGTTATTCACCGGCGGATTTTGAAACCGATGGACATCCTTAAAAATCAATAAGTTACTGATTTACAAGGGCTGAAAAAAATCAATATCGCGCTTTGTCACTCAATATAGAGCGGCTCAATGGACTGTTTATGGACATCTTTCAGGGCCGTGATGGGGTTTAACCGCACAGCATCTTCCAGGTGATCGGGGGCAAAGTGGGCATAGCGCATCGTCATTTTGATATCGGTGTGGCCAAGGATGCGCTGCAGTACCAGGATGTTGCCACCGTTCATCATGAAGTGACTGGCAAAGGTGTGGCGCAGAACGTGGGTGCTCTGCCCTGCTGGCAATTTGATATGTGCCCGCCTGATGGCTTTCTCGAACTCGGCATAGCAATCGCTGAACAGGCGGCCGGTACGCTTGGGCAACATGGCCAACAGCCAGGGCGCCACTGGCACCGTCCGGTTTCTCTTGCCCTTTGTCTTGGTGAAGGTGATCCGGCCCATGCCGATCTGGGAACGGCTGACCTTTTCGATCTCAGACCAGCGTGCCCCAGTCGAAAGGCAGAGCATCACAATCAGCCACAGATCCCGCGGCTCCTTGCAGACGTCCAGCAGTTGCTCGATCTCATCCTGTGAAAGATAGGCCAGCTCAGATTCCTGCACCTTGTACTGCCGCAGATCGGCCAACGGGTTGCCGCCGTTCCACACCCCAAGGCGGGCCAGCTCATTGAACACCGCCTGCAGATAGAGCTGCTCGCGGTTGATGGTGGTCGGCGTTACCTGCCGGCGCTGCCCTGGAACATAGAGATCCCCGGCCAGACGCCGCTCGCGGTATGCCGAGAAGTGTTCAGAGGTGAACTCGCTGGCAACCGGGTTTTCCAACGCCTCACACAACCACACCAATTTGTCCCTCCGCCGTTCACCATCGGCCAACGTCTGCCCATGCCTCCCAAACCAGAGATGAACCAAATCCAGCAACCGCTGGCCGCTATGCTCTGGCTCCTGCTCGGGTTCAGTCTCTTTCAGCCAGGGCTTGTTGGTCAGCTGGTGCCGTTCCCACGCCAGCGCCTCCCCTTTTGTTACGAAGCGCTTGCGTAACCTGGGCCCACTGACCCCGTCGGGACGAATATCGGCAAGCCACAGCTTGGTCTTACCGTCGTTGAGCTTACGAACGGTCATGCTCTACTCATTCGGAAAATCTTGTTAGTTAATGCTTTTGTTGCGGAATCGATAGCCTTAACAGGCTTAGTTAGGAAATAGGAGAAAACATTTATCCATATATTTCTCATCCTCCTTTCAACAATCAGATTCATAAGATATGCCATAGTAATGACGAACATCATCACCAATGAGCAAACTAAAGCATAGTTATCTTCATTCGCGTAACGTGACATTAACATATAGCCGATATGTGCATGTATCAGATAAATGGGATATGTAAGCGCCCCCATCAGATATGATTTCGGGATTGTTAATTTTCTCAGTGAGGTTATACCTTGTAAGAAAAACAATACAAAATAAATTGCTATGATTGAGCAGATAACAATGGAGTTATAATTTATTGTAGTCTTAGCTGCTAAACCAGTTGTTATAAACAATGTATGTTTCATACATGGATACATAGAAAGCGCTATTAATATCAAAACGCCTTTTGATTTTGTTGAACTGTAAATTGATAGCAATGCACCAGCTATGAAATATGCAAAATACCCACCAAGGAATGATGGCGCGTTCAATCCAAAATATGCAAACACATCAATGAGCAGGGCCCATGCCAAAATGAATCTTTCTATTGTGAATATGTTAGAGAAAAGCAACGCTGCAAAAACAATAGCATAGAATTTAATTTCATATACCAAGGTCCAGTAAACGCCATCAACATGCTCAACCCCAATAAATGACTGAAGCATGGAAAGGTTAATGATAACCGTTTTTAGATCTACCCCCATCATCTCGCCCCCCAGAACTGAAGCGAAACATGACGTTAGGATTAATCCAGCCCAGTATGCTGGGTAAAGCCTAGTTGCTCTGGACTTTGCGAAAGCTAGAGGGCTACCTTTCTTTGCAGATATTAAAATTACATACCCGCTAATCATGAAGAACAGCTCAACGCCAAGGAACCCGTACTTAGTCACACCAGAGATTGTGGGCAACTGAGTAATTGATGAAATTTTACCGTTGAGTATTCCATTGAATGTATAATGGTAAAAAACCACCATTATTGCAGCTATAAAGCGGGATAAATCAAGAATCTGTAACCTACTTTCATTTTTATTCATCATTTAATACCATTCAATTCCTTGCCTATATGATAGGCGTTCTATAATTAAGTTCGCATGATATCGCAACATCGGCATTATCAGTCGAGATAGCGGTCAGTCCCCAGCAGAGCACAAATGCTTTGAAGCGGGACTCTTGTCCAATCAAGGCAGGCTTCATTGCCGCACCGATGCTGCCAACTGCACACAAGGCAGCTACCAACGCCAATATCGTCCCCATCAGAATTTCTTACCGGCCCAGACCACCCGACCGACCAGATCCAGCTCGGCCAGTTCGGCTTTGCTCAGGTCACGGGATTTATACAGGGGGTTGTCGGAGATGATGCGCACCCCGCCCAGGTCGAACTGCAGGCGCTTGACGAACAGCCCGCCATCGAGGCGCAGCACATAGAGGCCATCGCGCGGGGCTTCCCCGTTCTTCAACCGCACCAGGATCACATCTCCATCATTGATGGTCGGCTCCATCGAGTCGCCTTTGGCCCGAATGACAGCCATCTTGGCCGGGTCAAACCCTTCACGACGCAGCCAGTCGGTACGGAACGCCATCTGCTCGGCCATCGCCTCATCCGTGATCTGTGAACCATGTCCGGCGCTGGCCTCAACCTGATAGGCGGGGATCGTGGTGAACTCGTCGGTTACATGAAAGCCTTGCAGATCAGAGGCTGGCGAAGTAGGCAGATTTGTTCGAGCACTGCTACCTGCATCACCGATACCAAACACCAACCAGTCAAAGGTGACACCTCCTGCTCGCGCCAAGTTTAAAGCTCGATCAATAGGAGGAATGGTTCCCTCATATAGATAGCGCTTTAGGCCGCTATCGCTCATGTCTGCTCGTCGAGCAAAAGCGCGAAGTGGTTCGTTGCCTATCACCTTATTAAGTCGTTCTGAGAAGGATGACTGATCAAAATCAACCTTTAAAGCTTTCTCCGTAGTCATAAAGCACCTTATAGAACTTTATTGGACGATTAATGCTCCTTCGACTTGACCAAGTAACTTTTTAGATCAACAATTCGCTTTGTGAGATTGAATTGAAGCTTTAGAGCTATATCGAGCCGTATCGAGCAACGTTTAAGGGGATCTATCATGTCAGAGATTGCACTCAAGATCGACACACCAGTCAAAACCATCGAGCGCTATAGCGCCGATACCGGCATACCTGTTGGCACAGTCAAGAAGATGATCTCCAGTGGTGAGCTGCAGATCATGCCAAAACCAGGCCCCAAGCATCGCGTCCTGATCAACATGGTCGCGCTGTACCACAAAGCCGCCGCAGCAGCCTACCTCTCTGCAACCTCCTGATCACTATGGCACTCATTGGAGCGAGAACCATGTTTATCAGTGGCGACTGCAAACACCCGCACTTCGAATCTGCATGCAGCAGATTTAAATCCAACCACGTGATCAGCCAGATCGCCCCGTCCGCTGGTATCGACGCCCAGGTGCTGAGGAACAAACTCAGCCCTGACCAGCCGCACCAGCTGACAGTGGCCGATCTTATCGCGCTCTACCACGCCACCGAAGGGGACGAGACCCTGTTCGACGGCATGCTGATGGAATGCGGGCTGACCGCCATCGCTATCCCCAGCGCAGACAGAGCGCCATCCATCCCCCACCAGGCGATCCGCCTCAACGCTGACGTTGCCAGTATCGGCATGCGAGCCGTGGAGCTGGCCGAACGGGGGCGGGTCACCCGCACAGAACGCAACACCATCGTCAGCGTGGCGACCTCTGCCATGGGGTCGCTGGCCCTGTTGATTCACGACGTCGAGTCTCGCTTTCAGGCGGTGCCGGCTGTCGCCTGCGCATCAGACATCCTGATGCAAACCATGACCATGTAAGGGGTAACCCATGCAACAGACACCCATCAACCACGAAGAACGCAACCTCGCGGGCCTGACTCCGCTGGAACAGGTGGCCATGAACACCGCCGGCTGCCAGATCCTGCGGGAGTTGTTCGGCAAAACGCGCTCCAGTCTGGACACCGACTGGCTGGCCCTGAGTCAGGCCAAGAAAGCAGCCATCTGCGCCATCGCCCGCCAGCCACGGGGAGAGCTGATGACGGCCACCCTGTCCGCCCTGCCCCATGCCCAGCGTGAGGCGGTCAGGATGGCGGTGATCGCGCTGGAGTACCAGGGGGAGTTTCGCGGCGGCTGTGACACCAAGGTGTGGCACCCGGCGCCAGTGACCAGACCTATCGGGGATATCGAGAGAGAGAAGAAGGAACGCGCCGCCAAGCTGCGCATGAAGCGCGCCGTCATGGCCGCCAACCAGATAACACAAAGCGGCCCGCGAGCAATCGGGCAATAAAAAACCCCGCAAAGGTGGTGGAACACCGCGGGGCTTTCATCAGTCACTTATCGACTAGGAAAATCGACATGCCAACTCTAGCCATTCTCGACACTGTGCGCAACCTGCGCCTGCAAAACCGCAAGCTGGCCCGCCTGGGTCAACGCTACAACTCCAGCCCTGACCTGATCCATGCAGTAGAACGCCCGGCCGCCATGGCCTGGCGTGCGGTCTGGTCATGCGTCAACAGCCGTGGAGGGATCTGATCATGGCCGCCGTTATCACTCGTCACACCGAACCGACCATCAAGGCCGCCAGCGCCTATCTGGTCAGCCGCGGTTACATCAACTGCGGCACCACCTGGCTGCGCGGACAGAACGGGTATGCCCGCATGGAGCGCCTGACCTCTGGCTCGATTCGCATCATCGAGGGGGTGGCATGAAAAAGCTGTTCCACCCCATCTCCTGGCAGGCAGCCCTGGCCGACTTGGCCGATCTGCCGCACCGCATCAGGGCGAAGACCTACACCACCAGACGCGGACCAGAGGGCCGTAATCTGCGCGAGCAGGCCCGCCAGCAACTGCGCTGGCACCAGCTATTCCACACCATGAACCGGAGGGCCCAGGCATGAGCATCGACGCCATTCATATCGCCAAGCGGGCAGAGCGGGCCGTGCTGCCGCTGCTGACCGAACTGCTGGCCACTGGCGAGCAGGAAAACCGCATCGCCCTGGGCGAGCTCTACTCCGGGGATGAGTACATCCAGGTGCAGTTGGTCGTGACCAGCCGCCCCGCGGATCTGCTCGATGACGACTCCGTGATGGGGGATGAGGCATGAGCAGCACGACCGGCAACACCATCGAGCGCGAGCTCTACCCAACACCTATCAGCGCAGTTGCCGCACTGATGCGCCACATTCAGTTCCGCCAGAGCGACACCTTTATGGAACCCTGCCGCGCTGAGGGGAACATCTATGATGCCGTCCCACTGCCAGATGGTCAGAAGGAGTGGGCCGAGATCCGCCATGGCCGTGACTACCTGGACTGGGACTTTGGCCGCCAGTTCGACGTCATCATCACCAACCCGCCGTTTTCCCTCACTGAGGAATTCATGAGAAAGAGTCTGTCCGAACTAGCACCGGACGGGACGCTCATCTACCTGCAACGGGTGAACTTCCTCGGCAGCAAGCGGCGGGTGCCGTTCTGGGCTGAAATCGGATTCCCGAACAAGACCCCGATCCTGGTTCCACGCCCCCGGTTCGTGGGCGGCGGTTCCGACTCCTGCGAATACTGCTGGTTTATCTGGGACAGAGGGAACCGTGTTGCCCTGCCGGATGGTCTGAGCCACCTGGTTGTAGAGGAGGCAGCATGAGCCACCGCCTGATCGCAGACCTGCAAACCCGTGTGGATAGATGGTTCGTCACAATGATGAGCGACGAGGCCCGCCTGCGCAGCTACCAGCGCGACCTGCTGGCCATGCGCCAGCTATCCCCTCGCCCACGCTGCACGGTCTCCCTGACCCTGCGCCAGTGTGTCGCTGCCAGAAAGATGGTGCGCCATGCCCGCCGTGCGCTGGCCTCCTGCCGAAACAACATCAAAGCGCTGTCGGGGACCCATCACCAATGACCAACCAACAGAAAACAGGGCCAGCCGCCGAGGCTGGCCATCTTGGTTTTGCCATCAGCCGCCTGCCGACGCCAAAACGGAACCAGCTACCGCTGTCGAAAAAGACCCTCAAGGCCCGCATCGACGCCCTCGCCAACACCATGCCGGGCACCAAGCTCGAAGCCGCCTTTGTGGGCGCCCCTGGTGAATTCGATCTGGTCTGGGCGGTGCAACTGCTCGATGGCCTCTCCATGCAGTTCACCCAGGTGCTGTTCAAGCAGTACGTGCGCCGCCGCAAAGATGGCACCACCCGCAACTGCCGCAGTGCCAACATCTGGCTGCGGGAACGGGTGAAGTGGGTCCGCTCCCTAGTGATGGCCCTGCCGGTCGATGCCCAGCACCTGCGCGACGACGACGGCCGCAAGCGGGTGGCCCACCAGTTCGCCAACCAGACCGCCGCTATCTGGAAGAACATCGAGCAGAACGCCGCCGCCGGTGAACTGGATCTGATGGAGACATGGGAAGCCATCAAGCAGCCTGCCGACCAGTGGGGCTTTATCGGCAAGATGCCGGACTTCAAAACCAGGGCGGCGCGGGATAACTGGATCCTGAGCGTCATGGTGCGCCTGCTATCCGCCAAGTGGTGGGAAAGGCGCATCAACCGCTGCTGGGATCGGCTGCAAGAGCACATCGCCATCCTGCTGGGCAAGGTACGCAAGGGCGTCTCTGCCTACGTCTCGAACGCCACCATGAAGGTGGTGCGCGAGCGCAAGCGGGCCATGATGCGCTGGCTGGCCGAGTCGGAGGTGATGAACGAGCCGCACGACCTGGTTGTCTCGATGAAGGACTGCTGGGAAGCGAGCAATGCCAACCCGGTCAACCGCCGCGCCGAGATGATGACCCGCATGCGCGGCTTTGAAGACTACGCCGAGGAGCAGGGCCATGTGGGGGTGTTCTTCACCTGGACAGCCCCGAGCCGCTTCCATGCCTGGAAGACGGGCCGCAACGGCAAGACAATCGAAAATGACAAGTACCAGGGCGCTACCCCGCGCGACACCTGCGCCTATCTGGGCCAGCTATGGAGCCGGGCCCGTTCATACCTGAAGCGCTGGGGCATGCCTATCTATGGCTTCCGGGTTTGTGAGCCGCACCACGATGGTACGCCGCACTGGCACATGCTGCTGTTTATGCGCAAATGCGACCGAAATGGGGTCATCGATACCCTGCAGCGTTATGCCCTGACTGATGATCGGCAGGAGCTGGAACGCAACAACCTGGGCATTCCCTTCACCGACTTTACCCCGCGCTTCGACTGGAAGGAGATCGACCCGTCCAAAGGGGACGCCACCGGCTACATCGCCGCCTATATCGCCAAGAACATCGATGGCGAGCATGTGGATGGTGATGACGAAGCGGGCACCCAGGCAGACCAGGGGGCCCAGCATGCCTGCGCCTGGGCCAGTTGGTGGGGGATCCGCACCTTCCAGCAGATCGGCGGCGCCCCGGTCGGGGTGTGGCGCGAGCTGCGCCGCATCAGCAACGCCAAGAAGAACGGCGATCTGGTGGGGCCACCCAAGCCGGTATTGCAAGACCCGCGCTTTGAGGCGGCCCGTTTCGCAGCCGATCACGGCATCTTCCGCTGCTACCTGGAAGCCATGGGCGGCGCGACAGCCCCCCGTGCAGCTCACCCCATCAAGCTGGCCCACCTCATCGAGGAGCAGGCCAACGCTTACGGCGAAGACATCAAGCGACTGATGGGGCTGCACTCCGCTCGCCTGGGGGTGCGCACTCGCCTTATGGGGTGGGAAGTGGTGCCAGCAGGCACCTACGAGGCCACCAAGGCCGCCAGGGGTTCGTCTTGGGGGGTTGGGGTTAAGACGGGCGACAGCCCGGCACCTTGGAGCTCTGACAATAACTGTACGCAGCCGGATCCTGAGGCGTTCGCGGATCAGTTGATGGCAGAGCAATGGGGTTTATCTCCCTTCTCTATCGGGCGTTTGCGGGCAGGTGCCAGCGTCAGCACGGACGGCTACACCCTCCGGCTGGAGAACGGCCAGGTGCAGTCGAGCCGGGCAATCCCGAGCGAGCCGGATTGGCAGCCAGAAGGCCAGGTGCCAGCCGAACAGGGCCAGCCGGATGAGTACGCGCTGCCGGAAGGCGATGAGGACTGGCCGATGCTGGTTGAGCTATGCGGCAAGGTCTACCAGGCACAAGGACATGCCGGGGCATTCCGCTGGATCGAGATGCTACCGGAGCCATACCAATCACACATGTGGGCCGAGCTGGAGAAGCTGGACACCCCGGAGTGGCTGCAAGAACAGAACGACTACTGCGAGGAGTGGGCATGAACAACACACAGACCGTCAGCCGCGAAGAGTACCGCCGCCTGGATAATCGGGTGACCTGCATCCTGCAGCAGCGCTGGCCAGCCAATGAGATCAGCCAGTGGGTGGGGATGCTCAAGGGAAAACAGCAGTTCGTGGCCTGCGCCATCCTGCGCCGCCGCCACCCTCGCCCAGCGCAGCTGGCCCTGCCAGCAATCGCCACCGAGGTGCCGGCACCGTATCAAACCAGAACCAACCGCCCCACCGTGCCGGTGCTGACAACAGATGGTCGCTCTGTTGGCCGCCGCCATATCGTGGACGGGCTCACCCCCGTGGCCATCGACCAGAGCGGCACCATCCGCTGCGCCGTCACCGGCCGCACCCTCTTTATCGCACCGGGCAGCGCCACCGACCGCGCCAACCCGGGGGCCGCCGCACAGCTCAACCCAACATACCAGCCAGCCCTGCACCAGGTAGTGGCTGACCACCGTCAAATCGAGACAGGAGCTCAATCATGAGAGACCCCCGCAAACATCCGGTACCGGGTGATGTGATCACCCGCTTCGGTAGTACCAGGGAAGTGACAGCCATCAAGCAGAACGACCGCGGCACTGTGACCCATGTGCTGTACGAACACCCTGGTCAGACGCATCTCGAGCAGGCGAAGGAGGCAACTATCTCCAGCTGGCGGGCATGGGCCAAGGAGGATGCCATGGTGGTAAGAGAGGGCGCAGCATGAACCCCGCCACCAAACGCAAGCAGGAACAGCGGGCCAGGCGGGCCGCCCTCGGTATCAAGCGGGTGGAAGTGGCGCTCTCAGAACGGGAGCGCCAGCAGTTGGAGACGCTGCGCATCGCCCGGGCTGGCAGCGGTGAGCCCTACTCCGCCGACGAGTACATCAGCACCCTGATCCGGCGAGACTGGGAACGCTGGCTGGTGCAGGAAGCCGAGCTGAAACAGCAGATCTGCCCGAACTGCGACTGCGCATTGCCAGAAGGGTGCAGCGGAACCTTCAAGGGCGAGGGAGCCTGTTGGCTTACCCTGGGTGAACAAGCCATTGCACTATAAAGACCGGCCCCTGCAATGGGGGCGGTCATTAATAAACTGAGGTCAATATTTGAATAAACTCAAGTTTATAATAACGCCTAAAGCAGTCTCAAATGGACCCACTCAATCATATTTTGAAATTTCACATTCAATATTTTGAACATTTTAAGTGAATCAAAATTGCATTATTGACTCACGGAAACACTATTTATTGAATCAAAGCTGCAATATTGACACACAGGGGGCCTCTATCGAAACCAATAAGAAAAAATCCTTTATGAACAGAGTGATACAAAATTGGTATCTTACTGATACCCATTGGGTATCTTCCTGATATCTCTTTGATACCTCCCTGATATCTCCATCTAGACACACCGTAATGCTTATTTTGATGATATAAGCAAACGATAGTAAAAATATTTTTCTCGGCGGGTTGATCTCTATATGGCATACACCATACTATCCCGCCACTCGATATCCACTCCACTATCTGCCGTATGCAGAGGACGCTGTTTATCTGTGAATCGCGGCCCTCGTTTCACGTGCCAATCTGGTGCAGGATGTGACGTAGAGCACAAAATTGTTGGGCCAGATCCGAGGGGTTATGATGACCAAGGTAACGACATCAGCGAACGCAATAGGGGGCAATGTGCAAACAGGCATCAATACCGAAATCTATAGCTCGATCCAGGATATCGCGAGGGTGACGCCGGACCTGAAACTGGCAGACCGGGAGGGGATGTGCCGGGCGATCACCACGCTCTGCGAACTGGGCATGCGGCTGGAAGAACAAGAGCGCACCAACGGCGGGTTAACTGAAGCGTGACCGGGCACAATGGTCGACAAACATACACATCACGGTTTATGATTTACCATATTTGGTAAATTTCATAAACCGGAGTCAGTATGATTGGGGAACGGGTAAGACGTGCTCGTGCCGCTGCCGGCTTGTCGATGCAAGCCTTGGGAGAGAAAGTTGGCGTGTCTGCCAACATGGTAAAAAAGTATGAGCATGACCAGAGCATGCCCTCTTCTGCCGTGCTGTTAAAGCTGGCTGCGGCCCTCAATGTGCGTACCGAGTTCTTCTTCCGCCCCTCTGTCGTGACTTTGGCAAACGTCGAGTATCGTAAGCGCTCAACCACCCCTGCAAAAATCATCCAGCAGATCGAAGGGGATGTGCTGGATCAGGCTGAACGTTGGAAGACCCTTGCCGATCTGTGGCCCAATTTCCCCATCCCACCTTTTGCATACAATGCCCCACTTCCGACCATCCATGGTTGGGACGACATTGAGGCATTTGCCGAAAGCGTGCGTGAACATTGGCAGCTTGGGGTAAACCCGATTCCCAACCTGATTGACCTGCTGGAAACCAAGGGGATTTTGGTCATTGTTACCAAGGTGGAGCAAAGTAATAAGTTTGACGGTCTGCAAGCCCACATTGGCGACCAACCGGTTATCGTAGTCTCAGCACATTGGCCAGGTTGCCGCCAGCGCTTTACCTTGGCCCACGAGCTCGGCCACTTGCTGATGCACAATAAATTGCCGGCAGACATGAACGAAGAGCAGGCCTGCAACCGCTTTGCTGGCGCCTTCCTGTTCCCTGAATCCGAGGCTATTGCCCATCTTGGCAGCCCTCGCAAAAGTTTGGAGCCAAAAGAGCTCTATCTGCTTAAGCATGAATATGGTCTGAGTATGGCGGGTTGCCTTTATCGGGCCAAAGACCTCGGGATAATCACCGAAGCACGCTGTAAGGACCTCTATCTCAAGTATTTCGTTGGCCAAAAATGGCGGGCGGGGGAACCTGGTGCGCCCTACCCACAAGAGCACACCTGGTTGTTCCAACAGTTGGTTTACCGGGCTGTGTCGGAAGAGATCATATCTGAATCAAAAGCCGCCGAGCTGTTGCAGATGCCACTGATTAAGCTGCGGAGATCGCGCATCATGCAAGGTGAGGCCATGTAAATGCAGTTGCTGATCAGTGACGCCAATATCCTGATTGATATGGAGGTCGGGCTGTTGCTTGACCGCATGTTCCAACTGCCTTTTCAGTTCATGACACCAGACGTATTGTTCGAGGAAGAGCTGAAAGATAGCCATCCTCATTTGCTGACGCTAGGTCTGCGGCTCGGCGAGCTTAGTGCAGATAGCATAAGCACTGTGTTTGAACTCAATGGGACATATGGCGGCCCAAGCATTCATGACTGTTTCGCCCTCGCCTTAGCAAAACAAGAATGTTGCCCACTTCTGACCGGTGACCGCGCCCTAAGAAATGCGGCGGAGAAAGAAGCTGTGGTGGTGATGGGGACACTGTGGGTTGTGGAGCAGATGGTGGTACATAGCATTCTGACCAAAGAGGATGCCTTAAGGGCTTATGACACCATGAGGGCCAACGGTAGCCGTCTTCCGTGGGATAAAGCCAAACAGCGCATTGAAGATATTTAACGCTTCGCCACATTCAATCACGAAAGCGAGGGGCGCTACTGCGCCCCCAGTCCTTTCAGTACCAACTGCCGCCCCTCTGGCGTCAGTGAGCCAATAAGACCCAGCACCAACTGGTTTGTCGTCCTGGCCGACGGGCTCAGCGTATGGGTGAACGACAGC
This sequence comes from Aeromonas dhakensis, assembly GCF_002285935.1. Taxonomy (NCBI): domain Bacteria; kingdom Pseudomonadati; phylum Pseudomonadota; class Gammaproteobacteria; order Aeromonadales; family Aeromonadaceae; genus Aeromonas; species Aeromonas dhakensis. The sequence goes on from NZ_CP023141.1 coordinate 95,900, forward strand.
GTGGCTACCCAGCTATGACCACACTCCGCATCAGTGCACTGACAATAGAGATCAGAGACCTCATTGCTCAGCCGATTGGTCTTGGTAATACGGCCTCGCTGGCCACACTCTTTGCAAAAAACCCGCATCACCCCTCCCGATAAATCGAAATATCAATCACCAGGTTGCATCTTACACCAATAAGACTGTGTTTTTATACAGCAGACCCTATCGTTTCTCGAAACGTGACCCACAACGCCCGGGGCAGGCCAGCGCTGTTGATGGCGTCCTGCACCAGCTCACACAGCGGCAGCACCTCGTTCCTGGAATAGGTGGCATCGTACTTCTCGGGATCCCCGAGTCCGCCGCCGTTGATCGGGATGATGCCGGCCAGCGCCGCCGGAAAGCGGTGCGCCGTCAGCACGTCCTGGGAAGTGATCCCCTTGATGGCCGCGAACTCGTCCTTGGTCGCGATATCCCCCACCGGGATCAGCTTGATGCCATCGGGCTTGCCGTCCGGGATGTTCACGAACATCGAGCGGAAGTTCCCCACCCCCTTGGAGTTGGCGATCATCTCCTTCATCTCCTCCTCGGTGTCGTCGTCCATGTTCGGGTCGGTCGCGTAGAAGATGAACCCCATGTGGGCGCCGTTGAGGAAGTATTTGCGCCGAAACAGGGTGGCATCCTGGTTGAGCAGGGCAGACTGCAAGCCGCCCAGGTAGTCGGGCATGCCATAGACCTGCTGCTCGGGGTCATACTGGGCCAGCCAAATCACATCATCCGGGTGGTAAATCAGGTTCTGCCTGCCCTGCTGCAAGTAGACAAAGCAGCCATCCTCGCGCCGGCGCAAGTAGACACTCGAGAGCGGGTGCAGGGCGACAACTTGCCCAAAGGCGTTACGGATCTTGAGCAGGCCAGCATCACCGAACTGCAGATAGTTGTGCACGAACGCCGTGATGGTGGCGCGCTGGTTGTTGAAGCGGCCAGCCACCATGTTACGGCGCGCCATCAGAATAGCGCCGTGGTGGGCGTTGGCCCGGGCCACCTTGGCCAGCCCTTTGCGGTCGATAGGGGGCTGGTAGTATTCCCCATAGGGGTTGTAAAACACCCCGGTGTAGTCGGTCATCCAGGCCGTGGGGTCGATGGCCTCCGGCATGCTGAACACCACCGAGGGCCGAGGGGATGAGGCGGCCGCCTGGGCCGGTTGTTGTGTCTGTAGCTTGGTCATGCTGCCTTCTTCTCTTGGCTGGTTGCCCAGGTGGATTTTCGTTTGCGGGTGGTATCGAGTGGCTCATTGGCCACGGCGTGGGCGATGGCAAAAAACACGTCGGCGTGTCCGGTCACGTTGTCCCGAGCGGCACGGAACGTCATCTGGCCGCCGCCGGTAGTGCTGCGCTTGATGGCGAGGAAGGCAAGCGGGATGTCCCGATCCGAGCTGTCCCACTCGATGCGGTTTGCCTCCACCACATCGATCATCTTGAGGACCAGCCGCGACTTGCTCTCGATGCTGTAGTTGATGGGGTGGCACACCCCTTTGAAGACCGGCTTCAAGAGGTCAAACACCCCGGAGCCGATGCCAGAGACATCGACCCCGAGATAGGTGACCCGGAACTTCTTGGCGATGCGCTCGATCTCCTGCGCCTGGAACTGGAAGTTGAGCCCGCGCCAGTAGTGCTTTTCCAGCACCCGGAAGCGCTCGCCGGCGACGGTGGGCGGGGCGACCACCACCAGGGTGGCATTGTCGCGGGTGCGGCTAGGGTCATAGCCCATCCACACCTCGCGCCGCCCGAACGGTTCAGGCCGCCCGGGCTTGTAGTCCTCCCACCGGGTCGGGTCCACCCCTGCCCGCTCCATATCCTGAAACTTGAACACCGACAGGGCATCGTCGATAAAGCGGCACATGTAGAGGCGGTCGAACACCTCCTCCGGGTACTCGTCCTTGAGCTCCTCGATGTCGATGAGGTGGCAACCGAGGCGGATGGCGTCCTCGATGGTGATGACGTAGCGCCATTGCCTGTCAGGACAGACGCGGCCGCCGTCACGCAGGTCATCTTCGCCTGGGAAGTCGATCGCCACCCGGCTTGGGCGCTGCCCCTTCCAACGCTCCCCGGTCCAGAAGCGATAAGCCTCGTGCACCTTGCTCGATGGCGTCGAGAAGTAAGTCTTGCGCCAGTGGCTCTGGGTCGCCATGGCACTGGCCACATCAGACAACTTCTCGAAATTGGGTATCCAGAAGTATTCGTCGATGTAGACGTTGCCGGAACGGGACTGGGCACTGTTGGAGTTGGTCGAGCAGAAGTGCAGCTCGGCCCCGTTCGACAAGACGATGGGGTTGCCGGTCAGGGTGACGCCCAGGAAGGTCTGGGCAATCTTGCAGATGTAGGAGCGGAACACCTCCGCCTGGGCTCGGGTCGCGGACAGGAAGATCTGGTTGCCGCCGGTCAGCACCGCATCTTCCAGAGATTCGCCGGCGAAGTAGTAGGTCATACCGATCTGGCGGGACTTCAAGATGTTTCTGGTACGCGGCAGCGCCGGGTCGTTCTTGGCCTCCCGCACCCGCAACTGATAGCCAAACAGGGTGCCCAGCCACTCGGTAAAGTCATCGGCCGTCAGGTGGCCGATCTCGTTCTTGGCCTTCTTGCCGCCCTTGCGGCTGCCGCCTGCCTGGCGGTTTTGCTCACGCTTGCCGCGACTTGGCCCGGGCTCATGCCCCTGCTCACGCTGGACCTTGAGGGCCTGCTCGCGCTCGGCCCACTTAAGCGCCTTCTCTTTGAGGTTGACATGGTGGCCGATGAGCCTGTCCAGCTCCTCCTGCTCGCCCGGGGTTTTCTTCTCCCGGTGCAGCAACACCTGTACCCGGCGATTGATGGCATCCTCGACCGCTTCCTCGGTCAGAAGGTCACGCCAACCGAGCTTTTCGGCCCAGTAGTAGATGATGCGACAGGAGTTGAGCCCCAGTTCGTCCTTGATCTCCTGGGGTGTCCATCGTTTAAGGTAGAGTCCCTTCGCCGCATTGCGGATCTCTTCGGGGTACGCCACGGCGCCTCCATCCGGTGAATGATGGCGCCATCATAGCCAGCCCCCTCCCCCCACTTATCCCACTGATGTTCTGAGCAATTCGGATTTCCTGCTGGATCCGAATCCCGCCGAACACCATAGCGTGAAACCCCCTTGCCGACCCGATAGCCTGAGCCCGCATCACTTGGGAGTAGGCATGAACACATCAACCTTGAGAACTGGCTGGGTCTGTATCGCCACCGAAGGGACCACCGTCGATGGCAGGGAGATCACCGCTGCTTGGCTGACTGATATGGCCGAGACCTACGACCCGGAATACTACACAGCACTGATATGGCCCGAGCACGACCGCTGGGCAAACTTCGGCTATGTGCAGGAGCTCAAGACCGACGTCGTAGATGGCAAGCTCAAGCTGTTCGCCATCCTGAGCCCGACCCGGGATCTGGTTTATTACAACCAGGTTGGCCAGTACCAGTTCTGTTCCATCGAGCCACAAGAGCAGTTTGCCGATCTGGGCCGCACCTATCTGCGCGGCCTGGGCGTCACCGATGAGCCTGCCAGCACCGGCACCACCCACCTCAAGTTCAAGAAGAAGGGCGAGTCTCGCCTGATCGGTACCAGCGAACCGCTGGATCTCTCCATGTTCAAGCTGCCCAAGCACGAAAAGGCCGATGGCCTGATCGCCAAGTTTTTCAGCTTCCTGGCCAGCCACGGCGAGCAAGCCCCCCAATCACCCCCCAGCCAACCCGAGGATGAGGAAATGACCAAAGAACAGTTCGATCAGATGCTGGGGGCCATCAATGGCCTTGGCACCAAGATCGATGGTTTCAGCACCAAGCTGGAAGCCAAACCGGACACCACCGCCCAGGTGACCGACCCGGCGAAAGAAGAGAAGACCGGCATCAGCGCCGAGCAGTTCAGCAAGCTGGAAGAGACCCTGGCCGGTCTGGCCAGCACCGTCGGCGAGCTGAAAGGCCAGGTCGACAAGTTCTCCACCGAAGTGCCGGGCCAGCGCCCGGGCGCCATCGGCGGTGACGACACCACCTATCAAGTTTGTTAAGGAGCATCCAGTGAGCCAAACCCTGACTGTTCAGGCCGAACAGCGCCTGAACAAATACTGCGATGCCCTGGCCAAAGCCTACGGCATCGACATCAGCAAGCTGGACAAGCAGTTCAGTGTCACCGGCCCGGTGGAAACCACCCTGCGATCTGCCCTGCTCGCCTCCGTCGAGTTCCTTGGCCTCATCACCTGCCTGGATGTGGATCAGATCAAGGGCCAGGTCGTGCAGGTTGGCGTGGGTCAGCTCTACACAGGTCGTAAAAAAGGTGGTCGCTTCAAGGGCAAAGTCGGTGTGGATGGCAACACCTACGAACTGACCGAGACCGACTCCTGCGCCTCGCTGGATTGGGCCACCCTCTGCACCTGGGCCAACGCCGGTAGCGAGGGCGAGTTCATCAAGCTGGTCGGCGAGTTCGTCAACAAGGCGTTTGCTCTCGACATGCTGCGGGTCGGCTGGAATGGCGTGTCTGCAGCCGATGACACCGATCCGACGCAGAACCCGCTGGGTCAAGACGTCAACAAGGGTTGGCACCAGATCGCCCGCGAGTGGAAAGGTGGTAGCCAGATCATCAAGGCAGCGCCTGGCGAGAAGATCTACTTCGACCCGGACGGCAAGGGCGAGTACAAGACCCTGGATGAGATGGCCTCCGACCTGATCAACACCACCATCGACCCGCTGTTCCAGCAAGACCCCCGTCTGGTGGTGCTGGTCGGTACCGATCTGGTCGCAGCCGCTCAGGCCAAGCTCTACAGCGAAGCCACCAAGCCGAGCGAGCAGATCGCCGCCCAGCAGTTGGCCAAGTCCATCGCCGGGCGCCGCGCCTATATCCCGCCCTTCTTCCCGGGCAAGCGGATGGTGGTCACCACCCTGGACAACCTGCACTGCTACACCCAGCGCGGTACCCGCAAGCGCAAGGCGGACGACAACCAGGACAGCAAGAGCTTCGACAACCAGTACTGGCGCATGGAGGGCTATGCCCTGGGCGAGCACAAGGCATACGGCGGCTTTGAAGAGGCCGACATCGAGATCGGTGCTGATCCGGCAGTTCTCGCCGCCGAAGCTGCCGCTCAAGCGGCCCAGGGCTAACCCATGAGCTCACCCGGTCAACGCCACAAACAGCGTGTACTCGCCATGCAGGGGGCCGAGCAGGCCGCCTGCTCTGGCATGGCCACCGGCGCGGTGGCCGACAGCCTGCACCTGCAACTGATTGCCCTGGAGCAGGACATCGTCAGGCTGCGCAAGCTGGCCCGCATCGGCGACCGGGTGAACATGAAACGCGATGAGCTGATGCCCAAGTACCGCCCCTATGTGGAGCGCTATCTGGCCGCCGTTGCTGAGTCCGGCCAGCCCTATCAGAACGAGCTGTTTCAGCGCCTCATCATCTGGGCTTTCGATGTGGGCGACTTCGACGCCGGCATCGCCTGGGCGGATCTCGCCATCGCCCAGGGCCAGCGCACCCCGGCCAACATCAAGCGCGACTGGGCCCACTTCGTTGCCGACACCGTGCTGGAGTGGGCCGAGAAGCAGGCGGCCGAGGGGCACGCCGTCGAGCCCTGGTTCTCCCGGGTGTTCGACAAGGTGCGCAACGAGTGGCGCCTCAACGAACGGCTGACCGCCAAGTGGTTCAAGGCTGCGGGTTGCCTGCTGCTGCGCGACCACGACGGACAGCCCCGCCCCAGCGCCGTGGGGGATAGCGCCACCCTGGAGCAGGCAGACCACTGGCTGGCCCAGGCCGACAAGCTGCACGGCAAGGTGGGCGTCGGCACCTTGCGCCAGAAGATTGCCATGCGCCTGCGGGCGCTGAATCCGGAGTAACCGACTCTCCGCGCCGTCGCACCCCGGCGGGGAGGATAGGCCAGCCGCAAGGCTCGCGCCGAATCCTGCGATCCGTGGCTACAGGGGTGCACCTTTTCTCGCCGCGCCATCGGCGACCCGGGCAATCGGGGCAGTGGTGTTCACATTGGCAAGCATCAACAGGGGTCCAGACATGTTTGCAGGCAAGGACATCAACTACAGCGCCGCCACCATCCGCAATGACGGGTTCTGGCCGGATGTGGCCGTCGCCGACTTCGAACGCCGCCGCGCCCTGCCTGCCGATCTGGACCAGCAGACCACCGGCGCCGCCTTGCTGGCCGCCATCTCTGAAATCAACCTGCAGCTCGCCAGCCATCAGACAGCGCTGCAGGGCAAGGGCTACACCACTGCCGCCGAGGTACCTGGGCCCAGCCTGGAAGGTGACAACAACGCCCTGACCGAGCAGTACCTGGCCGCCGTCTTCGCCCGCGCCAAGGCCGCCTTGCTGCCGGAGTTCGCCAGCGTCACCGAACGGGCCACCGCCAACAACCAGGTGGAGCGATCCCCGGACCAGCGTGCCCAGTTGCTGGCCGAGAGCCAGCAGCTGGTGCGCAGCATCAAGGGAAAGCACCGGGCGGGGGTATCGCTGATATGAGCGCAGCCATGAACGAGCAGCAGGCCCAGGGATACTTCCTGCAGGCACTCCACGCCGAGTTACTACGGGTGCTGCCGGGCAAATGCCACAAGCGCCTGGATAGCTGGATGGAGAACGGCACCATCAAGCTCGAACCCAGGAACATGGGGCCCACCGGGGTGGATGTAGCCTGGCTCACCTACCAGGCGGTGTTCACCATCGAGCAACTGCCGTTTCGAGAGCTGGATCCGGCCATTCTGCTGGCGGCTGTCGCGGCCTGGGTGCAGGAGCACGACGACTTTCGCGAGCAGCTCGACCTGCCTGATCCCGAGTACGCTGTCACCCCGAACGACGAGCAGACGGCCGACCTCGAGATCCAGCTCCCCTTCGCCGAGCCGCTGCGCCTTATCGAGCACCCGCAAGGGCCCATCAACTGGCTCGGCAAGCGCTGGAACGTGGCCCCCTATGACATCTGGGTGGCCGAGCACATCGACCTGAACGTGGGTGATACCGGTCAGCACCGGGTCGGGGGCCCAGCATGATCACCATCACGCTCGACGCGCACCGCGGCAAAGACCAGCTCAACCTGCTGGCCCTGCCACCCAAGAAGCGCAAGCGTCTGGTGTGGCGAGCCGCCAACGAGATGAAGAAGCTGGCAGCCCGCAACGTGCGCCAGCAGCAAGACCCCAATGGCAATGCTTGGGCACCGCGCAAGCGGGGCAAACGCAAGATGTTACGTGGCCTGCCCAAGCTGTTGCAGATCCGCGAGCCTCGCCAGGACGTGGCAGAGCTGGGGTTCACCAAGGGCACCATGAGCGCCCACGCAGGGGTCATCGCCAACACCCACCAGAAGGGGCACACCTACAAGGTGACGGCCGCCAGCCGGCGCCGCATTGCCCCCAGTGATGTGGGGAAGAACAAGCAGGCCAGCAAGGCACAGGCCCGCAAGCTGCGCGAGCTTGGGTTCAAGCGTCCTGGCAAGCGCAAGCGGGCATACCGCTCGGCATCGCTGGGTTGGATCACCGCCAATCTCAACTACGCCCAGGCGGGGTTGCTTATCAAGAAGCTCAAGGACGAACCGGTGAAAGAGAGCTGGGAGATCCAGCTACCAGCCCGCCCGTTCCTGGGCGCCAACGCCAGGCAAAGGCAGCAGGCCTTCGCCCGCGCCTTGCAGAGCATCGATTACGGCTGGGACGTCAACAAGCAAGACATGAAGGGGAAATAACGGCATGTGGCCTTATGTACAGATCAACAACTTGAACCAGATGCAGGGGCCAGTGACCGAGGTCGAGCGCCACCTGTTGTTCATCGGCAGTGCCGCCAGCAACACCGGCAAGCTGCTCTCACTCAACACCCAATCGGACTTTGACACCCTGCTGGGTGAGGGTGACAGCGAGCTCAAGACCAACCTGCTGGCCAGCCGTGACAACGCAGGCCAGAACTGGACGGCGGCCGCCTACGTGCTGCCGGAAGATGGCGACTGGCTGGCCGCTGTGCGAACCGCCCAGCAGACCCAGTCGTTTGAAGGTGTCGTGGTGCTGGGTCAGGAGTGGGACCAGGCAGGCATCAATGCCGCCCATGCGCTCAACCAGGAACTGATCGCCAAATGGGGGCGCTGGCAGTTCATGCTGCTAGCGGTACCGGGCATCGTCTCCGCTGGTGAGGGTGGCCAGGACTGGAGCGAATACGAAGCCACGCTGGCCGCCCTGCAAGACGGTATCGCCGCGAGCTCGGTTTCTCTGGTGCCGCAACTGTGGCCCAACCTAGCTGGCGTCTATGCCGGTCGCCTGTGCAACCGGGCGGTGAGCATCGCCGACAGCCCCTGCCGGGTAAAGACCGGTGCCCTGGTGGGACTTGGCAACAAGCCGGTGGACAAGGCCGGGATCACGCTGCCGCTCGCCACCCTGCAGACCCTGGAGCAGAACCGCTACTCGGTACCGATGTGGTATCCGGACTATGACGGCACCTACTGGGCCGATGGCCGCACCCTGGATGCCGAGGGCGGCGACTACCAGGTGATCGAAAACCTGCGGGTGGCCTACAAGGTAGCTCGCCGGATGCGCCTGCGGGCCATCGCCCGCATCGGGGACCGCTCGTTCAACTCCACCCCGGGCAGTACCGCGGCCGCCATCATGTATTTCGGCAAAGACCTGCGCGAGATGGCCAAGGCCACCACCATCAACGGCCAGCCGTTCCCGGGCGACATCGCCTCCCCCAAGGATGGCGACATCAGCATCCAGTGGACTGCCAAGAACCTGGTCTCCGTCTACGTGGTGGTGCGCACCGTGGACTGCCCCAAGGGGATCACCGTCAACATCATGCTCGATTTGAGCCTCAACAACGGGGAGGGCTAACCCATGACCAGACGCATTTCAGGCCAGAGCTTCGACACCACGCTGATGGGCACCATGGTCCATGTCGAGAAAGCCAGTCTCTCCATCACCGACAACAGCGCCGTGGCCCAGACCCGGGGTATCCCGGATGGCTTCGTCGATGGCGATGTCGCCGCCGAGGTGGAGTTCGAGCTCGATGCCAAGAACTTCACCCTCCTGAGCGATGCAGCCAAGCGGGCGGGGAGCTGGCGCGGCATGGCGCCGGACGACGTGCTGTTCTACGCCGACACCGGCGACGAAACCATGAAGGTGGAGGCCTTCGGCGTGAAGCTGCAGATCTCTGACCTGCTCGACGTCGATCCCAAGGGGGGCAGCAAGGGGGTTCACAAAATCAAGGGGTTCGTCACCTCCCCCGACTTCGTTCACATCAACGGCGTGCCTTACCTCTCCCAGGAAGACACCCGCCACCTGTTGGGTTAAGGAGGGAGCTTGGACGACATCGACCGCGCCACCCGTCACGCCGACCGCATGCTGGCGGCCCAACTGGCCAGCCAGGTGGGCAAAGGCAGTTATCAGGGGGAGAGCCGGCACCTGTGCGAAGAGTGCGACGACCCCATCCCGGAAGAACGCCGCCGCCATGTACCAGGGGTGCGCCTGTGCGTCCCCTGCAAGACCCGCCTTGAGAGGCTGGGCCGCTAATCAGAGCCACGGACATGAACAACATGCCTCATAAAGACCCGACCCTAGCCACCGCCTTGCTGGCCTGGCTGATGGACAACTGGCCCGCCGTCTATGGGGCCCTGCTGGCACTCGCCATCGCCTTCCTGCGCATCACCTATGCAGGCGGACGGGGTCGCCGTCGGCTGATCGAATCCCTGCTGTGCGGCCTCATCACCTTGGCGGCAGCTACCGGGACCCACCTGCTCGGGATCCCCCAGGAGGCCACCCCCTTCCTGGGCGGCGTGGTGGGGCTGCTTGGGATCGACATCATCCGGGACCGGGCTGCCCTGATTTTCAACAAGAAGGAGGGCTGATATGGCTCTGCGCTGGCTTGACGAGGCTCGTAAGTACTTGGGCCTGAAAGAGATTAAGGGGACCAAACATGCCCAGGCCATTCTCGACATGTGGAAGGCGATCAAACGGGGCGGCATCAAAGACGATGAAACCCCGTGGTGTGCCGCTTTTGTCGGCGCTTGCCTGGAACGGGTTAGCATCCAGTCCACCCGCTTCGAGAGTGCCAAAAGCTATCTGGGCTGGGGCGAGAAACTGGATCGCCCCGTGCTGGGCTGTGTGGTGGTGTTCACCCGCGACGGTGGCGGTCATGTGGGGTTCGTGGTGGGCAAGTCCACCTCCGGCAACCTGCTGGTGCTGGGTGGCAACCAAGGAGATGAGGTGAATATCCGCGAATTCCCGCTGACCCGTGTCACCGGGTACCGCTGGCCCCTCAATGAGCCGCTGCCGGTGGGTGATCTGCCTGTTGGTACTCCGGCCCAGCTGTCGATGGGTGAAGCATGAGCACGCTCAGCAAGGTGCTGGGGATCGTGGGCCTGCTCCTGGTGCTGACGCTTTATGTCACCCATCGCCGCACGGTGGACATGCAGCGCACCCTGACCGAGCAGCAAACCACGATCACCAATCTGCAGACGACCAACGACCAGCAGGCCACCGAGCTCCAGCGGCAGCAGTTGATAACGAAGGGCCTGCGCCTGCTGCTCAACAACCAGAACGCCGCCTTGGCCAAGCTCGACAACCAGAACAGGAAAACAGCCGATGAACTGCAACAAGCCCTGGCCACGCCGCCAGCGGGCCGCCCGGATTGCGCTCGCGAGCCTTTGCCTGCTGGCGCTCTGCGCCTGCTCCAGCCAACCGTTGAGCGTGGTGCAGACCCGGGTGGTAAAGCGGCTGCCACCGCCGGGGCTGGTGCCCAACTGCCCGGAGCCTGAATTCACGGGGAGCACCTACGGCGATGCCGTGCAGTTTATCCCCACCTTGCAGACAGCGCTGCGCCGCTGCCAAACCCAGATCACCACCCTGACCAACTGGATTGAACAAGAGGAAACAACCCCATGAGCACACCGATCATCACCCTGGAAGTCGCAGGCAAAGAGCTGAAGTTTGCCCCGACCATGGTGGCCTACAACGGCTTTCTCAACGACATGATGCCGACCGACAAGGTGGCACCGGCCCACAACTACCTCAAGAAGATCGTTTGCCAGGAGAGTAAGGCAGAGCTCGATGACCTGCTCAAGCGGCCAGGCGCAGCCCTGCAGTTGGCAAACGCAGTCAACGCCGAGTTCGCCCCCGAGCTGGACATCACCGTAAAAAACTGACGGCGCGTGCCGAGGCCATCGAGCGCAACCAACTGGAGCAGGTACTGGCGCTGCGCCGTTACTACCTGCCCCATGAGGATGACGACCTCGACAGCCTGGCCCGCGCTATGTGGATAGACAAGCACCACCGAGAGTCCAACGCCGCCGCCGTGGCCGAGGGCATTGCCAAAGCATTCAACGGGTAACGACTGATGGCCTGGATGGAAAAACTGATGATGCAGGTGGCCCTGGTTGACCAGGTCACCAAGCCCCTTGCCGGCATCAACGCCCAGATGGACAAGGTCAGCAAAGCGGGCCGCCAGGGCTGGAGCAATATGGCCATGGGAGCAACGACCGTCGCAGCAGGCGGCATGGCGATCCAGGCTGCCCTGGGGCCTGCCATCCAGATGGATCAGGCGCTGCAAGATCTGCATGCCGCAGGTGTGGGAGAAGCTGCGCTCAAGCAACTCAGCCACACCGCGCTCAAGTTCAGCGTGGATTACGGCAAGTCCGCCATCGAGGTGCTGGGTTACACCGCCGAAATGCGCCGCGCCATGCCGGCCCTGCCAGAAGCCATGCTGGACAGCGTGACCAAGACCTCCGCCATCCTGGGGGCCGCCACCAAGTCCGATGCAGAGACGGTCGGCCAGTATTTCCGCATGCTCTACAACAACCAGCGCCAGGCAGCAGACGCCATGGGCCCGGATGTGTGGGCACAACAGGTGGCCGGAATGACCAGCATGGTCACCAGCCAGTTCGGGGTCGGCATGGACAAGCTGATGGCCTCCGTTGAAGGCATGCACTCCCTCCCCTCCACCATGGGGGTGGCGATGGAGGAGCAGCTGGCCATCTTGGCCATGTTGCAGACCAGGATGAGCGATGGGGATGCCGTCACCCAGTTCACCAACCTGCTCGAAGGAGCCACCAATGCCCAGAGCAAGCTGGGGGTCGCCATGCTGGACAGCCAGGGAAGGTTGCTGCCTATCCAGAAGATCCTGCAGAACATCCAACCGCTGATCGACAAGATGGGGGGCGCCAAGGCCTGGGCTCTGCTTGACGATGCCGGATTGGGGGATGGCGCCCTGTTGCTGCAGCAACTGATCGGCGATGCCACCACACTGGACAAGACCCTGAGCAACCTGCGCGGCGTGAGAGGGCTGGATGCTGCGAATGCCAAGGCCAAGACCATGGCCAAGTCATGGGAGCGGCTGAACGCGTCCTGGGAGGCGATCCGGATTGCCGGGTTCAGCGCCATTATGCCCGCAATCAATGCCGTGCTGGGCACCTTCGCCGATGGTGCAGGTGTGGTGCTGCGCTGGACTCATCTATTCCCGAATCTCACCAAGGTAGTGAGTTATGCCCTGCTCGCCATTGTAGGCCTGAGCATGATCACCGGCACCTGGATGTTGGTCGCAGGGCTGGCCAAGCTGGCGACCTTGGGGCTGGGCATCGCCTGGGCCGCCATCATCGCCCCGCTCAACCTGCTCAAGGCGGGACTGGTTACATTCCGCGCCATCCTGCTGGCCGTCAACATCGCCATGTATGCCAACCCCATCGGGCTGATCGTGGCGGGCATCGTGCTGCTGATAGGCGCTGTGGCAGCGGTCATCTACTACTGGGATGACCTGAAAAAAACATTCTCTGACTGGGGCGTGTTCCAACTGCTCGGCAAGTCTATCGACTGGCTCATCGACAAGCTCAACATGATCCCGGGCGTCAACATTGAGGCGGGCGCCATGCCGGACCTCAACCTGCCCAACCCCGAGAACATCAACGCACCGCTGGCACGCTATCGCCAGGGTGGTCAAAGCAACATCCCATCCGGTGGCATTGGCCAGCAACTGATCCAGGCCAACGCAGCAGCGACCACCGCCAACCAGAAACCAGCCAAAGTGCTGCACATCGGTGAGGTTCACATGACCAGCCAAAACCAGATGACCCCTGAGCAGATGGCTGAAAACGCATGGCTGGAGACTCCGTGATGAGCGATCCCAAGTACATCGACATCCTGGTGGTGGATGGCGCTTGGCAACTCGACGCCGGCGGCCAGCCGCGCCTCACCCAGGATCGGCACAGCATCGGCCAGGACATCAAGCACCGGATCATGGAGTCAGGGCTGGCCCGCAAGCTCATCGGCGAACGCAGCCCCACCCTGCGGGCGGATGTGATGACCGAGATCGAACTGCTGGTCGAGAACGACTTACGCCTGATCCCGGGCACCATCCTGATCCGTGAGGAGTCGCCGGAGCGCATCCTGGTCACGGCCCGAACCTATGAATTCGGCGATCTGGAGGTAACCCTGTGAACCTGCGCCCCACCGTGGATTTTATGGCCCTGCTGGCAAAAAGCGGGGTGCCGACAACCGAGGCGGCCATGGAGGCCGAGCTCAAGAAAGAGGTGGAGGCCGCCGGCTCACTCATCACCAACGACAGCGATGTGTCCCCGTTCTGGCGTCTGGTGCGCGGCGTGGTCATCACCCCGGCGCTCTGGCTGATCCGTACCCTGCTGGCGGGCCATGTGCTGCCAGCCAGCTTTGCCGCGACCGCCAATGATACCTATCTCGACCTCAAGGCTTGGGATGTGGATCTCACCCGTAAAGCTGCCCAGAAAACCCGGGGCCTGGTCAACTTCACCAAGGTCAATCCGGCAGAGGCCGTCACCATCCCGGCCGATGTCTGGATCACCACCGAGCGCATCAACGGCACCATCTATCGCCTGCGCCCCCTACAGGAGATGGTGAGCCCTGCCGGTGAGGCCGTAGCCAAGGTGGTCTGCGAGGCTGAGTTCGCTGGCAGCGCCTGGAATCTGGCCCCAGGTTATTACAACCTGCTGAGTAAACCGGTGACCGGCATCCTGTCAGCGCGTAACGCCGACCGCGATTGGGTCACCACACAGGGGGCCGATGCCGAGAGCAACGATGCTCTGGGGCTGCGCATTCAGAACCAGTTTTCTGCGGTAGGGCGCTACCACATCGACGCGATTTACCGCTCCATGCTCGCCAGCGTGGCGGGGATCCGCGCCGATCACATCTTCTTCGAGCACGACGCACCGCGGGGCCCGGGTACCGCCAATGCCTTCATCCTGCTGGAGGTGGGCACCACGCCGGCCAGCTTGATAGACAAGCTCAACGACTACGTGAGCAACCAGGGTAACCATGGCCATGGCGATGACCTGCAGGTTATGGCCATGCCGGAGACGGATCACACTCTTCACCTGGACCTGTGGCCTATCGATAACTTGACCGCAGAGCAGCGGCTGGCACTAAAACGGGATGTGGAACTATTGGTGAAGGCGGCATTCCGTCAATCTGCCGATTACCCCACTGTGACCCGCACCTGGCCCCAGTCCCGATTCTCACTGAGCCAGCTTGGCCGCGAGCTGCACCAGGCATTCCCCGAGATCAAGAGCCTGCACTTCACCGAACTGGACATCGTCTCGGGTCTCGATATCCCGCGCCTGAGCGATTTGGAGGTGTTCCTCCATGACTAAGACCACCGAACTGAATCACCAGGACAAGGCTCCTCTGCTGCCAGACAGCACCGCCCCATGGTGGGAAGACGGCAAGACCATCGCCGAGGGGGTGCAAGAACCAGCCTTCCTGGCCAAAGGCATCATGTCGTTCTGGCGTCGCGTGCGCGGCTGGCTGCTGCAGCCGCTGACCCAGCAAGACCCGATGACCTGCTCTGAAAGCATGCTGGCCCTGCTCGCCTGGGAGCGAGATATCACCCGCTTCAAGGGAGAGCCGCTCACCCTGTTCCGCAAGCGGGTGAAGTTCGCCTTCATCAACGCCCAGGATTCGGGAGAGGTGGCGGGGTTCAAGCGCATATTCGAGCGCCTTGGCATCGGTTGGTGTGAGCTGCGCGAGCGACAGGAAGGTACCCCATGGGATGTCATCACCATCGAGGTGGCCGACAGCGCTCTGGCGGAAAACCAGCAGTTGATGGAAACCCTGATCCAGCACTACGGCCGCACCTGCCGCCGGTACCGATTCCAGGTGCTCTATCCCGCCGTGGGCTACCTGCATGCAGGTCGCATTGACATGGGTCACCAGGTATTTGCCGCCACCATCAATAAACCAGCCTGCAAGGGGTACTTGCGCGCCGGTCACATCCATTTCATTCAACACGTTTACGGGGCCACCCTGCCCCGCAAGGAGTCCTGATGAGCCAGGTCATTACCAACGCATTCGAACAATATTGGCAGTCCAGCCTGGCCGCAGAACAACCGGTCGTACTGGATGAGTTCATCCTGGCTGACATCCCTAATCTGGATATCACCTCCCCCATCGACCCTGACGCCGGCCTGCCGCCGGAAAGCCAGATCGTGCACCGTCAGAACGTGGACCAACGCGGGCGTATCAACACCAATGCAGTGGCCTACTCCATCGTGATGGATACCACGGTCGGCGACTTCTCGTTCAATGCTATGTACCTGCGCAACAAGGCCAACGGCGTGATCGGGATGATCGTCTACAAGGGGCGCGAGACTAAGCTCAAGACCGACCAGACCACCGGCCAGACCGGCAACTCCCTGGTCAAGTCCATGCTGATGGGCTACGACCAAGCCGCCGAGGCAACCCTCACCCATGTTGATGCTGGCACCTGGCAAATCGACTATGCCGCACGCCTTCGCGGACAGGATGAAGACCTGCGCCAGCTGGCCAGCCAGCTCTATGGCCATCACACCTTCATCGGTGACGGCTTCAAGGTGGTGCAGCAGGATGGAGCCCACCAAGTCACCCCGGGCGTAGCCATCATCGGCGGCCTGCGCATCGAGCTGAAAGCGCCGGAGGTAATCTATCCGGGGTCCAAGCCGATCGGCGTCTGGGTGGACGTCTACCGCGCAGGTTCGCTGCTCTCCGAGCACCAGAACCACTTCACCATCATCACCAGCGTGGCAGACCTAGCCGACCATGTAGATAGCAGCGGCTATCAGCACTACGTGGCCAAGCTGGGCACCGTGCAAGCCGACAACACCGTTGTGGATGGGCGGGGTAATACCGGCAGTGGTGGAACAGGCTCCATTCCTGACACCTTCGCCCTCTGGAAGCGCTCGATGGCTGAGGCGGGATACCATGTTGTGGATGGCAGTTTTGAAGCTGGAGGCATACTTCTCTCGGGTAAGGATGTGTTGCTGCATCATGCGGGAGGAAAGGCGTATTCAGGCAGCGGGCCATATCCTCAAACTGTTGATAAAGGAACAGACCCGACTGCTGCAGGAAATGGTTATAAGGCCGAAGATGCGGCTTTGCTGCGCGTGCAATTGTCTGCCGAAGGCGGTGAAAAGCTTGTGGCTGGGTACGCAAATATCGAAGCTATGCAGGGCGATACCGGGCTTGCAGTTGGCAACGTAGTATCGACCGGTGGAACTCGCTGGAAGATCGTATCCACGCCGACTCCGCTTGCTTTGCAGGGTGGGTTGTTTGCTGAGTTGATTGGCGATCTGTTTATCGGCGATTTCCAATCCAATGAAGTAGCCAAGCTCAATGCGTATATCACCAGTGGTCTCGCCTCATCCTATCCAACCAGAGCAGCAGTGGAAGCGTACAAATACTCCATGCGCCCGATCACGGTCGTGTTCAATCGCAAAGTTACTAGTGCCGTGCCACTGCTGCTGATGCACCACGTCAAATATCAGCGCCAGGGCGCTGGCCTATATTTTAATCGGTCCATGCAATCGGGTATGCATTACGCCCCAGCCAATCTCAACTCCTGCGCCACCGAACCGGTCATCTTCGAGCTCTCTGGTGGGGTGTTCGTGCGAAAAACCGGCGTATTGCTGGGAACCCCGGATAACCCGGTCGGCTCTGACTCCGACTACATCACCCTGTCCGATGGCTGCGACGTGAGTTTTGACGCCACGACCACGACGGGCGTGAAACTTGGCTTCAACTTCGCCTGTTGCCCCGGTATCACTGGCGATAAGCCCTCGATGGGCGTGGCTGAGCAAGTGGGGGATGCCATCTCGGTGCCAAAGGTGGCTATGCTGCTCAGCAAATCGTGGTCGCACAGCATCGACAAAGCCAAGCTGCGCTCATCTCAGCAATCCATCGTCTACTCCGGCGCCAATGCCGGGGGTGTTGTCACACAACCCTATTGTCAACGTGATGGGACGCTACTCAATGATGCAATGCCGTATTCCTATCCAGAGGCGGTGTCAGCAGGTAAAAACGGGTCTACAGCAATCACGATATTAGGGACTCTCGATTTCACCATCGACACTCCGATACTAGAAAACTGGAAATACCCAATCTCTGCAACAGGCGCCGATGTGACGATATGCGACCCACATATCGAAGGCGATGTAGC
This sequence comes from Aeromonas dhakensis, assembly GCF_002285935.1. Taxonomy (NCBI): domain Bacteria; kingdom Pseudomonadati; phylum Pseudomonadota; class Gammaproteobacteria; order Aeromonadales; family Aeromonadaceae; genus Aeromonas; species Aeromonas dhakensis. The sequence goes on from NZ_CP023141.1 coordinate 113,336, forward strand.
TGAGCACAACGTAGTGCTACTCAACTCCTATATCGATATCGATAACTGGTCAGGCATGCTGGCCACGGGCACGGGCGTGATGTTCCATTCCTTGGGCCAAGACGGGGCAGATAGGGCGGTCATTCTTCGCGGCATGGCGATGCGGCTTGGCGCGGTAGCTGGCCTAGTCGGCGGGACGTACACCAGAGCATTTCTCATTATTGAGGATGTCAGTGGTGCGGTTACCGATTTTGCAAAAATGGGCGACTGGGCAGCGGTACGCCGGTTTGACCTGTCCATAGCGCGGTCCATTTATGTCGATGCTGTGAATGGTAGCGATACCAACATGGGCCTGACTTCTGCAAAGCCGGTTAAAACCATATCGACGGCAATTAAGATCCTCAACACCATCAACCGCCTTAGCCCTGCGCAGCCGATTACGGACATAAATCTGAAAAGCGATGTCACCATTGACGCCATCACCCGGGCCTATAAACCTTTCGCTATATGGGGGGCGTTCACATTGACAGCGCAAGCGGAAGCCTACATCGAGCTGTACAACTGCGGCATGGTGCAACTCAGGCAGCCGGCCATCAATGCTGTCGGTGCTGCTGCGATCCGTCACTTAGGGGGGCAATTAACAATCCTTTGTGACTCGACCACGGTAACCGGCGTGGCTATCTGTCAGACCGCCGGGGCGGGATCATTACATATGAACGTCAACGGCGGAAACACGACAGGCATCAGTAAGTATGTTGATGGCAGCGGCGAGACGGCGGTAACGCTGATCGTCAACAGCGCCTCCAGAAACACTGGTATTGACACCACTCCTACCGGAGCAAATCAGCTAGTCGTCGCCAAAAGGATGCTGCCTTAATGGCTCTATCCGCCATGAGACAAGATCAGAGTCCACTAATGATGGAGGGTCGTTGCCTCACCTTCACCCCCTTTCAGCATGGCATCGGTCAGCAGCAAGGCGGCCAGCACACCCTGGCCGCCCCCAACGCCATCAAGGCCATGGCCGCCAAACTGCAGGATGGCGCCGACCACCTGATGCCTGCTGGGCAACTTCACGCGGTAGCCTGGATGGTCACAGGAAGCAGTGAGGCAGCCCTCGCCGCTGCTCTGGCCCCAGTCTGCGCAATCCTGCCGCTGCCTGAGTGGTGCGCGACCCTACGCCGCCTCACCGCCAACAACGACATCATGGCTCAGCCCACTGCGGCCATGGCGCCGCGCTGGAAGGCCGAAGACCCGTTGATCTGGGATCCACTGCGCCGCCAGCTGATGCTCAATGGTGCTAGGGATGCTCTGCAGGAAAGTGAGAACAACTCGCCGTCACCGGCGACCACCAAAGCCAAACTGGCCGCACTGGCCGCCAAGCGGGCCGCCAGGGTTGCCGAGCTGGACGACGCACTGACCAACAAGCCAAGCCTTGCAGGATTGCTGTGGAGCTGGCATGGCTATGGCGAGCCGGCCAGTCTGGCCGCCCAACTGCTCGAGAGTGCCCATCCAGACCACAGCCACAGCATGACCGTCGGCGCCCTGCTGCTCTCCCTTTCCCCGCTCACCTTCTGGCAGGAGTTAACCACATGAGCCGAACCGCCATGCTCACCCTGGACGGTGAGCCCATCGTGATGAAGTCGATGCGAATCAGCGCCTCGATGCAATTCCAGGACAAGGATCAGAGCGGCCAGACCAGCTCAACCAGCAGCGCCGAGCAGGGCGAGAAGGCCAAGGAGCTCGATGTCTCCGGCCTGGTTCCGTTCACAGATGAGACAACACTGAGCCGCCTGTTCGAGCTGGCTGACGCCAAGGGCGACGGCGGCAAGCGCCATATCTACCGGGTCGGCTCGCTGCTGGCCAAGTCGGTGAAGGTGCGCCAGGCCAAGTTCGCCGGCCGCATCACCGCCAGCGAGCAAGAAGGCCTGCTGGCGTGGCAGGTGCAGTTCACCCTGCGCGAGCATAACTCGGTACCGGAGAAGCGCGAGCAACGCCTCCCCAAGGCTGCTGCCACAGTGGGGCAAGGCACCGCCAATGCCACACCAGCGAAAACCGGTAGCAGCCCCGCGGCATCTGAGCAGGAGCAGCTGAGTTATGTGGAACGGATGCTCAAGGGTATGGATACAGCGCTGGGGGATATTCTCGCGTGAAGCTCTCGACCAACCTGACCATGAGTGGCCAGCCAGTCCACCTGGTTGACCATGACATCGTGCTCGATCTCTCCGCCGGTGGCCGCGCTGCGCTGACCATCGAGGGCACGGCCACCAAGGGGCAGACCCTGACCGTGGATACCGGCTACAACGGTGAACTACGCCGCTGGTTCACCGGTTATGTCTATGACGTACAACCCGCCGCCAACGGTGCCAGCAAGCTGCTATGTCGTGAGCTGGCCGGGATCCTGGGCAGCAAGTTCCCTGTCAGTATTCAGCATGCCACCCTGCGCAGCCTGCTGGCCTGGCTGACCGACCAGACCCAACTCACCTTCTTGCTGCCGGACGGGACAGACTACACCGACACCCCGATCCCCAACTTCACCAGCGCCGGCACCGGCTATCAGCTGCTCGATAATGCGGGCCGTGCCTTCTCGGTACCTGACTTCATCTGGCATCAACAACCAGATGGCGCCATCTTCGTAGGCAGTCATGCCCATAGCCGATGGGCAGATAAGGCGGTGGAGCTGGACTCGGCCTTCTCGGCCCGCCAAGCGGGCAACACCATCACTCTGGCCCCGATCCCGGCCATGCGCCCGGGGGCCATCGTCAACGGTAAGCGGGTGGAGCGGGTACGGCTCAAGGGTGACGAAATGACCCTGACCACAGCCACACCGGGTAAACCGGTGAAGTCGCCGGAGCGGCGCAAGATGGAGGGGGAGTTCCCCGAGCTGGCCGACAAGATGCACCTGCCCAAGTTCGGGCGGGTTGAGTCCATCAGTGACCAGGCCGCGGCCGGTCAGCTCAATGATCCGTTTCGCCCGCGCTATGCGGTAGATGTGCAGCTACTGGGCGAGGATGGTGAACCAGATGAAGGGACGCCGCTCTATCGAGCCGTACCACTGCCGGTCATGTTCGGCGGGCCTGAGCAGGGGCTGCTGCAGTTCCCGGTCGAGGGGACCATGGTCGAGCTGGGATTTGCCTTTGGTCGTGCCGATCGGCCGTTCGTCCGCACCATCCTGGGCACTGGCTGGCCGCTGCCGGATATCGAACCGGGCGAGCAGCTACAACAGCAACGGGCAGAGGTGTTCAGCCGTACCGATACCGTGGGCAACCAGTCACGCCATACTGACCGCCGCCAGCACGACAAGGCCATGCAAATGATCCGCGAGGCGGACGAGTACCTGGGCGAGTTCGGCAAGCACCAGCTGACCGTTTTGGCCAACAGCGTGGAAGAGATCGGGGCCATGAAGCGCATCGAGGCACTCGGGGATATCGAGCTGCTGACCGCAGAAGGCATGATACTGGGCAGCGCCGGTAACATGAGCCAGACAGCAGGCGGCAACCTGGATGAAGATATCGCCCTGGTTCGTCGGGCCCTTGCCGGCGAGCTGCAGCACTTCGAGTCACCCAAGTCGTGGATGGGGAGCGATGAGGTGAACATCTTCCGCTTGCTCAACCAGCTGATGGACGTGGTGCAGCAACTGGCCGCCACCGCAGCCAGCCATAACCACGGCGGCCCACCGCCAACCAATGCAGATACCTTCACCGGCCAGAGCCAGCAGGCCGGTCAACTGGCGAACACCCTCTCCCCCATCATCGAGTGACCCACCGAATGAAGAAGGCCCCACAATGTGGGGCCTTCTTCTATATGCCTGACAGCGCCTGAGCATGGCCAGGGAAGGGCGCCGCATGAATGGGCGCAGTCGGGAAGCGCAGCATCATACGTGAAGCCTACGCTCGCTCACAGCCTCCCAGCGCACGGCCGGGGGCCCACGGCGGCGTCTGCGCCACGGAATCCGCGCTCATCCGCTCCCGCCTGCGGGGTTCATCAAGAAAATTTTTTGCAAAAGTGGATTACCGCAAAACCATAGGGCCAGCCCGCGCCAGATAAAGGATCTAATGGCCGTTGAGGATCTGAAAGGATCGAAGGAAATTGCAGGGTTTTACAGTTCAGCAGGGCTCTGGATAACAAAGGTAAAAATGTAAGTGGCTGAATGTATTGGGGAGCTCACGCTTTCCGTGAGGATTTGAATGATCGGGGAGGATCCGGACTCCTGCGAGAGAGCCGCTAGAAGGCGTTTTGTTTCAGCAGGTTAGCCCCAATGATGGCAGGCTTGATAACTGAAATATTGAAAGGGCGTTGCCGCCTGGGAGCGCTGGCTGGACTGCTCCACGGAAAATAGGTTTTTTGTGAAGTGTGTCCGGTCACGCTTGGCCCTGCCGTAGTGGAAGTGGACACGACAACAACCCGATCACCTAAACCTAGGTGGACACGATGTGGACACATCGCCAGATTGAGGGACCAGAAAAACATAAGGCCACCCGCTTGGGTGGCCTTATGTCATTGAATTTGTTGATGGTGCCCGGGGTCGGACTCGAACCGACACGTTTTGCAACGGCGGATTTTGAATCCGCTGCGTCTACCGATTTCGCCACCCGGGCAACTGCGAGGGATTATACGAATGGCGCTTGGGCATGCAAGGTGTTTTTCTTGTGCCCACAGTCGTTTGCTCATTTATTCAACGCCTTGCCGAGGCAAGGTCAGTTACATAGAATGCCCGCATCATATTAATGGAATAAGAACGATGGCCAAGCGTAAACCCGTCCAACCGACCACTCCCCCTCCTCCCACCCAGCGTCACCCCTCCGCCGGTCTGCTGCGCCGGCTCGGCGCCCTGATCTATGACTATCTGGTGGTCATCTCATTGTTGATCATCGCCGGCTTTATCGGGATGGGGGTGGCCCATCTGCTGCTGGCAACCGGCATGGCAAGCGTCCCCGAGGGCAAAGACGCCTCCTGGCTGCTGACCAGCCCCGTCTACAGTGCCTGGCTCGCCCTCGTCATCTGCGGTTTCTACACCTGGTTCTGGACCCGCGCCGGCCAGACCATCGGCATGCGGGCCTGGCGTCTGCGAATCCAGAATGCCGACGGCAGCAACATCCGCATCACCCAGGCGCTGATCCGGCTGGCAACGGCGGCCTTTGGCCTCGGCAACCTGCTCTGCCTGTTCAACCGCAAGTCACCCCGCGCATTTCAGGACATCTGGTCCGAGTGCGAAGTGATCGTGCTGGGCAAACAGGAAAACCTGGAACAGCTCAATCGCTGATCCCAAAAGGCGGCAACGAGAAAGGGCACCCCAGGGTGCCCTTTTTACTGGCCGACGCGCTTGCTGCTTGCGGCTCAGAATCTAGAAGGAGATACCGCCGAACAGCAGTGCAGCAATGCAGCAGGAGCGATGGCCGCCTTTGTCAGCAGCGCCACCGCCCTTCAGGTCGCTACTGCTTGCGGCTCAGGATATAGAAAGAGATGCCGCCAAACAGCAGGCTGGGCGCGATGGCCGCCAGGATCGGTGGCACCGCGTACACCAGGCTGATGGGGCCGAACACCCGATCGCTGACGTAGACGGCAAAGCCGGTCATGATCCCCATCAGCATCCGCGCGCCCATGCTGACCGAGCGCAGCGGGCCGAAGATGAAGGAGGAGGCCAGCAGGATCATGGCCACCACCGAGAGCGGTGACAGCAGCTTGCGCCACATCTCCAGCTTATAGCGCCCGGCATCCTGCTTGTTGGCATCCAGATAGCCGATGTAATCCAGCAGTCCCGCCACCGGCAGGTTTTCGGGATCGACGCTCACCACCCCGAGCTGTTTGGGGGTGAGCTCGGAGCTCCACTCCATCTGGGGCTGGGTCTCGCTCAGGATCTGTTTGGGATCGTCAAAACGGGTCACCTGCACCTGCTTGAGCAGCCAGTGATGCTGCTCGAACACCCCTTCCTGCGCCTGCAGGATATCGATCAGCTTGCGCTCCGGGGTGAAACGGTAAAGGGTGATGCCGGTCAGCGCACCATCGTTGCGCACCCCGTTGATGTTGACGAAGTTATTGCCATCGCGCGCCCACACCCCGTAAGCCGACACAGTCAACCGCCCTTCCGACAGGGCCCCCGCCTTGATGTCATCCGCCATCCGCTTGGCGATGGGCGCCACGTACTCCCCCATCAGCCCCACCAGGATCATCAGCGGGATGGCGGTCTTGAGCGCCGCCATCACGATACTGATCTTGGAGCGGCCCGCCGCCTGCATCACCACCAGCTCCGAGCTGGTCGCCAGCTGGCCCAGACCGATGAGGCCGCCCAGCAGGGCCGCCAGCGGGAAGAAGAGCACCGCCTCTTTCGGCATGGAGAGCAGCACATAGTAGAGGGCGCTGAGCATGTCGTAGTTGCCTTCCCCTACCGACTTCAGCTGCTCCACGTACTTGATCAGCGCCGCAAGGCCCACCAGCGTGATCTCACACAGCAGGACCGACATGAAAATGATCCGGCCGATATATCTATCGAGAATGCCAAACATCAGCAGAAACTCCCCGGTTGCAGCATCATGCTGATTTTTCCCTCAAATACAGACGTATGGAGCGGGGGCGACAGCAAAATGACCCGGTCGCCATGTCTATCGAGAATGCCAAACATCAGTAGAGACTCCCAGATGGCAACATCATGCCGATTTTCTCTTGAAATAGAGGGTCTTGACCCCGTTCCACCAGCTGGTGCCCTGCAGGTTGAGCGGCAACCCGATCAGCAGCAGATAGACCAGCGGCACCAGGAACATGCCGGGCCAGTGCGGCAGCCGGCCGCTGTCGATGGCTGAACGGGCGGCACTGAGCAGCAGGAAGTAGGAGAGGTAGAGCAGGATGGCCGGCAACAGCTTGGCATAGCGGCCCTGACGGGGGTTGACCCGCGCCAGTGGCACCACCAGGAAGGTCAGCACCAGAATGGAGAGCGGCAGCGACAGGCGCCACTGCAGCTCGGCCATCAACTGGTTGTCCTGGGTGCCCAGCAGCTCCATGGTCGGCTTGGCCGCCGCCTTGCGGTTGGAGCGCTCCATCTCCTGCTGGCGGATCACCAGGCTGTACTCGTCGAATTCGGAGATCTGGAACTGGCGGGTATTGAAGTGCCCCTCGTAGCGGGAGCCATCCTTGAGGGTCAGCCACTGCAGGCCGTTGCTGTCGACCGTGACCACCCCTTCGGTCGCCACCACCACCGACGGCGGCTTGCCATCCTGGGAGCGCTGCAACACGAAGATTTTCTGCAGTTTGGAGCCCTTGTCGTTGAGATCCTGGATGTAGGCCACCAGGCGCCCCTTGTCGAGCTCCATGAAGCGGCCGGCCTGCAGGAAGGAGATCCCCGGATCGGCCTTGAACTCGTCGATCACCTGGTACTCGCGCTCCTTCGCCTGCGGGGCAATCCAGCCGGTATTGAAGGCAGCGACGGCCGCCGTCAGCAGGGCCAGTACCATGGCGCTGCGCATCACGAAACGGTGGCTGAAGCCCACCGCATGCATCACCGTCATCTCGCTTTCGGCGTAGAGGCGCCCGTGAGCGAACAAGATGGCCAAAAACAGGCTGATGGGCAGCATCAGCAGGGCCATGTTGGGCAGGTTGAGCAGCAGCAGGGTGGAGACCAGGCGCGTCGGCACCTCACCATCGGCGGCATCGCCAATGATCTGGATGAATTGCTGGCTGACGAAGATGAGCAGCAGCACGAATAATACCGCCAGCTGGGTTTTCAGGGTTTCCCTGAACAAATATCGGAAAACGATCACAGTCATTCCCAAGTAAACTTGTGTTTTTAGTCGAATGCCTGAAAAATAGGGCCGTATATTGGATTTTTACCAGTTTGAACTGCGGGGCCAGTGCCTGTTCGCTCCGCCTCTGATACCCCAACAAGCACCGCATTATTCAATAAAAGGTGCCTTTTGTCTTTAGGATGTAGGAGATTCCATGGAGTTCAGTGTAAAGAGTGGCAGTCCTGAGAAGCAACGCAGTGCCTGCGTCGTGGTCGGCGTATTCGAGCCGCGTCGCCTCTCTCCGGTTGCCGAACAGCTGGACAAGATCAGCGATGGCTACATCAGCTCGCTGCTGCGCCGTGGCGACCTGGAAGGGAAACCAGGCCAGATGCTGTTGCTGCATCAAGTACCGGGCGTGCTCAGCGAGCGCGTGCTGCTGGTCGGTTGCGGCAAGGAGCGGGAACTCGACGAACGCCAGTACAAGCAGATCATCAACAAGACCATCACCACCCTCAACGAAACCGGCTCCATGGAAGCGGTCTGCTTCCTGACCGAGCTGCACGTCAAGGGACGGGATACCTATTGGAAGGTGCGCCAGGCGGTGGAAACCACCAAGGCGGGCCTCTACAGTTTCGACCAGTTCAAGACCAACAAGGCCGAGCCGCGCCGTCCGCTGCGCAAGCTGGTATTCAACGTGCCGACGCGTCGGGAACTGACCATTGGTGAAAAAGCCATCGCCCACGGCCTGGCCGTGGCGAAAGGGGTGCGCGTCTGTCGCGACGTGGCCAACATGCCGCCCAATGTCTGCAATCCGGCCTATCTCGCCTCCCAGGCCCGTCGTCTGGCCGATGCGTTCGACAACATCACCACCAAGGTGATCGGCGAGCAGGAGATGGCCGAGCTCGGCATGAACTCCTATCTGGCGGTGGCGCGCGGCTCCGACAACGAAGCCATGATGGCCATCATCGAGTACAAGGGTCATCCGGATGCCAAGCCCATCGTGCTGGTCGGCAAGGGACTGACCTTCGACTCCGGCGGTATCTCCATCAAGCCGGCCGACGGCATGGACGAGATGAAGTACGACATGGGTGGCGCCGCCTCCGTGCTCGGTACCATGCACGCTCTGGCCCAGCTGCAGCTGCCTATCAACGTCATCGGCGTGCTGGCAGGCTGCGAGAACATGCCGGGTGGCAACGCCTATCGTCCGGGCGACATCCTCACCTCCATGTCCGGCCAGACCATCGAAGTGCTGAACACGGATGCGGAAGGCCGCCTGGTGCTGTGCGATGCGCTGACCTACGTGGATCGCTTTGATCCGGAAACCGTGATCGACGTGGCCACCCTGACCGGTGCCTGCATCATCGCCCTGGGTCACCACACCACGGGCCTCTTGGCCAACCACAACCCGCTGGCCCACGAGCTGCTCAACGCCTCCGAGCAGGCGGGTGATCGCGCCTGGCGTCTGCCGCTGTTCGACGAGTATCAGGAACAGCTGGAGAGTCCGTTTGCCGACATGGCCAACATAGGTGGTCGTCCGGCCGGTACCATCACCGCCGCCGCCTTCCTGTCACGCTTCACCAAGAAGTACAACTGGGCCCACCTGGATATCGCCGGGACTGCCTGGAAGAGTGGCAAGGAGAAGGGCTCCACCGGGCGTCCGGTGCCCTTGCTGACCCAGTTCCTGCTGAACCGGTCCGGGGTGGACATCGAAGAGAAGGAGTAATTTCCGCACCTCGCCCGGCGATGCCATCGGGCGAGCGGAAGTTGCCCTGCACCACAAGGAAGAGGCCCGCCTCTTCCTTGTTTCATTGAGGGTTGGCAGGAATACCCCCTGCCCGTCCTTACCGGCGGTCAATTATCCGTCACCGCAAACGGGATCAACCTGATGAGCCAAGTGACCTTTTACCTGATGAGCGAACAGGATGACGCGCAGGCCTCTGCCGTCGAGCGACTCGCCTGCAGCCTTGCGGCCGAGTCGTGGGGGGCGTGCCACCTCTATCTGTTCTGCGACGACGAAGCGCAGGCCCTGCGCCTCGACGAGCTGTTGTGGCAGCTGCCGCCGGAGCGCTTCGTGCCGCACCAGTTGCAGGGTGAGAGCGGCCAGGCACCGGTGGAGATCGGTCACCAGCCGCCACGGCGGCGCTACGCCCGCCTCATCAATCTGGCCAAACAGACACCTTTGTTTGCAGGACACTTCGCTCAAGTGGTAGATTTTGTCCCCACTGACGAAACGCAAAAGCAGCAAGCCCGCGAGCGCTACAAGCACTATCGCCAGGCAGGCCACACCCTCGAGATGAGGGATCAGCCCGTCCTTGCCGCACCGGATCCGGCGCAGCCCTGACTGCGCCGCCTGTGATCCACCACGAATCAACACCAGAATCCATCCATCCAGATTACGGCGAGACCATGGAAAAGACTTTTAATCACAACGCCATCGAACAGGCGCTCTACCAGCACTGGGAAGCTCAGGGCTACTTCAAGCCCCACGGCGACACCAGCAAAGACTCCTTCTGCATCATGATCCCGCCGCCGAACGTCACCGGCAGCCTGCACATGGGTCACGCCTTCCAGCAAACCCTGATGGATACCCTGATCCGCTACAACCGCATGCAGGGCAAGAACACCCTGTGGCAGGCGGGTACCGACCACGCCGGTATCGCCACCCAGATGGTGGTTGAGCGCAAGATCGCCGCAGAAGAGGGCAAGACCCGCCACGATTACGGCCGGGAAGCCTTCATCGACAAGATCTGGCAGTGGAAGGAAGAGTCCGGCGGTACCATCACCCGCCAGATGCGTCGTCTGGGCGACTCCGTGGATTGGGAGCGCGAGCGCTTTACCATGGATGAGGGTCTCTCCACTGCCGTGCAGGAAGTTTTTGTCCGTCTTTACGAAGATGGCCTGATGTACCGCGGCAAGCGTCTGGTGAACTGGGATCCGAAACTCAACACCGCCATCTCCGATCTGGAAGTGGAAAACCGCGAGATCAAGGGCCACATGTGGCACCTGCGCTATCCGCTGGCCAACGGCGCCAAGACCGCCGAAGGCAAGGATCACCTGATCGTCGCCACCACCCGTCCGGAGACTATGCTGGGCGATACCGCCGTGGCCGTGAACCCGGAAGACCCGCGCTACAAGGCGCTGATCGGCCAGCACATCCTGCTGCCGCTGGTGAACCGTCTGATCCCCATCGTCGCCGACGAACACGCCGACATGGAGAAGGGCACCGGTTGCGTGAAGATCACCCCGGCCCACGACTTCAACGACAACGAAGTGGGTAAGCGCCACAACCTGCCGATGATCAACATCTTCACCCTGGACGCCCACGTGCGCGCCGAGGCCGAAGTGGTTGACTCCAACGGCAACCCCAGCACCGCCTATGACGCCACCCTGCCGACCGAGTTCGCCGGGATGGAGCGCTTCGCGGCCCGCAAGGCCATCGTCGCCAAGCTGGACGAGCTGGGCCTCCTGGCCGAGATCAAGGATCACGTGCTGCAGCAGCCCTACGGCGATCGAGGCGGCGTGCCCATCGAGCCGATGCTGACCGACCAGTGGTACGTGCGCGTGGCGCCCATGGCCAAGACCGCCATTGAGGCGGTGGAAGATGGCCGTATCCAGTTCGTGCCGAAACAGTACGAAAACATGTACTTCTCCTGGATGCGCGACATTCAGGACTGGTGCGTCTCCCGTCAGCTGTGGTGGGGTCACCGCATCCCGGCCTGGTATGACGACGCCGGCAACGTCTACGTGGGTCGCAACGAGGATGAAGTGCGCGCCAAGCACAGCATCCCGTCCGTGACCGTGCTGCGTCAGGACGAAGACGTGCTCGACACCTGGTTCAGCTCCGCCCTGTGGACCTTCTCCACCCTGGGCTGGCCGAACAACACAGAGGCGCTCAAGACCTTCCACCCGACCGACGTGCTGATGAGCGGCTTCGACATAATTTTCTTCTGGATCGCCCGGATGATCATGATGACCATGCACTTCATCAAGGACGAAAACGGCCAGCCGCAAGTGCCGTTCAAGACCGTCTACATCACAGGCCTCATCCGTGATGAAGAAGGCCAGAAGATGTCCAAGTCCAAGGGCAACGTGCTGGATCCGCTCGACATGATCGACGGCATCTCGCTGGAAGATCTGCTGGAGAAGCGCACCGGCAACATGATGCAGCCGCAGATGGCCGAGAAGATCGGCAAGCGTACCGCCAAGCAGTTCCCGGAAGGGATCGAAGCCCACGGTACCGACGCCCTGCGCTTCACCCTGGCGGCGCTGGCCTCTACCGGTCGTGACATCAACTGGGACATGAAGCGCCTGGATGGCTACAACAACTTCTGCAACAAGCTGTGGAACGCCTCCCGCTACGTGCTGATGAACACCGAAGATCAGGATTGTGGCTTCAACGGTGGCGAGATGCAGTTCAGCCTGGCGGATCGCTGGATCCAGTCCCAGCTGCAAGTGGCCATCCGCGACTTCCGCACCGCCCTCGATACCTACCGCTTCGACATCGCGGCAGGCGTGTTGTACGAATTTATCTGGAACCAGTTCTGTGACTGGTATCTGGAGCTGACCAAGCCGGTACTGACCAAGGGTTCCGAGGCCGAGCAGCGCGCTGCCCGCCATACCTTGGTGACCGTGCTGGAAACCCTGCTGCGTCTGGCACACCCGATCATCCCGTTCATCACCGAGACCATCTGGAAATCGGTCGCCCCGCTGGCCGGCGTACACGCCGACACCATCATGATTCAGGCCTTCCCGGAGTTCGACGCCGCCAAGGTGGACGAAGCCGCGATGGCGGATCAGGAGTGGGTGAAGGAGTTCATCGTCAGCATCCGCAACATCCGCGCCGAGATGAACGTGGCACCGAGCGTCCCGCTCAACGTGCTGCTCCAGTGCGATGCCAAGGATGCCGAGCGTGCAGCCGACAACGAGGCCTTCCTCAAGTCGCTGGCCCGTCTGGAATCCATCCGCGTGCTTGGCGAAGGTGAAGCCGCGCCGCTGTCGGTGAAGAAGCTGATCGGTGCCACCGAGCTGCTGATCCCGATGGCCGGTCTCATCGACAAGGATGCCGAACTGGCCCGTCTGGCCAAAGAGGTAGCCCGTCTGGTGGGCGAGTGTGGCCGCATCGAAGGCAAGCTTGGCAACGAGGCCTTCGTCGCCAAGGCGCCGGAAGCGGTCATCGCCAAGGAGCGCGAGAAACTGGAAGATTACCGCCTCCAGCTGACCAAGCTGGAAGCCCAGCAGGCCGAGATCGCCGCGCTGTAAGCCGGCATCCGCCTCGCAAAAGCCCCCTCCTGCAGGGGGCTTTTTGTTGCCCGCCCACCACCATTCCCCCTCATTTCGCGCGTTGTCATGCAAAATTAGCGAGCCAAATCACCCGCTTTCACAAGCGCAGCGCCCCCAAATTCATTACACTGCCAGCGATCTTTCTACTAGGAGTGCTGCCGCAGTATGGAAATATTGATCCTGTTTGGATTGATTTTGCTCAATGGCGTTTTCGCCATGTCGGAAATCGCCATCGTCACCGCACGCAAGGCACGCCTCAGCAAGATGGTCAGCGAAGGGAGCCGCTCCGCCGCCATCGCGCTCAAGCTGAGCGAAGATCCCACTCATTTTCTCTCCGCGGTGCAGATCGGCATCACCAGTATTGGTCTGCTCAACGGTATCTACGGCGAATCCCTGCTGGCCCAGCCGCTGGCGCTCTGGCTGCAGGAGTGGGGCATGACCCCCAAGAGCAGCGGCCTCATCGCCACCGTGCTGGTCATAGTGGTGGTCACCTATCTCTCCATCGTCATCGGCGAACTGGTGCCCAAGCGGCTCGGCCAGATCAGTGCCGAGCGCATCGCCTGCCTGGTGGCCCGCCCCATGTTGTGGCTGGCCGCCCTTACCCGTCCCTTCGTCTGGCTGCTGTCGGCCTCCACCAAGGCCAGCCTGCGACTGCTGAGAGTCAGCCAGGATGCCAGCGCCAACGTGACCCAGGAGGAGATCCACGCCATGCTGGTGGAGGGTTCGGAAGCCGGGATCATCGAGGATCATGAGCACACCATGCTGCGCAACGTGTTCCGGCTCGACGAACGCAGCCTCTCCTCGCTGATGGTGCCGCGCAGCGACATCCGCTATCTCGACCTCGCCCTGCCGCTGGAGGTCAACCTGCAGCGGCTGGTGGAGTATCGCCACAGCTTCTTCCCGGTCTGCGATGGCAACCTGTCGGAACTGGTGGGCATCATCAACGTCAGCAAGGTGCTGCACGCCTATATCAAGGGTGAGCCCATCGATCTGGCGGCATTGACCCAGGATGGCAGCCTGTTGCCTGAAACCCTCAACGGCCTCGAGCTGCTCAACCATTTCCGCACCCACTCCGAACACATGGTGCTGGTGGTGGACGAATATGGCGAGTTGCAGGGACTGGTCACCCAGCAGGATCTGCTGGAGACCCTGGCCGGCGACTTCCAGCAGGAAGATGGCGACGACAACTGGGCTTTTCAGCGTACCGACGGCAGCTGGCTGCTCGACGGCCTCATTCCGCTGCCGGAATTGAAGGACTGTCTGGGACTGGTTCGGCTACCGGAGGAAGAAAAACATCACTATCACACCCTCGGAGGGCTTATCATGCTGCTCCTTGGTCGTGTTCCCCAGACGGGAGACCTGGTCACCCTGGAACAGTGGCAACTGGAAATCGTTGACATGGATGGTTTGCGCATCGACAAGGTGCTTGCCATGCCCTTGCTTGATCAACCCAGCTAACCTGCGGAGTTTGCAACTATGGAACAGTTTTACCAACTGGCCCACGCCTTTATGCATCAGGATCTGGTGACGCTATCCGATCCCAAGATGGCCTTCATGGTCTGCGGTGTGTTATTGACCTTTCTGGTGCTGGAGAACGGCTTCATTCCCACCGCCTTTCTGCCCGGCGACAGCCTGCTGATCCTGACCGGCGTGCTCATCTATCAGGACGTGCTCTCCCTCGGGGTGATCCCGCTGCTGATCCTGGCCACCTTCGTCGGCACCTGGCTCGGCTACATGCAGGGACGTTTTTTGGGCCATACCCAGCTCTACCACCGGCTGCTGTCCCATGTGGAAGAGAAGCACCAGCAGAAGGTCTACTACCTGCTGGACAAATACGGCATCGTGACCCTGATCACCGCCCGCTATATCGCCTTCGTGCGTACAGCCTACCCCTACATCGTCGGTGCTACCGAACTTCCCCAGGGGCGTTTTCTCATCGTCAATCTGGTCAGCTCCATCATGTGGATCTGCCCGCTGGTGGGTTTCGGCTACTTCCTCAGTCACACCAAGCTGGCTGCAGAGTACCAGTCCCAGTTCCTCAGCATCATTCTCTGCCTGCCGATCGTGCTGCTGGTCGGCGGTTTGATTGCGCTGATCTGGCGCTGGCTGAGCAAACGCAAAGCCAGTGCGCCACGGGATTGAGGCAAAGAGAGAGGGTCATCGCGAGATGGCCCTTTTTTTAGCGAAATAATGGTGATTTCCCCGCTGGCACTCTTGTCAAGCGAGGGTAAAAATGAGTGAATCTAGCGCCTTTTTTTCCATGTGAACGGAGTCGGTAGTATGCGGTGTCGGGTTAGCGCTATGGCGCTGGTTTATGCATTGGTTGGACTGCTGGGACTGCCAGCAGCATTGGCTGCCCCCAACCCGGCCAAACTGCAGCTGCAATCGAGCAGCGCACTGGTGATGGATGTCAGAACGGGCAAGACCCTCTACCAGAAGAATCCCACCCAGGTGCGTCCCATCGCCTCCCTCACCAAGCTGATGACGGCACTGGTGGTACTGGATGCCCGCCAGGATCTCGGCCAGACCCTGACCATCGACCAGAACGACAGAGACGCCATCAAGCACACCTATTCGCGGGTCAGGATGGGCACCCAGGTGACCCGCCGCGATGCCCTGCATCTGGCGTTGATGTCCTCTGAAAACCGCATGGCCTCGGCCCTGGCCCGCCACTACCCAGGTGGCCGTCCCGCCTTCATCCGTGCCATGAACAACAAGGCCAAACAGCTGGGCATGCGCAGCAGCCGCTTCTACGACTCCACCGGCCTGTCGACCCGCAACGTCTCCACCGCCCAGGATCTGGCCAAGCTCATCGCGGCGGCCTACCGCCAACCGCTGATCCGCGAGTTCACCCAGGACACCAGCAAGGACATGCGCTTTCGCACGCCGGCCTACAGCCTGATGTTCAACAACACCAACCCGCTGGTGAAGAACCCGGATTGGGACGTGCGCCTCTCCAAGACCGGTTATACCGACGAAGCGGGCCGCTGTCTGCTGATGCGGGCCAAGCCGGACAATCAGGAGCTGGCCATCGTGCTGCTCAACTCGGTGGGCAAACGCACCCCCATCGGCGATGCCAACCGCATTCGCAAATGGCTGAAAAGCTGACACCCGGACTGCGGGGATGAAAAAGGATGCTGCGGCATCCTTTTTTATTGCCTGCAAACCGCCTCTGCCCGCCTCTGAGCGGGTTTATCAGCGGAAAGGGGCGTGGGTTGACCGAGAACCAAGGAATGCGCATAGGGCGCGATAGCGTGAAAGTCGGCGCAGTGGGCCGCAGGAGGCAGGGAGAGGCGCCAAGCGCCCGTCATGCAGGGGTGGAAGCCCTTGTCACGGGGCTGCGGGTTGCCACCAGAATGGGTGAAGCGCGATCTCAGCAGCGAAACCACAGAGTTGAAGCAAAGAAGCGAAGAGGTGAAGAGGTGAAGAGGTGAAGAGGTGAAGAGACGAAGAGACGAAGAGACGAGTATCAAACCACCCGGGTCGTATCCCATACCCGGAGCGGCCATATAAAAAAACAGCCCCGACCGAAGTCGAGGCTGTCTGTATGGTGCGCCCGAGAGGATTCGAACCTCTGACCACCTGGTTCGTAGCCAGGTACTCTATCCAGCTGAGCTACGGGCGCTCATCAACTTTTGGTACTGCTTTCAAAATGGTGCGCCCGAGAGGATTCGAACCTCTGACCACCTGGTTCGTAGCCAGGTACTCTATCCAGCTGAGCTACGGGCGCTCACAAACTTTTGTGTACTGCTTTCAAAATGGTGCGCCCGAGAGGATTCGAACCTCTGACCACCTGGTTCGTAGCCAGGTACTCTATCCAGCTGAGCTACGGGCGCTCATAAACTTTTTATTTTGCTTTAAATGGTGCGCCCGAGAGGATTCGAACCTCTGACCACCTGGTTCGTAGCCAGGTACTCTATCCAGCTGAGCTACGGGCGCCCTGATTTAAAGCGATAAAAAAAGCTTACTCAACAGTAAGCCTTTTTCAGTTGTACCGGCTTGCTGATTGCCAGTACATGACTCATCGTGAGTCTAATATGGTGCGCCCGAGAGGATTCGAACCTCTGACCACCTGGTTCGTAGCCAGGTACTCTATCCAGCTGAGCTACGGGCGCAAATGGCGGAGAAGGGGGGATTCGAACCCCCGATGCGGGTATAAGCCGCATACTCCCTTAGCAGGGGAGCGCCTTCAGCCTCTCGGCCACCTCTCCGTTTGCGGGGCTGATAATACTTCACAGGGATTTTTAGTCAAACACTTTTTTGGAGAAAAAAGTGCGTTCGCTCGGTATTTGGCCAAAGCGTGGAATATTCAAGCAATATCGGCACTTATCCCGCTCTTTCGCCCCCTGCGGCGCCATTTTCGGCGCTCCGAAAAAACAAAAGGCGACACATGAGGTGTCGCCTTGTCACAGCCATTGATGCCGCTTAGAAGCCGGATTGACCCGGTACTTTCTCGGCCTGGATGCGCTGATAGATCTCTTCGCGGTGCACGGAAACTTCTTTCGGTGCGTTCACGCCGATACGAACCTGGTTGCCTTTCACGCCCAGCACGGTGACAGTCACTTCGTCACCAATCATCAGGGTTTCCCCTACACGACGAGTCAAAATAAGCATTCGCTTGCTCCTGTATCCTGTTTTGTATTTATATCGATATGCGACATTATCTTACAAAGATACCGATATGGTAAATGGTTGAAACTAAATCAATCAGGGATTGTTTCCCAAGGGCTGCTCATGAGGCTCCTGATCCAGCCCAAAAGCGGAGTGCAAGGCACGCACTGCCAGCTCCAGGTACTTCTCGTCAATCACCACGGATATCTTGATTTCAGAGGTCGAGATCAACTGCATGTTGATCCCCTCCTCGCCCAATACCTTGAACATGGTGCGGGCGACGCCAGGATGGTTCCACATCCCGACTCCGACGATGGAAACCTTGGCGATCTCACCGTTGCCCTGCACGCAGGCGGCCCCCAGCTCGCTGGCGGTCTCCTCCAACAGGGCGCGCGCCCGGCGATAGTCATCGCGATTCACCGTGAAGGTGAAATCGGCGGTACCATCGCCCAGCGTGTTCTGCACTATCATGTCGACATCAATGTTGGCGTCGCTGATCGGATTCAGGATCTGCGCTGCCACGGTGGGCCGGTCCGGCACACCCAGAATGGTCAGGCTGGCCTCATTGCGGTTAAAAGCGATCCCGGATACCAGGGGAGCTTCCATCCTCTCACCTCCATATGTGATTAAGGTTCCCTCTCCATCGATAAAGCTCGACAGCACCCGCAGCGGGACGCGGTATTTGCCCGCAAACTCCACCGAACGGATCTGCAACACCTTGGCGCCCAGGCTTGCCATCTCCAGCATCTCCTCGAAGGTGATGGTATCGAGACGACGGGCCTTGGGCTCGATGCGCGGATCCGTGGTGTATACCCCATCCACGTCGGTAAAGATCTGGCACTCATCGGCCTTGATGGCCGCCGCCACGGCGACCGCCGTGGTGTCGGAGCCACCGCGCCCCAGGGTGGTGATGGCATTGTGCTCGTCACGACCCTGGAAGCCCGCGATCACCACCACCTTGCCCGCGCCCAGTTCAGCCTGAACCCGGTCGGTGTCGATGTGGGTGATGCGCGCCTTGCCATAGGCGGAATCGGTGTGAATGCGAACCTGATCACCGGTCATCGAGACCGCGGGGCAACCGCGTTTGTTCAACGCGATGGCCAGCAGCGCTATGGTGACCTGTTCACCGGTGGAGACCAGTACATCCATCTCGCGCCGGTTGGCATCAGGATCCAGCTGCTGGGCCATGCCCAGCAACCGGTTGGTTTCGCCCGACATGGCGGAGACCACCACCACCACGTCATGTCCCTGGGCGCGGGTCTGTTCGACCCGCTCAGCTACCGCCTCGATTCGCTCCAGCGTGCCGACCGAGGTGCCGCCGTACTTCTGTACATAGAGTGCCACAGATCACCTCGCCCGATTACAGGCGCTCTTCCAGCCAGGAGTGTACGGATTGCAGGGCCGCCGGCACTGCCTCAGGCTGGGTACCCCCCGCCTGGGCCATGTCGGGACGACCACCGCCCTTGCCACCCACCTGCTGGGCCACCAGATTGACCAGCTCACCGGCCTTGACCTTGCCGGTCAGGTCGTTGGTGACGCCCGCAATCAGGTTGACCTTGCCCTCGCCGCTGGTTGCCAGCAGCACCACACCGGACTTCATCTGGTTCTTCAGTTCGTCCAGCATGCCGCGCAGGGATTTCGGATCGGCCCCTTCCAGCGCTGCAACCAGCACCTTCTGACCCTTGATCTCGATGACCTGACCCAGCAGGTCGTTACCGGCCTGGGCGGCCAGCTTGGCCTTGAGCTGCTCCAGCTCGCGTTCCATCATCTTGGCCTTGTCCAGCACCTGGCGAACCTTGTCAGCGATGCTGAACTGATCGCCCTTCACCAGCGCAGCAGCCTCTTCGATCTGCTCGCCGACCTGATGCATGAAGTCGATGGCGGCCTTGCCGGTCACCGCTTCGATACGGCGCACGCCGGCGGCGATGCCGCTCTCGGCGATGATCTTGAAGAAGCCGATGTCACCGGTGCGCTTGGCGTGGGTACCGCCGCACAGCTCGGTGGAGTAATCGCCCATGCGCACCACGCGCACGTCGTCTTCGTATTTTTCGCCGAACAGCGCCATGGCGCCGGCCGACTTGGCCTCTTCCAGGCCCATCAGCTGGGTGATGATTTCGTGGTTGGCGCGGATCTGGTTGTTGACCAGCTCCTCGACCCGGCGAATGGTCGCCATGGTCATCCCCTCGAAGTGGGAGAAGTCAAAGCGCATGCGCTCGGCCCCCACCAGAGAGCCTTTCTGGGTCACGTGCTCGCCCAGCGCCTGACGCAGGGCCGCGTGCAGCAGGTGAGTCACCGAGTGGTTCAGGGCGATGGCCTGACGACGGTCGCCATCGACCACAGCCTCGACCTCGGCCCCTTTCTCCAGGGTGCCCAGCTCCATGTAGCCCTTGTGGATGATCGCCTTGCCCGCTTTGACGGTATCGGTCACGGCAAAGATGCCGTCGTCCACTTTCAGGGTGCCGCTGTCGCCGATCTGGCCGCCGGACTCGGCGTAGAAGGGGGTCTGCTCCAGCACGATGACAGCTTCGTCACCGGCGATGAGACCGCTCACCTCGTCCACGCCCTTGTAGATGCCGACCACACGGGTGCGCTCGGTCAGGGTCTTGTAACCGGTGAAGGGGGTCTCGAAGTCGAGCTTGAGCATCTCGTTGTAGTTCACGCCGAAGCTGGATGCTTCCTTGGCACGAGCACGCTGCTTCTCCATCTCGGCCTTGAAGCCCTCTTCGTCGATGCCGATCTCGCGCTCGCGCACCACGTCGGCAGTCAGGTCGGCCGGGAAGCCATAGGTGTCATACAGCTTGAACACCACTTCGCCCGGAATGACCTTGGCATCGCCCAGGTTGGCCAGAGCGTCTTCCAGCAGCAGCAGACCGCGGTCCAGGGTGCGGACGAACTGCTCCTCTTCGATGCGCAGCACGCGCTCGACCAGCGGCAGCTGGGCGATCAGCTCGGCAGCGACATCCTTCATCTGGGCTGCCAGTTCGGCGGCCAGCTTGTAGAAGAAGACATCGGTGGCGCCCAGCTTGCGACCGTGACGCACGGCGCGGCGGATGATGCGGCGCAGCACGTAGCCGCGACCTTCGTTGGAGGGCATGACGCCGTCAGCCACCAGGAAGGCGCAGGAGCGGATGTGGTCCGCGATGACGCGCAGGGACTGGTTGCTCAGATCGGTGGTGCCGACAATCTCGGCCGCTTTCTTGATCAGCGCCTGGAAGATGTCGATTTCGTAGTTGGAGTGAACCCCCTGCATGATGGCGGAGATTCGCTCCAGACCCATGCCGGTATCCACGGACGGGCGCGGCAGCGGCTCCATGGTGCCGTCAGCCTGACGGTTGAACTGCATGAACACCACGTTCCAGATCTCGATGAAACGGTCGCCATCCTCTTCCGGTGAGCCGGGACGGCCGCCCCAGATGTGATCGCCGTGATCGTAGAAGATCTCGGTGCAGGGACCGCACGGACCGGTATCGCCCATCGCCCAGAAGTTGTCGGAGGCGTACGGGGCGCCCTTGTTGTCACCGATGCGCACGATGCGATCGGCCGGTACACCGACCTCTTTTTCCCAGATGTCGAAGGCTTCATCGTCAGTCGCGTAGACGGTCACCAGCAGGCGCTCTTTCGGCAGTTGCAGCACCTCGGTCAGGAAGCCCCAGGCAAACTTGATGGCATCCTGCTTGAAGTAGTCGCCGAAGCTGAAGTTGCCCAGCATCTCGAAGAAGGTGTGGTGACGAGCGGTATAGCCGACGTTTTCCAGATCGTTGTGCTTACCACCGGCACGCACGCAACGCTGGGAGGTCGTCGCGCGGTTGTAGGCACGCTTGTCTGCGCCAAGGAACACGTCCTTGAACTGGTTCATACCCGCGTTGGTAAACAACAGGGTCGGGTCGTTATGCGGTACCAGCGAGCTGGAGGAGACAACCTGGTGCCCCTGGGAACGGAAATACTCGAGAAACGCAGCGCGTATCTCAGACGTGGACATATACATGGAAAATCCTGCTTGATTCGAATACGGACTTTTAACCGCATTAATGTAAGTTTTCTGCGGGGTAAAGTAAAACGGACAGGGCCGCCACGGGCGAAAAAGCGCACATAAACGGGCCGGAAAAGCGCCCCGCTGCCAACCGCGGCTTTTTTCACCATCAACAGGAGAAAAAGCGGCATGAAAAGAGGGTCAAGACCGGGAGAACCCGGCTTTCGTCAATCTGAGCTGACAAGCCTATGAACAGGCAGGGAAAATCTTGCACAGGAGTCATAATGGCCTGGTCGGCAGATGGAAACCGGCGACCAGGCGCCGGCAAACCGGAAATGAAGAGAACGAGTGTGCGGCGATGGGGCCTCGTCTCTCGAATCATCTCAAGATCCCAGCACAAACATCGCCGTTCTACTCCCCCCGCTCCTGCAGGGCAGAGATGGCGTAACGGGCCTGCTCCTGGCTAAAGCCGCGCCCCAGCAGATACTTGAGCCACTTCATCCGCAGCTTGAAGTCGGCCAGATCTGCTATGTTGGCCCGTCGTTGCAACAGCTCGAAGGCGAGTTCGAACCAGTCCAGCTCGGGTTGCTCGAAGGCGGCATCGATCTGGCCATCGTCCAGCCCCTTGCGGCGCAGGTCGAAACGGATCTTGAGCGGGCCATGCCCCTTGGCGGCGCCCGCCCGTACCGCCATGGCACCATAGCGCTCGTCATTGACCCAGTTGTAACCGCGGCAGTAGTCGACTACCGCCTCGATCACCTCTTCCTGATAGCCCTGCTGGCGCAGTCGTCTGGCCAGCTCCGACCCGGCACTTTCGCGACGGGCCAGGCTGCGCATGGCGTAGGCACGGGCGGCCGCCAGCTGCTCTGCAAAGGTCGGCTCGGCGGGCTCAACCGGTTCGGTAACAGATTCATCGACCATAAATGACAAGGCCGGGTATCAACCCGGCCTTCCTTTCGCTCTTATTCGAACTCTTGTTCGTTTTCGGCTTCAAACTCGTCGTACTCGGCAGCGGAGGGCTTCTCCTCCACCGGCGCGGCACCGGAGAGCAGCAACTCGCGCAGTTTGGCTTCCACTTCGCCAGCCAGCGCCTTGTTCTCGGCGAACAGCTTCATGACGTTGGCCTTGCCCTGACCGATCTTCTCGCCGTTGTAGCTGTACCAGGCACCGGCCTTGTCGATCAGCTTGTGCTTGACACCCAGATCCACCAGCTCGCCCTCTTTGGAGATGCCGGCACCGTAGAAGATCTGGAATTCGGCCTGCTTGAAGGGAGGGGCTACCTTGTTCTTCACTACCTTGACGCGGGTCTCGTTACCGACCACTTCGTCACCTTCCTTGATGGCGCCGGTACGGCGGATATCCAGACGCACGGAAGCGTAGAACTTGAGCGCGTTACCACCGGTAGTGGTCTCCGGGCTGCCGAACATGACGCCAATTTTCATCCGGATCTGGTTGATGAAGATGCACAGGCAGTTGGCGTTCTTGATGTTGGCGGTCAGCTTGCGCAGCGCCTGGGACATCAGACGAGCCTGCAGGCCGACGTGGGAGTCACCCATTTCGCCTTCGATTTCCGCTTTCGGGGTCAGAGCCGCCACGGAGTCGACGATGATGACGTCAACTGCATTGGAGCGCACCAGCATGTCGCAGATCTCCAGCGCCTGTTCACCGGTGTCCGGCTGGGAGATCAGCAGGTCGTCGACGTTGACGCCCAGCTTGGCGGCATAGATGGGATCCAGTGCGTGTTCCGCATCGACGAAGGCACAGGTCTTGCCCTTCTTCTGGGCTTCGGCGATCACCTGCAGGGTCAGCGTGGTTTTACCGGAAGATTCCGGGCCGTAGATCTCGACGATACGACCGCACGGCAGACCACCGATCCCCAGCGCAACGTCCAGAGAGAGGGAGCCGGTGGAGATGGCTTCGATATCCATGGTCTTGCTGTCGCCCAGACGCATGATGGAACCTTTGCCGAACTGCTTTTCAATCTGACCCAGCGCAGCCGCCAGTGCCTTCTGTTTGTTCTGATCCATGCCAATCTCCGCTGGAAATCGTGAGTAAAAATGAAGTTGGGCTAAGTATACTGTCTATTCATACAGTATCAAGCCCAATTTATCTGAGCAGGGCCAACAGACCCGACAAGGCCTGTCTCACCGCCTGCTGACGCACCTGCCGGCGATCCCCGTCGAAACGGGCCAGCAGGGAGTGGTGGCGGCCGTTGCAGTCGGCCCAGGCAAACCAGACGGTGCCGACCGGTTTGCCCTCGGTGGCGCCGCCGGGGCCGGCGATGCCGCTGATGGCGACACTGATGGAAGCCGACGAGTGAGCCAGCGCGCCGCGGGCCATCTCCAGCACCACCGCCTCGCTCACCGCGCCGTGCTGCTCCAGGCTTTCGTCGCTCACCCCCAGCATCTGCTGCTTGGCCTCGTTGGTGTAGGTGACAAAGCCGCGATCGAACCAGCCTGAGCTGCCCGCGATGTCGGTGATGGCCGTTGCCACCCCGCCGCCGGTACAGGATTCGGCGGTGGCCGCCAGCCAGCCTCGCTGGCCAAGGGCCCGCCCCAGCTCGATGGCGAGGTGCTCTATCTCTGCGTCCAGTTTCATCGCGACTCCCTCTGATGATGCGTGCAAGAGGCACATTATGCGATCCCGCCACTGCCGCCCGCAACCGCCGGGCAGACCCCCACCGACATCGATGTGCAGCACCCAGACCCGCTCAGCCAGAGACAACCCCGGAACCCGACCTCCCCCGTCGCGCTGCTTATGTGTAGAATGGCGCCATCAAGTTCAAGGCTCATCACCGCAGACACTGGCCCGCAGAGGCCCCTTCTGGAATCGCACATGACCGCACAACACCAAGCTACCGGCACCGCGCCTGGCGCCAATCTCAGCGCCCACACGCCCATGATGCAGCAGTATCTGACCCTCAAGGCCGAGAACCCGGAGATCCTGCTGTTCTACCGGATGGGCGACTTCTACGAGCTGTTCTATGACGATGCCCGCAAGGCCTCCCAGCTGCTCGACATCTCCCTGACCAAGCGTGGCCAGTCGGCCGGCAGCCCCATTCCGATGGCAGGCGTGCCCTATCACGCCATCGAAGGGTATCTCGCCAAGCTGGTGCAGCTGGGCGAATCGGCCGCCATCTGTGAACAGGTGGGGGATCCCGCCACCAGCAAGGGGCCGGTGGAGCGCAAGGTCATTCGCATCATCACCCCTGGCACCGTCTCTGACGAGGCGCTGCTCAGCGAGCGGCAGGACAACCTGATCGCCGCCGTCTACCACGATGGTCGCCGCTTCGGCTATGGCACCATGGACATAGGCTCGGGCCGTTTCTTCATCAACCAGTTCGAGAAGGAAGAGACCCTGCTGGCGGAGCTGCAGCGCACCAATCCGGCCGAGCTGCTCTACCCCGAATCGTTCGCCTTCCTGCACCACGTCGAGGGTCGCCGCGGTCTGCGCCGCCGCCCGGAGTGGGAATTCGAGCTCGGTACCGCCCGCAAGCTCTTATGCCAGCAGTTCGGTACCCAGGATCTGGTAGGCTTCGGGGTCGAGCAGAGCGAGACCGCCCTGTGCGCCGCCGGCTGCCTGATGCAGTACGTGAAAGACACCCAGCGCACCGCCCTGCCCCATATCCGCAGTGTGCGCCTCGAGCAGCCCGATCATGCGGTCATCATGGATGCCGCCACCCGCCGCAATCTGGAGCTGACCCAGAATCTGGCCGGCGGCCACGACAACACCCTTTCCGCCGTGCTGGACTGCACCGCTACCCCCATGGGGAGCCGCTTGCTTAAGCGCTGGATCCACCAGCCGATCCGCGACCGGGTGATCCTCAAAGGCCGCCAGAGCACCATCAAGGAGCTCATCGAGCAAAACCTTTACGACGAGCTGGGTGGATTGCTGCGCCAGGTCGGCGACGTGGAGCGGGTGCTGGCGCGCCTGGCCCTGCGCTCTGCCCGTCCGCGGGATCTGACCCGATTGCGCCAGGCCTTCGCCCAGCTGCCGGAACTGCAGCGCCTGCTTGCCAGCAGCGAGCACGAGGCGGTGCAGCAGCTGCGCGAGCGGGCCAGCACCTTCCCCGAGCTGTTCGAGCTGCTAGAGCGCGCCGTGATGGAGGTGCCGCCGGTGCTTATCCGCGATGGCGGCGTCATCCGCGAAGGGTTCAACACCGAGCTGGACGAGCTGCGGGATCTGGCCAACGGCGCCACCGCGAGCCTGGCCCGCATCGAGGAGCGCGAGCGGCTGCTGACCGGCATCAATACCCTCAAGGTGGGTTACAACAAGGTGCACGGCTTTTATATCGAGGTGAGCCGGGCCAACAGCCATCTGGTGCCGGCCCACTACATCCGTCGCCAGACGCTGAAAAACAACGAACGCTACATCATCGATGAGCTGAAGAAGTACGAGGACAAGGTACTCACCGCCCAGGCCCAGGCGCTGGCGCTGGAAAAACGCCTCTACGAGGAGCTGCTCGATGCCCTGCTGCCGCACCTTGGCGATCTGCAGGAGTCCGCTGCCGCGCTGGCGGAGCTGGACGTGCTGGCCAACCTGGCCGAGCGGGCCGAGACCCTCGACTACCGTTGCCCTACCCTCATCGAGGAGGATCAGATCCTGATCGAAGCGGGCCGCCATCCGGTGGTGGAGCAGGTGATGACCGACCCCTTTATCGCCAACCCCATCCGGCTGGAGCGGGAGCGGCGGATGCTGATCATCACCGGCCCCAACATGGGCGGTAAATCCACCTACATGCGCCAGACTGCGCTCATCGTGCTGCTGGCCCATATCGGCGCCTTCGTGCCGGCCGACAGCGCCCGCATCGGCCCCATCGACCGTATCTTCACCCGCATCGGGGCATCGGACGATCTCGCCTCCGGCCGCTCCACCTTTATGGTGGAGATGACCGAGACCGCCAACATCCTCAACAACGCCACCGCCCGCAGCCTGGTGCTGATGGACGAGATTGGCCGCGGCACCAGCACCTACGACGGCCTCTCCCTGGCATGGGCCTGCGCCGAACAGCTGGCGAGCAAGATTGGCGCCTACACCCTGTTTGCCACCCACTACTTCGAGCTGACCCGCTTGCCGGAGCTGATGAGCGGGCTGGCCAACGTCCACCTCGATGCAGTGGAGCACAGTGACACCATCGCCTTCATGCACGCGGTGCAGGAGGGGGCGGCCAGTCGCTCCTACGGCCTGCAGGTAGCGGCGCTGGCGGGGGTACCCAAATCGGTGATCCAGCAGGCCCGTCACAAGCTGCACGAGCTGGAGAGCGCCACCCCGGTGGCCGCCGGCGAAGTACGCCCGGCCCCGGTCGCCCTGCCGCCCCAGAACCATCCTGTAGTTGATGAGCTGGAAGCGGTGCGCCCGGACGAGCTGACCCCGCGCCAGGCGCTGGATCTGCTCTATCGCCTCAAGCAGATGCTGTAAATCGTCACCAACACAGCAATAAAAAGGGGAACCGTGAGGTTCCCCTTTTCGTTTTCATGATTCGGCCTGCCGTCAGGCCGGCCCTATCCTGTCCATCAGGCTCATGTGGGTTGAGCCGTCGTGGCGCTTGAGCTTCTGGCGATACTCGAACTGGTGCTGACTCTCCTGCTTGAGGCCCAGCATCAGGGAGTAGCACATGGCCAGCATGATCACCGAGAAGGGCAGCGCCGCTATGATGCTGGCTGCTTGCAGGGCGGCCAGTCCGCCGGAGACCAGCAGAATGGCGGCTACCAGCCCCTGACCCAGCCCCCAGACGGCGCGGTGCAGCACGGGGGGATCCTGATCCCCGATGGAGAGCAGAGTCGTAATGACCAGGGTGCCCGAGTCGCTGGAGGTGATGAAGTAGGTGCAGATGAGCAGGGTCAGCACCCCCTTGGCGATCCAGCCGAAGGTCTCCCAGTGCAGCAGCTCCACCGTCTTGTAGAGCGCCAGGGTGACATCCTGATTGACCGCGGCCACCACGCCACCACTGCCGAACAGCTCCAGATTCATGGCGGTGCCGCCGAACACGGTGAGCCAGAACATGCCGAGCAGGGAGGGCACCAGCAAGACGCCGAGCACGAACTCGCGGATGGTGCGCCCCTTGGAGATGCGGGCGATGAACATGCCGACAAAGGGCGCCCACGCAATCCACCAGCCCCAGTAGAAAGCTGTCCAGCTCGACTGCCAGGCCGAGGTGCCGTTGGCCTCGGTGTTGGTCCAGAAGCTCAGCTTGACGATGTTCTGCAGGTAGTCACCTATGTTCTGCACATAGGCGTTGAGGATGTAGGTGGTCGGCCCCAGCACCAGGAAGAGGCCCAGCACGAACACGCTCAACCAGATATTGAGCTCGGAGAGGATCTTCACCCCGCGTCCGACGCCGGAGACCGCCGACAGGGTGGCGATCAGGCTGATGCCGCCGATGAGCCAGAGCTGGTTCGCCTGCGATACTTCCATGCCGAACATCTGGTTGAGGCCGGTATTCATCTGGGAGACCCCCAGGCCAAGGGAGGTCGCCACCCCGAACACGGTACCAAACACCGCCAGCACGTCGGCGGCGTGACCCCAGAAGCCGTAGATGCGATCGCCGAGCAGCGGATAGAGCACGGAGCGGATGGCCAGCGGCAGCTTGCGCCGGTAGCTGAAGAAGGCGAGCGACAGGCCGACGATCACGTAGATGGCCCAGGGGTGCAGGCCCCAGTGGAAGAAGGTGAGACGCATGGCGATCTGGGCCGCCTCCGGGGTCATCCCTTCGGTGACGAAGGGGTTACCCTGCAGGTGGTACATGGGCTCGGCGATGCTCCAGAACACCAGTCCTATCCCCATACCGGCGCTGAACAGCATGGCGAACCAGGCGAAGTAGCCAAACTCCGGTACCTGGTCGTCGTCACCCAGCCGGATGCTGCCGAAGCGGCTGAACATCAGATAGATGGCGAAGAACAGGAACAGGGCGACCACCAGGATGTAGTACCACTTGAACCCGGCGATGATCTTGTCCTTGGCCCCCACGAACCAGGTGGCGGCGGTTTCGGGGACGAACATCCCGAACAGCAGGAACAGGGTGATGACGGTGAGCGCCGTCATGGCCATGGTCGGGTTGAGGCCTTTGAACAGCCCTTTGTTTGCTCTCATCTGGCCTCCTTAGTCGTTGTTGAAAAAGTCTTCACCCACGTGATCACCGGCACCGCCGATGGCGCGGTAGACCAGCTTGCCGGCCGTCTGCACCCGATGATCCACCAGGCTGACGGACGGCTGACCGTTCACCGCGTGGCGCTTGCCGAGGAAGATGGCCATGGGCACGCCCAGGTTGGAGATGCCACTGGTGATCCAGAGCCGGTTGAAGTCGTAGGAGCCGCCGATGAACTCCAGCTGGGCCAGACCGGTATCAAGCCCGGTCAGATAGAAGTTCATGGCGCTCTCGTCCGGAAAGAGGTGCACCAGCACATAGGCATAGCGCAATTCGTTCACCAACTCCTTTAGGTTGAAAGAACCAGTCTCACTGCAGGAGAGCGGCAACTCACCGTCGTAGTGATGCACCTTGAGGTTGTTGGGATCTTCGTCATAGGCGGGCTGGTAACGCACGAAAGCCGAGGTATCAGGCAGCTCATAGCGGACTCTGACCACTCGAAGGTCGGCCACCAGCGCTTTGATGTCCAGTTCGTCACTCATCATCTTGCTCCTCAAAACAGCAGGGAAAAATAGGGGGAAAGCTCATTACCCTAACACAAAATAATTAGAGCAGAAAAGATTACAGTAAAAACCATATTGACCTTGTGACGAATTAGGCGGAGAATTTTGCGCCTCCCAATCACCCCTCGACGATTTCATACCCCATGGAAAAACATGATGAAGTGCTGGTCGCCCTGCGCCAGATCATTCGTGCCATCGACATGCACTCCAAGCGCTTGATCAAGGAGGCAGGCCTGACTTCGCCCCAGCTCTTGCTGCTCAAGGGGATCGACGAGCTGGGCCAGATCTCCATGCGTCAGCTGGCGGATCACACCAACATGAGCCAGGCCACCGCCACCACCATCATGGACCGCCTCGAGAGCCGCCAGCTGGTGCAACGCATCCGCAGCGAAACCGACAAGCGCAAGGTGCATGCGACACTGACTGACGCAGGCCGAGCACTGCTGGCCCAGGCGCCGACCCCACTGCAGGAGCGCTTCATTCAGCGTTTTCAAGCACTTGAGACTTGGGAGCAAACCCTGCTGCTCTCCTCTTTGCAGCGTATCTCCACCATGATGAATGCCGACGAGATAGACGCGGCCCCGGTGCTGAGCGTCCGGCCCCTCACCGAAGAGCGGGCATAAAAAAAGCTCCCGAACGGGAGCTTTTTTTATGGGCCGAGGCGAGCGGGATCACTCTTCCAGGCTGATGCCGATATTGGAGACGCCGTCCTGGGCGGCGAAGGCACGAACGGCCAGGATGCGGTCGCTGTCACGCTCGTGGGCCACCCGCTTGAGCAGCTCGACCTGGAACTCCAGCTCGGCCTCCATGTATTCGTGCTCGTAGAGCTCCTCGTCGGTGAGGTCGCGCTCTTCCAGCATCTCGATGAAACCGGCGACCGTACCGACCGACGCATGGCTGGCGTCGTTGGCCTCTTCCCCCACCCGGCAGATCACCGAGTTGTAGGCGCAGCCCAAGGCGACACAGGCATCCAGCGCCGGATAGGCACCGTAGGATTCGAACTTGCTGGGTTCCGGAATGTAGACTTCGAACGCTTCCAGAATCGCCCCCAGATTGACCCGGGATCCTTTCACCGTCAGGTAGTTCCACATCTGATCCAGGGCGTGACGAAATGCCTTCGCATCCCCGAAACCGGAGGCCTGGGAAAACAGCGCATAGTTGGGGTACATGCGCTCTGCCAGCGCCAGGGTGTAGACCGTCTGTTGCCAAGGCTGTAGCTCGGCCAGTCGCTTATAAAACTTGTCACCAAACACTGGAGTCGGATCCTTTGCAAAATGTGGGGCAGATTGTAGCCCACGAGGGGCCGCGCGAAAACGAAAAAGCGGCCTGGTCGGCTATGTTGGCCGGTCAACTCGGGTAAGATGAAGGCAGAGCGGCCTCTCTCCCGCGCCGCAAATCTGATAAGGAACAAGAGTATGAGTCAACGTACCCTTCTTTTGCTCAGCCAGGACAATGCTCACTACGAGCGCCTGCTCAAGGCGGCCCACCTCCCTCATCTGCGCATTCTGAGAGCCGACAACCAGAGCGACGCCGAGAAAGTGATCGGCGAGGCCCACATCCTGATGGCCGAACCGGCGCGCGCCAAACCGCTGCTGGCCAAGGCCGGCAAACTCAGCTGGCTGCAATCCACCTACGCCGGGGTCGACGTGCTGCTGGATGCCAGCTGCCGCCGTGACTACCAGCTCACCAATGTGCGCGGCATCTTCGGCCCGCTGATGAGCGAGTACGTGTTCGGTCATCTGCTCAGCCTGATGCGCCAGATCCCCCTCTACCGGGAACAGCAGAAGCAGCGGCTGTGGCAGAGCCACCCCTATCACGGTCTCAAGGGACGCACCCTGCTGATCCTGGGCACCGGCAGCATAGGCCAGCACATCGCCCACACCGGCAAGCACTTCGGCATGAAGGTGCTCGGCGTCAGCCGCAGTGGCCGCGAACGGGCCGGTTTCGACCAGGTATATCAGCTGCCCGCCCTCAACAAGATGCTGGCGCAGGCGGACGTCATCGTCAGCGTGCTGCCCGCCACCCGCGAGACCCATCACCTCTTCACTGCCGCCCGTTTCGAGCACTGCAAGCCGGGG
Organism: Aeromonas dhakensis; assembly: GCF_002285935.1. Lineage (NCBI taxonomy): Bacteria > Pseudomonadati > Pseudomonadota > Gammaproteobacteria > Aeromonadales > Aeromonadaceae > Aeromonas > Aeromonas dhakensis. The sequence goes on from NZ_CP023141.1 coordinate 144,613, forward strand.
GCCATCCTGTTCAACGTGGGACGCGGCAACGCCATCCACGAGGGGGATCTGCTCACGGCACTGCGCACCGGCAAGCTGGGGATGGCGGTGCTGGACGTATTCGCGCAGGAGCCGCTGCCCGCCGACAGCCCGCTCTGGGGCCAGCCCAACCTCATCGTCACGCCGCACAACAGCGCCTACAGCTTCCCCGAAGACGTGGCCCAGATCTTCGTGCGCAACTACATCCGCTTCATCGACGGCCAGCCGCTGGACGGCAAGATCGACTTCGACAAGGGCTATTGATGGCCGTCAGCCAATAAAAAGGCCCCGCCAGCGTGGCGGGGCCTTTTTGTTTCGGCGAGAGAGGCATCAACCGGCCTCCATCTCCTTGCGATAGCTCTTCACCTTGGCGAGGAACTGGCGCTTCTCCTTGCCGGAGAGCGGTTCCGCCATCGGCAGCTTGACCTTCATGGCATCCACCGGGCGGTTGTTGATCCGCACCTCGTAGTGCAGGTGAGCACCGGTGGAGCGACCCGTGTTGCCGGAGAGGGCAATCTTGTCGCCCATTTTCACCTTCTGGCCCGGCTTGACCAGCAGCTTGCTCAGGTGCAGGTAACGGGTCATCAGGGTACGACCGTGCTTGATCACCACATAGGTGCCGGCCAGCGGGTGGCTGGTCGCCTTCAGGACCACACCGTCACCGGTCGCCATCACGGGGGTGCCGACCGGCAGGGCAAAGTCGGTGCCCTCGTGAGGCCGCACCTGGCCGGTGATCGGGTGACGGCGATTCGGGTTGAAGCTGGAGCTGACCCGGTAGCGGCTGTGGGTCGGGTAACGGCGGAAACCGCGCTCCAGGCTGTTGCCCTGCCCATCGTAGTAGTTGCCATCTTCGGACAGCCAGGCGGAGACGTTCTGGCCCTGACTGAACACTTCCACCCCGAGCAGCTGGGTGTTGCCTGTGCTCTTGCCTTCGACCGTCTCCTGGCGCACCAACACCTTGAACTTGTCACCCTTTTTCAGATCCTTGGCGAAGTTGAGCCGCCACTGGAACAGGTTGGCAATCTTCTGGATATGGTTGGCCGGGATCCCCGCATTGCGGGCACTCACGTAGAAGCTGCCATTGATGACGCCGTCATAGCTCTTCTTCTGCCACTCCACCTCTTCATTGAGCATGCTGGCGCTGTAGGTGTCGTCGGTACGCTCCAGCACCAGAGTCTGCTTGATGTTCAGACGGATCTTCATCTGCTGCAGTATGTTGTCCTGATCGATCAGCAGCTCGATGGTCTGGCCCGGCTTGAGCCGTGCAAGATTGTTCTTGGTGTCGGCATCCAGCACCTTGTAAAGGGTGGTGGTGGAGAGACCCAGGTTGTTGAAGATGGTGGTCAGATTCTCGCCATTGCGAACCCGGTAATCCTGCCACTGGGGGGTGGCGTCGGCCGGGATGTCATCTTCCGGCGTCGCGGCTTCTACCAGCTCGTGATCCGGGATGTCGTTGAAGTCCGTATTGTCTTCGTTGGTTGCTGTGCCATTGGTGGCGATCGGCAACTCCAGTCGCAGCGGCCGCTCCAGGATGTCACCCGGGGCTGGCAATATTGCTACCGCCGACAGCGTCATGGCCGTCAGCAGTAGCATGGCGTAAAAGTGTTTGCGGGGAACCGGGGGTTCCCAATTGGCGGCCTGCGCTACCAAGGGACGGAGACGTTTCATCCGCTATCCTGTCATTAGATCCAAGGGTGTTAGTGGTCAGTCTGTTTGTTATGAAACCGTATAAAACTGATTGTTTGACCTAAATACTCACAATTAGTTCATAGCAATCTGCATGAACCTCACATTTTATGCATAACATTCTTTCATGGGCAGAAATGATCGTCTTTTTTAACCATTTTTTCCTATTTTTAAGAGCCGGGTCAGCTCACCTCCGACCTCAGGTTTCAACATGTTGCGATAACTTTTCCATGGAGTGGACATGTCGTTAGCGAAACTGTTAAATCGAATCATCCTGATTTTGTTCCTGATTGGCGCCGTCCTGCTGTTCATGCTGGAAGTCACCACGGTGCGGCAATCCATCCTCGATCAGATGTCCGCCAACCTGGAAACCGCCATCACCGCCCTCGGGCTGGTGCTGCAAGGCACCCTGCTCAACGATGACAAGGTACTGGCCGAGACCATAGTCAACGCCATGTTCGACGGGGGCTTCGTCAGCGCGGTCACCCTGCTGGATCCGGATGGTCAGGTGCTGTTTCAGAAGGTCTTCCACACCGTGCAACAGAACGTGCCGACCTGGCTCCCCTCTGTTATCGACATGCCGCCGGTAAAAATTGAGCAGGAGCTGACCGATGGCTGGCGCATGCTGGGCACCCTCACCCTGGAAGGGCATACGGGCTATGCCTACCAGCATCTGTGGAATGCGATCAGCCGTACCGGCACGGCGCTACTGGCAGGTCTGCTGATCTTCACCCTGGTGATCTCCTGGGTCTGCAAACGACTGCTGCGCCCGCTCGAGCAGATCAATCTGCAACTGGTGAAGATCCGCAAGCGCCAGTTCAGTGGCACCCTGGACGCTCCCTGGCTGCAGGATCTCAAGGAGCTGGCCGGTTCGGTCAACCAGCTGGTGTCGGAACGCAAGCGGGATCTGCTGCAGCAACGGCTCAAGATAAGCCAGCTCGGCAAACAGCTCCCCATGGTCAATGAGCCGCTGCAGACCCTGACCTGCGCAGGAGAGGGGCTGTTGCAACAACACTTCTTCTCGACCCAGGGCAGCATTCGTCTCTACAGCCGCCTCATTCCGGAAGTCACCCCGTCACTGAACAGTTCACCGGACGAGATCCGGCACCTGCTCGATCTCTGGCTGCACCATGCAGTCGAGGGATTGCAGCTGCCGCTCAGCCTGCTCGACCACCCCGACTGGGCACAATTTGCACCTCTGCTGGCCAAGGGCAGAGGCAAAACCCTCGACTGGCGCTGGGATCAGGAGCATGTGCCACCCCTTGCCCAGGAGCGGCTGGCCGCCTTGCAGGAACAAGGGGTGGAGATGGCCTTCAGCGCCATCCCGATGACCAACGAGACCTTCAATCAGCTCGACCCCATCAATCCTGTCTTCATCAGCTGCCAACCGACCCAGGCTCCGCTCTATTGGAACCTGGTAGCCCAGTGCCTGCACAGTGCGGGCTACACCCTGCTGGCGGAGGCCGGCGACATTCAGGATATCGACACCCTGCGCAACTGGGGCATCGATGGCTACGCCGGCAAGGAGGCATGATGAACAGGACCGGATTGTTGCTCGCCCTGCTGTGGCCACTGCCGCTGCTGGCCAACCCCACCACCATAGCCACCGGCGGTGAACAGGGGATCTATCACCAGATCGCCAAAGAGTTCTGCCGGCTCGCCAACAAGAGCGATGCCGGACTGCAGTGCAAGCCACAGGCGACCTCGGGCTCCATCGAAAATCTGCGCCAACTGAAAAGCGGCGAGACAAGCTATGCGCTGGTGCAGTCGGACTGGCTCTACCAGGCCAGTAACGGCCTGGGTCCATATGCCAGTCAGCCGCAGCCAGAGCTCAGGGCCATCTTCGCCACTCACGCCGAACCCTTTACCATAGTGGTGAGGGCCGACGGCGACATCACCAGCCTGGAGCAACTCAAGCTGGCCCCCATCGACATGGGGCTCAAGAGTTCCGGTACCCGCCAGACGGCGCTCGCCCTGTTCAACGTGCTGGGCGCCAAGGAGCAGGATCTCGATCTCAAGAGCGTGGCCAATCTGGCCGAGTCCCTGTGCAGCAAACAGATCGACGCCTATGGCCTGGTGATGGGTCACCCCAACCGCATCGTGCTGGATACAGCCAAACGCTGCCCCGTGCGTTTCCTGCCGATCGAGGGGGCAACCCGGGATCAGCTGCTCAAGGGGGTCAAGTATTACCAACGCAGCCAGATCCCTGCGCGTATCTATCCGGGCAACCTCAAGGCGACGCCGACCTTTGCCATCGCCGCCACCCTGGTAACCACCGCCAGCACGCCACAGGCCGACGTTTACCGCCTGACCCGGGCCATGCTGGCCCAGCAAACCAAGTTCAATGAGCAAACCTACGGTTACGCCAACCTGTTTCACCAGGCGCGCAATAAAACCGGCCCGGTGCTGAGCATCGAACAGCATCCGGGCGCGGCAAAATATTTCGAGGAGTTGAAAGCGGCGGGCAAGCTATAGCTGACGGCGGGGGGAGCGCAACTGCTCGCTGGAGAAGCGGGTCTTCATCGAGGTCCACTGCGCCAGCCTGTCGGCACTGCCTGCCAGGGTCCCTTCCCGGCGGGACTTCATGATCCAGATGCTCTTGGCATCAAAACTGTAGACGGGGATGAGATCGGTCCGCTTGCTGCCGGGCAGGATCCGGTTGTTGATGTTGTCGAGCACCAGCGGATCCGACTTGGGGGTCGCGAAGTAGAGCGTCACCATATGAAACTGGTTGTAGCGCACCGCTTTGACGTAAGCCAGCCGCAGCTTCTTCTCGTCCACCCCAAGCTCCATCAGGGTATAGTACTTGGAGATGCTGTAATCCTCGCAGTCACCGCCACGGGCACCGATAAACTCCAGCGGGTTGGCCCAATAATCCTCCATCCCCCATAACTTGGGATCCTCGCTGTAGGTCAGGTTGTTGAAGTAGTTGTTGACCAGCTCGATCTTCTGCTGATCCGTGGTGCCGGCCCTTGGCGTCAGCAGACGCGAAAAGGCCTCCGCCCGCTGGAGGGCTCGACCGCCATAGACCTCCTGCAATTTTGCCTGCAGTGCAGGGCTGGCCATGTATTCGGAGAGGCGGGAAGCCTGCACGCTGGCACAGCAGAGCGCCAACGTGCAGGTGGGAACGAGCAGCAATTTCATACCAGACACTCCCTGTCAGATGCTGGAGGTCAGTATAGTTGCCCCTGGCTGCCCCAGTGGCGGGCACGCGGGTGCTTCGACGCGGTCAACGGCACTCGGCGAAGGCGTCGGCCAGCTGCTGCATGAAGCGGGGATAGCCATCCGGGCCGAGCGGCACCTGTTCACCGACTTCGTCCAGCAGCAGCACCTTGGCGCCAGTATTCCGGGCGACCGACTCGATCACCGCCGGCGAGAACTGCGGCTCGGCATAGATGCAGCTCGCTTTCTTCTCTTCCAGCGCCTTGCGGATCTCCACCAGAGTCTTGGCACCGGGGCGTCGTTCCGGGCTCACGGTGAAGTGGCCCTTGGAGCTCATGCCATAGTGGCGCTCCCAGTAGCCATAGGCTTCATGAAACACGAAATAGCCCTTCTGGTTCACCGCCTTCATCTGCTCGGCGATCACCTTGTCCTTGGCCTCCACCTTGGTCTTGAAGGCGAGCAGATTGGCGCGATAACGCTCGGCGTTGGCAGGATCCTGAGCGCTCAGGGTTTCGCTCAGGGCATTGGCGATGACCAGCGCCTGGGTCGGACCCAGCCAGATGTGGGGGTCGACGCCCTCGTGGTGGTGCCCCTCATGACCGTCGTGGTCATGGCCTTCATGCGCTTCGTCGGCGTGCTCTTCATGACCGACCTGCTTGCTGTAGTCAAACAACGGCATCCCTTCGACCCGGGTCAGGGTCAACACATGGAGATGTTTGGCCAGCGGCTTGGCCATGAAACCTTCCAGCTCGGGGCCGACCCACACCACCAGATCGGCCTCGTTGATGCTGCGAATATCAGAGGGGCGCAGGGAGAAATCGTGGGGCGAAGCGCCGGTCGGCAGCAACACCTTGGGCTCGCTCACGCCGTCGGTGATGGCGGCGGCGATGAAACCCAGCGGCTTGATGGTGGTCAGCACCTCGAGGGCGCGGACAGGCAGACTCACCGCCAGCAGGGCAGTGATCAGGGCAAGAATTCGCATAGAGATCTCGTCAGGAAGTGTGTGTGTGATAATATAACAAACCAACGTTATTGTTATATTATAACTCTCACAGGCTGTAAACCCCGGAGCTGTCATGACCCAACTGGTGGAGCTGAAAGAGGTCTGTCTTTCATTTGATGGACGACTCGTGCTCGACAAGGTCTCCTTTACCCTGAACAAAGGCAAAATCACTACCCTGGTCGGCCCCAACGGGGCAGGCAAGAGTACCCTGAGCAAGCTGGTACTGGGCCTGCTCACGCCGGATTCGGGCCAAATCACCCGCAGCCGCGACCTGCGGGTCGGCTATGTGCCCCAGCGCCTCTATCTGGATCCCACCCTGCCGCTGACGGTGCGTCGCTTCCTGCAGCTTGGCAAGAATGGCCGCCTCTCCATCGAGGAGGCACTAAACCGGGTCGGTGCGGAAGATCTCTTGGACAACCGGATGCAGAAGCTCTCCGGCGGCGAAATGCAGCGGGTCCTGCTGGCCCGCGCCCTGCTGGTCAAACCCGAGCTGCTGGTGCTGGACGAACCGGTGCAAGGGGTGGACATCAACGGCCAGATCGAGCTCTACGCCCTCATCAGCCAGCTGGCCGCCGAGTTCAACTGCGCCGTGCTGATGGTCTCCCACGATCTGCATCTGGTGATGGCCAGCACCCACGAGGTGATCTGTCTCAATCGCCACGTCTGCTGTCACGGCGAACCGGAGAGCGTGGCCCGCCACCCCGAGTTTGCCCGTCTGTTCGGCCGACCGGAGCAGGAGGTGCTGGCGGTCTACACCCACCATCACCACTGCGACGGCGAACACCATCATCATGAACCGCAGGCCCCCGTCATTCGCCTGCCCTCCCGCAATCAATAACGTACCCGACAGGATCATCAAGTGGACAGCTTTCTGTTATACGCCCTCGCGGCCGGCCTCGGCATCGCCCTGCTGGCCGGCCCCCTCGGCAGTTTCGTGGTGTGGCGCAAGATGGCCTATTTTGGCGACACCCTCTCCCACGCCTGCCTGTTCGGCATCGCGCTCGGCATCCTGCTGCAGGTGGATCTCACCCTGGCGGTGGTGGTCTGCTGCCTCGCCATGGCCATGCTGCTGGTGATCATGAGCCGCAACCAGCAGGTGGCCACCGATACCCTGCTCGGCATCCTGGCCCACAGCGCCCTGTCGCTCGGTCTGGTCACCTTGAGCTTCATGGACAACGTGCGGGTGGATCTGATGGCCTACCTGTTCGGTGACCTGCTCTCGGTGCAGCCGATGGACTTGATCTGGATCTACGGCGGCGGCGCCCTGGTGCTGCTCACCCTGTGGCGGCTGTGGGATCCCCTGCTCTCCATGACCATCTCGGAGGAGCTGGCCCGGGTGGAAGGGGTGAGGGTCGATGTGCTGCGCTGCGTGCTGATGCTGCTGATCGGATTGGTGATCGCGGTGGCGATGAAGTTCGTCGGGGCGCTGATCATCACCTCCTTGTTGATCATCCCTGCGGCAACCGCCCGCCGCTTCAGCCGGACACCGGAGCAGATGGCCGGCTTCGCCGCCCTCATCGGCTGCCTTGCCGTACTCGGCGGGCTGTTGCTCTCCTGGTATCAGGACACGCCGGCAGGCCCGTCTGTCGTGGTCTGCGCCACCAGCCTGTTTGTGCTGAGCCAGTTCAAGAAAGCCTGAGCCTAGAGAGGCATGCTCTGGCGTGTCTCCATCATCAGCCATTGGCGCAGCCGGCTGATGGCGGGCTCATGGGCCCGCGAGCGCTTGCAGGTGAAGTAGAAAGCATCCCCCGTCTCCAGCTGGTGTACCGGCAAGGCCACCAGCTGGGGATCATCCGGTCGCAGCATGTAGTCGTTCACGAATGCCACCCCCTGATCCCAGGCCGCAGCCTCCATCGCCAGCAACACATGGCTGAAGTGGTGCATCCGTGCCTCCGCCGGGATCACCAATCCCCCGGCCTTGGCCCAACGCTGCCAATCCTCTCCCCGCGCCTTGTAGATGGACTGCACCGACAGCAGCGGCAGTTGCCAGATGACGTCCGGCCACTCCCCCTCCACCTGTTGCAGCAAGCGGCGACTGCAGACCGGGAAGAGCCGCTCCCGGTAGATGAGATCGTGACAATAGCCCCGACCGTGGGGCGAGACGGTGATGAAGCAGTCCGCCACTCGATCGGAGAGTTCGGGATCCTCCGCTACCATCTCCAGGCTGAGATCCAGCTCGGGATAGAGCTGGCGCAGCCCAGCCAGGCGCGGGATCAGCCACTTCACCGCAAACGAGCTGTAGACCGCGAGCCGCAGCCGCATCTCGCCGCCGCCACGCAGTTGCTCGCTGCTCTGGGCAATCTGGCCGAGCCCGGCGGAGATCCCCTCGAAATAGACCTCGCCCTGCGCCGTCAGCGACAGCAGCCGCCCCTGACGCAGCAGCAGCCGTTCCCCCAGAAAATCCTCCAGCAGGCGGATCTGATGGCTGACCGCGCTCTGGCTGACGTTCAGCTCAAGGGCCGCGCGGGAAAAGCTGAGCAGGCGGGCAACCACTTCGAAGTATTGAACGGCGCGCAGGGGAGGCAGCCTCATTATCCAAAATTCTCATGCATGGTGACTTTTTATCATTTTACTGGATAACGAAGCGCGGGCTACCCTTCCCTCATCTGACACAGGAGGTAGCATGAACGCAGTGGGGATCGGCATCCTTTATCTGGTGCTGGGCAATATGGTGGCGGTCTTTTCCGACGCGCTGGTCAAGGTGCTGGAGCCGGATCAGCCGGTATTTCAGTTTGTCTTCTTCCGCCAGCTCTCCGCCGCCATCCTGCTGACTCCCTGGCTGCTCTGGTCATGGCGTCGCAACCCGCCGGTGGCGCTCAAGTGGCACCTGCTGCGCGCCCATATCTGGGCCATCGGCGTCTGCCTGATGGTGATCGCCCTCACCCGGCTGCCGCTGGCCACCGCCAACGCCCTCTTCTATGCGGCGCCGCTGATGATGGTGCCGCTGGCGGTGTGGCTGGCGGGGGAAGCGATCTCGCGCCAGAAGGTGCTGACCGCCTTCATCGGCTTTGTCGGGGTGCTGATCGTGCTGCGCCCCACCGAGGTGAACTGGGCGGCGCTGGCGGCACTCGGGGTAGCGCTCTCCATGGCGCTCAACAATCTGCTGATCAAGCGGATCCCGCTCCAGCAGCCCATCGCCCAGACCCTGTTCTTTACCAACGTGCTGAGCATGCCCTTCATCCTGGCGCTGGCCTGGTGGGAAGGGGGCGACTGGCAGTGGCAGATGTGGTGGCCCGCCTTCGGCTCTTCGGCGCTGATCATGGTCTATGCGGGGTTGTGCGTGGTGGCCTATCGCAAGGCGGAGGCGAGCAAGATCGCCTCCGCCGAGTACACCGGCCTGCTGATGGCGGTCGCCATCGGGGTATGGCTGTTCGATGAGCAGCCGGGCCTGCCGCTGCTGCTGGGGTGCCTGTGCATCATACTGCCGCTCATAGCCATGGCCCGCAGCAAGCCCAAACCACAGGCCGAACCGGCGCTCTAGCCAACGAGGGTCACCCCAGCAGCGGGGCGACCCTTTGTTGCAGATGGGGGACCACATCCTGCTCGAACCAGGGGTTCTTCTTGAGCCAGAAGGTGTTGCGCGGTGACGGGTGCGGCAGCGGCAACCAGGCCGGACCGTAGTCCGCCCAGCTGCGCACCGTCTCGGTCAGCGACCCTTTCGCCGCATCCCGCAGGTAGTGGCCTTGCGCATACTGGCCGATGAGCAGGGTCAGCTCGATGTTGGGCAGCAGCATCAATACCTTGTCGTGCCAGGTGGAGGCACATTCGGGGCGCGGCGGCAGATCCCCCGACTTGCCCTTGCCGGGGTAACAGAGCCCCATCGGCATGATGGCGATGCGGGATTCATCGTAGAAGGTGGCCTTGTCCACTCCGAGCCACTGGCGCAGGCGATCGCCGGAAGGATCGTCCCAGGGGATGCCGCTGGCATGCACCCGGGTGCCTGGCGCCTGGCCGATGATCAGCAGGCGAGCGTGCTCGCTGCCACGGATCACCGGTTTGGGCCCGAGCGGCAAGTGTGCCTCGCACAGGCGGCAGGCACGGATCTGTGCAAACAAACTGTCGAGTCGGTTCATGGGCCCGATAGTAACAGAGTTTTCCCCCGGATCCTGCTTGTGAAAGATTCAGCAGATACTTATTATGCAGCCACATTTGTTTAATTTAATAAACGGAGCGAAATGAAGAACTGGATGGGCACCGGCAGCGCGGCCCTCTCATTCGTGCTGTGGGGCATGCTGCCCCTCTATTACCAGTTCATGCCCGCGGTCAACATGTGGGAGCTGCTCTCCCACCGGGTACTCTGGTCGGCGGTGCTGCTGGGGATCCTGTTCCTCGTCGTCGGCTACCGGGTGCCCTGGGCGCGGCTGCGCAGCGAACCGCACCAGCTCGGCCTCATCCTGCTGGCCGGCCCCGTCATGTCCATCAGCTGGTGCATGTTCACCTGGTGCCTCACCACCGGCCAGGTGCTGGCCACCAGCCTCGCCTTCTTCATGACGCCGCTGTTCAACATCGTCTTCGCCGTGTTGTTCCTCAAAGAGAAGCTCACCCCGCAAAAACACCTGGCGGTGGCGCTAGCCCTGGCGGGGTTGGCCTACATGCTCTTTTCTTACGGCCAGCTGCCCTGGTTCTCCCTGGTCATGGGGGCCAACTTCGCCCTCTATGGCCTGCTCAAGAAGAAGGTGCACTATGACGCCGGCGTCAGCCTCTACCTCGAGGCGCTGGTACAGCTGCCCGTCGCCCTGCTGATCATCGGCGCTCTGGCGGTGAGCGGCGCCAGCCAATTTATGGCCGGTGACTGGACCGAGCGACTGCTGCTGATGGGCAGTGCCCCCGCCACCCTGCTGCCGGTGGGGCTGTTCTGCTACGGCATGATGCGCACCCGCATGAGCACGGTGGGTCTGCTGCAATATATCGAGCCCAGCCTCGCCTTCCTGCTCGCCATCTTCTGGTTTGGCGAGACGCCGGATCCGGTGAAATCGGTGGGGTTTGCCTTCGTCTGGGCCGGCCTGCTGGTGAGCCTGCTGCCGCTACACAGGCTCGGGCGCCATCTGCGCCGCAACGCCGACGCTCAGGGTCTGCCGCGGTAGGACTCCAGGATGGCGTGCCACTTGGGATCCCGGTCCATCTGCTCGGCGATGTCGTTCAGCCTGTCATGCAGATCGCTGCGGGATTTGGGCAACAGTATGTGGCGGGTATAGCTGGACTGGGCGAAGGGCGAGACGAACAGCTTGCCCTCAAAGGCGGGGTCGTGAGTAAAGAAGGTGAGCGCCGAGCCCGGCACCAGGGTCACGTCGATGCGGCCGCGCACCAGCAGGCTGAAGTTGGTCTTGACCTTCTTGGCATCCACCCGCACCAGATCGCCTCTGGCCGACGCCTCGTCGATCCCCTGATAGTGGTACCCCTCGATGCCGCCGAAGGTCATCCCCTTGAGCGAATCGGGCCCGCGATAGGTGACCGGTCTGTCGGCACTCGAGATAAGCTCGTTGGTATCGCGCATGATGGGAAAGGTCCAGAGGTAGCGCTCGCGCTGGGGATCCCCCACCCAGGCGGGATTGACCCAGGCCACCAGACCATCAAAGCCGGGATCCGACATCTCCAGCGCCAGTCTGGCCCGATTCACCAGCCAAAGTTCCAGCTTGGGTTCTCCGCCAAGCTTTTCATTGAGATACTTGACCAGATCCCGGCTCAGACCGCTCTGCTCCCCGGTCATGAAGGGGGGGTGCTGATGATAGTCGTAGAGACGCAGCGTCTCGCCATGAGCCGATATCGACAGCAGACACCACAACCACCACCATGCTCGCATCGCACCTCCTTGGGCTGCTCTTGAGTGTGGCACAGAGAGATCGAATGAGAAAACCCCCTAGCGGCGCCGAACCGGCTGCCTGCCCGCCCACCAGCCACTGGTTCATCTACATGGTGCGCACCGCCAGCGGCCTGCTCTATACCGGGATCAGCACGGATCCGGCTCGCCGCCTGCACCAGCACCAGAGTGGCAAGGGAGCCCGCGCCCTGCGCGGCAAGGGGCCACTGACCCTGGCGTGGCAGCAGGCCGTCGGTGAGAAAGGCACGGCGCTGCGCCTCGAATACCGACTCAAGCAGCAGAGCAAGGCCTTCAAGGAGCAGCTTATCAGCCAGCCGGAGCGCTGGCTCGCCTGCAGCGAATCATGGCTGGCCGCCGCCCGGCCACAGAAAAGGCCGCTGCATGCAGCGACCAGGGAAGGATCCGATAACAGGGAGTGTCAACGGTAGGCATTAACCTGCTTGCGCCGACTGCTAATGAGCCAGCAAACGCAAAAAAGGCCGCTGCATGCAGCGACCAAGGAAGGATCCGATAACAGGGAGTGTCAACGGTAGGTATTGGCTTGCTTGCGCCGACTGCTGATGAACCAGCACACCACCAGCAGCACCAGCAACCAGGGCGCCAGCTTGATGATGAGGGCAAACATGCCGGCCAACGCGCCAAACAGCACGAAGACGCCGCTCACCAGCAGCATGGCCAGCACGGTGAACCCGGCCAGTGCCATGCCGACCAGTACCAGCATCAAGACGATAAATTCCAGCATGTTGTGCTCCTCACTGGGTTGATGCGGCCAGATGACCCGGGGTCAATCCAGCCAACGCTTCAATTCACGATGGGGCGGCATGATCAGCACCGCCAGCAGATAAATGGCCAGGGCCAGGGGCGGCATCAGGATCAGCGCCATCAGGGCCGCGACCCGCACCGTCACCCTGGAGAGCCCCAGTCCATTGGCGATGCCGGCACAGACTCCGGTCAGCTTGCGATGGGCAAGATCCTTCGGCCAGGGCGTCATGGTTATGCCTCCACCTTTTGACCCTTGAGGCGGGCCAGCTCCCGTTCAATCTCATCGTTCAGCTCCAGCTCGCGGAACTGGGCCTCCAGCGAGGGGTTCTGCCCCAGAGTTGCCGCCTCCAGCTGAGCTTCCAGCTGATCGACTCTGCCCTGAAAGCCGTCAAAACGGGCCATCAGCTCGTGCATGCGCTGGTTGTCCACCTGGGCACGGGCTCGCAGCCGGCTGTGGGCGGTCTGCTCGCGCAGGGTCAGCATCTTCTGCTTCTCACGCGCCTCGGTCAGCTTGGCGGCCAGCCGCTCGCTGTCGGCGGTGAGCTGGACCAGCACCTCGGCGACCCGCGCCTTGTCCTGCTCCAGCTGTTCGCATTTTTTGACCTCGGCCAGCTTCTCGGTCAGCGCGGCCCGGGCCAGATCCTCGCGTCCCTTCTGGATGGCGAGCTCGGCCTTGGCCGACCACTCCAGGATCTGGTGTTGCAACGCCTGCTGATGGCGCTCCAGCTGCTTCTGTTCGGCGATGACGCGGGCGGCCTGGGTTCTCATCTCGACCTGGACCTGCTCCATCTCCTCAATCATCAGCCGCAGCATCTTCTCCGGCTCTTCGCTCTTGTCGAGCAGGCTGTGCAGGTTGGCATTGATCACGTCGGTCAGGCGGCTAAATACGCTCATGGTCTGGCTCCTTGTTGATGGGATGACAATCTCTTCCCATAACATTACAAGAGCCGTGCCAAGATAATTTTTCCTTTACTTACATATAGATGAGGTTTTGTCAGGTATTTTCAACACCGTCTTAGTGGCGAAAAATACCGATCTAGTGGTGATTTTCACCAATAAAAAAGGGAGCCAACGGCTCCCTCATGCAATCAGTGACAGGCTCAGGCGGCGCGGGTATGACCGAGTTTGCTGTCCAGTTCGACCAGTTTGGCCTCCATCCGGCTGCGGCAGATTTCGGACAGCTCGCGGATGCCGGCGGCGCCGTGCTCCTTGCTGCAGACAGGGGCCATCACTTCCAACAGCACCTCGCCGTTGTCCCAGCGGTTGAGATCGATCTGGCCGAAGTAGCTGGAGCAAACGATGGGTACCACCGGCACCTCAGCCTGCACCGCGGTATGGAAGGCACCCGCCTTGAATGGCAGCAGGCCGCGCCCCTTGGAACGGGTTCCCTCCGGGAACATCCAGATGGAGGTGCCACGCGCCTTGATGCGATCCACCACCTGGCCTATGGTGCCGATGGCACGGGAGCGGTTGGAGCGGTCGATCAGCACGTTGCCGGAGAGCCAGAAGATGAGGCCGAAGAAGGGCAGCCACAGCAGGCTCTTCTTGCCCACCGCCACCACGCCGGGCTGCACCGCGCCGGTCACGGTGAAGATGTCGTAGTTGCTCTGGTGGTTGCAGACGTAGACGGCCGGCCCCACCGACTTCACCTCGTCGGCCACCGTCACCCGGACCTTGAGGCCGATGAGCGGACAGACAGCGTGATACATGCGGGCAAAGACATAGACGTTGTTGGGATGGCGCGGACGCACCAGGCACAGCAGCAGACCGAACAGGAACCAGAAAATGAGCAGCAGACCAAGCAGCAGCACACGGGCAATTTTGAGCATCGAACACCTCGGATTTTGACTCGGCGCAGTATACTGGTCCCCCTTTTAGCGAACAAGCGTTCGCCAGACAGAACCGACCACCCTTCGCCACTCGCCCCTAAGCCATAAAACGGATGGCGGCTTGCCCCACCCGGCATTGGCCGTTAGGATGTGGCCATCTTGATGAACGGGGCGAGCATGATTCACCAACAACGCGTGGCGAAACGACTCCTGCTGCTGGTCTGCCTGCTGGTGCTCAATTGCGCTGCCCAGCCGCTGGCCCGGCTGGCCCTGCTCGATCACGCCATCAGCTGTCAGGCTCTGCCCCAGTTCGCCGCAGCCGACGACCAGGCCGACAAGGACACGCCCGCCAGCCCGCAGCCCAACAGCTGCCAGCTCAACGGCAAGTGGCTGAGTGCCACCACCCTGCTCTGCCTTGAGCAGCTGTTCTTTGCGGTGGCCCTGCTCATCGCGCTGCTGGCCCCGCTCTGGCGCTACACGCCGCCACTGCCGCCACCACGGGCCGTGTCTCCCCCCGAACGACGACTTCACCTCACCCTCTGTGTCTGGCGGGAATGAGTTCAGCCGAGCTTTTTCAGCCTGCTGTCATTCATTTTTTGCGAGACAACATCTATGTCAACTCTCTTCAAGGCGAGCCTGCTGCTGGGCTGCCTGCTGTGGCAATCCACTGGATTGGCCAGCGATACGGGCTGGCTCACCAGCCCCCAGAACGATCACGCCAAGGTCAGGCTGCAAGCCGACCGCAGCGTCCCTGACCAGACCCGCATCCTGCTCGAGGTGGCCCTCGAATCCGGCTGGAAAACCTACTGGCGCAGCCCGGGTGAAGGGGGCATAGCGCCCCAGATCCTGTGGGAGCAGCCGGTCGGCAACTTCCAGTGGCATTGGCCCACGCCGCGCCCCTTCGAGGTGGCCGGACTGAGCACCCAGGGCTATCAGCAACAGGTGCGCTTCCCCCTGAGCCTGAACTACCCCGCCGGGCAGCCGCTCAAGGGCACCTTGCGCCTCTCCACCTGCAGCAACGTCTGCATCCTGACCGACTACCCCTTCACCCTGGCGGTGGATGGGCAGGCGCCGGCCGGTTTCGACTTCGGCTGGGCCCAGGCCATGAGTACCTTGCCGCAGACGCTGCCTGCCGGCACCCGGGTCGAGCTCGGCTACCAGTACAACCAGCTGCAGCTGCGCGCCGAGCGGGCAGAAGGCTGGCAGGCACCTGCGCTCTTCATCGATGCGCTGGAGGGGGCCGAGTTCGGCAAGCCCGCGCTCGAGGTGAGCGGCAACACCCTGATCGCCCGGGTGCCGGTCAGCGACGGCTGGCAGGGGGATGCCCCTGACTTGCGTGGCCAATCCCTCAGCCTGTTGCTCGGCAGCGGCGATGAAGCCTGGCAGACCCGCGCCACCATCGCCGGACCTCTCGCCCTGCCGGCCCCAGGCCAGCCTCTCATCTGGCTGTTGGGGGCGGCGCTGCTTGGCGGCCTCATCCTCAACCTGATGCCCTGCGTACTGCCGGTGCTGGCCCTGAAACTGGGTACCGTGCTGCAGCAGCAGGAGAGCGAACAGCGACAGGTGCGCAAGCAGTTCCTTGCCGCCAGCGCCGGCATCATCACCTCCTTCTGGGTGCTGGCGGCCATGAGCAGCCTGCTGCGCGCCCCCAGTTTTGGAATGAGTGGCGCGGTCGGCTGGGGGATCCAGTTCCAGAGCGCCGGTTTCATCGGCTTCATGGTGGCGGTGACCCTGCTGTTTTGCGCCAACCTGCTGGGCTTGTTCGAGATAAGGTTGCCCAGCAATCTCAGCACTCGCCTCGCCACCAGCGGCGGCAAGGGGCTCGGTGGCCACTTCCTGCAGGGGAGCTTCGCCACCCTGCTGGCGACCCCCTGCTCGGCCCCCTTCCTCGGCACTGCGGTGGCCTTTGCGCTGGCGGCGCCGCTCGGCCAGCTCTGGCTCATCTTCACCGCGCTCGGCCTTGGCATGAGCCTGCCCTGGCTGCTGGTGGCGGCCCTGCCGCGCCTCGCCCTCTGGCTGCCCAAACCGGGCCGCTGGATGGGGCGACTGCGCATCCTGCTCGGGCTGATGATGCTGGGCTCCAGCCTCTGGCTGGCGAGCCTGCTTGGCAACCATTTGGGCAGCACCGCCACCGGCTGGCTGATGGCCGCCATGCTGCTGGCGCTGCTGATTGGCATCCTCTGGCGTTATGGCATGCGCGGTTTCACGCTGGCCCTCTCTCTCTCGGCACTCATCGGCGGCGCCCTGTTGCTGGGTGGAGCCCTCACGGCGCAGGGGTCGGGCAGCGTCGATCGCATCGCCTGGCAGCCGCTTACCGAGCAGGCCATCGTCGATGCGCTGGCCCAGCGCAAGCGGGTCTTCGTCGACGTCACCGCCGACTGGTGCGTCACCTGCAAGGCCAACAAGTACAACGTGCTGCTGCGTGACGAGGTGCAGAGCGCCCTGACGGCTACGGACGTAGTGGCCCTGCGTGGCGACTGGAGCCGGCCAAGCGACGCCATCTCCGCCTTCCTGCGCCAGCGCGGCGCAGCCGCCGTGCCCTTCAACCAGATCTACGGGCCCGGCCTGCCAGAGGGAGAGATCCTCTCCCCTCTGCTGGACAAGGCCGACTTGCTCGACGTGTTGCACCAGGCCGGCCTCGTCCGGGCCGATGTCACCCATTTTTAAGGAGAATCCCATGACCCTGCGTACCCTGAGACTGCGCACCCTGACCCTCTGCACCGCCCTGCTTGCCGGCACCCTGAGTGCCCCCTTGTTGCAGGCGGCCCCCTTCACCCCGGAGCAGGAGGAGCGTATCAAAGAGCTCATTCGCGAGACCCTGGTCGCCAACCCCAAGATCCTCGACGAGGCGGCCGAATCCTGGGAGAAACAGAACGCCGCGGCCCAGGAGGCCCAGCTCGGCAACTTCATCAAGGGCAATCAGGATGTGCTGTTCAACAGTGCCACCAGCCCGCGGCTCGGCGCCAAGAATCCCAAGCTGACCCTGGTGCTGTTCACCGACTACAACTGCCCCTACTGCAAGCAGTTCGATCCCCGCCTGACTAAGCTGCTCGAGGCCTATCCCGACGATCTGGGGCTGGTGGTCAAGCTGCTGCCGTTCAAGGGGCAGAGCTCGGCCAAGGCGGCCCAGTACAGCCTCACCCTCTGGCAACAGGATCCGGCCCGCTTCCTCGCCCTGCACGACAAGCTGATGAGCAAGCAGGGGATGCTGACCGAGGCGGACATCAACAAGGCGTTGGCGGCCACCGGCAACACGGCCCTCAAGCCCGATGCCAAGGCCACCGAGGAGCTGCGCAACAGCCTTCGTATCGGCACTCTTCTTGGCGTGCAGGGCACCCCGGCGACGCTCATCGGCAACCAGCTGGTGCCGGGCGCCCTCCTCTATGACGAGCTGGAGCAGCTGGTGAAGGCCGAGCTGGCCAAGCGGATCTAAGCCATGGCGGAGGATGCAGTCGTAAAGGCACCCCGCTGGCGCCGTTGGGGCAAGGAGGCGCTCTGGCTGCTGCTGATGGCGCTGGTCATCTCCACCCTGCTGGATCTGTGGCGCGGCCCCACCCTGCCGGTGGGGGCCATGACGGCTCCCTTCACCCTGCAGGATGGCACCATCACCAGCCTGGCCGAGCAGAGCCGCGGCAAGCCGCTGCTGGTCTACTACTGGGCCAGCTGGTGTGGCGTCTGCCGCTTCACCACCCCCACGGTGGAGCAGCTCTGGCAGCAGGGTGAAAACGTGCTGACGGTGGCGCTGCGCTCCGGCAGCGATGACCAGTTGCGCGCCGGGATGGCGAAGAAGGGGCTCGCCTTTCCCACCCACAACGATGAGCGGGGGGCGCTGGCCGCTCGCTGGCAGGTGGGGGTCACCCCCACCTTCCTCGTCATCAAGGATGGGACGCTGGTGAGCACCACCACCGGCTGGAGCTCGTGGCTCGGGCTCAAGGCCCGCCTGCTGTGGGCTGGCTGGTAATCCCGTCCGCCCAGCAATGTATGCAAAGAGCCCGGTATCACGACCGGGCTCTTTTTCATCTGAAGGCTGACAAACCTATTTCGTGGGTGCCATGGCGCCCTGGCCGAGCCGCCCCCTGGCGCTGGCCCGCTCGGCCTCGTCGAGTACCCCGTCCCCGTTCTTGTCCATCCGGGTGAAGAGGGCCTCATGGCGTGCCATGAACTGCGCCTTGGTCGTGTCCTGCATAGCCCTCATGTTGCCCATGTTTCCCATCTTGCCCGGCATGGCCTGGCCGGACTGCTGCATCGCCTCGTGCATCTTGGCCATGGCGGCCTCTCTCTCGGCCAGCGACAGGGTGCCATCCTTGTCGGTGTCCTGCCGGGCGAAACGCTGCTCGGCTCTTTCCATGAACTGGGCCTTGGTGATGTCCCCCTTGATGAACATCAAGGGCTCGTCGATGCTCTCATCGGCGGCGATGGCAAGGCCGCCCAGCAGGGCCATAGGCAGAAGATAAAATTTGAGCATGGCTGTCCATTCCTTAGTAAGGGTCTCGGCCCGGCCGAGGCCTGCTGAAGATCGCCAGGGCAACGCCCGGCGCCTCCTGTAGTGTAGCCCCGGTACCACCCCCTACCGGGAGGCAGATCGCAAGGTGCACCGACCGCACCTCCCCCTGGTTACTTTTCTTCCTATTCATGGCGATGGCCGCCTGTTTGCGTTAAAATGTCGGGTTTTTGCCGAGCCTGGTTTGCCAAGATCCCCGCCGCCAGGCCAGCGCAGGGTCAATTCCACGATGCCAGTGAGGCAGGATCCGTCATGAACAACTACTTCCGGGTGTTGGGCGTCAAGTCCAACGCCAGTGAAAACGACATCAAAAAAGCCTATCGTCGGCTGTCGAACCAGTACCACCCCGACAAACTGCACGGGGCGAGCGAAGAAGAGAAAGAGCTGGCAGCCCTCAAGCTGCACCAGGTAAAGCAGGCTTATGACGTGCTGTCCGATCCGAAACAGCGGGCCGCCTTTATCAAGGATTTCAACAACGTCATCGTGACCGATCCCGCTGCTGCCATGCAGGAGATGTGGGACCAGTTCTACCCCTGAGCCACCAGGCAAGAAGAGCGACTATGCAAAAAAAATGGGACCAGGCACGGCTCAAGGCCCTGCAAAGCGATGCCAGTGAAAACATCGAATCCTACCGGGATCAGGACGACCCCAAGGGGCTCGAGCAGTTCACCGACCAGATGAAAAACCTGCTGCTGGCCGACATGAGCATGCTGGAATTCATGCCCGAGTACCTGCCGCTCGCCCTCTATGGCCGGGTGCAGTTCCCGGCCAAGGCCAAGGGGCAATGGAACAAGTGGCTCACCAGCGGCGAGCAGCCGAGCTGGGACGAGTTCAAGGTGAGCGTCGGCTTCAACAACGCCGTCCTGCCGCTGGTCAAGGCGGTGCGGGCCCAGAGCGAAGGTCAGCTGATGGAAGCCTGCGCCGTGCTGTTCCTGCTCGACAACCCGCTGCCGCGCGGCAGCCACAGTGCCGATGACGACTATGAGCTGCGCGATGAAGAAGAGGAAGACGGGGAAGATGCCGACGCCGACTACCACGGCGGCAGCGACCGCTATGGCGACGACCAGGGCGAGCAGGATATGTACGACGAAGTCCGTTTCTAATTGGGGCAAGGCATGAGCAACAGTCTGATAGAAATTACCGCCATCGAGATCAAAGAGCTGGCCGTCATCGAGCCGAAGCAGGCCAGCGAGAAGTTCGAGCTGATCGCCAAGACCATGTCTGACGACCAGTTGGCAGAAGTGATTGAAAACATTGATATCGTTACCCTGACCCAGATTAACGGCCAGCACGACATCTCCTTCCCCTCCATCATCTCCGAGCTGATGACCCCGGAGCGGATCCGCGACATCGTCTGCCAGCAGCCGCTCTACTGGGAAGAGGCGATCAAGAACAACGCCGACGAGCTGCAGCAGCACACCTTCGACTTCCTCAACTACCTGATCCGCACCCAGGATAGCGAAGCCAAGCAGCGCGAGATCCTCGAGTGCGTGGCCGAGGATCCGGCCGGTCTCTTCTACCTCGCCATCCCCTTTATCGAGTTCTATCGCGGCGATCGCTATGAAGAGGACGAAGGCTATCGCGACGTGCTGCACGCCGAAGAGGAAGATCTTGAAGAGTCCCTGCGCTACAGCGAGCGCCAGCAGAGCGAGGATGTCCACGACTACGCGCTGGATGACCCGCGCAGCCTCTTGATGCTCATTCGCGAGCTGGCCCCCGAGGTGGAGAAAGCCATCAAGGCGCTGCTGCGCAACGAGCACTCCAGCTGGGACGGCATCATCAACAAGTTTGCCGCCGAGCTGGTGATGCAGGCCAAGGAGAAGAACAAGGTCGAGGAAGACGAGTACGGCGACGTCGACGACATGTTCAGCTTTCTGGATTAAGGAGCCCATTCATGCAGTTAGTCATTCGCGATGCCAACCAGGGCCCCTATCTCACCCAGGTGCTGCGCTTTGGCCGCGACAATGAACGCCTGAGCGAGCAACAGCTGGCCGCCATCAAGGGCAAGGCGGTGCTGATGAGCCTCAAATTCGCCGACAAGTACTACAACAAGTACAAGATGCACCTGCTGGAGCAGGCCGCCCACGACGTCATCGGCGTGGTAAGCCTCGGCCTGCAGGAGCTCTCGGCGCGGGATCCGGCCAAGGCGCTGGCGCTGCTGCAGGCGCCGGAAGGCCCCATCAAGCCGTTCCAGAAGGGCTGGTCAATGCTCATCACCGTCAGCCCCAAGCAGGCTGGCAACAGCCTCTACGGTGATGTAGACGCCCGCCTGCTGGACAAGATCTCGAGCCCGCCCGATGTGGAGGAGTGGCAAGGGTGGCAGGAGTACGAGAAGGCACTGACCGAGCACAACAAGAGCCGCCTGATGGGGCTCATCGACCAGCACTTCTTCGCCTGCGAGAGCGACCACCCCACCATGGAGGACAAGCTGGCCGAAGCGCTGCTCTACCGCATCCTCTGCGGCAGGGGCAGTGGCGCCGCCCCGCTCAAGGTGAAGCAGGATCTCAAGCGCAAACTGGCGCGGGAGATTGAGCTCGACGAGGTCTGGTACGACACCGACTATCTGGCGACCCAGCTCACCCTGATGCTGAGCGCGCTGCCCGCCGACATGGCCGCCGCCCTGCGCCAGGAGCTGAGCCCGGGCTTTGTACCCAACCTGCTCCATACCCTCGGCTTCGTGCGCCAGTACCAGCAGCTGCAAAAAGAGGACGCCTCCCCGGAGAAGCTCGACAACATGGAGATGCGAGCCGGACTCAAGCACCCATTGCTCGGCTGGCCGCTTTATCACGACTTCTAAGGGGCCATGCCCCCTTGCAGGACGGCTCTTGCCTCTCCTCCCACAACGCCCGGCTTGCCGGGCGTTGTGGCTTGCAGCATAAACCATGGCCATGGCAGCCGCCCTCGGCAGAAAACTACCCCGTAAGCGTCATTGGCCCCATTTTTGACAGGGATATAATGACTCCCCCATACAAGCCGCAGGGGAACAAGGCCGTGAGCAGAAAGCCCGACAGGATCACCGCAATGCAGCAGATCATCGACGCCGTGAAGGCGGAGTTTTCGCTCTACCAACCGGATACCTTCAAGTGCGGGCCGGACAACACCTGCATCGGCTGCTCCAAGAAGCTGATGGAGCTGGTGGATACGGACCTCTGCTACTGGCAATATCAGATCGATCGCGGCATCCCGCCCTCCTTCGACGAGATCCAGCGCCTCGGCAAGATGTGCAAGAACATCCACCGGGCCCTGGTGCGCAATGGTCGCATCCCCGCCTGAGCGTCCCATCGCAGCCAAGGAAGAAGCTCCCGCCGGCAGCCCCAGAGAGGAACAGTTTATGACCCAGGAAAGGATACAGACCCGCTACACGTTAAGTGGCCCCCTTGCCAGCCGCGCCGCGCTGGAGCAGGCTATTGCCCGGACCATCGAGGCCTACAAGCAGGACTTCTTCCCCCTGCTGGAGCGGCTGGTGGATGTGGGTGACAGCCGGGTCAAGCTCAGCCAGAAAGATCCGCTGCGGGTACTGGGGGTGGAACTCAACGAGGCTCACACAGGCGGCAGTGCGCGCCTCAACTACGAGTCCAACTTCGCCGAGAGCTGCCGCCTTATCGACGAATACGACCAGCACCAGACCAGCGTGGCTTTTACCCTCGACGAGGATCAGCTGATCTTCGATCTTGAGCTGCCCATTGCGTGGAACTTCGACAACTAGGGCCACTCTCCGCCTTCGCCCGGCTCCCAGCCCATCACAAGAAAGGAGCCTTACCGGCTCCTTTTTCACTGACTCCCCGCATCGCGCGGCTCGTCCCGCCCTCTGCGTCACATCTCAGGTGAGGTAGTTCAGGTGAGGTAGTAACGCCACGACCGGACCGGCTCGGCGAAACCGACCCGGATGCAGAAGGGCGCCAACTCGTGATTGGCCTGCTCCAGGCTGAGGGTCTGGTGGGCATCTTCCTGGCACCACTGCACGAACTCGCCGCTGTTGAAGCTGTAGTGATCCCCGTGAAAGACTCCGTGGGCCTCGATCAGTCCGATGGCTTTCTCTGTTTCCATGATTTGCCTCCCGGCATTGTGCTGCTCCCTTCAAGTCTAGCGAACAGGGAGGTGGGCGCTATCTGGAAACCGTCCGCTCGCTATATACTCAAGGCCTTGTGAGCCCGACTCACCACGATAAGGAGATATGACATGTATATGTTTTTGCCCTTCTTGCTGGCACTAGTAACGGGGATCAGCATCTTGATGAACAAGCGCGGTGCCTCCTATCTGCTCTGGGCCCTGTTACTGGTAGTGACCCTGCTCTCCTTTATGCACCATGTGACCGACCCGCTCACCCTTTCGTTCTAGGAGCCCGCCATGAGTCTTTCGACCTCCTCAACAGCCGCGAAGAGTGACCTGCCACAGTTGCTCGATACGCTGGGGCTGGCCGGCATCAGCCTGACCCTGATCGTCGCCTTCTATTACCAGCTCTATCTGGCCGAGCTGCCCTGTCCCTTGTGTTTATTGCAGCGGGTCGGCCTTGTGGTCGCCGGTTTCGGCTTTATGTTCAACCTGCAATTTGGCGCAAAAGGGGCCCACTACGGCATAGTGATTGTCGGCGCGCTGACCACCGCCATGATCGGCGCCCGGCAGGTGCTGCTGCATATTCTGCCCGGCGATCCCGGCTATGGTTCCACCTTTCTCGGGCTGCACTTTTATAGCTGGTCGCTGATCAGCGCCCTGCTGATCATATTGGCCGTCGCCCTGATATTGATGGTGCGGGACGGGCTCGCTATTCCCCTGCCAAAACTGGCTCTGGCACGCTGGGGACGCATGGCCTCCCTGCTGTTTGTCTTGCTGATTGCGGCAAACCTGATCTCTACCGTACTGGAGTGCGGCGCAGGGCAGTGCGCCGATAATCCGGTCGTCTATGAGCTGCTGAGCCAGCGTTAACAACCCTCAAAGGTGGCGGCCAGTCCGCCACCTTTTATGGCCGTCTTATATTGCCGAAAGGCGCAACAAGCGCGGCGCATTGCACTCACTGGCAATCTTCATACCTCGCCAATCAAACCTGCGGCCCTGCTGCCTCGTCATGAATAAAACATGACGCTAATCGGTCACCACACATACCCGTTTCAGCAGTCGATAGAGAAATATGGGCTGCACCAGCGTCAGCGCTATCACCAGCCAGGCCAGGGTAGTCATATTGCCCAGGTGACCATCGACATCCATCAACAGCATCGAGGAGACGACGGCGGCCGAACCGCTGAATATATGCTGGAACACATTCTGCAATGACATGAACCCTGCTCGTTCCCCAGGCTCTGCAACCTGGCTAGTCACTGCCGCAGCGGTAATCGTCCGTGTCGACGTCACCACCATGAACAAGGTAAAAATGATCATCGTCGGCAACAAGGGGGAACCCAGAAAACCATCCCAGACAACGGCGATAATCAATCCTCCCAGCCATATGGTGACGTGCATTGGGCCAACCCGGTCCATCCAATAGCCCCCCAACTGCATCGCAAGCACGCTGACCACGCCGCCCATGACATAGTACTGACTCATATCGCCGCGAGGCACACCGAGGTTGAACTGAAAATAGGTGGCCATGTTCGGAACAATCAGGAAGGTACTGAAAATGGC
The DNA here is from genome assembly GCF_002285935.1 of Aeromonas dhakensis. NCBI lineage: Bacteria > Pseudomonadati > Pseudomonadota > Gammaproteobacteria > Aeromonadales > Aeromonadaceae > Aeromonas > Aeromonas dhakensis. The sequence continues at coordinate 169,008 of NZ_CP023141.1, forward strand.
CAACCCGATTGCCATGAATGCATGCCACACCACGGCGCGTTTCAACATCCCCGTGATTGAAAAGACCTTCTGCTCTCGCCCCAGGTGAGCAGTCATATTCGGCAGCCGCATAGATACCAGCACGCTGACGCACAAGCCCAATCCGCCAACGGCATAAAAGGGGGCGCTCCACCCTTTCAATATGGCCAGCTCCAATCCCAAAGGCACACCGGCAATGGCCGACAACGAGAAAGCCCCCATCACTATCGCCATCGCTCGACCACGTTGTGGTACTGGCGTCGCATCCACGACGATCGCCATCGCTATCGACGTTGCCGGACCGGCAAATATGCCGGCCAGCAAACGGGTAAAGAACAGGCTTTCCATATTCCACGCCAGCGCGCATGCCCAGGTGGACAGGGTGACCCCCAGCAATGAGAGCAATGCCACCTGTTTTCTATCAAATCGATCAATATATCTGGCACATAATAAGGATGATAATGCGGCGGCCAGTGCATACCCTCCCCCCAAATATCCTATATAGGTTGGGCTGATATCTAGCACACGAGATAAATCAGGCCCAAGCGGCATAATCATCATAAAGTCCAACGCACTCACCAATTGGATAAAGGCGGCCAGCCAGACGCACCCCATATCCATCACTGCACCGTTAGAATAAGGTTTATTACCTGATTTGTTTTTTTCTGACGTCATAGTGTTCGCGCTCAATATTTGGAGGCAGACAGCATACCCACTACCATCCTCTATTTTTATCCTTTAGAATGGCACAGACTGTTATCATATCAGGGACAATGGATGCGCACCGGCCTGGACTTTACCTCATCAAGGATATTTATTACCGTGGTTGAACAGGGCAGTTTTGTCGGCGCATCCAAGACCCTTGAATTACCTACCTCAAACATCAGCAGGAGTATTGCTCAGCTGGAAGAGAGACTGTCACTCCAGCTTATTGAACGCAGTACTCGGCACATGAAACTCACCCAGGCGGGCCAGCTGCTCTATTCCCGAATAAAACCCTTGCTGGAATCACTGGAGCAAACCGAGGCTGAATTGACATCACAGCATATCCAGCTGAAAGGGCCACTGCGCCTGTGCATTCCCAATGAAGCAGGCCCCAGACTGCTTGGTACTGCGATAGCGGACTTTGCCTGCCAGCATCCCGAAATAAAGATCAGCTGCATTACCAACCTGTCAGGATTTGAGACATTAAGGGAAGATCTGGATATAGCCGTCATCATTCACAGAGGAAAGCTGGATGACAGCGATTATATCGCCAGCCACCTCACCACCATTCCCTGTACCGTAGTTGGCTCCCCTGCTCTTATTCAGCGGTGCGGGCTGCCCAACCACACGGCCCAGCTAAAGGATCTCCCCTGCATCACCACGGTAAGCGCTCTCAAGGGAATGCCTTGGCAGTTCGCTCGTCCCTGCGCTGAATTTTCCACCGTTCAGGTCAACGAACACTATCGGGTCAATAGTGGTGAGCTGGCGCTAAAAGCCGCGCTCGCCGGAGTCGGGTTTGCCATTCTGGCCAAGGTCTCTTGCCAAGCGTTTATTGATAATGGCAGCTTGGTCGAAATTGAACTTGAGTTACCCGCCGCCCCATTGCAGTTGTTTGCTGTTTATGCAAACCGTCAATATCTACCGGCTAAGACGCGCGTATTTATTGATTTTATACGGCAAAACATCATGAGTTATCAGTAGCTAAAATCGGTAACGTCTCACTAAGATACCAAAATGGTGAGCCAACCAGATTTTATCGCTCGAGCATGCTTCACTAATCAAACCTGCGCCCCTCACCCTGACCCTCTCCCAAAGGGAGAGGGAACCAGCGCCTGCCAACCTGTAGCCATAGATGTCACGCATTCCAAAATTGCTGCGATCTGGGCTCCCTTCTCCCCTTGCGGGAGAAGGGTCGGGGATGAGGGGAGCAAACCATCGACAAGCAGCAGAACGTTAAAGAAAACAGAGAGAAGTAGGGTCGATTAGCGAAGCGTAATCGTCCGCACCGCAATCTCGGTGGCGATGGACATAGAGAAGAGATCAGCTGGAGCATCAACAAAATAACGGCAACCTGTTTTCGCGATCGTCTGATTAATCTTCGCCATCAGACCCGCGGCTCTTTCACTTTAAGCCACGCTCTGCTGAGAAATTCAGATATTTTACTGTTAATTACCGCATGTATATTCTCTCTATTTATACCTGGTGCATCATTACAAATAGCTGGCGCCATTTTATTTAATTGAGCAGAGCATGGAGAGAGGAAAACAAAATGACCGGCATTGTGTATTACCTGAAATTCTTTTTCTGCCGCCAACGTGTTGGCTAGCTCCCTGGCATTTTCTTCCCAAGAAAGCTCTTCATCCTTATCACCAGTAAAAATAAGGGTAGGGGCAATCACTCTTCTGAGTGAACCGGGAGAGAATGCCATACTCACCGGAGCCATGAAAACCCATGCCTTTATCCTAGAATCGAGGTGCACAACTAGACCGGGATGATCATTTATTATCACCCCTTTGTTTGAACATATGGCTTTCATCTCATGTTTACGACAATAATTTTCATAGCGTCCTACATCGACTTCACCTCCTCTCAACAACAGTCCTGTTGCTCCACCGGCAGAGAAGCCAATAAATGCCATTTTATCTTCATCGATATATTTGGCTAGCTCAACATCATTGGTCGCAGCAGTAATGACGGCAGATATTTGTAATGGACGACCATACCACGAACTAATGGCCCCTGCTCCTGTCTGATCCTTGTAGTTATCACCAGGGTGCGTGAGGGTAATAACAATATTTCCCTGCCGAGCCAGAGTCGTGGCAAGGTCATGATGACTCCATAAACTACCAGCGTTGCCATGTGATATCACTATGACTGGATAGCGTCCTGGAACTATATTCAGCGCCTTCTGTGCCGCTATTTTATAAGGGCCTATCGTACTTGGTGTCTTTTCTGCGGCCACACCGGGATAGAAATATACGGCATCCATCGCTTTTCCGCTTACAGGGTCGGTCACCAGGAGACGCTTAAACCCTGTATATTCAGCCGATGCGACGAAGGATGGCAAGGCACTGCACGTACATATTGCGCAAAGTAAAAAATAACGAAAAAGAAGCATCATCAGACACCCTTTCTGATCCAATCGACACTGGGACGACACGCTACCACTATCCCCATGAGGAGTCATTTTTCACAAAAAAATGGGAGCGAATAATTCGCTCCCATCTTGTATAGAACCGTTGACTACCCTTCCTGATTATCCCCGGCAGCCGGTTCGGCGCCGGCGACAGTTTCAATCTCGATGCGATCGACCCGCTGCAAACCGCGGGGCAGCTTGGCGCCGCGGCGGCCGCGCTCGCCGCGGTAGTAGTCGAGGTCGGATGGCTTGAGGGTGAGCTTGCGCTTGCCGGCAAACAGGGTCACCGACTGGCTCTGCGGGATGACGGCAGCCATCACCACAAACTCCTCCCTCGCCTTCACCCGTGCCGAGGGGATGCTGATCAGCTTGTTGCCCTTGCCCTTGCCGAGCACCGGCAGGGTATTGAGCGGGAACAGCAGCATGCGCCCCTCGTTGGAGATGGCCATGCAGAGATCGGTGTCCGGCGCGCCTATCTTCTGGGGCGCCATGACCAGGCCCCCTTCCGGCACGGTGAGCAGCGCCTTACCGTTCTTGTTCTTACCGATCAGGTCATCATATTTGCAGACGAAGCCATAGCCAGCATCTGAACAGATAAGATAGGGTTCGCCCTCATTGCCCATCACCAGATGGCGTACCTCTTCGCCGGCACCCAACGCAAAGCGGCCGGTGAGCGGCTCGCCCTGACTGCGGGCGGAGGGCAGGGTGTGGGCCTCCAGCGAGTAGGTTCTCCCCAGGGTGGAGAGGAACACCGCCTGCTGGTTGCTGCGACCATGGGCGTGGGCGAGGTAGTTGTCCCCCGCCTTGTAGGAGAGGCCCTCCACATCCACATCGTGCCCCTTGGCGGCGCGCACCCACCCCTTGTCGGAAAGGATCACGGTGACCGGCTCGCTCGGGGTGAGCTCCTTCTCGGTCAGCGCCACGGCGGTGGCGCGCTCCACCAGCGGGGTGCGGCGATCGTCGCCGTACTTCTCGGCGTCCGCCAGGATCTCTTTCTTGAGCAGGGTGCTGAGACGGCGCTCCGAACCCAGGATCAGTTCCAGCTTGTCGCGCTCTTCCTCCAGTTCGTTCTGTTCGGCGCGCAGCTTGAACTCTTCGAGCTTGGCCAGGTGGCGCAGTTTCAGCTCGAGGATCGCCTCGGCCTGGGTCTCGCTGATGTTGAAGCGCTCCATCATCACCCGGCCCGGCTCTTCCTCGGTGCGGATGATCTCGATCACCTCGTCGATGTTGAGATAGGCAATGAGCAAACCTTCGAGGATGTGCAGGCGGGCCAGCACCTTGTCGAGGCGATATTGCAGGCGGCGACGCACCGTCTCGCGGCGAAAGCTCAGCCACTCGGTGAGGATGGTCTTGAGGTCTTTCACCTGGGGCCGATTGTCCAGACCCAGGATGTTGAGGTTGACCCGGTAGTTCTTCTCCAGATCCGTGGTGGCGAACAGGTGGGCCATCAGCCCCTCCACGTCCACCCGGTTGGAGCGCGGCACTATGACCAGACGGGTCGGGTTCTCGTGGTCCGACTCATCGCGCAGATCGGTGACCATGGGCAGCTTCTTGGCCACCATCTGGGCGGCAATCTGCTCCATGATCTTGGCGCCTGAGGCCTGATGGGGCAGCGCCGTGATGACGATGTCGCCATCCTCTTCGCTCCACACCGCCCGCTGCTTGATGGAGCCCTTGCCGGTCTCGTAGATTTTGCGGATGTCATCGCGCGGCGTGATGATCTCGGCGTTGGTCGGGTAGTCCGGCCCCTGCACATGGGCCATCAGGGCATCCAGGCCGGCATTGGGGTTGTCCAGCAGTTCCACACAGGCGTGGGCCACTTCCCGCGCGTTGTGGGGCGGGATATCGGTCGCCATCCCCACCGCGATACCGGTCACCCCGTTGAGCAGGATGTGCGGCAGGCGGGCGGGCAGCACCACAGGCTCTTTCATGGTGCCGTCGAAGTTCGGCGTCCACTCCACCGTGCCCTGGCCGAGCTCGGAGAGCAGCAGCTCGGAGAAGCGCGACAGCCGCGCCTCGGTATAACGCATGGCGGCGAAGGATTTGGGATCGTCCGGCGCCCCCCAGTTGCCCTGACCGTCCACCAGCGGGTAGCGGTAGGAGAAAGGCTGGGCCATCAGCACCATGGCTTCGTAACAGGCGCTGTCGCCGTGGGGGTGGTACTTACCCAGCACGTCACCCACGGTACGGGCGGACTTCTTGTGCTTGGACAGCGCCGACAGACCCAGCTCGCTCATGGCGTAGATGATGCGCCGCTGCACGGGCTTGAGGCCGTCGCCGATGTGCGGCAAGGCCCGATCCATGATGACGTACATGGAGTAGTTCAAGTAAGCCTGTTCGGTAAAGGTGCGCATTGGCTGGCGCTCTACCCCGTCCAGACTGAGCTCGATAGCATCACTCATGTGATTATCTCTTTCGGTTCGGGAGCCGCCACAGGGCGACTCCGGCTAAATGCTTGCTGGCCCTGTCCGGGCCAGCCGATGGCTTAGATGATGATGAGAGCGGGCTGACCTAGATGATCGCCAGGTTGCCCTTCTCTTCCAGCCACTCGCGGCGATCGCTCGCGCGCTTCTTGGCCAGCAACATGTCCATCAGCTGCAGGGTCTCATCCCCCTCGTCCCCTTCCGCGCCCATGGTGAGTTGCACCAGGCGGCGGGTGTTGGGATCCATGGTGGTTTCCCGCAGCTGTTTCGGGTTCATCTCACCCAGGCCCTTGAATCGGGTCACCATCACCTTGCCCTTCTTCTTCTCGGCTTCGACCCGCTGCAGCACGCCGTTCTTCTCGTCCTCGTCGAGGGCGTAGTAGACCTCCTTGCCGATGTCGATCCGGTAGAGGGGCGGCATGGCGACATAGACGTGGCCCTTCTCCACCAAGGCGCGGAAGTGCTTCACAAACAGGGCGCAGAGCAGGGTGGCGATGTGCAGACCGTCCGAGTCCGCATCCGCGAGGATGCACACCTTGCCGTAGCGCAGGCCGGAGAGATCGTCGGAGTCCGGGTCGAGCCCGATGGCCACCGAGATGTCGTGCACTTCTTGCGAGGCGAGCACCTGACCGGCCTCCACCTCCCAGGTGTTCAGGATCTTGCCGCGCAGCGGCATGATGGCCTGAAACTCCCGATCCCGTGCCTGCTTGGCACTGCCGCCCGCAGAGTCACCCTCCACCAGGAACAGCTCCCCCTGCATGGGGTCGGCGCAGCCGCAGTCGGTGAGCTTGCCGGGCAACGCCGGGCCTTGGGTTATCTTCTTGCGCACCACCGTCTTGGCGGCGCGCATCCGGCGCTGGGCGCTGGAGATGCAGAGCTCGGCCAGCTGTTCGGCCAGCTCGGTGTTGCTGTTCAGATAGAGGCTGAAGGCATCCTTCACCACGCCGGAGACAAACGCCGAACTCTGGCGCGAGGAGAGCCGCTCCTTGGTCTGACCGGCAAACTGCGGATCCTGCATCTTGATGGAGAGGATGTAGGCGCAGCGATCCCAGATATCTTCCGGGGTCAGCTTGACCCCGCGCGGCAGCAGGTTGCGGAACTCGCAGAACTCGCGCATGGCGTCGAGCAGGCCCTGGCGCAGACCGTTGACGTGGGTACCGCCCTGGGCGGTGGGGATCAGGTTCACATAGGATTCGGCGAGGCATTCGCCCCCTTCCGGCAGCCAGCACAGGGCCCAGTCCACCGCCGACTGCTCGGTGCTGAAGGCGCCGACGAAGGGCTGCTCCGGCAGGCAGGTGAACTGCTTGACCGCGTCGACCAGGTAATCCTTGAGGCCGTCTTCATAGCACCACTCCAGCTTGATGCCGGTGTTCTTGTCGAGGAACTTGATGGTCAGACCCGGGCAGAGCACCGCCTTGGCCTTGAGCAGGTGCTCCAGCTTGGAGACCGAGAAACGGGGCGAATCGAAGTAGTGGGCTTCCGGCCAGAAGCGTACCCGGGTGCCGGTGTTGCGGCGCCCGCAGGTGCCGGTGATGGTCAGCTCCTGCACCTTCTCGCCCTTCTCGAAGGCGATGTCGTAAACCTGGCCGTCGCGGCGCACCGTCACCTCGACCCGCTCGGAGAGGGCGTTTACTACCGAGATGCCCACCCCGTGCAGACCGCCGGAGAACTGGTAGTTCTTGTTGGAGAACTTGCCGCCCGCGTGCAGCTTGCAGAGGATCAGCTCCACCCCGCACACCCCTTCTTCCGGGTGGATGTCGACCGGCATGCCGCGACCGTCGTCGATCACCTCGAGGGACTGATCTTCATACAGGGTCACCTCCAGGGTACGGGCGTGACCCGCCAGCGCCTCGTCGACGCTGTTGTCGATGACCTCCTGGCCGAGGTGGTTGGGCCGGGTGGTGTCGGTATACATGCCGGGGCGGCGACGCACCGGTTCAAGGCCATTGAGGACCTCAATGGCATCCGCATTGTATTGAGTAGACATGGAGGGCCTTGCGAATTGACGTTTGGGGAGAATCTTACTCGTTGGGAGGGTATTGGACAAACCCGGCGGCGGCAAAGCTTGATCCGAAGGGGGTAAGTCGCCCCGCCGGCCCGTTCAGCGCGCCTCGGCAGCCACCGGCAGCGCCTGCTGCAACTGGGAGAGCGAGCTGTGCAGCCGCCACACCATACCGGCCAGCTCCCGCGCCGTCGGCTCCCTGTGGTTGGCCAGGGCCGCGCTGATCCGCTGCAGCTCGGCCAGGGTGCGATCCAGGGAGGCGTGCTGCACCCCCTGCTCGGTGAGGATCCCCTGCAGAGAGCGGATGCAGTTGTCGCACACCAGATAGAGGGGCTGATCCTCGCCGCGCCACTGCCGCAGCTGCCAGACGATGTGGCTGCAGTTGAGCAGCACCACGCCCCAGCGCAGCACCCAGAGGCGGGCGGTCTGATCCTGACTCTGGCTGAGCTGGCTGATGCAGTGGTAGATGAGCGATTCGAACTGGCTCTCGCTCTGGCGCGGGGCCGGCGCCAGCTGATCCATGAAGTGGCGGCGCAGGGTGCGGATGAGGCGGCGGCCCTTGCGCCGATCCGAGCTCGGTCGCAGCAGCTGGAATGCCAGTCCGGCACTCATCACCCCCAGCGCCTGCCCCAGGCTGCCGTTGATGTACTGCAGGTAGTCGTAGCTCGGTGGATTGGTGATGGCGAGAAAGGAGCCGAGCAGCACGATGAGCTGGCCCCACAGCACCGCCTGCCTGGGCTGTTGCTGCTTGAACAGCTGCATGGTGATGAGCACGGGGAACAGCAGGGCGCAGAAGAGCCAGAAGTCGTCGAGGCGGATCATCAGGCCGAACTTGACCACAAAACAGATGAGGCTCAGCAGCAGGATCGCCTTGAGCATGGTGTTGGCCCCCTTGGCAGGTGCCGGGGTGGCCGAGTAGAGCACGCAGCAGATGGAGAGCAGGGTCAGCGCCGAGCTGCCCGCATCCCACTGGCTGTGGATCCAGAAGGCGCAGCCGAGCAGCACGCAGAGGAAGGTGCGCCCGCCGTTGTAGGCCGCCTCCAGCGTGTCGGTGTGGCTGGTGAGCGAAGAGTGGCGCGGCGGCGCCGGCCACTCCTGATCATCGTAGCGGGCCAGCCGATCCAGCCAGCGCTGACACTCCAGATAGCTCCAGCAGAAGTGGTGCAGCCGCCGCCAGAAGGTGTACAGCCGGTAGTCGCTGGCCGCCGTCGGCACCAGCGGGGCCAGCAGCCGGGCGATGCGGTACTTGTCGCAGCCGGGCTGGCCCAGCTCGGCCAGCAGCCGCTCCAGCAACGCCTGCAGCCCTTCCGGTTGCGTCGGCCAGTTGTGCAACATGCGGCGCTGGCTGGAGATGAGGCTGATGAGCCGCAGCTGGCGGTGCAGCAGGAAGTTGAGCAGCTTGTTGTGGCGGCGCAGCCGGTGGTGGCTCCAGACCGCCTGGATGCGCAGCACGTTCATGGTGAGGATCTGGCCGATCAGCCCCTCGTGGGCGGTGCGCACCTCCGGGGTCGCCTCCCCCAGCCAGAGCAGCTGGGCATGCTCCAGCAGACGGGCCTGGGTCTTGTGCAGCGACTGCAGCAGGGTCTCGCCATCGGAGGTGCTAGGCAAGATCATCATCAGCAGGCCGCCGCAGAGGATGCCGACGATCACCTCGCTCACCCGCGCCTGGGCGATGTCGAAGATGTGCTGCGGGTCGGTCACGTTGACGCAGGAGAAGGCGATGATGGCGGCGGTGTAGCCCGCCAGCGCAAAGGCGTAGGAGACGTTGTTCTGATGGTGGTTGGAGATGTAGGTGCACAGCGCCAACCAGAGCGCGATGAGGAAGCTGAACAGCCAGGGATCGCTGATGCCAAGGCCGGTGATCACCACCGCCGCCATTGCACCGATGAGGCTGCCCACCACTCGCCCCAGACTCTTGCTGATGACCCCGCCCACGGTGGGAAAGCTCACCACCGCGGCTGAGGTCATCGCCCAGTAGGGGGAGTCCAGCTCCAGCACGAAGGCCAGCCAGAGCGACAGGCACATGGCCAGGCTGTTGCGCAGGGCGTAGCGCCACTGGCCGCCATTGGCCTTGCCCCAGGGGGTCTGGCGCCAGAGCGAGGCGACCACCTTACTCCCCTATGGTGATGGTGCAGGTGGTGCCTGCAATCAGCGTCAGTTCGGGCGGCACCTCCAGCAGCTTGATCCGCACCGGTACCCGCTGGGCCAGCCGTACCCAGGGCACATTGGGTTTGACGTCCAGCAGCAGGTTGTCGACCCCCTCCACGCTCTGATCGTGGATGGCGCGCCCTATGCTCTCCACCTCGCCGCGCAGCCGCTGCTCCCCGCTGTAGAGCACCACCTCGGCCGGTTTGCCCGGCGCTATGTGCCTGAGCTTGGTCTCCTCGAAGTAGCCCTGCACGTAGAAGGAGTGGATGTCCACCAGCGCCACCAGCGGCACGCCGGCGCTGGCATAGTTGCCGACCCGGGTCTGCAAGTTGGTGATGTAACCGTCGCTCGCGGCATGCACCCGGGTCTTGGCCAGCGACCATCTGGCCTGCTCCAGATTGGCCTGAGCCACCTGGTAGGCCGCCCTCATCGCCTGGGCATTGAGGCGGGCCTCGTCCACCGCCTCGGCGGAGATGACGCTGCGCGACAGGCCGCTGCGCCGGCTCGCCTCGTGCTCCGCCTTGTCGAGATCCGATTTGGCCTTGGCCAGCGCCGCCTGGGCGTTGTCCAGCGCAATCCGGTAGGGCTCGGGATCCAGGGTAAAGATCTCCTCCCCCGCCTTGACCAGCTGGTTGTCTTTCACCGCTATCCTGACGATCTTGCCCGACACCTCGGGGGTGATGCTGACCAGCTCGGCCCGCACCTTGCCATCCCGGGTCCAGGGCCCCTGCATGTAGTAGTTCCACAGCCACCAGCCCGCCGCCAGCGCCAGCGCGCAGACCAGCAGGGTGGAGAAGTATTTGAGGGTCGCGAGGGGTGATTTAGCCATGTAGCAATATCCATAGGGCGCCGCTGACGGCGAGGATAAACAGGGAGAGATCCATCAGCAGGGGATGCCAGACATCCCCGCCGTAGAGCCAGTCACGCAGCAGGTGGTGCACCGGCAGCCAGCCCAGCAGACCGAGCAGGACCGCCTTGAACAGGGGCGGAAAGTAGAGAGAGGCGCCCAGGATCAGATCCGGCAGGGCTGAAGTTGTCACAAGCGGGCTCCCTGTTGGCAAGCGAGATAATGCGGACTCAAGGCCCGCCCTGCGGCGGGTCTGGCAAGACTATCACAGCCCCGCAGGACGCTACAGAAGCAGATGAGACCCTGCAGGTCAGACCAGCCGATCCGCCGGATGGTTGATGCCATCGAGCAGCGGCACCTCGCCCAGCTCGAATGGATTGACCCCTTCGAGGCAGGCGAGGTTGTAACCATACTGGGCCGGATTGGAGCGACGCTGATGGTGGGTATAGATACCGCAGATGCTGCAGAAGTAGTGTTTGGCAGTGCGGGTATTGAACTGGTAGCAGCGCAGCACCTCCTCCCCCTGCAGGATGCGGATGCCGGAGAGCGGCACCGAAGCGACGATGGCGCCCCGCCGCCGGCAGAGCGAACAGTCGCAGCGGCGCGGATCCACCACGCCGTCCGGCAGGGTCAACTCCAGCACCACGGCGCCGCAGTGGCAGCTGGCCTTGTGTCGCTCCTGGATGGGGGTATTGCCGATGCGCTTGATCATGCTGTCTCCTTGCAGACGGGTTCAGGTTCCGAGCCAATCAATCAAACAGGGTATCTCGCCGCCCCTGCAGCAGATGGTCATAAAGGGTGCGCAGCTGGGACGCCACAACCCGATGGCGGGAGAGCGGGGGCAAGTCGTCGATGGAGAAGTACCCCGCCCCTTTGGTTTCATCGGTTTCGCCCAGCAGCTGGCCACCGGTCACCTCGCACAGGAAGAAAGCCTTGTGGGCGTGGGGCAGCTGAGGTGGATGGGGGTGCTTGAGCTTGTCGAACAACGCCAGCAGCTGCACGGCCCGGCATTCGAGGCCGGTCTCCTCCACCACTTCGCGCACCACGGCCCCCGCCGGCGAGTCACCGATGTCGCACCAGCCCCCCGGCAGCGTCCAGCAGCCATCGCTGCGCTCCTGCACCAGCAGGATATGGCCCGCATCGTTCTGAATGAAGGCCCGCACATCCAGCTTGGGGGTGGGATAGCCGCTGTCGAGGGCGATCCAGTCGCCGATGGCTTCCGGTGCCAGCTCGCTCTGGCTGGTGATGAGCGCCACAGTGGCGGCGCGCAGCGCCGCGAAGCGGCCGATATCGAAGGGATCCTTGGAGTAGGTGAGACCGGCCTGCGCCGTGGCCAGCACCTGTTCCAGAAAGGCGGCCAACGGTGGTTGCATTATTAAAGCCCGAGGAAACGGACGATCTGGGCGGGGTAGCGCTCGAACGCCACGAAGGCGTGGTCGCCACCGCACTCCAGCGAGAGGCGGGCAAAACGGTATTCGTCCAGCGCCTTGCGGTAGTCGAGCACCTCGTCTTCCTGCTGTTGCAGTACCCAGAGCCGCTCGGGGGTCCTCACCGCTACCGCCAGCGCCCGCAGCTCATCCATGTGTTCAGGCAGCAGTAGATACTGCTCCCCCGTGTAGGGATTGGTCTGGGGGCCGAGGTAGTCGCAGAGCAGCTCGTGCGGGCGCACCGCCGGGTTGATCAGGGCGGCGTGGCAGCCGTAGCGCTCGCTGACCCGGGTCGCCATAAAGCCGCCGAGGGAGCTGCCCACGGCGCCAAGCTTGAATGCGTTGCCATAACGGCTCTGTAGATCGGCAATGGTCTGCTCGATGGCCGCCCAGGCTGCCGCCGGGGTGTTGGGCTGGGCCGGGATCACCACCTCGATATCGGGCCTGTGCTCGGCCACCCAGGCCGCCATCTGCTGCGCCTTGGCGGAGCCGGGCGAGGAGTTGAAACCGTGCAGGTAGAGGAGAACGGACTTCATCACAGCTCCTCAATAACCGGTGGCATTGGGGTCGGGCACGAACTGCCCCACCGGCAGACGCCACACCTGACTGGCGATGCGGCCATCCGGGTAGAGGGTGAGGTAGCGCCAGCCCGGGCCGGACTCGTCCAGCGCGAAGCCATCGGAGAGCGGTTTGAACTGGATGCAGGTGGAGGGGCTGGCGATCAGCCGCACCCCGCGGTGCACCTCGTCAAACTCCTGGTGGACGTGGCCAAACAGGATTGTCTTCTGCTGCGGGTGGCGAGCCAGCACGGCAAACAGGTCGTCGGCATTCTTGAGATTGTGCTGATCCAGCCAGGCGCAACCCACCGGCACCGCCTGATGATGCAGGGCGATCAGGGCATGGCGCTCGGGATGCTGGCGCAGCGCCTGATCCAGCGCCGCCAGCTGGTGATCCCCCAGCACCCCGTGGGGTTTGCCGCGCACCTGGGTATCCAGCAGGATCACCTGCCAGTGCTCACCTACCAGCTGCTTGGCCTCGCTGATGCCGGCCGCGTGCAGGTATTCGGTCATCAAAGGACCGTCGTCGTGGTTGCCGGGCAGCCAGTAGATGGGACGCGCCAGCGGCGCCATCATGGAGGCGAAACGCTGGTAGGACTCCGGACTGTGATCCTGGGAGAGATCCCCGGTAGCGAGGATCAGATCGAACGGGTGGTCGTTGGCCTGCACCCGTTCCAGCACGGCAGCCAGGCTCTCGGCAGTGCGCACGGCCAATAGCCGCCCCTCGGCACTCGCGAAGAGGTGGGTGTCGGTAATTTGCAACAGGCGCACACTGCCGTCCTGCGCCTGGGGTAGCTCTGTTTCCAAAATCACGCTTCTTTTTATGAGTTCAACTAGAGGATGTTTATCAGGCTGGTACCATGTCTGAGACAAAATTTTAGCCAATCGGCCAGAAACAGGTTTACCTGCTCCTTTTCATCCCGCTGGTGCATATTTTTATTGGGATAATCATAACGTGGTTGCAACCTTGAAATCTGTTGCGCCGCACACACTTCCGCCATCCGCACGTCATGGTACAAACGAATCTCTATCCGGGCCTGTAAATAACTCGGCAATTCCGGGTTGTGCTGGGCCAGGATCACCTGGCTGGTGAAGCGACTCTCCTCGCTCACCGTGAGCTGGAACTGCAGGCCGTTGCCCACCTGATAACGACGTTCCGCCCCCACACTGCCGCCTGGGGGCAGCAGCTTCATCAGGGTCATGTAGTTCACCTCGCAGGTACGCTGCAAGGACATCAAATCAGGCACATAACGCTTGGCCTGGGTATGAACGAGCGCCACCTCAGCGCTCCGCCAGCCAGCGGGCACGCAGCTCGCCGTGATTGAGAGCCAGCCACTGCAGGGCGATGACCGAGGCGGCGTTGTCGATGCGCCCCTCTTTGAGCCAGGCATAGGCCTGCTCGCGGCTCACCACGTGCACCCGGATGTCTTCCCCCTCTTCCGCCAGACCGTGGATCCCCTCGGCCTGGCTGGCATCCACTTCGCCCACGTAGACCTCGATCCGTTCGGTGCTGCCGCCCGGGCTCACCAGATAGCTGATGGCGTGCTCGCAGCGACCGACCTCGATGCCCGCCTCTTCCACCGCTTCGCGCCGCACCACGGCCTCAGCGGTCTCCCCTTCATCTATGATGCCGGCCACCAGTTCCAGCAGCCAGGGGGTGGCACTGGTCTCGATGGCGCCGATGCGAAACTGCTCCACCAGCACGATCTGATCGCGTACCGGGTCGTAGGGCAACAGGGCGGCGGCATGGCCACGCTCGAACAGCTCGCGGACGATGGGCTCGTTCCAGCCTCCCGCAAACAACTTGTGCTGCAGGCGATAGATGTTCACCTTGAAGAAGCCGTTATATCCCGATGATTTATCGATGATTTTTACGTCATCGGCAGAGTAGTGACGGGTTTGGGGCAAGGCTTGCTGCGACATACGAGACTCCCACCAGCTTGACTTGGCTCGGTTAGACCATAAAATCCGGGAACATGAATGAACATTCATTCACTCGCTCCCGTCGGAGAAGAGGGATGGATTTTAGCAGCCACAGGGCATTTGGCTAGGCGCGAGGGGGAGAAAACTCACCCTCGTCCTTGACGTTCCTGTCGCTGGAAAAGAGACAGTTAGCATAAAATTTTGCTTATAGTAGAGTGATTAAGCTGAAATCAAGCTTGCTCAATGACAATACCCTCCTTCATCCAGCGACAGCTTTGGGTTAATACATAAGGTTAAAACGATCTATGAAAAGAACACTCTTGTCAGCCATGGTGTTGTTGGGCGTCAGCGCCGGCGCCCATGCCGAAAACCTGCTCGATATCTACCAACAGGCCCAGATCAAGGATACCCAGCTGCTGGAATCCAAAGCCAAGCGCGACCAGGCCTTCGAGAAGATCAACGAGTCCCGCGCCGCCCTCTTGCCGCAGATCAACCTGGGTGCCGGGCTGAACTACCTGCAGAACAAGGGTGACACCCAGACCAACAGCAACGCCACCGGTTCCCTGTCGCTGGATCAATCCATCTATCGCCGCAGCAACTGGGTCAACCTGAGCCTGACCGAGAAGAGCGCCACCCAGTCCGACGTGGCCTACAACCTCGAAATCCAGAACCTGATGCTGCGTACCGCCCAGGCCTATTTCAACGTGCTCAAGGCGATGGATACCCTGGAGTTCGTGCGCGCCAACAAGGCCGCGGTGGAACGCCAGCTGGAACAGACCCAGCAGCGCTTCGAAGTGGGCCTGACCGCCATCACCGACGTGCACGAAGCCGAGGCCGAGCGCGACCAGGCGCTGGCGGACGAGATCAACGCCGAGAACACCCTGGACAACAGCTACGAGAGCCTGCGCGAGCTGACCGGCATCGACCACCGTCAGCTGGACGTGCTCAACACCGATCGCTTCAGCCCGCAGAAGACCCCGTTCAACTCCGACAAGTGGCTGGAGCTGGCGCTGGACAAGAACCTGCAACTGCACAGCGCCCGCATCGGCAAGGATATCGCCAAGGAGCAGATCGATCTGGCCAAGACCGGTCATGAGCCGACCCTGGATCTGGGCGCCGGCCTCTCCAGCACCTACAGCGACTACAAGGACGAGATCCGCAACCCGGAGAGCAACGCCAATCAGGCCAACATAGGTCTGAACTTCAAGCTGCCGCTCTACACCGGCGGGGCGACCACCTCCCAGGTCAAGCAGTCCCAGTTCAACTACGTGGCCGCCAGCGAGCAGCTGGAGCGCAGCTTCCGCAACGTGCAGAGCACGGTGCGCTCCTCCTACAACAACGTGAACGCCAGCATCGGCTCGGTCCGTGCCTACGGCCAGTCCGTCATCTCCGCCGACAGCGCCCTGAAGGCGACCGAAGCGGGCTACGAGGTCGGCACCCGCACCATCGTCGACGTGCTGGACTCCACCCGCAAGCTGTACCAGGCCAAGCAGAAGCTCTCCGAGGCCCGCTACAACTACATCCTGAGCATCCTCTCCCTCAAGCAGGCCGCCGGCACGCTGGAGCAGAAGGATCTGGAAGACGTGAACCAGGGGCTGATGCCCGCCAGCCAGGCCAAAAGCAAATCCTGAGCCGATTGATGGCAGCAAAAAGGCGACCCCAGGGTCGCCTTTTTCATCTCTGGCCTGCAGGGAGTGGAAAGTTCGAATCGCCGTCGAGCTCCCGCCACAGAGCATAAAAAACCCGGCCTTGGCCGGGTTTTCGCTTATCCGCGTTCGCGGATGGTCTTGATGATGTCGGTGGTGGAGCAGCCATCCTCGAAGTTGAGAACCCGCACCTCGCCGCCGTTGGCGGTCACCTCGGCATAGCCGGCAATCTCTTCCGGCTTGTAGTCGCCGCCCTTGACCAGCAGGTCCGGCAGCACCTCGGCGATCAGCCGCTGCGGGGTCTCCTCGGAGAAGGGCACCACCCAGTCCACGGCGCCCAGCGCGGCCAGCACGGCCATCCGGCGCTCGGTCGGATTGACCGGACGACCCGGCCCCTTGAGGCGGCGCACCGACTCGTCGGTGTTGACCGCCACGATCAGGCGATCCCCCAGCTTGCCGGCATTGGCCAGGTAGGAGACGTGACCGGCGTGCAGAATGTCGAAACAGCCGTTGGTCATCACCACCTTCTCGCCACGCAGGCGGGCGGCCTGCACGGCAATCTTGAGCTGGGCTTCGGACATGACGCCAAAACCAGTCTCCTGCTCGGTATAGAGCGCATTGGCCAGCTCCACCGGGCTGACGGTGGAGGTCCCCAGCTTGCCGACCACGATGCCGGCGGCGGTGTTGGCCAGGGCACAGGCCTCGTCCAGGCTCTTGCCGGCGGCCAGCGAGGTGGCCAGGGTGGAGATGACGGTATCACCGGCACCGGTCACGTCATACACCTCGTGGGCCTGGGCCGGCAGGTGCAGCTCGGGCTGACCTTCGCGGATCAGGGTCATGCCGTTTTCAGAACGGGTGACCAGCAGGGCCTCCAGCTCGAAGCGCTTGACCAGCTCCAGCCCCTTGGCAACCAGCTCCTCTTCGCTCTTCACCTTGCCCACCACAGCCTCGAACTCGGACATGTTGGGGGTCAGCAGGGTGGCGCCGCGGTACTTCTCGAAATCGGTTCCCTTGGGATCGACCAGCACAGGGATGCCGGCGGCGCGGGCACGCTGGATCATGCCGGGCACGTCGTTGAGGGCGCCCTTGCCGTAGTCGGAGAGGATCATCACGTCGCTGTTCGGCAGCGCCTGCTCGACCTTGCCCATCAGCAGAGTGGCATCCACATCGTGGAAGGCCTCTTCAAAATCGAGGCGCAGCAGCTGTTGGTTGCGCGACAGCACCCGCAGCTTGGTGATGGTCGGATAGTCGGCCAGACGAACGAAATCACAGGCGACCTTGACGCCGGCCATCTGGCCAGCAAGGGCATCGGCAGCCTCATCCTGACCGGTCAGGCCCAGCAGCACGGCGTGAGCCCCCAGGGCGGCGGAGTTGAGCGCCACGTTGGCGGCGCCACCCGGGCGCTCCTCAATGTGTTCGACCTTGACCACGGGCACCGGTGCCTCGGGCGAGATCCGGCCGGTGGGGCCATGCCAATAACGGTCCAACATGACATCGCCAACGACCAGAATGCGGGCTTTTTCAAACTCGGGCAGGGTGATCTTCATCTGTATCGACTCTCAAAACCTGAAAAATCAGCCGCCGATTTTATCACACTCTTTTATTGGGTGTGAAAAAAGCGCAAAGGCGCCGCTTGGTGCTTTTCAGCTCTGACCAGGGCAGAGGCCATTCGCACCCGGACCCGCTTTTCGGCTAGAATCCCCCGATTGCGAGTAAAACGATCCGCTCTGGATATCCACGTGCCTTTATCGCCTCCCCTTATCCGGCCGGGTCTTCCCTGCCTATGGCGATTGCGAACAAGAGACTTTTCATGGCCCACGACAATGCTCCCCGTCTAGAACCCCGCCTGTTTCATCCCCGTTACTGGGCCAGCTGGTTCGGCCTCAGCCTGCTCTGGCTGCTGGTGCTGCTGCCCTGGCGCAGCCAGATGTGGCTGGGTCGCCAGCTCGGCAACCTGGCCCGCAAGGTTTTGAAATCCCGCGTCAAGGTTGCCCGCCGCAATCTGGAGCTGGCGATTCCCGAGTTGAGTCGGGATCAGCGCGAGACGCTGCTCAAGCAGAACTTCGAGAGCGTGGGCTGCGCCATCTTCGAGGTGGGCATGGCCTGGTTCTGGCCTGACTGGCGGATGCGCAACCTGATGAAGGTGGAAGGGGAAGAGCACGTCATCGCCGCCATGGAGAAGGGTCAGGGCATGCTGCTGCTCTCCTGCCACTTCCTGACGCTGGAGCTCAACGCCCGCTGTTTCGGCCTGGTGCGACCCGGGGTCGGCGTCTACCGTCCCAACACCAATCCGGTGCTGGAGTATGCCCAGTATCACGGCCGCTGCGCCTCCAACAAATACCTGGTGGACCGGATGGACGTAAAGGGGATGATCAAGGCGCTGCGCAACGGCGATGCGCTCTGGTACGCGCCGGATCACGACTACGGCAGCCATGCCAGCGTGTTCGTGCCCTACTTCGCGGTAGAACAGGCCGCCACCATCACAGGCACCGCCACCCTGGCGCGGGTGAAAAACACCGTCACCCTGCCCTGCTACAACATCCGCACCAGCGAGGGTTACACCCTGCATATCGGGGCGCCGCTCGCCGACTATCCGAGCGGCGACGACCTGGCCGATGCGGCCCGAGCCAACCGCGAGATCGAGGCCGCCGTGCGCAAGGCGCCGGAGCAGTACATGTGGCTGCACCGCCGCTTCAAGACCAGGCCCAACCCGGAGGATGCGGGTTACTACTGAGCCAATCAGAGCAGAAAGCCGCCGAAAGGCGGTTTTTTCTGGCCTGTTGCCGGTAAAGGGTTTTCATTCGTGGCTGAATATTTTATTAATGGCCCTGCCGAGCGGTGGGCCCCGGCCCGCCTGCAATACCAATAACGAAGGGAAGCGAACATGAAAGCCACTCTTTTGCTGGGCGCCCTGTGCGCATTGACCGGCTGCAGCCAGCAGAGCCACACAGTCCACCTGACCTCCCTCCCCTTAAGCGATCTCAAGGAAGTGAACGCCCAGTGGAGCCAGCTCACCCGCATGGAGTCCCGCTACCCCAGAGAGGCCATACTGGCGGAGCAGACCGGCTGCAGCTCCCTCGAGTACGTGATCAGCCCGGCAGGGCGGGCCGAGCAGATCCGGGTGCTGGAGAGCAGCGACCCACAGTTCAGCGATGCCGCCATCGCCGTGCTGCAGCAGTGGCAATGGCAGGCCACCGCCGCCAACCCGCAGCACAGTCCGGTCAAATCCCGCACCCGCTTCGAATTCTGCATCGAACACAACGGCCAGCCCTGCGACACCAGTGCACTGGAACAGCGCTGTCAGGGGGAAGACGTGGTGCGCAGCACCGGGCTGGTCTACACCCAGGTCTGATCCGGCCTCGATTGCCTGCCGGCGACGCGCCCATCGCCAACCAAAGAAAAAGGTGAGCCAGGCTCACCTTTTTTGCATTGCAGGCGCGACACCGCTCGGCTGATCACCTTTGCCGGTGCAGCCAGGCGGCGATGGCCAGCTGCAGGACCACGTAATCGGCCTGCAGAAACAGCGCCGGCAACGCCTGCTGCCAGTCGGCCTGCCCGGCGACCAAGGCCAGCCGCTGCCCGAGCCGGGTCAGGGTGTCGAGCCAGGCCGGGCTCGGCAACAGGTCGGCCGCCTCGGCAACCAGATCCATCCCCAGGCGCAGCTGCTGCAACGCCAGCGTCTGCTGCGCGGCGTCCGTCTGCTCCAGCCAGAACTGTTCATGGTGCTGCCAGTGCTGCAGACCCAGGGTGATGCGCGCTACAGCACTCAGCTCGGTGACCGCGGGCAGGGATTGCAGGGCCAGCGGCTTGCCGAGCCCCGCCAGCCGATAACCGCGCTGGGCCTTGGACTGAGCCCCGAGGCGCAGACCGCCAAGCCCGGCCAACTGCTCTGCCAAGCCGAACAGGGCGCTCGCCTCGCCAGATTTGAGCTCCAGCTCCAGCTCGTCGATGGGGCTCTTGCCGAGCACGCCGACGATCTCCCCCTGATCCCAGGCCAGCTCGATTTCGGCCCCCTCGAAGGCGATCAGCCAGTGGCGGCGCAGAAAGTCGGTGCGAAACTGGGCCACCAGTTCGCCCTGGATCCCGTCGCGCACCGCCAGGCTTGGCCAGATGGCATCGGGGAAGGCGGCCAAGGCAGGCAGATCGCCCTCGACGGGGACATTGTATTCGGGTCTGGCATGCAATCCGCCCACCACCTGACCCCGACATTTAATCGTCTGTTCGGCAAAATCATCGCTGCGACGAATTCGCAATCCCATTTCCAGTCGGCGTAAATCCAGCGAGGGCGTATCAAAATAGACATTGCCGAGCTCGGCTTGGGAGCTGGATATAATTTCCAGTGAATTCAGAAGGTTGAAAAAAGGCTGTCGAATATCTCGGGAGACAAAAAACTTTATCTCGATCTCAGTTTGCATAGTCATTCCGGGCTGGCAGGCAACTTTGGGGGGCGTGATGCTAAGCGCGAGGATATAATGCCTGCGATACATCAGGATTAATTCACGGTTTTATTGATGGCGCAGTTCGGTTACCATGCGCCCCTCATAAAATCGTATCGAGTGTTTTTTCACCGACACAGGTTTGGCCATGCCAGTAAATACTATTTTGGGGCTTTTTGCCAAGTCCCCCATCAAGCCGCTGCAGAAGCATATCGTCAAGGTTCACCAGTGCTCCCAGCAGTTGGTTCCCTTCTTTGATGCCGTTGCCGAAGACCGTTGGGAAGATGCCGAGAAGATCCGGCAGCAGATTGCCCAGCTGGAGAAAGAAGCGGACATCCTCAAGCGTGAAATCCGTCTGAAGCTGCCCCGTGGTCTGTTCCTGCCGGTCGCCCGTACCGACCTGCTCGAACTGCTGACCCAGCAGGACAAGATCGCCAACCGTGCCAAGGATATTTCCGGCCGCATGCTTGGCCGCAAAATGGAATTCCCCTCCGAGATGCGGGCCGATTTCATGGCCTATCTCAAACGCTGTATCGATGCGACCGCCCAAGCCGAGAAAGCCATCGGAGAACTCGATGAGCTGCTCGAAACCGGCTTTAAAGGACGTGAAGTTGAAATGGTTGCCGAGATGATCCACCAGCTGGATCTTATCGAGGACGATACTGACACCATGCAGATCGGGCTGCGCCAACAGCTGCAAGCCGTTGAGCAGAAATACAATCCGATCGACGTTATGTTCCTCTACAAGATCCTCGAATGGGTAGGTGACCTGGCAGATCAGGCCGAGCGTGTAGGCGCCCGTCTGGAACTGATGCTGGCTCGTTCGTAATCGACTGACTGGGTAAAACACTGAATGGACATTATCGCGAATTACGGCACCACTCTGGTGCTCGTGGCGGCCTTGTTCGGCTTTTTGATGGCCTGGGGCATTGGCGCGAATGACGTGGCCAACGCCATGGGCACGTCGGTCGGCACCAAATCCCTGACCATCCGTCAGGCGATCATCATCGCCATGATCTTTGAATTTGCCGGTGCCTATCTGGCCGGTGGCGAAGTGACCGCTACCATCCGCAACGGCATCATCGACAGCAACGCCTTTGCCGCCACTCCGGATCTGCTGGTGCTCGGCATGATCGCCTCCCTGCTGGCCGCCGGCGCTTGGTTGATCCTGGCCTCCTACTTCGGCTGGCCTGTCTCCACCACCCACTCCATCATCGGCGCCATCGTCGGCTTCGCCGTGGTGAGCGTGGGCCCAGAAGCAGTGCAGTGGAGCAAGTTCGGCGGCATCGTCGGCTCCTGGGTGGTCACTCCGGCCATCTCCGGCGTCATCGCCTACTTCATGTTCATCAGCGTGCAGAAGCTCATCTTCAACACCGATGATCCCCTCAACAACGCCAAGCGCTACGTCCCCTTCTACATGTTCCTGACCGCGCTGGTGATCTGCCTGGTCACCATCAAGAAGGGGCTGACCCACGTCGGTCTGCACCTGAGCGATGGCGAGGGTATCCTGCTCTCCGTCGCAATCTCCATCGCGGTGGCCTTTGCCGGTTGGATCTACATTCGCGGCCAGCAGTACAACCCGCAGGATGACAGCAAGATGCACTTCGCCAACGTGGAGAAGGTGTTCGGCATCCTGATGATCATCACCGCCTGTGCCATGGCCTTTGCCCACGGCTCCAACGACGTGGCCAACGCCATCGGTCCGCTCTCCGCGGTCGCCTCCATCGTGGCGGCCGGCGGCGAGATCGGCGGCAGCTCCCACATCGCCTGGTGGATCCTGCCGCTCGGCGGCATCGGCATCGTGATCGGTCTGGCCACCATGGGCGAGAAGGTGATGGCGACCGTCGGCACCGGCATCACCCACCTGACCCCGAGCCGTGGCTTCGCCGCCCAGCTGGCCACCGCCGCCACCGTGGTGATCGCCTCCGGTACCGGTCTGCCCATCTCCACCACCCAGACTCTGGTCGGTGCTGTCATGGGCGTGGGTCTGGCGCGCGGTATCGCGGCCCTGAACCTGGGCGTGCTGCGCAACATAGTGGTCTCCTGGGTCATCACATTGCCTGCGGGTGCCATCCTGGCCATCGCCATCTTCTACGTGCTGCAGATCTGCTTCTCCTGAGGCGCACCGCAGTGAAGAGCCCGGGTCATTGACCCGGGTTTTTTTGTCTCTCTCCCCTTATCCCTCCCTGTCAATGCAGGCTGCTTGCATCACCCGCCCGGCAGGCGCAGACTGTTTGGCCTTGTTTCGACTCAAGGCTCTCATCATGACACCAGCCATCAACCTGCTGAAAAAGCTCAAGATCCCCCACAAGCTCTACCCCTACGAGTGCGAAGCCCACGACGACTTCGGCAAGCATGCTGCGACCCAGCTCGGCCTGCCGGAAGCCCAGGTGTTCAAGACCCTGATCGCCCATCACGACAAACAGGCGGTGGTGGCCATCGTCCCCTCATCCGGCCTGTGCAGCCTCAAGCAGCTGGCCAAGGCCACCGGTCTCAAGAAAGTGGAGATGATGAAACCGGCAGAGGCCGAGAAGCTGACCGGCTACAAGGTGGGCGGCATCAGCCCGCTGGCCCAGAAGAAGCTGCTGCCCACCGTGCTCGACGACTCGGCCATGCAGTTTGACGAGATCCTGGTGAGCGGCGGCAAGCGCGGCCTCTCGGTCGGGGTAGCCCCCGCCGACATGCTGCGCCTGATGAAGTGGATTGCCGCCCCCATCGGCGAGCACCATGAGTAACGCCTGAAATGACAGAGGCCCCGCGAGCGGGGCCTCGTATGTCTTGTCACTGCAACTGGCCATCGGCACGACAAGCGGTGGTCAGTTCGGACAACCGCAACCGCTGCCTGCCGCGCTCATCGAAGTTGTCGGGCGCCAGCCAGCGCGCAAAGCAATCCTGCAGCGCCGGCCACTCACTGTCGATCACCGAGAACCAGGCAGTATCGCGCGTGCGCCCCTTGTCCACCCGGTTCTGGCGAAAGGTCCCCTCGTAACTGAAACCGAGCCGCAGCGCCGCCTGCCAGGAGGGCTTGTTCAAGGCATTGCACTTCCATTCGTAACGCCGATAGCCGAGGGCGAAGGCATTGGCCATCATCAGCGCCATGGCCGCCGTCGCCAGCCTTGAGCGCTGCAGGGCGGGGGAAAAGTGCAGCCAGCCCACCTCTATGCTGCCCGCCTGGGGATCGATACGCAGGTAGCTGGCCAGCCCCAGCGGCTGTTCGCCATGCTCGTCGAAGATGGTGTAGAACTGGGGGTCTGTCTTGGCGGCGCACTCTCTCAGCCAGACCAGCATATCCGCCTCTGTTGCATAGGGGCCTGTGGTCAGATAGGTCCACATGGCCCCGCTGTCGGCACTGAAAGCCTGCCACAGGCCGGGGCCGTGACGCTCGGGATCCAGCGGCTCCAGCCGACAGCCCCAGCCGTTGAGCGTGCGGCGGGGCGGAAACTCAGCGCCCCGCCAGTCGGGCAGCGGCGCTCCGACCGGCTGGTCGAACTCGTTCAGATGGATATCAGCAGCCACAGGCAATCCCTCCCGTTTGCAGCACGCCAGGTTCGCTACCAGTAGCGACGGCAAAACCGTCCTGCCGCCACCAGTGCAGCCCGCCGATCAGCTCCTTGACCTGAAAGCCGAGCGCCGCCAGCTTGTAGGCGCCTCGGGTCGAACCGTTGCAGCCGATGCCGTCGCAATAGCAGACATAGACCTTGTCCCGCGCCAGTACTGCCGTGCTGGCCGGGTTCATGGTGGCGTGGGGGAAGCTGATGGCACCGGGGATGTGTCCCTCGGCGTAGTGACCGGCAGAGCGGGTGTCGATGACCACGATCCGCTCTTCGCCGGCCAGCAGATCGGCGGCCAGATCCACCGGATCGGTGCGAAAGGCCAGCTGGGCCTCGAAGAAGAGGTGGGCCTGTTCGGCACTGGCCAGCCCGCTGCTCAATACATGACTCATAGTGACGCTCCTTGTACTCACACCCGGATCCGGGTGGTGATGACTGTGGTGACCGAGTTGGCGATGAAACACTCCTCGTGGGCCTGGTGGTGCAACTGCTCAAGCGCGACCAGATCCGGCTGGCGTTCTCCGCCGAACTGCACCAGCGGCTGCAAGGTGACCCGGGTGATGGCCTGACGACCGCGTACATTGGCCTCCATGATGCCCACCGCCTCGTCCCGATAGCTCTCCACCCGATAGCCCGCCCTGGCCGCCAGCCAGAGGAAGGTGAGCATGTGACAGCTGGAGATCGCCGCGACGAAGGCCTCTTCCGGATCGACGTGCTCGGCCACCGACCAGGGCAGCGGCACCACATGGGGGGACGAGGAGGCGGGCACCCTGACGCCGCCGTCGAACTCCCACCAGTGGGCCCGGCTGTAGCGTTGATCGACGAAGGGCTCGCTAGCCCCGCGCTGCCAGCTGATGGTGGCGCTGTATTCCGACATGCAGACTCCTTTCTCAATTGCCAATCGTTGTGGATCCCGAACCTTGCGCCTCAATGTAGCGACATAATGGCCTTGCCACGCCGACCAATTTTGCCAATATGAGCAGACCAATTAGCGCCCGGGAGCTCCCCATGCCTGCCCTGCCCACCCTGTTTGCCACCCAGCAAGCCAGCGATCTGCCGCTGCACGAACAGCTGGTGCGCACCCTGCGTTCGGCCATGCTGGCCGGCCACCTGCCCCAGCACAGCCGGCTGCCCGCCAGCCGCATGCTGGCCGCGGATCTGGGGGTTTCTCGCAGCACGGTGGAGCTGGCCTATGGCCGGCTGGAGGCGGAGGGCTATCTGGTACGCAAGGTGGGGGCCGGCAGCTTCGTGGCGCTGGCCGCGGTCTCCCCGACTCCGCGCCCGCCCCAGTCGGCGGCCGGCCTGTCGCGCCGTGGTCAGGAGATGGCCAACAGCGGCGCCTGCCACGACATGCCCGAGGTGGGCCGCTCCTTTGCCTCCAGCCAGCCGGATCCCCGCCTCTTTCCCCAGGCTCTTTGGGGCAGGCTGATGCAGCAGCAATGGCGCCGGCACGCCGGCGACTGGATGAACTACGGGGATCCGCAGGGGCTGGAGGCGCTGCGCGGCGCCATCAGCAGCTATCTGGTGCAGTCGCGCGGCGTGGTGTGCGAGCCGGACCAGATCCTGATCCTCACCAGCTCCCAGCAGGGGATCCTGCTGGCGACCCAGCTGCTGATCGATGCCGGCGATACCGTCTGGGTGGAGGACCCCGGCTACCCCGGGGCCCGCACCGCCATGGAGAGTGCCGGCGCCCGGGTGCACCCGGTGCCGGTGGATGAGGAGGGGCTCAACCCGCTGGGGGATCACCCGGCGCCGCGGCTCATCTACACCACGCCGGCTCACCAGTATCCGCTCGGTGTGCCCATGAGCCTGCCGCGGCGGATGGCGCTGCTGGCCGAGGCCGAGCGGCACGGCGCCTGGATCCTGGAGGACGACTACGACGGCGAGTACCAGTACGATCAGCGGCCGCTCCCCGCCCTGCAGGGGTTGGATGGCCAGGGGCGGGTGCTCTATGTGGGCACCTTCAGCAAGGTGCTGTTCGGTTCCCTGCGCCTCGCCTACCTGGTGCTGCCAAGGCCGCTGATGGACTCCTTCTGCCGGGCCCGGGCCGCGGTCGACGGCCACAGCAACCAGCTGCTGCAGGCGGTCACCGCCGACTTCATCCGCGCCGGCCACTTCGCCACCCACCTGCGCCAGAGCCGGCTGGTCTATCAGAGCCGCCGCGATCTGCTGCTGGCCGAGCTGGCCAGCCACTGCCCCGCCCTCACCCCCATCCACGGCGGGGCCGGCCTGCAGTGCGCCGTGCGGCTGCCCCCCGGCGGCGAGGCGCGCTGGACAGAGGCCGCCAACACCGAGGGACTGGGGCTGCGTCCCCTCGGCCAGTTCTACCTGGGCCCGCCGACGCAGGAGGGGTGGCTGCTCGGCTTTGCCTCCCTCGACAACCAGACCCTGCGCCGCCTCTGCCGCCGGCTGGGCAGCCTGCTGGCAAGCGACCGGCACGCCTGAACGGCTGGGGGCCGAACTATAATGGATGAAACAAAATCATAGAGCCTAGCCTGGATGTATAGACTCCTGTTCCTGCTTCTCTCCCTCTTCCTCTCCTCCACGTCGCTGGCGGCGACCCGCTTTACCTATATCAGCCCGGAGAGCGAGAAGGACCCGCGCATGACCTATGACAGGGAGCTGCTCCGCCTCGCCCTCGACAAGACCCGCGACACCTTTGGCGATTATGAGCTGCAACCAGCGCCGCCCATGACCAAGGCTCGGGTCCGGCTCAGTCTGGAGCTCAACAGCTTTACCAACCTGTTCGCCATGGACAGCTACAGCAGCGCGCGGGACGAGAAAGGGCTGGCCTATGTCCGTTTTCCTGTCCATCTCGGCATCGTCAGTTACCGCATCTGTTTCGTCAGCCCAGGCCAACAGGCGGCCATGGCACAGGTGCACGACCTCGAGGGGTTGCGTCGCTTCAGCTTCGGTCAGGGCAAGGGCTGGCTGGACGTGGAGATACTGCGCCATGCAGGCCTCAAGGTGGTGGAGGTCGACGGCTACGAGATGCTGTTCAAGATGGTGGCTCGCGGCCGCTTCGATCTCCTGTGCCGCGGGGCGAGCGAGCTGCGCAGCGAACTGCTGACCCACAAGGAGATCAAGGGGTTGAAGATGGACAACGCCCTGCTGATCTACTATCCGCTACCCAGGGTCTTCTATACCAATGCCGCCAACGGCGAGGCCATGAGGCGGGTGGAGACGGGGCTGCAGCAAGCCTGGCAGGATGGTTCGCTGCAAGCCTTGTGGCGCCGCAGTTTCGGCCCTGCCATCGCCTTCGCCGGGCTCAAGCAGAGGCGCATGCTGAAGCTGGAGAACCCCTTCCTCAAGGGCATCAACTTCGATTACCAGCACTACTTCTACAACCCGGTGACGGATCGCTTCGGCAAACCCTGATGAGACTCAGCCCTGCTCGCAGCAGAGCGCCAGCCAGGCCTCGGCGGTGCGGGAGAGATAGCGCTCGCTCGGCCAGATCACCCCGAGCCGCCAGCTCAGCTCCGGCACCAGCGGCCTCAGCACCAGGCCGTCCGGCGTCAGCCGGCGGCAGATGGGCTCGGGCAAAAAGGCGACCCCCATGCCGCTGCGCACCATGGCGGTGAGAAAGTCCCACTGGCTGCTGCGCGCCGCCACCTGAGGCTCGAAACCGGCCGCCCGACACGCCTGTTCCAGCCGCTCGCTCAGGGTGAAGGCCTGGGTGTAGAGCAGAAAGGGCTCGTCCCGCAGCGCCGCCAGCCGGATCTCGCGGCACTCCCGCCAACGCGGCAGGTCGGGCAGCACCACCTGAATGGGATACTGGTCCAGCTCCAGGACGCTCAAAGCCCCCTCCTCCCTGGTCGGCAACATGGTGATGGCGAGATCCAGCTCCCCTTCCAGCACCGCCTGCTCGATGCGCCGGCCACCGTACTCGACGATGGAGAGTTCGACCTTGGGGTAGCGGCTGCGATAGGCGCGGATCAGGTCCGCATAGACGTGACCCACCATGGGTGGAATGCCGAGGGCCAGCCGGCCAAATTGCAGGCTCTGCAGATCGGCGAGTTCCGCCTCCAGCTGCTGCATTTCGGCCAGGATGGTCTGGGCCCGGTTGAACAGCACCCGGCCGCTGTCGGTCAGGGTGAAGCGGCGTCCCGCGCGGCTCAGCAGGGGCTGGCCCAGCTCCTCTTCCATGTTGCGGATCATCTTGCTGATGGTGGGCTGGGTGACGAACAGCTTCTCGGAGGCACGGGTGAAGCTCTGTTCTCGCACCAGTTCGACAAAGTAACGCAGGGCGCGGATGTCCATGGCGATCTCCTGGCGGATGGCAAAACCAAATCATGCCTCTTTGGCATAATTTTGATAATTTAAATTCATTTTTTGCAGGTTTAACCCATCTCTATACTGTGAGCAAGTTCACAGAAAGACCCATATCATGAAAGCCCTCTCCCTTCGCTGGTTACAAACCCCCTTCCAGATCCTGTTGCTGGCGGCCATCTGGCTGCTGGCCGATACCGCGGTGCGCACCCTCCACCTGCCGCTGCCTGCCAACCTCACCGGCATGCTGTTGCTGCTGGCCTGCATCCTGCTCGGGGTGGTCAAGGCCCAGTGGTTTGAAGCCGGCGCCCGCTGGCTGCTGGCGGAGATGCTGCTGTTCTTCGTCCCCGCCGTGGTGGCGGTGGTCAACTATCAGGAGCTGCTGTTGCAGGAGGGGTGGCGCATCATGGTGGTGCTGCTGGTGAGCACTACCCTGGTGCTCGGCACCACGGCACTGGTGGTGGACAGGGTCTACCGCCTCGAGTTGAAACTGGCCCGCCGGAGTCGTCGTCATGTCTGATACCCTGCTCGGCCTGCTCTGCTTCGCCCTGACCCTGCTGTTCTACTACGCCAGCAAATGGCTCTACGGCAAGAAGCGCATCCTGCCGCTGATGCCGCTGCTGCTGGCGCCGACCCTGCTGGTGGCGGTCGTCATGCTGTTCCATATCCCCTATCAGGACTACATGGCCGAATCCCACTGGCTGCTCTGGCTGCTGGGGCCAGCCACCGTGGCCTTCGCGGTGCCGGTCTACGAGAACCGCCGGCTCATTCGCCGCCACTGGCTGTCGTTGTCGGTGGGGGTGGTCGCCTCCGTCATCATGGCGGTGGGCAGTACCGTGCTGCTGGCCCGCTGGCTGGATCTCTCCGACATGCTGCAGCGCAGTCTGGCGATGCGCTCCATCACCACCCCCTTCGCGGTGGAGGCGACCCGCGCCATCGGCGGTCAGAGCGATCTCACCGCGCTGTTCGTGGTGCTGACCGGCGTCATCGGCATGGCGGTGGGGGAGAGCGTGCTCACCGTGCTGGCCATTCGCAGCCGGCTCGGCAAGGGGGCGGGCTTTGGCGCCTCGGCCCACGGCGCCGGCACCGCCAAGGCCTATCAGATGGGCAACGAGGAGGGGGTGGTCTCCAGCATGGTGATGATGATAGCCGGCATGGTGACAGTGCTGCTGGCGCCTCTGCTGGGTCAGCTGTTCTGGTAGCGATCGCGCGGCAGGTCAAGGGCGCAGGTTCCGGCGCCGGAGAGCCCGTCCCGACGCCATCAACCGCTACACTCAACTCAATGTGACAGTTGTGAGCGGTATGATGAACCACAGAACGATGATCCTGGGGCTGCTGGTCGGCAGTCTGCTCTTTTCCCCCCTGCTGCCGGCCGCGGACATAGTGACCTATGTCAGCCCGGAGAGTGACCGGGATTTGCGTTCCCTCTACGGCCAGCAGCTGCTGCAGCTGGCGCTGGAGAAGACCCGCGACAGCTTCGGCGACTACGAACTGCGCCCGGCCCCGTCCATGAGCCGGACCCGGCTGCGTCAGGTGCTGCAATACAACCTCTACCCCAACCTGCTGGCCATCGACAGCTTCCCGCGCCCGGAGGGGAGCCACGACCTCGACTATGTCCGCTTCCCGGTGGATCTCGGCATCCTCGGCTATCGCATCTGCTTCGTCAGCCCCAAGCAGCAGCAGGCCGTGGCCCGGGTGCGTACCCTCAGCGATCTGCAGCAGTTCACCCATGGCCAGGGCCGCGGCTGGCAGGACGCCGACATACTGCGCGCCGCCGGCTTCAAGGTACAGGAGGTCGAGGGCTACGAGCGGCTGTTCAAACTGGTGGTGCGCGGCCGGGTTGACCTCTTCTGCCGGGGTGCCAACGAGCTGCTGAGCGAGCTGGATACCCACAAGGATCTGGGGCCCCTGACGGTCGACCAGCACCTGGCGCTCTACTACCCCTTCGTCCACCTCTTCTACAGCCACAAGGAGAACCAGCGTGCCCTGCGCCGGATCCGGGCCGGCCTGCAGCTGGCCTGGCAGGATGGCTCACTGCAGGCGCTCTGGCTCAAGACCTACCAGCCGGCGCTGGCGTTTGCCAGGCTAGACCAGAGGCAACTGTTCAGACTGGACAACCCCCTGCTGCAGGGGCTCGACTTCGATTACCACCCCTATCTTTACGATCCCCTCACCCAGCGCTTCGGACCGGGCGAGCCCGCCGCCGGCAAACCCTGACCCCGCCTCTGCCGCCCACGGCCGGGAGAGTCACTACACTCAGAAGAGTCTCTGCTTTTCACAGGAGCACATGATGCACTGGACCCCGCTGCTCGCCCTGCTGACGGCCATGCCCGTGCTGGCCGGCCCGACCCTGTTCACCTATATGAGTCCGGAGAGCGAGCACGACCCCAGAAGCACCTATGATCGCGAGGTCCTGCGCCTGGCGCTGGAGAAGACCCGCGCCAGCCATGGCGACTACCGGATGCAGGCCGCCCCCCCCATGACCCTGGCCCGGATGTGGGTCAGCCTGCGCTTCAACCACTACCCCAACCTGTTCGCCATGGACAGCTACCGCGCCGATCGGGACATGAGCGGCATCGACTACGTGCGCTTCCCCATCCATATCGGCATCGTCAGCTACCGCATCTGCTTCGTCAGCCCCACCCGCAAGGATGAGGTTGCCAAGGCCACCAGCCTGGATGAGCTGAAGCGCTTCGACATCGGCCAGGGCAAGGGCTGGCTCGACGTAGAGATCCTGCGCCGGGCCGGCTTCAAGGTGCTGGAGGTGGAGGGCTACGAGCAGCTTTTCAAGATGGTGGCGCGCGGCCGTTTCGATCTTTTCTGCCGCGGGATCAACGAGTTGCCTCAGGAAAAGCTGAACCACAAAGAGGTGGAAGGGCTGATGATGGATGAGAGCCTAGCCCTCTACTATCCCCTGCCCCGGGTCTTCTTCACCCACAACGGCAACCGGCAGGCCATCGACCGGGTGCAGCTGGGGCTCAAGGCCGCCTGGCGCGACGGCTCCCTGCAGGCGCTCTGGCTGAAGGCATTCAAGCCCTCCCTCAGCTTCGCCCACCTCAATACCCGCCGGCTGTTCCGGCTGGAGAATCCCTACATCAAGGGGATCGACTTCAACTACCAGGCCTACTTCTACGACCCGGTGCATGAGCGATTCGGCCCTGGTGACTAGGCGGCCACCCGCCATGCCGGCGCGACCATGAAAAAGCCCGGGTCACTGACCCGGGCTTTTTTGTCCATGCCTCGTCTCCATGCCTCGTCAATCCTCGAGGAAGGTCCACTCGTCGCGCACCCGGCTGATGGCGTCGAGCCGGCGCTTGGCCAGCTGCTCGCGAATAGCCTCCCCCTTGAAGCCGGCCGCCACTATCTCTTTCACCGGCACCGCCTGGGCTGCCGCCAGCGCCTGCGCCACATAGTCGGGTTCGGCATAGACCCGCTCCTCGAAGCCGGTACGGCCGTGAAAGTCGGCCCGGCAGGCGTCCAGCAGCTGGGCGAAGCGCTCGGGCCTGCGCCAGGCGTCGGCCTTGTCGAATACCTTGAGCAGGGTCGCCGGCTTGAGCTCGAAGGCGATGTGGATATGGGTGTGCAGGTCGCTCACCAGCAGGGCCAGGTCACGACACTCGTTCGGTACCCGGAAGCGCTCGCAGAAGTCGCGGATGAGCGGCAGCCCCTTCTGGCCGTGACCGTGGTGGCTAGGCCAGAACTCCGGCGGGGTCAGCCCCTTGCCAAAGTCGTGGCACAGCGCCGCGAAGCGCACCGCCAGCTCGGGGGAGAGGCGACAGGCCTGCGCCAGCACCATCATGGTGTGGATGCCGGTATCGATCTCCGGGTGCCACTTGGCGGGGGCCGGCACCCCGAACAGGGCGTCCAGCTCGGGGAACAGGGCGGCCAGGGCGCCGCACTCGCGCAGCACCTCGAAGAACACCTGCGGGGTCGGCCCCAGCAGCACCTTCTCCAGCTCCTTCCAGACCCGCTCCGGGGTCAGGTGGGCCAGCTCACCGGCCTCGGTCATCTCGCGCATCAGCGCCAGCGTCTCGGGAGCCACCACGAAACCCTGGGCGTGGAAGCGGGCGGCGAAGCGGGCCACCCGCAGGATGCGCAGCGGATCTTCGGCAAAGGCGGGGGAGACGTGGCGCAGCACCCGTTGTTTCAGATCCTCGATGCCGCCATAGGGATCGTGCAGTTGCCCCGCGTCATCTTCGGCGATGGCGTTGACGGTGAGATCCCGGCGCAGCAGATCCTGCTCCAGCGTCACCTCCGGCGAGGCGTGGCAGACGAAGCCGGTGTAACCCTGCCCCTGCTTGCGCTCGGTGCGGGCCAGCGCGTACTCCTGCTGGGTCTTGGGGTGCAGAAACACGGGAAAGTCGCGGCCTACCTGGGTAAAACCCAGCGCCAGCATCTGTTCCACGGTCGCCCCGACCACCAGGTGATCCCTGTCCCCCTGCGGCAATCCCAGCAGGCGATCCCGCACCGCGCCCCCAACCAGATAAGTCTGCAAGCTCTGTCTCCCTTGATAAACCTGTCCCGATTATACCGGTTTGACCGATGGAGACTATTCCCGGCCCGACATCGATGCCA
Organism: Aeromonas dhakensis; assembly: GCF_002285935.1. NCBI lineage: Bacteria > Pseudomonadati > Pseudomonadota > Gammaproteobacteria > Aeromonadales > Aeromonadaceae > Aeromonas > Aeromonas dhakensis. The sequence continues at coordinate 201,951 of NZ_CP023141.1, forward strand.
TGCGAGCCCGGTTGGCGGGCCGCCCTCGATACTCACAGGCCCTTTTTCCCACCGCCAGCCGCCATGGCCGCAACCCTGATTTCCCCACCGGTATATCAGGGTGCGCGCTGGCCCCCCTTATGGCATCCGGGTCTTTGACATCCCTTGGGGGAGGCTTTAACCTGCCGCCCATAACAACGGAATGGATCCTTATGTACACACAGTTCTTCGGTCTGTCGGAGCACCCGTTCTCCATCTCGCCCAATCCCAAATACCTCTACATGAGTGAACGGCACGGGGAAGCCCTCGCCCACCTCAACTACGGGTTGCAGGATGGGGGCGGCTTCGTGCTGCTGACCGGGGAAGTGGGCACCGGCAAGACCACCGTCTCCCGCTGCCTGTTGCAGCAGTTGCCGGCCGAGACCGAGATCGCCTACATCCTCAATCCATCCCTGACCGAACGGGATCTGCTGGCGGCCATCTGCGACGAGTTCCAGCTTGGCTATGGCCAGGATGCCGGCCTCAAGCAGCTGTTCGACCTTATCCGCGATCACCTGCTGGCCAATCTGGCGGCTGGCAAGCGCAGCGTGGTGCTGGTGGACGAAGCCCAGCACCTGCTGCCCGGCGTGCTGGAACAGCTGCGCCTGCTCACCAACCTGGAGACCGACGAGAAGAAGCTGCTGCAGGTGGTGCTCATCGGCCAGCCCGAGCTGCAGCAGATGCTGCGCCAGCCCCTGCTGCGCCAGCTGGCCCAACGCATCACCGCCCGCTACCACCTGCTGCCGCTCTCCTGCCAGGACGTGGATGCCTATGTCCGCTTTCGTCTGCAGGTGGCCGGCTGCGTGCAGCCCATCTTTACCCCCAAGGCGATCCAGACCCTGCACCGCCTCTCCGGCGGCATTCCGCGCCTCATCAACCTCATCTGCGACCGCGCCCTGATCGCCGCCTTCGCCCGCGGCAGCCACAAGATAGTGCACGGCGACATCAGCCTGGCGGCCTTCGAGGTGAGCGGCATCCGTGACGAGGGCACCTGGCAGTCCGGCCTGATGGTGGCGCTGGTCGGCGCCTTGCTGGTGGCCACCGGCTGGTGGGGCTGGCAGTTCTTCGGGGTCTTCCCGACCCGTCCGGTGGTCACGGTGGAGGTGCCGGTCAAGGTGGACGACACCCCGGAGCAGCAGGAGCAGCTGACCCGCGCCATCAATCAGGCGCTGGAGCCGGACAGCGCCATGCAGAATCTCTACAAGGTGTGGGGCTACCAGACCGAGCTGGAAGAGGCCACCTGCGACAACGCGCCGCGCGCCGGCCTGCGTTGCCAGGAGGGCGAGGCCTCCCTGGCCGATCTGCAGGCCCTGCAGTATCCCGCCCTCGTCAGCCTGACCGACGAGACCGGAGGCACCTATTACGCCACCCTGGTCAACCTCGGCCCCGACAAGGCCAACCTGCTCATCGGCAACCAGAGCTGGCAGGTAGACCGGCAGTGGCTGAGCGATTATTGGGGCGGCAGCTACACCCTGCTGTGGCGCATGCCCAAGGGCGGCGTCACCCTGATCGGCAACAACGCCGGCCCCACTCAGGTGCAGTGGCTCGACAACGCCCTCAGCCGGGCCCTACAGCAGCCGGATCGCAAGGTCCGTCGCTTCGATGCCGAGCTCAAGACCAAGCTGCAGCAGTTCCAGCGCGAGCAGGGACTGACGCCGGACGGCATCGCCGGCAGCAACACCCTGCTGCGCCTCAACGTGATGGCCGGCGAACCCATGCCGAAGCTGGAGGATGACGCCCAGCGGGCCAGCAAGCCGGCCAAGCTGGATCCGGCAGAGGATGATGCCATCAACACACTGTCGGAGGAGGCTTCCTGATGTCCACCCTGCTCAAGGCGCTGCGGCGGGCCGATCAGCCCCAGTTCACCCCGCACATTCCGGCGATGGGGCTGCCGGTCAGCCAGGATGAGGAACAACCCAGGCGCTGGATCTGGTGGCTGCTGGCCCCGCTGGCGCTGGTGATGGGGGCCGCCGCCAACTATGGCTGGCACCTGCTCAACAACCGCCCCATCGAGAAGACGGTGGAGGTGAAGGAGGTGGTGACCCCACCCTTCGTGCGGGTCGAGCCCAAACCGATGATCACCCGGCCGCTGCCACCACCGCCGCCCGAGCCCGTGGTCACCCCCAAGGCCGATGCCCAGCCCGCACCGGCGCCCGCCGACAGCAGCCAGGGGCTGGCCGAGCGCATCCTCAATGCCCTCAACAATACTCCGCTGCGGGATCAGGGCGCGCCGCCGCAGGTGCCGGCCGAGCTGCAGGCCACGCCGCTCAGCGCCCTGCCGCAGGCGCTCCGCCAGCAGGTACCGCCGCTGGCCTACGGCGCCCACGTCTTCTCCTCCAACCCGGCCAACCGGGCCGTGAGGTTGAACGGGCGCACCTACCGGGAAGGGAGCGAAGTCGCCCCCGGCGTCACCCTGCTCGCCATCGCCCAGGATTACATCATCCTGCAGGTGGGTGGGAAGAATGCCAGCCTCAAGGCGCTGCAGGACTGGCGCGGCTGAAACGCGCCCCTGCCAGCCCGAGTCTGGCCACCATTTCAAGAGGGAGCCTGAGAGCTCCCCTTTTTAATCAATAACATGAGAACAACGTGAGCAATCCGAGCAACACCACCTTCGCCAACCGGGCGTTGCACTGGTATCAGCGCCAAGACCGCTGCACGTTAGTCAATTTAGTTTTAAATCAATAACATGAGCATAATGTGAACAACTCAGATAACGTGACCTTCGCCACCAGGATCCTGGACTGGTATCAGCTCCACGGTCGCAAGACCCTGCCCTGGCAACAGGAGAAGACCCCCTACCGGGTCTGGGTCTCGGAAATCATGCTGCAGCAGACCCAGGTCGCTACGGTCATTCCCTACTATCAGCGCTTCATGGCCCGCTTTCCCGACGTGCTGGCGCTGGCCGACGCCCCCATCGACGAGGTGTTGCACCACTGGACCGGGCTCGGCTATTACGCCCGCGCCCGCAACCTGCACAAGGCGGCCCAGCAGATCCGCGACCTCCATGGCGGCCTCTTCCCGGAGCGGCTGGAGGAGGTGATGGCGCTGCCGGGGATCGGCCGCTCCACCGCGGGTGCCGTGCTCTCCCTCTCCCTTGGCCAGCCCCACGCCATCCTGGATGGCAACGTGAAGCGGGTACTCACCCGCTGGCTGGCCCTGCCCGGCTGGCCCGGTCAGAAACAGGTGGAGAACGATCTGTGGGAGCTGGCCATCCGCCTCACCCCCAAGCTCGGGGTGGCCCACTACAACCAGGCCATGATGGACATGGGGGCCACCGTCTGCACCCGCAGCAAGCCCGCTTGCGAGCGCTGCCCGGTGCGGGAGGATTGCCAGGGGCTGTCGCAGGGCAACCCCACCGCCTACCCCAACAGCAAGCCCAAGAAGAGCATCCCGGCCCGTACCGGCATCATGCTGCTCATCCGCCACGGCGATCAGCTGCTGCTGGAGAAGCGGCCGCCGCAGGGGATCTGGGGCGGGCTCTACTGCTTCCCCCAGGTGGAGTCGGACGCCGAGGTGGCTGGGCTGTTGCAGCGGCTCGGCCTGACCGGCAGCGAACCCCGCGAACTGGCCGGTTTTCGCCACACTTTCAGCCACTTTCACCTCGACATCCGGCCCATGCTGATCGAAACCGACGCGCCGCCGGCCCCCCTGCTCATGGAAGCGGATAACCGACTCTGGTATAACTTACGCCATCCTGCAGAGGTGGGTCTGGCGGCCGCCACGGCCCGTCTGCTCGCCTATCCGGACTTACAACCATAGAGGTCAACATGAGCCGTACCGTATTTTGCCAGCGCCTGAAAAAAGAGGGCCCGGGTCTCGATTTCCAGCTCTACCCCGGTGAACTCGGCAAGCGCATTTTTGACAACATCAGCAAGGAAGCCTGGACTGAGTGGCAGAAGAAGCAGGTGATGCTGATCAACGAGAAGAAGTTGAACATGATGAACCTCGAGCATCGCCAGCTGCTGGAGAAAGAGATGGTGAACTACCTGTTCGAAGCGGGCGAAGTGGCCATCGACGGTTATACCCCGCCCAGCAAATAACCCGTGAACGGGACCGGCCTGCGCAGGCCGGCCCCGTCGACTCACGGCAACGACGGAAGTGACGGGCGGCCCGCCGCCCAGTTTGAGGACTCTATGGGCCGAATTTTATGGCTGCTGTGCACCCTGCTGTTTCTCTCTGCCTGCTCATCCTCCCCCAAGCCCAATGGCAACGAGGATGACGATCTCGTCAACGGCAAGGACATCCGCGGCTTTGAACACATGATCAGTGCGCTCTCCCACAACGTGAACGAGATTTGGGGGCGTGAGGCGCTGTTTGCGGGCAAGTTTGACTACGTCAAATACACGGATCAATACAAGAGCCGGGCCCACATCGACTTCTCCAGCGGCCACATCATGGTCGAGACCGTCTCCGGCATCGATCCGCGCTCCCACCTGCGCCGCGCCATCATCGAGACCCTGCTCACCCCGGACGATCCGGCGGAAGTGGATCTCTACTCCGACGCCGAGATCCTGCCCGGCGGCGAGCCCTTCCTCTACGGTCAGGTACTGGACAACCAGGGCCAGCCGATCCGCTTCGACTGGCGTGCCGAGCGCTATGCCGACTACCTGCTCAACACGGCGATGAAGAAGCGCACCCTCGGCATCCGTACCATCTTCTTCGTCGACATCCCCATGGTGGCCAACCACGAGGACCGGCGGGGCTACAAGTACGCCAGCCTGATCCGGGAAGCCTCCCGCAAGTACGGGGTGGCGGAAAGCCTGATCTACGCGGTGATCAAGACCGAGAGCAGCTTCAACCCCTATGCGGTCAGCCATGCCAACGCCTACGGCCTGATGCAGGTGATCCCGGCCACCGCCGGGCGGGACGTCTACGTGCGGGTCAAGGGCAAGAGCGGCCAGCCGACCCGGGAGGACCTGTTCAACCCGGCCTACAACATAGACGTGGGCACCGCCTACCTGCACCTGCTGCAGACCGTCTATCTGGTGGATATCCAGGATCCGCGCTCGCGTCGCTATGCCGTCATCTCGGCCTACAACGGCGGCGCCGGCGGGGTGCTCAATACCTTCTCCAGCGACCGCAAGGCGGCGCCCGGCATGATCAACCAGCTCTCGCCCGAGGCGGTCTACCAGATCCTGACCGAACAGCACCCCAAGGCGGAAGCCCGCCGCTATCTCTACAAGGTCAATCAGGCCGAGAAGGGGTTCAAGCGCACACTGGCCCGCACCGGCTGACGCCGGGATACGATATGCAAAAGGGCGCCTCATGGAGGCGCCCTTGTTACGTCTGGCGTGCGGAGTCAGCCCTTATTTGGCGATGAAACCACCCTTGCTCTGCGGGGCAGCGCCCACCTTCTCAAGCTTCTCCACCTCCACTTCGGTCTTGTTCCAGCTGTGGTCCACCTCGCCACGGATGCGGATCAGATCGTCCGGGCCCACTTCGGTGCCACGCCACACGTCCTGATCCACTTCCACCTCCACCTCGCCACTGGCGTCGCGGAACAGATAGTTCTCGCCGCCCAGGTGCTTGATCAGCTTCCCTTCCAGGGTGGCCCAGCTGTCATCGGCCAGATCCTTCAACTGTGCGACGGACACCTTGTTCTGCTCCTGCGGGCCGGTATAGGCCGCCATGGCGAAAGAAGAGATGGACATCAGGGTCAACAGACCGATTACGCTTGCCTTGTTCATTTCATGCTCCTGTCATTGGGTACGGGGGCAGTCTGCCTGCCGGGGCGTGAAACAAACGTGAAGCCTCCCCATCTGGGGGAAGGGGATGTGACCGTAATCGATTTAATCAGCCCGCACTGCTGCGAAATAAAATTCGGCCTTATACCCTGCAAGATGGCAAAACAGCTTCCCAGCACCTTTGCCTATCGAGGAACAGCCTGCAGGCACCACCTGCTTCCAATCAATGAGAACAACAAGATGAAGAAATGGTTTGTGTGTTTATTGGGACTCTTCGCGCTGACAGTTCAGGCAGCCGACAGTCGCCCCGCCTTCTCCCGGATCGTGATGTTTGGCGACAGCCTCTCCGACACCGGCAAGATGTACAGCAAGATGCGCGGTTATCTCCCTTCCAGCCCTCCCTACTATCAGGGCCGCTTCTCCAACGGGCCGGTCTGGCTGGAGCAGCTGACCCGGCAGTTCCCGGGGCTGACCATCGCCAACGAGGCGGAGGGGGGCGCCACCGCGGTGGCCTACAACAAGATCTCCTGGAATCCCAAGTATCAGGTCATCAACAACCTGGATTACGAGGTAACCCAGTTCCTGCAAAAGGACAGCTTCAAACCCGATGATCTGGTGATCCTCTGGGTCGGCGCCAACGACTACCTGGCCTATGGCTGGAACACCGAGCAGGATGCCAAGCGGGTGCGCGACGCCATCAGCGATGCGGCCAACCGCATGGTATTGAACGGCGCCAAGCAGATTCTGCTGTTCAACCTGCCGGATCTGGGTCAGAACCCCTCGGCCCGCAGCCAGAAGGTGGTCGAGGCGGCCAGCCATGTCTCCGCCTACCACAACCAGCTGCTGCTGAACCTGGCACGCCAGCTTGCCCCCACCGGCATCGTCAAGCTGTTCGAGATCGACAAGCAGTTCGCCGAGATGCTGCGCGAGCCGCAGAACTTCGGCCTGAGCGACACCGAGAACGCCTGCTATGGCGGTGGCTATGTGTGGAAGCCGTTTGCCTCCCGCAGTGCCACCAGTGTCGCCAGCGACAGCAGCCTCTCCGCCTTCAACCCGCAGGAACGCCTCGCCATCGCCGGCAACCCGCTGCTGGCACAGGCCGTGGCCAGCCCCATGGTGCGGCGCAGCGCCAGCACCCTCGACTGCGAAGGCAAGATGTTCTGGGATCAGGTTCACCCCACCACCGTCGTGCACGCCGCCCTGAGCGAGCGGGCCGGAGCCTTCATCGAGGCTCAGTACGAGTTCCTCGCTCACTGATGACAAAGGGCCGACGACAGTCGGCCCTTTTTGTTGCGCAGCCCTCACAGGCTGGCACGGCTCAGCGGTAGCGCTTCACGATGCCGTCGTAGATGCCGTTCTGCTTGATGGTGGCCAGCGCCTCCTGCAACCGCTTGACCACCTCGGTCGAGGTTTTCAGACTCGCCGCCACGTAGAGATCCCCCCCGGTAAAATCCTCGATGTCGTGCACTATCTTGAGGGTGGACGGCCCATAGCCCGCCTGGCGCGCATAGTAGTAGGCCGTCTCCTGCGACACCGGCCAGAGATCGATGCGCCCCATCAACAGTTTGAGCAGATTGGCTTCATGGTTGTTGTTGCGCTGCAGGTTGGAAAAATTGCGGCTGATGAGGTACTGCTCCAGCGCGTCGTTGCGCACCGTGCCGATGGACCAGGCTCGCGCCTGCGACAGCTGGCTAAAGGGCTTGATATCGTCGCGCTTGGCCAGGGCGAACACATGAAAGTCGATACGCGCTATCACCCCGATCCACTGGAACTGCGCCTCGCGCTCGGGGAAGCGGCTGATGCTGTAGATGAGCACGTTGGGGCGGCTGCGCGCCAGCGAGATGGCCCGCGCCCAGGGGTAGATGTCCAGACTGTATTCGAAGCCGGCCTCTTCCAGCATGGCCTCCACCACCTCGGTGCCCAGCCCCTTGACCTCGGCCTCTTCCAGATAGTTGTAGGGGGCATAGTCTTCGGTCACCACCTGCAGGGTCTCGGCCGCCCAGCCCGGCACCAGCCATAACGCCCAGCACAGCCATATCCACCTGATGTTCATGCTCACCTCGCTGCAGACCCGCCTCGATTAACTATTGCGTCCCCTCGGCAGAGCGCAAATCACGGCGGCAAATTGCGGCGATGAAAATCACATTATGTTTTATATCAGTTGCTTGAGAACCCGGAGAAAACGACTACCCTTACTCTGTTGTGGCTGTGCTATAAGCCCGACCCATAAGGAGAGGCGACCCCGTCAACCTCCCCTCAACAATATGAAATTGCAGAGGCTCAACATGAATAAAACACTGATTACCTTGCTGGTTTCAGGCTTGCTTGCGGCCAACGCCCAGGCAGCCGGACAGGACAACACCTGGTATGGCGGTGCCAAGCTGGGTTGGTCCAACTTCTATGGCGTCGATCACAACCAGGATATCAAGGACAACTACGCCATCAGCGAAGAGGACAAGAACGATGTCGGCGCCGGCGCCTTCCTCGGCTATCAGGTCAACCAGAACCTGGGCTTCGAACTGGGTTACGACTGGCTCGGCAAGTACAAATACACGGCGACCGACAAGCTGGATCCCACCGACATCGGCCGGGACGAGATAAAAGCCCAGCTGGCCCAGCTCACCATGAAGATCGGCATGCCGGTCAGCGACAGCCTGGATCTCTATACCCGCCTCGGTGGCGCTTACGCCTGGACCGACAGCAAGCAGTTCGACAATGACAACGGCGCCGCCTTTGTCGGGGCGTTGGGGGCGGAATACGCCTTCAACCGTGACTGGGCCGCCCGCCTCGAGTACCAATACACCACCCCGCTCGGCGACAACTCGCTCGACAAGACCGGGGCCGAACTCGACAACGGCCTGCTGGCGGTCGCCGTGGTCTATCGCTTCGGCCAGGTCGCCCCCGTGGTGGCGGCGCCGATGCCGGCTCCGGCCCCCGAACCCGTGATGGTCGACAAGCAGTTCACCCTGAGCTCGGACGTGCTGTTCGACTTCAACAAGGCGACCCTCAAGCCGGCCGGTGGTCAGGCGCTGGATAACCTCTACAGCCAGATCGAGCAGGCCAGACCCAAGGATGGTGTCGCCACCGTGATCGGCTACACCGACCGCATCGGTTCCGATGCCTACAACCAGAAGCTCTCCGAGCAGCGTGCCAGGACCGTCGCCGACTACCTGGTCGGCAAGGGTCTGCCGGCAGACAAGGTCAACGTGGAAGGGCGCGGCAAGGGCAATCCGGTCACCGGCGACAGTTGCACCAGCAAGTCCAAGCGCGAGCTGATCGTCTGCCTGGCCCCGGATCGCCGGGTCGAGGTCAAGGTCGAAGGGATCTCCGAAGTGCAGCAGTGATCCTCGCCGGTGGGTAACCACCCCAATACAAAAAAACGGGAGGCCAAGGCCTCCCGTTTCATTTTGAGTCGGTGCATCGACATGTCGTCAGGCGCCCTTGCGCACCTCGGCCGCAATCTGGTCGAGCAGTTGCTGCCAGCCAGCCCCCAGCTCGCTCACCAGAGTGCCGTAGCCATCGGCAGGCAGCACCCGCACCTGCTGGAAGGGGACGTCACGCAGGACAGAGCCCTCTTCGGTCAGCAGGCGCCAGCGGCCGCTCAGCACGGCGCGACCGTCGTGGCGGCCCTGGAAGCGCTCCACCGAGATGGTCAGCACCGGCCCCTTGCGGGCTCCATCCTGCCGCACCACCCAGCCCGGCAAGCGGCTGGAGAGGCCGTTCAGGGTCAGCTGATCGAGCTGGGCATCCAGCGACCCCGCCCAGCGATGGTATTCGGCGAAGTGCAGCTCCTTGCCCTCCAGCTGATAGACCAGGCTCATCCGATCCAGCTGGCCGGACAGAGAGACAGGTTTGAGCACCAGCTGATGCTGCGGCTGCGCCACCACGGCAGCCGGTTGCTGCGCCTCGGCGTCGAGGGAGTAGTAGTGCAGCTGCGTCGGTGCCGCGCTGCAACCCGCCAGCAGGCCCAGCAAGGCCAGCGTCATCATCCGTTTCTTCATCATTGACCTCGCTTGGGCTCGGGATCACGGGGACGAGCCCGATCGAAAATCAACGAGCTCGGCTGCTCGTTGAGCGAATGTACCAACGGCTGCAACTCGCGCATCAGCTGGTTGAGCGACTGCACCGACTGCCGCAGATCCTGGTTGGTCTGGGAGTTGGCATCATACTCCTGCAGCGTGCTCTGCAGCTGTTTCAGGCTGTCGTTGAGGGACGCCGGCAACTGCTGGGTCGCGCTCTGACCGGTGAACTTGTTCAGGTTGGCACTCAGCGCACTGACGTTCTTCAGGGTCTGATCCAGGGTCGCCAGGGTGTGGTTGACCTGGTTCAGGGTCTGGGCGGTGTCCATGTCGACGAACTTGTCGAGGATCTGGTTCACCTTGCGTTCGATCTGATCCAATCCGGCCTGCACGGTCGGGAATACCTGATAGCCCGCCAGCTTGGTGGGCTGGAACTTGGGCGCATCGGGGTAGAAGTTCAGATCCACCACCTTGCCCCCGGTCAGCAGGCTGGAGGTCTTAAGCGTCGCCCGCAACCCCTCCTTGAACTGCTTGCCGAACAGGGCGCGCCACTGCTCCTTCTCCGCGTTGGCATAGCGGTGGGAGAGACGCTGCACCTCGATCCGCGCCAGCACCGGGATCTGCCGGCTCTGGAACATCTGCACCCCTTTCTCGTCGATGAGATAGGGCGCCGAGATGACGGTACCGACCCGGATGCCGCGATACTCCACCGCCGCGCCCGGGTGCAGGCCACCGACGCTGTCCTCGAACAGGAACACGTAGTCGATGAACTGGTCCAGGCTACCGGCCAACACGCTGGCCTGATCCTGGAACAGGGTGAAGTCGTCCATCTGCTTGACCGGCTCACCGGGTGCCCAACCAGGGGGCAGCCCCATGGTGATGCCGCCGTCCAGCAGGCTCTCCAGCGAATCCATCTTCACCTTCATCCCCTCGCTGCTCATGGAAACTTCGAAGCCCGGGGTCATCCAGAAGCGGGAGTTGCTGCTCACCAGCACGTCATAGGGGGCGTTGATGAAGATCTGGTACTGCATCTCGCTCTTCTCGGGCAGGAACTTCGCCTCTTCCACCTGGCCTATGGTGAAGCCCTGGTAGTTGATGGGCGAACCCACCCCGAGCGCCCGGGTATCCCGGCTGCTCAGCGATAACCGCAACCCCTTGGCGTCCTGCGAGGCCAGCGGCGGTTTGTCCAGCATGGCGTACTCATCGCGCGCCTTGCCCTTCTTGCCGGGGGCCAGCTCGATATAGGCGCCGGAGAGCAGGGTGCCTAGGCCCGACACCCCTTCGCGTCCCACCCGCGGCTTGACCACCCAGAACTGGCTGTCCTTCTTGAGCATGCCGGCGGCGGCATTGGTCAGGCGGGCCTTCAGCACCGCGTGGCTGTAGTCATCGCTGAGCTCCACCGCCTCGATGCGACCCACCTCCACCTCGCGGGAGCGGATCATTGTCTTGCCCGCCACTATGCCTTCGGCCGTTGCCACCGTCAGGGTGAAGCTGGGACCTTGCGAATACCAGTGCTGGAACAGCATCCAGATCCCGATGAACAGCGCCAGCAGCGGCACCATCCAGATTGCGGCGGCCGAGCTCAGAAAGTCCGAGCCGGGTTTCCACCTCTTCTTACGCTCACTCACGTTCGCGTTCTCCTTGTTGTAAATCCCAGATCAGGCGGGAATCGAAACTCATGGCAGCCACCATGGTCACCAGCACCACACCCGCAAAAGCGACGGCCGCAGGGCCCGGATAGATGGTCATCAGGTTGTCAAGCCGGATCAGACCCGCCAGGATGGCCACCACGAAGACGTCGATCATCGACCAGCGCCCCACAAATTCAGTCATGCGATAGAGCTTGAGCTTGCCGAGCGGCGAGGTGCCCTGCCCGCGCTGCACCATGTAGCAGAGCCACAACAGCGCAAGGATCTTCACCAGCGGCACCACCACGCTGGCGAAGAAGATCACCGCCGCGATGGGATAGGAGCCCATGGCCCACAGCACCAGCACCCCGCCCAGAATGGTGGAGGGGCTGTCATCCCCGAGGAAGACGGTATCCATGATGGGATAAAGGTTGGCCGGCACGTAGAGGATGATGGAGGTAAAGAGCAGGGCCCAGGTCCTGTTCAGTCCGCCCGGCTTGCGGCTGTGCAGATGCTCGCCGCAGCGTTTGCAGCTGTCGGCACCGGCTTCGCTCAGGGCGCCGCAGATGTGGCAACCCACCAGGCCGGCGCTCATGGCGCTGGCCTCGTCATCCTCCACCGTCAGCCCGTGCAGCTCGCTCGGCCCGAACAATCGTTGCCACAGCCACATCCGGTCCAGTGACGAGATCATCTTGATCAGCAGCACCGTGTAGCCGACGAACGCCCAGAACGACAGACCCATCTTGATGTCGGCCATCCCCATCAGCTTGACCAGCGAGATGAGCACCCCGATGAGGAACACATCCACCATTAGCCAGGGCTTGATCCGACACAGCAGCCGGCCGAGGGAGCGCAGGGCGTTGCTGTGCAGATCCTTGTCGACCCGCCACAGCACCAGCATGATGGAACCGATATAGACCAGCGGCAGGCCGATCAGGGTCAGGCTCAGCACGGCCCCGAGGAACAGGTAGCCCTGATCCACCAAGGTGGTGATGCATTGCAGGAAGGTCATCTCCTGCCCCACCCCCTTGGCGGAGAAGGACATGAAGGTAAAGGCGTTGGAGAGCACGAACATGATGATGGCCGCAAAGCCGTAGGCGATGGGCCTGCGCTCCTGCTCCGGCAGATGGCGGCTCAGGGTATGGCCGCAGCGCGGACAGCTGCTCGCCTCCCCCACGGCCAGCGTGGTGGCCGGCACCAGCAAGTCGCACTCTTCGCACGCGGTGGCGTCATGGGTATAGGTGGGTTGATGTTGGTGTGAAACCGGATGCAAATTGAGACCCCAGCGTGAGGCCCGCCACGGGGCCAGAACCGCCAATTATTACAGCAGCGGCCCGTGCCGACCAGCCCTCTCATTGCACCACCCCGACCGGGCGTGAGAATGACTTTGACAAGCAAGTGACCATTTAGCACAATCAAACGCCACTTTTTTTCCGCGGGACAATAATTTATGACAACTGAATCCCCAAGCTACTCCACGATCGAGCAAGCCTTCTCCCTCGGGAACGGGCAAGATTCTGCCCTCAACTGGTTGCGCAAGAACCGCAGTCAGGTCGCCATCTTCCTGGTGAGCGGCATCAAGCTGGAGGGGACCATCAGCGGTTTCGACCAGTACAGCGTGCTGCTGACCGATGCCCATGGCAACCAGCAGCTGGTCTACAAGGCCAAGATTTCCACCATCGCCATGCACTCCGGCCGGCCGCAGGTCAACATCCAGCGTGCTCGCAAGCCTCGCGTCTCCATGGCGCCGCGCCCCCACGGCGCACCCGGTCGTTACGACGACAACCAGGGCGGCAACAGCGACCAGTAAGGCCATGCCCATGTCACCCCGCGACCATCGCTGCGTCAGAGGGTGACCGAGTCCATTCCCATTTGTCATGACAGTCCCGTATGGGAATGGACTTTCTACCTCAGCGCCCATGATGACGATCTCTGCCCGGATTCAATGCGGCAGCTTCAATACTGCAAGCCGACCGGTCTGCCCTCCCTGACCATGCAGGTCTGCATCCCCGCAGCCTGACCGGCCTGTACGCCAATCCCCGTGTCCTCGAACACCAGACAACCCGCCGGATCGACCCCCAGCTTGCTGGCCACCAGCAGGAAGGTGTCCGGGTGGGGTTTGTGCAGCTCGACATCATCGGCCGTCACCACCACGGAGAAGTAGCGATCCAGCCCGGTATTGCGCAACACGGCGGCGGCATTGACCCGCGGTGAACCGGTGCCTATCCCCATGGGGATGCGACCATGGTAACGCTCGACCAGTGTCTGCATGGCCGGGAAGACGGTTGCCTTGTGCAGGTTGGCCACGTAGTGCTCGGTCTTGCAACGGGTCACGATGAGCGGATCCAGCGCGATCTGCTGCTGCTCGGCCACCAGCAGGGCTATCTTGCGGCTCGGCATGCCACCCAGCTCATAGAACCAGTCGGGGTCGAAGTGAAAGCCAAACTCCCGGGCCGTGTGCGCCCAGGCGGCGAGGTGCAGCGGCATGGAGTCCACCAGGGTGCCGTCGAGGTCGAATACCAGGCCTTGAAAGCCGGAGAGGGTCATGGTGCGGGATCCGTGTCTGAAAAAGGGCCCCCATTCTAGCCAGAGCCCCTCTCCCTCGCCACGGCCTAGGTGGCGAGAAACGCTTGCCCCCACATTTGTGCCTGAAAATAGATGGGAGTCAGTTTGGCGGGATCCAGCTGATAAGTAGGCGCCAGCTGGGCCAGCAGTGGCCAGTCACCCTGTTCATAGCACTTCACCAGCTGAAACAGATGAAACAGCGGCCCCTCGCGAGACTCCAGCGCTCGCTTCACGTCCTTGGGCAGATGGGCCTTGAGCTGTTCGGAGAGCAGCGAGCCGTCCAGCACCAGCCCCACCAGGAAGGCCCAGCTGGCGGCAGACTTGCCAAGCGCGCTCAGGGCGATCAGCTCGCAGAAGCGGCCGCGGGCGATGGCCATGCGGGTGCAGGCCTCCGGAATGTGCTGGCTGACCCTGGCCAACCCGTAGATGAGCACGAACTTGCGGATCTCCTGCTCTCCCAGATAGGAGAGCGCCCGATTAACCGAAACGATGGGGCTGGCGTGATCGAAACCGGGGGCGTTGACGTAGCTCAACAGCTGCCCCGGCAGCCAGGCATCCTGCTGCAGCAGGGTCGCCACCCGGGCGAAGGAGAACTCCTCGTGACAGATGAGCTGCAGTATCTCCTGCACCAGCTTCATGTCCGGCTGGGCGGCGCGCTGGTTCACCAGCTCGGGGCGCGCCAGGAAGCCGCCGGCGAAGAAATCGACCCCTGCCTCCTTGAGCGGCAGAAAATCCCCCCAGCTCTCGATGCCGAGGGCCATCCGCTTGTGTTCGGTCGGCTGACGGATCCCCTCCTCCCCCATCCAGAACACCAGCAGACGGGAGGCGCTGAGCCAGCGCTGCTCGCGCTGGGCACCGTGCACCGCCAGCCGGCGCCGATAGTCGCGCCACTGCTCCAATACGGGAAAAGAGGTGGGCAACCGTTCGGCCGAAGCCTCTACCAGCGGAATGGTGTCCTGATCGAACAGCAGGGGGCGCAGCTCATCGAGCTGTTCGTGGGTGAAGGGCAACAGATATTGGCGCCCCTGAGCCAGCAACCGGCACTGGGCGGCCAGCAGGGGCCATTCGGCAGGGTCGGCAAGCTGATAGTCAATGCCATAGGCCACGAGAGCGAGACGACGGTTGAAGATGGGATAACGACGTAACAACATGGGCTCACCGATAGGCTAGCGTACACGCCCTCCCCTGCGATTTGGCATGATAGAGCGCCTGATCGGCCTGTTCGGTCAGGCTCTGCCATGTTCCATCCAGCGAGGGAACCAGATAGCTAAAGCCTATGCTAACCGTAATGAAATCAGCAACTCGGGAGGCCGGATGCGGGATTTTTAATTCACTGAGCCCCTGGTGAATCTGTTCCGCCAGCCGCTCCGCCTCACCGGGTTGCGGACCGCACAGCAGGATCACGAACTCTTCGCCGCCGTAACGCGCCACCAGGTTGGTACGCCGCCGTTCCGCATCCTGCAGCAGGGCGGCCACCTGCTGCAGACACTGATCCCCCTTGGCATGGCCGAAGTGGTCGTTGTAGGACTTGAATTCGTCCACGTCGATCATCAGCACCGCCAGCAGACTCTGGTGCCGGCGTGCCCACTCCCACTCCCGCTGCATGGTGAGATCCCACTGACGGCGGTTGGCGATGCCGGTGAGGGGATCTTCCAGCGACAGCATGGAGAGCCGTTTGTTGGCTTCCGCCAGCGCCCGATTGCTCTCCGCCAGCTGCATGGTGCGCTCGCTGACCCTCTGCTCCAGCTCGCGGTTGAAACGTTCAAGCGCCGCCTGGGTACGCTGGCGGATCAGCAACTGGGAGAGCATGGCGGCATACTGTTTGAAGATCTCGCTCTGATAAGCCTTGAGCGGCCGGCGCCACAGCAGGTTGTCGGCGGCGATCCAGCCGATGGGGGTGGCCCCGTCCCACAGCGAGACCATGGCATTCCAGCCACGCCCCACCTCCTGCTTTTCGTAGTAGAGCGGCGCATCCTCCAGCACCAGCACATAATCCTTGCGGCGCAGCGCCTCCAGCACCGTGGGGTGATCAGGGATCGGGCTGATGAAGTGGTGCTCGTCGATCAGCTCGCCCACCTCGTTGGTGCCCCAGGTGCCGTGCATGGTCTTGAACTCGGCATCCACCAGGAAGATGGCGATGCGGTCGAACTGCAGCTCCTGACGAGCCAGCGCCACCGCATCGTGCAGCAGCTGGTGTTCACTGTCACAACGCGCCAGCTTGACTCCCACCTGGTGCAGCGCCTGCAGCATGCTGAGGAAGGAGCCTTGCAGCGCCTGGCTGCGGATGAGGTCGGCCTGGGTATGCAACCGCTGATCCCGCTCCAGATCGACCTGGCTGGCCAGCAGCCGGCTCTCGAGCTCGGCGGCAAGATAGTGCATCAACAGCTGGATGCCCTGTTGCTGGCGCCGGGGCAGGCGATCGATACGGCGGCGGGTCTCCAGGTAGACCACGGCCTCCAACCCCTTGTGGCGCTTGAGCGGGAAACAGGCGCGCAGGCGCACCGTCTGTGGTTCGACCGTTTCCCAGAGCTCGTTGTGCTGGGCGAGCGGCTCCACCATCAGTTGTCCCTTGTCGAGGGCGTGTTCGATGAAGAGGATCGGCAACTTGAGGGGGGCGACGGCATCGGCCGTCAGGCTGACCAGTCCCTGATCGAGCTGGAAGCTGTAGAGCTGCGACTCGGGGGCGCGCAGCCACAAATAGATCTGTTCGGCTTCGGTTTTTTCCCTGATTGCCGCCAGTGTCACTTCACAGAGGTGTTCAAAGCTGGTGAAGTGCTCTGGATCCCATTCCTGCATGCCTGCCATCCTTGGTTGTATCCAAGCGAGTATATCGGCAAAGCCTGCACTTTAATTGACTGGCCAGTCAAAAGCGCGATCCAGAGCCCATTTTTTATAACAAATTCAAGGCGTGCATCGCCTCGCGGATGCGGGTACGCGTTGCCTCGGAGAGCGGCATCACCGGCAGGCGGCACTCCTCGCTGCAAAAGCCCAGCAGGGAGACGGCATATTTGGCACCGGCCGGGCTCGGCTCGGCAAACATCGCCTGATGCAGCGGAATGAGTTTGTCTTGCAGTTCACGCGCAGCTTGCCACTGGCCGGCCAGCGCCAGGCTCTGCACCTCGGCCACCAGCCTAGGGGCCACGTTGGCCGTCACCGAGATACAACCCTGACCGCCGCCGATGTTGTAGGCCACGGCGGTGGCATCTTCGCCGGAGAGCCAGGCGAACGGCTTCTTGATCAGCTGACGCTCGACCCAGGGGCGGGCCAGATCGCCGGTCGCATCCTTCACCCCGGCGATGCGCGGCAGCTCGGCCAGGCGGGCCAGGGTCGCCGGCTGCACGTCGACGATGGCGCGCGGCGGGATATTGTAGACGATGATGGGCTTGCTGGTGGCGTCGTGCACCGCCTTGAAGTGGTGATAGAGCCCCTCCTGATTGGGGCGGTTGTAGTAACCGGCCACGTGCAGGGTGGCATCGGCCCCCATCTGCTCGGCATAGCGGGTGTATTCGATGGCTTCAACCGGGTTGTTGGAACCGGCCCCGGCGATCACCGGGATGCGGCCCGCCACCAGTTTGACCACCAGCTCCACCACCCGGCAATGCTCGTCGTGGGTCAGGGTCGGACTCTCCCCCGTAGTGCCCACCGGCACTATGCCGTGGGTACCCTGTTCGATATGCCACTCCACCAGACGCGCCAACGCCTCTTCATCCAGCTTGCCCTGTCGAAAGGGGGTGATCAGGGCGACGATTGAACCTTTGAACATGGAATTTCCTTCTCCGTTGACTCATGAATGTGGCAATAAAAAACCCCGGTACGATGTGCGCAACCGGGGTTTGAATCTGCTCAGGGATGAGAGGTTACGCGCGAACGTCGGCAGGCCCGAATGTCAGGCTTTTTTTATGCTTTCGTTTCAACCCGTTGAACCGCATTGCGTCATCTCTGCTCAAAAAATGGTGTCTGGGCATATTTCGGGAACACGGCATAAATGTCAAGGCGAAAGCGGCTATGTATAATGGCCGCCCAAAATTGCGTGGAGAGACCCGATGAGCAGCCCGATCAGTGCCGTCAGCCAGATGCTGGAACGAAACCAAGCCCTCTTTGTCGGCAAGCGGCTGCTGGTGTGCGGCGCCCTGGAGGATGACTATCCGCGCCAGCTGGCAACCCTGACCCACTCCCTCACCGTGTTTACCACGGATTACTGCTATTACCGCAGCCAGCAGGCCGCGCTGGGCGACGCCATCCTGTTCGATCACCAGCTGGGTGGCTCCTCCCGCTTCGATGCCCTGCTACTGCTGATGCCCAAGGCCAAGGCCGAGGCCCAATACCTGCTGGCCATGATGACCCCGCTGCTGGAAGCAGGTGCCGAGCTGTTCCTCGCCGGCGAGAACCGCGGCGGCATCAACGGGGCCGACAAGCTGCTGGCTCCCTATGGCGAGAAGCCGGTCAAACGTGACTCGGCCCGTCGCTGCTCCCTCTATCACGGCGAACTGAGCAAACCAGTGGCCCCGTTCGAGCTGGACGCCTGGTTTGGCCGCTACCAGTGCCAGGCTGGCGATACCGAGCTGACCGTGCTGGCCCTGCCCGGCGTGTTCAGTGCATCCGAGCTGGATCTGGGCAGCCAGATGCTGCTGGCCAGCCTGCCGGCCATGCAGGGATCGCTGCTCGATTTCGGTTGCGGCGCCGGGGTGATCGGCTCGGTGCTGGCCAAGCGCAATCCTGAACTCAGGGTCACCATGGTGGACATCAATGCGCTGGCGCTGGAATCCAGCCGCCGTACCCTGGCCATCAACGGTCTGCAGGGCGCGGTGCGGGCGTCCGACGTCTATTCCGACATCCAGGAAAAATTTGACCGCATCGTCTCCAACCCGCCGTTCCACGCCGGTCTCAAGACCTTCTACGCGGCCACCGAGACCTTCCTGGCCAAGGCACCGGAGCATCTGTCGCCGCAAGGCACCCTCACCATAGTTGCCAACGCCTTTCTGCGATATCAGCCTATACTGGAGACGCACTTCAAACGAACGGAAGTGATCAGCAGCGATGCCAAATTCAAGGTCTATCTGAGCAAAGTGTAAATAAGTGTAAGCAGTCACCGGAAACAGGTAGAGAGCCCCATACGGGATCTGATAAGGTAATTGACACACCTCAAACCACCCCTTTAGGGGTGTTTTTTTGCAGCAAGCTGAAAACCTTTTCATAGTATGAATTCAGGGAGAGAAATACGATGGCAGGCATACTCACCATGATCCTGGCGGGCGGCGAAGGTACTCGCCTCCAGCCACTCACCACCACCCGCAGCAAGCCCTCGGTTCCCTTTGGTGGCAGCTACCGACTGATCGACTTCGTGCTCAACAACTTCGTCAACGCCGACTTCCTGCGCATCTACGTGCTCACCCAGTTCAAGTCCCAGTCCCTCTATCTGCACATGAAGAAGGGCTGGAACATCGTCGGCATCACGGATCGCTTCATCGACCCGATTCCGGCCCAGATGCGGATGGGCAAACGCTGGTATGACGGCACCGCCGACGCCATCTACCAGAACCTGCGCTTCATCGAGATCTCCGACCCCGAGCACGTCTGCATCTTCGGCTCCGACCACATCTACAAGATGGACGTGAGCCAGATGGTAAGCTTCCACAAGCAGAAGGCCGCCGCTCTGACCGTCGCCGCCCTGCGCATGCCCATCGAGGAGGCGAGCGCCTTCGGGGTGATCGAGGTGGATCAGGAGGGCCGGATGATCGGCTTCGAGGAAAAACCCAAACGACCCAAGCACATCCCCGGCGATCCCACCCAGGCACTGGTCTCCATGGGCAACTACATCTTCGAGACCGAGTCGCTCTATCGCGAACTCAAGCGCGACGCCGCCGAGGAGAACTCCAGCCACGACTTCGGCAAGGACATCATTCCCAGCCTGTTCCCGCGTGCCCCCGTCTATGTCTACGACTACAGCACCAACGTGATCCCGGGCGAGAAGCCCAACGTCTACTGGCGCGACGTGGGGACGCTGGACTCCTACTGGCAGGCGCACATGGACCTGGTGGCCGACGATGCCCCCTTCTCCCTCTACAACCGCAAGTGGCCGCTGCATACCCACTATCCGCCGCTGCCGCCCGCCACCTTCGTCGACACCGACGACTGCAAGGTGAAGATCGCCAACTCCTTGATCTCCGGTGGCTGCTTCATCCAGGGCAGCCAGATCCAGCGATCCATCCTGGGTTTTCGCTGCAACATAGGCCCTTGCAGCCACATCAGCGAATCGGTTCTGCTCGGTGACGTGAAGATTGGCGAGGGCTGCTCCATCCGCCGCGCCATCATCGACAAGAACGTTGAAATTGCGCCCGGCACCGTGATCGGTGAAAATCTGGACCATGACAGAGAGCGATTTACCGTGTCCGAAGGCGGTATCGTCGTGGTACCTAAGGGAGCAAGAGTTGGCTATTAACCCACTGAAAATCCTGTTCGTTGCCTCGGAAGTTGAGGGGCTTGTGAAGACCGGAGGCCTGGCGGACGTGGCCAGAGCCCTGCCGCTGTACCTGGCCCAGAAGGGACATGATGTCAGGATCATGCTCCCCTTCTACAAGACGATAAAGCGACGGGATGAGGCCAAACTGCTGGTCTCGCGCTGGTTGCCAACCCACCCGGGCCTGCCGGATATCGGCTATCGCATCTATCAAATGGATCTCGAAGGGGTCTGTGTCTACCTGCTCGATTGCCCGCAGTACTTCGATCGCCCCCAGCTCTATGCCGAAAACAACCAGGCCTATCCGGACAACGGCGAGCGTTTCGCCTTCCTGGCCGCCGCCGCGCTGCACGCCTGCGAGCAGCTCGCCTTTGCCCCCGACATAGTGCACTGCAACGACTGGCACACCGGCCTGCTGCCGCTGCTGCTGAAAACCCGACACTCCCACAACCCCTTTTTCCAGCACACTCGCAGCGTGATCAGCATTCACAACGCGGCGTTCCAGGGGGTGTTCGAGCGCCAGCAGTTCTGGGCCGTGCCCGAGATTGCCGACTACGAACAGCGCATCAGCTATGACTACGGCCACGTCAACCTGCTCAAGTGCGGGGTGCTCTATGCCGACAAGATCAACGCGGTCAGCCCCAACTATGCCAGCGAATTGCTGACCCACCTGGGGGCCCACGGCATGGCCAGCGTCTTCCAGCAGCGGGCGGCGGATCTGCGTGGCATCCTCAACGGCTGCGACTATCAGGACTGGGATCCGGCCTTCGACGACTTTCTGCCGGCCACCTATGACGTCGACAACCTGGCCGGCAAGGGCGTCTGCAAGCAGAGCCTGCAGCAGGAGCTGGGCCTGCCGGTGGTGGACCTGCCCATCTACGGCATGGTGTGCCGGCTGACCGAACAAAAAGGCGTGCATCTGCTGCTGCCGGTGCTGGACAAGTTTCTCCATCACAAGGTGCAGGTGGTGATCGTCGGCTCGGGAGATCCCTCCCTCGCCACCCAGCTGCACACCCTGGCCCAGCAATTCCCGGACAGGCTCGCCTTCATCAATACCTATGACGATCGGCTCGCCCACCTGGTGGAGGCCGGTGCCGACTTCTTCCTGATGCCCTCCCTGTTCGAGCCGTGCGGTCTCAACCAGATGTACAGCCTGGCCTACGGTACCCTGCCGCTGGTACGGGCGGTCGGCGGCCTGAAGGATACGGTGGTGGACTGGGATGCCGATCCGGCACATGCGACCGGCTTCTGCTTCAACGATCCGACCGCCAACATACTGCTCGATGCCATGCGCCGCAGCCTGCTCTATTACCTGCAGGACCCCGAGCAGTTTGCCCGGGTTCAGCGCAATGCCATGAACACCCGTTTCAACTGGCCCGATTCGGTCATCCAGTACGAACAGATGTATCGGGACGCCCTGGCTCGCCAGTGACGCTAATTGCTGAAGTTTTGTCCCCTTGATGCTGCTTTGGGCGTCAACAGCGAAAAAAGTACCTTCTGGCTGTTGACGCCCCCCCAAAACTCTATAGAATCCCCCACCGCAGTGATGCGAAGGTGGCGGAATTGGTAGACGCGCTAGCTTCAGGTGTTAGTGTCCCACGGATGTGAGGGTTCGAGTCCCTCTCTTCGCACCATACTGCAACATGCTCTTATCAGACGGCATGTAAATTCAGACTGATAACCCGATGTGCGAAGGTGGCGGAATTGGTAGACGCGCTAGCTTCAGGTGTTAGTGCCCCCCGGGTGTGAGGGTTCGAGTCCCTCTCTTCGCACCATGCTTTTATCAGACAGCATGTAAATCCAGACTGATAACCCGATGTGCGAAGGTGGCGGAATTGGTAGACGCGCTAGCTTCAGGTGTTAGTGCCCCCCGGGTGTGAGGGTTCGAGTCCCTCTCTTCGCACCATGCTTTTATCAGACAGCATGTAAATCCAGACTGATAACCCGATGTGCGAAGGTGGCGGAATTGGTAGACGCGCTAGCTTCAGGTGTTAGTGCCCCCCGGGTGTGAGGGTTCGAGTCCCTCTCTTCGCACCATGCTTCTGGCATGTAAAACGCAGAAAATGCGCTCCAACCGCATTTAAAAACCAGCTGGAGAAAATCAGTGTGCGAAGGTGGCGGAATTGGTAGACGCGCTAGCTTCAGGTGTTAGTGTCCCACGGATGTGAGGGTTCGAGTCCCTCTCTTCGCACCATTCATCATGCAAAAGGCCCATCACGAAAGTGACGGGCCTTTTGTTTTTACCCCTTGTTATGACTATGCTTTTGACGACTCACCGCCCATCGTCATGCCAAGGAATGCATATGATACTGGATACCGACATTCACAACTTCTACGAGCATCTGGTGCTCAAGGAGATTGAGAAGCAGGGGCTCAGCCAGACGCTGAGCGCCAACCAGATGGCCGATCTCTGCTGCCTGACCCTGAACCAGCTCCCCTCCCACTATATTCGCCACGACGTCGACATGATCTACTTCCTGACCGATGCCAAGCGCAACGAGATGGAAAAGAACGTCATCACCTCCCTCAAACAGGCGCTGGAAAAGGTGCAGAGCGCACCGGCCACCTCGTCATAACCAGGGCTGCTGCCAGACAAGGGCCGCCACACCGGTCATGCCGGCCACCGGCAGCAGGATCAGCGCTGGTCTCAGCCTGGGTTCGAACATGACCCAGGCGGCCAGCAAGAAGCCCAGACTCCATACCCCGTACTCCCTCTCCTGACCCCAGATCAGGATGGCCAGCAGCCCGATCAACAGCATGGCCCTCACTATCCATCTCATGACACACTCCCTTTCAACAACTGATAACAATTATCATTTGTATTTTTGGAGTGTGCAATCGGATTTTCCTATCGGAGTCGAATGTCCCATCGGGGCAGACAGAGCACTCAAAAACGGGTTATGAGATCAACTAAATTGTAAGTTTTTCAATCAAAATTGCATTTTTGCCAAATCAGTTGGGATTTGTCCCCCCTGGTTTGTGGTAGATTGCGGCCTCTTTTTGGGTGGGCCCCTCGGGATACGTATATCCACAGGACGAGAGGGACCGACCTTGGCGAGCAAGAGTTTAGGAAGTATCTATGCAAAACCAACACAACCACATCCGATTGCCGGGCATGTCGCAGGTGTTTGCCTGTCTGGCCATTTTCCTGGCCCTGGCCTTCTCCTTCACCAGCGTGCTCGACCTGCCAATCCAGTTGGCACTGTTCATCGCCTGGTTTGTCATCATGGGGCTCGGCATCAAGCTCGGCCATGATTACAAATCCCTGGAGCAGGCGGCCGTCGACGGTGTCGCCAAGGGGATGGGGGCCATCCTGATCCTGGTCTCCGTCGGTGCCCTGGTCGGCACCTGGATTGCCGGCGGCATAGTCCCCAGCATCATCTACTTCGGCCTCAAGGTGATTCACCCGTCCATCTTCCTGCTGGCGACCCTGATCATCTGCTCCCTCACCTCGCTGGCCACCGGTACCTCCTGGGGCTCGGCCGCCACCGCCGGCATCGCCATGATGGGCATAGGCCACAGCCTGGGGGTGCCAGCGCCGCTGGTAGCCGGTGCCGTGCTCTCCGGTGTCTACTTCGGTGACAAGCTCTCTCCGCTCTCCGACTCCGTGGTGCTGGCCTCGACCATGTCCAACGTCGACGTGATGGAGCACATCAAGGGGATGCTGCCCATCAGCCTGTTCTCCTACGTCATCACCGCCGCCCTGTTCACCGTGGTCGGCATGCAGTACTCCGGCAACGTCAGCCTGGAGCAGGTCAACCTGGTGATGGAGGCGCTCGACAAGCAGTTCAACATCACCCCGCTGGCCATAGTGCCCGTGGTGCTGGTGCTGGGCCTGTTGGCCAACCGCAAGCCCGCCTTCCCCGTGATCAGCTTCGGCGCCCTGCTGGGCCTTGTCTGGGCCATCCTGTTCCAGGACATGGATCCGGTGAAGGCGATGCACTCCGCCTACAGCCCGTTTGCCATCACCTCCGGCGTCGACTTCATCGACAACATCCTGGGCCGCGGTGGCATGGAGTCCATGCTGGGCTCGGTGGCGGTCATCATCTTCGGTCTGGGCTTTGGCGGCCTGCTGGAGAAGGTCGGCATCCTGGAAGTGATTGCCAGCGCCTTCGAGAAGCGTATCAAGGGTGCCGGCAGCCTGACTACCCACACCATAGGCACCGCCTTCCTGGCCAACGTGTTCGGCTCGGCCATGTATGTGTCGCTGATCCTGACCCCCAAGATCATGGCCAAGAACTACGACCGGCTGGGACTGGCGCGCAAGAACCTCTCCCGCAACGCCGAGTTTGGCGGCACCCTCACCTGCGGCATGGTGCCCTGGAGCGACAACGGCATCTTCATGGCCGGGGTCCTCGGGGTGGCCACCCTCGACTACCTGCCCTACATGTGGCTCAGCTTCACCTGCATCATTGTGACCATCACCCTCGCCTATCTGGGCAAGGCGGTGAACCGGATCCCGGTGATCGAGGCGGCCAGCTCCCGCTAACCGCCGGAAAAACCATGACAAAGGCGCCAGCACGGCGCCTTTTGTCTGGGCGCGATTCGAGGTTAAGCTGGCACTCACCTTGATCGCACGCGGCAGGACGCCCAGATGAACTTCACCTTTCGCCAGATCCGCTATTTCGTAGCGGTGGCCGACAGCTTCTCGGTCAGCCGCGCCGCTGCCGAGCTGCACATCTCCCAGTCGGCAGTCACCAGCGCCATCCGCGAGCTGGAGAGCGAGCTCGGCGCCCCCCTGTTCGATCGCAACCCGCGCGGGGTCAGCCTCACCACCCAGGGCCACCAGTTTCTGCTCCATGCCCGTCGCATCCTCGGCGCCATGACCGAGGCGAGCCACTCCCTCAAGGCGGTAGCCCAGCAGGATCAGGGGCGGCTCACTATCGGTGTGACGACCCTGGTGGCCGGTTACTACCTGTCGGAGGCGCTCGGCCGCTTTCGCCGCGCCTTCCCGGCGGTACAGATCGAGGTGAAGGAGGACGAGCAGCCCTATCTCGAGCACCAGATCGTCAACGGCGAGGTGGACGTGGGGATCCTGATGACCAACCGCACCATCCGCCAGGAGGCGTTCGATACCGAGCTGCTGACCCGCTCGCCGTTGCGGCTCTGGCTCGCCGCCAACCACCCGCTCTGCGCCGAGTCGACCCTCTCTCTCAAGGCGCTCGGCGAAGAGCCCATGATCTCGCTGACCGCCGACCAGCTGGATCAGATCATTGGCGGCGGCCTGCGCCGTTACGGCATAGCGCCGCGCATCGTGCTGCGGACCGCCTCGGTGGAAGCGGTGCGCAGCCTGGTGGCCAGCCAGCTCGGGCTCGCCCTGCTGCCGGACTTTGCCTATCGCCCCTGGTCGCTGGAGCAGGAGCGGGTCGAGGCCCGCGCCATCAAGGAGCCCATCCCCGCCATCGACATAGGCCTGGTGTGGCGGCGCGGTTCACGGCTGGAGTGGACAGCCCGCGAGTTCATCGACATAGTGCGGGATCAGAGCCGGCTACGGGCCCGTCAAGCGCTGCCTCGCTAACCATCTCTTGCGGAGCGACCACTAAAATTCAGATTCATCTGCACTCGATATCGATTTAGCAGATACCTCTGGCGTTAAAAATTGAAATTCTCATTGCTCAGCGCTTCTCCTACGCTCATGACTGGTTAACAGGATGTTAATTGTCAACGTGGCATCACCACAGTGCCCGCCCCAGCAAGGAGAGCAAGATGAAACTGACCCCCCTCACCCTGGCCCTGATCCCCGCCCTGCTGGCAGGCCAGACCCAGGCAGCCCCCACCACCCTCGGCAAGGGTGAAGGCCAGCTCAACATAGTGGCCTGGGCCGGCTACGTGGAGCGCGGCGAGACCGACAAGAACTACGACTGGGTGACCGGCTTCGAGAAAGAGACCGGCTGCAAGGTCAACGTCAAGACGGCCGCCACTTCGGACGAGATGGTGGCCCTGATGAACGAGGGGGGCTTCGATCTGGTGACCGCCTCCGGTGACGCCAGCCTGCGCCTCATCGCCGGTGGCAAGGTGCAGGCACTCAATCTGGCGCTCATCCCGAGCTACGGCAAGATAGACCCCCGCCTGCAGAATGCTCCCTGGCACACGGTGGATGGCAAGCACTACGGCGTGCCCTACCAGTGGGGCGGCAACATCTTGATGTACAACACCAAGGTGTTCCCCAAGGCACCTGACTCCTGGAGCGTGGTGTTCGAGGTGCAGACCCTGCCGGACGGCAAGTCCAACAAGGGACGGGTGCAGGCGTTCGACGGCCCCATCCACATCGCCGATGCCGCCCTCTATCTGATGAGCCACCAGCCGGCGCTCGGCATCAAGGATCCTTACGAGCTGAACGAAGATCAGTACAAGGCCGCCCTCGACCTGTTGCGCCAGCAGCGTCAGCTGGTGGGGCGCTACTGGCACGACGCCTTCGTCCAGATCGACGACTTCAAGAACGAGGGGGTGGTGGCCTCAGGCTCCTGGCCGTTCCAGGCCAATACCCTGATCGCCGACAAACAGCCCATCGCCACTACCGTGCCCAAGGAAGGGGTCACCGGCTGGGCCGACACCAGCATGGTGCACAGCGAGGCGAAGAACCTCACCTGTGCCTATAAGTGGCTGGAGCACTCCCTCAACAACAAGTTGCAGGGGGATCTCGCCTCCTGGTTCGGCTCCGTGCCCGTGGTGCCGGCCGCCTGCGAGGGCAATGCCCTGCTCGGGAAAGAGGGGTGCAAGACCAACGGCATCGACAACTTCGATCGGGTGCGCTTCTGGCGTACTCCCGTCTCCCAGTGCAAGAGCCAGGGAACCTGCGTTCCTTACTACCGCTGGGTCTCGGACTATATCGCCATCCTGGGTGGTCGCTAAGGCCGGCTAACCACAGGGCCGGACAGGAGTCCGGCCCGCTTCCCACACAGACAAGGACGTCCCATGAACGCCGTACAATTTGACCGGGTCAGCCGCCACTATGGCGAGGTGAAGGCGGTCGACGACATCTCCTTCCAGATCCCGGCCGGCGAGTTTTTCACCCTGCTGGGGCCGAGCGGTTCCGGCAAGACCACCTGCCTGCGGATGATCGCGGGCTTCGAATACCCGAGCGAGGGGGAGATCCGGCTGTTCGGCGAACCCTGTTCTACCGCCCCCCCCTACGATCGCAACCTCAATACCGTGTTTCAGGACTATGCCCTGTTTCCCAACATGGATGTGCGCGACAACATAGGCTACGGCCTGATGCTCAAGGGCGTGGCCAAGGCGGAGCGTTACCGCAAGGTAGACGAGATGCTGGAGCTGGTGTGCCTGCCCGGCGTCGGCAACCGAAAGCCCGGTCAGCTCTCCGGCGGCCAGCGCCAGCGCATCGCCATCGCCCGCGCGCTGATCAACCAGCCGCGCATCCTCTTGCTGGACGAGCCGCTGGGGGCGCTCGACCTCAAGCTGCGCGAGCAGATGCAGCTCGAGCTCAAGGCCTTGCAGCGCCAGCTCGGCATCACCTTCATCTTCGTCACCCACGACCAGCAGGAGGCGCTCTCCATGAGCGACCGCATCTGCATCTTCAATCAGGGCAAGATCGAGCAGATCGCCGCGCCGGACACCATCTACGACGCCCCCGCCACCCCCTTCGTCGCCCGCTTCGTCGGCACCGTCAACCTGTTCGAGGGGGAGCAGGCCCGCCGCCTGTGCGGCGATGCGCGCCAGATGATGGTGCGCCCGGAGCGGATCCACCTCGCCGAGGCCGGTACGCCCGGCTGGTCCGGGGAGGTGCGCGAGGTGGAGTATCTCGGCCCCTTCGTGCGCTACCGGGTCGATCTCGGCGAACAACTCGAGCTCATCGTCAACCACCCCAACGAGGGCCAGGCCCGCCTGCCCCGTGGCACCCGGGTCAGCCTCAGCTGGCCGGAGCAGGCGATCCATCGCTTGCACACCGCCCACCAGGGAGCTCAACCATGAGCGCCCCCCACAGTGCGAGCCTTGCCATGAGCCACGCTACCGACTCCGTTCGCGTCAGGCCGCTGCGGCGCCTCTCCACCCTGCTCTACGGTCGCTCCGGCCTGCTGCTGGCCATCCTGCTGGGGCCGCCCCTGCTCTGGCTCGGCATCATCTACGTCGGCTCCCTGCTGATGCTGCTTTCCAACGCCTTCTTCGGGCTGGACGAGTTCAGCGGCCAGATCCGCCACGAGCTGGGGCTGCAGAACTTCGTCGCCCTGCTGCGAGCAGAAAACCTGGACGTGATCCTGCGCACCGTCGGCATGTCCCTGCTGGTGACTCTGGCCTGCGCCCTGCTCGGTTTCCCCGTCGCCTACTACATGGCGCGCTACACCAGCGGCAAGACCCGGGCCCTGTTCTACGTCGGCATCATGCTGCCGCTCTGGTCCAGCTATCTGGTGCGGGTCTACGCCTGGAAGCTGATCCTGGCCAAGGAGGGGGTCGTCAGCTGGCTGGCGGACACCCTGGGACTGGACTGGCTGCTCGACGCCATCCTCTCGCTACCGGTGATCGGCGGGCCGTCGCTGTCGTTCTCGCGCATCGGCACCTTCATCGTGTTCGTCTACGTCTGGCTGCCCTTCATGATCCTGCCCATCCAGGCGGCGGTGGAGCGGATCCCGCGCTCTTTGCTTGAGGCGAGCGGCGATCTCGGCGCCACCCCGGCCCAGACCTTTCGCACCCTGATCCTGCCGCTGGCCCTGCCCGGTGTGGTGGCGGGATCCATCTTCACCTTCTCCCTGACGCTGGGGGACTACATCATCCCAGGCATCATAGGTAACTCGACCATGTACATAGGTCAGGTGGTCTACATGCAGCAGGGCACAGCGGGCAACCTGCCCTTCGCCGCCGCCTTCTCGCTGGTGCCGATCCTCATCATCGCCATCTACCTCACCATCGCGAAACGCCTGGGGGCCTTCGATGCGCTCTAATCCTTCTACGAACCAGCCCTCCGGCCTGCTCAAGTACGCGGCTATCGGCGGCTTGCTGTTCCTGCACTTCCCGATCCTGTTCATCTTCCTCTACGCCTTCACCAGCGAGAGCAAGAGCTACCAGTTCCCGCCCCCCGGGCTCACCCTCAAGTGGTTCGAGGTGACCCTCAACCGCCCCGACGTGTGGCGCGCCATCCAGCTGTCGCTGGAGGTGGCCGGGCTCGCCACCTTGGTGGCCATGGTGCTCGGCACCCTGGCGGCTGGTGCCATTGCCCGCAGCCGCTTCTTCGGCCAGGAGGTAGTGTCACTGCTGCTAGTGTTGCCCATCGCCCTGCCCGGCATCGTCACCGGCATCGCGCTGCGCTCCGCCTATGGAGTGATGGAGATCCCCTTCAGCTTCTGGACCATCGTCATCGGTCACGCCACCTTCTGCGTGGTGGTGGTCTACAACAATGCTCTGGCGCGCTTTCGCCGCACCAACCAGAGCCTTATCGAGGCGTCGATGGATCTCGGTGCCGACGGCTTCCAGACTCTGCGCTACGTGATCCTGCCCAACCTCGCCACCGCCCTGCTGGCGGGGGGCATGCTGGCGTTCGCGCTGAGCTTTGACGAGGTGATCGTCACCACCTTCACCGCCGGCCAGCAGACCACGCTGCCGATCTGGATGTATCAGGAGCTGATCCGGCCACGGGACAGGCCGGTCACCAACGTGGTGGCGCTCATCATAGTGGCCTTCACCACCATTCCCATTCTGCTTGCCTACTACCTCACCCGCGACGGCCAGGACGTCGCCGGCAGTGGCAAATAACGACTCAACGCGTGCGCAAGGATGCAACCATGAAACTCTCTACCCAACTCTTGATCGACGGCCAGTTCGTCACCGGTGACGGCCAGGCCGAGCCCATCCTCAACCCGGCCACCGGTGAGCTTCTCGCCTCGGTGCCCGAAGCCTCGTTCGAGCAGGTGAACCGGGCGGTGAACGGCGCCCAGCGCGCCTTCGCCCAGTGGAGCCGCACCACTCCAGCCCAGCGCAGTACCCTGCTGCTGCGCCTGGCCGATGCCATCGAGCGCCACGCCGAGGAGTTTGCGGCGCTGGAATCCCTCAACTGCGGCAAGCCCTATCTGGCGGTGCTCAATGACGAGCTGCCCGCGGTGGTGGACTGCTTCCGCTTCTTCGCCGGCGCCGCCCGCTGCCTGCAGGGGCCGCTCGCCGGGGAGTACATCGAGGGGCACACCAGCATGATCCGCCGCGACCCCATCGGCGTGGTGGGCAGTATCGCCCCCTGGAACTATCCGCTGATGATGGCGGCCTGGAAGATGGCCCCGGTGCTCGCCGCCGGCAATACGGTGGTGCTCAAACCCTCCGAGCAGACCCCCCTCACCGCCCTGCGCCTGGCGGAGCTCGCCAGCGAGTTCTTCCCCCGCGGCGTCATCAACATCGTCTGCGGCCGGGGCGAGAGCGTGGGGGCACCGCTGGTGGAGCACCCCCTGGTGCGCATGGTGTCGCTGACCGGTGACATAGCCACCGGCCAGAAGATCCTGCAGAGCGCCGCCCGCACCATGAAGCGCACCCACCTTGAGCTGGGGGGTAAGGCCCCGGTCATCATCTTCGACGACGCGGATCTGGAGGCCGTGGTGGCGGGCATTCGCACCTTCGGCTTCTACAACGCCGGCCAGGATTGCACCGCCGCCTGCCGCATCTATGCCCAGGGCAAGATCTACGACAAGTTTGTCGCCGCCATGACGGATGCGGTGGCCTCCATCAAGGTCGGCGGTCCGCGCGAGGAAGGGGTGGAGATGGGGCCGCTCATCTCGGACAGGCAACGCAACCGGGTCGCCAGCTTCGTGGAGCGAGCCCAGAGCAGCGGTCACGTGGAGGTGACGGCGGGGGGCAAGATCCGCCCCGGCAACGGCTTCTTCTTCGAGCCGACCCTGATCGCCCACGCCCGTCAGGAGGATGAAATCGTGCGCCGGGAGGTGTTCGGCCCGGTGGTGTCGGTGACCCGCTTCAGCGACGCCGAGCAGGTGGTGCAGTGGGCCAACGACTCGGACTACGGCCTCGCCAGCTCGGTCTGGACCCGGGATCTCGGCCTTGCCAGCAAGGTGGCCAGCCACCTGCAGTACGGCTGCACCTGGATCAACACCCACTTCATGCTCACCTCCGAGATGCCCCACGGCGGCATGAAGATGTCCGGCTACGGCAAGGATCTCTCCCTCTACGCCCTGGAGGACTACACGGTGCCGCGGCATATCATGGTGAAGTTGTAGAGGCGTATCAGGAGGCGCTCGACCGAGCGCCTGGCCTGTGGCAAGCATGAGCCCTCCCTGGCCGGGAGGGCTCATTCGTCTTGGAAATACACCGGGTAAGGAAGATGCGGCTGTAATGGGGGCACGCTATTGACTCCCCTGACCCTCGCCGAGGCGAGGTGTGCGACCAACCACCGAGACGCCCCCCGGTTGGGGATTGTCCCTTCCCTTATCCCAGGCCCCATAATGGCCGCTCATTGGAGGAGGCCTGCATGTTTATCCTTGAGACCGAACGCCTGAGGCTGCGCGATATGCGCCTCGACAACGAGGCGGCCTTCGTGGCCACCACCCAAGACGAACACTATCAGCACTTCTATAGCGAGGAGGATGGTCTCTTCATCATGGTGACAAGGCGTCCGCAACTCAGGCTGCGAGCCGCTCATCCCATATCCATTACGGTCAGGGCGATAAGCTGGCCTGACACCCACAGTGATGACCCACACAGGAAGATGATATGTTGAGCAACCGACACTTTGACTTTCACGCGTTGAGGTCATCAGCGAGCCGACCAGTGCGCTGGCTGCTGTGGTCCAGCCTTGTGATGCTCTGCTGCCTCGCAGGCGAGGCCCAGAGCCAGCCACAGATAGACACCAATCCGACAGGCTACGCCCTGCTCTATACCGGCCCCATCTCAGACCCGGACAGCAACGAGGCGATCGCCGCCGTGGTCAAACAGGCCGGGCTCCCCGTGGTTTATCTCGACAACCTGAGCGAGCTCCCGGCCAAGCTGGCGGGCGCCCGTCTGTTTATCATCGGCGGCACCGAAGATGACGTAGAGCCCCTGGTTCATCGGTTCACCCCTGCCATCACCGGGTCACTCAAACGCTATCTGAGTCAAGGCGGGCGCTATCTGGGGATCTGCGGCGGTGCCTTTGTCGCTTCTCTGGGTTGGGCCGACGAGGGCAATTATGTGAAGGCGCTCGGTTTGGTGCCGGCAGAGTCTGACGACTACGACGGTGACTTCTCTCCCAAGATCCATGAGATTCGCTGGCTCGGCGAGGTACGCCGCATGTACTACCAGGCCGGCCCTACCTTCGCCCTGCAGCCAGGTACCGAACCGGTGCGTGAGCTTGCCTACTTCGACGATGGCCGGCTCGCCGCCTTAATCGGCGCCTATGGTAAAGGAAAAGTGGCCGTCTCCGGGCCCCATCCGGAAGCCCCCGACAGCTGGAAAGCCGAAGCACAAGATGGCGATACCATGGATACAAACATCCCGCTGGCCGTGCAGCTGGTGCAGGAGCTCCTCTCCGATCGCCCCGTCCTTACACCTCGCTAGCGCCGGCATCAGTTCGCCAGATCCCAGGGACACACCTTGGCCAGCCCCTCCTTGCCACTGCTGGCCAGCGCCTGCTGCACCATCCGCTTGTAGCGATTCTTGATGTGCGCAGGCAGGGCCGGCACCAGCAGGCGTTCGTCAAATTCAGGCAGGGCCTGCGGCGGCAACACGGCCTGCTCCTCCGGGGTCAGCGGGGGGCGGGCCGATCCATTGCTGCCGGAAACCGTCGGTGTGCCCATCAACATGCGGCTCTGCAGGGGTTCGCTCAACAGAAAGTCGATCAGCAGGTAGGCCGCCTTGAGCCTGGCCGGATCATCCCCGACATCCCGCGCAATCGAGAGGGCATCAAGGGCATAGATGGCCCCTTCCCTTACCATGGCGATGCGCCACTGCTGACCGTTTTGCCGATTGCACTCCACCAGCTCCAGCCCCCAGGTGGTGGCCAGGCGCTGATGGCGCAGATCCTCGCACCGATTGGCCTGATTGAACCAGAAGCCCCGGCTCGCCTTTAGCCGCCGGGTCAGTTGCCCTTCAACCTCGTTCTGCAACGGGCTATCGGCCAGCATTTCACCGCTGGCAAAGAGGGCGGGTGACTTGCCAAGGGAGAGCAGCACGGAGAAGAGCAAGGGCTCAAACTGATCGCAGAAAACCGCAAATTGCCCCTGCCGCGTCGGCTCGGCCAACGCCTGCCAGCTGGTGGGCGGGGTGTTCTCCTGCTTGCTGTCGTAAGCCAGACTGAACATGGCATAGGAGAAGGGCACGGAATAGTTGCGCTCCCCCAACTTGTCATACTCGGTATTCTTGAGCGCCGGCCTCACCTCCTGGTAATGGCGCAAACGGCCAAAGTCGATGGGCAGCAGCAGCTTGAAGAGGGGTTGATGATGCGCCTTGTAGAAGTAGCTGGTCGGCATCACCACGTCGGCACTGCGGGTACGCAGAGCACGATAGACGCTGTCAAAGTCGGTGAGCAGCGGCTCGATCCGGGTCACCGTCGCCTCCACTCCCTCGCGCTTGGCGTACTCGGCAAATTGCTGTTCATATCCGGCGGGCAGATACCCCCACTCCAGCAGCCTGAGCTGCACCGGGGCAGCCAGGGCCGACCCCATACAACAGCAGGCCAACAAGACGAGACTACGCATGATCACTACTCCCACAACTGGTTCTTCAGGGAGTATAGGCTTCTGTGGAACGAGAAAACGGCAGGCGGCAGGATGCTGCCAGCGGACGGATGTCGCCAAGCAGACCCGCGCAATGCGTTGAACAGGCAGAATGTGTGCAAGCAGCACGGCACCGACGACATGGTCGGGCAGGGAAATGAAAGGCGGTCTATCGGAAGAGAGGACCTGTCGCGCTTCGCGGCGCGAGAGTGCGGAGCGAGCTGGCCGCGCCGAGGATCTGCCGTATGGCGATCGACGGCTGGCTTGCACCTTTGAGCTCGGTAGCCAGAGCTGGGGCATATTCTTGCCAACGACGACAGGGAGGCCTCGGCCTCCCTGTCTGTCTCGCATGGGTGTCCGGTTGCCCGGGGATCCCTTAGCGCTGACGCCCGCTGCCGATACCGAACGGAATGCGGTAGTCGCTGCTCTGCTCACCCAGGCTCACGGTCAGGTTGCCCTGGGTGCGGCTCGGGATCTGCACCTGCTGGCTGCCCATCAGGTTGGCGTGCACGGAGGCAACCACATCACCAGACTCGTCACGCACTTCCAGCATGGGGTTGGCCTTGCCTTCGACGGCAGCGGTGGCGTGCCAGTTCACAAACAGCACACCCGGGGCGGCGTTGAAGTCAGCCGGAACGGAAGCCTGGGCAAAACCTGCGGTCATAAGGCTTGCAACGGTCAGCATCTTGATTACGTTTTTCATGTTCATTCACTCTCTTGGTTTCTATGTCATTGCCTGGGCCGTCGGCCCCGAATCAATGCATCCATGCAAGAGGTTATTCAAATAGTGTGTAGTTCTTTCACCAACATCAGACCTCCTATTTGAAGGTCTCACAGCCTTGAACGACCAGTTATTTGGCCGCTTGGCGTTCCTGCCTAAGCGTTGAGTGAATATTAAACATCCAGACTTGCCATTGTTAGCGAGATAAACTGGCCTAGATGTTCAAAAAATCTGAAGTGGCTGTACATCCCAGGTTCAGCCAATGACGGGCAAGAAAAAGGGCAGGATAACCTGCCCTTGGTGTTGGAAAGTGCGCGCAGGCCGGTACCACTAGCCACCAGCCAGCTCTGCTGCCGTCATGGGTCGCAGCACCTTGCAGGGATTGCCGGCCGCCACCACGCCCGCCGGCACATCCTTGGTCACCACGGAGCCCGCGCCGATCACGCTGTTGTCCCCTATGGTGACGCCGGGGCAGATGACGACGCTGCCACCGATCCAGACGTTGTGGCCGATCCGCACCGGCTTGCCGAACTCCACCCCCTTGATGCGCGGCGCCACCGCCACCGGGTGAGCGGCCGTGTAGATCTGCACACCGGGCGCCAGCAGCACGTTGTCGCCGATGTGCACCTCGCACACGTCGAGGATGGTGCAGTTAACGTTGGCGTAGAAGTTCTCGCCCACGAAGATGTTGGCCCCGTAGTCGCAAAAGAAGGGCGGGTTGATGGCGCACTCCTTGCCGCGGCTGCCCAGCAGTTCATGGAGCAGGGCATCGCGCGCCGGTTTCTCCTGCCAGCTGGTGTTGAAGGTGTGATAGAGCCTGCGGCAGCGCTCGCGCGCCGCCTTGAGCTCGGGGTCGCCCGCATCATAGGGCTCCCCCGCCACCATCTTCTGCCACTCGGGGCCGCGCACCAGCTGCGGCGCCGGGAAGCCCGGCTGGGTCGTTGTCGTTGCGTCAGTCATCTATTCCACCAACCAGATCAGGGATTCATAAGGGCGCAGCATACAGGATTGCGGCCGGGCCGGGCTATCCGGGTAGTTGCCAAGCAGCAGACGCCCCTTGCCGGTGGCCAGCTCCTCCGGCAGTGCGAAGCTGATCGGCTCGCCGTAGAAGTTGCTCACCACCAGCAGGGTCTGACCGTCGGCGCGGCGGGCATAGGCCCAGATCTGCGGATGCCCCGCCAGCAGCTCCTGATAATCCCCGTGAGTGAAGATAGGATGGGCCTTGCGCAGGCGGATTAGATCCCGGTAGTGCCAGAACACCGAGTCGGTGTCGGCCAGCGCCGCCTCGGCATTGATCTCGGGATAGTTGGCGGCGGGCTTGAGCCAGGGGGTACCACTGGTGAAGCCGGCATTGGCCGCAGCGCTCCACTGCATCGGGGTACGCGAGTTGTCACGGGACTTGGCGCCGAGAATGGCCAGGATCTCGGCCTCACCCATCCCCTCGGCCTGCTTGATGGCGAAGATGTTGCGGCTCTCCACATCCTGATAGTCATCGATGCACTGATAGCCGGGGTTGGTCATGCCGATCTCCTCCCCCTGATAGATGTAGGGGGTACCCTGCAGGCCGTGCAGTGTGCTGGCCAGCATCTTGGCGGCAACCACCCTATGCTCGCCCTCGTCACCGAAGCGGGAGACGATGCGCGGCTGATCGTGGTTGCACCAGAACAGGGCCGACCACCCCTTGCCGTGCATGCCGCTCTGCCAGTGGTTGAAGATGCGCTTGAGTTCGAGGAAATCGAACGGCGCCTTGGTCCACTTGTCGCCATTGGGATAATCCACCTTGAGGTGGTGGAAGTTGAACACCATGGAGAGCTCGGAGCAGTCCAGCGCGCCATAGCGCTGGCAGTGCTCCAGGCTGGTGGAGGACATCTCCCCCACCGTCATGGCGCCCACCGGGGCGAACACGTCACGACTCACGTCCTGCAAAAATTCGTGGATGCGCGGCCCGTCGGTGTAGAAGCGGCGGCCATCGCCACTGTCGTCGCTCGGGAAGCGCTGATCCTTGGAGATGAGGTTGATGACGTCGAGGCGGAAACCGTCCACTCCCTTCTTGGCCCAGAAGTGGATGATCTTCTTCACCTCGGCGCGCACGGCCGGGTTCTCCCAGTTGAGATCCGCCTGCTCGCGGGCAAAGAGATGCAGGTAGTACTGGCCGGTGGCCTTATCCAGCTCCCAGGCGCTGCCGCCAAACTTGGATTGCCAGTTGTTCGGCACACCACCCTCCACCGGGTCTTTCCAGATGTAGTAGTCGCGGTAGGGGCTGTTCTTGTCCCCCAGCGCCGACTTGAACCAGGCGTGCTCGGTGGAGGTGTGGTTGACCACGATGTCCATCACGATCCGAATGTCGCGCGCGTGGGCGGCGGCCAAGAGCGCCTCGAAGTCGGCCATGGTGCCGTAGGCGGGATCAATATTCAGGTAGTCGGCGATGTCGTAGCCGTTGTCCACCTGCGGCGAGACGTACACCGGAGTCAGCCAGAGGGCGTCGACGCCGAGGGTCTTGAGATAGTCGAGGCGGGCCATGATCCCCTTGAGATCGCCAGTGCCGCGCGCGCCACTGTCCTGAAAGCTCTTGGGGTAGATCTGGTAAATCACGGCGCTCTGCCACCAGGGTGTTTGGCTCATGGGTCTTGCTCTTGTCTCGAATGAAAAAGGGAGAGGGCGACCCCTGCGGGTCGCCCTGATGCGTGGGATCAGGCGCTGGCCTGAGCCAGCTTGCCGGCTGCCTGCTGGCGCTGGTAAACCAGCAGAGTCAGCACGATAGGCACAACGATGGCCACCAGCATGGCGATGGCATAGACGGCCCAGTATTGCGGCTGGATGGAGAGGATGCCCGGCAGGCCCCCTACCCCGATGCCGTTGGCCATCACCCCGGCGAAGCCGCAGATGAGGGCCGCAAGGCTCGAGCCCACCATGGCGCACAGCATGGGGAACTTGTACTTGAGGTTGATGCCGTACATGGCCGGCTCGGTCACCCCCAGATAGGCGGAGATGGCGGCAGGCACCGAGATCTCCCGCTCGTTCTCCTTGCGGCTGATCAGAATGATGCCGACCACCGCAGAGGCCTGGGCGATGTTGGAGAGGGCGATCAGCGGCCAGATCGGGGTGCCACCCATGCTCTGCATCAGTTGCAGATCCACCGCGTTGGTGGTGTGGTGGATACCGGTGATGACCAGGGGCGCGTAGAGGAAGCCGAACAGGGCGGCACCAATGGGGGCAAACGAACCTGTCATGGCCGCCTTGGCAGCGAAACCGACGCCGTCACCCAGCCAGCGACCGAACGGGCCGATAAAGGCGTGGGCCACGATCACCGCCAGCAACAGGGAGATGAAGGGAACTATGACCAGGTAGAGGTAGGCCGGGATGATCCGCTTCAGATTGGTCTCCACCCAGGCGAGGAAGACACCAGCCAGCAGGGCCGGGATGACCTGCGCCTGATAACCCACCTTCTGGATCACGAACAGACCGAAGTCCCACACCTCGGGAGTCTGCTGGCCGATGCCGTAGGCGTTCATCAGCTGGGGCGACACCAGGGTGATACCGAGCACGATACCCAGGATCTCGGAGCCGCCCATCTTCTTCACCGCCGACCAGCAGACGCCCACCGGCAAGAAGTGGAAGATCGCCTCGCCCAGCAGCCAGAGGAAGGCGTGCACCTGAGCCCAGAACTGGCTGATCTCGGTGAGGGTGTGGGTGCCATCGTCGAACATCTTGATGTCGCCGATGACGTTGCGAAAGCCCAGGATCAGACCGCCGGTGATGATGGCCGGCAGCAGGGGCACGAAGATCTCCGCCAGGTGGGAGATGCCCCGCTCCAGCGGGTTCATGTTCTGGCGCGCCGCCTGCTTGGCGGCCTCCTTGCTGCCGCCGCTGACGCCGATCTCTTCGGTCAGCGCCTTGTACCACTGCTCCACCTCGTTGCCGATGACCACCTGGAACTGGCCGCCCTGAGTGAAGCTTCCCTTCACCGCCGGTATGGTTTCGATGGCCTTGCTGTCGGCCTTGGCCGGATCGTTGAGGACGAAGCGCAGCCGGGTCAGGCAGTGGCTGACGGTTGCGATGTTCTCCTTGCCACCGATCTTGTCGATGAGCGTGGCCAGATGTTGTGCGTTGATCTTGGACATGAGCCTTCCCTCTGTGACTCCATTGATATTGGTCTGCGTCGCCCTTTTGGGCCAGTCTGTGGGCCCGAGCGTTTTTGGTATCGTTCCCATTTAGCATGCCGCCAATTGGTCCCGATCAAAATGGGAACGTTCCCAATTCGTGGCCGAGGTCACAAAAAGCGCATTTTTTGTGCGGTGCTAGGTGATGGCGTTCACAAAGAGTGGCAGGGAGCTATGGTCGCCAGCGGGCGCTGATCCTGCTCGATCTGGCCGAGCAGCTGGCGCGCGGCCTGCTCCCCCGCCCCCTTGTAGCCGAGATCCAGGCTGAGGGCGTTGGGGAAGAGAAAGGTGAGCATGGGGTTGTTGCCAAGGCCGGTCACCAGCACCTCGCTGCGCCCCTGCTCCTGCAGGTACTTGGCGGCACCTATGGCCAGGGTGTCGCTGGCGCAGACCAGGGCGCCCGTGGTCGGGGTGAGCAGCTCAGCAGCCAGCCGGTAGCCGCTCTGCAGACTGAGATCGCCGAGGGCGCTGCGCGCCGTCAGCCCCTGTTCGGCGCAGTAGCCGAGGTAGGCATCGAGTCGGCGCTGGCCGGTGGTGAGATCGGCGGTGTCCACCCCCAGGTAAGCAATTTCGCGAATGCCGCGGTTAGCGAGCTGGTCCAGCATGGTGCGCACCGCACCGGCATCGTCGAAACAGACCGAGGAGAAGCCGGGATGGTCGCGGGCCACCAGCACCAGCTTCTCCCTGAGCGGCGCCATGGCGGCATAGTCCAGATCGTTGAAGGCGAACAGAATGATGCCATCCACCCCGCGCCGCTCCAGCACCGCCAGATGCTCCTGCACCTTGGCGGGGGAGAACTTGCTCTCCATCAGCACGGCGTCGTAGCCGCGCCGATAGAGGGTCTCCAGCATGCCGCGCACCGCCTGATTTTCCGAGCTGGAGTCGAGCCGCGAGACGATGATCCCCACCACCTGCTGGCTCTGGCTGCGCATGGCCCGCGCCGACTTGCTCGGCACGAAGCCGTGCTCGGCGATGATCTGCTCCACCCGCTCGCGGGTCGCCTGCTTCACCTTGGGATCCTGGTTGAGCACCCGGGAGACGGTCGACTTGCCGACACCACTGAGTCGGGCGATATCGAGGATGGTCAGTTTTTTGTCCATGAAGTGGCTCACAGGGGCTCGGCGGTGGAATTGCCCACATTGTTGTGATTAACCCCTGTGAATACAAGCCCATGGCGTTAGAATGCCCTTTTGGCGCCGGCGCATGCCGTGCCACCCGCCATCGCACAGGACGCGCATCATGGGTCTATTCGCCAGTCTGCTTCAATCTCTCTCCGTCACGGGCCCCGCCTATCGCACAGGAGATCCATCATGACTCTGTTGGCCAGTCTGCACTTCTCCCTCTCCATCACGGGCCCCATCTGCGTGGTGCTGCTGCTCGGCATCTGGCTCAAGCAGCTGGGCCTGCTGCCGGACAGCTTCGTCGAGTCCGCCTCCCGTCTGGTGTTTCAGGTCACCCTGCCGGCACTCCTGTTTCTCAGCATGGTGCGCACCGATTTCTCCACCATGCCGAGCCCCTGGCTCATCGTCTACGGCCTGCTCGGCACCCTCACCGGTTTTCTGGTGCTGGAGCTGCTGGCGGCCCGCTTCATCCCCGAGCGGCGCCAGCGCGGCATCTTCGTGCAAGGGAGCTTTCGCGGCAACATGGGGATCATGGGACTGGCCTATGTGCAGAATGCCTACGGCGCCGAGGGGATCGGCGCCGCCGCCCTGCTGGTGGGCTCGGTCACCGTGCTCTACAACGTGCTTGCGGTGATCACCCTGACCCGCAGCCTGGGGGGCAGCAAGGGGATCAAGCCGATCCTCAGGGGGATCGCCAAAAACCCGTTGATCATCGCCATCCTGGCGGCCCTGCCGTTCGGCCTGCTCGGCATCGAGCTGCCCCAGCTGGTGATCACCACGGGCAACTACTTCGCCAACATGACCCTGCCGCTGGCGCTGCTCTGCACCGGCGCCAGCCTCAACCTCAAGGCCCTGCGCGGCGGCGCCCTGCTGACCGGCTGGGCCACCGCCAACCGGCTGCTGTGCATCCCGCTGCTGCTGGTGATGGGCGCCTGGGCGCTGGGTTTCAGCCCGCAGGCCCTCGGCATCCTGTTTCTCATCAGCTCCACCCCCACCGCCGCCGCCAGCTATGTGATGACCCGCGCCATGGGGGGCGACAGCGCCCTGGCGGCCAACATCATCGCCACCACCACCCTTGGCTCGCTCGTCACCACCAGTCTGGGCGCCACCTTGATGAACTACCTGGGGCTGATGGGCTAGCCAGCAGCAAACCTGCAGGCCCTCACCCCTTCATCACCCCCTTGACCTTGCCGCGGGCGGCAGCTTTACGCTGACTCTCAATCAACAGAGGAGATATCCCATGACCATCGAACTCACCGTCTCCGGCATGTCCTGCGGTGGCTGCGCCGCCAGCCTGCAAAAAGCCCTGCTGGCCCAGCCTGCCGTCAGCAGCGCCAGTGTCGACTTTGCCAGCAGCAAGGCCATCATCGAGAGCGAACTGAGCAAAGCCGAGCTGATCGCCCTGATCGAAACCAAAGGCTTCTCGGCGAGTTAAATTATCTCCATATAGGTATAAAACAGGTTAAAATTCTGTACCCAGCTGTTTTTTGGTGAGAGTCATCACAAACCCCTGCAACAGAAAGCGCAAACTTGCTGCAATTTTTATCACCCAGAAGGAATTGCAGCATGACTCTCCCGATCCGCAAGACCCTGCTCGCAGCCGTCCTCGGCCTGACCCTCTCCCCGATGGCCATGGCCCTGCCCAACGTCCATATCCTGGCCACCGGCGGCACCATTGCCGGGGCGGGGCAGTCCGCTACCCAGTCCAACTATGAGGCCGGCAAGGTGGCCATCGAGACGCTGATCGCCGCCGTGCCCGAGATGAAGAACGTGGCCGACGTGCAGGGTGAGCAGGTGGTGAAGATCGGCTCCCAGGACATGAACGACGAGGTGTGGCTCAAGCTTGCCAAGCGGGTCAACGAGCTGCTGGCCAGGGATGACGTGGATGGCATCGTCATCACCCACGGCACCGACACCATGGAAGAGACCGCCTATTTCCTCAATCTGACCGTCAAGAGCGACAAGCCGGTGGTGCTGGTCGGTGCCATGCGCCCCTCCACCGCCATGAGCGCCGATGGCCCGATGAACCTCTACAACGCCGTGGTGACCGCCTCCGACCCCGCCTCCAAGGGGCGTGGCGTCATGGTGGCGATGAACGATACCGTGCTCGATGCCCGCGACGTCACCAAGACCAACACCACAGGGGTACAGACCTTCGCCTCCCCCAACTTCGGCCCGCTCGGCTACATCCACAACGGCAAGATCGACTATCAACGCAGCCCGGCCCGCCAGCACACCAGCAAGACCCCGTTTGACGTGAGCAAGCTCGACAAGCTGCCCCAGGTCGGCATCGTCTACAGCTACGCCAACGCCTCGGATCTGCCGGCCAAGGCCCTGGTGGATGCCAAGTTCGACGGCATCGTCAGCGCCGGGGTGGGCAACGGCAACCTCTACCACACCCTGTTCGACACCCTGGCCAAGGCGAGCAAGGACGGCATCCGCGTAGTGCGCTCCGCCCGCGTGCCGACCGGCTCCACCACTCTGGATGCCGAGATCGATGACGCCAAGTACGGCTTCGTCGCCGCCGAGACCCTCAACCCGCAGAAGGCGCGGGTGCTGCTGATGCTTGCCCTGACCCAGAGCAAGGATCCGGCCCAGATCCAGCGCTGGTTCCAGCAGTTCTGATCTCCCTGCCGGCCTCCGCCGGCAGAGGGAATGAATAAAAAAGGGCGGGATACTATCCCGCCCTTGTTCGTGGCACATCAGCCCATGACCAGCCAGCCGCAGAAGCCAAGATAGATCAACCCCACCCAGGCGAGCCTGCCCGCCGTCATCCGCTCCCGACTGAACCCCCACCACAGCAGCGCCACCGCCAGCAGGGTCACCAGCGAGGAAACCATCATGGTGCTGTCCAGCAGCCAGGGGGTGAACAACAGGCAGAACGCCTTGGGAATGGTGCCCTGGATCATCATGGCCCCTGAGATATTGGCCAGCGCCAGCCGGTGCTTGCCCTGTCGCACCCAGATCAGCACGTTCATCAGCTCGGGCATCTCGGTCGCCACCGGGCTCAGCAACAGGGCTGCCAGCACCGGCGAGAGACCGAACAGCTCGCCCATGCTCTCCAGCTGGTGAACGAACAACTGGGCCGCCAGCGCCACCACCACCAGCGCCACCAGGGTTTGCAGCAACACCTTGCCGAGCGCCGGGATCTCGGCGCCCGGATCCAGCTTGAGGGGCTCTGGCAGCTCGACCTCGTGGCTGTCGGTCTGTTTCAGCTCGCGCCGCACATAGACCAGATAAACCAGTACGAACAACGGGGCCAGCCAGGCCTTGCCGGTAAAGGCCACCATCCCGAGGGCCACCGCCACCAGGAAGATGCCGACGAACCAGGCCTGATCACGGCCTATCTCGCGCTGCACCTCGCCATCGATGGCCCTGTGCTCCCGGCTCATGCACAACAGCAGGGTCACGCCGACGGCGGCATAACCTATGGTGGCCAACACCAGCGGGCCGCCGAGGGCGGCACCTATGCCTATCTGCTGCTGAGCGGGGGCATCCCCCATCAGCAAG
Source organism: Aeromonas dhakensis (assembly GCF_002285935.1). Taxonomy (NCBI): domain Bacteria; kingdom Pseudomonadati; phylum Pseudomonadota; class Gammaproteobacteria; order Aeromonadales; family Aeromonadaceae; genus Aeromonas; species Aeromonas dhakensis. The sequence continues at coordinate 245,468 of NZ_CP023141.1, forward strand.
GCGGTCAGGGTGACGATGCATTCGGGCAGGGCCGTGCCGAGGGCCGCCAGCAGGGAGCCGGTGGCACTCTGGGATAACTTGAAGTGGTGGCCGGTCCATTCGATGCCATTGACGAAATATTCGCAGGCCAGATAGATGGTGACGGCAGAGAGCAGAAATAACAGCAGGGTGATCAGCATGATGAGTAACCGCCAGGCGAGCAGAACAACCAATGGACCCGATATGGCTCGCCCGGCTGGCTTGCATATCGAGGCCAAAGGTCTTGCAGAGCGATGGATGCCATCGCCGCCCATGCCATGGATCTGAGGATCCAAGAATGTTGACATGAGCCCTGCCCGGATCACGGGCGGGTTGCTACTCCCCTATGACAGTGCGGGCTTTTTACCAAGTTGACCGCCACCCCACAAGGCAAACTAATGATCATTGACTCAACAAGTTGTAAGGGAATGTAACCGTCCACCCATCGGCTTTGCCATCCGGATCCACTCCAATGCCGGTGAGTTCCTCGCCTTGGCACACCGTTTGCTATGAGATGACTACTGTCCACACTGATTTGGGAAGGGTGAACGATGAAACGGTGGATCCAACATTTCTATCAACTGAACCGCCTCAACTGGCTGATGGTCTGGCTGCTGCTCTGCTGCAGCATCATTCTGCTGTTTCCGGCCGGTTTGATGCAGGGGGCCGTCAGCCAGTGGGCCGCCACACACGCCGCCTGGCTCGGGGTCGGCATGCTGATCGCCATCTCCTACTTCTGCAGTCAGGGCTTCCTGATCGCCTGGGAGTGGGCCTGTGACGAGTGGCAGTCGCGCCGTCAGCAGGATCAGCTGGCCCAGATGATCTCCTTTCTCGACTTCAACGAGAAGGCGGTGCTGCGGGAGTTCGTGCTGCAACGTAAAAGCGTCATAAACTTGCCGATCACCGAGCCCGCCGTCAAAAACCTGATGGATGCCGGCGTGCTCACCTACGCCTACGGCAAGCCGGCCCGGGAGAAAGAGGACGAGAACCAGATCCGCGCCCTGATGATCGCCCTGCCCGCCCGACCGCTGCTCACCTACAAGGTGCTGGGGCTGTCGCGCGGCAAGATGAGTGACGAACAGGTGGAGCAGATCATGAACGCCAGACCCAAGTTCGCGCAGAAAAGCTTCCAGCGCTGATCGTCGTTCCCGCCAATAAAAAGAGCCGGCCCTGTGGCCGGCTCTGTCGTTTCTGCCCCGTTACTGGGTTCTGGCCTTGAGATACCCGGCGTAGTCGGGGATCTGCACGCTGAACGCCTGGCGCATGTGGGGGCTGTCCATGATGAAATCGGCAGTCGCCTCGTTGGTGGCGACCGGGATGTTCCAGACTGCCGCGAGGCGCAGCAAGGCCTTCACGTCCGGATCGTGGGGCACCGCATTGAGGGGATCCCAGAAGAAGATCAGCACGTCGATCTTGCCCTCGGCGATCAGGGCGCCAAGCTGCTGGTCGCCCCCCATGGGGCCGGAGAAGAGACAGGTGATGGGCAGCTGTGCCTGCTTGCCGAGCATGGTGCCTGTGGTGCCGGTGGCGTAGAGGTGGTGGAGCTTGAGCTCCTCCTTGCGCCGCATCACCCAGTTCAGCAGAGGGGTCTTCATGTTGTCGTGAGCCACCAGCGCCACTCGCTTGTGGGGCGCCATCTCACGGGCGATCTGTTCCATGGACATCATCCGTAGCAGTGTTGTTTGAATAGAGCCGTATCCTAATCGAAAGCGGCGCCCGTTGCCTTGCCGGGCGCCGTAACTGTGATCACTTCGACTGTTCAATCCACTGCCTGTTCTTCTGCTCCAGCACCGAGATGGGCAGCATGCCGTATTCCAGTACATGGTGGTGGAACGCCTTGAGGTCAAAACCTCCGCCCAGCGCCTGCTCGGCCGACTCCCGCATCCGGATCAGCGCCAGCTGGCCCGCCTTGTAGGAGGTCGCCTGGCCGGTGTAGGCCATGTAGCGGGGCACCTCGGAGCTGATGTCCCCGTCCCCCAGCGCCGAGTTCTCCTTCATGTAGTTGGCGGCCTGGTCGTGGTTCCAGCCATACCAGTGGATGCCGGTATCCACCACCAGCCGCATCGCCCTCAGCATCTCCTCGTTGAGGCGACCGAAGTACTGTAGCTGGTTGTTGAAGGCAGACGATCCCTCGACCTTCACGTCCCCCACCGCCGGATCGTAGAGACCGCGCCCCTGATAGAGCCCCATGTCGTGATCCGCCAGGTATTCGGTGTAGAGCGCCCAGCCCTCCGCATAGGCGGTGTAGGAGGCGTTCGCCACGTACTGCGGGAAGTCGGGATCCTTGGCGGCCAGCTCCTGGGCGATGGTGATCTGGAAGTGGTGGCCCGGCGCTGCCTCGTGGGCCAGCAGGGTGCTGATGTTCCAGCTCTGCAGGCCATAGGGGTAGTAGGTGTTGAGGAAGAAGCGCCCCTTGCGGCCGGTCTGCGGGTTGCCGTCCTGATACCAGGCCACCCCGCCGTATGGCGCGTCCTTGTAGGAGACGGGCACCACCTCGTAATCCAGCTTGGGAATGGTGCGCTCGGCATCGAAGAAGTCCGGCAGCACCAGCGCGGCCTTGCTCTTGAAGGCGTTGTACTCCTGCAGCGCCCGCTCGTGCTCGGCCAGCGCCTGCTGCTGCGGCCCGCTCAGGGTCGCACCGGCGGCGTTGCCGGGGTTGAGGCCGGCCGACCAGACCGCCAGCGGGTTCTGATAGAAGAAGGCCGGTTCGTTCAGGTAGCGGAAGAAGGCGTAGATCTGACCGCTCTGCTTGCTCTGGGCCACGTCGTCGCTGTCGCACTTGCCGACGGTATGGCACACCTTGACCATGGCGCCGAAGATCCGCGCCACCTCGCTCAGCCCCAGCTCATGCACCTGCTCCGGCGTCATGTCGGTGGTGGTGTGCTTCTTCAGCAGCCAGCGATACCAGTCACGTCCGTTGGTCATGCCGCAGAAGCCGTCGTCACACTCGCCGCTGCCAAGGCGCACCGCATAGGCACCGCCGTGCTGGTAATCCAGGTAGTCGCGCAGCGCCAGATAGCGGCCGTTGATGCTGTCCAGCACCCCCTTGTACTCGCTGCGCAGCGCCTCGTCCGCCTCTCCCGGCAGCTGCTGCCAGCCGAGGTAAGAACCGGCGATCGCCTCGCCCTCCAGCTTGCTGTCGAGCTGGGCCAGCAGCCGGTCCACCAGCTCGTCTGGCAGGGTATTGCCCTGGGCGCTGCCCAGTTCGAACTGGTGCTTCACCTCGGCAAGGTAGCCGCCATAGGCCTTGAGCCAGCTGAGGTGCTCCTGATACCAGGCCAGTGGTGCGGTGGCGACCCTCGCCTTGCTGGCCACAACCGGTGCCGCTGCCGGGCGATCGATGTCGCGCCGCCAGGTGGCATCCCCCGGCGCGACCCGATCGGCCGAGCTCTGCTCGAAGTAGTCGAAGCCGGGCTCGACGGTGCGGGCAGCTTTGCCGCTGGCCGGGGAGGCCCCCACCTCATCAGCCAGATCCACCACCCGGTTGCTGAAGTGGTGGATCGGGATCTGGGACTGGGGCAGATCGTAACCGGTCAGGTTGATCTGCAGATCCCAGCGGATCATGTCGTAGAACAACCGGTCCCGTTCGCTCAGCACGCTCGCGTCCAGGGCATCCAGCCGCTTGAGCAGGGCGCTGTCGAGGGCCTTGAGCTTGGCGATGCTGGCGGCATCGATGGCAAAACCGTAGGGGTCGAGCGCCTGGCTCTCGCGCAGGGCCTCGTCCATGGTCTGCATCAGGGAGGTCTTGGTGGCGGCGGGATCCGCCGGCGCGTTGGAGCTGTTGTCATTGCAGGCAGTAAGCGAGAGTGCGATGGCACAAGCCAGCGCCAGTTTGTTGGGCAAGAAGTGCATGGTGTAGTCCTTTAACCGTTGTTATTGTTTGCCCCCGAAAAGGGGTTCCAATAGTGCACCTCCCTTGCTCGCTTTTTTGCGACATGATTAACAAAAATAAGCTTACTTTTCATGATGATAAGACCCGTGAAAAGCTATGCAGACGGACATTAAAAAACCCGCCTTAGCGGGTTTTTTAATCGTTTTTTCATGCCATAACTATTCAGGACGAGCCGTGATGCAGCTGGGACTGCTGATAGTTCTCCAGCCCGATGCGATCGATGAGATCGAGCTGGGTCTCCAGCCAGTCCACGTGCTCCTCCTCGTCTTCCAGGATATCCTGGAACAGGTCGCGGCTGATGTAGTCCTGCACCGACTCGGCATAGGCGATGGCCACCTTCAGATCCGGGATGGCATCCATCTCCAGCGACAAGTCGCAGCGCAGCATCTCCTCCACCGTCTCACCGATGCGCAGCTTGCCCAGATCCTGCAAGTTGGGCAGCCCTTCCAGAAACAGCACCCGCTTGACCAGCTCGTCGGCGTGTTTCATCTCATCGATGGACTCGTGATACTCCTTGTGACCGAGCGCCTTGAGACCCCAGTCATCATAGATGCGGGCATGCAGAAAATATTGGTTGATGGCTATCAGCTCATTGGCCAGCACCTTGTTGAGGTGGGCAATGATCTTGGGATCTCCTTTCATCGACAGTGCTCCTTGGTTCGTGCCTGAGGCTTAGATCCTTAGAGCTTAGTCCAGAAAGATTACAACAAGAGGTCCGGCGAGCTTGCTCGCCAGCGGGAAGGGATTGAAAAGACGGGTCGGTTTTGCCGGCGACGGGCTCTGCTCAGGCCACCTCGTAGTAGAGCGGCGCCTGCTCCAGCTCGGCCTTGTCGAGTTCGGCGGCGATGATCTCCATGGTCATGCGCACGCATTTGCCACACTGGGCGCCGACGTCGAGCGACTGCTTGAGCTGGCGAAACTCGGTCTTGCCTGCCTGTACCGCCTTGCGGATCTGGGAATCTGTGATGCCGCGGCACAAACAGACGTACATAGTGTTTACCTCATGCTGGATTGCCATGAAATCTAAATGAGAATGGTTCGTAGTGCAAATAACGATTGGTAATAAGATCCCCCGCTTGCCAGCCATCAACCCCTTGGTGACAATGCCCTGTCACTGAGGGAAACATCATGCTCAAGAAACTGTTCACTGCCCTGTTTGGCGGCCAGCCCGCTCCGATCGCCGAAGTCACCCCCACCGAATATGCCGGCTACCTCATCTATCCCGAGCCCATGGCCGAAGGGGGTCAGTATCGGCTGGCGGGCCGCATCACCAAGGAGCTGGACGGCGTGCTGCAGACCCACCGCTTCATCCGCTCCGATCTGTTTGCCAACCCCGCCGATGCGGAGCGCTTCATGGTGCAGAAGGCACACACCTTCATCGACCAGATGGGGGATCGCATGTTCGAGCCCCGCAAACCGGCCGACAACGCAGCCTCATGATGCCGGCTCCACTCGACGAGCTGCGCCAGGCACTGGCCCGCGCCGGCGAACGGCGGCTGATCTGGCTGGAAGGTGATGAAGCCGATTGCATCGCCCGGGCCGAGGCGCTGCTAAGCGGCGTCAGCTACTGGCTGGGAGATGGCCCGAGCGAGCACCACCCGCAGCCGGCGGCCAAGGCGCTGCAGCGACTCGGTCAGGAGTGCGACACGCTTGTATTCAATGCGTTCAGCGGTTTTCACCCCGATGCGTTCGGGGCGCTGGCGGGCACCTTGCGGGCGGGCGGCCTGCTGTTGCTGCTGACCCCGCCGCGAGCCCAATGGCCTGCCTGGCCGGATCCGGACCGGGTGCGGCTGGTGGCACAACCGGAAGATATGGCGCTGGCGGGCCACGGCTTTCTCGCCCGGCTGGTGCGGCAGCTTGCGGGCGACCCTGCCCTCGAACTAGCCCCTCCTGCAACGGCAACCCAGTGGCAGCCGGTTGGGCCGGCGCGGCCATTGAGCTGCGATCAGGCGCGCGCCCTGCCCGCCATCCACAAGGTGTTGCACGGTCACCGCCGCCGCCCGCTGGTGTTGAGTGCGGATCGGGGCCGCGGCAAGAGCAGCCTGCTGGGGCTGGCCGCCGCCGAGCTGCTGCGCCAACAACCCGATCTTCAGATCGTGGTGACGGCGCCCTCCCAAGCCACGGTCGCCACCCTGTTTGCCCACGCAGCCCTTGCCCTTGAAGACGCGCCGCAACTGCTGACAGGGCTCAGCTACTGCTCGCCGGATCGGCTGGTGCACGAACCGCTGCAGCCCGACTTGTTGCTGGTGGACGAAGCGGCCGCCATTCCGACCCCACTGCTGGAGGCCATGCTGGCCCGGCACGGCCGCATCGTCTTCGCCACCACAGAACATGGCTACGAGGGCACGGGTCGCGGTTTTCACCTGCGCTTCAAGCGGGTGCTCGATCGCGAGACGCCCGGCTGGCAGGAGATCCACCTGGCCGAGCCGATCCGCTGGAGCAGCCGGGATCCGCTGGAGCCGCTGGTGTTCCGGCTGCTCGGCCTCAACGCCGAGGTCGAGACGCCGCCAGCGCCCACCCAGCCTGGCTGGCGCCGGCTCGAGCAGGATGCATTGGCTGCCAATGAAGGGCTGCTCCATCGGGTGTTCGGCCTGCTGGTGCTGGCCCACTACCAGACCACGCCGAGCGATCTGCGCTACCTGCTGGAGAGTCCCGCCCTCGACATCCACCTGCTGGAACAGGGCTCGCATCTGCTCGGGGTGGCGCTGGTCGCCCGGGAAGGAGAGATAGATCCTGAGCTGGCCGAGGCGATCTGGGCCGGGCGCCGGCGTCCGCGCGGTCATCTGCTGCCCCAGTCGCTGCTGGCGCACGCCGGCTTCAAGACCGCAGGTGCGCGCAGCTACGCCAGGGTGATGCGCATCGCCATCCATCCGGCGCTGCATCGCAGCGGGCTGGGGTCGCTCCTGCTGGTCCACCTCGAACAGCATTATCAGGCGGCAGGGTTCGACTATCTGGGCTCGGCCTTCTCGGCCAGCGCCGAGCTGCTGCCTTTCTGGCGCAAGGCCGGGCTCAGGGTGCTGCGCATCGGCCTGCAGCGGGATGCCGCCAGCGGCAGCCACGCCGCCCTGCTGCTCAAGGCGCTGCAACCGGCCCGCGCCGCCGAGCTGGCCGAGTGGCACCAACGCTTCGTGCGCCAGCTGCCCACCCTGCTGGCAGGCGAGCTGAAAACCCTTGAATCCGAACTGGTGTGGCAGTGCCTGCAGGATGCGGAGGCCAGCTCGAGCACGCTCGATGGCTTTGATCAGGATGAGCTGGCCTGCTTTGCCCACCACCACAAGCCGTTCGAGCTGTGCCAGCCCAGCCTGCAGCGCTGGCTGGCGGGCAACCTGACGAAACTGGCAAAGCTTGACCCCGCCGAGCGGCAACTGCTGATCACCACCATCTGGCAATATGCCGACTGGGGAGCGCTGGCGGCCAGGCTGCAACTGGCAGGCAAGCCGGCGGTCATCAAGGCGCTGCGCAGCTTGCTGGCCCGGCTGCTGCCGCCCGCTACCACTCGATAGGCTCGCCTCGCCAGTCGAGGTAGCTCAGCTCGCCATCCGGCGTCAGCCGCGCCATCAGCGTCACCAGATCCGCGGCAGCCTGCTGCGGGCTGTGCAGGCTGCCGGCGGCCAGGTTGCCGTGAAACGGCCGCGAGAGCGGGGTGTCCACCGTGCCCGGATGAAACGCCAGCAGCTTGACGCCGGGCGCCCGTCTGGCGAGCTCGATGGCGGCGCACTTGAGCAGCATGTTGAGGGCTGCCTTGGCGGCGCGATAGCCATACCAGCCCCCGGTGCGGTTGTCGCCAATGCTGCCGACCCGGGCACTGAGCACCGCCAGGGTACAGGGGCTCGACCCCAGCAGGGGCAGCAGCTGGCTGATCCAACGCAGCGGCAGCAGGGCGTTGGTCTGATAGAGCTGGGTCATGGCCTCGAGGTTGAGCGCCTCGAGCCGTTTCTCCGGCCGGATGCTTCCCTGCTGCAGCAAGCCGTTGCAGATCACCAGCCAGCGCGGCCTCGGCGCCAGCTCACCGATGCGGGCCACCGCCTCTGCCAGCTGTTCATCACTGTAATCGCAGCGCAGCCAGTGCAGCTTGCTGCTGTCGAGCCCCGCCGGTTGCGGCTGGCGACTGACGGCGATGACAGGCGCAGTGTCCACCGCCAGCCAGTGCGCCACCAGGGCGCTTCCCAGCCCACCGCCGGCGCCGATCACCACGACGCTCTCTTCCATGACTCCCCCCTTGCGGCGAGTGTGATGGCCTTCTCCATCGCCCCGCGCTTTTCCTGATAGGCTGATACGCGCCTTCCAGCCTGCGGGATCAAGCGGTTATGGAGGCGATCTTGTGTGGATCCCGCCGTCAGCGGCGGATCCATTCCTATACTGAGGGAAAACCGCAGCGGCTGCTGCCAGCGCAACCAGAAGCACGAGAGTGACCATGATGGCCAAAGACGGGGAAGAGCGTAAATCCATTCTGACCGAGAGCGGCACCAACGAGCTCGAGATCATCGAATTCCACCTCAAGAAGCAGCTGCCCGATGGCCGCGAGAAAATAGCCTACTACGGCATCAACGTCGCCAAGGTGCGCGAGGTGATCCGGGTGCCGGAAACCACCGACTACCCCAACGCCCAGCGTCACATGGTGGGGGTTTTCTCCCTGCGCGAGCGGCTGATCCCGCTGGTGGATCTGGCCGGCTGGCTTGGTATCAAAACCAACCCGGACAACAGCAACAAGGTGGTCATCGTCACCGATTTCAACAAGATGGCGAACGGCTTCCTCATCGACAGCGTCAGCAGGATCCACCGGGTCTCCTGGGAGGATGTGGAGTCCCCCAGCCAGTTCCTGGAGGCGGGCGAGAATGACTGCGTGGTGGCGGTGGTCAGGCGCGACGGCAACCTCATCATGATCCTCGACTTCGAGAAGATCATCGCCGACATCAACCCAGAGCTCAGCATGGAGAAGTACGATGTGACCCAGGATCGCAAGGTCATCATCGACGATCGCATGATGGCCATGCGCCAGGCCAAAACCATCCTGGTGGTGGACGACTCCGCCTTCATCCGCAAGATGATCGAGACCACTCTGCGCACCGCGGGCTACAACGTGGTGACCGCCAAGGACGGGGGCGACGGGCTGGAGATGCTGATGGAGTTCGATCGCCTGTCGCAGGAGGAGAAGATCCCGGTGGCCGAGTTCGTCAGCGGCATCATCACCGACGTGGAGATGCCCCGCATGGACGGCATGCACCTGCTCAAGCGGCTGCGCGACACCCCCGCCTTCAAGACCATCCCCATCGTCATGTTCTCGTCGCTGATGAGCGATGACAACCGCCAGAAGGCGCTGCAGCTGGGGGCCAACGACACCATCACCAAACCGGAGCTGGGCCGCATGGTCGGCATGATGGACAACTTCCTGCTCGGTATCCCCATTCCCAAACCGGGCAACCTGTGAGGCCGCCGGTCGGCCACGCAAGCAAAAGGGCGCCTCGGCGCCCTTTTGCTGCGTGATGGATCAGCCCAGCCAGAGGTAGAGCTGGTGAGCCGCCACCCCGGCGCACAGGCCACCGACGGTGTGGGCCACGATGGCGCGGGAGGTGAGATGACGATAGCCGAGCGCATCCAGCATGGCGGTGTGGGTGCTCAAGAAACCGCTCCAGCACATGCCCATGGCGGTGAACACCGCCACCTCGTTGCCGGTGATCCAGCCCTTGCCGATGAAAGGGGGCACCAGCGACATGGCGGCCCCGACCGCCCCCAGCGAGGTGACCGGGAAGGCCACCAGCTCGGCGTGGGTGAAGCCGAACAGCAGCTCGAACAGCCAGCCCACCTTGGCCGCCAGCACCGGCAGCAGCGCCACCCCCTGGAAGGCTTCGCCGGTATACCCCTTCTCACCCGGGCCGAAGGTCAGCAGCATCACGAAGGTGCTGATGATGAGCACCCCGGGGATCACCGCCATCCCCAGCTCCACCCCGGATTTGCCGCCGTCCAGCAGGGCATTGAGCACCCGCAGCCAGGTAGGCGCCGCCTCCCGGCTCAGGCCGGGTTTGGCCCCCACGCTCGCCACCTCGTCGGCGATCGGGGTCTCCCCCACCAGCGGGCGGATCATCCGCTGCATCAAGCGGGTCGACACCACGGAGCCAATGAGGGCGCCGAGCAGGCCGATCAGCGCCGCGCTGGCGGTGGACTCGCCTCCCGGCAGCTGCAGGGTGGCCATGAAGGTCACCACGATCAACCCCATACCGAAGGCGGTGCCAAAGTTGGTGAGCGAGACCAGCTGCCAGGGGGTGAAACCCTTGCGAAAGCGGCTGTCCCTGGCGAGGCTGATCACCGCCGGGTTGTCGGAGAAGAAGGTCATCAGGGCCGCCAGTGCGGTGCGACCCGGCAGCCGGAACACCGGCTTCATCAGCGGCGCCAGCAACACCTCCAGCAGGCGGATCACCCCGAATTCGCTGAGCAGCTGGCTGAGCGCGCCAGACAGCACGGTAATGCCCATGATGAAGAGCACGGTATTGAGCAGCAGCTGGTGGGCGGTGTTGAACAGGGTGTTGACCAGGGCGGAGAGGCCCATCTGGCTGCCGAGGTAGCCAAACAGGCTGCCGAGGATGGCCAGCACCAATACCGGCTCCAGCCAGCGGCGAAGGGAGGCCGCACCCTGGTGAGAATCCTTAACTGCTTGATTTTCCATACCAATCCTGAAATCTGTCGCTGTGTGGTGAGTATTGTTGTTATGGCACCCATAAAGCAGGAGCCCTTGTCTTGCAACAAGGGCTCCTTGCATTGATTCTTCTGCCGGACTCGAACTGTGCCATGCGGACTGACTGTCCACCACGCTGGCGACTGAACCGGGGAGGAGAAAACGGGTAGCCGGACGATCCTGTCCAGTCTGCCCGTCTCGCGCCAGCGCACCGGCACCACGGCCTGCCCGGCGACGAAACGGGGCGGCAGTATAGCAACTGGGGCCGGTCGGCGAAACAAGGGGACAACCGGAGCGGATTGCCGCCCAGCGCCTGCACGGGTAAGCTTCCCCATCGGCAATCGACTCCGTCATTCACCATCCGGCAGCAACATGGGCAGCACCATGAACGACCTCGCGACCTATATCAGGGCCATCCATCGCCAGGCAGGACCGGCGATACTCGTCCGCCAGCAGAGCGAACAACACAGCGAGCAGGACGAGAGCGGCACCCTGACCCACCACCGGCAGACCCATTATTGGTTTGCCAACGGCGTGGTCATCTGCCACCAGCTGGAGCTGGACGAAGAGCCCTCCCCACAAGTCTGCCCGGAGTGCTGGATCAGCTACCGGGTGGTCGCCAGCCCCATCCCCATCACCCCTGTGCGCAAGCTGTTCCACAACCCCTGCCAGGAGGCCTTCTGGCTCAAGATGCAGGAGATCACGCCGGCCGGCTGACCCGCTCGACCAGTGGCCGGCGCGCCGTCAATACTGCTTGGTCTTGGCGGCAAACCCCGCCAGGAACAGACCGGTCAGAAACATGCCGCAGAAGGCCTCGATGGCCGACAGCAGCTGGAGCGGGGAGGAGGTCTGGGAGATGTCGCCATAGCCCAGGGTCACGAAAGTGACGATGCTGAAATAGAGCGAGCGCCCAAGATGGTCATGGGTGACCGATCCCGGCGCCAGATAATAGGTCAGGGTCGCCAGCAGGATAACCCCCATCGACAGCAGCAGGCTGCGGATCGGCCGCTCCCCGAAGCCCCAGGTGATGAAGCTGATGAACTTGGCGGCGCATTTCAGGTAGCACAGCAGGGTGAGCCAGCCTTTCTTGAGCCAGCCGCTGCGCAGCCAGCACTCCTTGAACAGCTCCCTGGGGCTCGCCAGCGACTTCATCTCGTGCAGCTTCTCCTTGTAGTAGCACTCGCCGGCATCGACGGTATCGCCCACGCTGGAGAAGAGCCGCTTGGCGTTGCGATAGAGCTTGCTGGCCTCGCTGTGATCGACCCGGCCATTCTCGTTGTAGGCCACCTGCACCTTGTCCAGGTTGGTGTGCTCCATGGTGGCGTCGAAGTTCTTGGCCCGCACGTTGAAGTTTTTCAGCACCGCCCGGGAGGAGTGAAAGCGGATCTCCTCGCACTCTATGGTGAAGTCCTGAAACACCCCGTCCTCCAGCGCCAGCTCCCGCTTCTTGGCCCAGGCCCTGTGGTCCCACAGCAGGGAGTCGAACAGATCGAGCCCGATCACCCCGCCGTTGACCCTCACCCCCTTGGCCGAGCAGTGCCACAGATAGACCTTGGAGTTGTTGACGGCGCCATCCAGCGAGAGCTCGTCCAGGCAGGTGAAGTCGAGCAGCCGGCCGGAGATGATGGGGCTTTTGAGCTCGACACCGCCGATGTTGAGCAACCGGTGCCTGCCCAGCACCTGGGCCTCCCCCTTGTTGTTCTCGGAGACCGAGAGCAGGCTCTGTACCCGCTTCACCTCGTCCTTGCCGTGTTTGCCGGCCAGCCACATGCAATAGGGTTCAAAGCGCGTCTCGGCGCGGATCAGCCCGCTCTTGCGCAGGGACTCCAGCGCGCTCGAGGCGGTCTCATAGAGTCTGATCTTGTCGTCGCTCATGTAGAGGCACAGGCTCAGCACGCAGCGGGAGCTGATGAAGCGGGCGATGCCGATCTGGAAGATCACCTGCTTGTCGATCTTCTGCTCCGTCATCCAGTCGTCAAAATGGGGCAGCGACGCCACCAGCAGATCCCAGATCAGGGGGTAGTCGTTGGCCCGGCGCCACTCGTTGAACTGTTCGGGGGAAAGCTGCCAAAGCTCTGTTGCATTCATGGATGACCTCACTCAAGAAAGCGGTCCCGTTCTCCTGCGCCCACCGATGCGACAGAGGCCGCCAGGGCAAGATGGGCAGAATAGGGACTCATCACGCCATCATACTAGGCGGGCTGGGGAAGTCACTGGCGGGAGCGGTACGGCAGGGGTGCTGCGACAACTTGCCGCCAAGATGGAGAGATCTTGCTCTATGGGACACCGGATGCCGGAAAACGGACAAAGAAAAAGCCCAGCATTGCTGCTGGGCTTTTGAATTGGCTCCTCCTGCTGGGCTCGAACCAGCGACCTGCGGATTAACAGTCCGTCGCTCTACCGACTGAGCTAAGGAGGAATTATAAGTGGTGCCCAGAGACGGAATCGAACCGCCGACACGGGGATTTTCAATCCCCTGCTCTACCGACTGAGCTATCTGGGCAAATGGTGCCGGCTACCGGAATCGAACTGGTGACCTACTGATTACAAGTCAGTTGCTCTACCTACTGAGCTAAGCCGGCACACTTTAAACCATTGTGCATGAACAAGTTTTTCTTTCACGACACCAAAATTTGGTGCCCAGAGACGGAATCGAACCGCCGACACGGGGATTTTCAATCCCCTGCTCTACCGACTGAGCTATCTGGGCGTGGGCGCTATTAAACGGATTTTAAGGCAGGTGGTCAACGGGAAATTTCACTTTTTGTCTCGTTCGTCTCTTTTTTGCTCAGGATCATCCATTTCCAGCACTTCTTCCTGCTCACTGCGGTTCTGGCGGCCCCAGACTCTGGGCTCCTCCCCTTTCAGCAGGCGGGCGATGTTCTCGTGATGGCGGATCAGAATGAGGCAGGAGAGCAGCGAAACCGGCAGCGTGTATTCCGGCTTGAGCAGGTAGGTAAAGAGCGGGGTCAGCAACACGGTAATGATGGAGGCCAGCGACGAATAGCCGCTCACCAGCAGCACCAGCAGCCAGGTGCCGATCACCGCGCCCCCCATGGTGAAGCCGATGGGCATCATGGTGCCGAGCGCCGTGGCTACCCCCTTGCCACCACGAAAGTGGAAGAAGATGGGGTACATGTGGCCGAGACAGGCTGCCACCCCGATAAAGCCGAGGTAGACGGGTTTGATTTGCAGATACCAGGCGAGATAGACGGGAGCAGTGCCCTTGAGCACATCGAGCAGCAGCACCACCACGGCCGCCAGCCGACCGCCGAGGCGCAGCACATTGGTGGCCCCCGGGTTGTGGGAGCCGTGATCACGGGGATCCGGCAGACCCGTGATGCGGGAAACCAGCACAGCACTGGACAGCGAGCCGCCCAGGTAGGCCAGAATAATCATCAAAATCGTCAGGGCCGTCATCTTGGTCGTTTTTACCACGATATGAATGGGGTATGATGCGGGCCACATTCTCTGGCGCCTGCGTGGGGTTGCCCACCGCGTGTCGCCCAAACCGGCCGCCGGCACTCATCCGCTGGCCAGGCCTGCATCCCTGCGCTGTCATCACAGCCCATCAAGAGTAAAGAAGAAGTACTGTCATGGACAAGGTGTTTATTCGCGGACTCGAGGTTTTGACCACTATCGGTGTATACGAGTGGGAGAAAGGCATTCGCCAGAAGCTCTGTTTCGACCTCGAGATGGGGTTCGACAACCGCCCCGCCGCCGCAACCGACGATATCAATCTGGCACTGGATTACGCCACCCTCTCTCGCAAGATCTGTGATCACGTCGCCAGCAAGGTGGTGGAGCTGGTCGAAACCATGGCCGAACAGGTCGCCATGCTGGTGCTGGCCGACGAACGGGTGCAGTGGGTCAAGGTCACTCTGATCAAGCCGGGTGCCGTCCCCAATGCCGCCGGTGTCGGCGTCGAGATCCTGCGTCACCGCACCCCGGCCGCGAGCGCCAACTGATGACCCGCATCTATATCAGCCTGGGTTCCAGCCAGATGACAGGGAGCACCGCATGACTCGTGTCTATATCAGCCTGGGATCCAACATCGAGCGGGAACGCCATATTCGCGCCGGCCTCGATGCCCTGCAGGCCGAGTTTGGCGAACTGCAGGTCTCCCGGGTGTTCGAGAGCGAGGCGGTGGGCTTCAACGGCCGCCCCTTCTACAACCTGGTGGTGGGTGCCGACACCGAGCTGCCGCTGGCGACCCTGTGCCAACGGCTGCGCGCCATGGAGTTCGCCCACGGCCGCGAGCCGGACGCCAAGAAGTTCGCCCCGCGCACCCTGGATCTCGATCTGCTGCTCTACGGCGAGCTGGTCTGCGAGACGCCGCTGGTGCTGCCGCGCGGCGAGATCCTCACCAACGCCTTCGTGCTCTGGCCACTGGCAGAGCTGGCGCCCAAGTTCTGCCACCCCATCGATGGCCGCACCATCGGCGAGCTGTGGGCGTGCTACGACAAGGCCTCCCAACGGCTCTGCCCCATCCCCTTTCACTGGGAAGCGGGCGCATTGCAGCACCACTGAACGACAAGGGCACCCACGGGTGCCCTTGTTGTTGATGGACAGAGCTGATAACGGATAAGAAACCGTGATTGGGCCTGTGCCACGGCAAGTGGCAGGATGGCAGCCATCACAGGAGGACCCCATGCCACTCGATACCATTCACGACTTCAACTGCCGGCTGCTGGCCGAACTGCCCCATCAGCGTTTCGAGCACGAGCCCATCCTCGACTACGCCACCGATGAAAAGGTGAGAGCCCGCCTCGGCTGGCAGGCCGAGTTCAGCAAGACCCTGTTTCTCAAGTTCAAGGATGGCCGCTTTGCGCTGCTGCTGACCCACAGGGACGGCCGGCTCGACAACAAGGCGGTCAAGGCGGCGCTCGGCGCCAAGCCCTCCATCTGCACCGCCGACGAGATGCAGGCCGAAATCGGCTGCCTGCCGGGCGCGGTCTGCCCCTTCCTGCCCCGCGCCGACATCCCGCTGCTGGTGGATCCTGTGCTCATGACCCACCACGCCTTTACCTGGACGCCGGGCCACCCCGAGCAGACCTTCCTGCTGGAAACCGCCCACCTGGCCGGACTGCTGGCCCAGCTGCCCTGCCAGGTAAGCTACCTGCCGGCCCCCTGAGCCCGCGACTCAGCGCTTGTCCCGCGCCAGCTGGGCGAAGATCAGCGCCGCCAGCATCGACATCAGGCCGATGCAGAGGTAGGTGAGGTGAAAGCCTCCCAGCCACTGGCCATCCGCCGCCGACGAGCCGGCAGAGAAGAGCCCCAGCAGGCTGGCGGCGATGGCCACCCCCAGGCTCATGGAGAGCTGCATCACCACCGACAGCAGGCCGTTGCCGCTGCTGGCGAACTCCGGGCTGAGATCCTGCAGGGTCAGGGTGTTCATGGCGGAGAACTGCAGCGAGTTGATGGCGCCGAACACCATCAGCCAGCCCAGCAGCACCCCGTAGGGGAGCTGGTTGTCGATGAGGGAGAAGCTGGCGATCATCACCCCGAGCGCCAGGGTGTTGCCGATCAGGATGCGGCGATAGCCGATGCGCGGAATGAGCTTGTTCACCAGCGTCTTGGTCAGCATGGCCCCCAGCACGGTGGGGATCATGGTCATCCCCGCCTTGCTCGGCGAGAAACCAAGCCCCAGTTGCAGAAACAGCGGGGTGAGAAACGGCATGGCGCCGCTGCCGAGGCGGGCGAACAGGTTGCCCCAGATGCCGATGGCGAAGGTGCTGGTCTTGAACAGCCCCAGCCCGAACAGCGGCTCCTCGGCATTGGCGGCGTAGAGCCAGTAGCTCGCCATGGCGGCCAGCCCGAACAGCAGGGCAAACAGCGCCCAGCCGGTGGAGATGCTGTGCTCCCCCAGCCCCTGCAGGCCCACCGACACCAGCACCATGCCGGCGCTGAACATCACGAATCCCTGCCAGTCGAACTTGGCCGTGCTCTGGCGCAAGTCCGGCATGAAGTACCAGCTGGCGATGAAGCCGAGCAACCCCACCGGCAGGTTGATGAGAAACACCCAGTGCCAGCTCGCCACTTCCACCAGCCAGCCACCCAGTGCCGGGCCGATCAGCGGCCCCACCAGGCCGGGGATGGTGACGAACGACATCACCCGCAGCAGCTCGTGCTTGCTGTAGACCCGCAGTACCGCCAGCCTGCCGACCGGCATCAGCAGGGCACCACCGATCCCCTGCAGTACCCGGGCGGCCACCAGCACCGGCAGGGAGTTGGCGGCCGCGCAGGCCAGAGAGCCCAGGGTAAACAGCAGGATGGCGGCCAGATAGATGCGCCGGGTGCCGAATCTGTCCGCCAGCCAGCCGGAGGCGGGAATAAGCAGCGCCACCGTCAGCATGTAGGCGATGATCACCGACTGCATCTGCAGCGGGCTCTCGCCCAGGGTCTCGGCCATGCTCGGCAGGGCGGTGTTGAGGATGGTGCCATCCAGCGTCTGCATGAAGAAACCGACCGCCGTGAGCGGCGGCAGCCATTTGCGCTGGGCAGGGGTCACCATGTGTGTGCTATCGGGCATCTGCAGCCACCTCCTCTTCAGACAAAAAAAGACCCGCACAAGCGCGGGTCATCTCATTACATCAGGCATCAGGCTGGCCGAGCATGGCTCTGAGCTGCTCTTCCAGGCTGGGCTCGGGCGCCTTGAGGGTATCCAGGAACAACCGCTCTATGCCCGCCTTGTCCTGACTCTTCACGATGAACACCAGTCGGGACTGGGCCTTGCCCTCCGGCCACTCCCCCAGCGCCTGCAGCGGATAGAGCTGACCGTGGACGCCGTGGATCACCACCGGCTGGCTCTCCCCTTCCAGCTGCAAGATGCCCTTGAGCCGCAGCAGCGCATCGCCGTATTGCGCCTGAACCGCGTCGATGGCGGCCAGCAGGCGGGAGGGCTTGAGCGGCTCGCCGATGCGCAGGGAGAAACTCTCGATATTGCCGTGCTCGAAGTGGGTCGGCGCGGCCGTGCCCACCTTGGCGGCGAACGGCTTCATCTTCGGCTGCATCGGCGAGGCCAGCCCCTGCCTGGGGGATTCGGTGCGCAGCCAGGCCAGCAGCTGGCGCACGTCGCGTCCGGCCGCCTCGTTGTAGGCCCCCAGCTTCTCCAGCACGGCGGGCGAGAGCACCCCGTTGCTGACCCGCTCGATGGGGGCCGCCGGGTTGAGGGTCGCCAGCTGGGCTTCGACCCGTGCCAGCGTCTCCTCATCCACCAGGTCGCCCTTGCTCACCACCAGCAGATCCGCCAACGCCACCTGTTTCACCGCTTCATACTGAGCCGCCAGCTGCTGCTCGATATGACCGGCATCCACCACTGTGACGGTGCCGTCGAAGCGGTAACGCTGGGCGATAAAGCCCTCCTCCCTCAGCGTGAACAGCACGGGGGCCGGATCGGCGAGGCCAGTGGTCTCGATGATGAGTCGCTTGAACGGTTTGATCTTGCGCTGAATGGCCTTCATAAACAGCCCCTGCAGCGCCTCCACCAGGGAGCCCTGCACCGAGCAGCAGATGCAGCCGGAATCGAGCAGCACCACCTGCTCGTCCACCTGCTGCACCAGGTGGTGATCCAGCCCCACCGAGCCGAACTCGTTGATCAGCACAGCGCATTCGCCAAGCTCGGGCTGCTTGACCCAGTGGTTGAGCAAGGTGGTCTTGCCGCTGCCGAGAAAGCCGGTCAGCAGGGTCACGGGGATGCGGGTATCTTGCATATCGGTCATGTCAAATCCTTACCGGTTGGCAAACAGGTCGGCGAGCCAGCGGTTTTCGAAGCGGCCGTGGGGGTCGAGCTCGCCCTTGAGGGCCAGGAAGTCGTGCCAGCGCGGCAGCAGGGCCGGGAAGTCGTAGAGATCCATCGCCAGGTGCTTGCCAAAGTGCGGGATGCCGCCGAGCGGCACCAGCAGTTGCTGCAGCTCGCGCATCTGCTCCATGGAGCCGTTGACGAAGGTACCGTCCGCCGCCAGATAGACCAGGAACCCGATCCAGCACACCGACTGATCATAGGCGGCGCTGAGCCAGGCCTTGGAGGGGCCGGTGCAGCGCAGGATAAAGGGGTAGTGCAGCACGCCGGGGTTGGCCTGCTGCCACGCCTGCAGGGTCTCCAGCGCCTCGTTCATGCGATTAAGCGGCACCGCTACCTCGCAGTTGATCTGGGGCGCCGGGATCCCCTTGCAGAGGATCTGGTAGACGTTGCCCACCAGATCGGAGGCATCCTTGAAGCGGCGCACCGTCTCGAAGTGCTCTCCGGCCAGCGCCTCATCCTTGGTGTCCTTGGCCATCTTCTGCAGAGTCGCATCTATGGTGGCATTCATGCGGGCGTCGATGTCGCCCTCCAGCAGCAGCGGCTCGCTGCCACCGGCGCGGTAGCGGGCCACCTCCTCATCGGAGGCGGGATCCACCAGCCAGATGTGGCTCTCGCCGGTCCAGGCGAACCACCAGCTTTTCACGAAGGCGTGCTCGCGGTTGAGCCGCTCGTTGTGTTCCAGCAGGAAGGGGTAGTCGGTGGTGAACTTGGTGCAGCGCATGATGCGGTTGGGCACGGTCTGCAGGGTGACGTCGAGCAGGATGCCGAGCATGCCCATCCCCATCACGAAGGCACCGAAGCGGGGGTCGGTGCGATCCACCCGGATGATGTCGCCACTGGCCAGCATCACGGTCAGGGCCGCCACCGCATCACAGAGGGCGGACTGGTGCAGCCCCTGGCCGTGGGTGCCGGTGCTGAGCGCACCGCCCAAGGTCTGGATGCCGATGACGCCGGGGGAAGCCGGCAGCATACGCTCCATGGCGATGAGATCGGCGTAGACGGTGTCGAGCGGGGTGCCCGCCTGATAGGTGACGGTGTCGGCGGTCTGCCCTAGCTGACCGCGCAGGTGGTGCAAGTCCACCAGCAGCGCCTGGCTGCCCTCGGCATAGACGCTGTGGATGGGTTCGAAGGAGAGGCCGGAGCCGATGAGGCGCAGCTTGCGCTCGGGGTTTTCCCGCAGCAGTTGCTGCAGTTCGTCGCGATTCTTCGGACGCCACACCTGCTCCAGTGCGCCGAGGGGATTGGTCCTGGACCAGTTGAACAGCACCTCCCGCTGACCTATCGCCTTGATGCTGTGAAATGCCTGGAACCTGACCGTCATACCGCCCCTCATCTTTATTGACGTCAAAATGAGCGCCAATTCTACCGAAAAGCGGACCACAAGGCATGAAAAACAAGCCCCTACAGTCGGGGGTGGATAGGGGAGATAGCCTCTCCCCCCGCCTCAGCGCGTCTGCTGGGTCAGTGCCAGCAGCATGCCAAATCCCACCAGCAGAGCGCCAAACACCCGATCAATCCAGTGGCGCACCGCCAGCAGCCGACCCCGTACCGAGTCGGTGGAGAAGAAGATCGCCACCGCGCTGAACCAGACGGCGTGGGCCAGCACGATGAAGGCGCCGTAACCGAGCTGGACCGCCAGCGGTGTCTGCGGCTGCACCACCTGCATGAACAGGCTGACGATGAAGATGGTGGTCTTGGGGTTGAGCACATTGGTCAGGAAACCGGTGCGCAGCGCCCCCAGGCTGGAGAGGGCGGGCTGCTCGGCCAACATCTCGTCGGTTGCCGGTTTGGCCCGCAGCATCTTGATGCCGAGGAAGATGAGGTAGGCGGCCCCCGCCAGCTTGATGAGGTTGAACAGCCAGAGCGACTGCTGGATCAGCAGCCCTACCCCGAGCAGGGTGTAGGTGACGTGCACGCAGACCCCGGCACCTATGCCGAGCGCCGTCAGCACACCGCTGCGGCGCGAGAGCAGCAGGCTGTTGCGCGACACCATGGCGAAGTCGGGCCCGGGGCTGATGACGGCAAAGAAGGTAATGGCTACTACGGCTAACAGTTCGGTCATGAAAATAGTCCTGATTAGATGGAATATCGGCTATTTTATTTGGCCATGATACCAATAACGAACGATAACTTCTGACATGAACGGTGAGAATAATTCACATAAAAGCCTGTCGCTGCCCGCCCTGACCGCGCTGCGCTGTTTCGAGGTGGCGGCCCGCACCGAACACTTCAGCCGCGCCGCCGACGAGCTGCACCTCACCCACGGCGCCGTCAGCCGGGCGGTGCGGCTGCTGGAGGAGGATCTGGGGGTCATGCTGTTCGAGCGGCGCCAGCGCCGGGTCTTTCTGACCGAGGCGGGCGAACGGCTCTATCAGGCGGTCAGGGAGGGGCTGGGCGGCATCCGCCAGACGGCGCAGGCACTGCGCCAGCAGGGACGGCCGACGTCGCTGGTCATCTCCTGCGAACCGACCCTGCTGATGCGCTGGCTGATCCCGCGCTGGCCCGCCTTCCAGGCCCTGCACCCCGAGTTGGACGTACACCTGATGGCCGGTGGCGGCGCCCTCAACTTCGGCAGCGGCATCGATCTCGCCATCCGGCGCAACGACTTCCAGTGGCCCGCCGAGCTCTACAGCCAGCCGCTGTTCGAAGAGCTGACCGGGCCGGTCTGCCAGCCGGGCAAGGTGGCGCAGTTCTTCGAGACGGGGGCAAACGGCCCGGCCCTGCGCCCTGGCGCCCCTCGCCTGCACACCAAGACCCGGCCGGGGGCCTGGCAGGAGTGGTTGCAGCACGCCGGCCAACCCGCCGGCGAGGAGGCACCGGGGCAGACCTTCGAGCACTTCTACTTCAGCCTGCAGGCGGCGGTTGCCGGGCTGGGAGTCGCCATCGGCCCCTACCGGCAGGTGTGCGACGACATTGAAGCCGGCCTGCTGGTGGCGCCGCTCGGCTTCATTGCGGATGGCACCGGCTATCACCTGCTCGCCCCCGCGCCTCCCGCCCCCGGCAGTGCCCACGCCAGGTTGGCGGAGTGGCTGCACGCCCTCCATGCCTGAACCTTGGCAGGCGAGATAGAAGCTGACGCGACGCTCGGCCAAACAAAAGCCCCGGCATGAGCCGGGGCTTTTTATTGGACTGTCTGCGCCATGATGGCGCCGGCCCTTATACCGCTTGCTGCAGGATCACCGCATCGGCCTTCTTGGTGTAGGAGGCGATCTCGTTGAAGTTGAGGTAGCGATAGGTGTCGGCGGCAGTGGCATCCAGCGACTTGGCATACTGCAGGTACTCGGCCACGGTCGGGATCTTGCCGAGGATGGCGGCAACCGCAGCCAGTTCGGCAGAAGCCAGATAGACGTTGGCACCCTTGCCCAGACGGTTCGGGAAGTTGCGGGTGGAGGTGGAAACCACGGAGGCTCCTTCCGCTACCCGAGCCTGGTTGCCCATGCAGAGGGAGCAGCCCGGGATCTCGATGCGGGCACCGACCCGGCCGAAGATGCCGTAGTAGCCCTCTTCGGTCAGCTGATCCTTGTCCATCTTGGTGGGCGGGGCGATCCACATGCGGGTCGGCAGCTCGCCCTGGTACTTCTCGAGCAGTTTGCCGGCGGCACGGAAGTGGCCGATGTTGGTCATGCAGGAACCGATGAACACCTCGTCGATCTGGTCGCCGGCCACGCTGCTCAGCAGGCGGGCATCGTCCGGATCGTTCGGCGCACACAGGATCGGCTCCTTGATGGTGGCCAGATCGATCTCGATGATCTCGGCGTACTCGGCGTCCTTGTCCGCTTCCATCAGCACCGGGTTGGCCAGCCACTCTTCCATCCCCTTGATGCGGCGGGTGATGGTGCGCACGTCGCCGTAACCTTCTGAGAGCATCCACTTCAGCATTACGATGTTGGACTTCAGATACTCGATGATCGGCTCTTTATCCAGCTTGATGGTGCAACCGGCGGCGGAGCGCTCGGCGCTGGCGTCCGCCAGCTCGAACGCCTGCTCCACCTTCAGGGTCGGCAGACCTTCGATCTCGAGGATGCGGCCGGAGAAGATGTTCTTCTTGCCCGCTTTCTCGACGGTCAGCAGCCCTTTCTGGATGGCGGCGTAGGGGATGGCATGGACCAGGTCACGCAAGGTGATGCCCGGCTGCAGTTCGCCCTTGAAGCGCACCAGCACGGATTCCGGCATGTCCAGCGGCATCACGCCGGTGGCGGCGGCGAAGGCCACCAGACCGGAGCCCGCCGGGAAGGAGATGCCGATGGGGAAACGGGTGTGGGAGTCACCACCGGTACCCACGGTATCCGGCAGCAGCATGCGGTTCAGCCAGGAGTGGATGACGCCGTCACCCGGACGCAGAGAGACACCGCCGCGGTTCATGATGAAGTCCGGCAGGGTGTGGTGGGTCTGCACGTCGATGGGCTTGGGATAAGCCGCGGTGTGGCAGAAGGACTGCATGGTCAGATCGGCGGAGAAGCCGAGGCAGGCCAGGTCTTTGAGCTCGTCGCGGGTCATGGGGCCCGTGGTGTCCTGGGAACCGACCGTGGTCATCTTGGGTTCGCAGTAGGTGCCCGGACGGATGCCCTTCACGCCGCACGCCTTGCCCACCATCTTCTGGGCCAGGGTGAAGCCCTTGCCGGTGTCGGCGACAGGCTGCGGACGACGGAACACGGTGGAAAACGGCAGACCCAGCGCCTCGCGGGCCTTGTCGGTCAGGCCACGGCCGATGATCAGCGGAATCCGGCCACCGGCGCGCACTTCGTCGATCAGCACGTCGGTTTTCAGTTCAAACTGGGCCAGCACCTGGTCGGTGCCGTGCTTGCAGATCTTGCCCTGGTACGGGTAGATGTCGATCACATCGCCCATTTCCAGCTTGGAGACGTCCACTTCGATGGGCAGGGCGCCGGCATCTTCCATGGTGTTGAAGAAGATGGGGGCAATCTTGCCGCCCAGGCAAACGCCGCCGGCGCGCTTGTTCGGCACGAACGGAATGTCGTCGCCCATGAACCAGAGCACAGAGTTGGTGGCGGATTTACGGGAAGAGCCGGTACCGACCACGTCACCCACGTAAGCCAGCGGGAAACCTTTCTCTTTCAGGGCATCGATGGTCTTGATGGGGCCGATGACGCCATCCTTGTCCGGGGTGATGCCGGGACGGGCGTTCTTCAGCATGGCCAGCGCGTGCAGCGGAATGTCCGGGCGGGACCATGCGTCCGGCGCCGGTGACAGATCGTCGGTGTTGGTTTCGCCGGTCACCTTGAACACGGTGACGGTGATCTTCTCGGCCAATTCGGGGCGGGAGAGGAACCACTCGGCGTCGGCCCAGGATTGCATCACCTGCTTGGCGTGGGCATTGCCGGCCTTGGCCTTCTCTTCCACGTCGTGGAAGGAGTCGAACATCAGCAGGGTGTGGCAGAGGCCCTTGGCGGCAAGAGGAGCCAGGGTCGCGTCGTCCAGCAGGTCGATCAGCGGCTGAATGTTGTAACCACCCTGCATGGTACCGAGCAGCTCGACGGCTTCGGCAGCGGTGAGGATGGGAGAGTGGGCTTCGCCCTTGGCAACGGCGGTGAGGAAACCGGCTTTGACATAGGCCGCTTCATCAACGCCTGGGGGAATACGGGAGGACAACAGCTCTTTCAGAAAGTCTTGTTCACCGGCGGGCGGGTTCTTGAGCAGTTCAACCAGGGCGGCGACCTGCTCTGCGTCCAAAGGTTTGGCAACCACGCCTTCGGCGGCACGTTCTGCGACGTGTTTACGGTATGTTTCAAGCACGACTAATTCCTCTTTGGTCTTTTTTTGGGGTTCGCCCACGCTCGCGGCGATCGTCCTTGCGGGACACCCGTAGGGTGCCCCCCACTATATAAGTTTTAACGACTAATTAAAATCCAAAGCCTGTACAGATATTCATCAAAACAACATAACCATCTAAACTTGCTGATGTTTTACAAGCGGATAAATGGCACACCAGAAATAAGTTAACAAAAAGGCATCATTTTCCCGTTATTCGAACGTGCTGCCCAATTGCAGATAGAACATGTCGTTGCCCCCCTCCGCCATGCCGTAGCCGAGGAAGATGGGGCCGAGGAAGCTCTCCACCCCGACGTAGACGGAGCCGGCGGTGAAGGAGCTCTCCACGCTGATATCCCTGCCGCTGTTCCACACCCCACCCTGCTCGATGGAGCCCCCCAGATAGAGCGGGGCCCGCAGCGCGCCGAAGTCGTTGTCAGCCACCCGATAGATGTAACGCAGCCCGCCAAACAGGCTGTAGCGGCCGCTCAGCTGGTAGCGCTGGAAGCCGGACATGCGGAACAGTCCGCCAAGATCCTGCACGAACAGCGGGTACTCCTCCTGGGAGGTGGAGCCCCCTCCTTCCAGCAGCAGGTTGAGGCTGTGTCTGTCCCAGGACCAGGGCTTGATCATCGCCAGGTGGTAGTTGACCCCCTCGTAGCGATCATTGATGTCACTGCTGTCATCCAGCCGGACGGCGGAGTAACCCCCCTTGATGTCCCAGTAGGCGCCCTGATAGGGGAAGTAGCGGCTGTCGAGTGTGTCGTGCTCGAAGCGGACATAGGGGCCCCAGGAGGAGGCATCCACCTTGGCATCCGCCACGTTGCGAATGTCGATGTCCCCCATTTTTCCCTCCAGCCCGAGCGAGAGACGGCTCCAGGGCTGACGATTCCAGCCCACCGCCAGATCGACGCTGGTGAAGCTGTATTCGGAATCGACATAGCTCACCCCATCGGCCGCCCGCGTCTCCTCGGGCATGAAGATGCGGCGCTGGGTCTTGTCATAGGCCAGACTCGCCTCGCCGAAGAAGGTCTGGGAGGGCTCCAGCGGGGTATAGAAGTCGGTCTTGAAGTGCTTGGCGGTACCGAGCGATGCCTCGGTCAGCCACTCGCCCCCCCAGTCGTTGACGTTGGTGAGGGTGTAGGACATGCCCACGTTGTAGTTGGAGCTGCTCTCGAAATCATCGGAGAAGCCGAACTGGAAGTTGAGGTAGCCCGGCCCCCAGTTCTTCTCGCTGGCGTCGACCACCAGCACGTTCTCGCCACCCCGCTCCACCACCTCGTAGGTGATGCGATCGAACGACTCCAGTGCATAGAGCCGGCGAATGCCCGCCTCTAGGCTCTCGTTGGTCTGGATCTTGTCGGGACGCACCTTCAGCATGGCGCGCACCGTCTCGTCGGAGAGACGGGACTTGTTGATGATCTCCACCTTGTCGATGTAGTAGGCGGGCTGGCCGCTGCGCTCGGCACGCCGGCTCAGCTTCTGGTTGCGATAGGCGGCATAGGCGGCCGGCGAGAGGGAGAGCTTGTCGAGTCTGGCCGAGGCGCGGTTGGCCACCTCCTCCCCGAGCTTGATCCCCTCCGGCATCAGGGCGAAGTCGGCGATGCCCATGTTGCCGAACTCGGGCGTCAGCAGAATGTCGTCTGGCCCCATCAGCGCCTTCTGTTTCTCGGTGCCGACCTGGGTCATGTAGGTGGTGAGCTGATCGATCATGGCGAGCCCCGACTTCAGGGACTCGCGGGTACGCAGCCTGGCGCTGATGTCCACCGCGATCACCACGTCAGCCCCCATCGCCTTGGCCACGTCCACCGGCATGTTGTTGACGGTGCCGCCATCGGCCAGGATGTGCCCCTCCCACTCCACCGGCTTGAGGGCGCCGGGAATGGACATGGAGGCCTGCATCGCCTTGGCCAGGCTGCCGTGGTCCAGCACGAAGGGGGTCACCGTCTCCATGTCGGTGGCCATGGCGCGGTAGGGAATGGGCAGATCGTTGAAGCTCTTCTGTACCGGCAGGTTGGAGGTGGCGTGGCGCAGCAGGCTGGCCATGGACTGGCCCTGGAAGAAGCCGTCGGGGAACTGGACCGAGTCGCCGTTGATGCCGATGTCGGTGCGCAGCTGGTACTGCTCGCTCTGCTGCTTCTTGCGCAGGGAGAGTTCGTCGCGCCCTACCTTGTCCTGATAGCCCTTGTTCCAGTCGATGGCCAGGGTGGTGCGCTCCACCTCTTCGGCGCTCAGCCCCATGGCGTACATGCCCGCCACGTAGGAGCCCATGCTGGTGCCCACTATGATGTCGACCGGGATGCGCTTCTCTTCCAGCACCTTGAGGATGCCGATGTGGGCCGACCCCTTGGCGCCGCCGCCGCTGAGTACCAGGGCAATTTTGGGCCGCTCGGACTGGGCCGCCGCCATCAGCGGCAGACAGGCCAGCAACATCAGGAACAGGGGGTTCCATCCTCGACGAAAGATGCGCATATGATTTTCCATTGAATCCAGGGCGAGCCAGTTAGGCAGTGAAGCCTACTATAAGGTGCGTAAAGCGAACCGCAACAGTTGGCACGGGTTATCGACGCGCATTCCGACGCAAGCGGGTACGGCCCGGTCTGGTGGCGATGTGAGCGCAAACGTAATCCATCAATAAAGTGGGCCGGCCTATCAAGGGTGGCACCGGGCTGCCGCTAATATGTGCTCAATCCCGCGTTCATCCATCCGAGTCACTCTTATGCTTGCAAGCCTGACACTCAAACAGAAAATCCTGGCCACGGTCACCCTCGCCGTGGTGCTCTCCTGCCTGCTGGTAGGCTACTTCAGCCAGCGTTCGGCCCAGCAACTGATCGAAACCCGCATGTTCGAGCAGGAGCTGCCCAACCTGACCCAGCGCATCGGCAAGGAGATCGAGAAGGATCTCACCTCGGTCGCCGGCGCCGCCAGACAGCTGGCCAACGATCGCTTCGTGCTGGACTGGGTCGAGCGCGGCATGCCCAAGGAGCAGGAGTCCATCCTCATCAACCAGCTCAAGGATATGACGAGCCAGTATGGTCTGGTCACCGCCTCCTTCGCCGATCGCCAGAGCGCCGCCTACTACAACCAGGATGGCTTCCTGCGCAACCTCACCCCGGAGCAGGACGCCTGGTTCTACGGCTACACCAAGAGCCAGCAAGACCTGATGCTCAGCATCTTTCGTGAGAGCAACGGCGAGGTTAAGCTGTTCGTCAACTTCCAGCAACTCAATGGCCGCGGCCTCGCCGGTCTCGCCAAGTCCCTCGACAGCATGGTCAGCATGCTCGCCAACTTCCGCATCGGTGACAGCGGCTTCGTCTTCATGACCGATGGCAGCGGCAAGGTGAAGCTGCACCCCGACGCCAGCCGCATCGACCGGGACAGCCTGACCCAGCTGGCAAGCGGCAGCGGCAACCTGCTGGCCAAGCAACCCTTTGCCGCCACCCACGCCGAGGTGGATGGTCAGCCGGTGGTGCTGGCCAGCAGCTACATCCCCCTGCTCGACTGGTACCTGGTGGCCCAGGTACCGGAAGCGGAGATCTATGCCGAACTGGACCGCGCCCGCCTGCACATCCTGCTGGTGAGCCTGGCCATCGCCGCCGGCATGGGCCTGCTCGGCATGCTGCTGGCCGGCTCGGTGAGCCGCCCGCTCAACCAGCTGGCCCGCCTGTTCCGCGAACTCGGCAGCGGCGACGGCGACCTGACCCAGCGCCTCAAGGTGGAAGGGCGGGATGAACTGGCCCAGGTGGCTACCGGTTTCAACAACTTCGTCGCCAAGATCCACGGCTCCATCGAGCAGGTGGCCGACAACTCCCGCCAGCTCGCCGTCACCGCCAACGAGGTGGCCGCCAAGGCCCAGCTCACCCAGCACAACTGCACCGCCCAGCGGGATCGCACCGTGCAGGTGGCCACCGCCATCCACGAGATGGGGGCCACCGTGAGTGAAATCGCCGGCAATGCCTCGCTGGCGGCTGACGTGGCCAAGCAGGCCAACGAGCAGGCCGATGCCGGCGCCGTGGTGGTAGCCCAGGCCCGTCACGGCATCGTCGGCCTCTCCGGCGAGATTGAAGGGGTGGCCGGGGTCATCGAGTCGCTGGCCAGCCAGACCGACTCCATCGGCAGCATCCTCGACACCATCCGCAGCATCTCGGAGCAGACCAACCTGCTGGCGCTCAACGCCGCCATCGAGGCGGCCCGTGCCGGCGAGCAGGGCCGCGGCTTCGCGGTGGTGGCCGACGAGGTGCGCAACCTCGCCAGCCGCTCCGCCGCCTCCACCGCCGAGATCCAGGGCATGATCAACCGGCTGCAGGAGCAGAGCGCCCGTGCCGTCAGCGCCATGGCCCAGGGCCGCAACCAGAGCCTGGAAGTGGTCACCCAGGCCGATGCCGCCAACGGCGCCCTCGGCCAGATCACCGCCCACATCACCCAGATCAGCGACATGAACATCCAGGTCGCCACCGCCACCGAGGAGCAGTCCAGCGTGGTGGGCGAGATCAATCGCAACGTAGAGGACATCAACCAGCTCACCATGGAGACCGCCGACATCGCCCACCAGCTGACCGAGTCGAGCCGCAGCCTGCAGCACCTCTCCGGCGAGCTGGACAAGCTGGTCGGCAACTTCCGACTTTGAGGCTTTTGACATCACAAGGGGCGCATGGCGCCCCTTTTTGTTGGCCGTTTGTTAACAAAGGCTCAAGTTGGCGCCAGATCCGTCGATTTATACTGTGATAATTCACATCGTCATGATCAGCGAGGAGAGCCCATGCTAGAGGGTAAACTGACAATCAAGAGCCAGTTGATACTGGCTGTCGCCGTGCCCTGTCTGGCGCTGCTGCTGGTGGGCGCCGCCAGCCTTCGCAGCATGGGCGCTATCGAACGACAGGCCACCGAGCTCTACGAGAACACCGCCACCCCGATGCGGGCCATGGCAGAGGTAGTGTCGCGCATCCCCCGCATGCGGGTGGGGCTCGACATGATGCTGCTGCAAGAAACCTCGCTCAAGGATGAAAAAGGGGTGTTGACCCGGGTCAAGGAGACACGGGAAGAGGACATCCCCGAGATGCGCCAGGCCATGCAGCTAGCGGTCAACGCCCAGGTCGATCCTGCCGCGCGGCAAAATGCCCAGCAGCTGTTCGAACAATTCGAGGCGATGGAAAAGAGTGAGTTGCAGCCCATGCTGGCCGCCATGGAGCAGGGTGACATGGAGAGTGCACGGCGCATCTACAAGGAGCGCTACGCGGTGACCTACGGCACCATGCGCAAGAGTGCCAATACCCAGCTCGACGAACTGATGAAGCTGGCCCAGCAGCGTCACGCCATCAGTCAGCAGAGCTTCGCACGGGGCGAAAGCCAGATGCTCGCCATCATAGGAGGCGCACTCGTCATCTGCCTGCTGGTCTCCTTTCTGGTACTGCGTGGCCTGCGCAATCGCGTCAGCTTCCTGCAGCAGTACATTGGCTATGCCGCCGAACACCTGGCGCTGGATTCCCGTGCCCAGCTGAAGGGCAATGACGAGCTGGCGGAGATCACGGTGAGCTTCAATCACTTCGTCAGCAAGATCCACAGCGCCATCGAGCAGGTAGCCCGCAACTCCCATCAACTGGCCGCCACCGCCGACGAGGTGGCCGCCAAGGCCCAGCTCACCCAGCACAACTGCACCGCCCAGCGGGATCGCACCGTGCAGGTGGCCACCGCCATCCATGAGATGGGGGCCACTGTAAGCGAAATCGCCGGCAATGCCTCCCTCGCCGCAGAGGTGGCGAGACAGGCCAATGAGCAGGCGGATGCGGGGGCCGGCGTGGTTGCTCAGGCCCGCCACGGCATCGTCGGCCTCTCCGGCGAGATTGAAGGGGTGGCCGGGGTCATCGAGTCGCTGGCCAGCCAGACCGACTCCATCGGCAGCATCCTCGACACCATCCGCAGCATCTCGGAGCAGACCAACCTGCTGGCGCTCAACGCCGCCATCGAGGCCGCCCGCGCCGGCGAGCAGGGCCGCGGCTTCGCGGTGGTGGCCGACGAGGTGCGCAACCTCGCCAGCCGCTCCGCCGCCTCCACCGCCGAGATCCAGGGCATGATCAACCGGCTGCAGGAGCAGAGCGCCCGCGCGGTCAACGCCATGACCCAGGGCCGCAACCAGAGCCTGGAAGTGGTCACCCAGGCCGATGCCGCCAACGGCGCCCTCGGCCAGATCACCGCCCACATCACCCAGATCAGCGACATGAACATCCAGGTCGCCACCGCCACCGAGGAGCAGTCCAGCGTGGTGGGCGAGATCAACCGCAACGTGGAAGACATCAACCAGCTCACCATGGAGACCGCCGACATCGCCCACCAGCTCACCGAGTCGAGCCGCAGCCTGCAGCACCTCTCCGGCGAGCTGGACAAGCTGGTCGGCAACTTCCGTCTGTAACTTTTGGCGCTCACTTCATCACCCGACAGAGGGTGCTGCGGCGCCCTCTGTCGCCACCACGGCAAGCCGTGACGCAGGCGCTTTTGCGCCGCCTCCACCGGCTTCTGAAAATGCCCCATAATCAGGAAAATGAGAGGAGGAGTTATGGGCAAGCTGGTAGTGATGATAGTGCTGGGGGGGCTGCTCAGCGCCTGTAGCAGCGGACCGGTACGGGTGCACGGTGCCGACGTGAGCGTGGACGATACCCGGATCCGGGTCAGCGACGGGGATCGGGGGGGCTACGGCACCTTCTGCCCGCCCGGCCAGGCGAAGAAGGGGCGCTGCTGACAACCTGCCTCCTGCCGCTGAAAAACAAAAAGCCGCTCGATTGAGCGGCTTTTTCATGAGGCGGGAAGAGAATTACTTCTTCTTCTTGGCCTTGGCGTTCGGCAGGTCGGTGATGGAGCCTTCGAACACTTCGGCAGCCAAACCCACGGACTCGTGCAGAGTCGGGTGAGCGTGGATGGTCAGCGCGATGTCTTCGGCGTCGGCACCCATCTCGATGGCCAGACCGATTTCACCCAGCAGTTCACCACCGTTGGTACCCACGATGGCACCACCGATGACGCGGCCGCTCTCCTTGTCGAAGATCAGCTTGGTCATGCCGTCGGAGCAGTCGGACGCGATGGCGCGACCGGAAGCAGCCCACGGGAAGGTGGCGACTTCGAAGTTCAGGCCCTGTTGCTTGGCTTCCTTCTCGGTCAGACCCACCCAGGCCATCTCCGGCTCGGTGTAGGCGATAGACGGGATCACTTTCGGGTCGAAGTAGTGCTTCTTGCCGGCGATGACTTCGGCCGCCACGTGGCCTTCGTGTACACCCTTGTGAGCCAGCATCGGCTGACCGACGATGTCGCCGATGGCGTGGATGTGCGCCACGTTGGTACGCAGCTGCTTGTCCACCTCGATGAAACCGCGCTCGGTCACGGCAACGCCGGCCTTCTCGGCATCCAGCATCTTGCCGTTCGGCACACGACCTACGGCAACCAGCACGTTGTCGTAACGAACCGGCTCGGCCGGGGCGTGCTTGCCTTCGTAGGAGACGTACAGGCCGTCTTCACGGGCTTCAACTGCGGTGACCTTGGTCTCCAGCATGATGTTGAATTTCTTGGCGACGCGCTTGGTGTAGATCTTGACGATGTCTTTGTCGGCAGCCGGTACCAGCTGGTCGGCGAATTCCACCACGTCGATCTCGGAGCCCAGGGAGGAGTACACGGTACCCATCTCCAGACCGATGATGCCGCCACCGATGACCAGCAGCTTGCCCGGAACGGTAGTCAGTTCCAGAGCATCGGTAGAGTCCCATACACGGGGGTCGTCATGGGGGATGAACGGCAGCTTAACCGGACGGGAACCGGCGGCGATGATGGCGTTGTCGAAGGTGACGGTGGTCTTGCCGTCGGCGCCTTCCACTTCCAGGGTGTTCGGGCCGGTGAACTTGCCGAAGCCGTTCACAACCTGGACTTTACGCATCTTGGCCATGCCGGCCAGACCGCCGGTCAGCTGGTTGATGACTTTCTCTTTCCACAGACGCACCTTGTCGATGTCGGTCTGCGGGGCACCGAAGACGATGCCGTGCTCGGCCAGCGCCTTGGCTTCTTCAATGACTTTGGCGACGTGCAGCAGCGCCTTGGACGGGATGCAGCCCACGTTCAGGCAGACGCCCCCCAGGGTGGAGTAACGCTCGACGATAATGGTATCCAGACCCAAGTCAGCCGCACGGAAAGCAGCGGAATAACCGGCAGGGCCAGCACCCAGTACTACGACCTGGGTTTTGATTTCTTTACTCATCATGACCTCTTTGTCGTTCTTATATCCCCGGACAGCGCAGTCTTAAGCCAGGACAAGGCGGCTGCAGCCGTGAAAAAAACGGGGCAAGTTTACAATCCTGTTAACGAAATGAGAAGTAAAAAGGGCAGGCTCTGGGCCCGCCCTCTCACTTACAGGACCAGTCGACGGATGTCGGACAGCACGCCGTTCATGGTGGTGATGAAGCGGGCTCCATCGGCACCATCGATGACGCGGTGGTCGTAGCTCAGGGCCAGCGGCAGCATCAGGCGTGGCGCGAACTCTTTGCCGTTCCACTTCGGCTTCATCTCGGACTTGGAGACGCCCAAGATGGCCACTTCCGGTGCGTTGACGATCGGGGTAAAGCTGGTACCACCGATGCCACCCAGGCTGGAGATGGTGAAGCAACCGCCCTGCATGTCGGCAGCGGTCAGCTTGCCGGCACGGGCCTTCTTGGAGATCTCGGCCAGATCGCGAGACAGCTCCATGATGCCCTTCTTGTTGACGTCGCGCACCACGGGCACAACCAGACCGTTGGGGGTATCCACCGCCACACCGATGTGGATGTACTTCTTCATGATCAGCTTGCTGCCATCTTCGGACAGGGAGCTGCAGAAGCGCGGATGGGCTTCCAGCGCCTTGGCGGCGGCTTTCAGGATGAACACCAGCGGGGTGATCTTCACGTCTGCCTTCTGCTTCTCGAGCATCGCGTTCTGCTCTTTGCGGAACGCTTCCAGCTCGGTGGTATCGGCTTCGTCGAACTGGGTGACATGGGGGATCATGACCCAGTTGCGGTGCAGGTTCGGACCGGAGATCTTCTGGATGCGGGTCAGATCGACCTCTTCCACATCACCGAACTTGCTGAAATCGACCTTCGGCCACGCCAGCACACTCATGCCGTTGCCGTTACCAGTGCCTTGACCTGCAGCCGGAGCGGACTCGGCGCGCTTGACCGCATCCTTCACGTAGGCCTGCACGTCTTCTTTGACGATGCGACCCTTGCGACCGGAGGCTTTCACCTTGGCCAGGTTGACACCAAACTCGCGAGCCAGACGGCGTACCGCCGGAGAGGCGTGTACGTAGGCATCGTTGGCAACGAAGTCGGAGGCGGCAGCAGCCTGGGCAACCGGAGCAGGAGCAGCGGCAGCAACAGGTGCAGCGGCAGGAGCCGGAGCCGCCACGGCAGCCGGAGCGGCACCAGCCACTTCGAATACCATGATCAGGGAACCGGTGGAGACCTTGTCACCCGCCTTCACCTTGATCTCCTTGACCACACCGGCGAACGGCGCAGGCACTTCCATGGAGGCCTTGTCACCTTCCACGGCGATCAGGGACTGGTCGGCTTCAACCTTGTCACCCACGGCGACCATGATCTCGGTGACTTCGACTTCGTCGCCACCGATATCTGGTACATTGACCTCTTTGGCAGCAGCGGCAACCGGGGCAGCAGCCACGGGAGCGGCAGCCTGGGCCGGTGCAGCAGCAACGGCAGGAGCGGCGCCAGCCACTTCGAACACCATCACCAGAGAACCGGTAGAGACCTTGGCGCCAGCGGCAACCTTGATCTCGACCACGCGGCCCGCGAACGGTGCCGGCACTTCCATGGAGGCCTTGTCACCTTCCACGGCGATGATGGACTGGTCGGCTTCAACCATGTCGCCCACGGCAACCATGATCTCGGTCACGTCCACTTCGTCGTCACCGATGTCCGGCACGTGCACGTCTTTGCGAGCGGCAGCAGCAGGAGCGGCGGCCGGTGCGGCTGCAACCGGTGCAGCGGCCTGGGCCGGCGCCGGTGCGGCAGCACCCTCGGCTTCGAAGATCATGATCTGGGAACCGGTGGCAACCTTGTCGCCCACCTTGATCAGGATCTCTTTGACGATACCGGCGGACGGGGCCGGGACTTCCATGGAGGCCTTGTCGCCTTCTACCGCGATGATGGACTGATCGAGTTCGACCTTGTCACCCACGGCCACCATGATCTCGGTGACTTCAACTTCATCGGCGCCGATATCCGGCACCATAATCTGTTTGGACATTGTGCTTTATCCTCTTGCGTGCATCCGCGTGACCGACTGCTGTCACGCGTCTCTCGCGTTAACCTTTGCAAGGTCGTGCCGGGCAGCGAGTCCCGGCACGACACTTGATCCTCTTACGCGTACAGCGGGTTGACCTTGTCGGCATCGATGCCGTACTTGGCGATGGCCTCGGCCACAACCTGCTTGTCTACCTCGCCGCGCTTGGCCAGTTCGGTCAGGGCAGCAACCACTACGTAGAACTCGTTCACTTCGAAGTGACGACGCAGGTTGGCACGGCTGTCGGAACGGCCGTAACCGTCGGTACCCAGCACGCGGTAGTTTTCGGTCGGCACGAAGGCACGCACCTGATCGGCGAAGGACTTCATGTAGTCGGTCGCGGCGATGGTGGCTTCGCTGCCCAGTACCTGAGCGATGTAGGGAACACGAGCCTCGGCAGTCGGGTGCAGCATGTTCCAGCGATCCGCGTCCTGACCGTCACGAGCCAGCTCGTTGAAGGAGGTGACGCTGAACACGTCGGAACCGATGCCGTATTCGCTGGCCAGGATCTGCGCGGCGGTGCGCACGTGACCCAGGATGGAGCCACAACCCAGCAGCTGTACCTTGGCCTTGGTGCCTGCCACGGTTTCCAGCTTGTAGATACCCTTGCGGATGCCTTCCTCGGCGCCTTCCGGCATGGCCGGCATGGCGTAGTTCTCGTTCAGAGTGGTGATGTAGTAGAACACGTTCTCCGGGTTCTCACCGTACATACGGCGCAGACCGTCCTGTACGATCACCGCCACTTCGTAGGCGTAGGACGGGTCGTAGGAGACGCAGTTCGGGATGGTGTTGGCCAGGATGTGGCTGTGACCATCTTCGTGCTGCAGACCTTCGCCGTTCAGGGTAGTACGACCGGAGGTCGCACCCAGCAGGAAGCCACGGGCTTGCTGGTCACCGGCTGCCCACGCCATGTCGCCGATCCGCTGGAAGCCGAACATGGAGTAGTAGATGTAGAACGGGATCATCGGGCAATCGTTGGTGCTGTAAGAGGTCGCAGCAGCCAGCCAGGAGGACATGGCACCCAGCTCGTTGATACCGTCTTGCAGAACCTGACCCTGCTTGTCTTCCTTGTAGTAGGAGACGATGTCGCGGTCTTGCGGGGTGTACTGCTGACCGTGCGGGCTGTAGATACCGATCTGGCGGAACAGGCCTTCCATACCGAAGGTACGGGCTTCGTCAGCCAGGATCGGCACGATGCGCTTGCCGATGGACTTGTCTTTCAGCATCACGTTCAGGGAGCGCACGAACGCCATGGTGGTGGAGATTTCACGCGCCTGTTCACCCAGCAGCGGACCAAAGGCATCCAGTGCCGGAATTTCCAGCTTGGTGGTGCTCTCGCGCAGACGGGTCGGTACATAACCCTTCAGCGCGGCACGACGGGCGTGCAGGTACTTGTGCTCTTCGGTACCCTCTTCGATCTTCAGGTACGGCAGGTTTTCCAGCTGCTCGTCGGTGACCGGCAGGTTGAAACGATCGCGCAGGTGACGCACTGAGCCCAGATCCATCTTCTTGACCTGGTGAGCGATATTCTTGCCTTCGGCCGCTTCGCCCATGCCATAGCCCTTGATGGTCTTGGCCAGGATCACGGTCGGCTTGCCCTTGGTCTGTGCGGCTTTGGAGAAAGCGGCAAACAGTTTGCGAGGATCGTGACCACCGCGGTTCAGGGCGAAGATCTCCTCGTCAGTCATGTCTTTGACCAGCGCGGCGGTTTCCGGGTAACGGTTGAAGAAGTGCTCGCGCACGTAGCCGCCATCGCGGGACTTCATGGTCTGGTAGTCACCATCCACGGTCTCGTTCATCAGCTGGATCAGCTTTCCGGAAGTGTCTTTCTTCAGCAGCTCATCCCACTTGCGACCCCAGATAACCTTGGTGACGTCCCAGCCGGCGCCAGCGAACAGGCCTTCCAGCTCGTTGATGACCTTGCCGTTGCCGACAACCGGGCCATCCAGACGCTGCAGGTTGCAGTTGACCACGAACACCAGGTTGTCGAGCTTTTCACGCACGGCAACGGTCAGGGCGCCCTTGGCTTCCGGCTCGTCCATCTCGCCGTCACCCAGGAAGGCGTAAACGGTCTGCTCGGAGCAATCCTTGATGCCACGGTCGGTCAGGTACTTCAGGAAGCGGGCCTGATAGATGGCGGCGATGGGGCCCAGACCCATGGAGACGGTCGGGAACTGCCAGAAGTCCGGCATCAGTTTCGGGTGCGGGTAGGAAGGGATACCCTTGCCATCCACTTCCTGACGGAAGTTGTCCAGCTGCTCTTCGGTCAGACGACCTTCGGCAAATGCACGGGCGTAGATGCCCGGGGAGATGTGACCCTGGAAGTAAACCAGGTCGCCACCGTCCTTCTCGTTGCGGGCACGGAAGAAGTGGTTGTAGCAGACTTCGTAGATGGTCGCGGAAGAGGCGAAGGAAGACATGTGACCGCCCAGGTCCAGGTCTTTCTTGGAGGCGCGCAGCACGATCATCATGGCGTTCCAGCGGATGATGGCGCGAATGCGACGCTCCATCTCCAGGTCGCCCGGGTAAGCCGGCTCGTCGCTGGACGGGATGGTGTTGATGTAGTCGCGATTTGCCTTGGCAGCCACGTCCACACCGCTTGCGCGGGCTTTCTCGGCCAACTGTTCAAGGATGAACTGAGCGCGTTGCGGACCCTCTTCACGCAGCAGGGATTCCAGAGAGGCAAGCCACTCCAGCGTTTCTATCGGGTCCACATCGTTCTTCAG
Source organism: Aeromonas dhakensis (assembly GCF_002285935.1). NCBI lineage: Bacteria > Pseudomonadati > Pseudomonadota > Gammaproteobacteria > Aeromonadales > Aeromonadaceae > Aeromonas > Aeromonas dhakensis. The sequence goes on from NZ_CP023141.1 coordinate 282,652, forward strand.
GATATCAGACATGGCTGGTTCCTATTATGTTGTGATTGCACGGCATTGCACGGCGAAGGGCGCAAGCATTCGACAATAAAGCCTTGTGGGATTAGTTTTCCTGCTGACGGATCCGACGCATGGATCGCTGGATCCGGCTGTCTTCCCTCTGCATATCCAACAAGGTGTCCTCGATAAAGGCCAGGTGCTCATGACAAGCTGCCCTGGCCCGCTCCGGAGCCCCCGACAGGATAGCCTCGATCAGATGCGCGCGATGGCGACGGATCTTGGCGACCACTCCCGGACGGCGATTCAGAATTTCGTTATTGCGTAAAATGTTCTGCTCAAGCATGGGGCCCATGGCCCGCAGCAGATGCAGCAGCACCACGTTGTGGGACGCTTCGGCCACCGCCAGATAGAACTGGGTGACGGCAGCAGATTCGGCTACCAGCGAGCCTTGCTGGCCAGCCTCCTCGATGGCGGACTGCACCTGACGGATCCGCTCGAAATCGGCTTCCGTTCCCCGCAATGCAGCATAGTAGGCACAGATGCCTTCCAGCGCATGGCGAAACTCCAGCAGGTCGTACTGGGCTTCCGGGTGGGTGCTGAGCAGCTCGAACAGGGGATCGGCGATCCCTTTGCTCAAGGCATTCTGTACGTAAGTGCCGCCGCCCTGACGACGATACAAGAGTCCTCTTGCCTCGAGACGCTGGATGGCTTCGCGCAGCGAAGGGCGCGAAACCTGAAACTGGATGGCCAGTTCCCGCTCGGGCGGCAACTTCTGGCCCGGCTGCAAACTGCCTTCCAGAATCATCTGTTCCAGCTCGGCGACAATGGCGTCTGCCAACTTGGGTTGAGTAATCTTGAGATAGGGCATGAGGCTGCTTTGTTAAATTGGTATTACCAATTTCATGAATGGGGCGAAAATTAGCAGAGGGCATGGGAAAAGTCCACCCAAAAGATGATCTGAATCAAGAATCAACCTTGCCACTTAAGGGGTAAATAGAGGGATTTATGATTTGGCTCATAGAAATTGGTCAGACCAATATTTTTGACATGGCTCACAGGCAACATTTGATCAACAGCGAATAAAAATGGCCTGCCATAGAGGCAAGCCATTGTTTTAAAAACACAAACTTATTTTTAGAATATTTACTTAAAGTTGAGTGCCTGGCGATATCGCTGCCATTCGAAACTCTCACCCGGATCCGTCTTGCGCCCCGGCGCTATGTCGCAATGGCCGACGATACGATCCGCCGTGATGGCGGGATAATGACTCGACAAGGTTCGGCTGAGCCCAACCAATACCTCATACTGTGCGTCCGTGTAGGGCAGTTCGTCGGTCCCTTCCAGCTCGATGCCGATGGAGAAGTCGTTGCACGCCTCCCTCCCCTGCCAGCTCGAGACCCCGGCATGCCAGGCTCTGGCACCAAACGGCACATACTGCACCAGTTCACCATCGCGCCGGATCAGACAGTGCGCCGAGACCCGCAGTTGATGAATGTCGACAAAGTAGGGGTGCGCCGCGGGATCCAACCTGCCCATAAAGAGATCGTCGATGAAGGGGCCGCCGAACTCTCCTGGCGGCAGGCTGATGCCATGCACCACCAGCAGAGAGATGTCGCTCGGGCTGGCCCGCTCGTTGTGGTGGGGAGAGGGCACCCGGCGAGCCTCCCGGCACCAGCCGGCGGCGTCGATGGAAAACATGGGGTCAGGATGGGTCATCGGCTACTCGATACGAGTTGAGGGGAAAAGCGCGATCCGGGCCGGCATCTTGTCACCAAGCCGCTGAATCAGTGGAAAATTGTGTGTTAGGCTGGGTCATCTTTGGCTCGATATGGATGAGGTATGCAGCAAACGGCGCGCTGGTTCTGGCTACTGGCCTGGCTCTCTTTGATGGGCCTGCTGACCCTCTACTTCCACTCCCGCACCCAACAGAGCGTCACCGCCAGCGGCGAACTCCTGCTGAGGGCCGACCAGAGCGGCCACTATCGACTGGAGGGTGCCATCAACGGCCAGCCGGTGCAACTGCTGCTCGATACCGGCGCAACGCGCATCACAGTGCCACAACGGGTCGCCGAGCGGCTCGGCCTGACCGCCCACGGCAGCAGCCAGGTGAATACGGCAGCCGGGTTTATCCGGGTCGGCAACGGCACCATCGAAACGCTGGCGATGGGACCATTGACCTTGTACGATCTGGCCATCTTTATCAACCCGGCGGCGGCTGGCGACGAGGTGCTGGTAGGCATGAATGCCCTCGGCCGGCTGGAGCTGGTTCAAAAGGAGCGGCAGTTGCTGCTCAGACCTTTGCAGGAATAAAGGCATGCTACAACAGGACATCCGTCGCGCCGTGCGCGCCGCATTACTCGAAGACTTGGGCGACGCCCTCACCGCGCTGGACCAACCGGATGCCAGCGCCGATATCACGGCCCAGCTGATCCCGGCGGATCGCATCTCGACGGCCCGAGTCATCACCCGCGAAGCCGGCGTCTTCTGCGGCCAACCCTGGGTAGACGAGGTATTCACCCAGCTTGGTGGCGATGTGCAGGTGGAGTGGCTGGTGCAGGATGGTGAAGTGCTCACCCCCAATCAGGAGCTGTTCCGTCTGCACGGCCCGGCTCGCACCCTGCTGACCGGCGAGCGCAATGCGCTGAACTTCGTGCAGACCCTCTCCGGCGTCGCCACCCTCACCGCCCGCTACGTGGCCGAGCTGGCAGGCACAGATTGCCGCCTGCTCGACACCCGCAAGACCCTGCCCGGCCTTCGCAGCGCCCAGAAGTATGCGGTCACCTGCGGCGGTGGCAAGAATCACCGCATCGGCCTCTATGACGCCTATCTCATCAAGGAGAACCATATTCTCGCCTGTGGTGGCATAGCGCAGGCTATTGCCGAGGCTCGCCGGCTCAATCCTGGCAAACCGGTGGAAGTCGAGGTCGAATCGCTGGTAGAACTGGAACAGGCACTGGCAGCCCAGGCAGACATAGTAATGCTGGACAACTTCGACGTACCCATGATGCGCGAGGCCGTTGCTCTTAATCAGGAGCGGGCCAAGCTGGAGGTCTCCGGCAACGTCACGCTGGACACCCTGGCCGAATATGCGGCTACCGGTGTCGACTTCATCTCGGTCGGTGCCCTGACCAAACATGTGCGAGCCCTGGACCTCTCGATGCGTTTTATCTAACCGAAGGGCGTTCACCATGCCCCGTCGGGCCGGTGACATATAACAAGATGAAGGACTTGCAAAAGGCGCCATGGGCGCCTTTTCTTTAAGGCAGGATCCCTCGGCAAAGGAGTGTGAGATGGACCCATCCCCGCCAGCTAAAAAGAGTCGATAGGGGCTCTTCATCCATGATTTATATCAAATTTTTCGCAAATGACAGAAAGATTGTTAACAAAGACCCCGACCTCTGTTGCCAAGTCGGACAGCTCGGATAAGATACTGACGTGTGGATAGTTTTCCACCGGCACTTCCCAGGAACCAAGGACAAAAAGGATATTTGAAATGAAGAAACAATCAGGCTTTACCCTTATCGAATTGATGATCGTGGTCGCGATCGTCGCCATCTTGGCCGCCATTGCGCTGCCGGCGTATCAGACTTATACCAAAAAAGCCAGATTCTCAGAGGTTGTTGCGGCTACAGGGCCATACAAAACCGCCATTGAACTCTGCGTACAAAATGGTAATACGATTGCACAGTGTGGTACTGCTAGTACCAATGGTATTCCAGCATTACCAGCTGCCAACGAAGGTTTCGTTGGTAGTATTGCTTTAGATGCAACAACAGCAGCAATCACTGCAACAGCTAATGGTATTCTAGATAACCAAGCTACACCTGCTGCATATACGTATATCCTTACTCCCACTTTACAAGCATCGGGCAAGCTAACGTGGGCGAAAACTGGCACCTGTGTTGCTGACGGTATTTGCTAAATCGGTATGACCTCTAGCCCCCATAGCGGCCTGGCGTTAAGCCTGGCCGCTTCTTCCCTGCTCAGTGAGTCCGACTCACAGCGCTATCTGAGCCAGGCCAAGGCGCAGCGCAAGCCCTTTGTGACCTTTCTGATCGAGAACGAAATCCTCGACAGCAAGGCGCTGGCCGACTTCTGCGAGCTGGAATATGGGGTACCTCTGCTGGATCTTGCCGCCTTCGACCTGGCCGAGATCCCGCAGAAGTACCTCAATCAGAAGCTGATTGAGAAACACCATGTACTGCCCATCTACACCCAGGGCCACACCCTCTATATCGCCATGTCCGACCCGACCAATGTGTCGGCACTGGAGGATTTTGGTTTCAGCTTCGGGCTGCACACCGAGGCCCTGCTGGTCGAAGAGAACAAGCTGACCGCCGCCATCAGCAAGCTGATGGAGAGCGATCAGGACGCCCTCGGCATGGAGGACATCGACGAATCCGAGATCTCCGAGCTGGAGGTGTCTGACGAGGGGTCACGACTCGACGAGAGCGTCAACACGGCGGACGATGACGCCCCCATCGTCAAATACATCAACAAGATCATGATGGATGCCATCAAGCGCGGTGCATCCGACCTCCACTTCGAGCCCTATGAGACCAAGTACCGTATTCGCTTTCGGATAGACGGGATCCTGCATGAGGTAGCGACGCCGCCGGTCAATCTGGCCAACCGCTTCTCGGCCCGCCTCAAGGTGATGGCGCGCCTGGACATCGCCGAACGACGGCTGCCCCAGGATGGCCGCATCAAATTGAAGATGTCGCGCAACAAGTCGATGGATATGCGGGTCAACACTCTGCCCACCATGTGGGGCGAGAAGATCGTTATCCGTCTGCTCGACTCTTCCGCTGCGCGCCTCAATATCGAGCAGCTCGGCTTCGACGATCGGCAGAAGGCGCAATATCTGCGTGCGCTCTCGAAGCCTCAGGGCATGATCCTGGTGACCGGCCCGACCGGCTCGGGCAAGACGGTGTCGCTCTACACCGGCCTGAACATTCTCAACACCACAGAAGTGAATATTTCGACCGCCGAAGACCCGGTGGAAATCAACCTGCCTGGGGTCAATCAGGTGCAGGTCAACCCCAAGGCTGGGCTGACCTTCGCCAGTGCCCTGCGCTCCTTTCTGCGCCAGGATCCCGATGTGGTGATGGTCGGGGAAATACGGGATCTTGAAACCGCCGAGATCGCCATCAAGGCGGCGCAAACCGGCCACCTGGTGCTCTCCACATTGCACACCAACTCGGCGGCCGAGACGCTGACCCGGATGATGAACATGGGAGTACCCGCCTTCAACATCGCCTCCTCGGTTACCCTGATCATGGCCCAGCGACTGGCACGCAAGCTGTGCGACCACTGCAAGGCCCCCGAGGTGGTGCCGGAGGCTGAACTGCTGGAGTTGGGGTTCACCCAACAGCAACTGGCAGCAGGCTTGCGGCTGTTCAAGCCGGTTGGCTGCAAGGAGTGTTCTGGCGGCTACAAGGGACGGGTCGGCATCTACGAGATCCTGTTGATGTCAGAAAATATTGCAAAATTGATCATGCAGGGAGCCAATTCCATGCAGATTGCGGCCATTGCCCAGAAGGAGGGCATGCGGACCTTGCGCACCTCCGGTCTTGAGAAGGCCCGACTGGGGGTGACCAGCCTGGCCGAGATAAACCGGGTAACAACCAACTGACAGAGTCTATCGCTCAGCCGATTCATCCAGGTGCCGCCGGCCCTGGCGATTTCCATCAGGCCGAGGTTGCTTCTCTTAGCGACGAGCAAACCGGGCCCCATTGCAGGACGCAGTGATGGCAACGCTAACCCAGAAACAGAATGCCCCCAAGAAAGTCTTCGCCTTTCGCTGGAGCGGGGTGAACCGCAAGGGCCAGAAGGTCTCAGGCGAGCTGCAGGCCGACAGCATCAATACGGTCAAGGCCGAGCTGCGCAAGCAGGGCGTCAACGTCACCAAGGTGAGCAAGAAGAGCCAGGGACTCTTCTCCAAGGGCGGCGCCAAGATCAAGCCGATGGACATTGCCGTCGTCTCCCGCCAGATCACCACCATGCTGTCAGCCGGCGTACCTCTGGTCCAGAGCCTGCAGATCATCGCTCGCAGCCACGAGAAAGCGGCCATGCGCGAGCTGATGGGTCAGATAGCCGCCGATGTGGAGACCGGTACCCCCATGTCCGAGGCGCTGCGCCGCCATCCCCGCCACTTCGATGATCTCTATTGCGACCTGGTCGAGGCGGGCGAGCAGTCCGGCGCCCTGGAGACCATCTACGACCGCATCGCGACTTATCGCGAAAAGTCCGAAGCGCTCAAATCCAAGATCAAGAAGGCCATGTTCTACCCCACCATGGTCATCTTGGTCGCCATTGTCGTCACCTCCATTCTGCTGCTGTTCGTCATTCCGCAGTTTGAGGACATCTTCAAGAGCTTCGGCGCCGAACTGCCCGCCTTTACCCAGTTCGTCATCGGCATCTCCCGCTTCATGCAGAACTGGTGGTATATGATCTTTGGCGGGGTTGCACTCGCCATCTTCCTCTACGTGCGAGCCTGGCGTGCCTCGCAGAAAGTCAGAGACAACACCGACAAGTTCATTCTGACCATCCCGGTGGTCGGCATGATATTGCACAAGGCCGCCATGGCCCGCTTCGCCCGCACCCTCTCCACCACCTTTTCTGCCGGTATCCCGCTGGTGGATGCCCTGATCTCCGCCGCTGGTGCCTCCGGCAACTATGTCTATCGCACCGCCGTCATGGCCATTCGTAACGAGGTGGTGGCTGGCATGCAGATCAACGTGGCCATGCGCACCGTCGATCTCTTCCCCGACATGGTGATTCAGATGGTGATGATTGGCGAGGAGTCAGGCGCCATCGATGATATGCTCTCCAAGGTCGCCACCATCTTCGAACAGGAGGTGGACGATCTGGTCGACGGCCTCACCAGCCTGCTGGAACCTCTCATCATGGTGGTGCTGGGGGTACTGGTCGGCGGCATGGTGGTCGCCATGTACCTGCCCATCTTCAAACTGGGGTCGGTCATCCACTGACCCCCAACCAATCCGGAACCCGATGTTGCTGATCACTGACGTTTTTCACAGCCTGCCCTGGCTCTATTTTTCGCTGGTATTCCTCTTCTCCCTGATGATCGGCAGTTTTCTCAACGTGGTGATCCATCGCCTGCCCATCATGCTGGAACGGGAGTGGCAGGCCGAATACCTCAGCTATTTCAACCCAGAGACACAACTGCAGCAGGAAGAACGCTACAACCTGATGGTGCCGCGTTCTGCCTGCCCCCATTGCGGCCACGCCATCACGGCCATGGAGAATATCCCCCTACTCAGCTGGCTCTGGCTCAAGGGTCGCTGCCGTGAATGTCAGGCCCCCATCTCGGCCCGTTATCCGCTGGTGGAGCTGCTGACAGCCCTGCTCTCGCTGGTCGTCGCCGCAACATTCCCACCGGGCTGGGCTTTGCTGGCCGCCCTGCTGCTCACCTGGGGGCTGGTGGCGCTCACTTTCATCGATCTGGACAAGATGCTGCTGCCGGATCAGCTGACCCTGCCATTGCTGTGGGGCGGCCTGCTGTTCAATCTGGCAGGGGGATTCGTTCCGCTGGCCGATGCGGTGATCGGTGCCATGGCGGGCTATCTGGTGCTCTGGAGCCTCTACTGGGCCTTCAAGCTGCTGACCGGCAAGGAAGGGATGGGCTACGGCGACTTCAAGCTGCTGGCGGCGCTGGGGGCCTGGCTGGGCTGGCAGGCCCTGCCCATCGTGCTGCTGCTTTCCTCCCTGGTCGGCGCCATCATAGGGATAAGTCTCATCCTGCTGCGCAACCATCATCAGGGCAAACCCATCCCCTTCGGGCCCTACCTGGCGATCGCCGGCTGGATCGCGCTGCTGTGGGGCGATACCATCACCCGCTGGTACCTCACGACGTTTCTCTGATCAAAGGCAGCACTGACCCATGTATGTAGTCGCAATTACCGGCGGGATTGGCAGCGGCAAGACCACGGTTGCCAATCAGTTTGCCGAGCTGGGCATCGAAGTAGTGGATGCGGACATCATTGCCCGCGAGGTAGTGGAGCCCGGTTCCCCGGCCCTGGCGGCCATTGCCGCCCATTTTGGCGCAGACGTCATCGCCTCGGATGGCCGGCTCGATCGCCGCCAGCTGCGTGAGCGGGTCTTCACTGACCCGCAGGCCAAGGGCTGGCTCAACGCCCTGCTCCATCCCCTCATTCGCAGCGAGATGCAGCGCCAGTGCGCGGCCGCGCGCTCCCCCTATTGCCTGCTGGTGGTGCCCCTGCTGGTGGAAAACCGGCTCACCGCACTGGCCAACCGGGTACTGGTGATCGACGTGGACGAAGCGACCCAGATTGAGCGCACCTGTCGCCGGGACGGCGTGAGCAGGGAGCAGGCTGAGGCCATCCTGGCCGCCCAGGCGAGCCGGACCGAGCGGCTGGCGGCAGCCGACGATGTGCTGGACAACCAGAACGGCACGCCCGAGGCAATAAAGAGCCGAATTTTCGCGCTGCACGAGACATATCTGGCATTTGCCTCTCAACAAGCCCGCCAACTGTGAGTACACTAGGCCGGTTTATGGCTGGCCAGGATTAGGCATGATTTACGATTTTCCCCTCAATGAAAAAAGCCGGACCTATCTTCGTCTGGAGTCCCTGTTTTCCCAGATCCGCGACAATCTGGAGAGCGACCAGCCCTGGGCACACATCGCCTTTTTCAAGGGCCTGTTCGACCTGCAGGAGTTGCTGGAACGCGGTGACCTGCGTGCCGACCTGATTAAAGACCTGGAGCGCCTCAGCCAGCGCCTGAGCCACTGGGCCAGCCTGCCAGACGTCGACCTGGAGCAGATCAACCTGATGCAGCAGGAGAGCACCCAGCTCTCCCGCAACTTGCTGAGTGCACCGCGTCCCGGTGCCCGCCTGAAAGAAGACCGGCTGCTTGGCTCCATCCGCCAGCGCTTCTCCATCCCGGGTGGGCTCTGTGCCTTCGACGTGCCGCAACTACACCACTGGCTCGCCACCCCGGCCATCACGCGCCATCAGCAGATGCAGCTGTGGCTGAGCGACATCAACCTGTTGATGAACGCCATCTCCCTGCTGCTGCGCCTGTGGCGTGAATCCGGCAACTTCAGCGAACAGGTGGCCGTCAACGGCTTCTTCCAGGATACCGCCGAGAGTGCCGAGCTGATCCGCATTCGCCTGAGCGGCACCCAACAGTGCTACCCGACCCTGAGCGGCCACAAGAACCGGTTTGCCCTGCGCTTTTTGCCGACCGCAGAGCAGCAAATCGGTGACGTGCCCTTCCAGCTGGCCTGCTGCTAAGGAGCATCCATGGTGACCAAGGTAAAGTGTCCGACCTGCCAGACCGAGCTGGAGTGGGGCCCGCAGAGCCCGTTTCGCCCGTTTTGCAGCAAGCGCTGCCAGCTGATCGATCTCGGCGAGTGGGCCGACGAGCAGAAGTGCATCCCGGGTGAAGTGGATCCCGAGCTGCTGCCCTATCCCGAAGAAGGGGAGCAGTGGCAGTAAGCCAACAAGCAAAAAGGGCCGATACGGCCCTTTTTATTTTGGTATGCACTGCGGCTCACATCAGCCCTGTGCGGCCAGCGATGCCTGCAGGCGCGTCACGATCGGGCCATTGGCGTCGGGGAAGTGATACTCATGCAGCGAGGCCAGCGGCACCCAGCGACACTCCTGCCCCTCCTTGCCAAACGGCTCGCCGCTGAAGCGGGTCACCCTCCAGATATCCAGCAGTACCTGCTTGTCCGGGTAGTCGTGATGCAGCTCCATGAAGGGAGCACAATCCTGTACCCGGATCCCGATCTCTTCCCACAGCTCCCTGTCCAACGCGGTGAGCAGATCCTCTCCGGCCTCCACCTTGCCGCCGGGGAATTCCCAGCGATCCCCCTGATGACGATCGGCGGAGCGTCTGGCGATGAAGATGTCGCCCCGTTCGTTCTCGATGACGCCAACCGCCACCCAGATCCGTTTCTTCTGTTCCATCATTGTCCTCAGCGTAAACATGGCAAACGGGCAATCCAGGGTGCCAGCCGGCGGGCCTGCAACTCCCCTTGTGCCGTAAAGATATCCTGCCCCACATGCTCGCTCCCGTCAGGGACAGGCTGCGGCCAGGGGGCGGCGCCAGACGGCGTGAAGCAGCGGTCATGCACCAGACAGCTCTGCGAGAGATAACCCCAGAGTCGGTCGCGCAAAAACCACTGGTCGATATTCGGCGTCTCCATGACGTCCGGCTGATAGGCTTCGAGCAGGGGCGCCAGTGGCGGCAACACACCAGCCACCCCACCCCACATACCCGCCAGCACCAGATCGGTATGACTCCACCAGTCGCGCATGATATGAAACCAGCGCGTCGATGCAAGCCACTCCTGTACCGCCAGCCGCTCGCGTACACCCGGTACCGAATCCACATCCCGCACCAGAAAGCGTCCCACCCGCGGATCGTTGGCTACCTGAAAGCGCCAGCAGAGGCGCCGACGCAAAGATTGACCGGCGGGTTGCAGCAACAGCTCGGCCCCCAGTTCGCGCAGCGCAGCGAGCAGCTCGGCAGGCACGCTCTCATCCACGTAGAAACGCACCCGCCAACCCGGATAGAGATAGGCGGCCGCCAGCACATTGTCGATGGCGCCCCGCAGGTAGCGAGGGGCACTACCCCACAGCGAGAAGGCGATGACATCCTGTTTGTCTGCCGACAGCCAGGCCGACGGTGCGACTGCCGGCAGAGTCCAGTCTGACGGCGCCTTGTCGCTCACCCGTGCCTTTAGCTCCAGCGAGCGGGTTCCCGCCAGGGCAGCCTCGGCGTGGCGCTCCAACTTGGCCAGCGAGGCGCAGAGGGCATCCAGCGCATGGAAGTCGTCGGGGAGACGCTGCAACAGGGTCTGCAGCCGCGCCACCGCCTGTTCATATTGACCGGACCGTGACAGACAAGAGCAGAGGTTGCGCAGCACCTCGTCGTTGCCAGGTTCGGCCTTGTGAGCCATCTCCAGTACCTGGGCCGCCGACGCCGGGTCACCGCACAAAAAGAGGTAATAGGCAAACTGCAGCTGCAGAGCCACCGGCTTGACCGCGCTGGCATTGAGCCTCGCCAGCAGTTGCTGGATGGCAACCTGACGCTGGCCGGCCAGCCAGCTGGTGTGGGCCGCGGCATCCCAGCCCGTCGGCATCTTGCTCATGACGCTTCTCCTCCCTTGCCAGAAATGAATGCACCGCCCGGAGGCGGTGCATTCATGGTCATGGCGCTATCAGGTCAACTGACCGTGGCAGTGCTTGTATTTCTTGCCGGAGCCGCAGGGGCAGGGATCGTTGCGCCCCACCTTCTGCTCGTCCCGCACGAAGGTGACCGGGCCCGCTTCGGCCTGCTCTTCATCGGCCAGCTGGTTGTCGGCCGTCGCGTGGGTGTAGGTACGGGGAGCGGCCTCGGCCTGCTGGCGCTGCTGCTCTTCCATCGCCTCCACGTCGCGCTCCTGTACCTGTACCCGGCTCAGGATGCTGACCACGTCGCGTTTGAGGGTCTCCAGCATCTGGGTGAACAGATCGAAGGATTCGCGCTTGTACTCCTGCTTGGGGTTCTTCTGGGCGTAACCGCGCAGATGGATGCCCTGACGCAGGTGATCCATGGCCGCCAGATGCTCTTTCCACAGGCCGTCCAGGGTCTGCAGCATGACCGCCTTCTCGAAGTTGCGCAGCACCTCTTTACCGACCAGCTCTTCCTTGTGGGCATAGAGCTTGGTGGCTTCATCCAGAATGCGCTCGCGCAGCTTCTCTTCATACAGCTTGTCGTCTTCCGCCAGCCACTGCTGCAGCGGCAGATCGAGGGCGAAGTCGGACTTCAGGCGGGCTTCCAGACCCGGCACGTCCCACATCTCTTCCAGAGACTGGGGCGGAATGTACTCGTCGATGATGGCGCCGTAGACGTCGTCACGGATGACGTGGATGGTCTCGGAGATGTCGCTGGTGTCCAGCAGCTCGTTGCGCTGCTCATAGACCACCTTGCGCTGGTCGTTGGCCACGTCGTCAAACTCCAGCAGGCTCTTGCGGATGTCGAAGTTGCGACCTTCCACCTTGCGCTGGGCGTTCTCGATGGCCTTGGTCACCCAGGGGTGCTCGATGGCTTCACCCTCTTCCATGCCCAGCTTCTTCATCATGCCGGTCACGCGATCGGAGGCGAAGATCCGCATCAGGGTATCTTCCATGGAGAGGTAGAAGCGGGAGGAGCCCGGGTCACCCTGACGACCGGAACGGCCGCGCAGCTGGTTGTCGATACGACGGGACTCGTGACGCTCGGTACCGATAATGTGCAGACCACCGGCGGCCAGCACCGCATCGTGACGCACCTGCCAGGCGGCCTTCAGCTCGGCGATCTGCTCTTCGGTCGGGTTCTCCAGCTGGGCGATTTCCGCTTGCCAGTTGCCACCCAGCACTATGTCGGTACCACGACCGGCCATGTTGGTGGCGATGGTGACGGCGCCGGTCTGACCGGCCTGGGCGACGATCTCAGCTTCCATGGCGTGGAACTTGGCGTTCAGCACCTTGTGCGGGATCTTCTCCTTGGTCAGGATGCCGGAGAGCAGCTCGGAGTTCTCGATGGAGACGGTACCGACCAGCACCGGCTGGCCGCGTTCGACGCAACCGCGAATGTCTTCGATGATGGCGGCATACTTCTCGTTGGCGGTCAGGTAGACCAGATCGCCCATGTCCTTGCGCACCATCGGCTTGTTGGTCGGGATAACCACGGTATCCAGGCCATAAATCTGCTGGAATTCAAAGGCTTCAGTATCGGCAGTACCCGTCATGCCCGCCAGCTTGTCGTACAGACGGAAGTAGTTCTGGAAGGTGATGGAGGCCAGTGTCTGGTTCTCGTTCTGGATCTTGACCCCTTCCTTCGCCTCGACCGCCTGGTGCAGACCGTCGGACCAGCGACGACCCGGCATGGTACGGCCGGTGTGCTCGTCGACGATGACGATCTCGTCCTTCTGGACTATGTAGTCCACGTTGCGCTCAAACAGGGTGTGGGCACGCAGGCCGGCGTTGACGTGGTGCAGCAGGCTGATGTTGGTGGCGGAGAACAGGGAGTCGTCCTCGGCCAGCAGCCCCTCTTTCTTGAGCAGCTCTTCGACGAAGATCTGGCCGTTCTCGGTCAGCAGCGCCTGGCGGTTCTTCTCGTCCACCGTGTAGTGGCCGTCGCCGGTGTACTCTTCGGAATCTTCCTTGTCCTGCTTGACCAGCAGCGGGATCAGCTTGTTGACGCGGATGTAGAGCTCGGAACTGTCTTCGGCCGGGCCGGAGATGATGAGCGGGGTCCGGGCTTCATCGATGAGCACCGAGTCCACCTCATCCACCAGCGCGTAGTTGAGCGGACGCTGCACGCGCTGCTCGGGCGAGAACGCCATGTTGTCGCGCAGGTAGTCGAAACCGAATTCGTTGTTGGTACCGTAGGTGATGTCGGCGGCGTAGGCGTCGCGCTTCTGGGACGCATCCATGCCGGGCACGTTGCAGTCGACGGTCATGCCGAGGAATGCGAACAGCGGGCGGTTCGCCTCGGCGTCACGCTTGGCCAGATAGTCGTTCACCGTCACCACGTGCACGCCGCGGCCGCTCAGGGCATTCAGGTAGGCCGGCAGGGTGGCGGTGAGGGTTTTACCTTCACCCGTCTTCATTTCGGCGATGCGGTTGGAGTTCAGCACCATGCCGCCGATCAGCTGCACGTCGAAATGACGCATGCCGAACACCCGACGGGAGGCTTCACGCACGGTGGCAAAGGCCTCCGGCAGCAGCTGCTCCAGCGTCTCACCCTGCTCCAGACGCTGACGATACTCGGCCGTCTTGGCCTGCAGCTGTGCATCGGACAGAGCTTCGAACTGTGGCTCCATCGCGTTGATCTGTTTTACAATTTTACGCAAAGCCTTGAGCGTTCTGTCGTTCCGGCTGCCGATAATCTTGGTAAGCAGTGTGCTAATCATGGGTACCAACTATTTCTGGTTATATAAGCGTTCCGTCACTGGAACCTGGAGAAAAAAACCTAACCCCGTCTGGCATTGAGAAAACGCGCGGGGTCCACCTGACGACCATCTTTCAATACTTCGTAATGCAAATGGACCCCGGTCGCGCGACCGGTGCGTCCCATCAAGGCAATTTTCTGGCCCTCATCGACCAGGGTGCCCACTTCGACCAGCAACTTGGAGTTGTGGGCATAACGGGTCACCAGACCATTGCCGTGGTTGATCTCCACCATGTTGCCAAATTCCGGATGACGGCCCGCCCAGCTTACAACGCCTGGGCCCGTTGCCAGGATGGGGGTGCCGGGCTTGCCACGGAAATCCACCCCTTTGTGCATCTTGGCACGACCATTGAACGGATCGACCCGGCCACCGAAGCCAGAGGAGACCCAAACTCGCTCCTGCTTGACCGGTGTCCCGGAGATGAAACCGGCATCGGTTATATGGTGATTCATGATGAAAGATTCAAGTACCGACAGCTGCTCTTCACGACTGCTGAGCTGTTGGCTGAGATGCTTCATGGAGTCCTGCAGCTCGTTGAGGCTGACTTCCAGATCCGCATCATAGGAGGGACCGCCCATGGGGGGCAGCTCCTTGAAATTGAACTCCTCGGGGTCGAGGTCGGCTTTTTCGGTCAGCCGCTCTCCGAGTGCATTGAGTCGACCCAGCTGCCCCTGCATGGTGCCCACCTGGGCAGCCAGCATGGCAAGCTGTTCGCGGGCTTCGTCAGCCCCTTGCGTGGATTTTTGCTGTTCGGCCATGGCCAGCGCCACTTCCAGCGCGTCCATCTTTTGCTGCCAGCTCTGCCAGAGCCAGCCGCCCCCCAGGGCCAATACAGTGAAGAGGATACCGCCGACCCAGGCCAGACGTTGTTTGGGCAAGTGCAACCTGCGTCGCTGCTTACCGTGGAGGATCAGGGTAATGCTCATAGAAATCAGTCTGCTCGGTCAAGTGTGGCCATGGGCCGACACGGAAAATAAAACCGGGAGATAATCGGTATTACAGAATGGAGTAAACAAATGACGGAACGTCGGTGCGGAGAGAGGACCGACGTTCCGTTGCACGGCTATCAGGCCAGAACCAGACCGTTATCGTAGTAAGCGATAGGCGCTTTGTCGCCCTCACCCTCGAAGGTCACCAGTTCCCAGGCCTCCTGCTTGGCCAGCAAGGCACGCAGCAGTTTGTTGTTCAGGGCATGGCCGGTCTTGTAGGCACGGAATTCGCCAATGATGCTGCGATTGCACATGTACAGATCGCCAATCGCATCCAGCATCTTGTGTTTGACGAATTCGTCTTCGTAGCGCAGACCATCTTCGTTCAGTACCCGGTAGTCATCCAGCACCACGGCGTTTTCCAGGCTGCCGCCCAGCGCCAGGTTCTGGGAACGCAGATACTCGATGTCACGCATGAAGCCGAAGGTACGGGCACGGCTGATCTCTTTTACGAAAGAGGCACCGGAGAAATCCAGCACGCAACGCTGATTGCGTCCTTCAAATACCGGATGCTGGAAGTCGATCTCGAGATCCATCTTGAAGCCGTTGCGATAGGGGTGGAATTCCGCCCACTTGTCACCGTCTTCAACCCGAATGCTCTGCTTGATCCGCACAAACTGCTTGGGGGCATTCTGTTCACGGATACCGACTTCTTGCAGCAGGTAGATAAAGGGGTGCGCACTGCCGTCCATTACCGGGATCTCGGGCGCATCGACCTCGACATAGAGGTTGTCGATGCCCATCCCGGCCAGCGCGGCAGAGAGGTGCTCAATGGTAGAGACACGGACACCGGCTTCGTTCACCAGAGCGGTACAAAGCACGGTATCACGCACCTGATCGGCATTGGCTGGCAGCTCTACCACAGGATTCAGATCGGTACGCAAGTAAACGATCCCTGTGTTAACAGGCGCCGGACGGAACGTCATTGTGACTTTCCGGCCCGAATGCAGGCCGACACCGGTGGCCTGGACACTCGTTTTCAAGGTTCTTTGTCTAATCATGGGCGTATCCGCTTAACAGCTCAAATTCCTGACCAGATGGTCGTGGGCAGGCCATCTTAGCACATTCCTTAAGCAACAAACAAACCAGCGTCATTAGAGGCTTAGTCAGCTTGCTTGCGCAGGAACGCAGGAATATCGAGATAATCCGGTTCGCGACGAGCTTGCGGCTCGGCGTTCACCACCTTGGCCGGCGCCTCTTCCATCACGCGAGACTGCAGGGCTTCGCTGATCAGGGGCTGACGAGCCGGACGTTCCTGGACCATGTTGTTCTTCACCAGGGTGATGTCGGGCTTGCGCTCGGCACCGATACCGGTGGCAACCACGGTCACGCGCAGTTCGTCGTGCATTTCCGGGTCGATTACGGTACCCACCACCACGGTGGCGTTCTCGGAAGCGAAGGCCTTGACCGCGTTACCGACGGTTTCGAACTCTTCGATGGTCATGTCCATGCCGGCAGTGATGTTGACCAGGATGCCGCGGGCACCGGCCAGATCCACGTCTTCCAGCAGCGGGCTGGAGATAGCCTTCTCGGCCGCTTCTTCGGCACGGTCATCACCGGAGGCGGAACCGGTACCCATCATGGCGGTACCCATCTCGCGCATCACGGTACGCACGTCCGCGAAGTCGACGTTGATCAGACCCGGACGGGTGATCAGCTCGGCAATGCCCTGTACCGCACCCAGCAGCACATCGTTGGCCGCCTTGAAGGCGTCCAGCAGGGAGATGCCACGACCCAGCACCTTCAGCAACTTGTCGTTGGGGATGGTGATCAGGGAGTCGACGTTCTTGGACAGCTCTTCGATACCGTGGGCGGCAAAGCCCATCCGTTTTTTCCCCTCGAAGGAGAACGGCTTGGTTACGACAGCAACTGTCAGGATACCCATCTCGCGGGCCACTTCGGCCACGATCGGGGCAGCACCGGTACCGGTACCACCGCCCATGCCGGCGGCGATGAACACCATGTCGGAGCCGGTCAGCAGCTCGCGCAGCGCTTCCCGATCTTCCATGGCCGCGTCACGACCCACTTCCGGGTTGGCCCCGGCACCCAGACCCTTGGTGATACCACCGCCGATCTGCAGGGTTGTGTTGGCACTGGAGTTGCGCAGCGCCTGGGCGTCGGTGTTGACGGTAATGAACTCGACACCTTCGATGTTTTGACGAACCATGTGTTCGACCGCGTTGCCGCCGCCGCCACCCACACCAATCACTTTGATGACGGCTTCGTCAGTGTGGCTATCCATAAATTCAAACATGTTGTCTCTCCGCTTTATTTGCCTGACTCAGCAAAATCTTTTAGAACTCGCCACGCAACCAGTTGCTGACCCGTTTGACCAGCCCACCTACGCTTGCCTTGGCGGCATATTCCTTGCTACTGCCGGTGGATTGATGGGTGCGGCCATACTGCAGCAACCCGACCGCAGTCGAGTACACAGGCGCCTGCACGTAATCACTCAATCCCCGGATATTCATGGGCTCCCCTACCCGGACCTGGCTCTGGAAGATCTGCTCTGCGCACTCCACAATGCCTTCGATCTGGGCAGCGCCGCCGGTCAAGACCACACCGGCTGCAAGCTGATGCTTGACCCCCTGCGCTTTCAATTCGCTTTGTACCCGCACCAACTCATCATTCACCATGGAGAGCAACTCGGTGTAACGGGGCTCGATCACTTCGGCCAGTGTCTGCCGTTGCAGGCTGCGCGCCGGACGACCGCCGACACTGGGTACTTCAATATTGTCTTCCTTGCTGACCAGCCGGCCCAGGGCGCAGCCGTAGCGCACCTTGATCGCCTCCGCATCCAGCGGCGGAGTGCCGAAGGCGTAGGCAATGTCGCTGGTCACCGTGCTGCCGGCGTACGGGATCACCTTGGTGTGACGCAGGGCGCCGCCAGTAAACAGCGACATGTCCATGGTGCCACCACCGATGTCCACCACGCAGACACCCAGCTCTTTCTCGTCTTCGGTCAGCACGGCGTAGCTGGACGCCAGGGCGGAGAAGATCAGCTGATCCACCCGCAGACCCACCTTCTCAACGCACTTCTCGATGTTGCGAGCCATGTCGTTGTGGCAGGTGATCAGGTGCACCTTGGCGGCCATCCGCACGCCGGACAGACCGACCGGGTTCTTGATCCCTTCCTGGTAGTCGATGGCGAACTCCTGGGGCAGCACGTGCAACACCCGCAGCTCATCGGACAACCGAACCGACTTGGCGGTGTGGATGACGTTGTCCACGTCTTCCTGGGTCACCTCTTCATCGGAGATGGGCACCATGCCGGTTTCGTTGCGACAGTCGATATGCTTGCCAGAAAGCCCCAGATAGACGGAGCTGATCTGGCAGTCGGCCATCATCTCGGCCTCTTCCACCGCACGGCGCAGGGACTTGACCACGGAATCGAGATCGTTGACCCCGCCCTTGTCCATGCCACGAGAGGCGTGACTGCCCATGCCGATGACATTGAGCTCACCGTCTGGCAGCACTTCGCCAACCAGAACCGCCACCTTGGTTGTGCCGATATCCAGTCCGACAATCAGATTTCTATCTGCGGTTTTGGTCATTCACTTTCTCTTCGTTCTTCTTCCAGCCAACTGCCATCCCGGTGTCGTATCGAAGATCCACGTAAGCAACCCGCTCACGGGGTTCGATGACCGGAAAGGCATCGATAAACCGCTGCAGTCGAAGCGCGATATCCGAGCGCCCCAAAAACAGCTGAATGTTGCCATCCAGGGTCAGTTCCCAGGCATGGCGAGGGGTCAGATTCACCCCCAGCAGCTTGTATCCTCTGGCCGCCAGCTGCGCCTCGTACTGACGGCTGGCCTCCAGCACCTTGACGGCCTGATCTTCCGGCCCGGACAGCTGCATCAGGGGGGTCTTCACCCTGTCCGGCGCACTGAACACCTCACCCTTGGTGTTGACGAAGCGGTTGCCGTTCCAGCGTGCCGCTACCGCCTGTTCGGTGAGGTAGACCTTGATCTTGTTGGGCCACTTCTTGCGTACCGAGACCTGGGCCACCCAAGGCAAGGCGTTCAACCGCGCCTGCAATTCGTTCACGTCCAACTCGAAGAAGTTGCGCAGTTCGGCGCCATCCAGCACGGCGCTGCGCAGTTCATCGGTTTGCAAATACTGGTGTTGCCCCTGCAGCAACAGCTCGCTCATGGGCAACCGATTGGCATCCGTCAGCCAATCTTTAACATCCAGCGCGGTCTGGTAGAGGCCCCACATGACCAGGAGGAAAAATCCCACCCCGGCGATGAAGCCTCCCTTGGTGCGCCCTTGTGCCCTTGCCTCCACCCGATCGATCCCCGTTTAACGCGCCATGCCGGCCCTTTGCAGGCCGGTTCGCCATTATATAGGCCCCGGCTTGGCGGTCAAAATACTCATTGGGCCCTCAGGCGCCGGATTTCATGCTCTCGATGCTCAATTTCATCTCGCCGAGACGCCGTGCCAGCGCCCCGACGTTCCCTGCCCCCTGGGTCAGCACTAGATCGCCCTCGCCGACCAGGCCGGCCAGTACCGCCGGCACATCGTCCGGCGTCGCGACAAAGATGGGTTCCAGACTGCCGCGGGAGCGGATGGAGCGGCACAGGGCGCGACCATCGGCGCCCGGAATAGGCTCCTCACCGGCGGCATAGACCTCCAGCATCACCAGCACGTCCACCTTGGAGAGCACGTCAGCGAAATCTTCATAGAGATCGCGGGTACGGGTGTAGCGGTGCGGCTGGAACACCATCACCAGTCGCTTCTCGGGCCAGCCGGCGCGGGCGGCGTTGATGGTGACCTTGACCTCGCTCGGATGGTGACCGTAGTCGTCCACCAGCATGGCCTTGCCGCGGCCGGTCTCGAACTCGCCATATTGCTGGAAGCGGCGACCCACCCCTTCAAACTTGGCCAGCGCCCGGATGATGGCATCATCGCCGATCCCGTCCTCGGTGGCGACCGCAATCGCCGCGGCGGCATTGAGGGCGTTGTGGATGCCCGGCAGATTGAGGGTCACCTCCAGCTCGCCGGCATCCTTGCGACGGACCCGGAAACGGCTGCGGTTGCTGGTCTGCACGAAGTCCAGCACCTGTACGTCGGCATCATCACTCAGGCCATAGGTGATGGTGGGACGGGCGATCTCCGGCAGCATGCCGCGGATCACCGGGTCATCCACGCACACCACGGCCAGCCCGTAGAACGGCAGGTTGTGCAGGAAGTCGATGAAGGTGGCCTTCAGCTTGGAGAAGTCGCCACCATAGGTGTCCATGTGATCCGCTTCGATGTTGGTCACGATGGAAACCATCGGCTGCAGATGCAGGAAGGAGGCGTCGCTCTCGTCCGCTTCGGCAATCAGATAGCGGCTGCTGCCCAGGCGGGCATTGGTGCCGGCGCTGTTGAGCAGGCCACCGATGACGAAGGTCGGATCCCGGTCCGCTTCGGCATAAATGCTCGCCACCAGACTGGTGGTGGTGGTCTTGCCGTGGGTGCCGGCGATGGCGATGCCGTGGCGGAAACGCATCAGCTCGGCCAGCATCTCGGCACGGCGCACCACAGGAATGCGCAGCTCGCGGGCAGCCAGCAGCTCGGGGTTGTCCTGTTTGATGGCGGTAGAGACCACCACCACGCTCGCCTCGTTCACGTGCTCGGCACTGTGGCCCACGAAGATGTGAGCACCGAGGGACTCGAGCCGTTCGGTCACCGCATTGCGGGCCAGATCCGAGCCGGTCACCTGATACCCTTCGTTGGCAAGGACTTCAGCGATACCGCCCATCCCGGCCCCACCGATGCCGATGAAGTGAATGCGACGCACCCGGCGCATTTCAGGGATAACGGTACGCAGTTTTGCCAGTTCAACCTTGGTCATAATCATCTCTCGCTCTGCCCGGTCGCCAGGCGTTTGCACTCATCGGCGACCCGCTCGGCGGCATCGATGATGGCGACGCGACGGGCGGCCTGGGCCATGTTCAATAGGGTTTCCCTGCGCCCGGCAAGCCAGGAGAGACGCGCGGCCAGCGAGGCCGTGGTCAGCTCGGATTGGGGCAGGAATTCAGCCGCACCGCCGTCGACCAGAGTCAGGGCGTTGCGGGTCTGGTGATCATCCACCGCGTGGGGCAGCGGCACAAAAATGGCGGCAACCCCGGCGGCGGCGACTTCGGAGACGGTCAGCGCCCCGGCCCGGCACACCACCAGGTCTGCCCAGGCATAGGCACCGGCCATGTCCTTGATAAATTCACTCACCTCGGCCGCAACGCCCTGCTTGGCGTAGGCCTCGGCCACGGCATCGCGATTGCCCTTGCCGCACTGGTGACGCACCTCGATGGGCACCCCGGCCGCCGCCACCGCCGGCGGCACCTGCTCGTTGAGCACCCGGGCCCCCAGGCTGCCACCGACGATCAGCAGCCGCAGCGGCTCTGCACTGCTGCGCAGTTGCGGATCCGGCAGAGCCACCACCTCGGGACGCACCGGGTTGCCCACCACGGCGGTGCGACGGCTCGGCGCAAAGGCGCCCGGGAAGGCCATCAGCACCCGCTTGGCGAGGCGAGCCAGCAGCTTGTTGGTCATGCCGGCCGCGGCATTCTGCTCATGCAGCAGCAACGGGATGCCGGACAGCCAGGCGGCCACGCCACCCGGACCGGAGGCAAAGCCGCCCATGCCGAGCACCACGTCGGGGCGAATGGCCTTGAGCACCCGGCGCGCCTGCAGCACGGATTTGACGATGCGATAGGGGGCCGCCAGCAGCCGCTTGATGCCATTGCCACGCACCCCCTGGATATCGATGAAGGAGATGGGATAACCATGGGCAGGCACCAGCTCCGCCTCCATCCGGTCGGCGGTGCCGAGCCAGTGAATGGTCCAGCCCTGGGCCTTGAGGCGATCGGCCACGGCCAGACCGGGGAACACATGGCCCCCGGTACCGCCTGCCATCACCAACAGCGTCTTGCTCACTAAACCTCCCGCACGCGCGCCTGGGCACTGGCCTGACGCAACTCGAAATCGATACGAATCAACATGCTCACCGCCACCATCATGATGATGAGGCTCGAACCACCATAACTGACCAGCGGCAGGGTCAGACCCTTGGTCGGCATCATGCCACTGGCGGCGCCGACGTTGACGAAGGTCTGGAAACTGAACCAGATGCCGATGCCGATGGCCAGATAGCCTTCATACAGTCGCTCCGCCACCAGCGCCTGGTGGCCCAGCTTGAGCGCCTTGACCGAGAGCGCGAAGATGAGGAAGAGCGCGCCCAGCACGCCCACATACCCCAGCTCTTCACCCAGGATCGCAAACACGAAGTCGGTGTGCGCCTCCGGCAGGTACTCCATCTTCTGGATGGAGTTGCCGAGCCCCTCGCCAAACCAGCTGCCACGACCGAAGGCCATCAGCGACTGGGTCAGCTGGTAGCCGCTGCCGAACGGATCGGCCCAGGGGTCGAGGAAGGAGGTGACCCGCCGCATCCGGTAGGGCTCGGCGATGATCAGGGTCACTACCGCGCTCACCCCCACCAGGATGAGGCCGATGAACTGCACCAGGCGGGCGCCGGCCAGGAACAGCATGCCCAGCGACGTCACGAACATCACCACCACAGAACCCAGGTCAGGCTGTGCCAGCAGCAGGATGGCTACCACAAACAGCACCGCCATCGGCTTCATGAAGCCGATGAAGCGCTCGCGTACCTCGCTCTGGCGGCGCACCAGGTAGCCGGCCAGATAGACAAACAATGCCAGCTTGCCAAACTCGGCAGGCTGCAAGTTGAAGGGACCGAGTGGCAACCAGCGCACCGAGCCGTTGACGCTGCGCCCCACCAGCAGCACCAGCACCAGCATGACGATGGCCAGCAGCAGCATGGGGCCGTTGTAGTGTTGCCAGCGGGCCATGGGCACCTGCAGTACGAACCAGGAGACGCCGAGCGCCATCAGCAAGAACAGGCCATGGCGCTTCACGAACATGAAGGGATCGTTGTTGATGGCGATCCCCTCCGGAATGGAGGCGGACGCAACTATCACCAGACCCACCGCCATCAGCGCCAACGCCAGCACCACCAGCTGCCGGTCATAGAGACCGCCAGGGCGTGCCGGCAACAGCCAGCGCTGCAGGAAGCCCGCTACTGTGCGCAGGGCGTTCATAAGGCCATCACCAGCTCGGTGAAACGATCACCGCGCGCTTCGAAAGACTTGAACTGGTCCAGGCTGGCGCAGGCGGGTGCCAGCAGCACCCAGTCGCCGGGCCTGGCATCGGCAGCCGCCTTGGCGACCGCGGCGTCGAGATCGGCAACCCGCTCGGTTTGCTCACCCAGTGCCAGCAGCACCTCGGCATCCTGGCCGAAACAGTACATGTGATCGATCTGGCTGCCGAGCAGGGCCTGCACCGGGCCGAAATCCTGCCCCTTGCCCTGACCGCCGGCCAGCAGCAGCAGACGGCCTTTCACCGATTCACGCACCCCGGCCACGGCGGCCAGGGTAGCCCCCACGTTGGTGGCCTTGGAGTCGTTGATCCAGCGCACCCCGTTCACCTCGCGCACGAAGCGGGCGCGGTGCGGCAACCCCTCGAAGCGGCGCAGCACGGCGAGCTGGGGCTCGCGCGGAATGCCCACCGCATCGCACAGAGCCATGGCGGCCAGGGCGTTGGCCTGGTTGTGGGCACCGACGATCTTCATCTCGTCCACCGCCAAGAGCGGCTCACCGTGCAGGGTCAGCCACTGGCGACCCTCCAATTCACAGCGGCCGTAACCGTTGCAGTCAAGGCCGAAGCTCTGCCACACCTGACCCACATCGGGCAGGGTCTGGGCATCGTCACGATTGACCAGAATGTGCTGGGAGTGCTGATGGATCTCCATCTTGGCGGCGCGGTAGTCGGCCATGCCCTGATAGCGATCCATATGATCTTCACTGAGGTTCAATACCACGGAAGCGGCGGCGCGCAGGCTGTGGGTGGTCTCCAGCTGGAAGCTGGAGAGCTCCAGCACGCAGAGATCCATCGGCTGCTTGAGCAGCTCCAACGCCGGCGTGCCTATGTTGCCACCCACCCCGACCTTGAGGCCGGCTTCGGCGATCATCTCGCCCACCAGGGTAGTCACAGTGCTCTTGCCGTTGGAGCCGGTGATGGCGATGACCGGCACTTCGGTATCGCGCACGAACAGCTCGATGTCACCGACGATCTGCACCCCGCACTCGGCGGCGGCTTTCAGCTCGGGGGTGGCCAGCGCGATGCCCGGGCTCGCCACTATCATGTGCGCCTGCTTGAGGCGCTCGCCGTCCAGCCCGTGAATGAGCTCCACCTCGGGCGGCAGCTGATCCTTGCCGGGCGGGTTGGCGCGGGTGTCCATCACCAGCGGCGTGACGCCACGGCCGAGGAAGTAGTCGACGCAGGAGAGTCCGGTTTTGCCGAGTCCGATGATGATGACCATGGCTTACCTCACCTTCAGGGTGGCAAGGCCGAGCAGCACCAGCATGAGGGTGATGATCCAGAAGCGCACGATGACGCGCGGCTCAGGCCAGCCCTTCTTCTCATAGTGGTGATGGATCGGCGCCATGCGGAAGATGCGCACGCCGCGCAGCTTGTAGGACCCCACCTGCAGAATCACCGAGACGGTCTCCATCACGAAGACCCCGCCCATGATCACCAGCAGGAACTCCTGGCGTACCAGCACGGCGATGGTGCCGAGCGCGCCGCCCAGCGCCAGGGAACCCACGTCCCCCATGAACACCTGGGCCGGATAGGTGTTGAACCAGAGGAACCCCAGACCAGCGCCGACGATGGCGGTACAGACGATCACCAGCTCGGAGGTATAGGGCACATAGGGAATGTGCAGGTAGCTGGCGAAGTTGACGTTGCCGGTCGCCCAGGCGATGAAGGCGAAGCCCCCCGCCACCATCACGGTCGGCATGATGGCCAGACCATCCAGACCATCCGTGAGATTGACCGCGTTGGAGGTGCCGACGATGACGAAATAGGTCAGTACGATGAACATCAGGCCGAGCTGCGGCATCACGTCCTTGAGGAAGGGCACTACCAGCTGGGTCTGACCGTCGTGAGTGGCGGTGGCGTAGAGGAACACAGCCACCCCCAGCGCAACGGCGGATTGCCAGAAGTACTTCCAGCGGGCGATCAGGCCGTCGGTGTTCTTGCGCACCACCTTGAGGTAGTCATCGGCGAAGCCGATGGCACCGTAGGCACCCAGCACGAACAGCACCAGCCACACATAGGGGTTGTCGAGACGGCACCAGAGCAGCACAGAGATGAAGATGGCGGCGATGATCATCAGGCCGCCCATGGTCGGGGTGCCTTTCTTGCTCAGGTGTGACTCGGGGCCGTCATTGCGGATCACCTGGCCGAATTTGAGGATCTGCAGGCGGCGGATGAGGCGCGGCCCCATCCAGAGCGCCACCACCAGACCGGTGATGATCGACAAGATGGCCCGAAACGTCAGGTAGGAGAAGACGTTGAAGAAGGTGAAGTGCGGGGTGAGCAGTTCCGCCAGCCAGACTAGCATGTGGCCGACTCCTGATGGTCTTTGACCATCTCGACGATATCTTCCATGCGGGAGCCGCGGGCACCTTTGACCAGAATCGAAATTTCTTGATGTGTTTTTATCATTTGCGCAAGCACTTCAAACAACGACGCCTTGTTATCGAAATGTCGGCCAGCCGCGGCATCTGCGGTGTGGCGACTCTGTTCTCCTACGGTCAGCACGGCATCCAGACCGCGCTCACGGGCGTGGCGACCGACTCGGGCGTGCTGCTCGGCGGACTCCTCACCCAGCTCCTTCATGTCACCGAACACCAGCACCTTGTAGCCGTTCATGGCAGTCAAGGTATCGATGCCCGCCAGCACGGACTCCACGCTGGCGTTGTAGGTGTCGTCCACCAGGGTGAGACCACCCCAACGCTGGACGCAGAAGCGGCCCTTGACCGGCGCCATCTGCTCGAGCCCGGCCTTGACCGAGGCGAGCGAAGCGCCGAGCGCCAGCGTGCCAGCGGCAGCGGCCAGCGCGTTTGCCACGTTGTGGCGGCCCGGAATGGCCAGGGTCAGGCTCACCTCACCCTGCGGGGTCACCATGACGAACTCGGCACAGCCCTGCTGATTGATCACCACATTTCTGGCATGGAACGGCTGACGCTGATCTTCGATGGAGAAGGCGCAGTGAATGCCGCGGGCCTGCCATTTGGGCCAGAACTCGTTGTCGGCGTTGACGATGGCGGTGCCACCTTCGCACAGGCCTTCAAAAATCTCGCTCTTGGCGTGGAACACCCCTTCCAGCGAGCCGAAGCCCTCCAGATGGGCGGCCGCCACATTGTTGATGATGGCGGCATCGGGTCTGGCCAGCGAGGTGGTCCAGGCGATCTCGCCCGGGTGGTTAGCCCCCAGCTCCATCACCGCGAACCGGTGTTGCGGCTCGAGGCGCAGCAGGGTGAGCGGCACCCCCACCTCGTTGTTGAAGTTGCCGGCGGTGGCCAGCACTTCCCCTTCCTGGCGCAGAATGGCAGTCGCCATCTCCTTCACCGTGGTCTTGCCGCAGCTGCCGGTGATGGCCAGCACTTTCGGGTTGATGCGCTCGCGCACCAGCCGACCGAGGCGACCCAGCCCCTTGAGGGTATCGGCCACCACCAGCTGGGGGATCGCCAGCGGCAATTCACGCTCCACCAGCAGGGCGGAGGCACCGGCGGCCACAGCCTGGTCGCAGAAATCGTGGGCATCGAAACGCTCGCCGCGCAGCGCCACGAACAGCGCGCCGGCGCCCAGGGTTCGGGTGTCGGTGCTGACAGCCGTGATCGCTTCGTCTTCACCAATCAGACGGGCATCGAGTACCTGTGCCAGCTCGGCAAGCCTGAGGGTCATCATGCGAATGACTCCAATAATGTGTGCAAGGCGGCCGCGACGGTTTCCCGGTCGCTGTAGTGCCGCTTGTCGGTTCCAATGATCTGATAATCCTCGTGGCCTTTACCTGCCACCAGGATGATGTCCTGTTTGCTCGCCTGACTCAGCGCCAGCTGGATCGCCTTGACCCTGTCGTGCTCGATCTGCACGGCGCCAGGATCGCGAAGACCCGCCACCATGTCGGCCATGATCCGGGCCGGCTCCTCGGTACGGGGGTTGTCGTCGGTCAGGATCACGCGATCCGCATGCAGCTCGGCCATGGCGGCCATCATGGGGCGCTTGCCGCGATCCCTGTCGCCACCACATCCCACCAGGCACCAGAGCCGTCCTTCACAGTGCACCCGTAGGGCCTGCAGCGCCTTCTCCAGCGCATCCGGCGTGTGGGCATAGTCGACCACGGCGAGCGGCGCCTTGCCGCCACCGAAACACTCCATGCGACCGGTCACCGGCTGCAGTTGCGGCGCGGTGGCCAGCAACTCGTCGAAGTCATAGCCGAGCACCAGCATGGCGCCCATCGCGGCCAGCACATTGCTGACGTTGAAGCGCCCGAGCAAGGGGGCGGATAATACACCATTCCCCCAACTGGAGTTAATCTGCGTGCGAAAACCTTGCTGGTGGAAATGGGGATCTTGCGCCGTCAGCTGTCGCCCCGGGTGATTGGCCACCGGGCCGTGCACGCTGAACGCCACCGCGGCCGGATAAGCGGCCAGCCACTGGCGACCCAGGCGGTCATCGGCATTGAGCACGGCGCAAGGTTCGGCCACCAGTTTCAGCAGCTCTTCCTTGGCGGCGCCATAGGCCTCCATGGTGCCGTGATAGTCCAGATGATCCCGGCTCAGGTTGGTGAACACGGCAGCGGCAAACGGCAGGGCTGCCACGCGATGCTGCACCAGACCGTGGCTGGAAACCTCCATCGCCACCAGATCCGCCCCCTGCGCCTGCAGGGCGGCCAGATTGGCCTGCACCTGCAGCGCGCTGCCGGTGGTGTTCTCCGCTTCGATAAGATCGCCGAACAGGCCGTTGCCGATCGTGCCCATCACCCCGGCCTTGCCTCCCAGCAGGGTTCGCCAGTTGGCGACCAGCAGTGCCGTGGTGCTCTTGCCGTTGGTGCCTGTGATACCCACCAGCGCCAGCTTGCTGGCCGGCTGGTCGTAGAAATAGCCGGCCAGCTCGGAGAGGCGGGCCGGTAGATTGGGCACGCCGATGCAGGGCACGGCCAGCGTTGGTGCCACGAATTCCCCGTCCTCTTCAAACAGTACGGCGGTCGCTCCCTGAGCCACCGCCTGTTCGATAAACCGTCTGCCATCCACCTGATGCCCGCGAATCGCCACGAAGAGACAACCGGGCCCGACGCGCCGACTGTCCAGCTGGATGTCGGTGAGTGCGAGCGCCGGGGCAGTAATGCCAAAAGGGCGCATCAGCTGATCAAGTGCGCGGGACAACATTGGAAGCCTCCGTACGGGCAAGTTTGGTGGGTACCGCTGGCGGCACCGCGTCGGGACGAATATTGAAGAGTTGCAGCACCCCGCCCATGGCTTCGGCAAACGGCGGGGTCGCCACGGCGCCACCGTAGTAGGCATCGCCCTTGGGCTCGTTGATCACCACCACCATGACGAAGCGCGGGTTGCTGGCCGGGGCGAAGCCGGCGAACCAGGCCATGTAATCCTTGCCGTAGCCGCCGGCCACGGCGACCTTGGCGGTACCACTCTTGCCGCCGACCCGGTAGCCCGGGATCTTGGCTTTCGGAATGGCATTGTCGACCACATACTCCAGCGCCTGCAGCATGGCGGTGGCGTTGTTGTGGTCGATGACTTGCTCACCCTTGGGCGGCTCGCTCACCTTGACGATGGAGATGGGCACCCGCTTGCCCTTGTTGGCCAGGGTGGCATAGGCGGAGGCCAGCTGCAGCGGGGTCACCCGCAGGCCATAGCCGAACGACAGAGTGGCCCGTTCGATATCGGACCAGCGCCGGCGCTGGGGCAGCATGCCGCTGCTCTCGCCCATCAGGCCGCTGCCGGTATCCATCCCGAAGCCCACCATGCTGAGGGTGTTGATCATCTCCTGGGCCGGCATCCGCAGTGCGATGCGCGACATGCCGATGTTGGAGGAGTAGCGCAGGATGTCGTACAGGTTGGTCGCTTTGTGAATACTCACGTCGCGGATCTGCTTGGCCCCGATGAACAGGGGGCCGCCCTGGATGGTGTCCTTCCAGCTGGTGACGCCGGCCTGCAGGGCACTCAGCAGGATCAGGGGTTTGACGGTGGAGCCCGGTTCATAGGTGTCGGTCACCACCCGGTTGCGCACCCGGAAACTCTGGTACTGACCGCGGTTGTTGGGGTTGTAGGAGGGGGTATTGACCATGGCGAGCACCTCGCCGGTCTTCACGTCCAGCATCACCATGGAGCCGGAGGTCGCCTTGTTCTCGTCGGTGGCCCGCTTGAGTGCCCGGTAGGCCAGCGCCTGTACCCGCTGATCGATGCTCAGCTGCAGATCGTTGGCGTTCTTGCCCTCTTTCACCAGCCCGAGCCGCTCGATGACCCGACCCTGCCGGTCCTTGCGCACCCGCATCTCGCCCGGGGTCGCGGTCAGCCATTCGTCATAGCTGCGCTCGATTCCCTCGATGCCATGCCCATCGATGTTGGTCACCCCCACCAGATGGGCGCTGATCTCGCCGGTCGGATAGAAACGGCGCGACTCCGGACGTAGGTAGATGCCGCCCAGCTTGAGCCCCTTGATGTACTCGGACACCGCCGGCGTCACCTGCCGCTGCAGGTAGACGAAGCGCTTGCTCGGGTTGGATATGCGGTGCTTGAGGGTATTGATGTCGAGCTTGAGCACGGCGGAGAGCGCCATCCAGGCCCGTTCGTTGTGGATGGCACCGGATTCATGCACCGTCTTGGGATCGGCCCACACCGCTTCGACCGGTACCGACACCGCCAGCTGTTCGCCGTTGCGATCGGTGATCATGCCACGCACCGCCTGGGTGGAGGTGGTGCGCAGCGAGCGCATGTCCCCCTCCTGACGCAGCCTGTCCGGGTCGATCACCTGGATCCAGGCCAGCCGCAGGATCAAGCCGGCAAACGCAATGCCGATGAAAAACACCAGCGTGCGAAAGCGCCACGGATAGAGTGACGGAGCTTTGACCTTGGGTTGGGCCTTGGCGGATGCCTTGCGTTTCATGGTTGTGTAATTACCTTCTCGGTGGTCACCAGCGGGCGAGCCATCTGCAACTTGTCCATGGCCAGACTCGCGACCCGGGAGTGCTCTGCCAGCGTGCCCTGCTCCAGCAGCAGGTGGCGCCACTCGATGTTGAGGCGATCCTCCTCCGCCATCAGGTCATTCTGCTTGGCGGTCAGGCCGCGGGTCATGTTGGTCACCAGGATCACGGCAAAGGCGGTGATCAGCACGGCGATGGCCAGCACCACCTGCAGCTTGTGCCGCCAGAGATCGCCGAGGATCTCCCTGGCCAGATGAACACGCACCTCGCTCATGGCTTACTCCGCCAGCCGCTGGGCCACCCGCAGCACCGAGCTGCGTGACCGGCTGTTTTCGTTGACTTCATGCTCGGAAGGCTTGAGCGCCTTGCCGACCGATTTCAGTTTGCGACCACCGGCCAGCTGGGCCTCGGTCAGCGGAATGCCGTGCGGCACTTCCGGGCCTTTCTCGTGCTTGCGGATGAAATGCTTCACCAGCCGATCTTCCAGCGAGTGGAAGCTGATGACGGAGAGGCGGCCGTGGGGGGCCAGCACTTCCAGGGCCCCGTTGAGTGCGGTCTCGATCTCGTCCAGTTCGCTGTTGATGTAGATGCGGATGGCCTGGAAGCTGCGGGTGGCAGCGTGCTTGCCCTTTTCCTTGCTCGGATTGACCCGGGCGATCATCTCCGCCAGCTGGCGGGTGCGAACATAGGGCTCGGTGACCCGGTCATGCACGATGGCGCGGGCAATCTTCTTGGCAAAGCGCTCCTCACCGAAGGTCTTCAGTACCCAGGCGATGTCGTCCACATCGGCCCTGGCCAGCCATTCGGCGGCGCTCTGACCGGAAGTGGGATCCATCCGCATGTCGAGCGGACCGTCCTTCATGAAGCTGAAACCGCGCTCGGCATCGTCCAGCTGGGGGGAAGATACACCCAGATCCAGCAGGAAACCGTCGACCTTGCCCAGCAGGCCGCGCTCACTCAGGTAGGTGGTGATGCCGGAAAACGGGCCGTGCACGATCTCGAAGCGCGGATCCTGGATCTTGGCCGCTTCGGCGATGGCCTGGGGATCCCGATCGATGGCAATCAGACGGCCATTGGGGCCCAGCTGCTGCAGGATAAGGCGCGAGTGACCGCCCCGGCCAAACGTACCGTCGACGTAGATGCCGTCCGGCTTGATGGCCAGCCCTTCGACGGCTTCGTGCAGCAGCACTGTGATGTGTTCAGCGGCTTGGGTCATTTATAAAGAGAAATCCTGTAGTCGTGGCGAGCTTGCCCAGTCATCCTCGGGCAGGCCCTGAATGTCGTCATTGACCTGTTGTTGCCAGCGGGCTTCATCCCACAGCTCAAATTTGTTGAGCTGGCCCACCAGCATGATTTTCTTGTCCAGCCCCGCGTGGCTGCGCAGTGGCTGGCTGAGCAGCAGACGGCCATTGCCGTCCAGCTCGCATTCGGTCGCATGCCCGAGCAACAACCGCTGCAGGCGGCGCTCAAGGGGATTCATGCTGGAGAGGGTCTTGAGCTTGCGCTCGATCTCTTCCCATTCGTTCAGGGGGTAAAGCAGCAGACAGGGGTGGGCAATATCGATGGTGCAGACCAGCTGGCCCTCGCTCTCGTCGCGCAGCCAATCACGGTACTTGGTCGGAATCGCCAATCGCCCCTTGCTGTCCAGGCTGATGGCATGCGCACCACGCAACAAATTGCAGTCCCTGAAAATGAGTTAAAGGGGGCAAACCGCCCGATAAAAACCACTTTGATCCACTTTTCCCCACCTTGAAGTTTAAGGACGTGCTGAGGGCTTTTCAAGCGAGGATCTCGGGCATGGGGAACATATTGACGCAGCATTTTCGCAGCTAGGATTAAATGAGTTGATTTTCCACAAGTTATTTGTGTTAGCCGCAATTCGATTAATTTTCGGCAATTAAAAAACTGACGAGTTGCGCGAATAAACATCAGCCATGAAGGTCACGTTTCTCCAGCGCCATCACAATACTGACATCATTGACAAAAACCACATAACATACTGATATAAAGCACATTTGTTAAACATGGCCAGCCCGGTAGTAAATATTCCGAGTCAACCGAGACAGTATTTTCGGTTAATAAAAAGAGCCTTGCGATAAATCGCAAGGCTCTTCAGGAAAGAGGTCGGAGTCGGCCTGTAAGCCGGGTTCTGTACCGGGTTGCCCCGGGTAGCAATCATTCCTCTAGGCCAGCAATCGCTCGCTGGCTCAAGCAACCTACCCGCCCCCAACGCGGGCCGCGCCAATAGGGGCCTATTTGGTCTTGCTTCGGGTGGAGTTTACCGTGCCACGAACTGTTGCCAGTCGCGCGGTGCGCTCTTACCGCACCCTTTCACCCTTACCTGATCCCTTGCGGGCCATCGGCGGTCTGCTCTCTGTTGCACTGGTCGTAGGCTCGCGCCCCCCAGGCGTTACCTGGCACCCTGCCCTGTGAAGCCCGGACTTTCCTCCCCTCCGCCCGTCTGTCCCGAGGGACACAACGACGAAGCAGCGATTGCCCAGCCAACTCCGAGGCGCGGATTATAGCCTCGTGATGCCGGCGGGGTAAACCGGCAATTCCCGTTTACGGCAATTAATAGTGCTCGAGGCCGTACTTGTAGAGGGCATTCTTCTTCACGCCGTGGATCTCGGCGGTCAGCGCCGCCGCTTTTTTCAGCGGCAGCTCGGCCACCAGCAGCCCCAGGGTGCGGATCGCCTCAGCCGGCAAGGCCTCTTCGTCCTTGCTCGCCCCCGCCACCACCAGCACAATCTCGCCGCGGCAGCGATTTTCATCTTCGCCGAGCCAGGTCAGCATCTCGGAGGCTGGCAGACCGTGGATCGACTCGAAGGTCTTGGTCAGCTCGCGGCAGACCACCACCTGGCGCTCACCCAGAATGCGGGCGATCGCTTCCACCGTCTCCTGCACTCGGCGCGGCGATTCATAGAACACCAGCGAGCGGGTGTCCTCAATCACGGCCTGCAGACGATCGTCGCGCCCCTTGGCTTTGGCCGGCAGAAAACCCTCGAAGGCAAACCGGTCGGTGGGCAACCCGGCGGCGGAGAGCGCCGTGATGGCGGCGCAGGGGCCGGGCAGCGGCACTACCTTGACCCCGGCTTCGCGACAACGGGTGACCAGGTGATAACCGGGGTCGCTGATGAGCGGCGTGCCCGCGTCGGAGACCAGAGCCACGCTCTTGCCCTCCTTGATACGGCCGATCAGCACGTCGGCTTTCTGCTGTTCATTGTGATCATGCAGCGCAAAGGTCGGTACCGAGATCTGGTAGTGGCTGAGCAGGATGCCAGTATGGCGGGTATCCTCGGCGGCCACCAGATCGACGCTGCGCAGCACATCCAGTGCTCGCTGGGTGATGTCGGCCAGATTGCCGATCGGAGTGGGGACTATATACAGGGTTGGGATGTCACTCATGGGAGCTCCGAGTGTCCCGACAATTGTGTCGCCATATTGGCCCGTTTACACTATGGAGAATTTCAACACTGGTCGGGGAATGAACTTGAACCGGGTTATAAAGCAGCTAAGTGTATCACGACTCTTCGGCATCCTACTCGCGGCAGTCCTGCTCGCCGCCTGTGCGTCGGAGCCCAATCAACCCGCTGGCCAGTCCGGCATGCCGTCGGCCTTCTCGGATCTCACCAAGAATGCCCAGTGGTATCTGGCCCAGGTGGACCCGGCTAAACCAGCCGAAGCCTTCACCTGGCAGGTGATGGCGGCGCGCAGCTATCTGGCGCTCGGTCAGGCCAAGCCGGCCGCGGCCCTGTTCCAGCAATTGCAGAAGCAGGCCCAGAGCGCCGAGCAGAAGGCCCAGCTGCAACTGCTGCAGGCTCACCTGCTGCTCGCCCAGGGCAACGCCAACCAGGCGCTGATCCTGCTGGAAGGCAAGCCCGATGTGGCGCTGGATGCTGATACCCAGAAGGACTGGTACCGCCAGCGCGTGGTGCTGCAGCTCGACATAAACAACAAGTTTGGTGCCGCCAAGTCGCTGATCCTGCTGGAGCCCTACCTGGCCCAGAATGAGCTTTCCACCAACCACCAGCAGATCTGGTCACTGCTCAAGAGCATGACCCCTTCTACCCTGCAGGCGCTGGAAGAGGCACCGGCTCCCGATGTCACCACCGGCTGGCTGCGGCTGGCGGCGCTGGTGAATGAATTCGGTGCCCAGCCCAATCAGCTGGCTCGCCAGCTGGCCGGCTGGAAACAGGCCTTCCCGAACCACCCGGCCCAGAAAGACATGCCGGCCGGACTCGGTGACCTAGCCACCAGCAACATCAGCGCCCTGCAGCAGATCGCCGTCTTCCTGCCGCTGTCCGGCAACCTGGAACCGCAGGGTGCGGCAATCCGCAACGGCATGCTGATGTCTTACAAGGAAAATCAGAGCCAGTTCACCCTGAACTTCTACGATACCCAGACCAAGTCGACGGCGGATCTCTACAAGCAGGCCATTCAGGAAGGGGCCAACATGATCATCGGCCCGCTGCTCAAAGACCGGGTCGAGGAGCTGCTCAAGGCCAATCCGACCGTACCGGTACTGGCGCTCAACGAGCTGGACAAGCCGATCGTCAACGACACCACCTATTACTTCTCCCTCTCAGCCGCCGCCGATGCAACGCAGGCCGCCCAATACCTCTATGGCCAGGGTTATCGCAAACCCCTGCTCATCGCCGCCCAGGGGCGGATCGGCTACAGCAGCATCAAGGCGTTTGAACAGGCCTGGGCGACCGTGAGCCAGGACAAGCCAGTCGTGGCTACCTTCGGTGCCCGCAACGAAGTCCAGGGTATGGTCAAGAATGCGTTGAGCGGCCGCTCCACCGCACGGGCTGGCGAAGTGGTTCAGCTCTCCGCTGCCGCCCCGCGCAGCATCGACGTGGTCTATGTGGTCGCCAACAGCCTGGAGACCCGGATGATCAAGCCCTACGTCGACATCTCGGTCAATCCGATGGGCAGCCTGCCGATCTACAGCAGCTCGCGCAGCTACGACAGCGCCACCACCGAGGTTGCCTCCGAGCTCAACGGCATGCACATCTCCGACATGCCGCTGCTGCTTGGCGGTTACGAGAAGCAGCGCGAGCAGATTGCCCTGCTCTGGCCGCAGACCCAGGGCGACCTGTTGCGCCTGTTTGCGCTGGGCTATGACGCCGTCAGCCTGGCAGAGAACCTGCAGCAGATGCGCAAGGTCAACGCCATGCAGCAGCCCGGCATGAGCGGTCAGCTGAGCGTGGATGCCGGCGGCAACATAGTACGGGTACTGGACTGGGCCACCTACCAGAATGGCAAGCTGGTCAGTGACAGCGCCATGCCCCAGCTCGAGGGAGTCCCCCATGAAGGTACTTCTGGCACGGATGCGCCGGCAGTTACAGAACCTGTTCCCGTCACCAACGAGCAAGGGACAGCACTTTGAGCAGGTAGCGGAGCGCTGGTTGCAGGCCCGCGGCCTGCAACCCGTGACCCGCAACTATCGCTGCCGGGGCGGCGAGATCGATCTCATCATGCGCCAGGGGGAGACCCTGGTGTTTGTTGAAGTCCGTTATCGCGCCCAGGCTAGCCACGGCGGCGCCGCCAGCTCCGTCACCCGACGCAAACAGCACAAGATCGTGCTGGCGGCACGCCACTATTTCAAGCAACATGCCATCAACGAGGCCAACCAGGCCTGCCGATTCGATGTGATCGCGTTCGAAGGCGACCAGCCGGACTGGATCCAGAACGCATTTTAAGAGGACCCCATGACTGACCGCATCAAAGAAAACTACACCGAGAGCATCCAGACCAAGATAGCCGCCGCCGAGGCGCTGCCGGATGCCATCCATACTGCAGCCCAGATGCTGACCATCTGTCTGCTCAATGGCCACAAGGTGATGGCATGCGGCAATGGTCCCTCCGCAGCACTGGCCCAGCTGTTCATCTCTGAACTGGTCAACTGCTACGAAACCGAGCGCCCCTCCCTGCCCGGCATGGCGCTGACCCCGGACATGGCGACCATCAGTGCCATCGCCACCGATCACGGCTTTGAAGAGGTGTATGCCAAGCAGATCCGTGCACTCGGTCAGCCCGGCGACATCCTGGTGGTCATCACCACCACGGGTAACAGCCGCAGCCTGATCAAAGCCGCCGAGGCCGCCCTCTCCCGCGACATGACCATAGTGGTGCTGGGTGGCGGTGATGGCGGCGAGATCGCCGGTCTGCTCGGTCCCAACGATGTGGAGATCCGGGTGCCGTCTGCCCGCCGCCCCCGCATTCTGGAAGTGAACCTGTTGACCCTGCACTGCCTGTGTGATCTCATCGACCAGACTCTTTTCCCGCAACAGGAAGATTGAAACCATGAAGAAGCAAACGCTCCTGCTCGGCCTGCTGGCCGGCACCCTGCTGCTGCAAGGTTGTGCGGCCGTGGTGGTCGGTGGTGCCGCCGGTACCGCCAAGGCTTCCGGCGATCGCCGCACCCTGGGCGCCCAATGGGACGATCAGGCCATCGAACTGAAGGCGGCCAATCTGCTGGCCGACAACAAGCCGCTAAGCGCGGCCAGCAAGATCAGCGTCTACAGCAACAACGGCCGGGTACTGCTGGTCGGTCAGACACCTTCTGACGCTTACAAGCTCGAGGCTGGCAAGATAGTGGCCCGTATCGAGGGTGTGCGCCACGTCTACAACGAGCTGCGCCTCGGCCAGCCGGTCAGCATAGGGGTACGCAGCAACGACACCTGGATCACCTCCAAGGTGCGGGCTGACATGCTGGGCGCCAAGAACTTCGACAGCGCCAAGGTCAAGGTGGTCACCGAGAATGGCGAGGTGTTCCTGATCGGCCTGGTGACCCGCCAGGAGGGAGATCAGGCCGTCGAGATCGCCCGCCACGTCAGCGGCGTGAAGCGCGTGATCAAGGCCTTCGAGTTTGCCCAGAACTGACCCTGTTGATCGCCATAAAAAAACGCAGCCAATTGGCTGCGTTTTTATTTGATGACCTTCAGGGTCGGACGGCCGCTCGGGCGCGGCGGTTCCGGCTCGGGCTCCACCGGCGCTTCGGCCTGCTCCAGCCAGAGATCATACCCAGGCTCGGGTGGGAACATGGTGCCCACGCCATTTTCCCGGGCATGAATGGCCAACACGGCCGCCATCGGGATGTAGACCTGCTGGGAAACTCCACCAAAGCGGGCGCTGAAGCTGATGGCATCATTGTCCATGTGGAACTGCCCAACCGCACGAGGTGCGATGTTCAGCACTATCTGTCCATCCTGGACGAACTGCATCGGCACCATCACATGGGGGATGTTGACGTTGACCACCAGGTGAGGGGTCAGGTCATTGTCCAGCAACCAGTCAAAGAACGCCCGCAACAGATACGGGCGACTGGGCGTCATCGTCGGTTCCATGCTCATACGCCAGCGCGGATCTCGCGCTCGGCTTCGGTCAGGGAAGCCTGGAAGGATTCACGTTCGAACAGACGAACCATATAGGCCTTCAGCTCTTTGGCGCCACGACCGGTGAAGTCGATGCCCAGACTCGGCAGACGCCACAGCAGCGGGGCCATGTAGCAGTCGACCAGACCGAACTCTTCACTCATGAAATAGGGCATCTCACCGAAGATGGGGGCGATGGCCAGCAGGTTGTCCCGCAGCTCGGCACGCGCCGCATCCACGTCGTTACCCGCCATGATCTTGTCGGCCAGGGAGTACCAGTCCAGCTCGATGCGATGCATCATCAGACGGCTGTTGCCGCGCGCCACCGGGTATACCGGCATCAGGGGCGGGTGCGGGAAACGCTCGTCCAGATATTCCATGATGATGCGCGAGGTATAGAGCGCCAGCTCCCGATCAACCAGGGTCGGTACAGTGTTGTACGGGTTCAGCTCGGCCAGCTCATCCGGCAGATTGGCAGGGTCTACCTGGCAAATATCTACGCTAACACCCTTCTCCGCCAGGACAATGCGCACCTGATGGCTGAACATGTCGTTGGCACCGGAAAACAGCGTCATTACCGAACGCTTATTGGCAGCTACAGCCATTGAACCCTCCCGTCATTAAAAAGCAGAAACGGCAATGAAGCATCTTGGACTTCATTGCCGTGCATTATATTACCCGGATCTGGTCGCTTAGTGAACGTCGCGCCAGAATTCCTTCTTCAACAGCACAGTGAAGATGAAGAAGATCACGATGAAACCCAGCACCCAGAAGCCCATGCGTTCGCGCTCCTGTTGTACCGGTTCAGCCGAGTAGACCAAGAAGTTTACCAGATCCAGCACCGTCTGATCATACTCTTCGTTATTCATTTCACCGTTGCCGTCAGATTTGATGCTGACAACCTGCTGAACGTCGACACCATCGACCTGGTGGGTCGCAAACTCGGCGCGGGGAGTCCCCTGCAGCGGCTCCAGCACGTGAGGCATGCCCACGGACGGGAACACGGCGTTGTTCACCCCGAATGGACGGGTCTCGTCCACGTAGAAGGAACGCAGGTAGGTGTAGATCCAGTCCGCACCACGCACCCGGGCGACCAGCGTCAGATCGGGGGGCGGTGCACCGAACCACTTGGCCGCATCCTTGTCCGGCACCGAGTTTTCCATCAGATCACCGATCTTGGCGCCATTGACGATCAGGTTGGCCGCCATCAGGTCTTCCGGGATACCGATGTCTGCCGCCACCCGGTTGTAACGCTGGTACTGGGTGCTGTGACAGCCAAAGCAGTAGTTCATGAAGGTGGCGGCACCACGCTGCAGGGACGCCTTGTCGTTCAGATCATAGTGAGCCTTGTCCAGATGCACGGCCCCGGTGTTGGCAAACACCAGTGACGGCAGCAGGGTCAGCACTGCAAATATTATTTTTTTCATTTGAATGTCACCCTTTCCGGCAGCGGCTTGGTGCTTTCATTCTTGCTGTAGAAGAACAACAGGACGAAGAACCCGAAATAACCCAGGGTACAGATCTGGGCGATCAGCGTCAGGGTCGGGGTCGATGGCAGCACGCCGAGTACCCCGAGAATGATGAAGCAGACCACGAACTGGGCGATGTTCAGCTTGTGCAGGGTGCTACGATAGCGCACCGAACGCACCTTGCAGCGATCCAGCCAGGGCAGCAGGAACAGCACCACGATGGAGAGGCCCATCATGATGACGCCCAGCAGCTTGTCCGGTACCGCCCGCAAAATGGCGTAGAAGGGGGTGAAGTACCATACAGGCGCGATGTGTGCCGGGGTCTTCAGGCCGTTGGCCACTTCAAAGTTCGGCTTCTCGAGGAAGTAACCCCACATGTCCGGCTTGAAGAAGATGATGGCGCAGAAGAAGAACAGGAAACCGGCTACGCCAATCATGTCCTTGACGGTGAAGTAGGGGTGGAATGCCACCGCATCCAGCGGCCAGCCGTTCTCATCCTTGTGCTTCTTGATGTCGATGCCGTCCGGGTTGTTCGAACCCACTTCGTGCAGCGCCAGGATGTGCATGGCAACCAGCATCACCAGCACCAGCGGCAGGGCGATGACGTGCAGCGCGAAGAAGCGGTTGAGGGTAGCGCCAGAGATGACGTAGTCACCGCGGATCCACAGGGTCAGATCGTCGCCGATGACCGGAATGGCACCGAACAGCGAGATGATGACTTGCGCGCCCCAGAAGGACATCTGGCCCCACGGCAGCAGGTAGCCCATGAAGGCTTCCGCCATCAGGCAGAGGAAGATCAGCATGCCGAAGATCCACAGCAGCTCGCGCGGCTTCTGGTAGGAGCCGTAGATCATGCCGCGGAACATGTGCAGGTAGACCACGATGAAGAAGGCGGACGCGCCGGTGGAGTGCATGTAGCGCAGCAGCCAGCCGTAATCCACATCCCGCATGATGTACTCCACGGAGGCGAAGGCACCTTCGGCGGAGGGGTTGTAGTTCATGGTCAGCCAGATGCCCGTGATGATCTGGTTGACCAGCACCAGCATGGCGAGCGAGCCGAAGAAGTACCAGAAGTTCAGGTTCTTGGGCGCCGGATACTTGGCCATGTGGTCGTTGTACATGGCGGTGAGCGGAAAGCGATAGTCAATCCAGCCCATCAGTTTGGCAAACATGGTCAGGCCTCCTTGCCATCGGCACCGACCAGGATGGTGGTGTCGCTAAGATATTGGTACGGCGGAATGACCAG
This sequence comes from Aeromonas dhakensis, assembly GCF_002285935.1. Taxonomy (NCBI): domain Bacteria; kingdom Pseudomonadati; phylum Pseudomonadota; class Gammaproteobacteria; order Aeromonadales; family Aeromonadaceae; genus Aeromonas; species Aeromonas dhakensis. The sequence continues at coordinate 322,765 of NZ_CP023141.1, forward strand.
GTTCAAGGGCGCAGGCACCCCCTGGAACACTCGACCAGCCATGTCGAACTTGGAGCCATGGCACGGGCAGAAGAAACCGGAAGTCACCCCCTGCACCTGTTCGCCGAAGTTGTCCGGCAGGTAGGAGGGAGAGCAGCCCAGGTGGGTACAGATACCGACGGCCACGAAGATCTCCGGCTTGATGGATCTGTAGCCATTGTGGGCATAGTCGGGTTGTTGGGGCTCGTCAGAAGCCGGGTCGCGCAGCTTGTCGTCATGCGCGGCCAGGGCATCCAGCGTCTGTTTGGTGCGTTTCACCACCCAGACCGGCTTGCCTCGCCACTCAACACGGATGAGCTGGCCTGGTTCCAACTTACTGATATCCACTTCAACCGGAGCACCCGCCGCTTTGGCTTTGGCACTCGGGTTCCATGACTTAATAAACGGCACTGCGGTAAAAGCAGCTCCTACCCCACCAACGGCGACCGTTGACCAGGTAAGAAATCTGCGGCGACCGGTATCAACTGGCGCATTGCTCATCCAAAAACTCTCCCATGTGGACTCCGCACATTCTTATTGTGTCCCTGTTCCCCTTTCTTCCGTGACAACAGCGGCGGAAGCGGAGTTACAATTGTCACAGAAAAACCGAGGGAATTTTAAAGAAAAGATAACAACTTGACAAGAAAGAGAAGCGAAGGTCAAAAACAATAAATACACAATTTTTTGTCTTTTGTGACGTGGTGTTAGCAATACCGTTCGTAATATTACCAATAAAAAAAGCCTGGCACATGGCCAGGCTTTTTTGACACTCGCGAGAGTGCGTACAAAAAGCGAATTAACGCTTGGAGTACTGCGGACGCTTACGAGCTTTGTGCAGACCGACTTTCTTACGCTCAACCTTACGGGCATCACGAGTAACAAAGCCAGCTTTACGCAGTTCGGAACGCAGGGTTTCATCGTACTGCATCAGAGCACGAGTGATACCGTGACGGATCGCACCAGCTTGACCGGAGATGCCGCCACCGTTAACGGTGATGAACAGATCCAGTTTCTCGGTCATCTCAACCAGTTCCAGCGGCTGACGAACTACCATGCGGGCAGTCGGACGGCCGAAGTACTGCTCCAGAGAGCGCTGGTTGATTACGATTTTACCGCTACCCGCTTTGATGAATACGCGAGCAGTGGAGCTTTTGCGACGGCCAGTACCGTAGTATTGATTTTCTGCCATGTTGCCAGTTCCCGATTAGATATCCAGTACTTGAGGTTGCTGAGCAGCATGAGCATGCTCGGCGCCTGCGTAAACTTTCAGTTTACGGAACATGGCACGGCCCAGCGGACCCTTCGGCAGCATGCCTTTGACAGCAGCTTCGATTACCATTTCCGGTTTACGCTGAATCAGCTTGTCGAAGCTGATGGACTTGATACCACCCGGGAAACCGGAGTGAGCGTGGTACATTTTGTCGGTAGATTTCTTACCGGTTACGTGTACCTTCTCGGCGTTTACAACGATGATGTAATCACCGGTGTCAACGTGCGGAGTGTACTCGGCTTTGTGCTTACCACGCAGACGAGCAGCGATCTCGGTTGCGATACGACCCAGAGTTTTACCTTCTGCGTCCACAATGTACCAGTCACGTTTTACGGTTTCTGGCTTGGCAACGAAAGTTTTCATTAAGTTAAACCCAATTACCTGTTACAGACCCAATTGCTTATGGGGGCTCTCCCACAAACAACAAACGATGGCCTACCTGTACCCCTTCGAATACAAGTAAAGCTTAAAGTGTTGCTGTCTTATCGACAGCTGTAACGTGGGCCGGGCGATTATAAGTGAAGTTGCCTTAAATATCACCTGCTAATTTCACTGCCATGAAGCTAGCAAATGTCGCCCGGCCCTACCTGCCGCAGATGCCCATCCGACTGGCAGGCGCGGTATTGTGACTAAGGAAGGTGCACTCTGGCAAGGTATTCGTGCGATTGCATTTCCTGAAGCCGTGAAAGACAACGTTGGAATTCGAAATCCAGCAGCCCGTGACCGTAGAGTTCCTGCATGGGCACCGCCGCCGACATGATGAGCTTGACGTGCCGCTCATAGAACTCGTCCACCATGGCGATGAAGCGGCGCGCCGCGTCATCCGTGCCTGCCCCCATGGGCTGCACATTGGCCAGCAGGACGGTGTGAAACAGCCGTGCCAGCTCGATATAGTCGCCCTGGGAACGGGGTGTGCAGCAAAGTTGCTCGAACTCCATATAGAGCACACCCTCCCCCATCCCCAGCGACGCCAGCTGACGGTGATTGATCTCGACCTGGCCCGCCAGGGCCTGCTGAAGCCCGGTTAATTGTTGAAAATAGAGCTCGAGATTGGATTTTGCCTGCCGGTCCAACGGGAAGTGATAAATCTCCGCCTGCTCCAGCGTGCGCAGGCGATAATCGGTACCGCCATCCACGTTAAGTATCTCGCAATGACGCTCTATGAGGGCAATGGCCGGTAGAAAACGGGCACGTTGCAAACCATTTCGATACAAATCCTGCGGCGGTATGTTCGAGGTCGCCACCAGCACGACCCCATGGCCGAACAGCTCCTGGAACAGGGTCCCCAGCAGCATGGCATCGGTAATGTCGGAGACGAAAAATTCGTCGAAGCAGATGACATCGGTCTCGTCGGCCAGCTTGCGGGCGATCAGTTTGAGCGGATCGGCCTGACCGGTCAGTCCCTTGAGCTCATCGTGCACCCGGTGCATGAAACGGTGGAAGTGGATACGCAGTTTGCGCTCCCCAGGCAGGCTGTCGAAAAAAGTATCCATCAACCAGGTCTTGCCTCTGCCCACTCCACCCCACATATATAACCCCAGGATAGGCGTACGGGGCTTCGGCTTTTGCAGCCAGCCCAACAGACCGCGGGATCTGGTCGGAGTCGGGGTTTGGCACAAATCCTGATAGAGTCGCTCCAGACGGGCCACGGCCATCGCCTGAGCGGGGTCGGCCACGAAGCCGGGGCGCTGCAAATCCTGCTGGTATTTTTGCTGCGGGGTCATCCTGTCAATTGCCTTCAAGTCCCTGAATGAAGGACGAAATGGTATCACGCCCTCGGGGTGCACGGTATAGTGCCATCAAGGCGTAGCGGCCGTTCAGGCCGCATTAACATACATTGGTTTAGCTGTAACAAGGAGCATCTATGAGTCTGTTAAACGGGATCCTGCTGGCTGTCGCCGCCTTGATTATCGGTATCATCATCGGTCGCTTCACAGTGCGCAGCCGGGATGCCGGCCGTCTGGAACAAGAACTGAAGAAGGCTCACAAGGAACTGGAAAGCTACCAGGGTCAGATCAATACCCACTTCGCCGACAGTGCCGCCCTGATGGAGCAGTTGGCCGAGCAGTACCAGACCCTTTATCGCCATATGGCGGAGCAGAGCAAATTCCTGGCCAAGGCCCAGGAGCCGCTGTTCCGTGAAACTCTGCTCGACGAGAGCAGCGATGTCCCGGCCAATGAAGAACCGGGTGTACCGCCCCGTGACTATGCAGGGGCCTCCGGTCTGCTCAAGCAGTCCAGTTAGTTCCCCGCGGAACTAATTGCGCTGTATCGTGGTCAGACCTTCACGATTGCATTGCAACTTTTTCTGGGAGCTGTTTTTCATATGCGTAAACCTCTTTCTGTGCTCAGTGTGTTAGCCCTCAGTGTCGGTATCGCCATGTCTGCGGCCCCCGTGCAGGCTGCACTGCCCTCCCTTTTGGCGAACAATCAGGAGATGCCGAGCCTGGCGCCGGTGCTCGAACAAGTCACCCCTGCCGTGGTCAACATCTCCGTCTCCGGCAAGAAGATCACCCGCCAGCGTCTGCCGGAACAGTTCCGCTTCTTCTTCGGCCCCAACATGCCTGACGAACAGGTAAGCGAGCAGCCCTTCCAGGCGCTCGGTTCCGGCGTCATCATCGACGCCAAGAAGGGCTACGTGATCACCAACGCCCACGTGGTGCACGAGGCGGACGAGATCAAGGTCAACCTGAAGGATGGCCGTGAATACGCCGCCAAGAAGATCGGCGAAGACAAGCAGTCCGACATCGCTCTGCTGCAAATCAAGGCCGAGGATCTGGTTCAAATCAAATTCGCCGACTCTGACGAGCTACGGGTCGGTGACTATGCGCTGGCCATCGGCAACCCGTTCGGTCTCGGCCAGACCGTCACCTCCGGCATCGTCAGTGCGCTCGGTCGCAGCGGCCTCAACATCGAGAACCTGGAAAACTTCATCCAGACCGATGCGGCCATCAACTCGGGCAACTCGGGTGGCGCCCTGCTCAACCTGCGCGGCGAGCTGATCGGCATCAACACCGCCATCCTGGGCCCCAACGGCGGCAACATCGGCATTGGCTTTGCCATTCCGTCCAACATGGTGCGCGACCTGTCCGAACAGATCGTGAAATACGGTGAAGTCCGTCGCGGCCAGCTGGGCATCATAGGAACCGAGCTCACCTCCGAAGTGGCCAAGACTTTCGGCTACAACAAGAAGGACGGCGCCTTCGTCAACCAGGTCATGCCTGACTCCGCGGCCGCCAAAGCCGGCATCAAGCCGGGCGACATCATCGTCAGCATCGACGGCAAGGCCATCCGCTCCTTCGGCGAGCTGCGGGCCAAGATTGCCACCATGGGGGCCGACAAGCAGGTGGCACTGGGCCTGATCCGCGATGGCAAGGAGCAGACCGTCAAGGTCACCCTGAAGAAGGCGGATGACAGCGAAATCCTGGCCAGTGCGCTGCACCCGGCACTGGAAGGGGCCAAGCTGAGCACCACCAGCGAGCCGGTGAGCGGCGTGGCCGTCTCCGAGATCGATCCGCGCTCCCCTGCCGCCGCCTCCGGTCTGCAGAAGGGCGACGTCATCATCGGCGTCAACCGCCTGCGCATCAACTCGCTGGAAGAGCTGAGCAAGGCACTGAAGAACAAGCCGGATGTGCTGGCCCTCAACATCCAGCGCGGCGACTCTTCGCTCTACCTGGTAATTCGTTAATCTCCTCTCACCCGCGGTGCCTGCCGCGGGTGATTTTTATCCACCGATAGTGTTATTCTCTGCCCGCTCTATGTACGGATGAGAATGACATGAAAATCCCCCCTATAGTCAGTTACTTGGGCAAGTCTGTCGGCTTCGGTCTCACCGTGGCGGCGCTACTGTTGCTGCTGTTTCCCAATTTTCGGGGCGGGGCCCAACTGCCCGGCCTCATCACCAATGCCCGTGAACTGAGCTTCTCCTACGCGGCGCACCGCGCCGGCCCTGCCGTCGTCAACATCTATACACGCAGCTTCGCCCGCAATCAGGGCAACCAGACCGAACTCAGGCCCCAGGGGCTGGGCTCTGGCGTCATCATGAACCAGCGCGGCCACGTGCTGACCAACTACCACGTCATCGCCGATGCGGACCAGATCATAGTCGCGCTGCAGGACGGACGGGTGTTCAGCGCCGAACTGGTCGGCACCGACCAGCTCACCGACCTGGCAGTGCTCTACATAGAATCGGACAACCTGCCGGTGATCCCGCAGGATCCGGAGCGGTTGCCCGACGTGGGCGACGTGGTGCTCGCCATCGGCAACCCCTACAACGTCGGCCAGACCATCACCCAGGGCATCATCAGCGCCACCGGCCGCATCGGCCTCTCCAGCATGGGGCCGGACAGCAACGGCCGGCAGGATCTGCTGCAGACCGACGCCGCCATCAACGAGGGCAACTCGGGGGGCGCCCTGGTCAATGCCCGCGGCGATCTGGTGGGCATCAACACCGCCGCCTACCACCTCAACGGCAATCAGGAGAGCTACGGCATCAGCTTCGCCATCCCCTACAAGCTGGCCAAGCGCATCATGGACGAGCTGATCGCCAACGGCCGGGTGATCCGCGGCTACCTCGGCATCTCCAGCGTCGAGATCAATCCCATCGTCGCCCGCATGATGAATCTGGGTGACCTGCGCGGTCTGGTGGTGGAGAGCCTGGATCCCAACGGGCCGGCCACCAAGGGCGGGCTGAAGCGGGGCGACGTGCTGCTCAAGATCAACGGCGAGGCCATCAGCGGCGTGCGGGCCGCCATGGACAAGATCGTCGAGAGCCGGCCCGGCACCAAACTCACCATCTCGGTGATCCGCGACGGCAAACCGCTGGAGGTGGAGGTCACCATCGAAGAGGATCTGCGCTACCAGAACCGGGCCAGCGCGAGCGCGGCCACCGCCAGCTGACATCCCCATGGTCGGGGCGACGAGTCGCCCCTTCTCCTCCCTTTTCCCCTCCCGGCCGTGAGGCGACTCACAGTTTCAGCCAAGGGTCACCAGCCCTTCATCCAACGCCAAGTGCGCCCCTGATCACACAAAACGGGCGCCAATGAGCACTCTTTTCCGCTTGATGCCGCAAAAGCGGCTTCAATTGGCCAATTGACGCGCGAATTTCCGCTTCGAATCGGAAAAACGGTGCCTCCTCTCCCGAACATGACCGGCTTAGGGTAACGCTATCCCTTCTGCCAGCCTTGGAGAGCAGACATTGCACACAGAGACCCATGACCAGCCCCTGACCCCGGACAGCCCTGCCCTGTTGCGCCAAACCGACCAGATCCTGGCGCGCATCCATATCCTGCTGGCCGAACAGGGCATCCGCCCCAACGAGGTACAGCAGCAGATGCTGGCCTCTCACGTCAAAGCCATGGTGTGGCGCTCCCACAGTGGCGAGCCGCTGCCGGAGGTCGACCTCAGCCTGTTCGAGGAGATCTCCCCCCTCTCCCTGCGTCTGGCCGAGCAGGTCGTCAGCTGGCTGGAGCGGCTCGCCTATGAAGAGGCGCACCTCTTGTCCGTCCATTTCGAAGTAGCCAAAGAAAACGAACTCAGTTCAGTCAAAGGAGAATGCTAAATGACAGCCATCAAACTCGTGATCGGTGATCGCCTCGGCAAGGGCCAGAAAGTCGGTGCAGGCGCGGAAGCCGCCGGTGCCAGCGTGACCGTCATCCCCGGCATGGCCGCCGACATGAAGCTCGGCGACGTGATGAACAAGGAGCAGGCGGATCTCGGCATCTCCTTCTGCGGCAGCGGCGGTGCCGGCGCCATCACGGCCCAGACCAAGTACGGCTACAAGTGCCGCTACGGCATGCGATCCATCGAGGAGGGCGTCACCGCCATCAACGAGGGGTGCGTGGTGCTCGGCTTCGGCTTCATGGACAAGGAAGAACTGGGCCAGAAGCTGATCGAGGCGTTTGCCAAGAAACACGGACGCGCATGATGAAAGAGGACTTCACCACCCGGGTCACCGTCAACGGCAAGGGCGCGACCCGTCAGCAGGCGTTCGCCGCCGCCCTCAGCCAGGTGCAATCCACGCTGCTCAAGGACAACCCGCGGGTGCTGCTGCGCATCGAACCGGTCGAGGTCGAGGTGATCGAGGCCGAGGAGTCGGTCCGGGTGGAGAAGTTCCTGTTCTTCTTCCTGCCGCGCCAGCGCCACGAATACCGGGTTCGGCTCGCCATCACGGTCAGGGTCACCAGCCTGGACACCGACAAGGTGACCTTTACCCGGGTGTGACGCCACCCGCGGCAACACCGCCACAAGAAGGATACATGGGATGTTTCTAATCATATTTATCAAGTCACTCATCATTGGCGGCCTGGTTGGCGTCGGTGTGGGGGCCGGCGCGGCACGGATGTTCCACGCCCCGACCGTGCAAGGGATGGGCGCCTTCCGTACCTTGGGCGAGCTCAACTCCTGCGAAGGGGATCCCGCCTCCCATTTCTCGTTTGGTCTGGGCTTCTTCTTCAACGCCTGGGCCTCCACGGTCGCAGCCGGCGCCTTCACCCAGGACGTGGATCACCGCATCTTGCCGAACTGGGGCGCGGCAGCCCTGATGATCAAGAACCGGGATCTCGCCACCACCCTGCATGACCCGAAGAAGATGGCCATCGCTTGCGGCATCATAGGTGCCATCGTGGTCGCCTTCCTCAACAGTACCGCCGCCGCCGTGCCGGCCGCCCTGCAGGTCACCGCGGTCAAGGTACTGGTGCCGGCCGCCAACCTGCTGGTCAACACCGTCATGCCGGTGATCTTCTGGCTGGCCGCCATCGAGGCGGGCAAGAAGTCCGGCTTCTGGGCCACTATCTTCGGCGGTCTGGCCCAGCTCATCATGGGCAACGCGGTACCGGGTCTGGTGCTCGGCATCCTGATCGGCAAGGGGGTGGAAGAGAGTGGCTGGAACCACGTCACCAAGGTGATGATGGCGGCCATCGTCCTGCTGTTCGTGCTGAGCGGCTTCTTCCGCGGCTTCGACATGAAACTCATCGAGTCCTTCCATCTGGGCATTCCCCTGTGGCTGGAAAACGTCCATAACCTGCTGAGCGGCAAATAAGGGGTCACGCCATGGATGAGAAACTGAAAAACAACTTCTGGTATGCCGACTGGTCCTTCCCCATCTTCGTCGGCCTGCTCTCGGCCGGGGTCTTTGCCGGTACCCACATGTTCTATCTGTACGGGGTCGGCGCCTTCAACGAGGTAGCCTTCGTCGCCATGTTGAAAGCCGGAATGGACACGGGAGCCTACGGTGCGGTGGCGGCTTTCGGCGCCAGCTTCCTGTTTGCCCGCATCATCGAGGGCTCTCTGGTGGGGATCCTGGACATCGGCGGTGCCATCCAGACCGGGGTGGGCCTCGGCGTGCCCGCCCTGCTGCTGGGGGCCGGCATCGTCTATCCGGTGGAGAACTTCCCCGCCTCGCTGGTGACCGGCATGGTGATTGGTCTGGCCATCGGCTATGTGATCATCCTGGCGCGCAAGTTCACCATCAACCAGAGCAACTCCACCTACGGGGCGGATGTGATGATGGGGGCTGGCAACAGCTCGGGCCGCTTCCTCGGCCCCCTCATCATCCTCTCCGCCATGGGTGCCTCCATCCCCATCGGCATCGGCTCCCTGCTGGGTGCGCTGCTGTTCTACGTATGGGGAAAGCCCATCACCGGTGGCGCCATCCTGGGGGCCATGCTGCTGGGTACCTTCTTCCCGGTTGCGCTTGCATAACCATCAGCCGCCCTGCGGGGCGGCACGCTAGAGGCCATCAGCATGTACGACATCATCATCAGAGCGGGGCGCCAGGGAGATGGCCGGCTCGTCGATATCGCCATCCAGCAAGGCAAAATCGCCGCGCTTGGCACCCTGCCGGAGACGGCCATGGCGCAGCAGACCCTGGATCTCGGCGGCCGGGTGCATGTGAGCGCCGGCTGGATCGACGGCCACACCCACTGCTACCCCGCTTCCCCCCTCTATCACGATGAGCCGGACAAGGTGGGCGTGGAGTCCGGCGTCACCACCGTCATCGATGCCGGCAGCACCGGGGCCGACGACGTGGATGACTTCCAGCGTCTCGCCGCCGGCTGCAAGACCCGGGTACACGCCCTGCTCAACATCTCCCGCATCGGCCTGCTGCGCCAGAACGAGCTGGCCGACAGCCGGGACCTCGATATGGATCTCGCCTCGGCGGCCATTGCCCGCCATCCCGGCTTCATCGTCGGCATCAAGGCGCGGATGAGCGGCAGCGTGGTGGGTGAGAACGGCCTGCAGCCGCTGCGCATGGCCAAGGCACTGCAACAGGCCCACGGCCAGCTGCCGCTGATGGTACACGTGGGCAACACGCCGCCGGATCTGGACGAGATCGTCGCCCTGCTGGGGGATGGCGATCTGCTGACCCACTGCTTCAACGGCAAGCCCAACCGCATCCTGACCCCGGCCGGCAAACTGCGCCAGGCGGTGCGTGAGGCGATGCGGCGGGGCCTCTTGCTCGACATCGGCCACGGCGGCGCCAGCTTCAGCTTCGAGGTGGCGGAATTGGCCATTGCTCAGGGGATCCTGCCCCGCACCATCAGCTCCGATATCTACTGCAAGAACCGCATCAAGGGGCCGGTCTACAGCCTGGCCCACGTGATGTCGAAGTTTCTCGCCATCGGCATGACCCTGGAGCAGGTGCTGGCCTGCGTCACCCACCATGCTGCCGATGCCCTGCGCCTGTCCGGCAAGGGGCGACTCGAGGTGGGCGCCGCTGCCGATCTGACCCTGTTCGAGGTGATGAGCGGCCCTACCCTCTTTACCGATACCGAAGCCGGCGCCCGCAATGGCGATCGGCAGTTGCTGCCCCTCGCCGCCCTGGTCGGTGGTGAACTGGTTCTGACTCACTATGGGAAATCACACCATGTCTTCTGTGTATGAGAAATATCAGCTCAAACCGGTGATCAACGCCTCCGGGCGCATGACCATTCTCGGCGTCTCCACCCCCGAACAGGAGGTGGTCGACGCGGTCAACTTCGGCCTTGGCCACTACTTCGAGGTGAAGGATCTGGTCAACAAGACCGGCGCCTACCTGGCCGGCTTGCTGGATGTGGAAGATGCGGTGGTAGTCTCTTGTGCCAGCGCCGGCATCGCCCAGTCGGTGGCCGCCGTGATCGTGCGCGGCGACCCCTACCGCCTCGAGCAGTTGCACGCCCATGCCCACAATGTGCCGAGCGAAATCGTGCTGCCCAAGGGACACAACGTCAACTTCGGCGCCCCGGTCGGCACCATGGTCAACCTGGGTGGCGGCAAGGTGGTGGAGGCCGGCTACGCCAACGAGTGCTCTGCCGCCCAGCTGGCCGCCGCCATCAATGCCAATACCGCAGCCATCCTCTACATCAAGTCTCACCACTGCGTGCAGAAGAGCATCCTGTCGGTGGCCGAGGCAGCCGAGGTGGCCAAGGCCCACGGGCTCCCGCTCATCGTCGATGCGGCGGCCGAGGAGGATCTGCGTCTCTACTACAACCTGGGGGCCGACCTGGTCATCTACAGCGGCGCCAAGGCCATCGAAGGGCCCACCAGCGGGCTGGTACTCGGCAAGCGTCAGTACGTGGAGTGGGTCAAGCAGCAGGCCAACGGCATCGGCCGTGCCATGAAGGTGGGCAAAGAGGGGATCCTCGGCCTCACCCACGCCATCGAGCGCTACCTGATCAAAGAGAAGGAGAGCGGCGCCGCCATGGTCGCCAAGATGACCCCCTTCATCGAGCGCCTCAACCAGCTGCCCGGCGTCAGCGCCAAGGTGGTGTGGGACAGCGCGGGGCGCGACATCGCCCGCACCGATATCGCCTTCGACCACCAGCAGATCGGCATGACCACAGTGCAGGTCGTCGCCCGTCTGCAACAGGGCACGCCTGCCATCTACTGCCGCGGCTACAAGGCCAACGAGGGGCATATCGAGATCGACGTGCGCAGCGTCACCCTGCCCCAGCTCGACCAGATCCATGCCGCCATTGCCCACCTCGTTCAGGAGAACAACTGATGTCTCTTACTCCCAATTACTACCGCGATCGGGTCTGCCTCAACGTGCTGGCCGGCTCCCGACAGAATGCCGTCGACATTTATGAGGCCGCCGAGGGCCACGTGCTGGTCGGTGTGCTCTCCAAGAACTACCCGGATGTGCCCTCCGCCGTCGCTGACATGCAGGCCTACGCCAAGCTTATCGACAACGCCCTCTCCATCGGGCTGGGGGCCGGCGATCCGCGCCAGTCCGCCATGGTGGCCGAGCTGGCGAGCCAGCTGCAGCCCCAGCACGTCAACCAGGTGTTCACCGGGGTCGGCGCCAGCCGGGCGCTGCTCGGCCAGTCTGACACCCTCGTCAATGGCCTTGTCTCCCCCACTGGCACACCGGGGATGGTGAAGATCTCCACCGGCCCCCTGAGCAGCCAGCAGCCCGACGGCATAATCCCCATCGACACCGCCATCGCCCTGCTCAAGGACATGGGCGGCAGTTCGGTCAAGTTCTTCCCCATGGGCGGGCTGACCTGCCGCGCCGAGTATCAGGCGGTGGCCGAGGCCTGTGCACGCCACGGTTTCTGGCTGGAGCCCACCGGCGGCATCGATCTCGACAACTTCGAGGAGATAGTGCGAATTGCGCTGGATGCTGGCGTCGAGAAGGTGATCCCCCACGTCTACAGCTCCATCATCGACAGCGCGAGCGGTCAGACCCGTCCCGAGGACGTACGTACCCTGCTGGCCACGGTGAAGCGGCTGCTTGCCTGACAGCCCTCAGGCACCGGTCCGATCACTGACCGGTGCCTGGCTTGTCATTGACTCGCTTGTTAACATCGATTTTCTATTCCGCGACAGGAGTCCGATCCCCCCTCATGACCAAGCTGCCCCACCCCAGACTCCAGCAACTGCTCACCCTGCTCCACGCCGAACCGCTGCCGCAGGAGGAGCTGGCCCGCCGCCTCAACGTCTCCACCCGCACAGTACGCACCGACGTGGCGACCCTCAACGAGATCATCGCCACCCGGGGCGCCCACCTGATCCACCAGCGCGGCAGCGGCTATCAGCTCAAGATCTACAATCAGGAGCTGTTCGCGGCGCTGCTGACGGCCCAGGAGCAGGAGAGCGGATTGCCTCGCACCAGCCGCGAGCGGGTGCTGCACCTGCAGATCCTGTTGTTGACGGCGGAGCAGGGCATCAAGCTCGACGAGCTGGCGGATACCTGGTATCTGAGCCGGGCGGCGCTGCAGGGGGACATGGCGGAGGTGCGGGATCGGCTCGCTCACTTCGACCTCGCCATCGACAGCAAGCCCAGGCAGGGGATGCGGATCCAGGGGGGTGAGACGGCCATCCGCGCCTGTCTCACCCAGCTGCTCTATCAGGAGCTGCTGCACAGCAACCCGCTGCAGAGCCTGCTGCCCAACCTCTGTCCCAGCAAGACGCTGGAGGTAGTGGGCAATCACATCCACGAGCAACTCGGCCGCCACCAGCTGCGCCTGGCCGACGAGAGCCTGCAGCAGCTCGCCATCTACTGCGCCGTCGCCCTGCTGCGCCAGGCCGCGGGCCACGAGCTGCGCCAATTCACCGGCGAAGATCTCACGGCGCCACTGCTGGCGGTCGCCCGCGACATCTATGGCGAGCTGCCGACCCTGACCCCGCCGGGGGAAGAGGAGATAGCCTGCCTCGCCATCCAGATCCAGGCCCGCCTCACCGCCGATGCCCCCCATCTCAGCCCGGCCATGGCGGCCGAGAGCGAGCAGCTGGTGGAGCATCTGCTGGCCTACATCCACCAGCACTACCCCTATGACCTGCGCGGCGACCTGCAACTGCGGGCCGACCTGCAGACCCATATCAGTGCCATGCTGCTGCGGGTCAAATACCAGATCGGCAGCCACAATCCGCTGGCAGACCACATCAAGCAGTATTACCCCCTCGCCTACGACATCACGCTGGCGGCCATCTCGGAGTGGATCAAGCAGACCCCTTACCGGCTGACCCACCACGAGATAGGCTATCTGGTGATCCACATAGGGGTTGGACTGGAGCGTCACTACGACATCGGCTACACCCGCCGTCCCCAGGCGCTGCTGTTGTGCGATGCGGGCAACGCCACCTTCCGGGTGCTGGAGGCTCGCATCAAGCGGGAATATCCCCAGCTGCAGTTGACCACGCTGGAGTCGGTGCGGGATTACGAAGGGCTGGCGCGAGTCGAGCAGGATTTCGTCATCAGCACCGTCAAGGTGAGCGACAAGAACGTGCCCGTGGTGCAGGTCGCCCCCTTTCCCACCCAATACCAGCTGGAGCAGCTCGGCAAGCTGGTGCTGGTCGATCGCACCCGCCCTTACCTGCTCGACAAGTACTTCGATGCCGACCACTTCATGGTGGTCAGCGAACCGCTCAGCCAGGGAGCGCTGTTTGATCGCATCTGCAGCCAGCTGGAGGCGGAGGATCTGGTGGAGAGCGGCTTTCGGGGATCCTTGCAGGAGCGGGAGCGCATCGTCTCCACCCTGCTGGGAGACGGCATCGCCCTGCCCCACTCCCTCGGTCTGCTGGCACGCCGTACCCTGGTCTATACCGTGCTGGCCCCGCAGGGGATCGACTGGGGCAACGGCGAGAGCGCCACCCTCATCTTCGTGCTGGCCATCGCCAAGGCCGACTATGAGGAGGCGATGGGGCTCTACGACCTGTTCCTGGCGTTGATGAACGAAAAAGCCAGCAGGAACCTGCTGGCTTGTCGGGACTTTTCCGCCTTCAAGGCGCTGGCACGCAGCGCACCTTGAGCATGAAGGGGCCGATTACTCCTCGTTGAAGCCCGAAGTGAACAGCGCCACCACGGCGGCCAGGGCCTCCACTTCCTCGGGTCCCTCCACCTGAACTTCCACCTGCTTGCCCTGGGCGGAGTCCAGCATCAGCAGGCCGATCACGCTGTCCGCGTCGGCCTCGACCCCCTCTTCGTTGCGCAGCAACACGTGGGCATCGAACCCCTGCACCAGCTCGAACAGCATCATGGCCGGTCTGGCATGCATGCCCAGTTTGTTTTTCACTTCCACCGAGGCTGAGACGGTCATCTGATCTTCCTATTGGTCCATCAAAATTGCGGCGCACTCTTGTCAAGGGTGCGGTGGCGGATCTGGACGTTCTTGCCCAGCAGGCGGAAGGCGCCGGCCAGCTGCTCGGCAATGAATACCGATCTGTGCTGACCACCGGTACAGCCAATCCCGACCGTCACATAGCTGCGATTGTTGCGCTCCAGGTGGGGCAACCAGGTCGCCAGCATGTTCTCGATCTGCAGGATGAACTGCATCACGTCGGGCTGGCTGGAGAGGTAGCGGGCTACAGGTTCATCCTTGCCGGTAAACGGCTTGAGCTCCGGGATCCAGTGCGGATTGGGCAGGAAGCGGGCGTCGAACACGAAGTCGGCATCCTTGGGGATACCGTACTTGAAGCCAAACGACTCGAACACCAGCACCAGCTCGTTCTCCTTCTTGCCGAGCACCCGGGTCTTGATGAGCTCGCTCAGGTCGTGGATGCTGAGGTTGGTGGTGTCGATGCGCAGATCGGCCGTCGAGGAGAGCGGCGCCAGCAGGTGGGTCTCTTCCCGGATCGCCTCGTCGAGCGACAGCTTGTTGCGCGACAGGGGGTGCAGCCGGCGGCTCTCGCCGTAGCGCTTGAGCAGGGTGGAGTTTTCCGCATCGAAGAAGAAGCTCGTGAACTCCACACGCCCCTCGTTGCGTACCTGGGCCAGCAGGGTTTCCAGCTTGTCGGAACTCGCCGGCAGGTTGCGCACGTCGATACTGACCGCCAGCTTGTCATACTGGCTCTCGACCGAGACGATCAACTGGGGCAGCAGGTTGACCGGCAGGTTATCCACGCAGTAATAACCAAGATCCTCCAGCACACGCAGGGCAACTGTCTTGCCCGAGCCGGAGCGCCCACTCACCACTATTAATTGCATCTTGTTCCCTCACCGCTTGGCGTCATTGCAAGGGCCTGCATCTCAGGCCGATGTCATGATCTGATAGAGTTCTTCATCGCTGGTTGCCTGGCGCAACTGGCGGCATACCGCCTTGTCGCCCAGTTTGGATGCCATCAGGGAAAGGGTCTTGAGGTGCTGCTTGCACTCGCTTTCCGGCACCAGCAGGGCAAACAGCAGGTCAACCGGTTGATTGTCGATGGAATCGAAGGGGATAGGCTCTGCAAAGGTCATCAGGATCGCGGTCGGCGGAAACTCGTCGCCGATCCGGCCGTGGGGAATGGCGATACCGGCACCGATCCCGGTACTGCCCATCTTTTCTCGCGCCAGCAGGCACTCGAAGAGCACCTGACGAGAGGTCCCCAGGCGCTCAGCAGCTAACTCGCTGATGATCTCCAGGGCGCGTTTCTTGCTGGTACAAGGGACCGCACTTTTGGTGCAGTCCCGACTCAGTATGTGTTCAAGTTGCATGGTTATTTTTGGTTTAACTTATCTTTGTGCTTGATGATCTGCCGATCCAGCTTGTCCAGCAGGGTATCAATCGCCGCATACATGTCGGCATGCTGCGAGTTGGCGAACACCTCACCCCCGCTGACATGCAGCTTGGCTTCGGCGATCTGGTTCAGTTTTTCTACGCTCAACACCACATGAACATTGTTGATGTGGTCAAAGTGACGCTCGAGTTTGGCAAATTTGTTGTTCACATAATCACGCAGAGCTTCGGTGATCTCGACATGGTGTCCGGTCAGGTTGATTTGCATAACGTCTTCCTTTTGTTTTGCCTAAACCAGGCGTTTGCGCTGATTGGATGGCGGGATCAACAAGGATTCACGGTACTTTGCGATCGTGCGTCTCGCCACCATAATACCCTGTTCGGCCAGCAAATCCGCGATCTTGCTATCACTTAGCGGCTTGGCGGGATTCTCCGCCGTGACCAGCTTCTTGATGAGCGCGCGAATTGCGGTCGATGAGCACTCTCCTCCTCCCTCGGTGTTCACATGGCTGGAGAAAAAAAACTTCAGTTCGAAGATGCCGCGCGGCGTGTGCATGTACTTCTGGGTGGTCACCCGCGAGATGGTCGACTCGTGCATCTCCACCGCTTCGGCGATGTCGTTGAGCACCATGGGTTTCATGGCCTCTTCACCGTATTCGAAGAAGCCCTGCTGCTGCTCGACGATGCAGCTGGCCACCTTGAGCAGGGTGTCGTTGCGACTCTCCAGACTCTTGATGAACCACTTTGCTTCCTGCAGGTGGGAGCGGATGAACTGGGTATCCTGACTGGTACGGGCCTGTCTGGCCATGGCGGCATAGGTTTCGTTGACCCGGATGCGCGGGGCCGAGTCAGGGTTGAGCTCGACCACCCACTTGTTGCCCTTCTTGACCACGGAGACATCCGGGATCACGTACTGGGATTCGCTCTGGATGACGCCGTTGCCGGGCCGCGGCTCCAGCTGCTGGATGAGATCCAGCACCTCCTTGAGGTCGTTCTCTCTCAGCTTGGTCTTGCGGGCCAGGGTGCGGTAATCGCGGTTGCCGAGCAGATCCATGTGCTCGAGGATCACCTCCCTGGCTTCGTTGAGCCAGGGCAAGTCAGGGGAGTACTGGCCCAGCTGGATCAGCAGGCACTCCTGCACCGAGCGGGCGGCGATGCCGACAGGATCGAAATGCTGCACCCGCTTGAGCACGGCCTCCACTTCATCGAGCTCCACCTCGACATCCTCGCTGCTCACCGCCGCCTGAATATCCTCAAGCGACACCGTCAGGTAACCGGATTCATCGATGGCATCTATGATGGCGAGGGCGATGGCGGCATCCACGTCACTGAACGGGGTCAAGCGCATCTGCCACAACAGGTAGTCCTGCAGGTTCTCGGTGGTCTCACCCTGATAGATGCTGTCTTCCCCGTCATGGATGGGGCCTGCGCTCTGGGCCGTGCCGGCCGAGTAGACCTCTTCCCAGGTGGTATCCACCGGCAGTTCGTCCGGCATCTGGTCCTGGGCCATGGCATCGCTGGAATCGAGCTGGCTGACGTCCACCTGGTCGACCGGGCTGGTCTCCTGAACGTCGTTTTCCTCTTGCTCCAGCAAGGGGTTGTTGTCGAGCGCTTGCTGAATTTCCTGCTGGAGTTCCAGAGTGGAGAGCTGGAGCAGACGAATCGCTTGTTGTAATTGCGGCGTCATGGTCAGGGACTGACCGAGACGCAACTGTAATGTCGGCTTCATCTACGTCGGGATATCCTTATGGTCAGCGAGGCAGTCGTCACAGGAAATGAAGAGATGCCCCCTTACTATAGACTGAATTGATCGCCCAAATAGACGCGCTTGACCTGCTCATCGGCGAGTATTTCCGCCGGTGCCCCTTCGGCAATCATCTTGCCGTGGCTGACGATATAGGCCTTCTCACATACGTCCAGAGTCTCTCTGACGTTGTGGTCGGTAATCAAGACGCCCAGGCCTCTATCTTTGAGGTGCTGGATGATCTTCTTGATGTCTATCACAGAAATGGGGTCTACCCCGGCAAAAGGTTCATCCAGCAGGATAAAACGCGGCTCCGCCGCCAGCGCACGGGCGATCTCGACCCGGCGTCGCTCACCGCCCGACAGGCTCTGGCCCAGGCTGTCGCGGATATGGGTGATGTTGAACTCTTCCAGCAGTTGCTGAACCTTGTCCTCCCGCTCCTCGCGGCTCAATCCCTTGCGGGTCTGCATGACCCCCATCAGGTTGTCGAACACCGACAGGCGCCGGAAGATGGAGGCCTCCTGCGGCAGATAGCCGATACCGTTGCGGGCGCGGATATGCATGGGTTGCAGGCTGATGTCCTGATCATCGATGGTGATGAGACCGGCATCGCTCTGCACCAGCCCCACGATCATGTAGAAGGAGGTGGTCTTGCCGGCACCGTTCGGGCCGAGCAGGCCGACGATCTGACCGGTGCCCACTTCCAGACTCACATCGCTGACCACCATGCGACGCTTGTAGCTCTTCTGCAGGCCGGCTGCTTTCAACACTGCCATGGTTTATTTTCCCTGCTTCTTCTGATCGGCCGGCTTGTCGAAACTCTCGACCTGATCCGGCAGGAATACCGTCTTGACCCGCTGGTTCGGGGTCTTGCTCTCGGCAACCATCTTCTGTTTGACGATGTCGTAGCGAATGAGATCGCCATTGACCTGGCTGTCTTCCTGCTTGAGCTGGCCATCGCCGGTAATGGTCACCAGCCGGTTCTTCAGCTCATAGCGAATGCTGTTGCCGTGGGCATTGACCGGCTTGCCGTTGTCCAGGATCTGGAAGAAGGTGGCTGGCTTGCCATAGGCCGTCATCACCTCGGCCCCCTTCTCGCCGGAGCGGATCACCACTACCTTGTCGGCCTTGATCTTGATGGAGCCCTGAGTGATGGTCACATCCTGCTCGAAGGTAATGCGGTTGTCCTGCAGCTCGGCCACCTGTTTGACCGCGTCCACATAGACCTTCTCGGCAAAGTCGGACTCTTTGGGGCTCACGGTGCCGCACAGCAGCAGGGCCGCGAGGGCCAGATTAGCGTTTTTCATTGAAATAGATGGCATGGCCCTGATCCAGTAATTCGAAATATTTGCGTTCCAGATGACCCTTCAGGCCAACGCCCTCGGTCTGGAAGTCCTTACCCACTATGCTGACCTGCTGATTGCTTCTCACGTTCTGGGTCACCAGATCCAGCTCCAGATAGGGGGTATCCAGCGTGGAGATGAAGGTGGTCGGCAGCAGACCGTCCAGATGTACCTTGTCCCGCAGGATCACGTTGTCATCGGTGTTGAGCACCCCGGTCTCGGCGTTGACCTTCCACTCGGCTTCGCCCTGCTTGTCGAACATGTAGACCACCGGCTTGTCGAAGGTGGCCTGTTCCAGGATCTGGTAATACTCCGCGTAGCGGGACTCCAGTCGCTCGGTACGCAGTCCCTCGGCATTGAAGCGGGTCGTCACCAGATTCTTGGCGGTGAAGTCCGGCTGATAATTTTCCACCTTGGTGGTCGGCTCCGGAGCCAGCTCGATATCGCCGAGCTGCCAGGCCGCCAGCGCCACTAGAAACAGCAGGGCAAACAACAGGGTCTGTCTGCTCATACCGAGGCCTCAGGCTGATAATCACCCAGCCCCTGAGCCTGCAGGATGAGATCGCACACCTCGCGCACCGCCCCCACCCCACCGGCCAGCCGGGTCACCATGTCGGCCCGCGCCAGCACCAGCGGATGGGCGTCGGCCACGGCAATGCCGAGGCCACAGGCCTGCATCACCGGCAGATCGATGGTGTCATCTCCCATATAGGCTGCTTGCGATGCATCCAGCCCCAGCTTGGCCAGCAGCGCCTCGAAGTGGGGCAGCTTCTGATCCGCCCCCTGCACCAGGTGCTGCACCCCCAGGCTCTTCATCCGATCGCTGACGATGCGGGAGTTGCGCCCGGTGATGATGGCAATCTCGATGCCGGCATTGAGCAGCGCCCGCATGCCGGCGCCGTCGCGAGTGCAGAAGGTTTTCAGCTCTTCGCCGTCATTTCCCATGTAGATGAGGCCGTTGGAGAGCACCCCGTCCACATCGCACACCAGCAGGCGGATTTGCGCCGCCTGATCAAACTGGCTGCGCGTCACCGGACCATAGAGGGTCGGTACGTTTTGCATCAAATTACTCCGGCTTTCAGCAGGTCGTGCATGTTGAAGGCCCCCAGCGGGCGCTTGTCGCCATCCACGACCAGTAATCCGTTGATCTTTCTGGTTTCCATCAGCTTGACGGCCTCGGCCGCCATCATCTCTGGTCCCACGGTAACACAGTTCACCGTCATGACGCGGCTGATCGGGGTGTGATGGATATCCACCTGCAGATCCAGAATGCGGCGCAGGTCGCCATCGGTGAACAGGCCGGCCAGCACGCCGTTGCCATCAACCACCGCCGTCATGCCGAGCCCCTTGCGACTCACTTCCAGCAGTGCCTGGCTGATGGTGGCATCTATCCCCACCTGGGGCAACAGCTCGCCGCTGTGCATCAGATCGCCGACTCGCAGCAGCAAGCGCTTGCCGAGCGACCCGCCCGGGTGAGAGAGCGCGAAATCGTCGGCGGTAAAACCGCGGGCTTCCAGCAGGGCCACCGCCAGCGCATCGCCCATCACCAGGGTCGCGGTAGTACTGGAGGTCGGCGCCAGCCCCAGCGGGCAGGCTTCCTTCTCCACCTTGATGCACAGGTGCACGTTGGCTTCTTTTGCCATGGTGGAGGCCGGGTTGCCGGTCATGCAGATGAGCGGAATGCCGCGGCGCTTGAGTACCGGCAGCAGGGCCAGGATCTCGTCGCTCTCACCGGAGTTGGAGATGGCGATGATGAGATCGCCGCCGGAGATCATCCCCAGATCGCCGTGGCTGGCTTCACCCGGATGGAGGAAGAAGGCGGGAGTGCCGGTGCTGGCCAGGGTCGCAGCTATCTTGCTTCCGACATGACCTGACTTGCCCATGCCGGTGACCACTATCTTGCCACTGCAACGCAGTATCATCTCGCACGCCTGATCGAAGGCATCGTTCAGGTACTGGTAGAGTCCATCAATCGCTTGTTTCTCGATGTCCAGCACGGTACGGGCGCTGCGACGAAAATCGAACAGTTCAGACACTTTTTCAGACTTTACAGACATAAAGGCACAGCTCCGGGCTGAAATTTGCTGCGGGATTATAAAAAAGTCTGTCGAGATAAGCGAATCGGATACTTCTTGGGCGTAAAAGAGAGACAATTGGTTACAAAAAACTGTCGCGCGTCTGGATGGGCAGACTGTTCAATAGTTGTTCCTTGCTGTTGCTTAGCCCTAGACTAGCCCATAAAATTCGCTCTTCATTTACACCGGATGGACAATTGTTTGAACGATGACCTGATCACCATCTCCGACCTGACCTTCAGTCACGGAGATCGGCTGTTATACGACGGGATAAACCTGACCATTCCCCGTGGCAAGGTCACTGCGGTCATGGGCCCCAGCGGCATCGGCAAGACTACCTTGCTGCGGTTGATCGGCGGCCAGCTCAAGCCCGAGTCCGGTCATATCCTGTTTGACGGGGAAGATATCCCCACCCTCTCCCGCTCGCGCCTGTACGAGGTGCGCAAGCGGATGAGCATGCTGTTCCAGAGCGGCGCCCTGTTTACCGGCATGACGGTTTACGACAACGTGGCCTTCCCGCTGCGCGAGCACTCCGGCCTGCCGGAGGAGCTGATCCACACCATCGTCATGATGAAGCTGCAGGCGGTGGGCCTGCGCGGCGCAGCAAAGCTGATGCCGTCCGAGCTCTCCGGCGGCATGGCCAGACGCGCGGCGCTGGCCCGCTCCATCGCGCTGGATCCGGACCTCATCATGTATGACGAGCCGTTCGTCGGCCAGGATCCCATCACCATGGCGGTGCTGGTGAAGCTCATCAAGGATATGAACGATGCCCTCGGCATCACCTCCGTCATCGTCACCCACGACGTGAAGGAGGTGCTGAGCATCGCCGACTACGCCTATATCATCGCCAACCGCAAGGTGGTGGCGCACGGCACGCCGGCCCAGCTGCGCGAGGAGCACAATCCCGAGGTCGAGCAGTTCCTGAAGGGACTGCCCGACGGTCCTGTTCCGTTTCATTTTCCGGCAGGCGAGCTGCTACAGGATCTCTGATGTTGACAAGCCAGGTAAGCAAACTCGGGCGAAGCGGGGTGCGGTTCATCAGCGCCATCGGCCGCGCCACCATCATGTTGTTTCACGCGTTGGCGGGCAAACCCGCGCCGCGCAAGCACTTTCCGCTGCTGGTACAGCAGCTCTATGTGGTCGGGGTGCAGTCGGTCGCCATCATTCTGGTGTCGGGCCTGTTCATTGGCATGGTGCTCTCGCTGCAAGGCTACAACGTCCTGAAGGACTTTGGCGCCGAGCAGAGCCTGGGCCCGCTGGTCTCCCTCTCCCTGCTGCGGGAACTGGGCCCGGTGGTGACCGCCCTGCTGTTTGCCGGTCGTGCGGGCTCCGCCCTCACCGCCGAAATCGGCCTGATGAAGGCCACCGAGCAGCTCTCGAGCCTCGAGATGATGGCGGTGGATCCGCTGCGTCGGGTGGTGGCGCCGCGCTTCTGGGCCGGGGTCATCAGCATGCCGCTGCTGGCCTTCATGTTCAGCCTGATCGGCATCTTCGGCGGCAAGCTGGTCGGGGTGGACTGGCTGGGGGTCGATGAGGGGGGCTTCTGGTCCGCCATGCAGGCCTCCGTCGACTGGCAGGATGACATCATGCAGGGCGCCATCAAGAGCCTGATCTTCGCCCTGGTGGTCACCTGGATTGCGCTCTTTAACGGTTATGATGCCAAGCCGACCTCGGCCGGGATCAGTCAGGCCACGACCCGTACCGTGGTCCACTCCTCCCTGGCCGTGCTCGGCCTGGATTTTATACTCACCGCAGTCATGTTTGGATAAGGTAAAGATGAAGTTCAGCAAAGTAGAATTCCTGGTTGGCACCTTCATGCTGGCCGGCATCGGTGCCATTCTGGCATTGGCACTGCAAGTGGCCGGTTTGAGCTTCAAACCGGAAGGAGAAACCTATACCCTGCGCGCCCATTTCGATAATATCGGCGGCCTGAAAGTACGCTCTCCGGTCAAGGTGGGCGGCGTGGTGGTCGGTCGGGTCAGCGACATCAGCCTGGACGCCAAGAGCCAGGTTCCGGTCGTCTCCCTGCAGATGCAGAAGAGCGCCGGCGAGTTCTCCGAGACCAGCACCCTCTCCATCCTGACCTCAGGCCTGCTGGGTGAGCAGTACATCGGCCTGGTACCCGGTTTTACCGATGAGGAGATGGGCACCAGCATGCTCAAGGATGGCGACATGATTGAAGACACCAAATCCGCCATTGTGCTGGAAGACCTGATTGGCAAGTTCCTCTACAGCCAGTCTTCCGACACCAAGTCAGACAGCAAGTAAGGAGTAACCATGTTCAAGAAGATCGCCCTGTTGCTGGGCCTGATGACCAGCATGCTGTTTTCCCTGACCGCGCAAGCCACCGACGCCACCGACCCCTACGCCCTGGTGGATCAGGCGGCCAAGCAGACCTTCGCTCGTCTGAAATCCGATCAGGCTCAGGTGAAGAGCAACCCGGATCACCTGCGGGTGATCATCCGCGAAGAGCTGCTGCCCTACGTGGACAACCGCTTCGCCGCCTACAAGGTGCTCGGCAACCAGATCAAGCAGACCACCCCGGCCCAGCGTGACGCCTTCGTCGAGGTGTTCACCGAGTACATGGTGAGCTCCTACGCCGACGCCCTGGCCCATTTCGACAAGCAGACCGTCAAGGTCGAGCCGGGCAAGGCCGCTGGTGACAGCAACATCACCGCCGTCAACGTCAGCGTGAAAGAGGCCGGCAAGCCGGACATCTTCCTCGAGTTCAAACTGCGCAAGAACAACAAGACCGGCGAATGGAAAGCCTTCGACATGGTCGCCGAGGGGATCAGCCTGCTCTCTGCCAAACAGAACGAGCTGGGTGGCCTCATTCGCCAGAACGGCATCGATGCGGTGATCGCCCAGCTGCGCGCCCACAATGCCAAGCCGCTGGTGCTCAAGTCATGAGACTGAGCGGCGAGCTGCAGGCGGCTCAGGTGATTGAGCTGTGGCAACGGCGGGCTGACTGGTGGCAGGAAGATCTGCTCGAGCTTGGCGACGTGACCACGCTGGATTCCGCCGGGCTGGCCCTGCTGGTCAAATGGGCCAAAGCCGCTCTGGCACGAGGCGCCACACCGCAACTGGTGGGCGCCTCCGCTGATTTCTATACCCTGGCCAACCTCTACGGAGTGGCCGGATTGTTTCAATCAACCCCGCTCACAACTGAGGACGCATAATGCAAGTCTCTGAAATTGAAGCGATACTCCTCGAGGCTCTGCCATTGTCCGAAGTCCATGTCAAAGGGGATGGCAGTCACTACCAAGTGATCGCCGTCGGTGACATGTTTGACGGCATGAGCCGGGTCAAGAAGCAGCAGGCCATCTATGCCCCGCTGATGGACAAGATCGCCAGCAACGCCATTCACGCACTCTCCATCAAGGCCTTTACCGATGCCGAGTGGAAACGCGAACGTAAATTTCTACTGCCCTCCTGATTTGGTATCAAACGTAAATGGACAAATTCAAGATCGATGGTCGTTGTACTCTCAACGGCGAAGTGACCATCTCTGGCGCCAAGAACGCCGCTCTGCCGATCCTGTTCGCCACCCTGCTGTGTGACGAGGAGATCCACCTCTCCAACGTACCGCGTCTGAAAGACGTGGGGACTACCATCAAGCTGCTGGAGATGCTGGGCGCCACCACCAAGGTGAACGGCAACGTGACCGTACTGACCGGCGCCGTGAACAACCACGTCGCCCCCTACGAGCTGGTGAAAACCATGCGCGCCTCCATCCTGGCGCTGGGCCCGCTGGCCGCCCGTTTTGGCGCGGCTGACGTCTCCCTGCCCGGCGGCTGCGCCATCGGTGCCCGTCCGGTCAACCTGCACGTGCACGGCCTGGAGCTGATGGGTGCCAAGATTGCCATCGAGGAGGGTTACATCAAGGCTCGTGTCGACGGTCGCCTGAAGGGTGCCCACATCCTGATGGACATGGTCTCCGTCACCGGTACCGAAAACCTGATGATGGCCGCCACCCTGGCTGACGGCCGCACCGTGATCGAAAACGCCGCGCGCGAGCCGGAAGTGGTCGATCTGGCCCACTTCCTCAACGCGCTGGGCGCCAAGATCCAGGGCGCTGGCACCGACACCCTGATCATCGACGGTGTCGAGCGTCTGCACGGCGGCAACTACAGCGTGCAACCGGATCGTATCGAAACCGGTACCTTCCTGGTGGGCGCCGCGGTCACCGGCGGCAAGATCACCTGCCGCAACACCGACCCGACCCTGCTGGAAGCGGTTCTGGTCAAGCTGGAAGAGGCCGGTGCCCTGATTGAGAAGGGTGAAGACTGGATCACCCTCGACATGACCGGTCGCACCCTCAAGCCGGTCACCATCAAGACTGCCCCCTACCCGGCCTTCCCGACCGACATGCAGGCCCAGTTCACCGTGCTGAACGCGGTAGCCAAGGGCACCGGCATGGTCACCGAGACCATCTTCGAGAACCGTTTCATGCACGTGCCTGAACTGGTACGGATGGGCGCCGACATCGAACTGCAGGGCAACGTGGCCATCTGCCGCGACACCGAGCAGCTCAAGGGTGCCCAGGTGATGGCAACCGACCTGCGCGCCTCCGCCAGTCTGGTGCTGGCCGGCTTCGTCGCAGAAGGTTCCACCATAGTCGACCGCATTTACCACATCGACCGTGGCTACGAAGACATCGAGCAGAAGCTGCAAGGCCTCGGCGGCCGCATCGAGCGCATCAAGGGCTGATTGCCGCCCCTGAGCAAATCAGATACAAAAAGGCCCCTCGCATAGCGAGGGGCCTTTTTCATGAGCGCGGATCGGCGGGATGGCGGGGTCAGTGTCCCGCCAGCTTCATGTTCTCCACCAGCACAGAGCCTGTCTTGAGGCTGGAGCGCTCATCCTCATCACTGCCCACCGCCACTATGTGGCTGAACATCTCGGCCAGGTTGCCGGCGATGGTGATCTCCTCGACCGGATAGGCTATCTCGCCATTCTCGACCCAGAAACCGGCGGCGCCGCGGGAGTAGTCACCATTGACGATGTTGACCCCCTGCCCCATCAGTTCGGTCACCAGCAAGCCGGTACCCATCTCCTTGAGCATGCCATTGAAATCCTGGCCGGTGCTGGAAACCTGCCAGTTGTGGATGCCGCCGGCGTGACCCGTGGTGGTGAGCCCCAGCTTGCGGGCGGAGTAGGAGGTAAGCAGCCAGCTCATCAGCTCGCCATTGCGCACTATGTCCATGTCGCGGGTCAGCACGCCTTCGCCATCGAACGGGGTACTGGCGAGCCCCCCCAGCAGGTGGGGGAACTCCTGGATGGTGAGCCACTCGGGCAGGATCTGCTTGCCCAGTTTGTCCAGCAGAAAGCTCGACTTGCGGTAGAGATTGCCACCGCTGATGGCCATCACCAGATGACCCCACAGACCGGCCGCCGTATCGGGATGGAACAGCACGGGAGCGTGGCGAGTGCTGATCTTGCGGGCCCCCAGACGAGAGAGGGTGCGCTCCACCGCCTCGTCGGCGATGCGCTGTGGGCTCCAGAGTCCGTCCAGGGTACGGCTGGAGGAGTAGCCGTAATCGCGCTGCATGTCGCCGCCCTGCTCGCCTATCAGCACGCAGCTCAGGGAGTTGCGCGAGGCGGCATAGCCTTTGACGAAGCCGTGACTGTTGCCATAGACCTTGATGCCGAGGTGGCTGGAGAAACCGGCACCGTCGGAGTGCTTGATGCGGGCATCGCGCCCCAACGCCAACCGTTCGCACTCGGTGGCCAGCTCGATGCCATATTGGGGATCCAGCGCGACCGGGTGGCACAGCTGCAGATCCGGGGCGTTCCAAGCCAGCAGATCTGCATCTGCCAGACCGGCGCACTCGTCAGGGGAGGTATGGCGGGCAATCTCCATGGCCGCTTCCACGGCGACACGAATGGCCGACGGGCTCAGATCCGTGGTGGACGAGGAGCCCTTGCAGCCATCGCGATAGACGGCGATGCCGAGCGCGCCATCCTTGTTGAATTCGATGCTTTCCAGTTCACAACCGCGGGTGTTGACCGACAGCCCGGTCTGTTTGCTGATGGAGACTTCGGCCAGCGAGGCGCCCAGCCCCTTGGCGATATCCAGGGCCTCGGCAACCACGGCCTCGAGATGGGCTTGATCCTGGCGGATTTGGTCTTGCTGATCCATAACTCACATCTGTATGAAGGAAGGAAAGGGGCTAAGCATATCAGACCCCTGCGCCCAGCGGGAGAAGCTGGTAACATATCCGCCAAACGTGAATGACAGGAATCAAGAGACCGATGAGTCAATATCAAGACGACAACGAGTGGGAAGACTGGGGCCCCAGCAAGAGCCAGCTCAAGCGTGATGCCGAGGCGCTGCAGAAGATGGGGGAAGAGATCGTCTCCCTCAGCCACAGCGAACTGGAGAAGATCCCGCTGGATGAGGAGCTGGCCGAAGCGGTCGAACTGGGCCGCAAGCTCAAGCCGAAGAAGGACGAGTCTTTCCGCCGTCACCTGCAGTTCATCGGCCGGTTGATGCGCAGCCGCGATGTGGAGCCCATCGTCGAGGCGCTCTCCATCATCAAGAATCGCCACTCCACCGT
The DNA here is from genome assembly GCF_002285935.1 of Aeromonas dhakensis. NCBI lineage: Bacteria > Pseudomonadati > Pseudomonadota > Gammaproteobacteria > Aeromonadales > Aeromonadaceae > Aeromonas > Aeromonas dhakensis. The sequence continues at coordinate 350,192 of NZ_CP023141.1, forward strand.
CAACGCCCGCCTGCACCGGCTGGAGCAGTGGCGCGAGCGGCTGATCAACGAAGGCGACAGCGCCCTCAACGAGCTGATGTCCCAGTTCCACGAGCTGGATCGCCAGAAGCTGCGCCAGCTGATCCGCACCGCCAACAAGGAGCGGGAGCTGAACAAGCCGCCGGTGGCCTATCGCGAGATGTACCAGTATCTGCGCGGAGAGATAGAAGATTTGCTGTAAGTGATGACTCACGTTCGCCGACAGGCGGCGGTCAACACAAAATGAAACGGGGCCTATACGGCCCCATTTTTCATGACGTGACGCGTCAGTTACTCGCTACGCACTGGGTGTGGGTTTCCGGTTGCAGATAGGGCATCAGCAGCGGCGCCATCCCCTTGAGCACCTGTACCGGCAGGGCCGAGGTGAAGCGGAACTTGTCGGACTGGCTGCCGGGCACATAGGCCGTCAGGGTGCCGAAGTGATCATCCCCGATGTAGAAGACGAAGGTCGCGGTCCGGTTGCGGGCCAGCGAGCTGGTCACGTTGCCGTAGCGGCCCACCGTCTCGATCCGGTTGTCACCGGTCCCCGTCTTGCCCCCCATCTGCAACACTGTGCCGTCCGGCAGGGCGAAGGCACCGGCGATGCGCCTGGCGGTGCCCCCTTCTACCACCTTCGACAACGCGTTGCGCAGGGCGGTGGCCACCTCGACCGGCAATACCCGGGTCCCCTCGGTCTGCGCCGGCGTGAACTCTGTCTCGAACGGCGTGCCCTTGGCAAACGAGAGGTGCTCGATACGCAGGGTCGGCGCGCGGATGCCGCCATTCTGGATGATCCCCATCAGCTCGGCCAACGCGGCAGGGCGGTCGCCCGAGCTGCCCAGCGCGGTCGCCAGCGACGGCACCAGGTGATCGAACGGATAGCCCAGTCTGGCCCAGCGCTGATGGATATCGAGGAAGGCCTCGACCTCCAGCATGGTGCGGATCCGGCTGTCCCGGGCGCTGCGGTGACGGGTCTTGAACAGCCAGCTGTAGACCTCCTGCCGCTCGTCCCGGCTCGCCTCGACGGCATCGGCAAAGGTCGCCTTGTCAAACTCCTTGAGATAGGAGAGCAACCACAGCTCCAGCGGGTGTACCCGGGCGATATAGCCCTGATCCGGCAGCGAATACTTGCCGGGACCATAGCTGGTGTAGAGCTGTTCGATGCGCCGCTCACTCAGCTTCTCCCGCGGCAGACGTTTGGCCAGGAAGGCCGCGAAGGTCTCCTGCGAGGCATCCGGCATCAGGTAGCGGTGTACGGCGGCAAGGCGCACCGCGCTGGGTTTGAGGCCATCCAGGAAGGTGTCGAGCTGCTCCTCTGGAGTCTTGCCACGGTATTTGCGCCAGAAGCGCAGCAGATAGGTCTGTCCCTCCTTGTCTGCAAACTTGGCCAGATATTCGGTGCGGCGCGGATCCTTGTCATCCTTGAGCAACTGGGCGCGGTTGCCCTCCCGATAGAGGCTGTAGCGAACGATATCGCGCATCAAGCGCACGAACGGCAGGTTGATGGACTCACGCAGGGCATCGCGAATGGCCGGAATGCGGCCGTTGTCTTCGCGCCGGAAGTTGTTGAAGGTGTGCATGCCGCCACCGGTGAAGAACCCTTCGTTCGGGCTGGCGGAATACTTGCGATCCAGCGCAGCCTCCAGCATCAGGGGCAGGCTCTTGTCCTTGGCGGTCATCAGGTAAGAGACGGCCCAGCGGCTGATGTTGTCCTGATCCGACACCTCAATCTTGCGCAAGCTCTCGGGCGACATGCCGGCATAACTGTCGTGCAGCTCGGAGACGATCTCCAGATAGGTGGTCAGCACCCGCAGCTTGGCGGTAGAGCCCAGCTCCAGCTTGCTGCCCTCGTTGATGTCAAACGGCTGATCCGTGTTGTCGGTCTGCACCCGCACCTTGAAGCCCTGCGGCGATTTCTCGAACAGGGTGAAGCTGTACTTCACATCCCCCGTCTTCTCCGGCGAGAGCAGGCGCTCACCAAACAGGCCGACCTGAGCGGCAAACGTCGGATCAGCCAACTGTTGCAGGTAATGGGAAACCTCGTTTTGCAGCGGCATGTTGAGGCTGGTGTCGGCCGTCAGATCGAGCCGGTCCAGATCGTAGAGCTGCACCCCGAGCTGACGGCTGAGACGGGTACGGGCAACCTGCAACCCCTTGTTGTTGTTGACCTTGGTCACCGCCGGGGACTGCAGGAAGTCACGGAAGGTGATCTTGGCCTTCAGCGCAGCCTCCATCAGCGGGGGCGTAATCATCCCTTCCTGCACGAACAAACGCAGATAGCTGTCGGTCAGTGTGGCCAGTGCCTCACGTCCCTGAGCCAGGTAATAGGAGGGACGGCGATGGGCAATCATCAATGAAACCACCTGACGCAGTGCCAGCCCCTGCTCCGCCAACGAGGCATCCTGGTTGCGAGCGGGATCCAGCAGCCGGTTCACCTCGTCAACATTGGCACCGAACCAGACCCAGAGGCCATCACCCAGACCGTGCACCTCACCATAACCGGGGGCCGCCGAGAGTGGCACCGAGTTGAGGTAGGCCCAGGCAACCAGCTTGCGTGCCTCCAGGGTCTCCGGCCCAAGCCGGTAAGCCCGCACGCTGGCGGACGCCATCTGGCGGATCTTCTCGGTGGGGGAGAGCGTCAGGCCATCCGGCGAGTGGCGGTACTTCTCGACCTGGGTCGCCAGGGTACTGCCGCCGGCCGACTGATCCTGCATATCCAGCGCCTTGCCCACCTGGGACATGGCCGCCTTGGCAAAACGGGGCCAGTCCACGGCCGGGTTGGCCAGCGGATGTTCATTGCTGAGCAGATCGCGGTTCTCGATGAACAGCAGCGACTGGATCACCAGCGGCGGGATGGAGGCAAAGTCCGGATAATAGTGGGTCGGATACTTGAACTGATAGAAGGGCTCTGCCCGGCAATCATGCAGGGTCAGACCGGCCTGGACCTTCTCGGTATAGGGGACGAAGAAGCCGCGGCTGGCGTAGTCATACAAGGCATCGGAGAAATGCACCTGCTCGCTGACCTGATAGCCACGCTGCAGCAGACGCTCCTGCATCATGGGCAGCAGCACATAACCCAGCCGCTTGTCGAAGGGGCCATCCTCGGGAAAGGCAATCTGCTTGCTAAGACCGGGCTCGACCTGATAGGTCAGCTTGGCGGCATAGCGGGAGATCTCCTGCGACTGCAGGCGCGACGTCTGCATCTCATAGCCCACCAGAGCAATCACGGCGGCCAGGCACAGTAAAAAGAGAAAGCAGAACAGCCAGCGCCACCAGGGACGACGCTTGCGCTTGTACTTCCCGTCCGCGCTTGGGACAGATGAATCCTGATATGCCACTTTGTTCAAATCCGTCTGTTCTGATGCGCCCATATCAGCCCCACCATGGTTGCGCAATTTATTGTGTTTCACTCAAGCTTAGTCGTTTCAAGTCAATGGCTTGAAATCTATTGACCGCTTTGTAGTGATGGTAACAGGGCGATCATGAAAAGGGGAGCCGATTGTTGCAGAGCGGCGAGAGATCCGAGCTGATGGCAGAAAGCAAAACACCGGCCATGGGCCGGTGTTTTGGGAGAATAATGAGCGAGCTTACTTGCTGGAGCTCATCGCCTTTAGCTTGGTGCCCAGGTCTTTACGCTCCTTGGAGAGCTCGGCGTTTTTGATGATGTGATCATCAACGCGCTCTTCATAGTCGGCGCGCATGTTGGCGATGATGGCCTGAACCTCATCGATGCTCATGCCAGGCTTGATGTAATCGCTCAGGTTGTCGAGCAGCAGCACCCGCTTCTGGTTGTCACGGATCTTCTTCTCATTGTCTGCGATTTCACGCTTGAGCTTGTTCTGACGACGGGACATACGCACATATTCCAGTACATCGCTGAAGGTGGACTTGTTTACTTGTTCCATATCGATACCACTGACGTAAGGTTGATAAAAGCAGGCCAAGTTGCATCCGTACCAGAGAAACGAGCATGAGAGAGTACGGGCCAACCCAAGATGCCCTTTACTCTACCGAGTTATGAAGCAGATACAACCCTAATTGCAGCTCTGGTGCCGGGTTTCGGCAGAGGAGAGTCGAGTGGAGAATAAGGAGTGAGGCAGGTACTGCTCATGCATCGAAGAACCGCGGTCAAATACGAATCAAACTGAATTTCAGGCAATAAAAAAGCCCGCTCAGATGAGCGGGCTTCTTCAATTGGGTGCCTGGCAGTGTCCTACTCTCGCATGGCGAATGCCACACTACCATCGGCGCTACAGCGTTTCACTTCTGAGTTCGGCATGGGGTCAGGTGGTTCCACTGCGCTATTGCCGCCAGGCAAAATCTTCAATCTGAAAAAGCTGATTTAGTTATTCGTTCTCGGTATCTGCTACAAGTCTTCGAACACTTCTTGGGTGTTGTATGGTTAAGCCTCACGGGTAATTAGTATGGGTTAGCTCAACACGTCGCCGCGCTTACACACCCCACCTATCAACGTTGTGGTCTCCAACGGCCCTTTAGGACCCTCAAGGGGTCAGGGATGACTCATCTCAGGGCTCGCTTCCCGCTTAGATGCTTTCAGCGGTTATCGATTCCGAACTTAGCTACCGGGCAGTGCCACTGGCGTGACAACCCGAACACCAGAGGTTCGTTCACTCCGGTCCTCTCGTACTAGGAGCAACTCCCTTCAATCATCCAACGCCCACGGCAGATAGGGACCGAACTGTCTCACGACGTTCTGAACCCAGCTCGCGTACCACTTTAAATGGCGAACAGCCATACCCTTGGGACCGACTTCAGCCCCAGGATGTGATGAGCCGACATCGAGGTGCCAAACACCGCCGTCGATATGAACTCTTGGGCGGTATCAGCCTGTTATCCCCGGAGTACCTTTTATCCGTTGAGCGATGGCCCTTCCATTCAGAACCACCGGATCACTATGACCTACTTTCGTACCTGCTCGACCTGTCCGTCTCGCAGTTAAGCTGGCTTATGCCATTGCACTAACCTCCTGATGTCCGACCAGGATTAGCCAACCTTCGTGCTCCTCCGTTACTCTTTGGGAGGAGACCGCCCCAGTCAAACTACCCACCAGGCACTGTCCGCGAGCCCGATTCAGGGCCCTGCGTTAGAACATCAAACATACAAGGGTGGTATTTCAAGGACGGCTCCAGCGCAACTGGCGTCACGCCTTCAAAGCCTCCCACCTATCCTACACATGTAGGTTCAATGTTCAGTGCCAAGCTGTAGTAAAGGTTCACGGGGTCTTTCCGTCTAGCCGCGGGTACACCGCATCTTCACGGCGAATTCGATTTCACTGAGTCTCGGGTGGAGACAGCATGGCCATGGTTACACCATTCGTGCAGGTCGGAACTTACCCGACAAGGAATTTCGCTACCTTAGGACCGTTATAGTTACGGCCGCCGTTTACCGGGGCTTCGATCAAGAGCTTCGCTTGCGCTAACCCCATCAATTAACCTTCCGGCACCGGGCAGGTGTCACACCCTATACGTCCACTTTCGTGTTTGCAGAGTGCTGTGTTTTTGATAAACAGTCCCAGCCATCTGGTCACTGCGACTCCCGTCAGCTCCATCCGCAAGGGACTTCACCAACAAGAGCGTACCTTCTCCCGAAGTTACGGTACTATTTTGCCTAGTTCCTTCACCCGAGTTCTCTCAAGCGCCTTGGTATTCTCTACCCGACCACCTGTGTCGGTTTGGGGTACGATGACTTGTAATCTGAAGCTTAGAGGCTTTTCCTGGAAGCAGGGCATCAATGGCTTCCGCACCGTGGTGCGTTCGTCTCGTGTCTCAGTGTTGTGTCTCCGGATTTGCCTAGAAACACCACCTACGCACTTTCACCAGGACAACCGTCGCCTGGCCCACCTAGCCTTCTCCGTCCCCCCATCGCAATTACAAGTCGTGCAGGAATATTAACCTGCTTCCCATCGATTACGCCTTTCGGCCTCACCTTAGGGGTCGACTCACCCTGCCCCGATTAACGTTGGACAGGAACCCTTGGTCTTCCGGCGAGGAGGCTTTTCACCCCCTTTATCGTTACTTACGTCAGCATTCGCACTTCTGATATCTCCAGCATGCCTCTCGACACACCTTCGCAGACTTACAGAACGCTCCCCTACCACTCACGCTTAGCGTGAATCCGCGGCTTCGGTGCCTGGTTTGAGCCCCGTTACATCTTCCGCGCAGGCCGACTCGACTAGTGAGCTATTACGCTTTCTTTAAATGATGGCTGCTTCTAAGCCAACATCCTAGCTGTCTGAGCCTTCCCACATCGTTTCCCACTTAACCAGAACTTTGGGACCTTAGCCGGCGGTCTGGGTTGTTTCCCTCTTCACGACGGACGTTAGCACCCGCCGTGTGTCTCCCGGATATTACTTACTGGTATTCGGAGTTTGCATGGGGTTGGTAAGTCGGGATGACCCCCTAGCCCAAACAGTGCTCTACCCCCAGTAGTATTCGTCCGAGGCGCTACCTAAATAGCTTTCGGGGAGAACCAGCTATCTCCGAGTTTGATTGGCCTTTCACCCCCAGCCACAGGTCATCCCCTAACTTTGCAACGTTAGTGGGTTCGGTCCTCCAGTTGATGTTACTCAACCTTCAACCTGCCCATGGCTAGATCACCCGGTTTCGGGTCTACACCTTGCAACTAGACGCCCAGTTAAGACTCGGTTTCCCTACGGCTCCCCTATACGGTTAACCTCGCTACAAAATGTAAGTCGCTGACCCATTATACAAAAGGTACGCAGTCACCCCGAAGGGCTCCCACTGCTTGTACGTACACGGTTTCAGGTTCTATTTCACTCCCCTCACAGGGGTTCTTTTCGCCTTTCCCTCACGGTACTGGTTCACTATCGGTCAGTCAGGAGTATTTAGCCTTGGAGGATGGTCCCCCCATATTCAGACAGGATGTCACGTGTCCCGCCCTACTCGATTTCACATCAAGGTTGTTTTCGTGTACGGGGCTATCACCCTGTATCGCCGGCCTTTCCAGGACCGTTCCACTAACTTCCAAGATGCTTAAGGGCTAATCCCCGTTCGCTCGCCGCTACTGAGGGAATCTCGGTTGATTTCTTTTCCTCGGGGTACTTAGATGTTTCAGTTCTCCCGGTTCGCCTCGCTACGCTATGTATTCACGCAGCGATACCTAGCTTATGCTAGGTGGGTTTCCCCATTCGGAAATCCGTGAGTCGTAATGTCTCTTACCGACTGCTCACGGCTTATCGCAGGTTAGTACGTCCTTCATCGCCTCTGACTGCCAAGGCATCCACCATGTACGCTTAGTCACTTAACCATAC
>NZ_CP023141.1:360000-437500 GCF_002285935.1 Aeromonas dhakensis
GCTTTCATTGGATTTAAATTGAACATTTGAAAAGCCACTTTATAATTGGCTTTTCAAATGTTCAATTTAGGTCTCGCCATGCATCAGATCCTGGATAGCCGCAAAGAGGAGAAAATCGTTCCTCTGTTCCGCCTCGGGTTTAGGCCCTTCTTTCTGCTTGGCGCCTCGTTTTCGGCATTGGCGATGTTGGGCTGGCTGGGGCAACTCAATGGCTGGTTCGTTTTGCCGGGGATTGGCAACCCCATCTGGTGGCATGCCCACGAGATGTTGTTTGGTTTCGGGGCGGCAATCGTCGCGGGATTTCTGCTGACGGCAGTGCAAAACTGGACCGCTCACCCCGGGGTCAGAAGCTGGCCCCTGGTGCTGATCGTCGTACTATGGGCATTGCCGAGGGCCTTGCTGCCCTGGCTGGGTGAGCACAATACCTTCTTGATGACGGCAGACCTGCTCTGGTTGCCTCTTTGCGCCTGGTATCTGGCCAAACCCATAGTGGTAACCAGGCAGTGGCGCAACCTCTTCTTTGTACCTCTGCTTGTCGTTCTGACACTGCTCAACGCCGCCAGCTGGCTGTGGCAGACACAGTGGGCAGATCTGGAACATCTGCTCATCACCACTGTGCTGCTGTTCACGACCCTGATCGCCGTGATGGGAGGACGAGTCATTCCCTTCTTTACCGCCAGAGCCACCGGGATGGAAAAAGCCGTCCCTATTCTCTGGCTGGAGCGGGCTTCCCTTACCACGCTGTGGCTCACCTTGGTGAGCTGGCTGCTGCTACCCACCCCATGGGTGACCAGCCTCTATATGCTTCCTCTATATATGGTGGCGACCGTTTTGCACTTGTGGCGCCAGCTGCGTTGGCGACTGCCGTCCACCCTTGGCCAACCCCTCTTGTGGTCGCTGCACCTAGCCTACCTGTTTATTCCTCTCGGTCTGCTCGCCCTTGGAGCTCTGGCTGCCGGCCTGCCCATCAGCCTGTCGCTGGCCAGCCACCTGCTCAGTGCCGGCTGCATGGGGACCATGATCCTGGGGATGATAGCCAGGGTCTCCCTCGGCCACAGCGGTCGAGCCTTGCAGGTGGGGCGCAGGATCCAGTGCGCGTTCGGGCTGGTCATCATGGCCACCCTGCTCCGGGTGCTGATCCCGCTGCTCTGGCCTGCCTATACCCTGTACGGCTGGAACCTGAGCGGCCTTGCCTGGAGCCTGGCATATGCTCTGTTTGTCTGGGTCTATACCCCCATACTGACCAGCCCCCGGGCAGATGGGCGTCCTGGCTGACCCGTGAGGGTCAAGATCTGCTGGCCGGATAGTGGATCAGATTGTGGAAGATGGCAGGGGCCACCCCCTGATTTCGATAGCCATGGGGGCGGTCGGCCGCGAAACGCACCGCCTCCCCCTGCGTCAAGGAGCGCCACTCCCCTTCCACCAGCACTTCCATCTGGCCGCTGATGACGATGACATGTTCGGTCACCCCAGGTTCATGGGGTTCTGACTCTCGTTGATAGCCGGGCAACAGAGTCAGCTCAAACAATTCGAAACCAAAACGCCCCTCATAAGGGAAGAGGGGAGCGACCTGCATGCCTTCTCCCGCCGGTTGTTGGCGAATGGCATCGGCGGTGCGATAAAGCACATCGTCCTGCGCCGTGGGAGCCGGCTCGATAAAGCTGGAGAAAGAGACTCGAAAGCCGGTGGCAATCTTCCACAGCGTGGCCACCGTCGGGCTCGACTCCCCCCGCTCAATCTGGCCCAGCATGGCCTTGCTCACTCCCGTTTCCCGCGCCGCGACATCCAGGCTCCAGCCCAGTTCGCTGCGCAAGCCTTTTAGACGTTGGGCCAGATGCTGATTCATCTCTTGCATGACTGCCTCTTTGTTGCGCTTGCTTGAATCGCCTTGTGCGCTATAGCGCACAGCGATATAGTCTGAAGCAATATTGTACGCAATAACGCACAAGCCGTCACAACCCCACAAGGACGTCACCATGCCCTTTGCCCTTCCCCACCTGGTCGCCGGCTTCATCGCCGTGATGGTTGGCTACACCAGTTCGGTCATCCTGATCATTCAGGCAGCCACGGCAGCGGGGGCCGATGCTGCCCAGCTCGCCTCCTGGCTATGGACACTGGGCATCGGCATGGGTATCAGCTGCATCGGCCTCTCCCTCTATTACCGCATCCCTGTCTTGACCGCCTGGTCGACCCCGGGTGCCGCCCTGCTCATCACCAGTCTCGGCAACTTCACCCTGGCCGAGGCCATCGGCGCCTTCGTTATCTCTTCTCTATTGATCACCCTGTGCGGCATCAGCGGCTGGTTCGATCGGCTGATGCGTCATATCCCGGCCCAACTGGCGGCGGCCATGCTGGCCGGGGTATTGCTCAAGTTCGGACTGGATCTGTTCAAGGTTGCGCCAGCCGATCCCTTGCTGCTCGGCAGCCTGTTGCTGGCATTCCTGCTCGGCCGCCATCTCTGGCCACGCTATACTATGGTGCTGGTGCTGGCAGTCGGGATCCTCATCTGTCTGTTGCGAGGGGAGCTGCAGCTTGACGCCATTCACTGGCAACTGGCCGGCCCGGTCATGGTCTGGCCAGCGTTCTCTTTTGATGCCCTGTTCGGCATTGCCCTGCCGCTGTTCATCGTCACCATGACCTCCCAGAACATGCCCGGCATTACCATTTTGCGGGCCCACGGCTATCAACCCGCCACCTCCTCTCTTATCACTTGGACCGGCCTGACCGGCCTGTTACTGGCCCCCTTCGGCGGCTACGCCTTCAACCTGGCGGCCATCACTGCAGCCATCTGCATGGGGAAAGAGGTGGATCCGGACGCCAACCGGCGCTGGCCCGCTGCGGTATGGGCCGGGGGCTTCTATCTGCTGACCGGCTGTTTCGGGGCCACGGTGGCGGCCCTTTTCACGGCCTTCCCGGCCACGCTGGTGACCTGTGTCGCCGGGCTAGCGCTGCTCGGCACCATCGGCAGCAGCCTGCACACCGCATTGCAACACGACGATGCCCGTGAGGCCGCCCTGCTGACCTTCATCATCACCGCCTCCGGCATCAGCCTGCTCGGCATCGGCGCCGCCTGCTGGGGATTGCTCGTCGGCATCATCCTGCATCAAGTCAACCAGCGGAGAAACTGACCTGACCATCTGGGGAGCCCCCCGTGAGACACCGCACATAATTCAGAGAATTTGGTTCACAGCTGAAACTAATTGCCATTAAGTGGTGGCGAGGCACTTCTTCTTCCCCGATGCGTGCCTCATGTCAGACTCATAAACTGGAGAATAATAATGAGGAATCAGGCTGTCATTTTGTTACTGGCACTGCTGGGCGCCACCACCGCCCACGCTGCCGACACCGATCGGGAGCTGGCCCGCCAGCTCGCGCTGCAGCAGAAGAACCTGCTGCCGCTGCTGAGCAATCAGGAGTACCAGAGCCCACTGCCCAACCTGTTGCAAAAGGCCAGTCCGCGCCTGAAACGCCAGGCTCGGGATGCCAACCAGGCGGCCATCAGCAGGCAAGGGCTGGACGGTGAGGTCAAGGAGCTGATGCAGCTGCGACTGGCCAACCCGGAACAGGCCGCCGCGCTGCAGCAGGGTGTCGAGCCGCTGGTCGCCTATGTACCGAGCGGAGATGAGAAGAGCTGGAGCGCCATCGAAGCCTTCGACAGCGCCGGCAACCCCGTCTATCTGGATGTGGACAAGGCACCGGCCCGTCCGGTCCTGGTCGTTGAGGCCGATCCCGTCAAGGCCAAGAACGCCGGCCTCAAGGTGATCCGCAAGGCGCTGGCTGCCGCCGACATGCAGGTGGCTCCCCGTGCGGCTGCCAGCACGGCGCCGCTCAAGACCAGCATCCTGAAGAAAATTCGGTTGAAGGATGATCAGGAGCCCTGGCTGCTGGGTGCGGCCGAGGTGTATGCAGTGGTCGCAGGGGTCAATCCCAGCCGGGATGAGCCCGTGGTCGACATCGTCGACATGCCCTATCTCGACTATGACAACACCGACTACACCCCCAACCAGATCCTGGTCTACTGGGATCGCTATCGCTGGGGTGCCGTCGACATCGTCATGATGGAGCAGGACGACAACGTCAACTACAAGGAGCTGAGCGGCCTGTTCATCGATGCCCTCAAGCTGGCCTTCACCGCTGGCGGCGTGCCCGAGGCTCTGCCCTTCCTCGATCTCGGCGGTCGCATCGTCAAGGCACTGCCCGACTCCTGGATGACCAACAACGATGACTATCTGGATACCTTCTACACCCTGGAGCAGGACCAGAGCTATCACCAGTACCCCGGCGCCGCCGGCAATGCGGTGATCGATCTCGAACCCAAAGAGATTGCTCCCACCAGACCCTGATTGGTCGCCATAACAAAAAAGCCAATGAGCGACTCATTGGCTTTTTTTGTACCCGCGATCCGTTACGGCTGGCCTTTCGGCCTCACCCCCAGGGTGTGGCAGATGGCGTAGGTCAACTCGGAGCGGTTCAGGGTATAGAAGTGGAAATCCTTCACCCCCTCCTGACTCAGCACCCGTACCTGATCGATGGCGATGCTCGCCCCCACCATGTTGCGGGTCATCTGATCATCATCCAGCCCCTCGAAACGCTGATGCATCCAGCGCGGGATCTTCACGTTGGTGAAACCGGCAAACTTGGCCAGGGTCTGGTAGTTGGAGACCGGCAGGATCCCCGGCACGATCTCGGCATCAATGCCAATGGCGGCGCAGCGATCCCGAAAACGCAGGTAGGTCTCGACGTCAAAGAAGAACTGGGTAATGGCGCGGTTGGCACCGGCATCAATCTTGCGCTTCAGGTTGAGCAGATCCGACTGCGCACTGCGCGCTTCCGGGTGACCTTCCGGGTAGGCGGCCACCGAGATATCGAAGTCCGCTTCGGCCTTGAGCAGGGCTACCAGGTCGGTGGCATACATCTCTGGCTTCTCCAGCCCCTGGGGCAGGTCGCCGCGCAGCGCCACGATATGGCGGATGCCGCTGTTCCAGTAATCGCGGGCAATGGTGCGCAGCTCGTCGCGGCTGGCGTCGATACAGGTCAGGTGAGGGGCGGCGATCAGACCGGTCCGCTCCTTGATGTCCTTGATCACCTTGTGCGTGCGATCCCGGGTGCCCGAGTTGGCACCATAGGTCACCGACACGAACTTGGGCTCCAGCACCTTCAATCGCTCGATGGATTGCCACAGGGTATTTTCCATCCCTTCGCTGTTGGGCGGAAAAAACTCGAAACTGACCGAAATGTCGCCACTCAAATCTGCCAGACTCTGGTTGAGTGCCTCAACCTGACGTGCGCTGTGAAATCCCATCTGCTCTCTCCCTGCCCTGCAATCCATTTCTCTACGTCAAAACGAATGTTTGGACGTCTAAACGTCTTTCCATCTTTATGAGAAAATGACACAAAGTCAACACTGTTTTACAGCGAGATGAAGGCCGCCGATTTTTATTTGGCAATAAAGCCAAAGTAACGATTGGCACCCCATCCCAAAATCCGGCGAGTCGCGTTATGATGAACGCAGATCGTCCTGGACGTTCTGAATCTGCGTGTGATTGTTTGGCCGGAGGTTTCTCCGGCCCCTTTTCAACCTCTTCCCCTTCCTGCCGATAACCAATTGAACCATTCGCAGGAGCATCATCATGGACACCCACCCCGGCTTTGCCACCGACTTGCTGTTCGATCGCTATCAGGGCAACGTGGTCGACCATGAGCAGTTCTGGGCCGTGCGCACTCCCGATGCTCCCGATTACTATTTTGGCAACTATCTGTTGCTCCCCTTTCCCCCCAGCGATCACGACAAGGGCTGGCTCGAGGCCAGTTTCGACAAGCTGATCGGGCAAGATCCCCGGGTCAGACACCGCACCTTCCAGTGGCCTCTCGCGGCCGGTCAGAACAGCCGGGTCGCCGGCTTCGTGGCGGCGGGATACCAGTACATGGAGTGCGTGGTGCTGGCACTGGAGGCCACCGACTGGCAACCGCCAGCCGCGACGGTGGCTGCGCGCCCCTTTACCCCGACCGACTGGGACGAGTGGCTGGCCTTTGAACTGGAGGAACGGGATCCCGGCCACTCGGAGCAGAGCTACCTGCCCTATCTGCAGTCACGCCGCCAGTTGTATGAGGCGATGATCGGGGACGGGCTGGGTCAGTGGTGGGGGATCTGGCAGCAGGAGCTGCTGGTCGCCAGTTGCGGTCTCTTCTTCACCGATACTCTGGGCCGCTTCCAGCTGGTGCGCACCCGGCAGGCATGGCGCAATCAGGGGTTGTGCCGCCAGCTGCTGAGCCAGGTTGCCAGGCACGGGCTGACGCGGGTCGACCGGCTCATCATAGTGGCCGACGAGCACTATCACGCCCAGCGGGTCTATCGCTCGCTCGGCTTTGCCCCGGTGGCCCGCATCGGCAGTCTCTGCCGCTGGCCCCGTACGGAGCAATGAATCAGACCACGGGCAGCAAAGAAAACGGGAGGCTGATGCCTCCCGTGGTGTATCTGCCGGCAGCTATTGCTGCGGCGTTTCCAGCTCGTTGGAGAGCGCCTGCTCCACCTCGGCCGACGGCGCCGGTAGCGGGGCTGCCGCCGCAGAGGCCGCTGCGGCAGGCGTTGCTGACGGCGCCGGGGCGGCTGGTGTATCTGTCACCGCCGGCGTCGTGGCAGGTGCAGCAGCAGGCTCGGTGGTCGCCGCTGCAGCCGACACCGCAGGCACGGCGGCAGGAGCGTCACACTGGCAATCAGCCCCTTTCACCTTGTTGCCCTGATGAGGCGGATACCAGCCCTTCAGTCCCTGCTCCAGCCGATCGGCTGCCGCCTTGGGCTCCATCTTGCCGAGCAGCACGGCCTGACTCACTTCGGCCAGCTCGTCCCCCAGCTTGGGCGTACCGCGGGAGAGGATCTGGGTGGCCACCCGGATGGTGGAGTCGCACTGATCCCGCCACTCCATCATCTCCTTCGCCGCCGGGTTGGTGACCTCGAAGAAGTGGTTGGAGAGGGAGAAGAAGCCGGGCAGCGAGTTGGTATAGAGCTCGGCGAACTGGGGCGTGGTCAGCCACTGCAGGAAGGCCATGGCCGCCTCCTTGTTCTTGCTGGCCGGGTTCATGCCCATCCCGATGTCGGTGTGATCGGTAAAGAAGCAGCCATCGCCCTGTTTTGCCACGGGCGGGCGCATCACGCCAAAATCGACCTTGCCGGTGAAGGGGGCGATCTCCCAGGAACCCGCCACGTAGAAGGCAGCCTTGCCCGAGGTAAACAGCTCGTTGGTCGCGGCATAGTCACGGCTCTCGCCACCTTCGCCGAGGTAGGGTCGCCAGCGCGCCAGCTCCTCGAACACCTTGATGTAGGGCGGGTTGTCAAAGCGCTCCTGCCCACCGATCAAGGCCAGCCGACCATCCTCCCCCTTCCAGTAGTTGGGGCCTATGTTCTGGAAGCCAAGCTCGGAGGATACCCAGCTTTCCGAGCCACTCATGGCCAGCGGCACATAGCGGCCATCGGCCTTCACCTTGTCCAGCGCCGCGAAGAAGGCATCCCGGGTCTGCGGCACGCTCAGCCCCAGCTCGCTGAAAATCTTCTTGTTGTAGAAGAAGCCATGAATCACCGAGGCCATGGGCACGCAGAAGGTCTGGGCGCCGGAGTCGGTCTGCCAGGGAGACTGGGCAAAACTCGGGAAGTTCTCCATCCCCGACATCTCGGTCAGCTCCGCCAGATGGCCCGCCTTGAACAGGGCCAGGGAGTCGTCGAACGGCCGGCAGGTGATGAGATCCCCCGCCTTGCCCTCCTTCAGGCTGGCCCACAGGGTCGGCATGTAGTCGACGTTCTGCACCCCGTTGAACTTCACCTGGATGCCCGGGTGGGAGGCCTCGAAGGCAGGGATGATCTTCTGCTCCCACAAGGCCTTGTCATCAATCCGCCAGCTCTCGATCACCAGCTCGCTGGCCATCAGCTGACCACACAACAGGAGACTCAGGGCCCCGATCCACTTGTTAGACATAAGCCCTCCTAAACCTTGAAATGTGCGATCAATTGCTGCTGCTTGGCCACCAGATCCGCCAGTACCTCGCTGCTGCTGGCCGATTCCCGTGCCTCCCGCTCGGTCTCGTAGGCCACCTCGGCGATGCCGGAGATGTGACGTGCCACCCCCTGGCTGACCGAGATCTGCTCCTGAGCCGCATGCGCCACCTGATCCGCCATCGCCTTGATGGCGCTCATCCGGTCGGCGATGGACTGCAGGGCCACATCCATCTCTCGGGTCTGTTCGACACAGCTGTGGGTCTGCTCCTGGCTGCGTCCCATCACCTCCACCACCAGCTTGCTCGAGCTCTGCAGGTTTTCGATCATCGCCTGGATCTCTTCGGTCGACGTCTGGGTCCGGTTGGCCAGCGCCCGCACCTCGTCGGCCACCACCGCGAAGCCGCGGCCGGCGTCGCCAGCCCGCGCCGCCTCGATGGCTGCGTTCAGCGCCAGCAGGTTGGTCTGTTCGGCGATGCTGCGGATCACGTCGAGAATGCTGCCGATGTTGTCGCTGAATTCGCCCAGCTTGTAGGTGATGCCGACGGCCTCCTCCATGGCACCGGCCAGTTGTTCCGTGATGCGACGGGTGGTGGCAACCTTCTGGCGACCGGTTCTGGCTTCGTCATCCGCCAGATCCACTTCCCGCTTGGTGCCGTCGGTGGAGCGGGCCACCTCGGTGGCACTCACCTCCAGCTCGGTGATGGCGGCGGCCACCTGATCGGTCTGGCTCTTCTGATCCTGCACCCGGGATACCGCCCTTTCGCTTATCTCGGCGGCGCGGCTCGCCTCCTCCACCAGATGACGGGAGCCGGCATTGATCTGGGAGAGCAGCTCGCCGGTTTTGCCGGCCAGCACGTCGATGGAACGGGCCAGGGCGCCGAATTCGCAACTGCTGCGGTAATTGATGCGGCGGGTCATGTCCCCGGCCGCCATGTAATCCAGCTCCTTGTTGATCATCTGCAGCGGGCGCTGAATGCTGCGCGCCGTGGTATAGCCGATGATGAGAGCGGCGGCAGCCGAGATGGCGGCCACGATCAGGATCCAGAAGCTGGCACTGCTGACCGCATCATCCGCCGTGGTGCGGCTCTGGCTGGCGATGGAGCCGGCCGACTGTCCCATCTCGTCGAGCAGCCCCAGGCTGTTGATCAGGCTGGCGTCGAGCTGCTGATTGAGGGTCTGCAGCGAAGCGGCCAACTGCTGGGCATTGCGCATGGTGGCGAGCAGCCCCTGCGGGCCGAGCGCCAGCTCCTGCATCCGGTCGAGGTTGGAGACGAAGCGCTGCTTCACGTCATCCGGCACCAGCACCCGGTCAAGCCGCTTGCGCGCCATCTCGATGTCCTTGCTCAGCACCTTCTCCAGTTCGTTGAGGTCGGTCTTGGCATCGGCCCGGCGAATGTTCTTCAGGTCGCGCGCGATGCCCGAGGTGATGAGCTCCGCCTTGTTGCGCATGGAGCGCTTGCTGGCCGTCTGCTGCAACAACAAGTCCGCCGCCCACTGGTAGGTGTCTTCCAGCCGGATAAAGGCAATCTCCAGCTTGTGGCGCTGATCCTGGGCATTGACCCATTGGCTGTGCTGGGAGAGCACCTGTTCGGCCAGGCCGTAGAACTGCTTGGTGGCGGTATCGACCTGCTGAAAACGAGAGTCGGCCTCGGCCACCCCGCTAAACTTGTCCATCTCCTGGCTCAGTTGACTGAAACGCGCCTGCTGCTCCTTGAACTGGCTGGCCAGCTGCGGCAGCTGGCTTGCATCCTCGTTGGTCCGGTAGACCAGCACCCAGCGGTTGCTGTCCTGCAGGGCGCCTTTCAGGCCGGCCACCGCAATCACCAGGGGGGTTGCCCGGTCGGAGACCTGCGACAAGCCGTCGTTGATGCCCCTGATCTTCAGGGTGCTGATCACACCCAGCAGGATCAACAGCAGCAGCATCAACACAAATCCGGCGATGATCCGCTGCACAATAGATAAACCCATGGAGACATCCTCACTCGTGGGGGAAAGGTAACGTGAACATAGACACTATCGGCACAAGGGGCGAATTATAGAGGGGAGACAGAGGGTATTTTATTGATCTATATGGGGTTGGATCACAGTTGACGGGGGGTGGCCTGACCGTAAAAGGGCCCGGACTGTGCCGGGCCAAAGAGACATGCTAGCTGTAATGGCCCGTGGGGAGGCCAACCCTGTGCCCTATCAGAAGCGATAGCCGACACCAAACATGAAGGCCATGGGATCGATGGAGGTATTGATGGTCCCGACGGCGGTGTGCACATCGGTATCGATATCGATGATCCAGGCGGAAGCGTTGACGAACCAGCGATCATTGATCGCCATGTCCAGACCGACCTGACCGGCCATGCCCCAGGAGGAGTCAACGCTCACGTCGGTACCATCCAGCGCACCGCGGCCCTGCTCGTCGAAGAAGGTGGTGTAGTTGATACCGGCACCGATATAGGGGCGAACCTTGCTGTTGGCATCACCGAAGTAGTACTGCGCCATCAGGGTCGGCGGCAGGTGCTTGACCTTGGCCACTTCGCCCAGACCGGCGGTGGAGACGGAGTGGGAGAAGGGCGTGGCCGCCAGCAGCTCGACACCCCAGTTGTCGGTGATCAGATAGGAGAGCGTCAGACCCAGCTGCATATTGCTGTCGATTTCCAGCTCGCCGGTACCCAGCACGTTGTCACTGCTCGTTTGCGGAGAAACGAAAGCCAGGCCGCCACGCACCAGAAAATCGCCGGCCTGGTGAGCCATGGCGACGGGGGACGCAAGCGCTGCTGCGATCATCAGAGGAAGGATCTTTTTCATCACGTATTCCTTTTAGTTTTCGTTTTATATGTTGCAAGCCCGAAAACTATAAAGGGATGTGAATGCCGAGTTATTGATTTAGCTCAAACGTTACCAAGAAATAGATAGATGTGTACAGCAGCTTCCAGCCATGCTGAGCATCGAGAAAAACACCAAAAATATCAAATAAAAACAATTAACTGGATAGATTTTCCGCCTTGCCAACCACAATAAGAAATAATTTCAATATATCTTATTGGGGATAAAAACGACTGAAAACGGTTGTTTCACTCGTCCAACAAGAGTATTTTTGCGGGCCATGTAGCCGGGCTGTAAGTAATTCTTTATGAAACCACAAACCAGAAGGGACAAAATAGTAGCCATATTGGCAGCCATCTGGGGCATTGGCTCTTTTCTGTTTATTTTGCTGGGCTTCGTGCTCGGCATGGCCCTGCTGATCCTGACCCATTAGACCGGTTGGTTGGCGTGGGAGGCCTGGCACAACAGCCACTCCCCTTCCGCCAGCTGCTCCGGGCTCAACCTCCACTGTGCCCGCCCCAGCTCGCCGCTGTATCCACGCCAGCGATCCCGGCCCTCCTGTTTCGCCCGGTACAGGGCCATGTCCGCCAGCTTGAAACTCAGACTCCAGAAAGAGTCCTCCAGCTCCGCATGCAGAGGATAATCGCAGAATCCCAGCGAGACGGTCATGCGCAGCGGCAGCTCCTCCCGCCCGAAACGGCAGTCGGCGATCTTGCGGCGCAGGCGCTCGATCCGTCCCGCCACTTGTCCTGGCTCCTCTCTGGCCAGCAACAGCATGAACTCCTCGCCACCCAGCCGGATCAGCGGCTCCTCCTCATCCAGCGCCCCTCGCAGCAGCTCGGCCAGCTGACATAACAGCAGATCGCCGATGTCGTGGCCGAAGCGATCGTTGACCCGTTTGAAGTGATCCAGATCCAGGATCACCAGCACCCAGCCTGCCGCCGGATCCTGGCGGTTCAGCAGCCACTCATCGAGATAACGGCGGTTGAAGGCATGAGTCAGTGGATCCGTATAGGCTGCGACCTCCATGCGGGAGGAGTGGGCCAGCAGGGCACTGTGGTGCAGGCTGATCCTGGCCGCCATCTCGCGGAATTTGCGGCTGAGCAGCGCCATCTCCTGGCTGCTGTCGATGATGGGCAGCACGCTCGCGTCCTGCTTCTCGGTAAACTGGTGCAGCGCCCCCACCAGCTCGCCGATCGGCCCCAGCACGATGGCCCGCAGCCGGGCCAGTGCCATCAGAATGCAGGCGAAGCTTATCAGCAGCATGCCGATGAAGGTCCAGATCGCCCCCTCCATCGCCCCCAGCAACACGTCCCGCTCCTCGTCCACGATCAGGGTCAATACAGGCTCGCCGTCGTTGTCGAGCAGCAACCCCTCCCCTCTGACCTGCTGCAACCCGAGATCGACCAGCCGGTAGCTCATGTGCGGTCCGAGCGGTTTGAAGGAGCCCAGATGCTCGCGCGTTCTTGGTTGGGCTATGGTCAGCGTGAGCGCGGTCCGTTCCCCCAGATCCTGCAGATAGCGCTTGTCCAGCCAGCGAGTCGCCAGCAGATAGCCGTTGTGTTTGACGCTGCCGAGGGTATCGGTCACCGGCTGCAGCGAAAAGATGAGCGGTCCCCACTGGGAGCGCCTGACGCCACTCAGGTTGCTGATGCCCGCCTGCCGTGACTCGCGCAGCAGCTGCAGCTTGAGATCGTCCAGAAAGGAGGGCAACAGGGTGGTATCCGCGTCCGGCGCATCTGGCAACAGGGTGCGGGTCCAGATCTCCGAACCCTGCAAATCCATGTAACTCAACACGTTGAGTTCAAAGTCCCGCATCGGGGTGTCGACCAGCAGATTGGAGTTGATGTAGGCCTGGTTGGGGTGGGCCAGAAAATGGTAGCTCTGATCCCAGATCCCCCAGTCCCGGGTAAAGGCATTCATGGCGCCGATGTCGTTCTGCACCGCCCTGATCACCCGCTGCAGGTGCTCCTCCATCCGCCGCTCCTCGACCCGCTGCGCCGCCGGCACCTGGGCCAGTGCGATCACGATGAGCAGCATCAGGATGGCTCCGGCCCAAACCGGAAACATGGAGTAGGCCAGCAGATGGTCGATGGAGCGGGACGGTTGAGCCATGAGCGCCAATATCCTTTGAATGGCAATGCGAAGCGGGAAGGGTCTTGCCCCAAGTATGGAGGATAGGCCCGCCGAGAGGTCACTGAATTACCACAATAAAAACAAGGGGCCCAGGGCCCCTTGTCACAATTATTGAACGCTTTATCTGGCCAGCAGAGGTGCCAGGAAGCGGGCCGTATGAGAATCCTCGCAACGGCTGATCTGTTCCGGCGTCCCCGTCACCAGGATACGGCCACCACCGGCGCCCCCCTCAGGCCCCAGATCGACGATCCAGTCGGCGGTTTTGATGACGTCCAGATTGTGCTCGATGATGACGATGGTGTTGCCGCGATCCCGCAGCTGGTGCAGTACCTTGAGCAGTTGCTGGATGTCGTGGAAGTGCAGCCCTGTGGTGGGCTCGTCCAGGATGTAGAGGGTCTGCCCGGTATCCCGCTTGGAGAGCTCGCGCGCCAGCTTGACCCGCTGCGCCTCGCCGCCAGAGAGCGTGGTGGCCGACTGGCCGAGGCGGATATAGGAGAGGCCCACGTCCATCAGGGTCTGCAGCTTGCGCGCCACCGCCGGTACCGGATCGAAGAACTCGCGGGCATCTTCCACCGTCATCTCGAGGATCTCGTGGATGTTCTTGCCCTTGTACTTCACCTCCAGCGTCTCGCGGTTGTAGCGCTTGCCCTTGCAGACGTCGCACGGCACGTAGACGTCCGGCAGGAAGTGCATCTCCACCTTGATGACACCGTCCCCCTGGCACGCCTCGCAACGGCCCCCCTTCACGTTGAAGGAGAAGCGGCCCGGCTGGTAGCCGCGGGAACGCGCCTCCTGGGTGCCGGAGAGCAGCTCGCGGATCGGGGTGAAAAGGCCGGTGTAGGTGGCCGGGTTGGAGCGCGGCGTACGGCCGATAGGGCTCTGGTCGATATCCACCACCTTGTCCAGGTGCTCCAGCCCCTCGACGCTGCGATAGGGGGCCGGGGTGGACTCGGTCGCCTTGTTCAGCTCGCGGTGGGCGATACGGAACAGGGTGTCGTTGATCAGGGTCGACTTGCCGGAGCCGGAGACGCCGGTGACGCAGGTCATCACCCCGATGGGCAGGTCCAGGTTGACGTTGCGCAGGTTGTTGCCGCTCGCCCCTTTGAGTTTCAGCCACTTGCCGGTGAGCGGGGTGCGCTCGGCCGGGATGGCGATCTGCTTGCGGCCGGAGAGGTAGTCACCGGTGAGGGACTCGGGGTTCGCAATGATCTCTTCCGGCGTACCCTGGGCGACGATGGCCCCACCGTGCACCCCGGCCCCCGGGCCGATATCGAGCACATGGTCGGCGAGGCGAATGGCATCCTCGTCGTGCTCCACCACGATCACCGTGTTGCCGAGATCGCGCAGATGGGTCAGGGTCTTGAGCAGGCGCTCGTTGTCCCGCTGGTGCAGGCCGATGGAAGGCTCGTCCAGCACATACATGACCCCCACCAGACCGGCCCCGATCTGGCTGGCCAGCCGGATCCGCTGCGCCTCGCCACCGGAGAGGGTCTCGGCACTGCGGGACAGGCTCAGGTAGTTGAGACCCACGTTCACCAGGAAGCCGAGCCGCTCGACGATCTCTTTCAAGATCTTCTCGGCAATCTGGGCGCGCTGGCCGGTCAGATTCAACCCTTCGAAGAAGGCCAGCGCATCGCCGATGGACTGCTCGGCGATGGCCGGCAGGTTGCGGTTGTCGACGAAGACGTGGCGCGCCTCTTCCCGCAGCCGGCTGCCGCCGCAACTGGTGCAGGATTTGTTGGCGATGTATTTGGCCAGCTCTTCACGCACCGAGTTGGATTCGGTTTCCCGATAGCGCCGCTCCATGTTGTGCAGGATCCCCTCGAACGGGTGCTTGCGCACCACCACATCGCCGCGATCGTTCATGTAGCGGAACTCGATCTCGGTGCGACCGGAGCCACGCAGGATCACCTCCTGGGTCTTGACCGGCAGATCTTCCCAGGGCGTTTCCAGATCGAACTTGTAGTGCTCGGAGAGGGATTTGAGCATCTGGAAGTAGTAGAAGCTGCGCTTGTCCCAACCGCGGATGGCGCCGTTGGCCAGACTGATGGCCGGATCGCCGATCACCTTGGCCGGATCGAAATATTGCTGCACCCCGAGGCCGTCACAGGTGGGGCAGGCTCCGGCCGGGTTGTTGAAGGAGAAGATGCGCGGCTCCAGCTCCGACATGGAGTAGCCGCACTCCGGGCAGGCGAAGTTGGCGGAGAAGGTCATGGGGGCGACCCCCTCCTCGCCGTCCATGGGCACCACCAGCACGATGCCGCCGGAGAGGGTCAGCGCCGTCTCGAATGATTCGGCCAGACGCAGGGCCAGGTCCTCGCGCACCTTGAAGCGATCCACCACCACCTCGATGGTGTGCTTCTTGTGCAGCTCCAGCGCGGGAGGGTCAGACAGGTCGCACACCTCACCGTCGATGCGGGCACGGATGTAACCCTGGGCCGCCAGGTTTTCCAGCAGCTTGGTGTGCTCCCCTTTGCGATCGCGCACCACAGGGGCCAGCAGCATCAGCTTGCTCCCCTCCGGCTGGGCCAACACCTGATCCACCATCTGGCTGATGGTCTGGGCGGCGAGCGGAATGGCGTGGGTCGGGCAGCGCGGCTCACCGACCCGGGCAAACAGCAGACGCAGGTAGTCGTAGATTTCGGTGATGGTGCCGACGGTCGAACGCGGGTTGTGGGAGGTGGACTTCTGCTCGATGGAGATGGCGGGCGAAAGCCCCTCGATATGGTCGACGTCCGGCTTCTCCATCAGGGAGAGGAACTGGCGGGCATAGGCGGAGAGCGACTCCACGTAGCGGCGCTGCCCCTCGGCATAGAGGGTATCGAACGCCAGAGAGGATTTGCCCGAACCGGAGAGGCCGGTGACCACGATCAGCTTGTCGCGGGGCAGGGTCAGATTGATGTTCTTGAGGTTGTGGGTGCGAGCACCCCGGACCACGATCTTTTCCATCTTGTTGCACGCTCGATACGGAAACCTGAGCGAGTCAGTATGGCATAGAGACTACTGGATGAATAGACAGGTTTTATCCATCATCCCCATCGATTTCAGAGATATTCCTTGGCCCAGCTCACCGCCTGCAAGCGGTTCTTCACGTTCAATTTCTTGAAGACGTTATAGAGGTGGGACTTGATGGTGTGCTCGCTCACGAACAGGCTGTCGGCGATCTCGGTATTGGAGGCGCCCGTCATCAGATAGCGGATGATCTCCTGCTCGCGCACGGTCAGCAGCGTCTGGTTGCGCAGGTGATGTTCCCCACCCTTGCGGTAGTAGTTGACCAGATCGCACAGCAGGTGGCGCGGGATCCAGTACTCCCCCTCCAGCACCTTGCGAATGCCGAGCACCAGCCGATCCAGCGGATCCTGACAGAAGAAGAGCCCGCTGGTATGGGGCCACATCAGCAGCAGCTCCCGATCGGTGCTGGTCGGGGCATTGAGCAGCACCGTATTGGCCTCCCCGAAGCGGCTGGAGATCTCCCGCGGCCATCCTGCCTGCTGGCTCGACTTGAGGTAGTCCAGATCGACCAGAAACAGCGGACGAGGCTCGAGCTCGTCCGGTTGCGGTAGCTCCTCCAGGGCGCTTACCAGCACAATGGGCAGTGCCAGCTGCTCGGCCAGATAGCTCTGGAAGCTGGTTGCCTGCACATTGTTTTCGGTTACCAGTACGATGGGATATGGGGTGCTCATGAAAGGCTGGTCCTTGAACATTGCGGCCATGGTTTTTTTCGGCAGCAGAGAGTACCAAGCCCCCCGTAGGGTGCAGCATTAAAAAAGTATTAGACGGTGATGCGCCTCCTTTGAAACTCACCAATTTTCCAAGCAATACAAATAACTAGCAGCCCCCCCCCATTTGGGTGGAATGCTGGCATCCAGGCAGACAGAGGCTGTCGCAGCGTCATCGAATCCCCTTTTCGCGCCCGGGTTTCGATGCTAGGTATCCCCCTCTGCGGCTCACTTGCTGGCCAAGGCCCGCCTCGTGTAAGTTAACCCCTCGGTCCGGAGAAGCTGGCGACGAAGAAGACGTCTTTCTCCCCAAAAACTGTTACTATTGCGGGCAAAATCTGGAAACGGCATGGCAGTCGACAGGCTAGCCACCCCGGGTTCAGTCATCACATGAGTCGCAAGCGCCTGCGGCGTTCTTGCGTATCTCGCAGAAAACAAACGAAATGTTGAATTGGTCCGGGCATATGGCCTGGCCGGAATACAAAGGGTGGAAGAGAGATTATGGCCAGTCGAGGCATCAACAAAGTCATTCTGATCGGTAACCTGGGGCAAGACCCGGAAGTGCGCTACATGCCGAGCGGCGGTGCCGTGACCAACATCACCCTGGCCACCTCCGACACCTGGCGCGACAAGCAGACCGGTGAGCAGAAAGAGCGTACCGAGTGGCACCGCGTCGTCTTCATGGGCAAGCTGGCCGAAGTGGCGGGCGAGTACCTGAAGAAGGGTTCCCAGGTCTATGTGGAAGGCAAGCTGCAGACCCGCAAGTGGCAGGATCAGAGCGGCCAGGAGCGTTACACCACCGAGGTGCTGGTCGATGGTTTCAGCGGCGTGATGCAGATGCTGGGTGGCCGTCCGCAAGGCGCCGGTCAGGGCATGGGCGGTCAGTCCCAGGGCAACTGGGGTCAGCCGCAACAGGGCATGCAGTCCCAACAGCCGATGAACCAGTCCCGCCCGGCTCCGCAGCAGAACATGCAGCAACAGCAGGGCGGTTATAGCCGTCCGGCCCAGCAGCCGCAGTCCGCTCCGCCGGTATACAACGAGCCGCCGATGGATTTCGACGACGACATCCCGTTCTAAGGGAAGCTCACAGTTCAGAGGGCCCTGTTCACGCAGGGCCTTTTTTTGCCCGTTATTGACGCAGGCGCGACACGCAAGCCGGCTCCCCCGACCAGAGTCGCCGACCCTGCTCCCCCTGTCGCCCGCCCAGGGTTTATCATCAGGGCAATTCGTTTGTCAGAGAGAACGCATGGGGTTTTTGTCTCGTATCCTGCTGCTCGCGGCAAGCCTTGCCGTGCTGTTTCACTCTCCCCCCTTGCTGGCCGGCGAGCCACTGCGGGTGGGGGTCAGTTTCGCCATTCCCCCCTATGTGATTGAGGAAGAGGGACGCGGCATCGAGCTCGATCTGCTGCGGGAAGCCTTTCGTGGCAGCGGTTACGAACCCAGCTTCGAATATCTGCCGCTGGAGCGCACCTTTCGCATGCTGGAGTCCGGCAGGCTCGATGCCATCATCAACGTCAAACCCGGGATGCTGGACAACGTCTTCCTGTCGCAGCCCGTCATCGCCTTTCACAACCGGGTGTTCACCCTGAGCAAGACCCACATCGCCACGCTGGACGACATGAAAGAGCTGAGGGTCAGCGCCTTTCAGCGGGCACGCCAGGTATTGGGGGGAGCCTTCGCCAGCATGGCCGACCAGAATCCCCGTTACGAGGAGGTCGCCAAGCAGCAGGGACAGGTGCACAGACTGATGCTGGGGCGGGTGGATGCGGTGATCCTGGAGCAACGGGTGTTCTATTACTATCTGGCGCAACTGGCCACCAGCAAGTATGGCGCCGAGCTCTATGCCCCCAGCCGGGTCAGACAATATGATCTGTTCGCTCCCACCCACTACCATTTCGCCTTTCGCCAGGCCGCGCAGCAACGCTGGTTCGATCGCCAGCTCGGCAAGATGCGAGCCGATGGCCGCTACGAACGGATATTTGCCAGCTACGGCGCGACCCCCTGAGCCCACGCCAAAAACATAAAAGCCAGCCCGAAACAGGCTGGCTTTTTGTTACTGGCTCCAAAGGAACTACAGCATGGGGAGCGTTACTTCATCGCGCTGCCGTTTTTCAGTTCTGCTTTCTGACGTTTGGCTTCGCGCTTCTCTTTCAGTGACATCTGCGGTTTTTTCTTGGCATCTTTGCCGTTGTGATGTTCTTTGTTACTCATCATCAAACTCCAAAAATGTTACCCAGACAGTTGGAACCCAGGTTCCAGCATGCCATCCGAATCGTAGACTACAGTACGCTTTCAGTGACGATCCCAAGATCGCACTCAATCCAGCATACCCCCAATCTTGCGCAAGAATCCACCCTCATCCGTCACGCCGCACCAAACCGGGGCCGATGACCCCTGTCAGGCACTCCTGGCCGGGGAAGGAACGGCCGTAAAAACACCGGAAGCCTTATAAAGTAGCGATTATCAATATTATTTGGCGACCAGCTGAAATAAATCACCAAAAACCAAAACAACTATTATTTAAACGAGCGGTGTTAATTTGGATAAGCATTCTCACTATCGCCGGAAACAAAAAGTTACAACCTCAAGAAGTCATTATTAACGCAAGCTGATATTATCAGGCCTTATTTTCAAACTATTTCATCGAGAATAGGGATATCCCATGACCAGAAAAACCAGAGCCGCCTTGGTCTCGGTTTGCTCCAATATCAGCCTGATTGTCATGAAGATAATTGCCGGCATACTGAGCGGTTCCGTCAGCATCATCTCCGAAGCCATCCACTCGGCCATGGATCTGGTGGCCGCCCTGATCGCGCTGGTGGCCGTGCGCAAGTCGGATATTCCACCCGACCCGCGCCACCCCTATGGCCACGACAAGATAGAAAATGTCTCCGGCGTGATCGAAGCACTGCTGATCCTGCTGGCCGCCGGCTGGATCATCTTCGAGGCCGTCGGCAAGCTGATCACCCCCACCCCTATCGAAGGCGTCGGACTCGGCGTGCTGGTCATGCTGTTGTCGGCGCTGGTCAACAGCGGCGTCTCCGCCTATCTCTACCGGGTCGCCAAGGAAGAAGAGTCGGTGGCGCTGGCCGCCGATGCCCTGCATCTGAAGGCGGATGTGCTGACCTCGCTCGGGGTGGCTGCCGGTCTGCTCGGCATCTGGATCGCCTCTGCGCTGGGCTACAACCTCTATCTGCTGGATCCCCTCGTCGCCATCGGGGTCGCGCTCTTCATCCTCAGAGAGGCCATCACCATGCTCAACCAGGCCTTCCAGCCCCTGCTGGATCACAGCATGAGCGAGGAGGAGCTGGCCATCACCACTCAAGTGATCGAGGAGTGCTGCCCTGAGCACGGCGGCTTCCACGATCTGCGCAGCCGTCAGGCGGGGCGTCGCCGTCATATCGACTTCCACCTGACACTGCCCAAGGAGATGAGCATCGAGCACTCCCACGCCATCTGTGACCGCATAGAGCAGGGGATCCAGCGCCATCTGCCCCACGCCATCGTGCTGATCCATGTCGAACCAACCGGTCACGCCTAGTCCAACCGGGGAAATCATCGGGAATGCCATCGACAGCACAATAAACAGCCAGGTGACGTGGTAGGGTGTTCCCTCCCCGTCATCAGGTACACGCCGTGAAAAAGCTGGAAATGAAGGATCTCACCGACGCCGAAAAGGCCGGGATCACCCTGCTGCTGCAAAAAGCACAGGCCAACGCGGACCACCCATTGACCAATGCCGAGCGCAATCGCATACGCGAGGAAGGCCGGCTCAAGGTGGTCGCCGACCGGGCGGCGGCTGCGAAAGCGGCGACACAACTCGCAAGAGAGAAAGCCAAGGAGCGGGCCGCCAATCAGGTACTGCCCGAGACATTCAGCTGGGTTGACTCCGTCAGCAATCGCTTTCGAAAGAAGCCTTGATCATGCCGTTTCAACCGAATGTAGCCAGCCCACGCCCTGTCGACGGGCTGGCTTTTTCATGATGGAAGGGGAAGGTTCTGACCCTTGACGTGACATTATCTGTCGACTCGCATGACCCTTTATCTCGTTTTTTCTGCGCACAAAGGGATTCACACCACCCCGAAAAGCACCTGAAATGGATATTCATGCTATTGATATAAAAGGTAAAATCGTCCTGAAAATCCAGTCATCCGGCACAGAGTACCAACTGAGAGATAAAGTTTGCTTTAACAAAGCGTGCGTGTTCTAATCGACAGCGATAGTTCGGCAGTTCAGTCCTGATTATGTTAGGCAGTCATTTTAGTAAAGCAGTGATTAGTGCAAGTGTTATTTCGATGATGCTTGACGAATAATTCTCCTTCTTTAGTGCTTCCCCTACGTATTGCTGACGAAAAATCAAAACTTGCCATCTGATGGCATTTCAAACACTAAATTTGAGAGTAATTATTATGTCCAAAGTGACTGGTACCGTAAAATTCTTCAACTCCGAAAAAGGTTTTGGCTTCATCTCCCCGGTTGACGGCAGCAAAGACGTGTTCGTACACTTCTCCGCTATCCAGTCCAACGGTTTCAAAACCCTGGAAGAAGGTCAGCGCGTTGAGTTCACCATCGAGCAAGGCCAGAAAGGCCCGGCTGCTGCCAACGTAGTTGCCCTGTAATTCAAGTCAGGGATACCGTCACCCCGCTTCTGCCGGCTGAACGGATCCACTGCAAGAATTGAAAAAACCCGCTTCGGCGGGTTTTTTGTTGCCTCGAATTCACCCTGCCCGCCATCCCCGCCCTGCTCCCATCCTTGCATACCTCCGTTTCTCTGCTGGCGAGAGGATAACCGCACAATATTAATGAGATTAATTATCATTTACACAGTCATCAGTGATCACTACAATGCCTGCCGACCGCCGGGATCACTATTCGATTGAACCTGCCTGGTCCGGGTTTCACGCGGGATGCGGCGAGACCCCCCATCGATTCACCCAAAGGATGAATGCATCTTCTTACTAAAAAAGAGTTCAGGCCAACATGATAACAATGCACCGCAACAAGCTGACCACGCTCATTCTCGCCGTCCTCGCCGCCAACGCCCATGCCGCCGAACAGGAGGTCATGGTGGTGACCGCCTCCGGCTTCCAGCAGAAGATCGAGAACACCGCCGCCTCCATCTCGGTGGTGACGCGCGAGCAACTGGAGAAACGCGCCTACCGTGACGTGACCGACGCCCTGAAGGACGTGCCGGGGGTGGTGATCACCGGCGGCGGCAGCAGCAGTGACATCAGCATTCGCGGCATGAGCTCCAAGTACACACTGATGCTGGTCGACGGCAAGCGGGTCGACAGCCGCGGCACCCGTCCCAACAGCGATGGCCCCGGCATCGAGCAGGGCTGGCTGCCGCCGTTGCAGGCCATCGAGCGGCTCGAGGTGGTGCGCGGCCCCATGTCCTCCCGTTACGGCTCCGACGCCATGGGCGGCGTCATCAACATCATCACCCGCAAGACCGCCAGCATGACGGCCTGGCAGGGCTCGGTGCAGGCCGACTCCACCTTCCAGGAGAACAAGGGCTCCGGCAACATCTTCCAGAGCAACGCCTACACCGCTGGCGCCCTGGTGGATGGCCTGCTGGGGGTGCGAGTGAACGGTCTGCTCTCCCACCGCGGCGAGGATCAGTTCCAGAACGGGTTCGCCGAACAGGAGATGCGCAGCGGCACTGTGGTGTTCAGCCTGACACCGGACGAGCACAACCGCTTTGACTTCGAGGCCAGCCGCGGTCTGCAGGATCGCAACCGTACCCCGGGCGACTCTCTGGCAGCCAAAGACAAGCCCAGCCTGAACACCTACGGGCGCACCAACTACGCCATCACCCACGACGGCCGTTATGACTTTGGCTCTTCCACCAGCTACCTGCAACGGGAAGAGAACACCAACCCCGGCCGTCAGATGAAGCTCATCAACACCATCGCCGACACCCATACCCAGTTCGAACTGGGGGCTCACTACCTGAGCGTGGGCGGTCAATACCGTCACGAGGATCTGCAGGATGAGGGCAACCAGCTCAACGTGGCCAACCGTGCCAATCAGCTGACCCGCTGGAGCTGGGCCCTGTTCGTGGAAGACGAGTGGTCGCTGACCGACAGCTTCGCCCTCACCGGCGGCGTGCGGATGGACCGTGACCAGAACTACGGCACCCACTGGAGCCCGCGTCTGTACGGCGTCTGGCACCCGGCCGAATTCTGGACCCTGAAGGGTGGCGTCTCCACCGGCTACCGCTCACCGGACCTGCGCATGTCGGCCGCCAACTGGGGCCAGGCCACCGGCGGCGGCACCCAGGACGGCATGCTGGTCGGCAACCCGCAGCTCAAACCGGAAACCAGCGTGAGCCAGGAGATCGCCCTGCTGTGGGATGGTCAGGAGGGGCTGAGCACAGGGCTGACTCTGTTCAATACCGACTTCGAGGACAAGATCTCCGAGATCCGCCGCTGCACCAGCAAGGATGATCCCTCCTGCACCCTGAACGGTCACACCTATGACTTCATCAGCGACCGCATCAACGTCGACAAGGCGAACATGCGCGGGGTGGAAGGTACAGCCAACTGGGCCATCAACGAAAAGTGGTCGCTGGCCTCCAGCTACACCTTCACCCAGTCCGAGCAGAAGAGCGGTCCGAACGAGGGCAAGGCGCTTAACCAGATGCCGCGCCACATGTTCAACACCACGGTCGACTGGAAGAGTACCGATGACGTCAGCCTCTGGTCACGGGTCAATTTCCGCAGCAAGACCTCGGACTACCTGAGCCGGGTCAGAATGGCCGACGGCACCCCTTCCTACACCTTCTTCGACACGGGTCTGGTCTACAAGGCCAACGAACATCTGAACGTCACCGCAGGCGTCTACAACCTGTTCGACAAGACAGTGGACTACAGCAGCTTCGGCACCGTGCTGGATGGTCGCCGCTACACCCTGGGCATGACCTACAACTTCTGATGACTCACCGCCGCCCACCCTGGGCGGCGGTTCTTTATTGCCCCGCCTCGTCTGCCATCTCTTTCACATAGCTTGCCGCCTGCCAGGTGTTGCGCCCCAGCGACTTGGCGCCATACATCAGCTGATCCGCCTGCAGCAGCACTCGTCGGCCCTCTGCCCTCACCTCTGCCGGCACCCACACAGCCCCCGTGCTGATGGAGATGCCAAGCTCCCCGGCGCTGGTCGACAGCTTGCGGCCATTGACCTCCCGCCCGATCCGCTCGGCCCACTGCTGCAGCGTCGCCATGTCGGCCACCAGCAGACTGATGCAGAACTCCTCGCCGCCGATGCGGGCGAACAGGGCGCTGGCGGGCAACACCCGCTGCACGCGCTCCACCATGGCCGACAGTACCTCGTCGCCGACCCCGTGCCCGAAGTGATCGTTGATCCCCTTGAAGCGATCGAGATCGAACAGCAGCAGGGCACACGGCTCGCTGCTGGTCAGTCGTTGCTCAAACAACGGCAAGAAGGCGCGCCGGTTGAGGATGCCGGTCATGGAGTCGGTGCTGGCGAGACGCTCCAGCCTGGCGTTGGCCTGGATAAGCTCGGCGGTACGACTCGCCACCGCCCGCCGCAGCTGGATGATGTAGGCCATCAGCACCAGGCCGCCGACGGCCAGCAGCCAGGGCCAGAGATGAGCCGGGTAGACGGTCTCGATATGCATCCACTTGCGGATGATCCGCTCCCGATCCGCCTCGCCGATGCGGGCGAAACCCTGCTCCAGCTCCTGCAGCAGCGCCTGATTGCCCTTGGCGACGGCAAAACGGACGTCATCGCTGTAGAGGTGGCGCACCGGGATGAAACGGGTGGGATCCGCCGCGGTGTAGATGTAGAAGTTGGCCACCTGCAGGTCGGCGATGAAGGCTTCCAGTTCGCCGTTCAAGGCAGCGCGCAGCATGGCGTCGTTGTCATCGAAGGTGCGCAGCCGGGTGCGCGGGAAGTTCTTGCGGGCGTAGTACTCCTCGAACCCTCCCGCCACCACCCCCACGCTCTCGTGCAGCAGGTAGTAGTTCACGTCCGAACCGCGCAGGGAGTTGGCGAAGAAGAGCTGGGCGTCGAGGTGGGAGAGGGCCTGGCCATAGTCGTAGACCATATTGCGCTCCGGCGACCAGAGCAGGCCGCCATGGACATCGGCCTGGCCGTTGCGAACCAGGTCCAGCGAGCTCTGCCAGTCCACCAGCTTGAACTGGATGGGGCGACCGGTGACGCGGCCATACTCGCGCCACAGATCGATCAGCAGGCCATCGGGCTGACCCGCTTCATTGAGATAGGAGAAGGGCTGCCAGGCCTTGGAGTTGGCCACGATGAGCGGTTTGGGCGCTGTGTTCGCCCATGCCGGCGATACCAGCGCCCAGAGCAGCAGCAACCACCCGTATCCGACTCGCCACCTGACTCCCGACTCACCTGCCATCCCTGTACCGACCCTGCTGTTTGGCCGTCTGCGCGGCCATCGATTATCACCATCTTCAGCATAGGAGAACAAGCATGAGCGAGTATGAAACGAGCGTGATGCCGGCCGGACCAGTACAAGACCAAAAACGAGAAGGGCGCCCGCAGGCGCCCTTTCCATCGACTCGTTCGCCCCTCACAGCGGCAGGCTGATGCGAGCCTCCAGCCCGCCCTGCTCCCGGTTGTGCAGGGTCAGTTCGCCCCCGTGCTGGTGCACCAGGGTGCGGGCGATGGAGAGCCCCAGCCCCACGCTGCCGGATTCGGTGTTGCGGGCCTCGTCGAGGCGCACGAACGGCTTGAACACATCCTCCAGCCGGGCCGGATCGATGCCGGGCCCCTGATCGCAGACCCGGATCACCAGCTCGCTGTCGGTGCGTTCCAGCGACACCTCGGCGCTGCCGGCGTACTTGATGGCGTTGCCGATGAGGTTTTGCAGCACCCGGCGCAGGGTGTTGGCGCGGCAGGCGTAGACCTGCTTGCCCTCGGCCAGGCAGGTAACCGGCTGACCTGTGTCGGCATAATCGTCGCACAGGCTCTCCAGCAGGCTGACCAGGTCCAGCTCCCGGGTCGCCTCCTGCTGCCCCTCCTCCCGGGCGAAGCTGAGGGTGGCCGCCAGCATCTGTTCCATCTGTTGCAGGGTCTGCTGGATCCGCTCCTTGTCCTCCCCCTCGTCCAGAAATTCGGTGCGCAGCCGCAGGCTGGTGATGGGGGTACGCAGATCGTGGGAGATGGCCGCCAGCATGCGGGTACGGTCCTGCACGAAGCGATCGAGCCGGGTGTGCATGCGGTTGAAGGCCTGGATGGATTCGCGTACCTCGGTCGGCCCCTCTTCCCGCAGCGGCTCTATGTCCTCGCCGCGGCCGAGCCGGTCCGCGTTGGCGGCCAGCTGCTTGAGCGGCCGGGTGGCACGACGGAACAGCCAGATCATCATGCCGATCACCAGGCTCGCCACCAGCATCAGGTTGAAGGTGGTCTGCCAGGACCAGCTGGCCGACTCCTTGTCCACCAGCGAGCTGAACTGCAGCCAGCCGCCGCGCGGCAGCTGGATGGAGCCGTACAGCCGCATGTCCTGCGGTGGCGGCACCCCCTTGCGGTCCTTCATCATCCGGTTGTGGTGCTGCCAGGCCCGGCTGCGCTGGGCATCCTGCTTTAGCTCGGCGCTGATCTCCACCATCAGGGTCGAGGGGTAACCCAACCGGGAGCGCACCAACTGCTCGAAACGGGGGCTACGGTTGTCCGGCTGCAGCGGCTCGTCGGCGATGCGCAGCAGCAGGGTCTCGCTGCGGCTCGCCTTGAGGATCTCGTCATAGAGGGAGGGGGGCGAGAGGGCCAGCAGCCGCACCACCGAGACGATGCGCTGCATGGCGTTGCGACTGTTGACGTAGCCGAGCGCCTCCTCCCGATCGGTGCGATAGATCTGGATGCTGAGCAGCTGGATCAGCACCAGCCCGGCCAGCGCTACCAGGATGATCTGGCCGGTCAGCCCCTTGGGCCACAGCTTCGACCAGCCGCGTCTTAACATCCCCACCGCCTTATACCTGGGTTACATCGGCGGCGAACAGGTAACCGCCGCCCCAGATGGTCTTGATAAGCTCCGGATTCTTGGGATCCCGCTCCAGCTTGCGCCGCAGCCGGCTCACCAGGGTGTCGATGGCCCGGTCGAACGCCACCGCCTCGCGGCCGCGGGCCAGATCCAGCAGCTGATCCCGGCTCAGCACCCGCTGCGGGCGCTCCAGAAAGACCCGCAGCAGGTCGAATTCGGCGGTGGAGAGGCTCAACCCCACCCCTTCCTCGTCCACCAGCTCGCGCCGGTTGATGTCGAGCAGCCAGCGATCGAAGCGCAGATCCCGGGTCAAGGCCTCGGCCACCGGCTGCGGCTCGACCTGGGTGCGGCGCATCACCGCCTTGATGCGGGCCAGCAGCTCGCGCGGATTGAACGGCTTGGCGAGGTAGTCGTCGGCCCCCATCTCCAGCCCTATGATACGGTCGGTCTCCTCCCCCATGGCGGTAAGCATGATGATGGGCAGGCTGGACTTGGCCCGCAGTTCGCGGCAGAGGGTCAGGCCGTCTTCTCCCGGCATCATCAGATCCAGCACCAGCAGATCGAACTCCCGCTCCTCCAGCAACCGCTTCATCTCCTTGCCATCGCGGGCACAGCTGACCCGCAGGCCGTGCTGTTCCAGAAAACGCTTCAGCAGATCGCGGATCTCGCTGTGATCGTCGACCACCAGAATGTGGGTGCTGTTTTGATTCATGGGGACCTCCTGTTAGAGCTGGCACGAGTATACGAAAATCCGCCGGGCGGTTTGTGTCAAAGTGTGCCAGATCAGCAAGATGCCACACTCTGCTACAAAAAAGCGGCCGCTCGGCAAAGTTGAGACACAGACCGGCTGTTTACTGTGACCACCCCATCGGTTGCAGGAGCAGACAGGCCATGCTGGCCCTCACCACCCCCTTGCTGCTGGCCTTTGCCGCCAGCGAAGCCCTTGCCAGACAGGCAAGGCGCACATCTGGCCAGAACGACCCGGTGCAAGCCGGCGCCGTCGACGCGGCAGCAGACGATACCGGCGTGCCCGCCGACCAGGCGACCGAGCCCCCTTCGTCATGATGCGCCCCCTCCGGTGCGCACCCTGACCTTCCCGCCGCCCCTGCGGCATCTCATCAAGGAGAATCGACTCATGATCAACAAGACCATGGCCCTGTTCATGCTGGCCGGACTGGCCCACACCGGGCTGGCCCAGGCCGCCCTGCCGGCCGACGTCAGCGTTGCCCCCGGCCTGCTGTTCGTCAACTGGCACGACACCGCCAGCAGCGGCGATGCCCATCCGACCCTGGAGGTCCACAATGCCGCCGGCGATCTGATCAAGCGGGTCCCCGCCCGGCTGAACGGCATGCAGCAGGTACGCCTGCCAATGCGGGCCCAGGGTGACCTGACCCTCAGCCTGGACGGTGAGAGCAGCAGCTATCGGATGCCCTACAGCGTCGGTAGCGGTCGCCAGCGCTAAGCCCGCCCATCCGGAAAAATACCCCGCCAGCGACCAACGCTGACGGGGTATTTTATTTCCCGCCCAGCATGGGCCCGGTCAATGCCCGGTACAGGGTCATGGTGTCACACTCTGCTACAAAATAGGCTTCAACTGGCAAAGTTCA
Organism: Aeromonas dhakensis; assembly: GCF_002285935.1. Taxonomy (NCBI): domain Bacteria; kingdom Pseudomonadati; phylum Pseudomonadota; class Gammaproteobacteria; order Aeromonadales; family Aeromonadaceae; genus Aeromonas; species Aeromonas dhakensis. The sequence goes on from NZ_CP023141.1 coordinate 388,234, forward strand.
GACACCTGTCTGGTGTGTAATCAGGGTCAAGGCGAGCAAGCCGACCCCGAACTCAATCCGCAAGGAGATAGACCATGAAAAAACTGACCAAGACTCTGCTGACCGCCACCCTGATCCTTGGCCTGCCGCTTGGCGCCTATGCCGCCAGCGAAGCCGTCAGCACTGCCCAGCCCGGCATGATGACCGACTGCCCGATGGACGGCAGCGGCATGATGGGCGGCAAGCACCATGGCGGCCGCCACGACAAGATGGCCCGCATGCAGAACATGACCCCGGAGCAAATCCAGGCGAACCTGCAGCAGCGTTACGACAAGATCGAAGATCCGGCCAAGAAGGCCGAGTTCGTGAAAAACCTGAATCTGCGTGCCGACGGCATGACCAAGCACGCCGAAGCGATGAAGCAGTTCGCCGAAGCGCACCAGTAATTCGAAAGCAGCAAAAAGGGGCCCGCGGGCCCCTTTTTTCATGCACGTCGTTCAGACTCAGGCCTTGGTCTTGTCGGCCAGGTTCAGGGTCTTGACGGTTTCGCCTTCGAACTTGATGAGCACGGTTTTCTGGGCCACTTCGGACTCCTTGAACAGGCTCTTGGAGGTCTCAGCCAGCATGGGGGAGACCTTGTTCAGGGCGCCCAGATCATAGGTCCACACTTCCAGACCGGCTTCGGTCTTGGTGCTGGCCGGTGCGCCCAGCTTCTCTTTGATGGCCTGCTTGTTGGAGCCGCCTTCCTTGATGTCCAGCGCCTTCTTGATCGCCTCGTTGGAGGCGCTGTCCATGGCGGTGCCGGCCATCTCTTTGGCAGTGCTGGTCACGCTGCTGGTCACTGTGTCGGTCAGGGAGTCCATCAGGCCGGCGTTGGCCATCAGGGGCAGTGCAGTCAGGGCAACCAGGATGCTCTTTTTCATCGTTTCATGTCTCACGGGATTAAAGAGCGCGCATCAGACCAGCGTACCCGTACGGAGTCAAGATGAGGCTGCGGTCAAGACGCATTCGGGGGGAAGGATTAGCACCATTCGGCAGCCGGCGGCCTGCCTGAGAGGGGTGAGACGGCCGGCTACTGGCAGATCTGGTTCTTGCCCGTCTGCTTGGCCTGATAGAGGGCCCGATCCATTCTGACCATCAGCTGACCCATGCTCTCGTCCGGCCGGTACTCGGCCAGCCCGAAGCTCATGGTGATGGGAAAGTGCTCGCACACCGGCGTATCCATCAGCAACTGCCGCAGCTTGTCGGCCACCCGCCAGCCATCGGCCAGGCCGGTATTGGGCAGCACCACCATGAACTCGTCCCCGCCCCAGCGGGCAATCAGGTCTATTTCGCGAATATGTGCCCGCACCAGCGCCACTATGTTGATCAGGGTCTGATCCCCCGCCTGGTGACCGTGGCTGTCGTTGATCTGCTTGAAGTCGTCCACGTCCATGGCGATGACGGAGAAGGGTTGCTGAAAACGCTTGGCACGCTCGCACTCCTGCCGAATGGTGCGCTCCAACCGGTAGCGGCTGGCGGCACCGGTCAGGGCGTCGGTTTCCGCCAGCTGGCGATTCTCCTCCGCCTTCTGCTGCAGCGCCTCGTTGAGCCGCACCAGCTCGGCGGTGCGCAAGGCAATCTGCTGCTCCAGGGTGTGATTGCGCCGCTCCAGCTGCTCCAGCAGCAGCTTCTGGGCGTGGATGTTGCGGTGAGCGCCGATCATCCGGGCCACAGAACCGTCCGGGTTGCGGGCTATGATGCGGCCGCAATCCTCGATCCAGATGTAGTCGCCGCTACGGCTACGGCAGCGATACTCGACCCGGTAGTCGGGGGCGGCGCCGCTCAGGTAGGCGTCGAAGCAGGCCATCACCTGCTCCATGTCGTCGGGATGGATCACGCTCTCCCAGGTGAAGACAGTGTTGCCGAGGGTGTGGGGCTCGTAGCCCAGCATCCGGTACCAGCCGGGATTGCGATAGACGAACCCGGTGTTGGCGTTCCAGTCCCAGATACCGTCGCTCACCACCGCCAGGATGCCGTGCACCACGGCTTCGCTGACGTCCGAGATCCTGATCGTGTCACTGTCTTGCAGCATAGAGACCATCCTTGCCCTCTCACCCCCAACTGCGGGAAATGCAATCTGATTGAAGAAAAACGACTATGGGGAGACGACTCCCATGAAACCCAACTCTGTCGCGGCCAGCCGGCTCATGGCCCGTCTCCGGTTATCGGCCGCAATCAGGTTCGTCTGAACAACAGTAGCAACCAGTGTGACTCAATACACTAGCCTTTTCCGGTTTTAAAGGCGGGATGATGCCGGTGGCGATAGTGGCTGGGCGCCAGGCCGTGCTGGCGTTTGAAGGCGGTGGAGAAGTGGTACTCGTTGCGAAAGCCGCACTGCTCGGCCAGCAGCTTTACCGAATCGGCCCGGCTGGCCAGCAACAGCGCAGCCCGTTGCAGCCGCAGCCGTTGCAGCAGCGCCATGGGTGCCAGCGCGAAGTGCTGCTGGCAGAGCCGGTAGAGCTGGCGCTCGGAGAGATGCAGGGCGCTGGCCATGCGCGCTATGTCCCAGGGCTCGGCCAGCGCCTCCTTGAGCAGCAGTTCGAGGCGCAGCGCCAGCCGCTCGCCGCGCCGCTGCCCCTCCCCCTTCTGCAGCAGACGGCGCAGATAGAAGCCGAGCTGCTCTACCAGCAGGGCACTGAGCAGCGGGTCCTGATGGCGCTCCTGCTCCGCATAGAGGTTCTCGATGGTGCGCAGCAGAGTGGCCTGCTGGGAGGTGCAACCCAACCGGGATTGGCTGGCGAAGGCATCCCAGGGGGAGTCCTTGTGCAGCAGCAGCCACACCAGCTCCCACTCGCTCGACTGTTGGCTCAACGGCTCGCTCGGCTGTTCACTAAGCTGCTCTCTCAACGGCTCATCACTCAACTGCTCACTAAGCTGGTAGCAGAGCGGCTCCCCGGCCGGGATCAGCGCCCATTCACCCACCTGCAGCCGCGCCATGCGATCGCCCACCAGCACCTCCCCCTCGCCCCCCAGGGTCAGCAAGAAGCAGTGCATATCGGCAAAGCGGCGCGCAATGCGGTAGCGAGTCTTGAGGCGAGAATAGCCCGCCAGCCACACCTGCTCCTGCGCGAGGGCCGGCAGCAGGCTGTCACAGCAGATCTGCTCGCGGCAGTCGGGGGAGACATCGATAAGCTCGATGTTGGCAGTTTCAGACATCATCAGGACGGACTCAACCATGTCGAAGGGGCAGGCCCCAGCATAGCATTAAGGGCATCAAGTCACAGGAGATAAGCCATGCATATCCATCACGTCGCCATCTGGGCGCAGGATCTGGAGGCGCTCACAACATTCTACTGCACCCTGTTTGGCGGGCAGGCCAATGAGCGTTACCACAATCCAAGCAAACAGTTCAGCTCCTACTTCGTGCGCTTCGAGGGGGGGGCCAGTCTGGAGCTGATGCACACCCCCATCCTGTTTCCGGCGGATCTGCGCCTGCCACACCCGCTGCAGGGGCTGGCCCATCTCGCCTTCTCCCTCGGCAGCACAGAGGAGGTGGACAAGATGACCGCCCGCCTCAAGCTGCTCAAGGGGGCCGAGGTGAAACACCTGGACGGCCCCCGCTGGACCGGCGACGGCTATTACGAGAGCACCTTTCTCGACCCGGAAGGCAACCGGCTGGAGCTGACCATCTAATCCCAGAGATCTCCCCTCACCCTGCCCTCTCCCAACGGGAGAGGGGATCATGCGGTATCGGGAGCATGATCGCTCACCACACCGGTTCAGTTAACCGCAATACCATCAGCCAGGTAGGTTCGATTAGCGAAGCGTAATCGGACAGCGTATTTGCTCCCTTCTCCCCTTGCGGGAGAAGGGTCGGGGATGAGGGGAAGGCAAAAGAGATTTAACAGTAAACGTTGGGCTTCGTTCAGCCACCACCTTCGCAACAGATTGATTGATGCGGTCTCGTGCAGAAATATATACGGGACCACCTATCGCCAGATCATATCACCTGAGGCGCCATACATATTTCAGATAGAGTGAGACCAGCACTACTCAATATTATATTCAGAAAAATAAATCTGCATTGGCGTATGGAACAAAAAACAGCGTCTCAATATTTAATCCTGTCTCTGGCGTGGTGCTGCTTTTGATTGTCATCGTTGTGCAGCCCCATATCGTGTCGCAACCAGTCTGGCATATTCTCCTGCTTGAATGTGCGGGTCTTGTCGGCCCTTCTGGTCAATATTTTCATGATCGATTCGATCAGATTGCTTCCTGCCGTTTCCATGATAACCTCGCCTTGATTTCGCCGTTTGATTGGACGTCGAGTGTTATTAATCCGGGCCAGGAAGGCCAACGATGAAAGCTAACCAGACACATAAGCGCAAGTTATACATCGCCCAGATCGGTGCCCTGCACACCTTCGAGGCGGCGGCCCGCCACGGCAGCTATTCCCGCGCCGCCGAGGAGCTGTTCATCACCCAGGCGGCGGTCAGCCAGCAGATCCGGGGGCTGGAGCAGAGTCTGGGGGTCAAGCTGTTTGTCCGCGAGGGGCGCAACATGCGTCTGACCGAGCGGGGTGCACGCCTGCTCCCCTGGGTCAGCCAGGGCATGGCGGCGTTCGAGCAGGGCATGGCCGCCCTCGAGTGTGAGCCGCTGGCAGGGGTGCTGAACGTCACCGTCATCCCCTCCTTCGCCAGCCGCTGGCTGATGCCGAGGCTCTGGCGCTTCGTCGAACGCCACCCCGAGGTCGAAGTGCGCCTCAACGCCAACCCCCAGGTGCAGCCCATAGGCCGGGGTGGCATGGATCTGGCAATCCGCTACTGCAACCGGGTCGACCCCGAGCTGAGCTCCTGCCTGCTGATCCGGGAGTGCGTCTTTCCGGTCTGCTCGCCGGCCTTGGCCGAGCGGCTGCAGCGTATCGAGGATCTCTACGACACCGTCATCGTCTCCGGGCCCGACTACGCCGGAGTCTCGTGGGAGAAGTGGCTGCAGGAGTCGGGCTATCGGCTCGACCTGAGCCGGATCAAGCGCTTCGAGGTCAACAACAACAGCCTGGCGATCGACATGGTGCTCTCCGGCAAGGGGGTCGCCCTGAGCCGCAACGTGCTGGCGGGGGATCTGATCGCCAGCGGCCTGCTGACCCGCCTCTTCACCAAGAGCTACAACCCCGACAACGACTACCACCTGATCTGGGATCCCGACTCCCCCCGACTGACCCGGATCCGCTGCTTTACCGACTGGCTCAAGGAGGAGGTCGCCCAGGGCCACGGCTGCCAGCCGGATATACAGGCCGGACCATAAGCCAGAGGCGGTTGGGGAGTGTGGATATCCGACGACCCGAATATCTGGTTTGTCGAAATCCCGCTTAAGGGAACCTCCAATTAGGTGAGCGTCGGGTTAAGCGATTATCCGGTTACGCGATTGTCCGATTACGCGACCGTCCGATTACGCTTCGCTAATCGAACCTACAAATGCCGGATAATCCCGTGGTGCGAAAGATATAAAATGATGCCCAGCCTCCCTTCTCCCGTTTATTAAAAAAGGAGGAGAAGGGTTGGGGATGAGGGGAAGGAAAAAGAGATTTCGCGGTAAACGTTGTGCTTCGCTACGCTCAGCCACAACCTACAAAATCGGTAGGTTGGTGCTGAATCTGTGAAGCCCAACGTAAGAGACCTATCTACGAAACCCATCCTAATTAGAACGATTGAAATCTAAAAAATTACGATACAACTCATCAAAAGTAATTATTTTTACATGAGAAGACACTGCATCTCTATGGATTTCAAATGCCCGTAATTTATCTTTATCATCATTGAGGTCAGATAACAAACCGCATATTATATAGCAACGTGGTGCAAAAACTTCAAAGTCAACTTCATCATTATACTTTTTACTATAAAAATTTTCATCAATTCAGATTTTTGTATTAACACTTGAGCAATGGTTCCTGATAAATCATTTGAAATTCCAAAAGTGCCTCTATATCTTCTATTAGATAAAAGAGCTGTACCTGGCGTTTTTATTTCAACCAGATTAATATTTCTACTTAAAGAATGAAGTAATGCAAAATCAGTTCGCCGATTACCTTTCCCTGAGATGTCCGTACTACCGACTCCAAACTCTCTGTAACACAGACTAATACTACCACCCAGAAGATGCTCTAAAAGCTTTTTATTAAAATAAAATTTTTTTGCCAAAAAGATTCGTTGTTTCTTTTTTCTAAGAAGTCACGATCCATAGACCCAATTAAATCACCGATACTTGTGGCATATATTCCTCTTTGTACCATTGGAACAATTCTGGTAGATATATAGAAGTCATTGATGCTAGACATTGCCTCAGTCAAGAAACCGGCAAAAGTTTCAGCATCACTGTCTAGCTCATACTCATTAATAAAATCAATTAGTTCAGATATACTATTTTTTGCCGTCCGCCCAACAGAAACGTCCCTAATCAACGCTCTGTTTTTATTAAGATAGTCTTTAATTTTATCAGTGTCAGGCAACCTGATGACTTCCTCATTAACCCTCTGCTCTATATTTTCATCAATCAAATCTCTGAGCTCAGATAGATGCTCGACAGAGTAGGCTAAACTTCCAGGAGAGTGCATTAATAAATTGTTGATAGCGGCAAAAATCAACTCTTCATCATTCACACTGGCTTTTCTGAGATCACCAGATATTTCAAGTATTCTCATGACCTCAGCCATTCTTTCTTCACTGAACAAAATATAACTCCTTCAGTTATTGTCGTGTCGGTGATGATGAAGCCTGAATAATCTCATCACTCACTCCCCCAACCTCTGTGCCAATCCCGAATAACGCTCGGTCTTTTTCCGCACGGCCTGTGCCAGCAGGGCGCGATCGCCGTAGAGATCGAGCCGGGCTTTGGCGCGGGTGATGCCGGTGTAGACCAGCTCGCGGGTCAACAGCGGGCTGGGACTGTCGGGCAGCACCAGCACTGTATGGGCAAACTCCGAGCCCTGGGACTTGTGGATGGTCATGGCGTAGACCGTCTCGTGAGGTGGCAGCCGGCTGGGTAAAAGCGCCCGCAGGGTGCCGTCCGGCTGCTCGAACCAGACCTTGAGCCGCCCGCTTTCATCGGGCAGGCAGAGCCCCATATCGCCGTTGTAGAGGCCGACCCCGTGGTCGTTGCGCACCACCATCACGGGGCGGCCCGCATACCAGTCGCTATCGCGGGCGATCAGCCCCGCCCGTGACAGGGCCAGTTCGAGGCGCTCGTTGAGCCCCTCGATCCCGAACGGGCCGTCCCGCAGGGCGCAGAGGATCTGAAAACCGTTGAACGCCTTGAACACGGCGGCGGGTGCCTCCCCGGCGCGGGCCGCCTTCAGATAGCTGCCGTAACCGGCCACCCCCTGGGCAATCAATTCGTCGTAGGCCTCCCCGGCCCAGGGGTGCAGGCTGATATCGGCAAAGCCCATGCCCCAGACTGATTCCACCGCCGCCGCATCACCGCCGTTGCAGGCGCGCGCCAGCTGGCCGATGCCCGAATGCTGATCAAAGCGCCAGCTCTTGGCCAGCAAACAGAGGCTGTCACGCACCGGTGCACCACCAGGTGTGCCCTGCAACCGATAGCCAGTCTGGCGGGAGAGCCAGTCCGCCTGGGCGGGGCTGATGCCCTGTTCGATAAAGCTGCAGATATCGCCGAGCACGGCCCCCGCCTCCACCGAGGCGAGCTGATCCTTGTCGCCGAGCAGGATCAGGCGAGCGTGGCTCGGCAGCGCATCGAGCAGGCGCGCCATCATGGGCAGGTCGACCATGGAGGCCTCATCCACCACCAGCAAATCGAGGTGCAGCGGGTTGCCTTTGTGATGGCGGAACTGGCTGCGGCCCGGAATGACCCCGAGCAGCCGGTGCAGGGTGCCCGCCTCGGTGGGAATGGCTTCGACCCACTCGGGGGGCAAGTCCAGGGCCTGCAGGGCAGAGCCGATACTCTCGGTGAGGCGCGCCGCCGCCTTGCCGGTGGGGGCCACCAGCCGGATCGCCGGGGCCTTGCCCGCTTGCAGACCGGTCTCCACCAGAATGGCCAAGAGCTTGGCGACCGTGGTGGTCTTGCCGGTGCCGGGGCCGCCGGAAATGACCGCAAAGGGGCGCGCCGCCGCGGTGGCCGCCGCCAGCTTCTGGCCGTTGCAGCAGAGCGCCTCGGGCACCAGTGCATCCAGTTTGCTCAGGTCGTTTGCGGCCTGGGCGCTGGCCAGCAGCCCTTCGATGGCGGGCCACTCCACCTCACTTGGGAACACCAGATCCAGATACTTCTCGATAAAGTGGCGGGCCGAAAAGTCGGGGGCGAGGCGGGCCTTGAGCAGCGCCCCGAACACCAGGCCGTAGTCGCGGGCAAAGAGGCGCGACAGGGCCGGGGCGATCTCGGGCCATTCGGCGCGTTCACTCAAGGCACGAAGATGGCGGGCCACCCCTTGCTCATGATCGTGGTAGCGGGTGAGATAGAGGCGGCCGTGCCAGAGCCGCAGCGGCCAGCGCGGGGCTTCCCCTTCATCTTGCTCGCCGCCAACCAGGGGGCTTGCCGCAAACAGGGCGGGCCAGCTCGCCGGATCCGCCAGATCGGCCAGCAGATCCCGGCCCTGATCCGGATCCAGCCCGAACGGGCGCAAGGATCCGGCAGATAACATCTCCAGCGGCAGACAGACATGGCCGCGCCCCAGCTCGAAGCAGGCGAGCGCGGCCCCCAGCACCAGCTCGGGGCCGCCGCCCAGATCGGCCACCAGCTTGGCAAATTGCAGATCCAGCTGGCGGATGCGCCCCGCCAGCGCCAGGGCCTTGAGCCGTTCGATCATGATTGCGCTCTTCATGCTTCTACCCCGTTATCCCATTCTTGTGCAGAGGCGGACGCCGCCCCCTCGCTAAACAGCCGATCCAGCCCCTGCACCAGCTCGCGGCTGGGGCGAGTATGGAAGATCCCCCCTTGTGGCATGCCGCGCAGGAACAGATAGAAGACCCCGCCAAAGTGCTGGTCGAAGTCGTAGCCCGGCAGACGCAGGGCGAGCAGCCGGTGCAGCGCCAGGGAGTAGAGCTGGTATTGCAGGTCGTAGCGATGCTCCACCATGGCCTGCTCCAGCGCCGGCCGGCTGTAGTCGGCCGGGCTCATGCCGAGGTGGTTGGATTTGTAGTCGAGCAGATACCAGCGCCCCTGCCACTCGAACACCAGGTCGATAAAGCCCTTGAGCATCCCCTGCACGGTGGCGAAGCTGAGCGGCTTGTTGCCCCGTGACAGCGGGTCGTGCTGCTGGCAGAGCGCGGTCAGCGCAGGGGCCGTCACCCGCCCCATGGGCAGGAAGAACTCCAGCTCCACCTGCTTGCGCTCGGGGGCCAGATCCCGCAGCCGTACCGGCTCGCCAAAGCCCGTTTCAAGCGGGGTATCCAGCACCGCCTCCACCTGCTGTTGCAGCACTTGGGCCCAGCTCTCGTCGAAGCCGTCCTGCGCCAGCAGGGTGGCGATATGCTGTGCCAGCGGCTCGCCTGCGGCACTCTCAAAGTCGATGGTCTCGAACAGGCTGTGCAGCAAGGTACCGGGACGCGCCCCCTTCGGGAAGGTGAAGATGGAGGGCTGGGGCGCCTGCACTGGCTCTTCGGCAGCCAGCGCCGCCGCCTCGGTGACCACCTCGTCATCGAAGCCGGGATTGGCCAATACGCCCTTGCTGTGACCGTGGCCCTGGGCCGCGAGACCGGAGTAGGAGCTGATCCACCAGTCCCGCTCAAGGGTGCCGCCAAAGCGGCGCACCTTGGGCTCGCCCAGTTGCTCCTCTTCGGCCGGCAACGGGGCCGGGCGAGTGAGCGAGGGCTCACCGACGGCCACCCCGGGCAGATCCTCAGCAAGCGCACTGAGGGCGGTGGCCAGGGTCGCTGCGTCCCCCTCCTCCCCCTTTTGCAGCAGGTAGCCGATGGCGGTCTGGTGCAGGTCGGTCTTCTCCGACTTGCCGTTGCCGGAGCGCACCGGCGCCAGCCCCAGCCAGGTGGCGTAAACGCCCCGGGTCAGCGCCACGTAGAGCAGGCGCAAGTCTTCGGCGAGGCGCTCTTTGTCGGCCTCTGCCAAGGAATCCTCGGCGCCGGTGAGATCGAGGATGGTGCGGTTGCCCGCCTCATCGGCCTCGTGATAGAGCGGGGTGTCGGCGCTGCGGTGGCTGCAGATAAAGGGGAGGAACACCAGCGGGTACTCCAGCCCCTTGGATTTGTGGATGGTGACGATCTGCACCAGCTTGCGCTCGGACTCCAGGCGAAGTATCTGCTCCGCATCCTGGCCGCTCTGGCGGTTCACCGCCTCCCCCAGCCAGCGCAGCAGGGCGTATTCGCCGTCCAGCTCGCTGCTCACCTGCTGCAAGAGCTCCCCCAGATGGAGGAAGTTGGTCAGCCGCCGCTCACCGTAGGGGCTCGCCAAAAGCGAAGAGGCGAGATTGCGCCGGTGCAGCAGGGCCCGCAGCATGGCCAGCACACCGCGCTTGTGCCAGACCTTGCGGTACTCCATAAACTCCTGCACCGCGTTCTCCCACGCCCGCTCGTCCGAGGCAAGCTCGTCGAGGGCCTTGGCGTCGAGATCGAACAGGCCGGTGGCAAGCGCCGCCCGCAAACTTCTCTCCTCGCTCGGGTTCTGGCAGGCGTGCAGGATCAGCAGGATCTCCCGCGCCTCCACCTGCTCCAGCACGCTCTCGCGATTCGACAGATAAACCGAGGCGATGGCGAGGCGTGCCAGCTCCTGCTGCACCAGCTTGCCCTCGGCGCCGGTGCGCACCAGCACGGCGATATCGCCCGCTTTCACCGGCTCACTGCCGATCAGCGCCTTGCCCTCGCGGGCCAGGCTCAGCAGGCGGTGGATCTCCGCCGCCGTGGCGCGGGCCATCCTGCTCTGGTAGTCCCCCCGGTTGAAGGTGGGCTGGCCGGTGAGCTGCCAGCAGTGCAGCACGGGGGCGGTTTCACCATCGAGGCGCAACGCCTTGCTCTTGCCCTGCGCCTCCACCGGCAGGAAGGGGATATCCGCCTCGTAGATAAAGGGATCCTTGGCCCGCTCGAACAGGCCGTTGACCGCCGCTACCAGGGCGCCGCTGGAGCGCCAGTTGCGCCCCAGGGTGTAGTGGGCGCTCACATTTCGCCGCGCCTGAATGTAGGTGAAGATGTCGGCGCCGCGAAAGCCATAGATGGCCTGCTTGGGGTCACCGATCATCAGCAGCGCCGTGTCCTGATGGCCGCCGTACAGCCGATGGAAGATACGGTACTGCTGGGGGTCGGTATCCTGGAATTCATCGATCATGGCGACCCGGTAGGTGGCGCGAATACGATCGCACAGCCGTTCGCCAAGGCTAGAACCCAGCGCCCCGTCGAGGTCTTTGAGCAGATCGTCGAACGAGAGCTGATGGGCCTGGCGCTTGCTCGCATGCATCCGGCTGCGCACCACCACGGCGGCCCGCTGCAGGATCAGATCTCGGATACCGGGGCGGCTCGCCAGCAGCGCGTCGATCTCGCTGAATAGCGGCAGGGTAGGCACCGCCCCCCCCTTCTTGAGGTTTTCCTCCAGCACCGTCTGACCGAAACGCTCCAGCTCCTTGGGAATGGCGTAGCCGCTGGTCTCGTCTTGCGCCCAGTCGGCTATCTTGGCGAGCCAGCCTTCGTAGTTCTTGCCGGTGTAGCGGCTGATATGGCCGTCGGTCTGGCGGCGGATCTCGTCCACCTGCGCCAGCCAGGCCGCTTTCACCGCCTCGATACGGGCCATGGCCACCTGATGGCGGGCCGCCAGGGTCTCGTCCCCCACCGGCGGGCGCATCTCCAGTTCGCTGTTGTCGAGCCAGCCGTTCATCTCCCGCAGCAGCGCGGCGGGGCTTGGCCAGAGCGCGCGCACGGCGCTTGCCAGGGTTTTATCCACCAGATAGAACTCGGCGCGCCAGTAGTCGCTCACCGCCTGCAGCCTGAGCTGGCTGTCGTCGGTGAGAAATTCGGTCTCGAAGAGGGCGCCCGACTCGAAGGCGTTCTGTTTCAGCATCCGCTGGCAAAAGCCGTGGATGGTGAAGACGGCCGCCTCGTCCATCTGCCGCTCGGCGGCCAGCAGGCGGCGGGCCGCCAGCTCGTGATCCTCCACCTCCTCCAGCAGCTGGGCCAGCAGGGCATCGCCGCTGTGACCGCGCATAAAGGCGAGGCGCGCCTCGTGGATGCGGTCGCGGATCCGCCCGCGCAGCTCGGCGGTGGCCGCCTCGGTAAAGGTCACCACCAGGATCTCGGTCACCGACAGGGGCCGCTCGTGGGCGCTCGCCTGACCAGCATCGGCGCCTTCTTCGATGAGCGGGCCATGGCCCAGCAGCAGACGCAGGTAGAGGCCGGCGATGGTGTAGGTCTTGCCGGTGCCGGCGGAAGCCTCGATCAGCCGCTCGCCATGGAGGGGAAAACGCAGGGTATTGAGCGGGTTAGCCATTATTGCAACTCCTCCAGCGCCTTGATCAGCGGGGTCAGGTGTTCGCGGGCCAGCGCCTGCAGCTGGGCCAGCACCTCGTCATCGAGTTCCGGGAAGCAGCGGGAGACGTAGACGTCCTGCCCCTCCCCCGTCACCATGTAGCCGCCGTTGAAGCGGGCGAGTGCCGCCTTGTCGGCGGCCTCCGGTTTCTCCGGATCCTTCTCGATCCCCTTGATCCACTCCCAGGCAGTGCTCGGGAAAAACGGCAGCGGCCGCTTCATCCCCTGGGTCCAGAGCGCCACCAGCGCCGCCAGTCTGGGGCGGGCTTCATCAGCCGGGAGCCTGGCCAGTCGCAGGCTCTGCTTGGCGTCGAACAGCAGGGTGTCACCGGGGGCATCACTCAGGGAGAGGCAAAGGTGCTGGATCCAGCCCAGCAGCAGATCCTTGCCGTTGAAGCTGCCCGGTTTGATCACCAGCAAGCGCCCCTTCTGGGTGTCGATCCACCCCTGCAGCTGGCCCTGGGTCAGGGAGATATCGATCTCCACCGCCTGTTTGTCCGCCTCATTGGTCGCCACCCAGGGGCGCAGGCGCGCAGCCAGCTTGCCCATCTCGGCGTCCAGATCGTCCAGCAGCAGGCTGCCGAACCAGCCCTGGGGCAGCAGGCCGGAGAGTTGCAGGCGCTGGCGACGTTCCTCGCTTTCCCCCTGTGCCAGATGGGCATCGAGCAGCAGCGCCTTGAGCTGGTAGTGCTGCAGGCCGTCCAGCTCGAACGGTTCGCTGTCCTCGATCTCGGCCTCGTCCAGCTCGAACCACACCTTGAGGCGGCGGTTGAGGAAATACTTGGCGGGCTGGCGATAGAAGCGCAGCAGCTCCGCCAGCTCCAGCCCCTGCTCTTTCCCCCATTCGGGGGGCAGAGGCAGCTCGCCGCTCTGGAAGTTGGCGGCCCCGCGCTGCGGGCTCAGGGCCGGCAGCCAGTCGGCGGCATAGGTGAAGAGGCCGGAATCCGCCTCTGGATAGAAGTAGCTGCGGCTGTAGGGGGTGAGCGGGTGTTCGACGATCAGGTGCTCGAGCAGCCGCTTGCCGGAGGTCTCGTCATCGAGGTTCTCATCCCCCGCCAGCACGAAGCCCTGACGCACATAGTCGATGAGTTCGGCCAGCAGCACGGAAGGCACCTTCTCGCTGTTGTCCTGGGCGCTGAAGCCCTGATAGCTGATGTAGAGCCCCTGCTGGGCACTCAGCAGCGCCTCGAGGAAGAGGTAGCGGTCGTCGTCGCGACGGGAGCGATCCCCGCGCCGGCCCGCCACCGCCATCAGGTCAAACCCCATGGGGGGCAAGGTGCGCGGGTAGACGCCGTCGTTCATGCCGAGCAGGCAGACCTGCCGGAAGGGGATGGAGCGCATCGGCATCAGGGTGCAGAAGTTGACCTGACCGGCGAGGAAGCGCTGGCTGGAGCGTGACTCCCCCAGCACGCTGCCGAGGTAGTCCTGTAGCAGATCCGCGCTGATGGGCTGCTCGAAGCGGGCCTCGCCGAGCTGGGCGAGCCAGTCCGCCAGCTGGCTGCGAATAAGCTGCAGCTGGCGCTCTTCATCCTCGTCGGCCTGATAGAAGCGCTCCAGCAGTTCGTTGAGGCAGGCGATCCACTCGGGCAGCCCCTGCGCCTGTTGCAGGCGGGGCAGAAATTCCGCCAGGGAGTCGACAAACCAGGCGAGCTTGCCGAGCGCCAGCCCCTGCTGCCCCTCGATATCGGCATAGGGCAGGATCCCTGCCACCGGCTCGCCGTCGCCCATGGCAAAACCGAGCAGCATGCGGCGCAGGCCGAACAGCCAGCTGTTGCCAGAGAGGCGCGGCAGATCGAAGCGCTCCGGGTAGCCGTCATCCAGCCCCCAGCGAATGCCGGTCTCCTGCACCCAGCGCCGCAGCTGGTTGAACTCGTCGTCATCAAGCTCGAAGCGGCGCAGCACGGCGGGCACCTCGAGGATGGCGAGCAGCTCGCCGGCCCCCAGCCGGGCGTTGGGGAGTCTCAGCAGGGCGAGGAAGCTCTGCAGCAGCGGGCTCTCCTGGCTCGCCGCCCGATCCGACACCGCGAAGGGGATCTGGCCTCTCGCCCCGAACACCGCCTGGATATAGGGGCCGTAGCTGTTCACATCCGGCATCATCACCACCACGTCTTTCGGGGTGAGGGAGGGGTCTTGCTCGAACAGCGCCAGCAGCCGGTCGTGCAGCACCTCGAGCTCCCGCATCGGGCCGTGGCAGGCGTGGATCTGCAGGGATCCATCGGCCGGATCGATCGGGCTCTTGTGGTGACTGCTATCCAGTTCGAATTCGCCAGCCCCCCGTTCAGCCAGCTCCAGCACATCTTTCTGAATGGCGCGCAGCAGCCTGGCCTGGCCCTGTTCATCCTGATCGTCGATATCGACGAAGGCCTCGATTTGCGGCACCTCCAGCTCCATCAGCTGGTGCAGGTAGTCGCGCCCCAGCTTGCCCATGGAGGCGAGCAAGGGGTTGGCGGGGCCCTGCAGGGTCTCGAGATCGGTACCGGGCTTGAGTTTGTTTTGAAGGCGCGCCAGGGTCTTGCGATCGAGCAGGTCCCCCCAGTAGTAGCGGCAGGGGTTGGTGACGAAGAGGTGCACCTCCACCTCATCCCGGCTGCCGAGGGCCAGCAGCGCCTCCACGTAGCGCGGCGGCAGCGCCGAGATGCCGAACACGAAGACCCGCCGGGGTAGCGTGCCCGGCAGCTCGGCGGTGCGCTCCAGCTCGTGGATGAACTCCTCGTAGAGGTTGGCACGGTGGTAGCCGCTGGGGGCGAGCGCCAGGGTGCGGGCCACCAGCTCGCGCCACAGCTCCGGCTGCCAATCCTGACCGCTCACCCCGGCCAGCTCCTGGCTCAATCCCTCCCCCTGTTCCCAGCGGGCGATCCAGTCCGGCCGATAGACCAGATACTGGTCGAACAGATCCGCCACCTTCTGGCAGAGCTGCCACAGCCGCACCTGCTCGGGCGCCTTGGCGGAATCCGGGGCAGGATCCGCATCATCCCCACTCCCCAGATAGGCGGCCAGCGGCGCAAAGGCGGGGCGGTCAAGCAGGGCGGGCAAGATGGTCATCAGCTGCCAGCTCATGGATCCCTTGTTGTAAGGGCTCTGACGAGGCACGTCCGCCAGCACCCGGGTGAACATCTCCCAGATGAAACTGGCGGGCAGCGGGAAGTCGATATTGGCGGCGATGCCGAAGGCCTTGGCCAGCTCCAGCTTGAGCCACTGGGCCATGCCCGGGCTCTGCACCAGGATCTGCTCGCGCTCGAAAGGGTGAGCGAGGGGGGTCTGCCGGATGCGGCTCACCAGCAACTCTTTGAGCAGATCCAGCTGATTGGAGTGGTAGAGGGTAAACATGGGCAATTCCCGCCAGTGCAAAGAGGGGTCAGCGCGGGAAAACCTCAAGGATCCCCGTCACGTCACAGGTATCGGGATTGTCGGGGATCGGGGGATAAGATGCAAAAGGCGCTTGTTGTCGCCGATCACATCGCCCATCTGCCGCAGGCAAATGTGGCGGGCATAAAAAAGCCGGTGCAACTGCACCGGCCAAAAGGCGTTGGAAAACTCGAGCCTGCGGGGTTTACCAGTTCTTGCCGAGGCGGGCATCCAGGCTGAAGGCACCTGCACCGGCCGCCGCCAGGGCCAGGAAACCACCGGCCACGGAGACGTTTTTCATGAACATCAGCATCTGCATCTGGTCGGCAGGCTGATAGTGGAAAATAAAGGCGGCCATCAGGGTGAAACCGGCCATCAGCACGGAGAGGCTGCGGGTAAACAGGCCCAGCATGATGGCGAGGCCACCGCCCAGCTCCAGCAGGATCACCAGCGGCAGGATGAAACCGGGCACGCCCATGGCTTCCATATACCCCTGAGTACCGGCGTAACCGCCGATCTTGCCCCAGCCCGCAATCACAAACATCAGAGCCAGCAGTACGCGACCCACCAGCAGTGCCAAATCTTTCATCTTGTCCATTTCAATATCCTCGTTTTGCGTCACATCACCGCTGACTGCTTCAGGGTAGGTCAAATAACAGGGCTTGGCTGGCACTCATGGCCACCAGATCCCATTTGGGCTCATCACGACTGAGTACCCCGTCGCCGGGTCGGGCAGCCAGACCGTTGGCGGCAAGCTCCCCTGAAATCATCTGCAGGTAACCGTGTCGGCCGGCCAGCTCCCAGGTGAGGCTCTCACCCGGTTCAAGCTGCAACCGCCATACGCGGGCCTGCTGGCGGATCCTGAAGGATCCTGCTTCGCCGTCCGGTGACGCCACCAGCGTCATGCCCGGGTTGGCTTCAATCTTCTTCTGCTGATAGCCGGGTGTCGTGCCGTGTTCGTTCGGCTCGATCCAGATTTGCAGCAGGGAGAGCGGCTCGGTCTGCGAGGGGTTGTACTCGCTGTGCCGGATGCCGGACCCCGCGCTCATCAGCTGGAAATCCCCCGCCGGGATCTGCTCGGCATGGCCGAGGCTGTCCTTGTGCTCTATGGTGCCTTGCAGCACGCAGGTCAGGATTTCCATGTTGGCGTGAGGGTGGGTCGCGAAACCGCCACCCGGCGCCACCAGATCCTGATTGATGACCCGCAGCACTGAATGCCCCATCCAGTCCGGGTCGTAGTAGTGCCCGAAGGAAAAGCTGTGGCGCGCATCCAGCCAGCCGAAGTTGGCCTTGCCGCGCGCTTCTGCGGCTCTCAATTTCATCATGGTGTGCTCCTCACGTACCGATACGGTTGATTAACGCTGTTTGCCGCTACCGATGCCGAACGGAATGCGGTAGTCGCTGCTCTGCTCACCCAGGCTCACGGTCAGGTTGCCCTGGGTGCGGCTCGGGATCTGGACCTGCTGGCTGCCCATCAGGTTGGCGTGGACGGAGGCAACCAGGTCGCCAGACTCGTCACGCACTTCCAGCATGGGGTTGCCCTTGCCTTCCACCGCGGCGGTCGCGTGCCAGTTTACAAACAGCACGCCCGGGGCGGCGTTGAGGTCGGCCGGGACGGAAGCCTGAGCAAAACCTGCGGTCATCAGGCCTGCAACGGCCAGCATCTTGATTACGTTTTTCATGTTCATTCACTCTCTTGGTTTTATGTCATTGCCAAGGCCGCTGTGGCCAGAATCAATGCATCCATGCAAGAGGTCATTCAAATAGTGTGTTGTTCTTTCACCGAAGTCAGACGCCCTGATTGAGGGGGTCACAGTCTGGAACTACCCGTTTATTTGGCTGCTTGGCGCTCCTGCCTAAGCGTTGATTGAATATTAAAGACACTTGGCCTAACTTGTTAGCGAGATAAACTGGCAAACATGTTCAAAAAAATTGAAGGCAATTTATGGCCAAGGAACTGAACAAGGAACGGGCGCTGACCCTGGAAGCCATCCGGGTGCTGGATGCCATCGATCGCCGCGGCAGCTTCGCGGCGGCAGCCGACGAACTGGGCAAGGTGCCCTCGGCGCTGAGCTACACGGTACAGAAGCTGGAAGACGAGCTGGACGCCATGCTGTTCGACCGCAGCGGCCACAGAACCAAGTTCACCCCGGCCGGCCGCATGCTGTTGGAGCGCGGCCGGATTCTGCTGGAGGCGGCCGAGCATCTGGTGGGCGAGACCCGGGCGCTGGCCCGCGGCTGGGAGACCGACATCACCATCGCCGTCGATGCGCTGGTGCCGCTGCAGGCGCTCTACCCGCTGGTGGAACGACTGGCCGAGCTGACCGATACCCGGCTGCGGCTGCGGGCCGAAGTACTGGCGGGCAGCTGGGAGTGTCTGGAGGATGGCCGGGCCGACCTGCTCATCTCCTCCCTCAACCCCGACATCATGATGACCGGCATCAAGCACCAGCCGCTGCAGGAGGAGGTGATGCTCTACGTCGCCCACCCGGATCACCCCCTGCATCAGGAACCCGAGCCCCTGGCGGACGATACCCTGCGCCGCTACCGGGCCATCGCGGTGGCCGATACGGCGCTGCGCAAGCCGGTGCTCACCTATCGCCTGCTCGACAAGCAGCCGCGGCTGACCGTCAGCACCATGGGCGAGAAGCGCGACGCCCTGCTGGCGGGGATCGGGGTCGGCACCATGCCGCTGAGCTGGATTGAAGAGGACATCCGGGCCGGACGGCTCAAGGTGATCGGCCCCGAGTATCGCCACCAGATCCAAGTGGTACTGGCCTGGCGGCGCGACACCATGGGCAAGGCCAAGAGCTGGCTGATCCGGGAGATACCCAAGCTGTTTCCCTGCAAGGGGGAATAAATGTCTGCCACGCGAGGGCGGCGGCGCAGGAAGTGCCGAAACTGAGCCCCTGTCTTGACGGCGGGCTCAGATTCTAGGAAAAGAAAAAAGCGGCCCTCTTGCGAGTTCCGCTCAATGCCAGGAAAGAATAAAAAACCTTGCGGTTTAAAAAACCCTTAAATTGGAAGCAAACAATCGATTTCTCAACCAGGAAGGTCTTGAATCCGATTCGTTTTGAATTATGCGCGATGTTTTATGCGCCACCAGCAAAATGTTGAACGGTTGAAGGATATGCACCGCAGAGTATCACTATCTGCAACCTTCGAGCGCGACTGGTCTGGCCATTTCAATCGATTAGGTCGGGTTTGTTTCCTCTGGTTTTTTAAAGTGTCAGTATCTGAGCCCACAACGACAAAATAACTCAATTTCTGACACAACATAAAAATGCAGATAAAGGAATAGTTGCATGACCTACAGCCAGACCCTGGCCAACAATATTCTCGACACCCTGAAGAAGACCCTGACCGACAAGGGGATCCGCTATCAGACCCTGGCAGAAGCCATGGGGGTCTCCATCGCCACCGTCAAACGGATGATGAACAAGCCCTCCCTGCCGTTCGATACCCTGCTGGAGGTGTGCCACCTGGTGGGGCTGTCGTTCGAGGAGCTGCTGGATCGCACCCAGGACGCCCAGAGCCGGCGCGCCGTCTTCACCCAGGAGCAGGACGAGGCGTTCCACAGAGAGCCCGGCCTCTACGCCTTTCTCGCCAACATTTTCTGGCGCGACAAGACGTTAATCGATCTCAAGCGGGAGTACGGCCTGACCGATGCCTCCTGCTACCTCTACCTTCGTAAGCTGGAGAAGCTCGGCATCCTGCAGCTCGGCATCGACAACAGTTACCACTTCCTCATCAGCGAACGGATCAGCTTCGAGCAGCACAGCCGCTTCGCCCGTCAGCAGGCGCGCCAGGCGATGTCGGTGCTGGGGGACTATCTGGTGGAGAACATGCACAGGCCCAACAACTACATGGCGCTGTGTCAGCTCCATCTGGACGAGAGCGAGGCGATGGCGCTGATCGAGCGGATGAAGGAGTACTGGCACCAGGAGCTCAAGCTCAACCGCCCCGCCATCGGCCAGCGGGAGGGCAGCAAGACCTACACCATGTCGCTGCAACTGGCCGACTGCGGCTACCAGAGCTTCGACGATCTGATCCCCAATATCGACAACTGATCCCGGCGGGTCCCGCGGGATCCGCTCCCCCTCCTTTCCGCACAGGCATGACCCGCCAGGACACGCCGGATCACCCCTGATCCACGAGCCGGGTTTGCTGCAGCTTGCCTGCGAGGGGCTGCAATGCTCGCGTATCGAAACAGATGCGGATGGCGTCCGGTCGCCAGTGTTCGATGTCGCAATCCACCAGCGCTCCCCGCTCGTCGTAGTTGACCCGCACCAGCCGCAGCACGGCGCTCCCCTCTGCCAGATTGAGGGCGCGAGCAATGGCGCCGCGCGCCGCCGAGGGGGTGATCTCGAGGCTCGCGCCACCCTGGCCTATGCCATAGCGCTCCCGATAGAGCTCGGTGAGGGAGCTGGCCAGCGGCGCGCTGGCGATGTCGGGAAAGCGGCTGGCCAGCAGATGGTGGCTGACGTGCAGCACGGGGCGGCCGTCGATGAGGCGCAGGCGGCGGATTTCATAGAGCGGGGTGAAAGGCTCCAGCCCCATCCAGCGGCAGAGCTCGCTGCTGGCCAGCTCGCCGCCGTGGGCCAGCACCCGGGTCTCGGCGGTGCGCTGCTGCTCGCCGATCCACTGGTGAAAGTGGGTGTGGATGGCGGGGTCGTAGGTGAGCCTGGGGGGCGCCACGAACCAGCCGCGCCGCTCGGCCCGGTAGATGAGGCCGTCCGCCTCGAGGCTGGAGAGCGCCTCCTTGATGGTGATGCGGGTGGTGGCGAAGCGCTCGCTCAGGGCCCGCTCGGCCGGCAGTTGCTGCCCTGCACCCAGCTGGCCGCTGCCGATATAGCGGCGCAGGGTCTGGCAAATCTGTTCACACTTGGAGGCGCGGCCATCGGCCACTGCCCGCTCGCTCAATCTCGGTTCGATCACGCTCATCTTCCTGTCGATCATCCTGGCTGCCGTGGCTGGTTCAACCTCTCGCTGGAGTAGTCCAGCCTCACTCGGATTGAGAGTTGTAACCGTGCAGGATGACAGCGCCATGACAGGGCGATTGTCATCAAACTGCCATCAAAGCGCCCCGCCACCGTCATATTTCCCCTCTAGCATCCCTCTCGAACCTTAACTGACCTAGTCCAGAGGGATGGAATGATGAAAAGCGTGATCGCAAGTGCACTGGCCCTGGTGGCCATCAGTCAGCCACTGTTTGCCGCCGAGAACATCGCGGATCTCGAGAAGGCCGCCCGCGGTGAAGGCCAGCTCAGCAGCGTCGGCATGCCGGACAGCTGGGCCAACTGGAAGGATACCTGGCAGCAGCTCGGCAGCATCTACGGCATCAAACATCAGGACACCGACATGAGCTCGGCCCAGGAGATCGCCAAGTTCGCCGCCGAGAAGGGCAACGCCACCGCCGACATCGGCGACGTGGGCGGTGCCTTCGGCCCGGTCGCGGTCAAGCAGGGAGTCACCCAGCCCTACAAGCCCTCCACCTGGGCCGACATTCCGAACTGGGCCAAGGATGCGGACGGTCACTGGATGCTGGCCTATACCGGCACCATCGCCTTCCTGATCAACAAGGATCTGGTCAAGGCAGCCCCCACCAGCTGGCAATCCCTGCTGGGCGGCGACTACAAGGTGACCCTGGGTGACGTGGGTGTCGCCTCCCAGGCCAACAACGGCGTGCTGGCGGCAGCCTATGCCACCGGCGGCAGCGAGAAGAACCTCAAGCCTGCGCTGGAGCTGTTCGGCAAGCTGGCCCAGCAGGGCCGTCTGTCGCTGAACGACCCCACCATCGCCAACATCGAGAAGGGCGAAGTGGAAGTGGGTGTGCTGTGGGACTTCAACGCGCTCAACTACCGCGACCAGATCGACCCCAAGAAGTTTGATGTGGTGATCCCGAGCGACGGTTCCGTCATCGCCGGCTACACCACCATCATCAACAAGTGGGCCAAAAACCCCAACGCCGCCAAGCTGGCGCGGGAATACATCCTCTCCGACGCCGGTCAGATCAACCTGGCGCGCGGCTACGCCCGTCCCATCCGCAGCAACGTGACCCTGCCGGACGACGTCAAGGCCAAGCTGCTGCCGGCCGAGCAGTACGCCAATGCCAAACCGGTCCAGGATCACGCCGCCTGGGAGCAGAGCTCCAAGGCCCTGCCGCGCCAGTGGCAGGAAACCGTCATGATCAACATGCAGTAAGGAGCGGCCAGTGCAACACAAGGTGATAGTGGTACTTGTGGATGGCCTCTCTGCCGAGGTAGCCCATTGCATGGGCTACCTCGCGGGCATGGTGGAGGCGGGACAGGGGTTGCAGGCCACCCTGAGCTGCGCCCTGCCCTCCCTCTCCCGGCCCCTCTACGAGTGCATCCTGACCGGGACGACGCCGGTGGAGAGCGGCATCACCCACAACGGGGTGAGCCGTCTGAGCCGGCAGGAGTCCATCTTCCATCTGGCCCGCGCGGGCGGCAAACGCACCGCGGCGGCGGCCTACCACTGGGTGAGCGAGCTCTACAACCAGAGCCCCTGGCAAGCAGCCCGCGATCGCTTCACCCATGACGAGCGACTGCCCATCCAGCACGGCTGTTTCTACTGGGATGACGGCTACCCCGACAGCCATCTGCTGATGGATGGCGAGTGGCTGCGCAGCCAGTACGACCCCGATTTTCTCT
Organism: Aeromonas dhakensis; assembly: GCF_002285935.1. Classification (NCBI taxonomy): domain Bacteria; kingdom Pseudomonadati; phylum Pseudomonadota; class Gammaproteobacteria; order Aeromonadales; family Aeromonadaceae; genus Aeromonas; species Aeromonas dhakensis. Next base: position 410,684 of record NZ_CP023141.1, read on the forward strand.
TGATCCACCCGATGGGGGTGGACGATGCGGGCCACAGGTTCGGCCTCGACTCCCGTCAGTACCGCAATCAGGCACGCCGGATGGACAGCCTCTTGGCCGACCTGCTGCCCCAGTGGCTGGCGGAGGGGTATCAGGTGGTGATCACCTCGGATCACGGCATGAACAACGACTTGAGCCACGGCGGTACCCTGACCGAGGAGCGCCGGGTACCGCTCTGGCTGTTTGGCGATGCGTTCGTGGCCCAGTGGCCGGCCGGTCCCGCCATGCAGCAGACCCAGCTCTGCGCCCTGATGGCCGATCTGCTGGGGGTTTCCCACGACAAGCCGGGCTGCCCGCCGCTGCTCAAGGCCGGCAACCTGCCGGAGGTACACTGATGATGCCCGCGACTACCGAGATCCTGGCGGATCAACCCGCCATCACCCGGCGCCGGCTGCGTCGCCACTGGTTGCCCGCGCTGGTGCTGCTGCCGTTCATTCTCTTGATGATCCTGTTCCAGCTCGCCCCCATGGTGTGGGTGCTGGTGGGCAGCTTTCAGACCCCCGATGGCTGGGGCCTCGACTACTACCGGGAGATTTTGAGCTCCCCCTTCTACCTGCAATCATTCGGCAACTCTTTGCGCATCGCCGGTATCGCCAGCCTGGCGGGGCTCGCCATCGGCACTCTGGGGGCGGCGGCGCTGCGCTACAGCGGTGAGCGGGTAAAACGGCTGCTGCTGGCCTTCGTCACCATGACCGGCAACTTCAGCGGGGTGCCGCTGGCCTTCGCCTTCATCATCATTCTCGGCATCAATGGCGCCGTGACCCTGTTGCTGAAATCCTGGGGCCTCATCGACGGCTTCAACCTCTACTCCGGCAGCGGCCTCATCCTCATCTACACCTACTTCCAGATCCCGCTCGCCCTGCTGCTGCTCTACCCGGCGTTCGATGCGCTGCAGGATGAGTGGCCGCAGGCCGCCGCCCTGCTCGGCGCGAGCAAGAGCCAATATGTGTGGCACGTGGCGCTGCCGGTGCTCACTCCCGCGCTGCTCGGCACCCTGATCATCCTGTTTGCCAACGCAGTGGGGGCCTATGCCTCCGCCTATGCCCTCACCACCGGCAACTTCAACCTGGTGACCATCCGGGTGGCCAGCCTGGTCTCCGGCGACATCTTCCTCGAGCCCAATATGGCGGCGGCGCTGGCGGTGATCCTGATGGTGCTGCTGGGGGTGGTGACGGCCGCCAACCAGTGGCTGCTGAAAAAGAGCTACGTGAACAAGGGGCAATCCCATGCATGACTTGAAACCTGGCTGGCCGCGCTGGGTGCTGGGGGCCCTGGTGGCCACCCTGCTGTTGCCGCTGCTGGCCACCTTTCTCTACTCCATCTCCACCCGCTGGGGGGCCACCCTGCTGCCAGACGGCTTCACCCTCGACTGGTATCTCAAACTCTGGGGCGATCCGCGCTTTCTGGCAGCGTTTGGCCGAAGCCTGCTGGTCTGCTTCGCCACCCTGCTGCTCGGCACGCTAGTGCTGGTGCCCACCGTGCTGGTGGTGGCCTACTACTTCCCAAAGCTGGATCCCTGGATGAACCTGTTGATCCTGCTCCCCTTCGCGGTGCCGCCTGTGGTCTCCTCGGTAGGGCTGCTGCAGATCTACGCCGACGGCGTTCTGCCCATTATCGGCACGCCGTGGATCCTGATCGGCACCTGGTTCACCGTGGTGCTCCCCTTCATGTACCGGGCGCTGGCCAACAGCCTGCAAGGGGTTCCGCTCAGGGATCTGATGGATGCCGCCCACCTGCTGGGGGCGAGCAGCCGCCGCGCCTTCCTGCTGGTGGTGATCCCCTGCCTGCGCAAGGGGCTGCTGGCGGCGCTGTTTCTCTCCCTCTCCTTCCTGCTCGGCGAGTTCGTGTTCGCCAACATGCTGGTGGGCACCCGTTACGAGACCCTGCAGGTCTACCTCTACAACATGCGCGCCACCTCGGGCCACTTCACCAGCGCGCTGGTGATGAGCTACTTCCTGCTGACCCTGCTGCTCACCTGGGCGGCGAACAGATTTCATAGGTGAATCAAGATGTTCCATCTAGAAGTGAATCAACTGCACAAATCCTACGGCGACACCAGAGTGTTCGAGGGGATCGAATTCGGCATCCGCAAGGGGGAGCTGGTGACCCTGCTCGGCCCCTCCGGCTGCGGCAAGTCCACCCTGCTGCGGGCGCTGGCCGGGCTCACCCCGGTGGATGGCGGCCAGGTGCGGGTGGCCGGTGAGGACATTACCTGGCAGGAGCCCCAGAAGCGGGGCATCGGCATGGTGTTCCAGAGCTATGCCCTGTTCCCCAACATGACGGTGCGGGACAACGTCGCCTTCGGCCTCAAGATGAAGCCCCAGCCGGGGCGAGATCTGGCCGCCAGCGTGCAGGAGGCGCTGGCGCTGGTGGAGCTGACCGGCTTTGAGCGCCGCTATCCGGCCGAGCTTTCCGGTGGCCAGCGCCAGCGGGTGGCGCTGGCCCGGGCTCTGGTGGTGCAGCCGCGGATCCTGCTGCTGGACGAACCGCTCTCGGCGCTGGATGCCCGCATCCGCCGCAGCCTGCGCCAGCAGATCCGCGAGATCCAGCAGCGCCTCGAGCTCACCACCATCTTCGTCACCCACGATCAGGAGGAGGCGCTCACCATGTCGGACCGGATCTTCCTGATGAACAAGGGATCCATCGTCCAGAGCGGCACGCCGGAGGAGATCTACACCCGCCCCGCCGACGCCTTCGTGGCGGGCTTTATCGGCAACTACAACCTGCTCGATGGCGAGCAGGCCAAGGCCCTGTTCGGCCAGCACTGTCGTGGCAAGCTGGCGCTGCGACCGGAGTCCCTCTCCCTGCTGCTGGCCGGCGCCCGCAGCGACGAGCCGCACCTGCCGGGGGTTATCAGCGGGCAGCAGCTGCTCGGCAACGTGATCCGCTATCAGGTGAGCTGCGCGGCGGGCCTGCTGACGGTGGACTGCCTCAACCGCTCGGCCCGGGATCTGCTGCCGGTGGGCAGCGCCGTGACCCTGGCGGTGGCCCGGGATCAACTCTGTGAGGTAGCATGACGCCCCATTACATTTCCATTTTCACTGCGAGGAGCACCCATGGCACTGGCACTGTTTGATCTGGACGAGACCCTGATTGCGGGGGATTCCGCCAGCCTCTGGCTGGAGTACATGGTGACCGAGGAGCTGGCGCCGGCCGGCATGATCGCCGAGGAGCAGGCGATGATGTCCCTCTACCATCAGGGCAAGATGGACATGCACCAGTACATGGCCTTCACCCTGCAGCCGCTGGCAGGCAAGTCGCGCCAGTGGCTCGACCCGCTCTGTGCCCGCTTTGCCGAGCAGGTGCTGCGCGAGCGCATCTACCCTGAGGGGGTGGAGCGCATCGAGTGGCACCGCAAGCGGGGCGACGAGCTGGTGCTCATCTCCGCCTCCGGCGAGCACCTGGTGGCCCCCATGGTGCAGATGCTGGGGATGGATCACTGCGTGGCCATCCTGCTGGATGAAGAGGCCGGCATACTGACCGGCCAGACCCGCGGCACCCTCAGTTTTCGCGAGGGCAAGGTGGCCCGCATCAACCAGCTGTTTGCCGCAAGCGCCGACCCCTGGCGGGAGAGCCACGGCTACAGCGACTCCCACAACGACCTGCCGCTGCTGCAGGCGGTGACCCACCCCCACGCGGTCAATCCCGCCCCGGGGCTGCGCCAGATCGCCACCGAACAGGCCTGGCCCACCCTCGACTGGCAGCTGGCCTCCTGAATGAAGAAGAGGCCCTCAGGCCTCTTCGTTGCTCAGCAGTGCATCGTCGGCAGGGGGCGTCTCCTCCTGCCCCTTCGCCTCTGCTCGGCCCAGATGGATGCAGTTCTTGCCGTCACGTTTGGCGCGATACACCTCGGCATCGACCGCCGCCAGCAGCGCCTTGCCATCCATCCCCGCCCGGCAGGCCACCAGCCCGCCGCTCAAGGTGATCCTGAGCCCCGGCTCGCGCCAGTCCAGCGACTCCACCCCCTTGCGGAACTGCTCCAGCAGCATCTGGCAGAAGTGGATGTCCGGGTTGACCAGCAACACCACCAGCTCCTCGCCACCGTAACGGCAGACCCAGCCGTGATCCCCCAGCAGGGCCCGGCCGAGCTGGCTCACCCGCTTGAGCACCACATCTCCGGTCTGATGACCGAAGGTGTCGTTGACCCGCTTGAAGTCGTCCAGATCCACCATGGCCAGGCAGAACGGCTGCTGATCCTGCAGCAGTCGGTTGAAACGTTCATCGAAGAAGCGGCGATTGTAAAGGCCGGTCAGCTTGTCCAGGTTGGCCTGCTGGCGCGCCTCGTGATAATCCTTGCTCACCTCGGCCAGCTCGGCATAGACGTGCCTGAGCTCGCGCATGCCCCCCAGGGGCACCCCGTCAGGCTCCATCCGGCTGGCCCGGATCATGCTCGAGATCTCGTCGAGCATGCGGCGAAAATAGCGGGACCAGATCAGCGCCAGCATCAGGTAGAGCACACAGGCCAGCGCCACCATCAGCAGCACGTTGAGGGAGACCCTGTCCACCACCGCCATCACGCTGGCCGCCGGCTGCACGCTGATCAGTACCCAGTTGCGCTCCTGCAGCCTGCTGTAGGCCACGAACTGGCGGGAGTCCTTGTCCAGAAAGATGCCATCCTCTTGGGTGAAGCGAGCGAGCCATTCTGGATGGGTCATGGGCTTGAGCAGCTGGGCCGCGTCAGGATGAGCCAGCACCTTGCCGGACTGGTTGACGATCATCTGGTAGCCCTCCCCCAGCTGACGATTCAGCTGAGCGGAGAAGGGAGCCAGGATGGCATCGACCGCAAGGACCCCGCGCACCTTGCCCTCCCTGTCGGTCAGGGCCCGCGCCAGGGCGATCACCAGGTTGCCGTTGGTGTAGTCGTAATAGGGCTCGGTCCAGACCATCTTGCCCACGTGCTGGCTGGCCAGCTGATACCAGGGACGCACTCTGGGATCGAAGTTGGCATCCGCCTGCCAATCGGGGTAGATCAGCATCTGACGCTCGGCGGTGCCGACATAGATGTAGACCAGATCGGCCATGATCCCCTTGTAGAGCTGCCACTCCTTCAGATAGGTCTCGGTGTTGAGCAGGCGGGGGCCGCTGATGTCCTCAACCTTGACCCTGTCGTAGATGAGGGTGAACTGGCGCTCCATCTCGTGCAGATAGGGCTCGATGAAGACGTGACGAAGCTGGTGGTTGGTGGCGAGCAGGCGTTGCTGCAGCTCGCTTTGCAGACTCCGCTCCATGTGCAGGTAGTAGATGCCACCCAGCATCAGCACCGGAATGAACAGCAAAAGCAGGCCCAGACGCATCCTGGTTACCAGGGACCAGGTTTTTTTGGCGACCGCTCGTTTAACCAATCCTGACTCCTGCTATTGCCAGACCACGCGTAGTGTCAGAATATCAGCAGCGCGAGATGGCGTCCAAAAGGAAGCTGTTTATCTGCTCAATTAGAGGTAATCGACACGGATGCTGAACCCAGACCTGTTGATGGCGCTGCACTACTGCGCCGTGATCACCCTGACCGGGGCGATCACCTCCGAATATTTCCTGTTCCGCCGCGGCATGTCCATCGAGCAGGTGCGCAAGCTGCTGCTGGCTGACGGCCTGGCGGCGCTGGCCCTGCTGCTCATCTTCATCACCGGGGTGCTGCAGGTGCTCGCCCACCCCGACGAACCGGCCGTGCTGCTCGCCAATCCGGGCTACCGCACCAAGCTGCTGCTGTTCTTCGTGATGGCCATCAGCTTTGGCTACCCCAGCCGCCTCTTCTATCGCTGGCGCCGCTCCCTGCGCCAGGGACGCGCCCCCATGGTCTCCATTCAGCAGCAGTTCTGGGTGATCTGGATCCTGCGCGGCAACCTCTTGCTGCTCGCCCTCATTCCCCTGCTGGCCAGAATCGCCAACGGCTAAGTCCCCCGGCCTGCGGCAGTGCAGCGGGATAACCGCTCACGCCGCCAACCTCACCGACAGCGCAAGACAAATCCCCCCGCTCACGGTTATCTTGGAGGCTGGAGCTTTGCGGCACGGCCCTGCCCGTCCGTCTTTCAGGGATGAATCTATGCGTTCGAACATGATGTTATTGATGGCCGCCGCCATCTGGGGGCTGGGCTTCGTCGCCCAGCGGCTCGGGATGGACCACATGGGCCCTTACACCTTCAACGGCCTGCGCTTTCTGCTGGGGGCCCTCTCCCTGCTGCCGCTCTTGTGGTGGCTCAAATCCCGCCAGCCGGGCGGGCAGGCCGGAGATCGCCGCCTGCTGCTGACCGGCGGCCTCATCGCCGGTACCGTGCTGTTCAGCGCCGCATCGCTACAACAGGTGGGGCTGCTCTACACCACGGCCGCCAAGGCGGGCTTCATCACCGGCCTCTACATCATACTGGTGCCCGTCATCGGCCTGGCCCTGCGCCACAAGACGGGGGCCAACACCTGGGTTGGCGCCCTCATCGCCATGGCGGGACTCTACTACCTCAGCGTCACCGAGGATTTCACCATCGGCTACGGCGACCTGCTGCAGGTGGTGGGGGCCCTGTTCTGGGCAGTGCACCTGCTGGTGCTGGATCACTACTCGAGCCGGGTCGCCCCCATTCGCCTCGCCGGGGTGCAGTTCGTGGTGTGCGGCCTGCTCAGTCTGGCCACCGCCTTCTTCATCGAGACCCCCTCGGTGACCGGTGCCGTGGCCGGCTGGCAGGCGCTGCTCTACGCCGGTCTGGTGTCGGTGGGGGTGGGTTACACCTTGCAGGTGGTCGGCCAGCGTGGCGCCCACCCGGCCCATGCCGCCATCATCCTCAGCCTGGAGACGGTGTTCGCCGCCATCGGCGGCGTCCTGCTGCTGGGGGAAACCCTGGACGAGCGCGCCTTCGTCGGCTGCGCCCTGATGCTGGCGGGTATGCTGATCTCCCAGATCCGCCTGCGCTGGTGGTGGAAATCCCGGCGGGACAAGGTGCCCAGCCAGCCCTGATGAGGTAACGGTCAGCCTTCATCCCAAATAAACCGAGGCGCCCACAGGCGCCTCGGTTTATTGCCGCACGTCTAGCGCACGCTGGAGCAGAAGCTCACGTCATCGCGCAGGGGATCGTTGCTCACGCTGTGGTAGAGCTCGAAGCAGGGACCGCTGCCGAACTCCAGCCCGGCCGCCACTATGTCGCCCACATGCTCCTGCCAGCGCGGCCCGTACTGGCTGCGGTCGGTGATGAGGTAGCGGGACTGGGCATAACGGCAGGCCGGAATGAGCTGGGTCTCCACCTCCCCTTCGCCCCGGGTCTGGGGCGGCACAGTGATGCCGATATCGGTGCGGCACTGGGCCGGCGGCGTCACCTCAGGGTTGTCGTGGTAGATGAAGATCCACTCCCCGCCCTCCAGCCCGCGGGCGGCGGCCCACTGGTGCAGGCGGCCGCAGACGGCGTCATAGCCTTCGCCATAGGGACCGGTGACCCGCACATAGGCCAGGGTACGGGCATCCATCTCGACGGTTTTCATGGTGTTGCTCCTTGCTGATGAGTGGCCTTCAGCATAAGGGGACAGAGCATCCCATGCGTGTCCATCCTTGCTCTTCAGGTGTCCGTTCTTGCCCTTGTCGCGGCGAAACTCCCCCGGGGTACAGCCATAGTAGCGACGAAACGCCTTGGCTAACGCCTGGGAGCTGCCGAGCCCAGCCCCCAGCGCGATGGCGGTGACGCTGGCGTCGGTGTAGCAGAGCTGCCAGGCGGCACGCTGCATGCGCAGGCGCCGGCACATCTCGCCCGGGGCTTCCCCCGCCACGGCGGTGAACACCCGGTGAAAATGGTAGAGGGAGAGACAGGCCCGCTCCGCCAGCGCCTCGATGGTGAGATCCGGATCCTGCTCCAGCGCCCGCAGCACCGGGATGAGCCGGCGGCGGTAGTCGATCATGGCCGGATCCTCGCCATGTAGAGGGCATCCACATACTCACCCTGGCGAAAGGCGTAGCCGCGAGCCAGCCCCTCCTCGACGAAACCGAACTTGCGATAGAGCGCCAGCGCCCCCTGATTGTCGGTATAGACGGTGAGCTCGATACGGCGCAGGTTGAGCCAGTTGTCGGCCATCTCCAGCGCGGCCCCCAACAGGGCGGAGCCCACCCCCTTGCCCGCCCAGTCATCCCGCACCCCCATGCCGATACAGGCCACGTGTTTGCGCCTCGGGTTGGGCTCGATATGGAGTGAAATATTCCCCACCAGCAGACCGTCGACCTCAGCCACCAGCGCCACCACGCTGCCGCTCTCCAGTCGCTTCTGCCAGACCCCAAGGGTCGGATAGGGCAGTTGCAGGGTGCCCGCCTGGGCCTTGGGCATGGCATAGAGATCCCGCAAGGCGGGGGCATCGGCCGGTTCGGCGTGACGAATGGTGATCTGCATCTGAGGCTCCTTCTCGAAAACTTCATCATGCAGTATCAGAGGAATCCGGTCATCCCCCTGCCACGGTTATTTGCGCGGGCAATTCGGCGTCCCATCGGCATGGGCCAGCGCCGCGGACCGGACCAGGTGAGCGGCCCCGCCCACTGGCTGCACCGGGCGGCGGACACACAAAACGGGGGCCCAAGGGCCCCCGCATCATCACGGCGCATGATGAATAAAAAAACGGAGCCAGAGGCTCCGTGTTTCACTGCAGTATCAATCTCGAACGGAACGCGCTTCGCGCTCTGCACGTTCCCGTACCAACAGGCGTTTGTACCACCAGCTGTTGCGACGACGTTGAGTGTTGGAAGAGCGACGAGCCATTTCTGAAGTCCCAGTCAAGAGAGGAAAAGAGCCGCATTATGCGATAGAGGTCACGTCCATGTCTTTAGCTGGATCAAGAAAAGCCTCACTGGCCCACGGTGATGGTGCCGCTCTGCGTCGCCTTGCCAGCCGCATCCGACGCCCTTTGTGGCTCGCGCCAGACCAGAGGCCCGTTGCTCTCCTGTTCGTTTTGCGCAGCGCACTCCAGCCAGTCATCACCCTGCCGGATCCGGGCCCCTGCCGAATACTTCTGATCCTGATACCAGCAGACCCGCTCCGGCAGCGATCCCAGCGGCAACACCAGCTCGCCGCCCACTTCCGTCCGCTTCGGTTCTGCCGCCACGCCGATACCGGTCGCACCGCCCAGCAATGCCAGCAGCAGCCAGCCGCCTGCCCTCTTGCCTGAATTCATGATGTCACTCCTCGCTTGATGAAGAATGGAAGCGACCGGCAGCCGCACAAACTTGATTAATAAGCGGTGCCCTCTCTGGCATTCCCAAGCCAATATGGTAGCCTGCCAGCGCCTGCCCGCCCGTCTCAGAACCGGGCCAGGAGAACCCGTTGAATTTGTCGGCCCCAGACAAATATAACCTTATTAATCAAATCGTTATTTGGATATTATCCCAATGCGTATCATGCCGTTGCTCCAGGCGGCCTGCCTGAGCCTGATGTTGTCCGCCTGCGTTGCCCCCCTGCTGATGATGAGCCCCACCAGCCAGCTGATGTGGGCCCTGCTCAAACCCCTGGTCGGCTTCGATCCCAACCAGGCCAACCTGTTTGAACAGCCCCTGATCAAGGACCGGATGACCGCCATCCTCGGCCCCAATTACGACAGCACCATGCAGTTGCTCAAGACCGCCAACGAGCTGCAGCAGGAGGGGCCACTGTTCTACGTGGTCTCCCGCTATGCTCCCATGCCCGAGGTGGCCAAACAGGCAGGCATGGTCTGGAACTCGCAGACCAACCAGATGTCCGTGATGCTGCTCAAGGGCGACGGCACACCCCAGGTCTTTGGCGAAAACCTGGCGGCCAACGCGCCGAGCTGGCCCAGTGAGATGCAGAACTGGCAGGCGCAGGGCAATCCGGCAGCCAGTGCGCTCACCGGAGCTACCAACAGCCTGAGCGGCGCCGCCACCGGCAGCTCGGTATTTGGCAGCGTGCTGGGTTCCCTGCAGCAGGGAGCCAGCAAGACCATGGCTGACACCACCCAGCAGGTCGTGAACGGCGCCGCCACCTCGGCCCAGCAACAAGCCGGCAAAGCAGCCAGCAGTGCCACGGCCACCGCGCAGCAGCAAGCCACCAAGACGGTGACCGAGCCCGCCAAGCAGGCGGTCAACAACGCTGCAGCTACTGTACAGCAGCAGGCCGCCAAGGCCGTAACCGAGCCCGCCAAGCAGGCGGTCAGCAGCGCCACGGCCACCGTGCAGCAACAGGCCGCCAAGACGGTGACCGAACCCGCCAAGCAGGCAGTCAGCAGCGCCGCGACCACCGTACAGCAGCAGGCCACCAAGGCCGTGACCGAACCTGCCAAGCAGGCAGTCAGCAGCGCGGATGCCACCGTGCAGCAGCAGGCCGCCAAGACTGTGACCGAACCCGCCAAGCAGGCGGTCAGCAGCGCCGCTGCCACCGTGCAGCAACAAGCCGCCAAGACAGTGGCAGAGCCTGCCAAGCAGGCAGTCAGCAGTGCCGCTTCCACCGTGCAGCAGCAGGCCGCCAAGACCGTGACCGAACCGGCCAAGCAGGCGGTCAGCAGCGCGGATGCCACCACCGCCGGCAAGGCGGTCGCCGATGCGGCCGCCAAGGCCGAAGCCGCGCGCGCCGCCGCCGAAGCCGAGATGGAAGCACTGCTCAAGTAACCCCTCCCCAGGCCATCGCAAGATGGCCTGGCCGTTTTCCCCTCCCTCACTCTCCTTCCGCCCGCTCCCTGGCAGCGGAAATCATGAACTTCTCGGTATAACTCCCTAAACTGGATGAAGACGACTTTTCGCAAGGAGTGCTGCCATGTCGCGTCTGCTCGGTCTGTTTGTCTGCTGCTGTCTGGGGGCCGCCCTGCCCGCCTCGGCGTTCACCTATTACTCCGAGCAGAACATGCCGTTCAACGGCCAGGATGAGAAGGGCAACAGCACCGGCCTGGCGGTGGAGCTGTTGAGGCTGATGTGGCAGGAGATGGGGGAGCCGGAGCAGCCCATCCACTTCATGCCCTGGGCCAAGGCCTGGTACCTGCTGACCCAGCAGCCGGATGCCGTGCTGTTCACCACGGCCCACACCCGGGCGCGGGATCCCCACTTCCTCTGGGTCTGCCCCATCAGCCACTCGCGGGTGTCGCTGGTGGGCCGCAAGCGGGATGCCCCCAAGGTGACCGGCAAGGCCGATCTGACCAGGCTGCAGATCGGGGTGATGCAGGCGGACGTGGGGGAGCAGCTGCTGCTCAACCGGGGCATCAGCCCCGCCAACCTGATGTCGGTGGAGCGCATGGATCAGGTGGTGCGCCAGCTCATCATGGCCCGCACCGATCTGGTGGCCGGCAACGAGGTGATGCTGTTTCATCAGGCCAGGCAGCTCGGTTTTTCGTCCGATACCTTCGTCACCGTCGCCACCCTGGCGGATCAGGACAACTGCTTCGCCTTCAACCCGGCGGCGGACAAACAGCAGGTCGCCCGTCTGCAGCAGGCGCTCGACAAGGTCAGACAGGGGGAAGCCTTCAAGCAGCTCATCGCCCGCTACCAGGATGTGGTGCAGCCACCTCCGGCCGATCACCTGCCACGAATAGAGTAAGTACCAGATGCAAGCAGGCCACCCTAAGGTGGCCTGTTTCATGGTGCGAGCCGTTCACTGGAAGTGATGGTCGTGCTCGGACTTCTTGCTCTGGGCGCCCTCGCTGTGTTCGATGGCGGTGCGGATGAGGTCCACCCCGGCCCGGATGATCAGGACCCCCATGTTGACCAGCTTGACGCAGACCCACATGAAGGTGATGAGCAGGATCAGCTTGAGCACGGTCTGGAACGCCTCCAGGAAGTTCTGCTCCAGCTGGCCGGTCAGGCCGCTGGCACTGGTCATCAGCCAGGTGTACACCTCGCGCACGAAGGGGATGCGACTCGGCATCTCCAGCACGTCCAGCGCGGCAGGCAGGGCCTGGAAGATGACGATGCTGCCGAACAGGATCAGGATGACACCGATGGCGATGCCCAGAAAAAAACCAAACTGTTTCATGGAAGGTCCCAAGGTTTGCTGCATGGAAATAACATAGCTGCCAATACTAGGGACTGCCTTACCCCACGGCAATCCTTGCGCGCCGGGTCGCTCGCTTGCCACGCCGGCCCGGCCCCGGCGTCCGGCCACAAACCATTGCCCAACTATCTGATTTCTGTGACGCTTGTGTCCATCACCCCCTATCGGTCAGGCCTTCATGTTGCGCCACTGTTTTTTGCTGCTCTGCCTCCTGCTGTCGTCACCGCCCCTCCTTGCCGCCCCGACGGCGGCCGTCTGCGTGGTCAAGCACCAGCAGCAGCTGTTGCTGGTGCAGGACAGAGTCTCCTCCCGCTACAGCCTGACCGGTGGCTACATAGATGCAGGGGAGACGCCGCAACAGGCGGCGCTGCGGGAGCTGTATGAAGAGACCGGTCTGCGGGGCCGGATCGTCGCCGAGCTGGGGCCATGGCAGCGCGCCCTGTTGTTTGCCTGTCAAACCCTGGAGCCCATCCGCGCACAGACTGGCTCTGGCTTCGTCTCCCTGCTGCAGGCCCCCAATCTGGGCGGCGAGATCCTCAACGCCAGGCTGATCGCGCCGGCCCGGTTGTCGGATGATCAGCGCCGCTTCCCGGCCCAGCTAGACTGGCTGGCCCCCCAACTGGCCGCCATGCCCGACAGCCCAGTGCTCTGGCTGCCCGATTTTCGTGGTGAAGGCAATGCACTGCACCGCATGGAAGTCCCGCTGATCCACCAGCTGCAGACCTGGCTCGGTGCCCAGGTGCGCTGGCTCGAGGTCAGCAACCTGTTCGGTTCAGCCGCCTTTCAGCTTGCCCTGCTACCCTTGCTGCTGCCCTGGCTGGGCTGGCCCCGGGTGCGCCAACTGCTGCTGGCCATGCTGACCCTCACCCTGCTGGTGCAGCTGGCCAAGGAGGGGATTGGCTGGCCCAGACCCTTCCATCTCGACCCCGCCCTGGCACAGGGCAGCGCCCAGGGCTTCGGCATGCCGAGCGGCCACGCCGCCTCGGCGCTGCTGTTCTGGGGCGTGTTGCTGAGAGCCTGCTGGCCCGCCAGCCTCTGGCGCAGCACCGTCCTGGCCCTGCTGCTGGCCACCCTGACCGGACTGGCCCGGGTCTGGCTCGGGGTGCACTTCCTGTCGGACGTGGCGGCCGGTCTGCTACTTGGCGCCTTGCTGCTGGCCCTGTATCCCCGCCTCGCCGGCCTGGCAGCCAGTCGCCGGGGCTGGGCCGGGCTCACCCTCGCCTGCGCGCTGGCCGCCGGGTGGAGCCAATCTTCGGCGCTGGCGGGCCTGGCCACCTTCAGCCTGGGGCTGACCCTCGGCATGATGTTGCCGCTGCCGCGCACGGCGCCGGCCGGCTGGCGCCTCCCCTTGCTGGCCCTGCTCGGTGGCCTGCCGCTGGGGGCATTGTGGTGGGCGCTGCCGCTCTGGCTGACCAGCTCCTGGCTCATTCTGCTCGGCCAGTGGCTGCTTTATTGTTGCCTGGGGCTCTGGTTGAGCGCCGGTCTCTGGTGGATACTCTCTCTCGTGAATAATGACCCGCTACCCAAGGGCCCAGGCCCTGACAAGGGATTGCTATGAATATGAAAAAATTGGATTTAGCCAAGATAACCCTGGGAGTGCTGTTTATCAGCCTCCTCATCGTCTCCTGCTTCATGGTGCTGCGCCCCTTCCTGCCCGCGCTGGTGTGGGCCACCATGATCACCATCGCCACCTGGCCGCTGATGTTGATGGTGCAGCGCCTGCTGTGGGGCAAGCGCGCCCTGGCGGCCCTCTTCATGACCCTGGTGCTGCTGCTGATGTTCGTCATTCCGCTCTTCATGGCACTGGCCAACGTGGCGGAGAAGGCGCCCATGCTGATCGAGCTGGGCACTACCATCAGCCACTCCCCGCCCCCCGAGCTGCTCTGGCTGCAGCAGGTGCCACTGGTGGGCGGCAAGCTTTACGACTTCTGGCAGCAGATCCTGGCGAGCGGCGGCCAGGTGCTGTTTGCCAAGCTGGCCCCCTACTTCGGCCAGACCGCCCGCTGGCTCGCCTCCCAGGCGGGCAATCTGGGGCTGCTGTTCGTCCACTTCCTGCTGACCGTCGGCATCTGCGGCCTGCTCTACCACTCCGGTGAAGTGGTGGCGACCGGCATTCGCCGCTTCGCCCACCGGCTGGCCGGCGAGCGCGGCGACAACGCCACCGTGCTCGCTTCACAGGCGATCCGCGCCGTGGCCATGGGGGTCGTGGTGACCGCCCTGGTGCAATCCTCGGTGGCCGGTGTCGGTCTGCTGATTGCCGGCATCCCCTACACCATGATCCTGGTGGTGGTGATGTTCCTGCTTATCGTCGCCCAGATCGGCCCCTTCCCGGTGCTGCTGGCCTGCGTCGGCTACCTCTACTGGAGCGGCGACACCACCTGGGGCACCTTCCTGCTGGTCTGGTCGCTGCTGGCGGGCACCATGGACAACTTCCTGCGCCCCTTCCTGATCAAGCGCGGCGCCGACCTGCCGCTCATCCTCATTCTGGTGGGGGTTATCGGCGGCTTGCTGGCGATGGGGATCATCGGTCTGTTTATCGGCCCCGTGGTGCTGGCGGTGGGTTACACCCTGCTGGATGCCTGGATCAAGGAGGGTGACCACCCTACCGGTGACAAGGTAGACGCCCTACCTCATGACAAGGCACTGTCATAAGGTCAAACGCCGCCCGAGAGGGCGGCGTTGTTGTTTTACAGACAAGAGCCAAAGAGCAAGGCCTTGTGCCGGCACAGAACCAAAGTTCGAACGTTTTCAGCCAAATCCGAACCAAGGTTCGAGCCAACCCCTTTCTCCCCCTGTTCCCTCTCGCTGCCGCCCACCACAATGGCGCCACCATTCAGGAGGAACAACAGATGAACGAACTGAGAGCAACCCGCGCCCTGATCAGCGGCGGCGCAAGCGGAATTGGGCTGGCCATCGCCGAGGCGCTGGCTCGGGAAGGGGTGGAGCTGGTGCTGGCCTCCCGTCGCCACGCCCTGCTGGAGCAAGAGGCTACCCGCCTCTCGACGCAATACGGGGTAAGAGTCCTGCCTCTGGTGCTGGATGTCTGCGATGCTCCCCAGGTTCGAGCCCAGCATGCCCGGGCCAGCGCACTGCTCGGCCCCATCGATCTGCTGGTCAACAACAGCGGGGTCGGCAGCGATTATCTGGTGCAGGATCTGCCGGAATCGGAGTGGGACAGAGTGATGGACACCTGCGCCAAGGGCAGCTTCCTGCTGACCCAGGCTTGCCTGCCGGACATGCTGTCTCGACGCCACGGCACCATCATCAACATCGCCTCCCAGGCCGCCAAAAACGGCTATGCGAGGGCCAGCGTCTACTGCGCCGCCAAATTTGCCGTCTTGGGGTTTGCCAAGGCGCTGCGGGAAGAAGTCCAGCATCAGGGCATTCGGGTTCACACCCTCTGTCCCGGCCTGGTCCAGGTGCCACCACCGGCCTGTGCGGATGAGCGCAAACCCGGTTGGTTGCAGGTCTGGGATCTGGCCGAGGCCGTACTCTACACACTGCGTCAACCCGCCCATGTGCAGCTGGACGAGATCGGCATGACAGGGATCTGAGGACTGCTGAGAGGCAAACAGGGGCGCCGAAGCGCCCCGTCAGCTCATGGCAAGGGAGTATCAGGCTGGCTGATGGAGGGTGATGCAGTGAATGCCACCGCCACCGGCGGCCACCGGATCGATATTGATCTGCACGATGTCACGGCCGGGGTAGAGACGGGCCAACAGCTCGTGGCAGTAGCGGTCGGCCGCCTTGTCGCCAAACTCGGGGGCAATGACGGCGCCATTGATCGGCAGATAGTTGATATAGCCGGCGGCAAAGTCGCGGCTGCGGCTAAAGCGGTTGTCCCGCCCGTCCAGCGGTGGCGGCAGTACATGCAGCTCCAGCTTGTTGCCGTCGGCATCGGTGGCCTGTTTGAGGATGGCCAGGTGCCGGCGGGTCACCTCGTAGTCGTGGGACTGCGGGTCGTTGTCCAGATTGACCACCACCACCCCGGGGCGCACGAAGCGGGCGTAGAAATCGACGTGGGCATCTGTGATGTCCTTGCCCTTGATGCCGGGCAGCCAGATGATTTTGCGCAGCCCCAGATTGGCCTTCAGCTCCGCCTCCAGTTGCGCCTTGCTCACCCCCGGATTGCGGTTGTTGTTGAGCCAGCAGCTCTCGGTCATGATGGCGGTGCCGTTGCCATCCACCTCGATGCCGCCCCCCTCGCCGGCCAGCTTGCTCTGCAGATAACGGGCGCTGGCCTGCTGGCTGACCAGCTCGGCGACGCCGGCATCCTGTTCGTGCTCCTGCTTGTCACCCCAGCCGTTGAAGTTGAAATCCACCAGCCCCAGCTCCCCTTCGCCGTTCTGGACGAAGACGCCGCCGGTATCCCGCAGCCAGATGTCGTCCAGCTCGGCGACGACAAAGCGGGTGTTCTGCTCGCCGCAGAGCTGGCGGGCCAGCGCCTGTTCGGCTTCGCGGCAGAGCACGTTCACCTGGGTATAGGGCACCATGGCCTGCACCAGCCGGCCTATGGTCGCCTGCACCTTTTGGTAATCGCGGCCCCAGATATCCGCGCTGGCGGCAAAGGCGACCCAGACCCGGGTCTGGGGGGCGGCCTCATCGGGCATATGGAACGGCTCGCCGCTGGTGGCAGTATCTTCACCTGCGTTGTTGCTGGCTGCATTGACCTTGCCCGGCAGGTTGCCGAGTCCGGCCAGCGCGCCGATGGCGGCCAGCTGTTTCAAGACGTTGCGTCGGGATGACATGAAAAACTCCTTGGATGATTGCGCTCTTGACCGTCGATGAGTGGCCAAAATGACAAGCGCTGTTAATCAAATTGCGTTGAGTAATAGACTATCTGTCGCATGGATGGCGAACAAACGATCGATTTTCCGTAAAAGTGATAAGTGGAGCTAATCAATGGTGTTCAAACAGTGGCCCCCGCTCAACGTGCTGCGGGGCTTTGAGGCGGCGGCCAGACTCGGCAGTTTTCATCAGGCGGCGCAGGAGCTGCACCTGACCCAGTCCGCCATCAGCCAGCAGATCCGCTCGCTGGAGGAGCTGCTGGGCCAGCCGCTGTTTCACCGGCAGGGGCGCTCGGTCACCCTCACCGATGCGGGGCAGGATCTGCTGGAGACCACCCAGAGCGTGCTGTTGCAGCTGGCGATGGGGATCCAGCGGCTGGAGCAGTACCGCAAACCCAACCAGCTGGTGCTCAACACCAGCACAACCCTCGCCCGCCACTGGCTGCTCCCGCGGCTGGGGGCGTTTCATCGCGCCCATCCCGAGGTCGATCTCTGGCTGTTCACCAGCGACGAAGAGCCCGACATGGCCGAGCAGACCATCGATCTCGCCCTGCGCTGGGATCTGGCTCCCCAGGCCGAGTGTCGTCACCAGTTGCTGCTGACAGACCGCCTGCTGCCGGTGGCTGCCCCCGCCGTGCTGGCGTTGCCGGCGGCAGAGCGCACCACATTGCACGGGGAGCGTGAGCTGGACTGGCACCACTGGACCCTCAAGGGTGGAGAGGATCTGTACCTGCAGACCCGGGGGCTCAACTTCTCCGATCCCGGCCTCTTGCTGGACGCAGCCTGTCAGGGGCTCGGCATCGCCCTGGTGAGCGAGCGGCTCTCCCGTCCCGCCCGTCAGCAGGGGCAGCTGTTGCCACTCTCCACCCACAGGGTCAAGGGGCCGCAGTGGCATCTGCTGGTACATCAGGAGAGCGAGACCATGCCGGAGTGCCGCGCCTTCTGTCGCTGGCTTGCGTTGCAGTTTGCCGACCCCGCTCCCGCCGAGGATAGTTTGCCATCCCTCTGAGGCAGGTCACTGAATCGGGCCCGCAAGGGTGGTTAAATGGGCGTTCGTCTCTTTGCCGGATCTTGTCGTGACCATCCTGTCCGCCTCCATGCCGCCAGCCCGGGACTGGCCTGACTATCTGCAGGCCTCCTGGCTGCGCTGCGCTCACCAGACCAGCGCCACCCTCTGGCATCCGCCCCACAGCGCCAAGGGGCAGACCTTGCAGAGTCTGCGCCAGCGCAAGCGCGACCTGCTCACCACCGGCGAGATGGCCCTCGAAGATCTCTACGAATTCATGGAGGGGCGCCCCTGCGCCCTGCTGCTCACCGACGAGAGCGGCTGCCTGCTGGCCCAGACCGGTCACCCCGACACCCTGCGTGAGCTGGCGACGCTGGGGTTTGGCCCCGGTGCCTTCTTCAGCGAGGGGCGCATCGGCACCAATGCCATCAACCTGGCGGCGCTGGAAGGGATGCCGCTCTGCGTCAGCGGCCCCCAGCACTTCAACCAGACCCTCCACCCCTGGCACTGCTGCGCCAGCCCGGTCTACAACAGCAACGGCCGTCAGGTCGCCATCATGGCGCTGACCTGCAAGGTGGAAGAGGCGAGCGCCGGCGATCTGGCGCTCACCGTCAGCGCCGGGCGCGAGCTGGCCCACCTGCTGCAGATGGAGACCCTGATGCAGGAGTCCCAGCACCACCTGAGCGAGCTCTACGCCCTGCTGGATGGCATGGATGACGGCGTACTGGCCTGGGATCCGCAGGGCCGGCTGCGCTACCTCAACGCTCTGGCGGCCAATCGGCTGCGGCTCGATCCGGCGCTCTGCCTCGGCCAGCCGCTGGAGCAGCACCTGCTGCTGCCCCAGCGGCTGCAGCTAGCCATCAAGGGGCAGACCCCGCTCAGCCATGTGGAGGTGACGCTGGAGAAGCTCGGCGCTCAGGAGGGGGAGTTCATCAATGCGCTGGTGAGCCTCAAGCCGCTACCCGGGCCGGACGGGGTCAGTTTTATCGCCCTGCTGCACCCGGTCGATCGGCTGCGGGCCATCAGTCAGCTGCGCCAGACAGTACCCGAGCTGTCGGCGCTGGTGGGCGAATCGAGCGCCATGCGCAAGCTGCTGCGTTACGCCCGGCAGGCAGCCCAAAGCCAGGGCCCCATCCTGCTGCGCGGCGAGGAGGAGGTGGGCAAGGCCCAGCTGGCGGAGGCGATCCACTTCGGCAGCGAACGGGCCGCCGGGCCGCTCGTCACCCTCAACTGTCAGGCCCTGCCGAACGAGCGGATGGCGCTGGAGCTGATGGGCTCCGACGAAGCGGGACAAGAGCGGGCCGGCAAGTTCGAGCTGGCCCACGGCGGCACGCTAGTGCTGGAGCAGGTGGAGTGCCTCTCCGCCCCCATGCAGGCGGCGCTGCTGCAACTGCTCAAGACAGGTCGCCTCCAGCGCTTCGACTCGGCCCGTATCCTGCCGCTCAAGGTGCGGATCATCGCCACCAGTAGCGCCCCGCTGGAACAGAAGGTGCAGGAGGGGCACTTCGGCCGCCAGCTGCTCTATGCCCTGCAGGCGTGCGAGCTGTGGCTGCCAGGCCTGTGCGAGCGCAGCGCCGATCTGCCCGGCCTCATCAGCCAGCAGCTGGCTGCGCAGGGGCGCGAGCCGGTGCGCCAGTTCAGTCCGGCGGCCCTCGATTGCCTGCTCGCCTACCCCTGGCCCGGCAATCTGGGGGAGCTGCGCAGCGCCATCGAGCATGCGTTGCTTCACGCCGGTCAGGGGCCGATCCCGCCGGAGGCGCTGCCGGCCGCCATTCGTCACGGCCATCAACTGGTGGCGGACGAGGTGGTGGGACAACCACTGCTCACCCTGGCGGAGCTGGAGCGACAAGCCATCCTGCGCTGCGCCCACGCCTGCAAGGGGCAGGTGAGCCAGATGGCCCAACAACTGGGGATCGGTCGCACCACCCTCTGGCGACGGCTGAAACTGCTCGAGATCGATCCCGCCGACTATCACGGCTGACGGCGAGCCGAGCTGTCGCCAACAGGCCCGCTGAAAACGAAAAGGCCCCGCAGATGCGGGGCCGTTTTTATATGGCAAGGTCAGCCGTGGCGCGGTTACAACCCCAGCTGGTGGGCGGTGACGATGGCCGCCAGCACGTCCTCGGCGGTGACCTTGAACGGCATGTTGTGGATGGTCTCCCCTTCCGCAGTGGACGCCTTGGCCACCTCCATCAGGCGCGCCATGTCCAGCTCCTTGACCCCCATCATATGCAGATTGGTCGGCAGGCCGATGGAGCGGCAGAAACCCAGCACCGTCTCGATCTCCGCCATGGGGGCGTTCTCCAGCACCAGCTGCACCAGGGTACCGAACGCCACCTTCTCACCATGATAGAGGTGGTGACACTCGGCCAGCTGGGTCAGGCCGTTGTGAACGGCGTGGGCGGCGGCCAGCCCGCTGCTCTCGAAGCCGATGCCGCTCAGATAGGTGTTGGCCTCGATGATGTTCTCCACCGCCTTGGTGCAGAGCCCCTGCTCCACCGCCAGCTTGGCCTTGTAGCCATCGGCCAGCAGGGTCTTGTAGCAGAGCTCGGCGATGGCCTGCGCAGCCAGGGTGGAGGCACCACCGGCCATGGTCTGGCAACCGGACACCTTGTTGGCGCGCGCCTCGAAGTAGGTGGAGAGCGCATCCCCCATGCCGGAGACCAAGAGCCGCACCGGGGCGCGGGCGACCACGCCGGTATCCATGATGACCATGTTGGGGTTGGTCGGGATCATCAGGTATTCGCTGAACTGCCCCTGTGGGGTGTAGATGACCGCCAGCGCGCTGGTGGGGGCATCGGTGGAGGCGATGGTGGGTACTATGACCACCGGCACCTGCTGGTAGAAGGCGACCGACTTGGCGGTATCCAGCGTCTTGCCGCCGCCGATGCCAATGATGACGTCAAACGGCGTCTGCTTGCAGCGGGCCAGCAGGCGGTCGATCTCGGGGCGGGAGCATTCGCCGTTGAAGCAGTCGAACTCGGGCTGGATGCCTGCCCCGTGGAAGCTGGTGGCCACGGTATCGCCAACCAGCTTGGTGACGAAGGCGTCGGCCAGGATCAGCGGCTTGGCGCCGAGTGCCTTGACGTAGTTGCCTATGTTGGCGAGGGCCCCGTTGCCTTGCACGTATTTGCTGGGGCTGATGATGATGCGGTCCATATTTTATCCCTCTCTCTTTATTTCGTAAGACTTCTTTTGAAACTAAAGGAGGCGAAGGGGCGGCAGTGCCGGGGACTCCTTCGTCTTTTACTTGCATGACAATGGCGCTGCGCAGGCTCGGCGAGCGAGCACAGCGCCTTGAAGCAGGCAGGTCAGTCGCCGAAGCGCTCCGCTGCCAGTTG
This sequence comes from Aeromonas dhakensis, assembly GCF_002285935.1. Lineage (NCBI taxonomy): Bacteria > Pseudomonadati > Pseudomonadota > Gammaproteobacteria > Aeromonadales > Aeromonadaceae > Aeromonas > Aeromonas dhakensis. The sequence goes on from NZ_CP023141.1 coordinate 431,799, forward strand.
CTGGAAGCAGGCCAAGGCGGCCTCGGCATCCTCCCCGCGTGCCAGCAGGGTGAGCGTGTCCCCCTGGCGCACGTCGAGCATGGTGAGCCGGGTCAGACTGCGGGGGTTGGCCTCTTTGTCCCCCTTTTGCAGCTTGAGCTCAGCGGCAAAGGGCTTGAGGGCGGCCACCAGTCGGGCGGCGGGGCGCACATGCAGGCCGTGAGGGTTATCCACCACCACCTCGCAGCGCAGCCAGCCGTCGTCGGCAACGGGGGCCGTCTCGGTGGCGGCCTGCGCCGCGCTGGCTGGCAGCATCGCCTGTTTCGGGCCCAGCGCGCCGAGCGCCTCGGCGGCGACCTCGTCCAGGGTCAGACCGGATCCGGCCGCCACCACGGCGGCCAGGGTGCCTTCGACCAGCGGGGCGGGGCAGAGTCGCACCCGGGCACTCAACTCGGGGGGCAGCAACTCGAGGGCGGTCTCGGCGCTGAGCAAGGCGCTGCCAAGATCCATCAGCACCAGCACGCCGCTGCCATCGTCCGCTTCTTCAATCGCACTCATCACGGCGATGGCGTCGGTGCCGATGGGGTGATCGGGGTCATCGACCCCGGCCGCCAGCAACAGTTTCGCCGGGCTGCCCAGCTGATCGGCCAGCGCTTTCAAGCCGGCTGCCAGCATGGCGCTGTGAGAGACCACTACGATTCCGATCATGTCTACAACCTCGCTCTGTCACGCAGGGCGGTCAGCAGCAGCAGGGTCGAAGTGGCCCCGGCATCCTGATGGCCGATGCTGCGCTCGCCAAGATAGCTGGCGCGCCCCTTGCGAGCCTGCATCTGGATGGTGGCCTCGGTGCCGGCGGCAGCGGCCGCCACCGCCCTGTCCAGCGCCTCGGGCAGCGGCAAGCCTTGTTGCTCCGCCTGCTGCAGGGCCGCCAGGGCCGGCCACCAGGCGTCGCACATGGTCTTGTCACCCGGCTCGGCGCGGCCGCGCGAGACGATCCCCTCCACTCCGTCGCTCAGCATCTTGCCGAGCTGACCGAGGGTCAGGCTCTGGCAGGCGTCGCTGCTGGCCGCGGCCCGGATGAAGAAGGTGCCGTAGAGTGGGCCGCTGGCGCCGCCGACCGAGGAGAGCAGCGTCATGCCGGTGGTTTTCAGCACCTGGCCGATGTCTTTGTCCGCCACCGCCGGCAGCTTCTCGGCCACCTTGGCGAAACCGCGTTGCATGTTGAGGCCGTGGTCGCCGTCGCCGATGTCGGTATCCAGCGCCGTGAGGTAGTCACGCTGCTCGGTGAAGATGTGCTCGCAGTCGAGCAGCCAGTTGACGATTTGATGCTTGCTTAACATGAATATTCCTCAGCAGCCGCGGCGCAGGGCGGGGGTGTGAACGGGGGCATCCCACAGGGTCATCAGTTCGTCATCCACCTTGAGCAGGGTGATGGAGATGCCGGTCATGTCGAGGGAGGTGCAGTAGGGGCCGATCAGGTTGCGCACCAGATGGATGCCTGCCTCTTCGCACAGGGCGGCAAGACGGCCATAGACGCCGTAGAGCTCGGAGATGGGGGTACCGCCCAGGCTGTTGACCAGCGCGATGACCCGGTCCCCCTTGTTGAACGGCTCGATAAAGGTGTGCTCCTCCTGCCAGCTGCCGGAGGCTCTGTCCCAGTGACGCAGGGTGCGGCCATAGGGGCTGTTGTCGACCAGCTCCTTGAACATGTCGTCCACCAGGGCATTGAGGTCGGTGAAGGGGCGGCGCTCGATGCCCGGCTCGCCGTGGATGCCGACGCCGAACTCCACCTCGTTGTCCGCCAGGGTGAAGGAGGGTTTGCCGGCAGCAGGAACTGTACAGGCATGCATGGCTACCCCTATGGTGCGGCTCTGGTTGTTGACGCGGCGAGCCAGCGCCTCGCAGCGCGCCAGATCATAGCCCGCCTCGGCGGCGGCACCGACCAGTTTCTCGCACAGCACGGTCGTGGCAACGCCACGGCGACCGGCGGTATAGAGACTGTCTTTCACCGCCACGTCGTCATCGATGAGGGTGAACCCCACCTTGACCCCGTCACCGTGCAGCAGTTCGACCGCAGTCTCGAAGTTGAGCACGTCGCCGGTGTAGTTCTTCACCAGAAACAGCACGCCAACACCGCCGTCAACCGCCTGACCGCACTCATACATCTGATCCGGAGTCGGCGAGGTGAAAATCTCGCCGGGGCAGGCACCATCCAGCATCCCCTTGCCCACCAGGCCACCGTGCATCGGCTCGTGGCCGCTGCCACCGCCGGAAACCAGCGCCACCTTGCCCATCACGGGAGCATCGGCACGGGTGATGAAGTGGGGCTCGATACGCACCTTGAGCTCGGGGTGGGCGGCGGCCATCCCCATCAGCTGTTCACGGACCACGGCATCGACGGCATTGATCAGTTTCTTCATGGCTCACTCCTTGGCTTGCCACCACTCGGGTGGGCAAATGGTTGATGGAACCAGTCTAACGGCAGAAAAGAGGATAAAAATGACGGGCTGTTTGGTTCGGATTTGAAACAGCAGAAGAGAGGTTGGCGTTTCAATCTGAAACAGTGCAGAGCAAATAAGAGCAAAACTGTTAGCCGTCTCACAGCCAACAAAAAAGGGCCCTGCAGGGGCCCTTCGCTACAACCGCAATAACCGGACGGGTTAGATGGCCCAGCCACCGGCATAGAAAACGACCAGCACCACGGCGATGATGACGGTGCCGATGTTGAGCTTCTTCCACTCGGCCGCAAACAGGCGACCGATCACCAGGGCCACGAAGCCCAGCATGATGCCGGTGACTATGTTGCAGGTGAGCACGATGAAGACGGCGCACAGCATGCCGGAGAGCGCATCGACCGAGTCGTTGAAGTCCAGCTTGGTGACGTTGCCCAGCATCAGCAGGCCCACGTACATCAGCGCAGGCGCGGTGGCGTAAGCCGGTACCAGATAGCTCAGCGGCGAGAGGAAGATCATCAGCAGGAACAGCACGCCGACCAGGGTAGCGGTCAGACCCGTCTTGCCACCGGCGGCAGTGCCTGCTGCGGATTCGATGTAAACGGCAGCCGGTGCACCACCGACGACGCCTGCCACCATGCTGCTGACGGAGTCGGCAGTCAATGCCTTGCCGCCACTGATGATATGGCCACGCTCGTTGATGAGGCCCGCCTGACCAGCCACGGCACGGATGGTGCCGGTGGCATCAAACACCGCTGTCATCACCAGCGCCAACACAGTGGGGATCACCACCGGATTGAGGGCACCCAACAGATCCATGCTGCCAACCAGAGAGCCCTTCTCGCCAGTCAGGCTCGGCATGGCGAAAAAGCCCTGCCAGGTCACTTTCGGGTCGAAGATGAGGCCGAGGATGGAGATGGCGATGATCACCATCAGGATGCCGCCCGGCACCTTGCGACGTTCCAGACCAAAGATGGCGGCCAGACCCAACACCGTCATGATGACCGGGAAGGCGGTCACTTCACCCAGCTGAACCGGCAGACCGGCCCCTTCGTTCTTGATAACCATGCCAACGCCGTTGGTGGCGATCAGCAGCAGGAACAGACCGATACCGATGCCGGTGCCGTGGGCGATGCCGGAGGGGAGGTTGTCCAGGATCCACTGGCGCACGCCGGTGACACTGATCAGGGTGAACAGAACCCCCATCAGGAAGATGGCGCCCAGCGCCACCGGAATGCTCAGCCCCTGCCCCAGCACCAGGCTGAAGGCGGTAAAGGCGGTGAGGGAGATGGCGCAACCGATGGCCATCGGCAGCTTGGCCCACAGCCCCATCAGCAGGGAGCCGAAAGCGGCGATCAAACAGGTCGCCACAAACACCGGCCCCTGCTCAAAGCCAGCAGCACCCAACATGTTCGGCACCACTATGATGCTGTAGACCATAGCCAGGAAGGTGGTCAGCCCTGCGACCAGCTCCTGACGCACGCTGCTGCCGCGCGCAGAAATGGAAAAATAAGAGTCCAGAAAGCCGCCGTTCCCTGATTGGGCGGCCATATCTTGCTTTGCCATAACTAATCCTGAAAGTGTGAAGGAAATCGTTTGCGTGAATGGCGCGCAAAATAGCAAGAATTTATCCGGATTGCAGCGATTTCCCTGATTTTTTCATCAAAATGACAGGGAACGTTCTCGTTCGGGCACAGATATGACGGGTTCAGGCTGCCCCTCTTCCCCTGCGAGAGTGAACGACCCACCTATACTGCAGGTAACCATTCACGCTGCCAGACGGGAGATACCCATGCACACCCGCAATTTGCTGAACGATATCCCCTCGCCACTCCCTACCGAACTCTTTCAGGATCTGGTCAGTACCAATCACCTGAGGATCGAGCGCATTCTCTCCCACGGCCATCAGACGGCCCCCGGCGAATGGTACGATCAGGACGAACATGAGTGGATCCTGGTGGTGCAGGGTGAAGCCAGCCTGCTGTTCATCGATCCGCAAACTCAGCAACAGCAGCTGGTCCAGCTGGGGCCGGGAGATCACATCAATATCCCTGCCCGCCAGAAGCACAGGGTCGAGTGGACCCATCCCGACATGACCACCGTCTGGCTCTGCGTGTTTTACTGAGTCGCGTGAGGAAAAAGAGGCAATTCGGGGGAAATGAGGACGGTGTCGGAAACGAAAAAAAGCCCAGTCTTTCGACTGGGCTTCTTAAGTAGTGGCGGAGCGGACGGGACTCGAACCCGCGACCCCCGGCGTGACAGGCCGGTATTCTAACCGACTGAACTACCGCTCCGCATTCGGTTAGCTTTCGCTAAATCTTTTGCCGCTTCTTCTGAGGTGTCATCCTCGCAGCCGGCCATGTGCTTTCACATCACCGTTTAATTGGGTGCCTGGCAGTGTCCTACTCTCGCATGGCGAATGCCACACTACCATCGGCGCTACAGCGTTTCACTTCTGAGTTCGGCATGGGGTCAGGTGGTTCCACTGCGCTATTGCCGCCAGGCAAAATCTTCAATCTGAAAAAGCTGATTTAGTTATTCGTTCTCGGTATCTGCTACAAGCCTTCGAACACTTCTTGGGTGTTGTATGGTTAAGCCTCACGGGTAATTAGTATGGGTTAGCTCAACACGTCGCCGCGCTTACACACCCCACCTATCAACGTTGTGGTCTCCAACGGCCCTTTAGGACCCTCAAGGGGTCAGGGATGACTCATCTCAGGGCTCGCTTCCCGCTTAGATGCTTTCAGCGGTTATCGATTCCGAACTTAGCTACCGGGCAGTGCCACTGGCGTGACAACCCGAACACCAGAGGTTCGTTCACTCCGGTCCTCTCGTACTAGGAGCAACTCCCTTCAATCATCCAACGCCCACGGCAGATAGGGACCGAACTGTCTCACGACGTTCTGAACCCAGCTCGCGTACCACTTTAAATGGCGAACAGCCATACCCTTGGGACCGACTTCAGCCCCAGGATGTGATGAGCCGACATCGAGGTGCCAAACACCGCCGTCGATATGAACTCTTGGGCGGTATCAGCCTGTTATCCCCGGAGTACCTTTTATCCGTTGAGCGATGGCCCTTCCATTCAGAACCACCGGATCACTATGACCTACTTTCGTACCTGCTCGACCTGTCCGTCTCGCAGTTAAGCTGGCTTATGCCATTGCACTAACCTCCTGATGTCCGACCAGGATTAGCCAACCTTCGTGCTCCTCCGTTACTCTTTGGGAGGAGACCGCCCCAGTCAAACTACCCACCAGGCACTGTCCG
>NZ_CP023141.1:442500-710000 GCF_002285935.1 Aeromonas dhakensis
CAGGTTCATGAAGTCATCTTCAGTGAAGTAGCCACGGGCGATGCCGGATTGGTTGGTCACCACGACCAGCAAATAGCCCTTTTTCTTCAGCAATTGCATGGCCTCAATCACCCCGGGCAGAAAATGGAAGTCATCAACCTGGCTGACATAACCCGTGTCCTTGTTGATGACACCATCGCGATCCAGAAAAATGGCGGGTTTACTCACAGCAGCTACCTCTATAGATGATTTCGCAAAAGTATCTCACAGGCCATTTAAAGCCCCAAAAGTAAAAGGGGTGGCCGAAGCCACCCCTTTCATGTGTGCATATAAAGTATCGATTAAGCGATAACTTTAGCTACAACACCAGCACCTACGGTACGGCCACCTTCACGGATGGCGAAACGCAGGCCGTCGTCCATTGCGATCGGGGCAATCAGGGTAACAACCATCTTGATGTTGTCGCCCGGCATGACCATCTCTACGCCTTCCGGCAGTTCGATGGTACCGGTCACGTCGGTAGTACGGAAGTAGAACTGCGGACGGTAGCCTTTGAAGAACGGGGTGTGACGACCACCTTCTTCTTTGGACAGCACGTACACTTCAGATTCGAACTTGGTGTGCGGCTTGATGGTGCCCGGCTTGGCCAGTACCTGACCACGCTCTACGTCTTCACGCTTCACGCCACGCAGCAGCGCGCCAACGTTCTCACCTGCACGACCTTCGTCCAGCAGTTTGCGGAACATTTCAACGCCGGTACAAGTGGTCTTGGTGGTATCTTTGATACCAACGATTTCCACTTCTTCACCAACTTTAACGATACCGCGCTCTACACGACCGGTTACTACGGTACCACGGCCTGCGATGGAGAATACGTCTTCGATCGGCATCAGGAACGGCTGGTCGATTGCGCGCTCCGGCTCCGGAATGTAGGTGTCCAGGTGGCCAGCCAGTTCCAGGATCTTCTCTTCCCACTGAGCTTCGCCTTCCAGCGCTTTCAGTGCGGAACCACGTACTACCGGCAGGTCATCACCCGGGAAGTCGTACTCGGACAGCAGTTCGCGAACTTCCATCTCGACCAGTTCCAGCAGCTCTTCGTCATCTACCATGTCGCACTTGTTCATGAACACGATGATGTACGGAACGCCTACCTGACGACCCAGCAGGATGTGCTCACGAGTCTGCGGCATCGGGCCGTCAGTCGCTGCTACTACCAGGATCGCGCCGTCCATCTGGGCAGCACCGGTGATCATGTTTTTAACGTAGTCGGCGTGACCCGGGCAGTCTACGTGGGCGTAGTGACGGGTAGCGGTGTCGTATTCTACGTGGGAGGTGTTGATGGTGATACCACGCTCACGCTCTTCCGGCGCCTTGTCGATCTGGTCGAAGGCGAAAGCTTTACCACCGAAGTGCTTGGCCAGCACGTTGGTGATGGCGGCGGTCAGGGTGGTTTTACCGTGGTCAACGTGGCCGATGGTGCCGACGTTTACGTGCGGTTTATTACGCTCAAATTTTTCTTTAGACACGACGTAGTCCTTCTAGGTTAAACCCGCCTACCGTCGTAGGCGGGGAATCTTAAATTACTTGGATTTGCGCTCTTCGATCACGGCCTGGGCGACGTTGGTCGGAGCATCGTGATACTTGGCGAATTCCATGGCGTAGGAAGCACGACCCTGGGTAGCAGAACGCAGGGAGGTGGCGTAACCGAACATTTCGGCCAGCGGCACCAGAGCACGTACGATCTTGCCGGACGGGCCATCTTCCATGCCTTCGATCAGGCCGCGACGACGGTTCAGGTCACCGATAACGTCGCCCATGTAGTCTTCCGGAGTCTCGACTTCGACCTTCATGATCGGCTCGAGCAGTACCGGGTTGGCCTTCATGAAGCCAGCCTTGAACGCCAGAGAAGCAGCGATCTTGAACGCCAGTTCGGAAGAGTCGACATCGTGGTAAGAACCGAAGTGCAGACGCACGCCCAGATCCATTACCGGATAACCTGCCAGCGGGCCGGACTTCAGCTGCTCGCGGATACCCTTGTCAACACCCGGGATGAATTCGCCCGGAATGACGCCACCCTTGATGTCATTGACGAACTCGTAGGCTTTGCCTTCTTCCAGCGGGTACATGTCGATAACGACGTGACCGTACTGACCACGACCACCGGACTGCTTGGCGTGCTTACCTTCGATATCCTTGACGGTGTTACGAATGGTTTCACGGTAGGCAACCTGCGGCTTACCTACGTTCGCTTCTACCTTGAACTCGCGACGCATACGGTCAACGATGATGTCCAGGTGCAGCTCACCCATACCGGCGATGATGGTTTGACCAGACTCTTCGTCGGTCCATACGCGGAAGGACGGATCTTCCTGAGCCAGACGGCCCAGAGCCAGACCCATCTTCTCCTGGTCGGCCTTGGATTTCGGCTCAACGGCGATGGAGATTACCGGCTCCGGGAATTCCATACGCTCCAGGATGATCGGTGCGTTCTCGTCACACAGGGTATCACCGGTGGTGACGTCCTTCAGGCCGATGGCAGCAGCGATGTCGCCTGCGCGAACTTCTTTGATCTCTTCACGCTTGTTGGCGTGCATCTGAACGATACGGCCAAAACGCTCGCGCTTCTCTTTAACGGAGTTCAGCACGGAGTCACCGGAGTTAACCACACCGGAGTAAACGCGGAAGAAGGTCAGGTTGCCCACGAACGGGTCGGTAGCAATCTTGAACGCCAGAGCAGAGAACGGCTCGTCATCGGAAGCGTGACGCTCGTCTTTGGTCTCGCCATCCAGCTTCAGACCGTCGATCGCAGCAACGTCGGTCGGCGCCGGCAGATACTCGATCACGGCATCCAGCATGGCCTGTACGCCCTTGTTCTTGAACGCGGAGCCACAGGTAACCAGGATGATTTCGTTGTTCAGAACGCGCTGACGAAGAGCTTTCTTGATCTCTTCCTCGGTCAGTTCTTCACCACCCAGGTATTTTTCCATCAGGTCTTCAGACGCTTCAGCAGCGGCTTCAACCAGGTTCATGCGCATTTCTTGCGCCTGTTCCAGCAGCTCGGCCGGCACGTCTTCGTAATCGAAGGAAACGCCCTGGTCAGCTTCGCTCCAGTTGATGGCTTTCATCTTGACCAGATCGATAACGCCCTTGAAGTTCTCTTCTGAACCGATGTTCAGTTGCAGCGGAACCGGGTTACCTTTCAGACGGGTCTTGATGTGCTCAACGCAGCGCAGGAAGTTGGCACCGGTACGGTCCATCTTGTTGACGAACGCGATACGGGGAACCTTGTACTTGTTAGCCTGACGCCATACGGTCTCAGACTGGGGCTGTACGCCACCTACGGCACAGTACACCATCACGGCGCCATCCAGAACACGCATGGAGCGCTCTACTTCGATAGTAAAGTCAACGTGGCCCGGGGTATCGATGATGTTGATACGGTGCGGTTGGAACTGTTTACCCATACCGGACCAGAAAGCGGTGGTCGCGGCGGAGGTGATGGTGATACCACGCTCTTGTTCCTGTTCCATCCAGTCCATGGTGGCAGCGCCATCGTGAACTTCACCGATCTTGTGACTTACACCGGTGTAAAACAGAACGCGCTCGGTAGTAGTAGTCTTACCGGCGTCGATGTGAGCGGAGATACCGATATTACGATAACGCTCAATGGGGGTTGTACGAGCCATTGTCATCCTCTTACTAGGGCACTTGTCCCCAGATAATTGAAGGTGCGCAGAGCCAAAAGACCCTGCGCAAGCGGATTACCAGCGGAAGTGAGCGAAGGCCTTGTTCGCTTCAGCCATACGGTGAACGTCTTCACGTTTCTTGACAGACGAACCCTTATTGTCAGCGGCATCCAGCAGCTCGCCAGCCAAACGCTGAGCCATTGATTTTTCACCACGTTTACGAGCGGCATCAACCAACCAGCGCATTGCCAGGGCATTGCGACGAACCGGACGAACTTCTACCGGTACCTGATAGGTTGCACCACCGACACGACGAGATTTAACCTCGACGGCCGGACGAATGTTGTCCAGGGCTTCTTCGAATACGGCCAGGTGCTCTTTGCCAGTCTTGGTGGCAATGATGTCCAGCGCGCCATATACGATGGCTTCGGAAACAGATTTCTTACCGTCAACCATTACTACGTTGACGAATTTAGCCAGCAGCTCTGATCCGAACTTGGGATCCGGCAGGATTTTACGCTGACCAACAACACGACGTCTTGGCATTTCAAATTCTCCGTAACTTCAGGGGTTACCCAAAACTAGAAAGTTATCTAACTAGAAACGAATTAACGTTTGGCCTTACTTAACGGAGAACCATTAAGCTTTCGGACGCTTCACGCCGTACTTGGAGCGAGCCTGCTTACGGTCTTTAACACCGGCACAGTCCAACGCACCACGAACGGTGTGGTAACGAACACCTGGCAAGTCTTTTACACGACCGCCACGGATCAGAACAACAGAGTGCTCTTGCAGGTTGTGACCTTCACCACCGATGTAGGAGGTGACTTCGAAGCCGTTGGTCAGACGTACACGGCACACTTTACGCAGTGCAGAGTTAGGCTTCTTCGGGGTGGTGGTGTATACACGAGTGCACACGCCACGCTTCTGAGGGCACGCTTCCAGCGCCGGCACGTTGCTTTTCACAACGAGCTTGATGCGTGGCTTGCGAACCAACTGGTTAATAGTTGCCATCAAAAGGCTCCTGATAATGACTTCATAAACATGTGAAAAATCCTCCCCGCAGATACGGGGACGCGAAATTTTATGCCCTGTTGTCAAGGGAGTCAAGATTTATACAATCCGTGTCGGGAACGGCACGGCAGAATGTGTGTAAAGGCACGGTAAGTCACTGAAATTATTTTATAAAAACAGTTTCTAGCCACCCCAGGTCTGCGGTGAGCCTTTTTCGGCGATCAGCGCGACCAGGTCGGCCATCTCCAAATCCATCCCGATCCGTGACTGCAACCCCCTCGCCTGCAGGTCCTCCCGCATCACGTAGAGCGGCATGCCTGTCAGCCGCTCGCTCCACAACGGGGCCGTTGCCGCGACGACGGCGTCCTGCATCAGCACCAACACATCGTCAGGCTGGCGATAGGCCAGTGCCTGCTCCAGCTCCCGACTCTGGAAGGGAGAAGTCAATATCAGCTGTATCATGGCTACCTCAAAAACAGATGTGGGTGCTGCAGTCGCCCCACTGACGACGAATGTCGGATCGGGAGAGACCGGTCACCGGGATCAGCAGCTCCTCGGGCGTCAGCCCCCGTTCCGCCAACGAGTCGGTACACACATAGACCTCTTCGATGTCGTACAGCTCGAGCATCTTGAAGGTCGGCGCATAGTGACGCTGCAAGATGGTCTGCGGCTGCTGGTCCTTGAGCAATTGCAGCACGCCGTCCTCGATGAGAAACAGCGCCAGCGACTCCGTCATGGCAGACGTGGCCAGCAGGGCGTCGAGACCTTCCCGGCCAGCCGCAGTACCATGAGGCCCGCGCCGGCAAATGAACGCTATCTTGTGCATGCTTCCCCCCTAGAACTGGACAAAGCGATCGGCGGTCAGGCTGGCTTCCGCCAGCTGGCCCAACCCGCTCAGGCAAAAGGGCGCTTCCAGATTGAACTGCGCTCTGCCCATCCCCTTGGCTTCCTGCTCATCCAGTACACCACGACGCATGGCCGCCGCCACGCACACGTCGATACGGATCCCCTGCTGGATGGCGAGCTCGCGCCACAGGGCGACCAGGTTGCTCTCATCGGAGGCGGGAGCATGCAGACCGTTGCCGTTGCAGACCCCATCCTGATAGAAAAACAGGTGAGACAGTCGATGACCCTGTTCGATGACGCTCAGGGCAAAGCGATAGGCCGTGCTGGCCGACTGGGTACCATAGGCCGGCCCCGTCACCAGCAAGGCGAAATTGAGACTCATATCCGGACTCCTGCGCATGTATCAGCCCATTCTACGCCAAATACGAAAAAGCCCCTCCTGGGAGGGGCTCTTCGTACCGCCTTGGATCAGACGTAAGCGATGGCTTCGACTTCAACCAGCACGTCCTTGGGCAGGCGCGCCACTTCCACGCAGGAGCGGGCCGGGGCCGATTCACCGAAGTAACGGGCATAAACCTGGTTGAAGGCAACAAAGTTGTTCATGTCGCTGAGGAAACAGGTGGTCTTCAGCACCTTGCTGGTGTCGGCACCCGCTGCCTTCAATACTGCAACCAGGTTCTTCATCACCTGCTCGGCCTGAGCCTCGATACCGCCAGCCACGATCTCCATGGTGGCCGGATCGAGCGGGATCTGCCCTGAGGTGAAGACCAGCTCGCCCAGTTTGGTGGCCTGAACATATGGACCAATTGCGGCAGGAGCCTTGTCGGTTGCAATAACTTCTTTAGCCATTCTTGTCTATCCCCTTCTATGGCGCTTATTCGTTTTCGTCTTCACCCTGCTTGCGCTGTCGGATGTACAGATAAACGGTGTGTTTGGAAATATTCAGTTTGTCGGCGACCAGGTTGATCGAGTCCTTGATATCAAATATGCCCTTCTCGAACAACTGGGTCACGATAAACCTGTTTTTGGCATTGTTGGCAACGGTCGGATCGCGGTTGATTTCGTCGATGGTATTGTCCACCGTCTGGGCAACCAGCTCTTCCACACTGTTGGCAAAGGTCTCCGGCGACTGACGCTCGACTTGTTGCGGCGTCGGGAAGAATTCGGCGACAAACTCGTGAAAAGGCGCATTGATGTGCAGGTTGATACAGATAAGGCCGATCACCTGCCTGTCGCTGTTCCTGATGGCGATGGTGCTCGACTTCATCAGGGCACCGGTGCGACTGCGAGCAAAATAGCTCTGGGTGTAATCCTGGCCGGTATTCTCTATGTCCTTGAGCATACGCAGCGCGAGATCGGTAATGGGGGCCCCCTCATTACGTCCCGTATTGAACCCGTTGGCAATCTTGATCACGGACTCGTGCAGATTTTCCAGGGAGTGGAGCACCACTTCACAGTGCTTGCCGAACAGCTCAGCCAAGCCGTCGATAAGCCCATCGTATGAGCGCAACAATTCCCTGTCTTCGTCTGTAAAAGTGCGACCGATCAGTTGCTCTTCGGGAAGCATCACTTCCTCGATACCGACAGTCATGTTCTACCCCTGCAATACCCATTCAACTTTCCCGAGTTTTCAGTTGCGAGGGTTCAATGTCAACTTTTTTTGATTTTTTACTCCGCAACCTTGCTCTGGATCATCCGAATATCCGCGTGGCATCAGGCTTTGCCGAGAAAACAGCCAATAAAAAGGGCCCCATAAAGGGGCCCTTTTTCAATCACTGCAGCAGAAGATTACTCTTCGTCAAAGCTGCCGGCTGCGTTGAGCAGATCCGCCAGGTTTTGCTGAGCTTCATCGGCAGTCACCTGCGGTGCGGCAACGGCACGAGCGGCTGCGGCACGCTGGTTGATCCGGCTGTGGTGGTAGGCAAAGCCGGTACCAGCCGGGATCAGACGACCTACGATCACGTTCTCTTTCAGGCCACGCAGTTCGTCGCGCTTGCCGCCAACGGCAGCTTCGGTCAGAACGCGGGTGGTTTCCTGGAAGGAAGCCGCGGAGATGAAGGACTCGGTGCTCAGAGATGCCTTGGTAATACCCATCAGGATGTGACGGTAGGTGGCCGGGGTCTTGCCCTCAGCAACCAGCTTACGGTTGGCAATCTTCACGCGAGCCACTTCAACCTGTTCGCCTTCGATCAGGTCGGTGTCGCCAGCAGTCAGGATCTCGCACTTGCGCAGCATCTGACGAACGATGACTTCGATGTGCTTGTCGTTGATCTTAACGCCTTGCAGACGGTAAACGTCCTGCACTTCGTTGGCGATGTAGTTGGCGACCGGGCTGATACCGCGCAGACGCAGGATGTCGTGAGCAGACTCAGGACCGTCCGCCAGCACTTCACCCTTCTCAACTTTTTCACCTTCGAACACGTTCAGGTTACGCCACTTCGGAATCATCTCCTCGTAGACGTCGCCACCATCGGTCGGGGTGATGACCAGACGGCGTTTGCCCTTGGTTTCTTTCCCGAAGGAGATGGTACCGGAGATCTCGGCCAGGATGGCCGGCTCTTTCGGTTGACGTGCTTCGAACAGATCCGCAACGCGCGGCAGACCACCGGTGATGTCCTTGGTACCGCCGGACTCTTGCGGGATACGCGCTACCGCGTCACCCACGCCCACGTTGGCACCATCTTCCAGGTTCACGATCGCCTTGCCCGGCAGGAAGTACTGGGCGGCTACATCGGTACCCGGGATCATCACGTCCTTGCCGTTCAGGTCGACCAGTTTCACGGTCGGACGCATCTCTTTACCGGCGCTCGGACGCTCGTTGACATCCAGCACGACGATGGAGGAGAGACCGGTCAGTTCGTCGGTCTGACGAGTAATGGTAACGCCGTCGATCATGTGTTCGAAGTGCAGGCGACCCGCCACTTCGGTGATGATCGGGTGAGTGTGCGGATCCCAGTTGGCGACGGTTTCACCGGCGCTCACGGCCTGGCCATCCTTCACTTCCAGCACGGCACCGTAAGGCAGCTTGTGGCTTTCCTTGGTACGGCCCATCTCGTCCATGATGGTCAGTTCGGTAGAACGAGAGGTGATAACCAGTTTGTCGTCGCTGTTGTGAACGAACTTGGCGTTCTGCAGCTTGATGCTACCGGTGTTCTTGACCTGGATGCTGCTCTCGGCAGCGGCACGGGATGCGGCACCACCGATGTGGAAGGTACGCATCGTCAGCTGGGTACCCGGTTCACCGATGGACTGGGCGGCGATAACACCGACAGCCTCACCCTTGTTAACCAGGTGACCACGGGCCAGATCACGGCCGTAGCAGTGAGCACAGTTACCGAAGTCGGTCTCACAGGTGATGGCAGAACGTACCTTCACGCGGTCGACGGAGTTGCGCTCCAGCAGGTCACACAGCTGCTCGTCGAGCAGAGTGTTGCGTGCTACCAGCACTTCATCTTCGGTACCCGGCTTGATCACGTCATCGGCAACCACACGGCCCAGTACGCGCTCGCGCAGCGGCTCGACCACGTCGCCACCCTCGATCAGCGGAGTCATCCACAGACCTTCGGTAGTGCCGCAATCGTCCTCGGTGATCACCATGTCCTGTGCAACGTCTACCAGACGACGAGTCAGGTAACCGGAGTTCGCAGTCTTCAGTGCGGTATCCGCCAGACCCTTACGAGCACCGTGAGTGGAGATGAAGTACTGCAGTACGTTCAGACCTTCGCGGAAGTTCGCCACGATCGGCGTCTCGATGATGGAGCCATCCGGCTTGGCCATCAGGCCACGCATACCGGCCAGCTGACGAATCTGGGCTGCGGAACCCCGCGCACCGGAGTCAGCCATCATGAAGATGCTGTTGAACGAGGCTTGCTCTTCTTCTTCACCCAGCGAGTTGACGTTACGCTCTTTGGACAAGTTCTCCATCATGGCCTTGGATACACGCTCGTTGGCGCTGGCCCAGATATCGATAACCTTGTTGTAACGTTCGCCCGCGGTCACCAGACCGGACAGGAACTGGTCCTGGATCTCGGCAACTTCGGCTTCGGCAGAAGCGATGATGTCCTTCTTGGCATCCGGGATGACCATGTCATCGATACCAACGGACGCACCGGACAGGGCCGCGTAGTGGAAACCGGTATACATCAGCTGGTCAGCGAAGATAACGGTGTCCTTCAGGCCCTGCTTGCGATAGCAGGTGTTCAGCAGACGAGAGATCAGCTTCTTGCCCAGCGCCTTGTTGGAGACGCACTTGATCCAGTTCTGCGGGTTGGCATCCAGATCAGCCTGTTCGGCGGCAGTCAGCACCTTCGGCTCGTCGATCAGGGCGTATTCCATGCCTTTCGGCAGGATCAGGCTCAGGATCGCGCGACCAACGGTGGTGTTCTTCATCTCGGTCTTGGCAACCAGCTCACCGCCTTCGTTCTTCACGTACTCGGTGATGCGGCACTTGACGCGCGCATGCAGGTCGGCCAGGCCGGCACGGTAGACCTTTTCGGCCTCTTTCGGACCGGACAGCACCATACCTTCGCCCTTGGCGGCGATACGGGCACGGGTCATGTAGTACAGACCCAAGACCACGTCCTGAGACGGAACGATGATCGGCTCACCGGAGGCAGGCGACAGGATGTTGTTGGTGGACATCATCAGGGCGCGCGCTTCCAGCTGGGCTTCCAGGGTCAGCGGTACGTGGACCGCCATCTGGTCACCGTCGAAGTCCGCGTTATAGGCGGCACAGACGAGCGGGTGCAGCTGGATGGCCTTGCCTTCGATCAGGGTCGGCTCGAACGCCTGGATACCCAGACGGTGCAGAGTCGGTGCACGGTTCAGCAGGACCGGGTGTTCGCGGATCACTTCGTCCAGGATGTCCCAGACAACAGCTTCTTCGCGCTCAACCATCTTCTTGGCGGCCTTGATGGTGGTCGCCAGGCCGCGAGTTTCCAGCTTGCCATAGATGAAGGGCTTGAACAGTTCCAGCGCCATCTTCTTCGGCAGACCGCACTGATGCAGGCGCAGGGTCGGACCTACGGTGATAACGGAACGACCGGAGTAGTCGACACGCTTACCGAGCAGGTTCTGACGGAAACGACCTTGCTTACCCTTGATCATGTCGGCCAAGGATTTCAGCGGGCGCTTGTTGGAGCCGGTGATGGCACGGCCACGACGGCCGTTGTCCAGCAGGGCATCCACGGACTCTTGCAGCATGCGCTTTTCGTTGCGCACGATGATGTCCGGTGCAGCCAGATCCAGCAGACGCTTCAGACGGTTGTTACGGTTGATCACGCGACGGTACAGATCGTTCAGATCGGAGGTCGCGAAACGGCCGCCGTCCAGCGGTACCAGCGGACGCAGGTCCGGCGGCAGCACAGGCAGCACTGTCATGATCATCCACTCCGGCTTGTTGCCGGACTGCAGGAAGGCCTCCATCAGCTTCAGACGTTTGGTGGTCTTCTTGCGCTTGGTCTCGGAGTTGGTCTGATCCAGCTCTTCGCGCATGGTGCGCACTTCGCCTTCCAGATCGATGGCGCGCAGCAATGCCAGGATTGCTTCGGCACCCATCTTGGCGTCGAATTCGTCGCCCCACTCTTCCAGTGCGTCCAGGTACTGCTCTTCGGACAGCATCTGGCTGCGCTCGAGGTTGGTCATACCGGGTTCGATCACTACATAGGATTCGAAATACAGCACGCGCTCGATGTCACGCAGGGTCATGTCCAGCAGCAGGCCGATACGGGACGGCAGGGACTTCAGGAACCAGATGTGGGCAGTCGGGCTGGCCAGCTCGATGTGGCCCATACGCTCACGACGGACCTTGGTCTGGGTCACTTCTACGCCGCACTTCTCACAGATCACACCACGGTGTTTCAGGCGCTTGTACTTGCCGCACAGACACTCGTAGTCCTTCACCGGTCCGAAGATACGGGCGCAGAACAGACCATCACGCTCCGGCTTGAAAGTCCGGTAGTTGATGGTCTCAGGCTTTTTGACCTCACCGAATGACCAGGAGCGGATCATGTCAGGAGAGGCCAGACCGATCTTGATACTGTCAAACTCTTCGGTCTTGGTCTGAGCCTTCAAAAACTTGAGTAAGTCTTTCACGTGTTTCCCCTGTCAGGAGTCTAACCTCGGCGCCCCTCTCGGGGCGCCCACGTCAATTCTCGAACAATAAGAGCGAGCTCTTACTCTTCGTCCAGCTCGATGTTGATACCCAGAGAGCGGATTTCCTTCAGCAATACGTTGAAGGATTCGGGCATGCCCGGCTCCATACGGTGGTCGCCATCCACGATGTTCTTGTACATCTTGGTACGGCCATTCACATCGTCAGACTTGACGGTCAGCATCTCCTGCAGGGTATATGCCGCACCGTAAGCCTCCAGGGCCCACACTTCCATCTCACCGAAACGCTGACCACCGAACTGCGCCTTACCACCCAGCGGCTGCTGGGTAACCAGGCTGTAGGAGCCGGTAGAACGCGCGTGCATCTTGTCGTCTACCAGGTGGTTCAGCTTCAGCATGTACATGTAACCCACGGTGACCTTACGCTCGAAGGCGTTACCGGTACGACCGTCGAACAGGGCGATCTGACCGGATTCCGGCAGGTCGGCCAGCTTCAGCAGGGCCTTGATTTCACGCTCTTTGGCGCCATCAAATACCGGAGTTGCCACCGGCAGACCCTTGCGCAGGTTACCGACCAGGGTACGTACGTCGTCGTCGGACAGCTCGGCCACGTTCACTTGCTGGGTGTCTTTCTCGCCCAGGTCATAGACCTGTTGCAGGAAGTCACGCATCTCGTGCAGCTCGCGCTGTTCCTTGACCATGCGGTCGATCTTCTCGCCAATACCCTTGGCCGCGAGGCCCAGGTGCACTTCAAGGATCTGACCGATGTTCATACGGGACGGTACGCCCAACGGGTTCAGAACGATGTCGACCGGACGGCCGTACTCGTCATGGGGCATATCCTCGACCGGACAGATCTTGGAGATAACACCCTTGTTACCGTGACGACCCGCCATCTTGTCACCTGGCTGGATGCGACGCTTGACGGCCAGATAGACCTTGACGATCTTCAGGACGCCCGGCGCCAGGTCATCGCCCTGGATGATCTTGCGACGCTTGTTCTCGAATTTCTTGTCGAACTCGGCCTTCAGCTCAACGTGCTGTTCAGCGATCTGTTCCAGCTCGATTTGCTTGGCTTCATCTTCGATGGCCAGTTCAAACCACTTGGAGCGATCGAGCTTGTTCAGACGGTCTTCGCTGTAACCGGCGGCCAGCAGCAGGTTGCGGGAGCGGCCGAAAATGCCGTCTTCCAGGATCTTGAACTCTTCGGTCAAGTCCTTCTTCGCTTCCTTCAGCTGCATCTCTTCGATTTCTTTGGCGCGCTTGTCTTTTTCCACGCCATCGCGGGTAAAGACCTGCACGTCAACCACGGTACCGTACACACCGTTCGGCACACGCAGGGAAGAGTCCTTCACGTCGGACGCCTTCTCACCGAAGATGGCGCGCAGCAGCTTCTCTTCCGGGGTCAGCTGGGTTTCACCTTTCGGGGTCACCTTACCTACCAGAATGTCGCCGCCCTTCACTTCGGCACCCACGTAGACGATACCGGATTCGTCCAGCTTGGACAGAGCGGCTTCACCCACGTTCGGGATGTCGGCAGTGATCTCCTCCGGACCCAGTTTGGTGTCACGGGAGATACAGGCCAGTTCCTGGATGTGAATGGTGGTCAGGCGATCTTCCTGAACAACACGCTCGTTCACCAGGATCGAGTCTTCGAAGTTGTAACCGTTCCACGGCATGAACGCGACGCGCAGGTTCTGACCCAGCGCCAGTTCACCCAAGTCGGTGGACGGGCCGTCAGCCAGTACGTCGCCCGCCATTACCGGCTCGCCCAACATCACGCACGGACGCTGGTTGATACAGGTGTTCTGGTTGGAACGGGTGTATTTGGTCAGGCTGTAGATGTCGATGCCGGCTTCGCCAGGCAGCAGCTCATCTTCGTTGACCTTGATAACGATACGGGAAGCATCGACGTAGTCGATCATGCCGCCACGCTTGGCCACTACGGTAACACCGGAGTCAACGGCCACAGCGCGTTCCATACCGGTACCAACCAGCGGCTTGTCGGCGCGCAGAGTCGGTACAGCCTGACGTTGCATGTTTGAGCCCATCAATGCGCGGTTCGCGTCATCGTGTTCCAGGAAGGGGATCAGGGCCGCTGCCACAGAGACGATCTGTTGCGGGCTCACGTCCATATACTGGATCTGGTCGGCGTTCATAAAGGTGGATTCACCTTTGTGACGGCACGGGATCAATTCATCTTTCAGACGGCCATCTTCGGTGGTCGCGGCGTTAGCCTGTGCGATCACGTACTTGCCTTCTTCAATAGCAGACAGATAGTCCACTTCGTCGGTGATCACACCGTCAATGACCTTGCGGTACGGGGTCTCGAGGAAACCGTACTCGTTGGTACGAGAGTACACGGACAAGGAGTTGATCAGACCGATGTTCGGACCTTCAGGAGTCTCGATGGGGCACAGACGACCGTAGTGGGTCGGGTGTACGTCTCGAACTTCAAAGCCGGCACGCTCACGAGTCAAACCGCCCGGGCCCAGCGCGGAGATACGGCGCTTGTGGGTTACTTCGGACAGCGGGTTGTTCTGGTCCATGAACTGGGACAGCTGGCTGGAACCAAAGAACTCTTTGACTGCGGCGGAGATCGGCTTGGCGTTGATCAGATCCTGCGGCATCAGGGTGTCCAGGTCGCCCAGGGAGAGACGCTCCTTGACCGCACGCTCGACACGCACCAGACCGACACGGAACTGGTTCTCGGCCATTTCACCGACAGAACGGATACGACGGTTGCCCAGGTGGTCGATATCGTCCACTTCGTCGTTACCGTTACGGATGTCGATCAGGCGCTTCATCACATCGACGATATCGTCTTTGGTCAGGGTGCCCACGCCGGTCTCGTCTTCACGAGCCAGACGGCGGTTGAACTTCATCCGACCTACGGTAGACAGGTCGTAACGTTCGGAAGAGAAGAACAGGTTCTCGAACAGCTGCTCTGCGGCTTCGCGAGTCGGCGGCTCACCCGGACGCATCATGCGATAGATCTCGACCAGGGCTTCCAAGCGGCTGGAGCTGGAGTCGATACGCAGGGTCTCGGACATGTAGGCACCGTGGTCCAGTTCGTTGGTGAACAGAACCTCGAAATGCTTGAAGCCGGCTTGGGAGAGGTTGGCTACCGCTTCCAGGCTCAGCGCCTGGTTGGCAGTCACTACCATCTCGCCAGTTTGCGGATGTGCGTAGTCCTTAGCAGCAACTTTGCCAACAACATACTCAACCGGTACCTCAATCTGGGTAACGGAATCTTTTTCCAACTGACGGATGTGACGCGCAGTCACTCGACGACCGGTCTCAACCACCACGGCGCCATTGGCCACGATGTCAAAGGTCGCAGTTTCACCACGCAGGCGCTCCGGCACCAGATCCATCATCAGCTTGCCATCTTTGACTTCGAAACCGATGGTCTCGAAGAAGGTGGCCAGAATCTGTTCGGAACTGAAATCCAGGGCACGCAGAATAATGGATGCCGGCAGTTTGCGACGACGGTCGATACGGACAAACAAGTTGTCTTTCGCATCGAACTCGAAGTCCAGCCAGGAGCCACGGTAGGGAATAACGCGAGCGTTATACAGCACCTTACCGGATGAATGTGTTTTGCCTTTATCGTGGTCGAAGAAGACGCCCGGGCTGCGGTGCAGCTGGGAGACGATTACCCGCTCGGTACCATTGATGACAAAGGTGCCGTTCTCGGTCATGAGCGGAATTTCGCCCATGTATACTTCTTGTTCCTTGATGTCTTTGACGGTGCCGGCAGCTGCTTCACGGTCGTACAGAACCATACGAAGCTTGACACGCAGCGGCGCGGAGTAGGTCACTCCACGGATCTGGCATTCTTTTACGTCAAATACCGGCTCACCCAGGCGATAGCTGACATACTGAAGCTCAGCACTACCGGAGTAACTGGTGATCGGGAAAACGCTACGGAAAGCGGCCTCTAGGCCATATTCACCTTCCGGGTCAGCCTCGATGAACTGCTTGAAGGAGTCCAGCTGAATGGACAACAGATAAGGCGTGTCCAGTACCTGGTCTCGCTTACCGAAGTCCTTACGAATGCGTTTTTTTTCGGTATAAGAGTAAACCATAGGGTTCCTCAGCTCGCTGATAAGTGACCCACTCTGTCCCACGGGACAGCTCTGTCTCAACACCGTTTTGTGTTGGCCCGGACGAAAGAAAACAGTCCGGATTGCTGGTGCACCGAGAGTCGTAAACGGTGTGAAATGCTCTCAGTCTACAGCGCAAAAAGGCTGGTGAACAAAAATTCACCAGCCCTAGCCTGTTTTATCAGGCTAATCTACATAAATGCAGATTATTTGATCTCAACAGAAGCACCGGCAGCTTCCAGCTCTTTCTTCAGAGCTTCAGCTTCGTCCTTGGACACGCCTTCCTTCAGGTTAGCCGGGGCAGCTTCTACCAGATCTTTGGCTTCTTTCAGGCCCAGACCGGTAGCGCCACGAACGGCTTTGATAACGGCAACTTTGTTGGCGCCAGCAGCAGTCAGAACTACGTCGAACTCGGTCTTCTCTTCTACTGCTTCAGCAGCAGCCGGGCCGGCCATTACGGCAGCAGCGGCAGAAACACCGAACTTCTCTTCCATAGCTTCGATCAGCTCAACAACTTCCATTACGGACATGGAAGCAACGGCTTCGATGATTTGGTCTTTAGTGATAGACATGACAAAAATTCCTGATGTTGAATAAACTCAAACAGCCTAGATAGGCGAGAATCAAGCAGCAGCTTGTTTCTGGTCGCGAACAGCAGCGATAGTACGAACCAGCTTGCCAGCAGAGGCTTCCTTCATGGTAGCCATCAGCTTCGCAATTGCTTCTTCGTAAGTCGGCAGCGTGGCCAGACGATCAATTTGTGCTGCGGCGATAAACTCACCGTTAAAAGCGCCAGCCTTGATTTCGAACTTTTGGTTCGCTTTGGCAAACTCTTTGAACAGACGAGCGGCAGCGCCCGGGTGTTCGTTAGAGAAAGCAATCAAGGTAGGACCGGTAAATGCGTCGTTCAGGCACTCGTATTCGGTACCTTCTACCGCGCGACGCAGCAGGGTGTTACGCACAACGCGCATGTACACACCAGCTTCACGAGCGGTTTTACGCAGGACGGTCATCTTGTCTACAGTCACGCCGCGAGAATCGGCAATCACTGCAGAAAGAGCGCCTTTGGCAGCTTCGTTGACTTCAGCAACAATTGCCTTTTTGTCTTCGAGTCCCAATGCCATTGGCTTAACTCCTGGATTGAATCCGGGTCAATTGACCCAGTACTGACACATCCCCCCTACCTTTACAACAGAGGGGAACGATGCGGTAGCAGGATTCCAGAAGAGAAAGAATCTTTCTCGCTGGGTTTCCGGCACCGTCTACGCAGGAAGTATTAAGGCCTAGCGGCCTCCTGCGGTCTTGGACGGAGGTCGAAGCCCCCAACCAATCAAGGCGCAAAATTATAGATTAAATTTTGCGCCTTGTAAAATCCATCAATTAGGCCTGAGCTTCCAGAGTAGCTTGGTCTACGGCAACACCGGCACCCATAGTGGTGGAGATGCTTACCTTCTTGATGTACTGACCCTTGGCGGAGGACGGCTTGGCCTTTTTCAAGGCAACCAGCAGAGCTTCCAAGTTCTCTTTCAACTGAACTTCGTTGAAGGAAACTTTGCCCAGGGTAGTGTGAATGATACCGTTCTTGTCGTTACGGTAACGAACCTGACCAGCCTTGGCGTTCTTGACGGCTTCGGCTACGTTCGGGGTTACAGTACCAACTTTCGGGTTCGGCATCAGGCCGCGCGGGCCCAGGATTTGACCCAGTTGACCAACAACGCGCATGGCATCCGGGGATGCGATCACGACGTCGAAGTTCATCTCGCCTTTCTTGACCAGATCGGCCAGGTCATCCATGCCAACCAGCTCAGCACCGGCAGCTTTGGCAGCTTCGGCGTTGGCACCTTGGGTGAACACGGCTACGCGTACATCACGACCGGTACCGTGCGGCAGTACAGTAGCACCACGTACGTTCTGGTCAGATTTACGAGCATCGATACCCAGGTTAACGGCAACGTCAACGCTTTCAACGAACTTGGCGGTAGCCAGTTCTTTCAGCAGGGCAATGGCTTCGTTGATGGAGTACTCTTTGGTACCGTCAACTTTTTCGCGAATAACGCGCATACGCTTGGACAGTTTAGCCATTGTCTTACTCCTCCACTACCAGGCCCATGGAACGAGCGGAGCCGGCGATGCAACGTACTTTTGCATCCAGATCGGCACCGGTCATATCCGGCTCTTTGGTCTTGGCGATTTCTTGCAGCTGGGCAACAGTCACCTTACCAACCTTGTCTTTGTTCGGCTTGGCGGAACCAGACTGGATACCAGCAGCTTTCTTCAGCAGGAAGGAAGCGGGCGGAGTCTTGGTTTCGAAGGTGAAGGAACGGTCGCTGTAAACGGTGATCACGACCGGAGTCGGAGAACCTTTTTCCAGCTTCTCTGTACGAGCGTTGAACGCTTTACAGAATTCCATGATGTTAACACCGTGCTGACCCAGAGCAGGACCAACGGGAGGGCTGGGGTTAGCACTGCCAGCCTTAACTTGCAGCTTGATATAAGCTGTGACTTTCTTAGCCATTACAAAAATACCTCAGAAATGGGTTCTAACGCCTCGGAGACATGCTCCTGCAAACGGCTCCCCAACTAATAAAGGGGCAGCGAATTATAATGACATTCGCTGCCCCTGACAACCGTTAACGAACAGAGTTTAATCAGCCTTTTTCGACCTGACCAAAATCCAGCTCTACCGGAGTAGAACGGCCGAAGATCAGTACGGAGACCTTCACGCGGCTCTTTTCGTAGTCCACTTCTTCAACGGTACCGTTGAAATCGGCGAACGGACCATCGGCAACCCGCACCATCTCACCCGGTTCAAACAGGGTTTTCGGACGCGGCTTGTCGTGGGCATCTTGCAGACGATTGAGGATGGCATCCGCTTCCTTATCGGAGATAGGAGCAGGACGATCAGAGGTGCCACCGATGAAGCCCATGACGCGCGGTACGTTGCGTACCAGGTGCCATGTGGTTTCATCCATGATCATCTGCACCAGGACGTAGCCCGGGAAAAACTTGCGCTCACTCTTGCGCTTCTGGCCAGCACGCATCTCGACCACTTCTTCGGTCGGGACCAGCACTTCACCGAACATGTCTTCCATGCCATGCATCTTGATATGTTCACGCAGGGATTTGGCGACACGGCCTTCATAGCCGGAAAACGCCTGCACGACATACCATCTCATACGCTGTTCACGTTGTTCAGTCATGGCTTATCCTTACACACCGGTAATCAGGTTGACCAACCAGACCAGGGCACCGTCCAGAACGAACAGCAGCAGCCCCATCACGGCAGTCACCGCCAGCACAATCAGGGTTGTCTGAATGGCTTCCTGACGGGTTGGCCATACGACCTTGCGTACTTCCAGGCGAGACTCACGGGCAAATGCCAGTGTTGCCTTTCCCTTGGTGGTTTGCAGGGCTACTGCACCGGCAGCAGCAATGACAACGACCACACCCAGGGCGCGGACGGCAGCGACAACATCGTTGAGCAGGTAATTACCCACTACAGCGGCCGCCAGGATAATGAAAACCAGGCCCCAAAGCAGGGTATCCTTGCTTCCGCCCTGGCTCTCAGAACTAACACTCATACAACCCACCTGTATCTGACGTAACCAAAGACACAAAAGCCCCGTACGAGACGAGGTATATGGCAGGGGCGGCAGGACTCGAACCCGCAACCATCGGTTTTGGAGACCGCTGTTCTACCAATTCGAACTACGCCCCTGCATAAGAAAGCCCCTATTATAGGGGCTTTGCTTTATTTATGTAAGCCAAAGATTAAGCGATAACTTTAGCTACAACACCAGCACCTACGGTACGGCCACCTTCACGGATGGCGAAACGCAGGCCGTCGTCCATCGCGATCGGCGCAATCAGGGTAACAACCATCTTGATGTTGTCGCCCGGCATGACCATCTCTACGCCTTCCGGCAGTTCGATGGTACCGGTCACGTCGGTTGTACGGAAGTAGAACTGCGGACGGTAGCCTTTGAAGAACGGGGTGTGACGACCACCTTCTTCTTTGGACAGTACGTACACTTCAGATTCGAACTTGGTGTGCGGCTTGATGGTGCCCGGCTTGGCCAGTACCTGACCACGCTCTACGTCTTCACGCTTCACGCCACGCAGCAGCGCGCCAACGTTCTCACCTGCGCGACCTTCGTCCAGCAGTTTGCGGAACATTTCAACGCCGGTACAGGTGGTCTTGGTGGTATCTTTGATACCAACGATTTCCACTTCTTCACCAACTTTAACGATACCGCGCTCTACACGACCGGTTACTACGGTACCACGGCCTGCGATGGAGAATACGTCTTCGATCGGCATCAGGAACGGCTGGTCGATTGCGCGCTCCGGCTCCGGAATGTAGGTGTCCAGGTGGCCAGCCAGTTCCAGGATCTTCTCTTCCCACTGAGCTTCGCCTTCCAGCGCTTTCAGTGCGGAACCACGTACCACCGGCAGGTCATCACCCGGGAAGTCGTACTCGGACAGCAGTTCGCGAACTTCCATCTCGACCAGTTCCAGCAGCTCTTCGTCATCTACCATGTCGCACTTGTTCATGAACACGATGATGTACGGAACGCCTACCTGACGACCCAGCAGGATGTGCTCACGAGTCTGCGGCATCGGGCCGTCAGTCGCTGCTACTACCAGGATCGCGCCGTCCATCTGGGCAGCACCGGTGATCATGTTTTTAACGTAGTCGGCGTGACCCGGGCAGTCTACGTGGGCGTAGTGACGGGTAGCGGTGTCGTATTCTACGTGGGAGGTGTTGATGGTGATACCACGCTCACGCTCTTCCGGCGCCTTGTCGATCTGGTCGAAGGCGAAAGCTTTACCACCGAAGTGCTTGGCCAGCACGTTGGTGATGGCGGCGGTCAGGGTGGTTTTACCGTGGTCAACGTGGCCGATGGTACCCACGTTAACGTGCGGTTTATTACGCTCAAATTTTTCTTTAGACATGATCGTCCCTCTAAACTAACGCTGAGTACGCGGTGGCAAGCTAACCACAGAACAGTTTATATGATGGATTTGAATCTGGTAGGGAAGAGAGGCTGGTGCTGACAGGCTGGTTCGATTGCCGAACTCACCCTAGGGTGTGACTCTGCTATCGCCTGAGCCAATCAGCATCTTGGAGCGGGCAGCGGGAATCGAACCCGCATCATCAGCTTGGAAGGCTGAGGTAATAGCCATTATACGATGCCCGCATTTCTCTAACCCAAAGAACTCAAACCGCAGAGAAATATGGTGGAGGGAGAAGGATTCGAACCTTCGAAGGCAGAGCCGTCAGATTTACAGTCTGATCCCTTTGGCCGCTCGGGAACCCCTCCGTTACGTCAATGTCACAACGGTAATTCTGCTTGCACCCGTTGATTTATCGCTTTTGCTGGGCAAATAGACGACAGACATCTAAGCGTCGCGCATTTTATGGTAAGGATTTTGGGGATGCAACCATTGCGCCTTGCAAAATGTGCATTATTGCCAGGAACCAGGCAAAAAAGGACTCACTCTCCGCTCGAAACCGTCGCTTCTCTTGTCGCTCCCGCCCCCCTTGGTGTATGGTCGCCCTGCCCAAGAAACAGTGACGACACCATGACGACAGAGCATAACCCCTATCTGCAATTCACCCGCGAACAATGGGCGTTATTGCGCGACTCGGTCCCTTTGACCCTGACCGAGCACGATCTGCAGACCCTGCGCGGGATCAACGAGAAGGTGTCATTGCAGGAGGTGGAAGAGATCTATCTGCCCCTCTCCCGTCTGCTCAATCTCTACGTCAAGGCCAAGCAGCGCCGCAGCCGGGTGCTGGAACAGTTCCTCGGTCAGTCTCGCGGCAAGGGCACCTACATCATCAGCATCGCCGGCAGTGTGGCAGGCGGCAAGAGCACCACGGCGCGCATCATGCAGGCGCTGCTGGAGCGCTGGCCGGAGCACCCGCGGGTGGAGCTGGTCACCACCGACGGCTTTCTCTACCCCAACAAGGTGCTGGAAGAGCGCGGCCTGATGCGCCGCAAGGGGTTCCCGGAGTCCTACGACATCCGCCATCTGGTGGAGTTTGTCGCCAACATCCGCGCCGGCCACGAGAAAGTCGAGGCCCCCGTCTACTCCCATCTCATCTACGACATCATTCCGGATGAGAAGAAGGTGGTGGAGCAGCCGGACATCCTGATCCTGGAAGGGCTCAATGTGCTGCAAAGCGGCATGGACTACCCGCAGGATCCGCACCGCGTCTTCGTATCGGACTTCGTCGACTTCTCCATCTATGTGGATGCCGACGCCGAACTGCTGCGCACCTGGTATATCGAGCGTTTCCTCAAGTTTCGCAGCGGCGCCTTCTCGGATCCGGACTCCTACTTCCACCACTACGCCAAGCTGGCCGAGAGCGAGGCGACCAAGATCGCCAGCAACATCTGGCAAGATATCAACTATCTGAATTTGAAAGAGAACATCCTGCCTACCCGGGAGCGGGCCAACCTGATCCTGACCAAGGGCAACGAGCACGCCATCGAGCAGATCAAGCTGCGCAAGTAACGGCGGCAGCTCACGCATCAATGAAGAGGGGGCCCGCAGGCCCTCTCTTCATTGGGTGACGGTCAGCGCCGTCATCAGTCGCCCCGACGCAGGGAGATCTCCCCGCCCAGATAGAACTTGATCCCCTCCTCCGTCTCCAGCCGCAGCGCACCGCGATCATCTATGCCGCGCGCCACGCCGCGGATCTCCTGCTCGCCCATCAGCAGTCGTACCGGCCGGCCGGCGAAATGGTCGAGTCGGTTCCAGTCCGCCACGAAGCTGGCGAGCCCCTCCTGTTCGAAGGTGAGCATGGCCTGCTGCAGATGTTCAATCACCCGGCCGGCCAGCAGATTGCGATCCACCAGTTCCGGCTGGATGTGGCGCAATTCGGACCAGGCCTGATCGATCCGCTCCGCCTCCCGGCTCGGCATCGCCAGGTTGAGGCCGACCCCGATCACCAGGTGGCAGCTGGCGCCGGCACTACCGCTCATCTCCACCAGGATCCCCGCCAGCTTGCGGCCCTGATAGTAGAGATCGTTGGGCCACTTGAGCTCAACGCCCGGATAACCGAGGGACTCCAGCGTCTGCACCACGGCCACCCCGACCGCCAGACTCAGCCCCATGGCGGCCGCCATGCCCTGCTCCAGCCGCCAGTACATGCTCAAGATCAGCTGGCAGCCGAAGGGAGAAACCCAGGGCTTGCCGCGCCGGCCGCGCCCGGCGGTCTGGCACTCGGCCAGGCAGCTCTCGCCCGACTGCAGCTGGTTGACCCGCTCCAGCAGGTACTGGTTGGTGGAGTCGATGACCGGGAAGCAGTGCACCGGTGCCATGGGCGCCAGCGCCTGCAGCTGCTCTTCGTCATAGAGCGCCATCGGCACCGCCAGCCGGTACCCCTTGCCGGTCAGGCTGAAGAGATCCAGCCCCAGCTCCTTGAGAGCCGCCATGTGCTTGCTGACCGCCGCCCGACTGATGCCGAGCTGCTCGCCAAGCTGTTCGCCGGAGTGGAACTGCCCGTCGCTGAGCAG
The DNA here is from genome assembly GCF_002285935.1 of Aeromonas dhakensis. Classification (NCBI taxonomy): domain Bacteria; kingdom Pseudomonadati; phylum Pseudomonadota; class Gammaproteobacteria; order Aeromonadales; family Aeromonadaceae; genus Aeromonas; species Aeromonas dhakensis. Next base: position 465,775 of record NZ_CP023141.1, read on the forward strand.
GGAGATCAGAGTTTGCCGGATGGGAGTCAGGGTCATGCCAGTACCTCGTCGAGCCAAGTTTCACCACGGCGGCCCATGAAGCGCACTTCGTGCTCCAGCACCACCCCGAATTTCTGCTCCACGCTGTCACGCACGTGGGCCGCCAGCGCGATCAGCTCCATGGCGCTGGCGCCGCCCAGATTGACCAGCACCAGCGCCTGCTCCTGATGGACGGCGGCGCGGCCGATGGCAAAGCCCTTGAGGCCGCACTGGTCGATGAGCCAGCCCGCGGCCAGCTTGGCCAGCCCTTCACCAGCCGGATAGAGCGGCATCTGGGGATATTTCAGCTTGAGCGACGTCGCCAGCGCGGCAGGCACCACCGGGTTCTTGAAGAAGCTGCCCGCGTTGCCGAGCACGGCCGGATCCGGCAGCTTGGCCATGCGGGTGGCGCAGACGGTGTCGAAGATGGCCTGTGCCGAGGGCTGTTCGCCCAGTGCGGCCAGCGGACCATAGCCCTGGCTTGGTTGCCAGGCCTTGGCCAGTTGCAGACCGACCGCAGTGATGAAGTGGCTGTCCTGATAGTCGTGCTTGAAGATGCTGTCGCGATAGCCGAAGCGGCAGTCAGCCGCGGCGATGCGCTCCATCTCGCCGCTCTGCCAGTTGAACGCCTCGACGTAGGCACAGACGCTGGCCAGCTCGACCCCGTAGGCGCCGATGTTCTGCACCGGCGCCGCCCCGACCGTGCCGGGGATGAGCGCCAGGTTTTCGAGACCGTACCAGCCCTGCTGCAGGGTGTGGCACACCAGCTCGTGCCAGTTCTCGCCGGCGGCCACGTGCAGCAGCCAGTGATCCCCCTCGTCGTGCAGCGCTATCCCCTTGAGCCGGTTGAGCACCACCACCCCGGCGAAGTCATCGCAAAACAGCACGTTGCTGCCACCGCCCAGCACCAGCCGCGGCAAGCCGGCCAGCTCGGCGTTGGCAACCAGCTGCGGCAGGTCGTCGGTTTGCTCCACTTCGGCCAGCCAGTGGCAGTGGGCATCGAGGGCGAGGGTGTTGAGCGTCAACAGGGAGGCGTGCGGGGTGAGTTTCATCTGCGTGTTCCGACAATGGCAAGCGGGCAGTCTACCTTATATTGCCGCCGGACGAAAAATCCCGCCCTCTTTTCGGACTCATATAGCTGGAGTAGAGTATCCCGCTCCGACTCTTGAGGAAGTACTCATGAACAACCAATTTGCCGTCATCGGCCTGGGGCTGTTTGGCAGCGCGCTGTGTGAAGAGCTGCAGCGCCAGGATGCCGAGGTGCTGGCGATTGACATCGACGAGAGCAAGACCCGCCAGATCGCCACCCTCTGCAACCACGTCATCGTGGCCGACGCCACCGACGAGGCCACCGTCGCCGAGCTGGGCCTGGCCGACTTCGACATCGTCTTCGTCGCCATCGGTGACAACCTCGAGACCAGCATACTCACCACCCTCGTCCTCAAGGAGGCGGGGGTGAAGAAGGTCTGGGTCAAGGCGCGCGACAAGTTCCACGCCAAGATCCTGCAAAAGGTGGGTGCCGACAAGGTGATCAATCCGGAGTGGGACATGGGTCGTCGGGTCGCCCAGAGCATGCTGGATAACCGGCTGTTCGACTATCTGGAGCTGGGTCACGACATGGTGCTGACCGAGTTCGTCATCGGCCTGCAGTTGAACGGTCGGGCCCTCAGCGACTTCCATCTGCTGCAGCAGAGCGAATTCCAGCTGCTCGCCATCAAGCGTGGCGAAACCCTGCACAACGTGCTGACCGGCAAGATGGAGCTGCAGCTGGGTGACATCCTGATCCTGGCCGGCAACAAGCACGCCATCGACCACTGGCTGGAAACCCTATGACCCGCTGGCGCAGCAGCTACGCCTTTGCCCTGCAGCGGGAAGACGAGTCCCGCTGGAGTGAAGCCAAGCTGATCCTCGGCAGTTTTCTGGTCATCCTGCTGATCGGCACCCTGTTTCTGGTGCAGCCTTCCAGCCACAACGGCCAGGTGAGCTTCATCAATGCCCTGTTCACCGCCACCTCGGCCATCAGCGTGACCGGGCTCGGGGTGGTGGACACCGGTACCGCCTTCACCCTGCAGGGGCAGATCTTCCTGCTGATGCTGATGGAGATTGGCGGCCTGGGCCAGATGACCATGACCCTGCTGCTCATCGCCATGTTCAGCAAACGGGTCGGCCTGCGCCAGCAGGTGCTGGCCAAGGAGGCGCTGGGCCAGGAGGGCTCGGTCAACATCATTCAGCTGGTGAAGCGCATCGTGCTGTTCGCCTTCATCGCCCAGCTCATCGGCACCGCCCTGATGGCCATTCGCTGGGTGCCCGAGATGGGGTGGGAGCGCGGCCTCTACGTCAGTTTCTTCCACGCAGTGTCGGCCTTCAACAACGCCGGCTTCTCGCTGTTTGCCAACAATCTCATGGACTACCGGGACGACCCCGTCATCAGCCTGACCATCGCCGGTCTGCTGATCCTCGGCGGGATCGGCTTTACCGTCATCGTCGATCTGGTGCGCAACCGCCGCTGGCGCAAGCTCAAGCTGCACAGCAAGCTGATGCTGATCATGACCCCGGGCCTGCTGCTGCTGGGAACCCTGATGTTCTGGCTGCTGGAGCACAACAACCCTGGCACCCTCGGCAAGGTCTCCTTCGGCGGCCAGTGGCTGGCGGCCTTCTTCCAGTCCGCCAGCGCCCGTACCGCAGGTTTCAACACCATCGACATCGGCCTGATGACCCCGGCCGCCCTGCTGTTCCTGATGATGCTGATGTTCATCGGGGCGGGTGCCACCTCCACCGGTGGCGGTATCAAGGTGACCACCTTCGCGGTGGTGCTGCTGGCGACCAAGGCGTTTCTGACCAAGCGCCCCCACGTCACCGCCTTTGGCCGCACCCTCTCGTCCCAGATAGTGACCCGATCGCTGGCCATCATCATGGTCAGCACCATGGTGCTGATGCTGGCCATGTTCCTGCTGATGCTCACCGAGCAGTTGCCCTTCGACAAGATCATGTTCGAGACCATCTCGGCGTTTGCCACCGTGGGGCTCTCCACCGGCATCACCGCCACCCTGAGCGAGCCTGGCAAGCTCATCCTGGTGCTGGTGATGATCTGCGGTCGTCTCGGCCCGCTCACTCTGGCCTTCATGCTGGCTCGCCCGGTCGAAACCCGCATCAAGTACCCGGAAGAGACAGTCTACACCGGCTGATGACACCGGGGCCCATCGCGGCCCCGGTCACTCGCGCTGCCGCGCCTTGAGCCAGCGCCCCGGACTCATGCCAAACTCCCGTTCGAACGCCCGCCCGAAGGCGGTGCCCCCGCTGTACCCCGCCCCCAGCGCCACCTGGGTAATGGACTCCCCCGCCAGCAGTTGCTGACTGGCCAGCACCATCCGCCAGCGCGTCAGATAGTCCAGCGGCGTCTGCCCGGTCAGCGCCTGAAAATGAGCGGCGAAGCGGGCGCGCGACATGCCCGCCTCCCGCGCCAGGGTCGCCACCGTCCAGGGCTCGTCCCCGCGCTGATGCATGACCGCGATGGCCCGTGCCAGTCGCGGGTCGGAGAGACCGGCCAACATCCCCTGCCGACAGATCCCCTGTTCCACCAGATGGCGCAGCAAGAGGATCAGCAGCACTTCCAGCAGACGGGAGAGGATCGGCGGCTGACCGTAACGCTCGGCGAAGGCCTCCTCGAACAGCAGGGTCAGTACCGGCGCAATGGCCGGGATCGTCTGCAACGGCAGCACCAAGGTATCCGGCAACGCCAGCTGCAGTGGTGAGTCTCCTGCCGGCCCGAACGACACGCTGGCACACACCAGGTCGCAGCCCGCCAGCTGGCGGGGTTCGAGCCTGTGAGCCTGCCCCCTGGCGTAGAGGATCAGGGTCGGCTCGGTCAGCAACAGGGGTTCACCCCCCTCTTCGCGCAGCAGCAGTTCGCCACGGCGCAACAAGTGCAGATGGCCGCCGGCGGGATAGTCGCTGCTGTGAGAGTGCTGACACAGGTTGCCGGCGAAAAAGAGACTGGCCTGGGGAGCGGCATGGGCCAGCAATATCGAGAGTGGATCCATATTTGAGACGCCTGGTAGTCAATGATGGACTCTGGGTGATAAACCGTACCATTAAAACCGGCATAGTGTCTCCCGTACCCAACCCAAACAGGAGCACATCATGAGTCGCATTCACGCCGTCGTGCAGCCCAAACCGGCAGCCGCCCCCACCTTCGCCGCTCTTAAAAGCAGCCTGGGCATGGTCCCCAACCTCTACGCAACCCTGGCCCACTCACCGGCCCTGCTCAACGGTCTGCTCGGCTTTGCCGACGCGCTGGGCAAGGGGCGGCTCAGCGCCCGCCAGCGGGAGCTGCTGGCACTGGCCATCGGTCAGGCCAACGCCTGCCAGTACTGCCTGTCGGCCCACACCCTGCTGGCTGGCCGGGCCGGTTTCGATGACGACGCCATCCGGGCTGCCCGTCTCGCCCAGGCGACGGATCCGCTCGATCACGCCCTGTTGCAGCTAGCGGTCGCCCTGGTCACCCAGCGCGGCGTCATCAGCGATGCGCAACTGGCCGCCGCCCGGGCGGCGGGCGTGGATGATGAGCTGATGATGGAGGTGCTGGGGCAGGTGGTCATCAATACCCTGACCAACTACGGCAATCATCTGGCGGAAACCGACATCGACTTTCCGCCCGTCACGCTCACCCCCTGACAGAGGAGCAGAAATGGAACGCCATGACCGAGGTTTTCTGATCGCCCTCGCGGGGGTGGTACTGACCCTGCTCTGGATCGGCGTGTTCAAGTTCACACCGACCGAGGCGGCGGCCATCCGGCCGCTGGTGGCAAGCCACCCGCTGATGAGCTGGCTCTATGCCGTGCTCTCGGAGCAGGCGGTCTCCAATCTGATCGGGCTGGTCGAGATCCTGATCGCCTGCGGCCTGATTGTCGGCCTGTGGCGGCCACGTCTGGGCTACTGGAGCAGCCTGGGGGCCATCCTGACCTTCCTCGTGACCCTCAGCTTTCTGCTGACCCTGCCGGGCGTCTGGAAGCTGGTCGACGGAGTGCCGGTCACCGAGTTTTTCATTTTCAAGGATCTGGTGCTGCTCGGCGTTGCCTGGCACTACCTGAATTTGAGTCGCGCCAGACTGGCCGACGCCTGACGACAATGCCTTTTTGCGCCCCGACAGGGGCGTTTTTTTATCAGGCGGCCCGGGCTGGCCGCTTGCTCCCCCGCTTGCCTGCCCCCGTCGTGCCACCACTCTCCGGGCTGCGCTTGCGTTTGGTGAAGCGACGCTTGTCGGCCCCGGGCGCCGCCTTGGGTAGGGCGCTGAAGCTGGCCCCCGAATCCTGCCTGGCGCCGTCGATCAAACCGTTCAACTGCTCGGTGAGCGGCCCCATGAACTGCTGATAGCTCGCCTGCCGCTCGGCAATCCGGCCGAGGTGCTGCTCCCACAGCGCCGTCATGTCCGGGGTGGTGGCCGTGGCCGGCAGGGCCTGGATCAATGCCCGCCCGGTCGGGGTCGCCTTGATGCTCTTGCCCTGGCGCACCAGAAAGCGGCGCTTGAACAGCAAGTCGATGATGCCGGCCCGGGTCGCCTCGGTGCCGAGGCCGTCGGTTTCGCGCAGGGTCTTGCGGATCTCGGGATCCTGCACGTAGCAGGCGATGCCGGTCATGGCGGCCAGCAGGGTGGCATCGGTGAACGACTTGGGGGGCTGGGTCATCTTCTCCAGCAACTCCCCCCGCTCGCACAGCAGCTGCTCGCCCTGACGCAGGGCAGGCAGGGTTCCCGCCTCCTCCTCGTCATCTTCCTCCACCCCCAGCAGCGCCTTCCAGCTCGCCTTGAGGATCCGCCGCGCCTTGGCCTGAAACTGCCCGCCGGCGATGCGCAGCAGCACCTTGCTGTCGTTGTACTCGAACGGCGGGTAGAACTGCAGCAGATACTGGCGGGCAATCAGGCCATACAGCCTGGCTTCATCGCCACTCAGGCTCCCCTCGTTGCCGTGCTTCTCGGTGGGGATGATGGCGTGGTGGGCATCCACCTTGCTGTCGTTCCACGCCTTGCTGCGGATCTTGCCGTCCGCTTCGCTTACCGCCCTGGCCAGCGCCGGCGCCGTGCTGGCGATGGCCTCCCGCACCTGGCCGGCCCGATTGAAGTGCTCGCTCGGCAGATGGCGGCTGTCGGATCTGGGGTAGGTGATGAGCTTGTGCCGTTCATAGAGGCTCTGGCAGACGTCCAGCACCCGCTTGGCGTCCATGCCGAACCGCTTGGCGGCATCGATCTGCAGGCTGGAGAGGTTGTAGGGCAGCGGCGCCGCCTGCTTGCGGGCCTGCTCCTCCACCTCTTCCACCAGTGCGGGTTGACCCTGGATCCGCTCCACCACCTTGGCGGCCAGTGCCCGGCTGAGCACCCGCCCCTCCTCGTCCTGCCAGGGCAGGCAGGCCTCGGAAGGCAGCCACTTGGCGCTGAAACGCTCGTTGCCTTCGGTCTGTAGATGGGCTAGCACCTCGAAGAAGGGTTTGGGCACGAAGGCTTCTATCTCGAGATCCCGCCTTACCACCAGCCCCAGTAGCGGTGTCTGTACCCGGCCGACCGAGAGCAGCTCGCTGCAGCCCCCCTTGCGACCAAGCAGGGTATAGGCGCGGGTCATGTTGATGCCGTAGAGCCAGTCGGCCCGGCTGCGGGCCAGCGCCGATACCGCCAGCGGCACGAACTCCTTGTTGTCTCTGAGCTTGTCGAGGGCGCGGCGCACTGCCGGCGGGTTGAGATCGCTGATGAGACAGCGCAGCACCGGCCGGGTTTTGCCATAGCCGAGAAAATCGATCACCTCGTCCACTAGCAGCTGCCCCTCCCGGTCCGGGTCACCGGCGTTGACCACGCAGTCGGCCTGCTTGAGCAGGCGCTTGATGACGGTGAGCTGGGTCTTGGTCTTCGGCTTGGCCACCAGTTGCCACTGGCTCGGGATGATGGGAAGGGATTCCATGCGCCACTGCTTGTAGGCGGCATCGTAGGCATCGGGCTCGGCCTGCTCCAGCAGGTGGCCGATGCACCAGGTCACCACATCCCCCTGCGCGGTTTCGATGAAGCCCTCCCCTTTCTTGTGGGGCTTGGGCAGCACGTCGGCAATGGCGCGCCCCAGACTGGGCTTCTCGGCGATAAAGAGTCGCATGGCAAACACCTAAACACTGTATATGCGAACAGTATATACCGGGCCCAGGGCAAAGCCCAAGCCCCTGCCCGGCGCGAGACGACAGGCTACTGCACAGGCAAGAGAAGGGAGCAGGGAGTCATGGCCCAACGATAAAAAGTGGAGAGAAAGTGGCGCAGCGGCATCAATTACGCCTCAAACGAGGAGCAAAAAGACGGTAAAATCGCAGGATGTTAAATTAAATTCAGTTAAATGATAAATAACAAAATAATAATTGCATTTAAAATAACAATACAAAATATAAATCATGATAGAGGTCAATCAACTACCTCTCCATGGATACTACTATATTGGTAATATTTGAACGTAGGAAAACGCCGTCATGCTTGGAAAACTGTTGAGAAAAACCTGGTTCTGGCTACTGCTGCTTGGAGCCCTGCTGGGCGTTGCAGCGCTGGGGGTCACGGTGACCGTCATGCACAAGACCAGTTCCACCGAGTTCTGCGTCTCCTGCCACTCCATGCAGACCCCGCTGGCCGAGTATCAGGGCAGCGTCCACTTCCAGAACGTGAAGGGCATCCGCGCCGAGTGCGCCGACTGCCACATTCCGGGTGATCCCACCTCCTATCTGTGGACCAAGATCCGCGCCGTGAAAGACATCTATCACGAGGCGATCGGCACCCTCGACACGCCGGAGAAATACGAGGCCCACAAGCTGCGCATGGCGCAGTCGGTGTGGGACGAGCTGAAGGTCAACGACTCCGCTACCTGCCGCAGCTGCCACAGCTACGCGGCGATGGACATCCTGGCTCAGCGCCCCAACGCCCGCGCAGAGCACCCGGTCGCCATCAAGGAGGGCCAGACCTGCATCGACTGCCACCGCGGCGTCGCCCACATCATGCCCGACATGAGCGGCCTGGCCGCCGCCGGTGCCAGCGAGCTGGCGCAAGCCGCCGCCCAGACCCCGGCCAACGTCACCACCCGTTACGCCATCGCCACCACCCCGCTCTATCTGGATGCCGGCGCCAAGACTGACGAAGGCACCCTGATGCCCTCCACCCAGGTGGAAGTGCTGGCCAACGACAACGGCCGTGCCCAGGTGCGCATCGACGGCTGGCAGCAGGACGGGGTTAGCGAGGTGTTCTACGCCGCCCCCGGCAAGCGCATCCTGAGCACCCTGCTCGGCGACAAGGCCAAGGCGCAGCTCACCACCGGCAAGAGCGAAACCGACAGCGCCACCAACCTCACCTGGCATCAGGTCAGCCTGACCGCCTGGGTGGATCAGAGCCAGCTCATCGGCGATCAGGGCAAGCTGTGGCAGTACGCCTCCACCCTGATGTCCAACAACTGTACCGGCTGCCACGGCCTCACCGCACTGGATCATTTCAACGCCAACCAGTGGATCGGCGTCATCAAGGGGATGGAATCACGCACCTCCCTGACCCCGGAACAGGCACGCATGTTGACCCAATACGTCCAGAAACATGCCAGTGACATGAACGCGGCGCACTAAGGCTGGCACAGAGGAAATCGTCATGACTTTTTTTACCGATAAGCAAACCAATCTCTCCCGCCGCAACCTGCTCAAGGGGCTCGGCGCCTGCGCCGCCCTGCCGCTGCTGGCCGGTGTCTTCCCGAAGAGTGCGCTGGCCCAGGCCATCAGTACGGCCCTTGAACAGTTCCCGACCCTGGTGCCGGCCCAGAAAGGCATCCTGACCGGCGCCCACTGGGGGGCTTTCGAGGCCATCGTCGAAGAGGGCCGCATGGTACGGGTCCAGCCGGTGGCCGATGATCCGGCCCCCAACGATCTCATCGACATGGCGCCGTTCCAGGTCCACGCCAAGAACCGCATCAAGTACCCCATGGTGCGCAAGAGCTGGCTGGAGCAGGGCCCAGGGGCCAAGCCCGAGCTGCGCGGCGCCGACGAGTGGGTGCGGGTGAGCTGGGAGAAGGCCATCGCCCTGGTGGCCGGCGAAATCAGCCGGGTGCAGAGCGACTTCGGCCCGCAGGCGATCCACGCCGGTTCCTACGGCTGGAAGAGCGTCGGCATGTTCCACAACAGCCGCACCCTGCTGCACCGCCTGATGAACCTGGCGGGCGGCTTCACCGGTTATGCCGGCGATTACTCCGCCGGCGCCGCCCAGGTGATCATGTCCCACGTGATGGGCTCCATCGAGGTATATGAACAGCAGACCGCCTGGCCCAACGTCATCGAGCACGCCGAACTGGTGGTGCTGTGGGGGGTCAACGCCCAGGTCACCCTGAAGAACAGCTGGAACATGCCGGATCACGAGGGTCAGGCCGGCTTCAAGGCGCTGAAAGATAAAGGCACCCGCATCATCAGCATCGACCCTGTCTACAACGAAACCGCCAAGCTGGCCGGGGCCGAGTGGATTGCACCGAACGCCTACACAGACGTGGCCATGATGCTGGGGGTGGCCCACACCCTCTACAGCGAGCAGAAGCACGATCAAGCCTTCCTCGACCGCTACACCACCGGCTTCGACAAGTTCCTCACCTATCTGCTCGGCAAGGAAGACGGCCAGCCGAAGAGCGCCGAGTGGGCAAGCTCCATCTGCGGCGTCGATGCCAAGGTGATCCGCCAGCTGGCCCTCGACATGGCGTCCAAGCGCACCATGATCATGGCGGGCTGGGGCATGCAGCGGCAGCAGCACGGCGAGCAGCCCAACTGGATGCTGGTCACCCTGGCCGCTATGCTGGGCCAGATCGGCCTGCCGGGCGGCGGTTACGGCTTCAGCTACCACTACTCTTCCGGTGGCAGCCCCACCGCCAAGGGCGGCATCCTGGCGGGCATCTCCGCCGGCAATGCACCGAAGAACGGGCCGGCGCCGATCCCGGTGGCCCGCATCGCCGACTGTCTGGCCAACCCCGGCAAGACCATCGACTTCAACGGCCGCAAGGTGACCTACCCGGACATCAAGCTGGTCTACGTGGCGGGCGGCAACCCCTTCCACCACCACCAGGACACCAACAACCTGGTCAAGGCCTGGCGCAAGCCGCAGACCGTGATCGTGCACGAGCCCTACTGGACCGCCACCGCCAAGCACGCCGACATCGTCCTGCCGGCCACCACCAGCTACGAGCGCAACGATCTGGAGATGGGCGGCGACTACTCCCAGCGCTACGTCTTCCCGATGCACCAGTGCGTGCCGCCCCAGTTCGAGGCGCGCAACGACTTCGACATCTTCCGTGACGTGGCCGCCAAGCTGGGCCTGCAGGAGCAGTACACCGAAGGCAAGGACGAGATGCTGTGGCTCAAGCAGATGTACGACGGCATGGCCGCCCAGGCCCGCGGCGCCCGGGTGGCGCTGCCGCCGTTCAACATGTTCTGGGAGTCCAACAACTACATCCGCTTCCCGGTGCCCGAGGCGAACCGCCAGTGGATCCGTCACGCCGATTTCCGTGAGAACCCGCTGCTCAACCCGCTCGGGACCCCGTCCGGCAAGATCGAGATCTTCTCCAGCACGGTGGCCGGCATGGGCTATGCCGACTGCGCCGGCCATCCCAAGTGGTATGAACCCAAGGAGTGGATCAAGAGCAAGGAGGCGACCCGCTATCCGTTGTCGCTCAACACCTCCCACCCGACCCAGCGGCTGCACTCCCAGCTCGACAACACCCCGCTGCGGGACAAGTTCGCCGTCGCCGATCGCGAGGCGATCCTGATCCACCCGGACGACGCCAAGGCGCGCGGCATCCAGGATGGCGATCTGGTGCGGGCCTTCAACGACCGCGGCCAGATCCTGGTGGGGGCCCTGCTCTCGACCGACATCCGTCCGGGGGTGGTGCGGGTGTGCGAAGGGGCCTGGTTCGATCCGGCCAAACCGGGCGAGGCGGGGAGCCTGTGCAAGAACGGTAACGTCAACTGCCTCACCTTCGACGAAGGCACCTCCAGCCTGGCGCAGGGCAACTGCGGTCACATGGCCCAGCTGCAGATCGAGAAGTACCAGGGCCCGGCCCCGGTCAACACCGCCCACGCGGTGCCGGCCAACGCCTGAGCAGACGAGTAAGCAACAAAAACGGCGCCATCAAGGCGCCGTTTTCTTATCTAGGTTTGTGGTGTGACTCGGAAGCCACCCTCAACCATCTACTCTTACGCACACGCCACCCGCTTTGCAGCCAGAGCGCGGACAAGGGCTCAGAATCAGAAGTCCCCTTCCACCATGTACTCTTCCGCACACTCCACCAGCTGAGGCCAGAGTTCTTCCGGCACCCAGGCATCCGGGTCATCTTCATCCCCGTCGTACTGGCTCCAGAAGTAGCGGCGCAGGCCGGAGGCGAAGTCATCGCTCAGCTCGGCCAGCTCGGAGAGCGGCCCCAGCCAGGCGATGCGGCGCAGGCCGGAGGCGAGATCGTTGATGGCGTCCATCAGGCCGCGATCGTCGAAGCTCTGCTCCACCAGCAGGGTGAAGCGCTCGCGCGCCCGCTCGGTCTGATCCTCATCCAGCTCGCCCACGTCGGCCAGCAGGTCAACGAAATCTTCCAGCAGGAAGGCAATCAGGCTGTCGCGATCCTCAAACCACTGGATCTGGGCCCCCTTGGTGCCCAGCACGGAGGCATCGAACGAATCGTCGAGGTGACACAGTGCCCATGGATCATCGGTCATGGTTCTCTTCCTCAGGCTAAAACAGGTGCCATATCTTATGCCTAGCTCTCCACTCTTGCCACCTTGGGCAGCGAGAGGGAAGCCGCCAGCCCGCCCAGTTCGGCGCGCCCCATGATGAGGCTGCCGCGGTAAGCTTCCGCCAGATCGGAGACGATGTTGAGACCCAGGCCCGAGCCCGGCACCTTCTCGTCGAGGCGCACCCCGCGCAGCACCGCCTTGGCGATCTGATCCTCGCTCATGCCGGGGCCGTCATCCTCGATGCGCAGGGTGATCCAGCCCCCCAGCTCGGCGCTGGAGATGCGCAGCCGGCCGGCCGACCACTTGAAGGCGTTCTCCAGCAGGTTGCCCACCATCTCGTCGAAGTCCTGCTCCTCCACCCCGACCGCCAGGGTGGCCGGCACCTGCAGGTCCACTTCCCGGCCCGGATAGAGGCGGGAGAAGGCGCGGCAGATGTACTCCACCCGCGCCCGCACCGGGGTCGACACCCCGAGGATCTTGGCGGCGCCGGTCACCCTCGCCTTGCCGAGGTGGTAGTCGATGTGGCGCTGGATCTGATCGAGCTGCTCGCCGAGGGCGGCCTGATCCTCCGGTGGCAGCTGGGCCACCTGATTGCGCATGATGCTGAGCGGCGTCTTGAGGGCGTGGGCCAGGTTGCCGGTGTGGGAGCGGGCCCGCTGCAACAGCTCGCCGTAGTGGTGCAGCAGCCGGTTGATGTCTTCCACCAACGGCTGGATCTCCAGCGGATAGCGCAGCCGGAACCCCTCCTGATGGCCCTGATGAACCCGGCTCAATTCGCGGCGCAACAGGTGCAGCGGCCGCAGGCCGTAGACGATCTGGAACATGAAGCCGAGCACCAGCCCGGTCGCGGCAAAGCCGAGGCCGAGGAACAGGCTGATGCGGGTCTTCTTCAGGGTCTGGGTCAAGGCGCTGCTGTCCTTGGCCATCACCAGGGTGAACACCCGATCCGAACCGGGCAGCAGCACGGTACGGGTCATGATCAGCAGCGGCTCCTTGTTGGGCCCCTTGCCGACGAAAAGATCCGGATCACCGAAGGCCGACTTCAGGCCGTGCACGTCGAGGTGCACATCCCACAGGGAGCGGGAGCGGCTGACCACGCTCTCCCCCAGCTCCAGCTGCCAGTAGTAACCCGAGTAGGGCTGGCGAAAGCGGGGGTCGGCCATGGGTTCGGTGACCACCGGCAGGCCATCCGGCTGGATCTCGAGGCGGGAGAGCAGATCGTAGAGCTGCAGGCGCAGGCCGTCGGCCTCCGCCTCCTGCCAGTAGTTGCGCATCATGGTCTGCAGACTGAAGCCGGTGGCGAACAGGAACAGGCCGCACCAGACCATGGCGATGACCACCAGCCGCCCCCGCAGGGTACGCACCAGCCTCATTCAGCCGCTCCGCTGCAAAAGGGCATCAAGATCAGGCTCATTCGTTGATCCGGTAGCCGAGGCCGCGCACCGTCTCGATCAGATCGGCGTGGGTCTTCTTGCGGATCCGGCCGATGAACACCTCCACCGTATTGGAGTCGCGGTCGAAATCCTGGGCGTAGATGTGGTCGATCAGCTCGCTGCGCGACACCACCTTGCCCCTGTGCTGCATCAAATAGCCGAGTACCCGGAACTCGTGGGCGGTCAGCTTGATGGGGGTGCCTTCGTACCACACCTGGGACGCCGCCATGTCCAGGCGCACTCCGCCGATCTCCAGGATCGAGCTGGCGTTGCCCGCCGCCCGTCGCACCAGGGCATGGACCCGGGCCACCAGCTCGGCCACCTGGAACGGCTTGGTGAGGTAGTCGTCGGCCCCGGCGTTGAGCCCCTCGATCTTCTCGTGCAGCTGGCCACGAGCTGTCAGCACCAGCACCGGGGTGTCGATCCCCTTGCTGCGCCACTCTTTGAGCACGCTCAGGCCGTCGCGCCCCGGCAGACCGAGATCCAGAATGATGGCGTCGTAGGGTTCGGTCTCGCCGAGAAAGCCGGCCTCGTTGCCGTCGTGGCAGAGGTCGGTCACGAAACCGGACAGGCGCAGCTGTTCCGCCAGCTGGCCAGCCAGGGTCTTCTCATCTTCAACTATCAGAATTCGCATAAATGGGTATCCAAAGCAGGGTTGTGCCGGAACCGGCAGCGGTTGGGGGGACGAACCGGACGGTGGGTTCGCGGGCTCACGCCGTTACTCCTCTTCCGGGGGCGGACGCGGTTCGAACAGCCGCTCCAGATGATGGCCCTTGAGCCACACCATCTCCAGATTGTCGGCCCGATAGCCCACCTTGATGACGCTGTTCTCGCTGTCGATCAGCTTGAGTTCGTACAGCCAGATGCCGTCCTCCTCCCCCAGATCGACCCGCAGCACCCGTACCGGCAGGCGAGAAGCCACCTCCATCACCTCATGAAAGGGGCGCACCCGTCCCTCGCTGACCGCCTGTTGCAGCAAGGCCTCGTTCGGCGTGGCCGCCTGTGCCAGTGCCGGCAGCAGCAACCCAAGCAGAGACAGGGCTCTATTCATGGATGATTCATCTCCCAAAACCTAACATAATGCCGTTTATAGTCTGCCAGCCATGAATCCGGAATGAATATGATCCGACGCAGTTTCCTGCTGATCCTTTGCCTCTTTTCCACCCTCGGCTGGGCGGCCGAAAGCCGTCTCGACATGGCCGGGCTGGTCAAGCTGCTGGTGGCCCAAGGGTATCACGACATTCGGGAAGTGGAGCTGGAAGGGGACAAATTCGAGGTGGAAACCCTGGATGCCCAGGGGCAGCGGGTACGACTCCTGGTCGACGCCCATACGGGTGACATCAAAAAAGAGGCCGACTAGGCCTCTTTTTTATGGCGGGTTGTCAGGGTAATGCCGCTTGCCTGCCTCATGCTTCCCTCAGTTTCTGCGGCCGAAGCCGGCGCCAGGGGCGCAGCAGCTTGTCGCGGCGCGGCACCAGCAGGGCGCAGGCCAGCAACAGGTAGATGAGGGGCTCCTGCCAGCCGCTCTTGAGCGACCACCAGTAGTGCACCGGCACCAGCAGGGCCACCGCGTAGATCCAGTTGTGCAGCTTCTGCCAGGCCGGCCCCATGCGCCGCAGCAGGGCCGGGATCGAGGTGAGGCTGAGCGCCAGCAGCAACAGCAGCGCCACCATCCCCACCACGATATAGCTGCGCTTGACCAACTCGCCGCCAATCAGCCGCCAGTCAAACTGCAGATCCAGCCCCAGCCAGACCATAAAGTGCAGACCGGCCCAGGCGGCGCACCAGAGCCCGAGCGGGCGGCGCAGCTTGATGAGCGGCCCCTGCCGCCAGCGTTTGGCCAGCGGCGACACCAGCAGGGTAATCAACAGCAGATTGAGCGCCCCCTTGCCCAGATAGTGGGTCAGCCCCTGTACCGGATCCCCTCCCAGCAGACCGCCGGGCACGGCCACCAGCAGCCAGAGCAGAAACCCCAGCGAGGCGAGGTGTACCAGCGCCCGCAGCAAGGTGATGTGACGCGCCGTCAGTCGCAGAGTCATGATGTCAGCTCCTCTCGTCTCAATACCACTTGCGCAGGTCCATGCCCTGATAGAGGGACGCCACCTCGTCGGCATAGCCATTGAACATCAGGGTCGGCTGGCGCTTGGCGCCGAAGATGCCCCCCTCGCCGATGAAGCGCTCGCTGGCCTGGCTCCAGCGCGGGTGATCCACCGCTGGATTGACGTTGGCGTAGAAGCCGTATTCGTTGGGGGCCAGCAGGTTCCAGGTAGTGGGTGGCATCTCCTCCACCAGCCGGATGGAGACGATGCTCTTGATGCTCTTGAAGCCGTACTTCCAGGGCACCACCAGCCGGATCGGCGCGCCGTTCTGGGCTGGCAGCGCCTTGCCGTAGAGCCCCATCGCCAGGAAGGAGAGCGGATGCATCGCCTCGTCGATGCGCAGCCCCTCGACATAGGGATAGTCGATGCCGCCGCCGAGGGAGCGGGAAGCCTGACCGGGCAGCTGCTCCGGATCATAGAGGGTCTCGAAGGCCACAAACCTGGCACGGCTGGTGGGCTCGGCCCGGCGTATCAGATCCGCCAGCGCGATGCCGCTCCAGGGCAGCACCATGGACCAGGCCTCCACGCAGCGCAGCCGGTAGATACGCTCCTCCAGCGTGCTCTTGTTGATGAGATCCCACACATCCAGGGTAAATGGCTTGGCCACCTCCCCTTCCACCTTCAGGGTCCAGGGCTCGGGCTTGAGGTAGTGGCCGTTGCGGGCCGGATCCCCCTTGTCGGTACCCAGCTCGTAGAAGTTGTTGTGGGTGGTGGCCTTCTCCTCCGGCGTGAGGATCAGCCCCTCCGGCCGGGCGGCGGCGTGGATGTTGAGCGCCCGGGTGGCGACCGGTGCCGGCTTGTCGCCAGAGAAGAGATCGAGCACCCCGGCCTGGGTCGGCAACGCCAGGGTGGCGGCGCCGAGCCCCAGCCCTTTCAGGATCAGGCGACGATCCTGATAGACGGCTTCCGGCGTGACGTCCTGTTCGGTGGGGTGATGGGCAGAGCGGCGCTTGAGCAACATGGAAAAACTCCCGGGGCGATGAGGGTAACAATCATAAGACCCGCCCCGGCCGAGTTTTATTTCACGGAAAATTACATGAACTGATAGAGGGGCAGTGCCTTGGCCATGGTTCCGACCAGAAACAGCACTACGAACACCAGCAGGGGAACGATCACATTTGGCACCATCAGACTCACTCCATGAGCAGGACAGGGCCTCTAACTATGGTGCAGACACGACCGCCTCACCATGAATTTTTTTCGCGAGCGCAAGCGTATTCCTGAGTTGAAATGAGTGATGCAGATCACACACAATTCCGCCCCTGCTTGCCGCCCCCCCTGCGCGGGGTAGGCTCCCCTTTTTCCGGATTTCACTACTGAAGAGTCACGCCATGAGCCCATTGATCGCCATCGCCATCACGACCGGGATCCTCTCCGCCGTCTGGGGCTGGGTCGCCGTCACCCTCGGCCTCATCTCCTGGGTCGGCTTCCTCGGCTGCACCAGCTACTTCGCCTCCAGCGGCGGCTACAAGGCGCTGCTGCAGACCCTGCTGTGCAATGCCAGCGGCATGCTGTGGGCCCTGTTGCTGATCCATGGCGACGCCTGGTGGGGCGCCGGGGTGGCGGGCTACCTGATGACCGGGGTGGTGGCGACCCTGATGTGCGTGCAGGCCAGGCAGCAGTGGCTCTCCTACATTCCCGGCACCTTCGCCGGTTGCTGCGCCACCTTCGGAGCGGCGGGAGAGTGGCGACTGATCCTGCCATCCCTGGTGATAGGTGCGCTGTTCGGCTACCTGATGAAGGCGAGCGGCCTCTGGCTCTCCCATAAAACCCAGAAAACCCAGGCCACGGCGGGCGTCACCGACCCGGCTTGAACCGGCCTAACGTGACCGATCCGGTCTAAAACCAGAGGGGCGGCCCGTCATCGACGGGCCGCCCCTCTGTCATTTATCCCTTCGACTTGAAGTTCGCCGCTTCTATGCCGTGCCGGTTCAACAGCTTGTAGAAGTCGGTGCGGTTTCTGCCCGCCATGCTGGCCGCCAGGGTGACATTGCCCTCGGTGGTGCGCAGCAGCCGGATCAGATACTCCTTCTCGAACTCGGCCCGCGCTTCGTTGAACGAGGGGATGCCGCCACTGCCGCCACTCAGGGCAGACTCCACCATGACTGCGCCGATCACCGGGCTGCAGCAGAGGCTGGCCAGCTGCTCCACCACGCTGTAGAGCTGGCGCACGTTGCCGGGCCAGGCCGCCGCCGCCAGCAGCGCCAGCGCCTCCGGCGAGAAGCCGAGGGCGGCGCACTCGCCGTGTCGGCTGCGATACTCGTCCAGCGCCTGCCTGGCCAGCAAGGGGATATCCTCGCTGCGGGCACTGAGGGGTGGCATTGTGATGTTGGCCACGTTGAGCCGATAGAAGAGATCTTCCCGAAAGCGCCCCTCCTCCATCGCCGCCACCAGATCCTGATGGCTGGAGCTGATGACCCGCACCTCAGGCGTGCCTTGGCCGTACTCCTGCAATACCTGCAGCAGCTTGGCCTGCAGCGACTCCGACAGATCCCCTATCTCGTCAAGAAACAGGGTCGCACCCTTGGCCTGCTCAAACAGGCCGGACTGGCCATCCTCGCCGAACAGCTGCAGATCCAGCGCAGCCCAGGGCAGCGCGGCACAGTTGATCACATACAGCGGCTGATCACGCCGACTACTGGCCTGGTGCAGCGCCTGAGTCATCACCCCCTTGCCGGAACCGGAAGGGCCCATGATCAGCACCGGCACCTCCATGGTGGCGATGCTGCTGGCCTGGATCAGCAACTGCTCCATCTGCGGGTTGCGGGTCAGGATCAGCGACTGCCACTCCTGGCGCTGCTTTGGGCGCGTCAGGCTCAGCGCATGCTCTATGGTGGCGAACAGCTCGTCCTTGTCGATGGGCTTGGTCAGAAAACTGAATACCCCGGAGCGGGTCGCCTGAATGGCATCGGGAATGGTGCCGTGGGCGGTCATGATGATGACCGGCAGCCCCAGCCACTGGGACTGGATCCGCTCGAACAGCGCCAGCCCGTCCATGCCGGCCATGCGCAAGTCGCTCAGCACCAGATCGGCCCGTTGCTGACGCAACCGGTCCAGCGCCCCTTCGGCGCTGTCGGCGGTATCCACCTCATAACCCTGGCTGCGCAGACGCATGCTCATCAGCTTGAGCAGGCTGGCATCATCATCAACCAGCAGGATGCGACTCATTTCAGCGCCTCGCCGTTGCCGTTCAGCTTGCGCTGATTGAGCTGTTCATCGATG
Organism: Aeromonas dhakensis; assembly: GCF_002285935.1. Lineage (NCBI taxonomy): Bacteria > Pseudomonadati > Pseudomonadota > Gammaproteobacteria > Aeromonadales > Aeromonadaceae > Aeromonas > Aeromonas dhakensis. The sequence goes on from NZ_CP023141.1 coordinate 484,298, forward strand.
GCGGAGAGCTGTTCGATCTGGCGGCGCAGACGCTGCACCTCCTGACTCTGATCGTCACGCCGGCTGTCACGGGCCAGCAGCTCCTCGCCGAGGGCAATCCAGCTGCGCAGGAAGGCCTGGGCATCCAGGCCGAGCTCGGGCAGCAGGCTCTTGAGCTTGTCCAGACCGGCTCGCCGGCTGGCCACCGACTCGGACGGGTGGGTATTGACCATGGCCAGGCTGACCCTGCTCTCGAGGTCGGTAGCCCCCTTGAGGCGCTGGCGCTCCTGGGCCCGTTGCTGGGCATGGCTGGCCAGCAGCCAGTCCGAGTATTGCAGGCGCACCTGCATCTCCTTGTTGGCAAACTCCATCCGCTTGGCGAGGGCGAGATCCGGCGACGCCGCCGGGTCACGCGCTGGCAGCAGGGAACAGCCTGTGAGCAGGCTCATCATCAATACCGGAACAACACATTGTTTCATCTTGGGCTTCACTTCAACGTCAACCGGAAACAGACATCCGCCTGTTCATCTTCAACCAATACCAACTCGCCGCCAAGGCTCATCGCCGATTCCCGGGCGATGGAGAGCCCCATTCCGGAACCTTTCAGCAAGCCCTGGCGCACAATACTGCCCTGCTCGAAGGGTTCGAAGATCCGCTCCCGTTCGGCCACGGGAATGGCGGGCCCCTCGTTGGCCACCTCCAGCCAGCTGCCGTTGCCATCCTGCCCGGCGCGGATCCAGATCTGCCCTCCCTTGGCGCCGTAGCTGACCGCATTGGAGAACAGATTATCGAGGATCAGCCGCAAGCGATATGGCTCCGCTTTCAGCGTGATCGGATCGGTCGGCAAGTGTACACTGATTTGTTTGGATTCCAGCGCCAGCCGGTATTCTGCAGATAATTCTGACAGCAGGGGCGCCAGTGCCACCGGCGTCAAAGTGAACACCTCCTGCTGGCTGAGCCGGTTGAAATCGAGCAGCCGCTCGATCAAGGTCTGCAGGCGCCGGCTGTTCTCCTCCAGCATCTGGCAGATCTCCTGCTGATCCGGGGTGAGCGGCCCTACAAGCTGCTCGGAGAGCAGATCCGCCCCCTCCCGCAGCACCGCCAGCGGGGTCTTCAGCTCGTGGGAAACGTGGCGCAGGAACTGGTATTTCTGCTGTTCCAGCTCCTTCAGTTTGTCGTGCAGCCAGCCGATCCGCTCCCCCAGCAGCACCAGTTCGGCCGGCCCGTCCACCGGCCGCTTGTCCGGCTCCACACCGGCCCCCAGACTCAAGATCCGCGACTCAATCTGACGCACGGGGTGGATGATCAGGTAGGTAAACAGCAATACCAGCAGCAGGCTGAGCACCGCCACGAAACCGCTGACCCACCAGATCTCGGTCATCAGGGCGGCGATGGTGGCCCGCACCTTGCTGACGTGATCGTCTACCTGACTGCGAGTGATGATCTCGAGCTGCTGGTTGGCCTCGTTGAACTCGTCAAACTTGGGGCTGTTGGATTCGGCCTTGGCACGGGCGAGATCCTGCAGGCTGTCGAGCCAGACGAGGGCCTGCTCGATGCCGCCATAGGCCTCGGCGTCAGGAATGGAACTCTGGTGGGCGGCCAGCTGGTCGCGGTAGCTCGCCAGCTGCTGCTGGTAACTGGTCAGGATGCGCTCATCCCCGAGCACCGCATAACGGCGCAGGGTGCGCTCAAGATCGATGGCCTGGGTGGTCAGCAGAGTGGCCCGGCGGGTATCGCGCACCGCCCGCTCCAGCTCGTCGCTGGTCAACTGGCTGAGGTGGTCGAGGGCCTGGCTGTCATGCCAGATCATGCCACCCAGCGGCATCAACACCAGGACGAACCCCATCAATACCACTTGCAGCAGGGAGCGTGGGCGTACCTTGGTCATCTTGTGCGGTCTCACTTCATCTGGGGTGGGTCAGCATATCCGCACTCCCCCAAAAAGCAAAACCGGCCAGAAGGCCGGTTCATGCTCTCTTCCGGGGTCATGCCAGACCCACGGATACCACACAGATAATCAGGATCATGGCCAACGCACCCGAGGCGGTCAGCAGTGCCCATTTCAGTTCCACACTCATGCAAATCTCCTTTCTTGCCAAGATGATAGAGCCTGATCACAACAGACAAACAGATGTTAATGCATAGTTAAGCCGATAACCGTGAGCTGTGTAAGAATTTCAGATGAGCCCTATCAAAGGACTGATGACATGTTCTATCTGTGTAGCATAGGGTCGAATCTTGACCCCCACCAGCATGTCGGCCAGGCAGTGGCCGAGCTGCTTGCCCACTTTGGCCGCCTGCGGCTCAGTTCGGTGATCCAGACCAAGCCGGTCGGCATGCATTCAAGCCATGACTTTCTCAACTGCCTGTTTGTCGCCGAGAGCGAGCTGGCTCAGCCCAGACTCAAGGCACACTTCGTCGCCATGGAGCTGGCCCACGGCCGGGATCGCAGCGATCCGCACTGCAAGGTGCGGGACCGCCCGCTGGACATCGACATCCTGGCCAGCAGCGAGGACGACGACTTCTCCGCCGCCCGGGTTGACGCCTATCTCGACGAGCTGTTGGCAGAACTCTACGGCAAAGGAGAGGTGCACGACCCCAAGGTGACCCTGCCGCTACACACTCGCTTGATGGCAGGCAAGGTGATCGAGGAGGGGCTGGTCGGCCTGGCCCCCGTCGCCCTGCAGCGCGACATGGCCATCCCCTGTTGATGGCTAGATGACGGCCAGACCGCGGCCACCATCCACCCGGATGCTGGCCCCGGTCATGTAGTCGTTCTGCATCAGCAACTGCACCGCCTGCCAGATGGGCGCCAGCCCCCCTTCCCGCGCCAGCGGCGTCTTCGCCAGCACCTGTTCACGCCACTCATCCCCATGCTCGTCGAGAAACAGAATGGGGCCAGGCTCTATGGTGTTGACCCGGATGGCCGGCGCCAGCTCGCGGGCAAAGCTCATGGCGAGCGAATGGGCCCCCGCCTTGGTGGCCACATAGCTGGCGAACTGGGGCGCCGGGGCGTGGATATAGATGTCGGTGATGTGGATGATGCTGGCGTTGGGATGGCGCGCCAGCTGAGGGGCCAGCCCCCGGTTGAGCTGGAAGGGGGCCGCCATGTGCACCCGGTAGAATTGATCAAACTGGGCCAGCTGGGCCGCCGGCTCGCTCGCCTGCGGCTCAAAGGCCGAGGCGTTATGGATCACCAGCGCCAGATCTGGCTGGGAGGCCAGCACCTCGATGAGCCGGCCCACCTCTTGCTCCCGGTTGAAGTCGGCCTGCACCAGCGTCACCCCCAGCGCCCGCAACCGCGCCAGCTCCGGTCGCTCGCTGCGATAGCTGCCGGTTACCTGCCAGCCTGCCGCCACCAGCTGTTCGCACAGATAGAAACCGAGCCGACGGCCACATCCTGTCACCAATGCACGCATAATCCCTCCTCTCTTATCCGCAGGAATGCCTATCGATCCCCACGGCACAAGCCATTGGCCGTTGCTGCCATCCGGTGGGCATAGTGGCACCATTGCCACCCTACGGAGCCACGTCCATGTTAAATATTCGCGACCACATGAGCCGCCTGACCCACTCCCTCACCCCGCAGCTCGGCCTGGCCGACGCGCTGGACCGACTGCATGACGCCGGCCTGAGCGGCCTGCCGGTGCTGGACCCGCAGCAGCGGCTGATCGGGTTTCTCTCCGAGCAGGATTGCATCCCGAGCCTGCTCACCGGCAGCTACCACTGCGATACCCGCACCCGGGTCGAGGATCTGATGAACCGGGCCCCGCTCTCGGTCAGCCCGGATGACAGCATACTGGAGCTGGCCCGCCAGATGACCGGGGCCAAACCCAAGGTCTATCCGGTGCTGGAGGGGAACCGGGTCGTTGGCATCATCAACCGCCGGCAGGTGATGCAGGCCCTCAACGCCCAGATGAAGGCCTGCCTGCCCACCTAAATCTGGTAACGCCCCTTGTCGCCGATATCGAAGTGCAGGGGCATCCGCCACTTGGCCAGCGCGAGCAGGCAGAGCAGCGCGCCACACACCAGCGCCACCAGGGCGGCGGCCCAGCCGATGCCGGTCAGCTCCAGCAGCCACAACAGGGGTAGCAGCAGGGACACCGCCCTGATCCCCGGAATGGCGAAACAGAACTGCTCCTTGAAGGCCAGCCCCGCCAGCGTGGCCAGGGCCGCTCCCAGCACCAGCACATCCGGCGCACCGCTCGCACTGAGCAACAGGGCGCCCCAGCCCAGCCCCTGCAGCAAGAAGCGAATGCGCTTGTCATAGACATGCAGGCACAGGCCGCATACCCCGCTGGCCACTGCCAGCGCTGTCAGCCACTGTGCCGGCGTCAAAAAATCCTGCCCGATCAGCAAGCTTGCCCCTCGACACAGCAGCAGCAAGGCTGCCAGACTCAAGCCCAGGCGATAGAGGCAGACCGACAGCCTGTCGATGCCGTCCAGCTCGCTTTCAATTTCAGGGTTTGCCATATACAGTCGCCTCTACGAATCAGGGGCAACCCAATATACTGGTATCAGGTGCCAAATAATCTTCAAATGGGTTCAGGAGAGGTAGTTTGCGTGTAATCCACCTGCTTTGGCTACTGTTCCCGCTCAGCCCCTTTGCCAGGGAGCTGATCGTCTGTGGCACGATGGAACCCCCGCTCAAATACCTCGATGCCGCTCAGCAGCCCAGAGGGCTCGATGTCGACATCGTCACCGCCATCTTCGGCAGACTCAAGATCCCCATCAAGATCGAGCTGGCCGATTCCGGTGCCCGTCTCACCCGCAACGCAGAGACCGGTGTCTGCGATGTGGTGATGACCCACTCCTACAAGGCGGAGCGGGAACGCTACCTCATCTACCCCCAGCAGGCCCATATCCGCCACAGCTGGCACTTTTTCGTGCGCAAGGCCGACCTGCTGAAGATCCGCTACGAGACGCTGAGCGATCTGAAACCCTGGCGCATCGGGGTGACCAAGGATTTCTCCTACACCCCCGAGCTGGCCGCCGCCCTCACCGATCCCTCCTATCACTTCCAGGAGATCACCATGAACCAGCTGCAGCTGCGCAAGCTGCTGGCCGGGCGGATCGATACGGTCCCCATGCCGCTGGTCACCGCCTTCGCCCAGATCAGGGAGGAGGGACTGGAAGGCAAGCTCGACTACCTGCCCAAACCGCTCAAGAGCAGCCCCTACTTCAACACCTGGGCCCGCGCCCGCGCCGACCAGAATACCCCGGCCCAGATGGCGGCCTATGACGCCGAGCTGCTGCGCATGAAACGCGACGGCCGCCTCAAGGCCCTCTACGACAAGTACGGCATCCCCTATATCGAACCCTGATCGGCCGGTCAGGGCTTCACATCCCGCAGACTAGGGTTCTGCAACAAGACAAGCGTCTCGCACGGGAGTGGATCTCTATATCCCTCTCATGCAACCCGGCTCAAGGCTTCACATCCCGCAGGATCGGGTTCTGCAGCGAGATCAACGTCTCGGTGGACTGTATCTCGTCGATGGTCTGGATCTTGTGGATCAGCACGGTCTGCAACTCGTCGATGGAGCGGGTCATCACCTTCATGAAGATGCTGTAGTGGCCCGTGGTGTAGTAAGCCTCCACCACCTCGTCCAGCGCCTGCAGCTTGGCCAGCGCCGAGGGGTAATCCTTGGCGCTCTTGAGGTTGATGCCGATGAAGCAGCAGACGTCGTAGCCCAGCTTCTTGGGGTTCACCTGCACCCGCGTTCCCTCGATGATCCCCGCCTGCTTCATCTTCTCCACCCGCACATGGATGGTACCCGGGCTGACCAGCAGTTGTTTGGCCAGCTCGGCGTAAGGCAGCCGTGCATTCTCCATCAGGGCGGTGAGGATGGCCTGATCGAGATTATCGATCCGATAATTTTCCGGCACTTTTTTGCACTCCCTTTGATGATTCATCATTAATCACCGGTGTATTTTGAAGAAAAAAATACACAAAGCCTATTTCTATTATCGAATATTGAATTTAGTTGGCGATCTGTTGAAAAATCTTCACATCCAACGGGTTCAAGACAGGTATTCAGCATGAAACAGCACTACATTCGCAGCCAGCAACAGATCAGCTTCGTCAAAGAGATGTTCTCCCGCCAACTCGCCCAGCAACTGGGTCTGATGGAGGTACAAGCCCCCATCCTGAGCCGGGTCGGTGATGGCACTCAAGACAACCTCTCTGGCCACGAGAATGCGGTGCAGGTCAAGGTGAAGACTCTGCCGCAGCACAGCTACGAAGTGGTGCACTCACTGGCCAAATGGAAGCGCCAGACCCTGGGCCGCTTTGGCTTCGGTCCGGGCGAAGGCATCTACACCCACATGAAGGCACTGCGTCCGGACGAGGATCGCCTCACCCCCATCCACTCCGTCTACGTGGATCAGTGGGACTGGGAGAAGGTGATGCCGAGCGAGCGCCGCGATCTGGCCTACCTGCAGGAGACGGTGCGTGGCATCTGGGCCGCCATCAAGGCCACCGAGCGCGCGGTTTGTGCCGAACATGAGCTGACCCCCTTCCTGCCGGCCGAAATCCAGTTCGTGCACAGCGAAGAGCTGCTGACCCGCTACCCGGATCTCGACGCCAAGGGGCGCGAGCGGGCCATCGCCAAGGAGCTGGGTGCCGTGTTCCTGATCGGTATCGGCGGTGCCCTCTCCCACGGCGAGCGCCACGACGTGCGTGCCCCGGACTACGACGACTGGAGCAGCCACAGCGAGCTGGGTCTGGCCGGTCTGAACGGTGACATCCTGGTGTGGAACCCGGTGCTGCAGGACAGCTTCGAGATCTCCTCCATGGGGATCCGGGTCGACGCCGAGGCGCTGCGCCGCCAGCTCGCCATCACCGGCGACGAGGATCGCCTGCAGTACGACTGGCACCAGGATCTGCTGGCAGCGCGGATGCCGCAAACCATCGGCGGCGGCATCGGTCAATCCCGTCTGGCCATGCTGCTGCTGCAAAAAGAGCACATAGGTCAGGTTCAGGTCGGTGTCTGGCCGGCCGAGATGAAGGCCGCCGTGCAAGGCATGCTGTAACGAATGAAGGCCATGCCGGCGTCATCACGCCGGCATGGCGACAGGCAAGTGGCCGTCGGGGTTGAGCGAGCGCAACCCCGGCAGGCTGTAAGAGGCAAGGCCGGCAGCGGCCTTGCTTCGCCATCGGGGGCTTGCCCCTGCGACCCGCTCAACCCACGTCAGGTCGCTTCACTACATTCCTCCCGGCAATCTTCGGATTGCCGTTTTTTTTACGCCGAAAAACGGTATTCGAAACCGGCCCCGATCTGGCACTGGCGCGGCAGATCCGCTTTCCTGCTGCCGGTGCAGTGGCAGGCAAACAGCTTCTCCACCGCCTCCTCCTGCAGATAGGCTCCAAGCGCCGCCGCCCGCTGCGGACCGGAAAACTTCAGGTGCAGGCCGCCGATGACGGCGTGGATCCGCTCATCGCCACACACCTCCCTGGCCCGCTCGATAATGTTCTCGGTCCCGGCGTGACCACAGCCGATAAAGACGATCAGCCCCTGTTCGCTCTTGTAGACCAGCGCGGAATCGTCGCTGATAAGGTCTTTTTCCACCCGTCCGTCCCGCATGATGTAGCCAAGCAGCGAGGGGGCTGCCCGCTCGCGCCGCGCAATGCTGCCGAGGAACACCAGACGCTCCGAGAGCCACACCGGCTCGGCCGAGCAGTGGGGGAGCAAGCCTCTGGCCGCCAGCGACTCCCGCTCCAGTACTCCCGACAGGCGATAGAGGTTGCGCCGCCAAAAGGGAAGCGGCAGGAAGTAGCCCCGCTCGCAGAACACGTCCGGACAGGCGATGAGAGGAATGGGGGTCGGATAGACGGGCAGCGAGCCTACCCCGCCCACATGGTCATAGTGACCGTGAGAGAGCACCACATGGGTGAGCGAGGCGAGATCGATCCCCATCACGGCGGCGTTGTGGCGCAGCGCCCGGCCACGGCCGCTGTCGAACAGCACCCTGAGGCCGTCGCACTCCAGCAGCAGCGACAGCCCCTTCTCGGGCAGACAGCCAGGCAGATGGACATCGTCATCCACCAGTACGGAAAAGGTGAGCATGCAATTACCCCTCAAAAAAACGCAGGCTCGGGGCCTGCGTTTTTATCAGCGATCCAGTTATTGGGTCATGGTGAGGCCGTTGCTGTCGGCCCCCAGCAGCAGTTTCTTGCCGGGGACGATGCGGCCGGAGAGCAGCGCCTGCGCCAGCGGGTTCTCCACCTTGTGCTGGATCGCCCGCTTGAGGGGACGCGCACCGTAGACGGGGTCGAACCCGGCGTGCACCAGCTTGTTCAGCAGCGCTTCGCTCACCTCCACCTCGTAGCCCTGGGCCTCCAGCCGGCTCATCAGGCTCTTGAGCTGAATGCGGGCGATGGACTTGATGTGCTCCTCGCCGAGCGGGTGGAACACCACTGTCTCGTCGATCCGGTTGATGAACTCCGGCCGGAAACTGCGTGCCAGCACCTCCATCAACATGGCTTTCATCTCGTCGTAATCCTTCTCGGAGTGGTGCTCCTGAATGAGATCCGACCCCAGGTTGGAGGTCATGATGACCACGGTATTGCGAAAATCCACGGTGCGACCCTGACCATCGGTCAGCCGGCCGTCATCCAGCACCTGCAACAGGATGTTGAACACATCCGGGTGGGCCTTCTCCACTTCATCCAGCAGGATCACCGAGTAGGGGCGACGGCGTACCGCCTCGGTCAGATAACCGCCCTCCTCGTAACCCACATATCCCGGAGGCGCCCCCACCAGACGGGCCACGCTGTGTTTCTCCATGAACTCCGACATGTCGATCCGCACCATGGCGTCCTGGGTATCGAACAGGAACTCCGCCAGCGCCTTGCACAGCTCGGTCTTGCCCACCCCGGTGGGCCCGAGGAACAGGAAGGAGCCGATGGGGCGGTTCGGATCGGAGAGACCGGCACGGGAGCGGCGAATGGCGTTGGAGACCGCTTCGACCGCCTCCTCCTGACCGATCACCCGACTGTGCAGCTGATCTTCCATCCGCAGCAGCTTGTCACGCTCCCCTTCCAGCATGCGGGCCACCGGAATCCCGGTCCAGCGGGCCAGCACGTCTGCGATCTCCACGTCGGTGACCCGGTTGCGCAGCAGGCTGGTCTCCTGCATCTCGGCCTGGGTGGCGAGATCCAGCTGTTTCTCCAGCTCCGGAATGCGGCCGTACTGCAGCTCGGACATGCGGCCCAAGTCCCCTGCGCGGCGAGCCACGTCGAGATCCTGACGGGCCTGTTCCAGCGCCGCCTTGATGTGCTGGGTGCCAGCAAGGGCGGCCTTCTCGGCCTTCCACACCTCTTCCAGCTCGTTGTATTCCCGATCTTTTTCACCGATCTCCTGGTTGATCAGCTCGAGCCGTTTGCGGCTGGCGTCGTCATCCTCCTTCATCAGCGCCTGCTGCTCCAGCTTCAGCTGGATGATGCGCCGCTCGAGCCGGTCGAGGGACTCGGGCTTGGAGTCGATCTGCAGCCGGATGCTGGCCGCCGCCTCGTCGATGAGGTCGATGGCCTTGTCCGGCAGCTGACGATCCGCGATGTAGCGGTGCGACAGCTGGGCCGCCGCCACGATGGCCGGGTCGGTGATCTGCACGTGATGGTGCAGCTCGTAACGCTCTTTCAGGCCGCGCAGGATGGCGATGGTGTCCTCCACACTCGGCTCTTCCACCAGCACCTTCTGGAAACGGCGCTCAAGGGCCGCATCTTTCTCGATGTACTGACGGTACTCATCGAGCGTGGTAGCCCCGACGCAGTGCAGCTCGCCCCGCGCCAGCGCCGGTTTGAGCATGTTGCCCGCGTCCATGGCCCCCTCGCCCTTGCCGGCGCCGACCATGGTGTGCAGCTCGTCGATGAAGAGGATGACGTTGCCCTCCTCCTTGGCCAGGTCGTTCAGCACCGCCTTGAGCCGTTCCTCGAACTCGCCGCGATACTTGGCACCGGCCACCAGGGCCCCCATGTCCAAGGAGAGCACCCGCTTGTTCTTGAGCCCCTCCGGCACCTCGCCGTTGATGATGCGCTGGGCCAGCCCTTCAACGATGGCGGTCTTGCCGACGCCGGGAGCCCCGATCAGCACCGGGTTGTTCTTGGTACGGCGTTGCAGCACTTGGATGGTGCGGCGGATCTCGTCATCCCGCCCGATCACCGGGTCGAGCTTGCCGATCTCGGCCCGCTCGGTCAGATCGATGGTGTACTTCTCCAGCGCCTGGCGATTCTCCTCGGCGTTGGCATCCTCCACCTTCTTGCCGCCACGCACCTTGTCGATGGCCGCTTCGAGTTTCTCCTTGGTCAGCCCCTGGGCACGCAGCAGCTCGCCCAGCGTCCCCTTCTCGTCGAGGGCCGCCAGCACGAACAGTTCGGAGGAGATGAACTGATCCTTGCGCTGCTGGGCCAGCTTGTCGCAGACGTTGAGCAGCCGGCCGAGGCCGTTGGAGAGCTGCACGTCCCCCTCCACACCGCTGACACGCGGCAGGCGGTCGAGTTCTTCACCCAGACGCGAACGCAGGGCATTGATGTCCAGCCCGGTCAGGGTCAGCAACGGGCGAATGGAGCCGCCATCCTGGTTGACCAGGGCGGTCATCAGGTGAACGGGTTCAATGAATTGGTGGTCACGACCCAGCGCAAGAGACTGGGCATCGGAAATAGCAATCTGGAATTTGCTGGTCAGGCGATCGAGGCGCATTGCACTCCCCCTTCAAACAGGCAGACGCCGCTTGCGCGGCAAACAACATAACTTTCTGAGATGAAAGATGAGGCCCGTACGGACTATTTCAAGGGGCGAGGCTGGTTATTTTTTCTGCAGATGCAGGCGTGAGGGGATCACGGCCCCTTGGCAAACAAGGGGCCGCTCAGTGTTTATTCGGCCAGCCAGATGATGGAAGCCATGCGGCCGGTCTGGCCGTCGCGACGATAAGAGTAGAACTGCTCGCTGTCGCTGAAGGTGCAGTGCTCGCCGCCATGAACGGCGGTGACGCCGGCGCGGGCGAGGCGCAGGCGGGCCAGCTGATAGATGTCCGCCAGCCACTTGCCCTCGTTGGGCGAAGGGACAAACGCTGCCTCTGCTGCAGCCTGCTCCGCCATAAAGGCCTCGCGCACCTCGCCACCCACCTCGAAGGCCTGCGGGCCGATGGCCGGGCCAAGCCAGGCCAGGATCTCGCCCGGCTCGCGACCCATGGCGGCGATGCTCGCCTCCAGCACGCCCCCCTGCAGCCCACGCCAGCCGGCGTGAGCGGCGGCCACCACTGTGCCGGCCCGATCGCAGAACAGCACAGGCAGGCAGTCGGCGGTCATCACGATGCAGGCCTGCCCCGCGTCTCGGGCGCAGGCAGCATCCGCATCCGGCGCGCAGCCATAGTCGCTGCTGACGGGATGCACCGCGGTGCCGTGCACCTGATTGAGCCAGTTGAGAGTGCCGGGGATGGAGGCCGCCTGCTGCAGTCGGGCCCGGTTGGCCTCGACCCTGGCCGGTTCGTCCCCCACGTGGGCCCCCAGGTTGAGGCCGGCAAAGACCCCCTCGCTGACGCCGCCGTCACGGGTGGTCGACAGGGCTCTGACCCTGGCCGGGGCCGGCCAGTCGGGTTCGATCCATTTCATCTGTGGCTCCTTTCGTTCATATGAAAACGGGGCCCCTTGGCTGCAACCAGTCAAGGGGCCCCGTTTCGAGTCATGCAGGGCGGGTCACGGCAGGAATCGTCGCAAGCGTGCCCTCTTCATCAGTTCCAGACCAGATCGTCCGGATTGGCCAGGGTATCAGCCCGCAGCACTTCCATCAGATCTAGCATGTCCTGCGGCGTCGGCGAGTGCCACTGCATCACCTCACCGGTGATGGGGTGCGCCAGCTGCAGCATGGTGGCGTGCAGCGCCTGGCGATGGAAGTTGCGCAGGGCTTCGGTCAGCTCGGGGATGGCGTTGCGCAGCGGACGCAGACGACCGCCGTAGGCCGGATCACCCACCAGCGGGTGCTTGATGTGGGCCATGTGCACACGGATCTGGTGGGTACGACCGGTTTCCAGCCGCAGCCGCAGCCGGGTGTGACCGCGGAACTTCTCGTGCACCCGGTAGTGGGTCACGGAAGGACGGCCATTAGGCACCACGGCCATGTGGGTGCGCTGGGTCGGGTGACGGCCGATGGGGGCATCGACGGTGCCGCCGGCGGTCATGTGACCGATGGCGATCGCTTCGTACTCACGGGTGATCTGGCGCGCCTGCAGCGCCTCCACCAGATGGGTCTGGGCCGGCACTGTCTTGGCGACCACCATCAGACCCGTGGTGTCTTTATCCAGACGGTGCACGATACCGGCGCGGGGCACTTCGGCGATGTCCGGGTAGCGGTGCAACAGGGCGTTGAGAATGGTGCCATCGGGTGTACCGGCGCCCGGGTGAACCACCAGACCGGCCGGCTTGTCGATCACCAGAATGTGTTCATCTTCGTAAACGATGTTGAGCTCGATATCCTGCGCATCGAAGCGGGTGTCATCTTCCAGCTCGACATCCACATGCACCTTCTGCCCGGCCAGCACCTTCTCGCGCGGGGTATTGGCAACCTGACCATCCAGGGTCACTCTGTCCTGTAAAATCCACTCCTTGATGCGGGTGCGGGAGTAGTCTGGAAACAATTCGGCCAGGGCCTGGTCGAGTCGCTGCCCGAATTGGTGATCCTGGAATTCGCCTGTCAGTTCAATATGCTGGCTCATGTATGGTCTCTTGAGCGGGGGGTATCAATTCGAAATAATCCGGGTATTCTAGCTTTTCTTTTAGCCAAGCATAACGGATACTTTGCCAATTTCGTGGAAATGGACCGGATGTTGTTGATGGGAAAGAAGTCTCACCTGCTGATGTCACTCGCCTTGGTCGCTACCTTGATCACAGGCTGTTCCAGCACCAAACCCAAGGTACCGGACGAACCGCCGGAGACCCTGTACCAGAAAGCACGCGTCAAGCTGGATGCCGGTAACTACCTGAATGCTATCGAGTTACTGGAAGCGCTGGATTCTCGCTATCCTTTCGGTGCCTACTCCAACCAGGTTCAGCTCGACCTCATTTACGCCTACTACAAGCAGGATGACACTGCCCAGGCGATCGCCAATATCGACCGTTTTATCCGCCTCAACCCGGCGCATAAAAATATCGATTACGTCTTCTATATGCGCGGTCTGACCAACATGGCCGGCGATTACAACTTCTTCCAGGACTTCCTGGGCATAGATCGGGACGACAAAGACCCCTCCTATGCCCGTCAGGCCTTCCAGGATTTCAAGACCCTGTTGCAGAACTACCCCAACAGCGTCTACGCCGCCGATGCCCGCGCCCGCATGATCGGTCTGAAGAACCGGCTCGCTCGCTACGATCTGAGCGTGGCCGAGTACTATGTGAAGCGTGATGCGCTGATCGCCGCCGCCAACCGGGCCAAGCTGATCGTCGAGACCTATCCCGACACGGCCGAAACCGAGAAGGCGCTGGAGATCATGATCAACTCCTACGACACCCTGAAGATGCCGACCCTGGCCCAGCACGCCCGCGAAGTGCTGGCCAAGAACTACCCGGACAATCGTCTCGGTCGCAGCTGATCACTTGCCGCACAATGAAAAACCGGAGCCTTGGCTCCGGTTTTTTTATGGGCGCTGTTCATGAACGACATGCCCCTTTACCACCCCGTGCCGGCGGCATGGGGAAAGACGGCGCACATCAGCCACGCCGTCATGCCTTGTATTACTTGGCGACGTTGCCCGCCACGTTGAGCACATCCCAGGTGCGGGAGAAGGGCGGCGCGTAGGCAAAGTCCAGCATGCCGAGCTGCTCCGTGGTCACCCCCATGGTGATGGCGACCGCCAGCGCATCGATGCGGTGCACCGCCCCCTTGCGCCCGAGGATCTGACCACCCAGCAACCGCTTGCTGCCCGCCTCATAGACCAGCTTGACGTGAATGTCTGACTGACCTGGGCAGTAGTTGGTGTGGCACTTGTCCTTGATCACCACGGTACGATAATCAAGGCCCATCGCCTTGGCCTCCTGCTCGGAAAGACCGGTACGGCCCGCCTCCAGCCCCAGCACCTTGAGCGCGGCAGAGCCGAGGGTGCCCGGGAATTCCTGCTCGGCGCCCGCCAGGTTCTCGCCCACCATGCGTCCCAGCTTGTTGGCGATGGTAGCGAGCGGCACATAGACCTGCTGCTGCTTCACGCCGTGCCAGACGCTGGCACAGTCACCGGCCGACCAGACGTTGGCCAGCGAGCTGCGCCCCTGCCGGTCCACCTTGATGGCGCCGTTGCCGAGCCGCTCGATGCCGGTATCGGCCAGGAACTCGGTATTGGGTTTGACCCCGGTGCAGACCACCACGATATCGGCCTCGTACTCGCCATGGCTGGTGCGCACGCCGGTCACCCGGCCCTCTCCCAACAGGGCTTCGACCCGCTCGCCGAGATGGAGGGAGACTCCCTGCTCACGCAGCTCGGTCTCGATATGCTGGGTGATTTCGCTGTCGAACGCCTCCGGGATGACCCGCTCCGCCAGTTCGATCAGACGCACCTCCTTGCCCTGATGGACCAGCGCCTCGACCACCTCCAGCCCGATAAAGCCGGAGCCGATCACAACAGCACGGGTGTTGGCCTTGTCCTGCACGGCGGCCTTGAGGGCCAGCCCATCGGCCATCCGGCGCAGGCCGAATACCCCTTGCTGCTGCAGGCCCGGGATGGGCGGCATCACTTCGCGGGCGCCGGTGGCGATCATCAGCCGATCGTAGCGATCGGTGAAGGTGTCGCCGTTATGTTCGACCTTCAGTGTCTGAGCATTGGCATCCAGGCTCAGCACCCGGTGGCCGGTCTTGACCTCGATCCCCTTGGCGGCGAACTGCGCCGGGGTGAACTCGGCCATGTAGCCGGGCTCCTGAAACTCGTCGCCAACGAAATAGGGCAGACCGCAGGCGCCGAAGGAGATCACCTCGGACGCCTCATACACCACGATCTCAGCCTCTTTGGCCAGTCGGCGCGCCTTGGCGGCCGCACTCATGCCGGCGGCTTCGCCACCGATAATCACGATTCTCATACTTGCTCCTGTCAATGACGCAGGGAGGGCGTGCCCTCCCTGTGGTTGATGGCGGAAGGGATCCCCTCCCGCGGCGGATCAGATGGTGGACTCTTCGCCGTCCAGACAGACTTCCTGCTCGCTGTTGAACACCGCCATGTCGGTCTCCCCCAGCAGACGGCTGGTGACGGTACCGGCGGTGATGGAGCCGGAGACGTTCAACGCGGTACGGCCCATGTCGATCAGCGGCTCGATGGAGATGAGCAGACCGGCCAGCGCCACCGGGAAGTCCAGCGCGGAGAGCACGATCAGCGCGGCAAAAGTGGCGCCGCCACCAATGCCGGCCACCCCGAAGGAGCTGACGGTGATGATGGCGATCAGGGTCATGATGAAGCCCGGATCCATGGGGTTGACCCCCACGGTCGGCGCAATCATGACCGCCAGCATGGCCGGATAGATGCCGGCGCAGCCGTTCTGGCCGATGGTCGAACCGAACGAGGCGGCGAAGTTGGCGATCCCCTCAGGAATGCCGAGCGCCTTGGTCTGGGTCTGCACGTTCATCGGGATGGAACCCGCGCTGGTGCGGGAGGTGAAGGCAAAGGCCAGCACCGGCATGATCTTCTTCAGGAAGCGGGCCGGGTTGATGCCCACCAGCGCCACCAGCAGCAGGTGCACGGCGAACATGATGGCGATGGCACCGTAGGAAGCCAGCACGAAGTTGAGCAGGTTGATGATGTCGGCGTAGTTGGAGCCGGACACCACCTTGGTCATCAGCGCCAGCACACCGTAGGGGGTGAGGCGCAGCACCAGGGTCACCATCCGCATCACGATGACGTGAGCGACCTGCATGAAGTGGCCGAAGCTCGCGAAAATCTCCGGTTTCTTGCGGGCGATGCCGGTGGCGGAGAGGCCGATGAAGATGGAGAAGATCACCACGGCGATGGTGGAGGTCTTGCGCGCCCCCGTCATGTCGAGGAAGGGGTTGGCCGGGATGAACTCCAGCACCATCTTGGCAAAGGACATGCTCTCGACGCTGCCGAGGGTGGTCTGCAAGGCCGCCCCGCGGGCGGTTTCGGCGGCGCCGGCGGTGAGCCCCTCGGCGGTCAGGCCGAACAGGTTGGACATCAGGATGCCCGCCCCGGCGGCGATCATGGTGGTGAAGATCAGCACACCTATGGTCATGGCGCTGATCTTGCCAAGGGCGGTGCCACCGTTGAGCTTGAGGATGGCCCCAATGATGGAGACCATGATGAGCGGGATGATGATCATCTGCAGCAGCTTCACGTAGCCGCTGCCGACGATATCCAGGTAGTCGCCGGTCTGCACCAGCACGTCGGAACCGGCCCCGTAGAGCAGCTGCAGGGCGGCGCCGAACAGGATACCCAGCCCCAGCCCCGAGAAGACCCGGCGGGTGAAGCTGACGTGGGTCTGCTGCAACCGATAGAGAAACAGCAGCAACATGGCCAGGATGGCCAGATTACCTATAACGCTAAGAGTCATGACGATATTCCCCAAAATGATCGGGCCAGGCCCGAAGTGTGCGGACGAGTGCCCAGTACGCACTCCTCCCTGAAACCTGCCGCGTCGTGGCGGCGCGCCCCCCGGTATGGCCGGGGTGGCGTCAACTGGCAGAAAAACGGAGGGTGGCCTGCGCCACCCTCTTGCATCACTCGGCCTTGCCTTGCTGCTTGGCCCGCATGATGTTGATGATCTCGATATCGGTATCCAGCATCCCCTGCTTGGAGAGGCGGCCCAGGTTGGCGATGGTCTGATCCACGTCGTCGGAGACGATGCCTTCGCTCTGGGGGACCCGCAGATTGTTGATGGCCATCAGCGAGGATTTCACCGCCGCCGAGGTGGAGGTAGAGACCTTCATGGAACAGGCGCTGCCGGCACCGTCGCAGATGATACCGGAAACGTCGCCAATCATGTTGTTGATGCAGTGACTAATTTGCTCGAACTGACCACCCAGCAGCCAGGTGATGGCGGCCCCCGCCCCCATGGCGGCGGTGCTGGCGGCACAGAGGGCCGACAGCTTGTTCTGGTAGGTCTTGATGTAGATGGCGACCAGGTGGCTCATCACCAGCGCCCGGGTCAGCTGCTCGTCGCTCGCCTTGAGGAAGCGGGCGGCGGCGACCACCGGCATGGTGGCGGCAATGCCCTGGTTGCCGGAGCCCGAGTTGGACATGGCGGGCAGCATGGCACCATCCATGCGCGCATCGGAGGCGGCAGACGACAAACGCATCGCCAGGGTCATCAGGTCATCGGAGAGCAGCTTGCGCTCCACCTGCTCGGTGAGGATCTTGCCGATGCGCAGGCCATAGCCCTGCAGCCCTTCGTCCGCCAGCGCCTGGTTCATGGTGGCCGCCTCGCGGATGAAGTCGATCTCGGCCAGCGGCACCTGCAGGGCGAACTCGACAATCTCGCGCAGGGTCATGGTGGGCTTGCTGGCAGGGGCGGCCTGGATCTGCACACCAGGGGCACTGTCCTGCGCCATCAGCACCTCGCCATCGCGCTCCATCAGGATGATGCGGGTGTGGTCGGTACAGATCACCACCCGGGCGCTGTGGCCCTCTACCTCTGCCAGCACCTCGGCGTAGAGCACGTCCGGCACGTCCTTCACGTCCACCTTGATGGCGGGCAGCAGCGCCTTGGCGGCTTCGACCTGATCCGGCGTGAGGGTCTTGAGCACCTCCAGCCCGGCATCCGGGTTGCCGCCGGTGATGCCGACCGCCGCTGCCACCGGCAGCCCTATCATGCCAGTGCCCGGCACCCCGACCCCCATGCCGTTCTTGAACAGGTTGCCGCTGACCCAGACGCTGACGCGGGTCGGCACCTGCCCCAGCAGCTTGCGGCAGTTGGCCGCCGCCAGCGCCACCGACATGGGCTCGGTGCAGCCAAGGGCCGGCACCACTTCACGCTTGAGCAGGGTAATAAAGTCGGTCCATTGTGCGTTCATTGCGATGTGTCTCATGTTCATGGTGCCCGCATGGGGGCGTGTATTGTGCAGTCCGGCCCGCCGTGCAACGGCGGAGCGACATATAACCAGTATGGCGGGAGATGCCGGTCTGGCGGCAGCCGAATGAGGGCCGCGCCTATGATCGGAGCCGCTGCGGCGCTGGGCAATCCGATCAACTTTTGGTAACGCTAAAGCAATAGGACTCAAATAAAATTGAGCCGACTCGCTTTTTGCGCAGGCATTATGCCCCACTGGCGGTGAAGTGCCACAAAATGTGAACAGGCGCACAACAAGGCGATAGCGGCCCGGTTCAACCGGTTCAAGACGGGGTCAGAGCCCGTAGCGGGTCAGCAGGGCCTGATACTCGGGGGTCTGCTTGAAGGCCTTGAGGGCGAGGGAGAACTGATAGGCCAGCCGTTCGTTGCCGGGCCTATGGGTAAAGGCGAGAAAGTTGCGGTTGCTCTCGGTCACCATCTTCTCGCTGTGACCGATCTGATCCTGCAGACCCTGCCCCTTGAGCAGGTAACGGCCCACTATCTGGTTCATCACCACCGCATCCAGCCGGCCGGCCATCATCAGGTGCAGCTGCTTGATCATGTTGCTCTCCCCGGTCATGGGCACCCGGGTGAACAGGGCCGAGGTCAGGAAGGGCTCGCCATAGGCGTAATCTGCCTGGGTGCCGATACGCAGCCCCTTGAGGCTCTCCAGGCTCTGATAGTCGACAGGCTTGCTGAAGGGGAAGAAGATCACTTCGCCGCTCTGGGATAGGGGTTCATCCGGATAGTGCAGCCACTCCAGCCGGCGCTCCTCGAAGAAGACGTCGACCACGGCATCGCCGCGCTGGAACCTGGCCTCCTGCAGCACCCGCTTCCAGGGCAGCACCTTGACCGTGGTCTGGTAGCCCATCCGTTTGAGCACAGTGCGGGCCAGCTCAAGATCGGCACCGCCCAGACTGCCGTCGTCGAGGCGCATCACATAGGGCGGCCACAGTTCAGTGAGCAAGGTCAGGGTCGGCGGCTCGGCGGCCTGCACCAGGCCCCCCCACCAGAGACAAAACAGGATCCATCCTTTCCGCCACACCATGCCGCGCTCTCCCTCTGTGCATTGGCTGAGGATATACCAAAAAGTAAGTAATAAAAAAGGAGGCCACAGCCTCCTTTTTGCTTTCCTCTCCAGCGCTTACAGCGCTTTCAGGATGGCCTCGACGCTGGCCTTGGCATCGCCGAACAGCATCTGGGTGTTCTCTTTGAAGAACAGCGGGTTCTGCACACCGGCATAGCCAGTGTTCATGGAACGCTTGAAGCCGATGACGTTCTGCGCCTTCCACACTTCCAGCACCGGCATGCCGGCGATGGGGCTGCCCGGATCTTCCATGGCGGCCGGGTTGACGGTGTCGTTGGCACCGATCACCAGCACGGTGTCGGTATCGCTGAAGTCTTCGTTGATCTCGTCCATTTCCAGCACGATGTCGTACGGGACTTTCGCTTCCGCCAGCAGCACGTTCATGTGGCCAGGCAGACGACCGGCAACCGGGTGGATACCGAAGCGCACCTTGACGCCGCGGTCACGCAGCTTCTGGGTGATTTCGGCAACCGGATACTGGGCCTGCGCCACCGCCATGCCGTAGCCCGGGGTGATGATGACGGAGCTGGAGTTTTTCAGCAGCTCGGCCACGTCTTCGGCGCTGGTCTCGCGGTATTCGCCCATCTCCTGGTCGGCCGTGGAGGCCACACCGTCGGAGCCGAAGCCACCGGCGATCACGGAGATGAAGGAGCGGTTCATCGCCTTGCACATGATGTAGGAGAGGATCGCACCGGAAGAACCCACCAGGGCACCGGTGACGATCAGCAGGTCGTTGGAGAGCATGAAGCCCGCCGCCGCCGCCGCCCAACCGGAGTAGGAGTTCAGCATGGAGACCACCACCGGCATGTCGGCGCCGCCGATGGAGGCAACCAGGTGCCAGCCGAAGGCGAAGGCGATCAGGGTCATCACCAGCAGGGCGAAGGTGGAGCCACCGGCGTTGACGAAGTGGATCATCAGCGCGATGGAGACCACCACGGCCAGCAGGTTCAGCTTGTGGCGGTGCGGCAGCATCAGCGGCTTGGAAGAGATCAGGCCACGCAGCTTGCCGAACGCCACCACGGAACCGGTGAAGGTCACCGCACCGATGAAGACGCCCAGGAACACTTCCACCAGGTGGATGTTCAGCATGGCGCCGGTCAGGTGCTCGACCTGGGCGACGCTGTTGGCCTGTTCGAAGGCGGCGCGGGCTGCGGCCAGAGTGGCATCCAGGTTGGAACCGACAGAGACCACCACTTCAGCCGGAGCAGACGGGTGCAGATCGATGAAGCTGTTGAAGCCCACCAGCACGGCCGCCATACCCACGAAGCTGTGCAGCACGGCCACCAGCTCGGGCATTTCGGTCATCTCGACCTTGAGCGCCAGACGCACGCCGATGGCACCGCCGATCACCATGGCCAGGATGATCCAGTGAACGCCACTGGTTTCCGGGTTGAATACGGTGGCGAGCAGGGCGATGGCCATCCCCGCGATACCGAACAGGTTGCCATGTTTGGCCGTCTCTTGCTTCGACAGTCCCGCGAGACTGAGGATGAAGAGCACGGCGGCAACGATATAGGATGCTGTTACCAGTCCTTGAGACACGTTAAACCCCCTTAATCCTTACGGAACATCTTCAGCATGCGCTGAGTGACGGTGAAGCCGCCGAAGATGTTGATACTGGCAATCAGCACGGCGATGAAGGCCAATGCGGTGACCAGGGTCGACCCTTGCCCAATCTGCAGCAGGGCACCGACCACGATAATGCCGGAGATGGCATTGGTGACCGACATCAGCGGCGTGTGCAGGGCGTGAGAGACGTTCCACACCACGTAGTAACCGACCACACAGGCCAGGATGAATACGGTGAAGTGAGAGAGGAACGCGGCAGGCGCTACGGCAGCAACCCAGCCGAAGGCGGCGATGCCGAGGGCACCGAACACGAACTTCTTGTTGGAGGGTTTGGCCTCTTCTTTCTTGGCAGCCGGTTTGGCGGCGGCCGGCTTCTGCGGGGCGGCAGAGACGGAGATGGCGGGCGGCGGGAAGGTCACTTCACCGGCCTGGATCACCGTCATGTTGCGCTGCACCACGTCTTCGAAGTCGATGGCGACGTTGCCGTCCTTCTCCTTGCACATCAGCTTCATCAGGTTGACCAGGTTGGTACCGTAGAGCTGGGAGGATTGGGCAGGCAGACGACCCGGCAGATCGGTGTAACCGATCACCTTGACGCCGTTGTCGGTGACATGCAGTTCACCCGATACCGTGTATTCGCAGTTGCCGCCAGCCTGGGCAGCCATGTCCACGATGACGGAACCCGGTTTCATGCTGTCCACCATCTCTTTGGTGATCAGCTTGGGTGCCGGCTTGCCCGGGATCAGGGCGGTGGTGATGATGATGTCCACTTCCTTGGCCTGCTGGGCAAACAGCGCCATCTCAGCCGCGATGAACTCTTCGCTCATGACCTTGGCGTAACCATCGGAGGAGGAGCCATCCTCGCCGCCGAAGTCGAGCTTGAGGAATTCACCACCCATGGACTCGATCTGCTCGGCCACTTCCAGACGGGTATCGAACGCACGCACGATGGCACCGAGGGAACCGGCAGTACCGATGGCGGCCAGACCGGCGACACCGGCACCGATCACCAGCACCTTGGCGGGCGGCACTTTACCGGCGGCGGTGATCTGGCCGGTGAAGAAGCGACCAAACTGGTGCGCGGCTTCAACGACGGCGCGATAGCCACCGATGTTGGCCATGGAGGAGAGGGCATCGAGGGACTGGGCACGGGAGATCCGCGGCACCATGTCCATCGCCATCACATTGATGTTGTGCGCGGACAGCTTCTTGACCAGCTCAGGGTTCTGGGCGGGCCAGATGAAGCTCACCAGAGTGGCACCATCTTTAATTTGTGCGATCTCGGCATCGGTCGGCGCATTGACCTTGAAGATGAGGTCGGCTTGCCAGACGCTCGGCACCACGCTGGCACCGGCAGCCTCGAAGGCGGCATCATCGAAGCTGGCCAGCAGGCCGGCACCGGCCTCGATAGCGACCTCGAAGCCGAGCTTTTTCAGCTGCTCAACGGTGGCCGGGGTCGCTGCGACCCGGGTCTCACCGGCGAGACTCTCTCTCGGTATTCCAATCTGCATGACTATTCCCTGATGGTTAATAAACAATCGCTGCCCAGTGTCGCATTTCTGGCGAAACAAGACATGACCAAAGTGCAGGTCACGGGCCCTTTGTTATGAAAATCAGTAGGCTTTACCTCAACCTCCTGTCATGGTCAGGCCCCCGCTTTTCAGGCGCGAAGGTGATTAGTATCAAATTTTGGAGTTTTATTACAACCGCAGTCCCGGCAGCGCGCGTACAGAATTCAGCCCGTCCCGGACCATGATTTAAAAAAACAAACCAAATTAGCGACTTATACCAGTAAAAAGCGCTGGAAAAAGTGATCCAACCAGTCAAAAAAAATGTTTTACCGGCCCTCTATCTTAGCGCTTTTTGTTCTTACGAAATCCGCACGGATCACAGATATCAGGCCGAAAACGAAAAAAGTAACTGTTTTGTAACAGACAAGGGGCCGTCTACCCGCCAAATAGGCGGATCCGGCCCCTGTTATTTAATCGTTTCGATGGTGACTGACCGGTGCGCCCGGTTTACCAGGCCGCCTCATAAATATGCTGGCTCTGCACCAGGTCGATATCGCCGTGCTCGCCGATGGCGGTCATACCGTGTTCCGCCAGCTTGCCGAGCAGGGTATCAATTCCTGCGTCCGCCACGCCGTAATCCCGCAGCCGGGTCTTGATCCCCATCCGCTCGAAGAAGTCGCGGGTGGCGGCGATGGCGCCGTCGATGCGCTCAGCCTCGCTGCCACTGCGCAGACCCCACACCCGCTCGGCGTATTGCAGCAGCTTGGCGTGTTTCTGCTGGCGCTTGGCCTGCAGCAGGGCCGGCAGCACCACCGCCAGGGTCTGGGCGTGGTCGAGGCCGTGCAGGGCGGTGATCTCGTGGCCCAGCATGTGGGTGGCCCAGTCCTGCGGTACACCGGCTCCGATCAGGCCGTTCAGCGCCAGGGTGGCACTCCACATGATGTTGGCGCGCACCTCGTAGTTTTCCGGTTCCACCAGTGCCTTGGGGCCCTCTTCCAGCAGGGTCAGCAGCAGGCCCTCGGCGAAGCGATCCTGCACCTTGGCGTTGACCGGGTAGGTGAGGTACTGCTCCAGGATGTGCACGAAGGCATCCACCACCCCGTTGGCCACCTGACGGGCCGGCAGGGTGTAGGTGAGCACGGGGTCGAGCACGGCAAAGCACGGCATCACGAAGGGCGAGAAGAAGTGCACCTTGTCGCCGCTGCTGCGCCGGGTCACCACGGCGCCCATGTTCATCTCGGAACCGGTGGCCGGCAGGGTCAGCACGGCGCCGAGCGGGATGGCGGAGCGCACTTCGTTGCCCACGGTCTCGAGGATGTGCCAGGGATCCCGGGCCGGATCGTAGTGGGCGGCCGCGGCGATGAACTTGGTGCCGTCGAGCACGGAGCCGCCGCCGACGGCCAGCAGGAAGTCGACCCGCTCGGCGCGGGCCAGCTCGACCGCCCCCATCAGGGTCTCGTAGGTGGGGTTGGGCTCGATGCCGCCGAATTCAAACAGGGTCATGCCGGCCAGTTCGCTGCGGATCTGGGCCAGCAGGCCGCTGCGCACCACGCTGCCGCCACCGTAGGTGATGAGGATGCGGGCGTCGTGTGGCAGTTGGGCACGCAGCTGGGCGACCTGGCCCTTGCCGAACAGGATCTTGGTCGGGGTATGCAGGGTGAAGTTGTTCATCGACATTGCCTTTTTAGTCTCTGGCGGCCAGGCCGCAAAAATGTGATTGCATTTTTCTCCAGACAACCAATACCATCAAGACAACATCCTGCTAGTTCTTTGCCTATTTCTACAAAGCAGCCAGAACAGACTTCAAGAGCACCCCATGCAGACACGCTACACCGACCTCGCCGCCAAGCTGGCTCGCCACGTCACCGCACCCGGCATCACTCCCTCGCCGGTGGATCAGGTGAGCCTCATCTACACCACCGAATACCACGGCCGCACCCCGGTGCTCTATCAGCCGCGGATGATAGTGATCCTGCAAGGGCACAAGGTGGGCTATCTGGCGGACCAGGTGTTTCGCTACGACCCCAACCACTACTTGCTGATGACCCTGCCGCTGCCCTGCGAGTGCGAGTGCTTCGCCTCCCCCGAGCAGCCCCTCATCGGCTTCTCCCTCGAGATCAACCTGGTGACCCTGCAGGAGCTGTTGCTGGAGCTGGGGGATGCCCTGCCCGCCCCCGCTCCGCAAAAGAGCGGCGTGCATTCGGTGCCCCTGTCGGAGGCCATGTTCTGCGCCGCCGAGCGGCTGATCGATCTGATGGACAAGCCCCACCACGCCCGGGTGCTGGGGCCACAGACGGTGCGGGAGATGCTGTTCTACGCCCTGCACGAGGGGGGCGGCCCGGCGTTGCAGGCGCTCGCCAATCGCCACAACCATGTGGGCCAGATCGCCCGGGTGCTGCGTATGATAGAGCAGCGTTTCGCCGACAACCTGACCATGGAGGAGCTGGCGCGGGAGGTGAACATGAGCGTCTCCGCCTTCCACCACCACTTCAAGGCGGTCACCGCCACCTCGCCACTGCAGTACATCAAGTCGTTTCGCCTCCACAAGGCGCGGATGATGATGCTGCACGACGGCATCAAGGCGGGCACCGCGGCGGCCAGGGTCGGCTACGAGAGCAACTCCCAGTTCAGTCGGGAGTACAAGCGCTTCTTCGGCAGCACGCCGACGGATCAGGCCTCCCGCTTTCGGGAAGGCCAGCTGCGCATCATAGAGGGATAACCAGAGAGGAATTGTTCATGCGTACACTGCTTTGCCTGCTCACCGCCTGCCTGCTGACGGCCTGTACCGGCCTCGCCGACGGCATCCGCCCCGTTACCGGCTTCCAGCTCGACCGCTACCTCGGCACCTGGTACGAGATAGCCCGCCTCGACCATAGCTTCGAGCGCGGACTGGAGCAGGTGAGCGCCACCTACAGCCTGCGCGACGACGGCGGGGTCAAGGTACTCAATCGCGGCAAGCAGAGCGACGGCAGCTGGCGCGAGGCAGAGGGCAAGGCCTACTTCGTCGACAAACCGGACGAGGCACGGCTCAAGGTGAGCTTCTTCGGCCCCTTCTACGGCGGCTACAACGTCATCGAACTGGATCCCGATTACCAGCTCTCGCTGGTGACCAGCTACAACCACGACTACCTCTGGATCCTCGCCCGTTCACCCAATCCGCCCAAGGCCAAAGTAGATGCGCTGGTCGCCAAGGCAGCATCGCTGGGCTTTGCCACCGATCAGCTGATCTGGGTCAAGCAGACCCCCTGAGCCTGTCGTAAAATAAGCAAGGGCAGCCCGCGGGCTGCCCTTTTTCATGGACGTTCGAGCGATGATCAGAGCCGGAAGCGGCCGATCTCCTGCTCCAGCCGCTCGGTCAACCCCTTCAGCTCGGCCGCCTGCGCCGCCTCCTGATTGGCCTGCTCGGCCAGCTCCTGGGAGACGTGGCGGATGTTCTCGGTGTTGCGGCTGATCTCGCTGGTGACCGAGGTCTGCTCTTCGGCCGCCGCCGCAATCTGGGTCGCCATGTCGCTGATGGAACCGATCGCCTCGTTGATCCGCGCCAGGCTCTGGTTGGCGGACTCCGCGTCCTCCACGCTGGTACCCGCCAGCTGGCGACTGGTCTCCATGCCGCCCACCGCCCGGCGGGTGGTCTGCTGCAGGGTCTCGATCATCTGCTGGATCTCGTCGGTGGAGTCGTGGGTGCGGCGCGACAGTACCCGCACCTCGTCCGCCACCACCGCAAAGCCGCGCCCCTGCTCGCCGGCCCGGGCCGCTTCGATGGCGGCGTTGAGCGCCAGCAGGTTGGTCTGCTCGGCGATGCCGCTGATGGTGGCCAGAATGCCGCTGATCTTCTGGGCATGGGCATCCAGCTCCACGATGATCTGGCTGGCGTCGGCCACTTCGTCTGCCAGCCCGGTGATGCTGCGCTGGCTCTGGCCGACCTGCGACTGGCCGGATACCGCCAGCTTGACCGCATCGCCCGAGGTAGTGGCGGCAAACTCGGCGTTGCCGGCGATCTCCTGAGTGGCGGAGGCCATCTCGGTCACCGCGGTCGCCACCATCACGATCTCGTCCTGCTGCTGGCGCACCCGCTGACTGCGGGACTGGGCCCCGGCCGCCTGGGCGCGGGACTGGGCCGCCAGCTCGACGGTGACGTCACGCAGTCGGCTGACGATGCCGTGCAGCCGCGCCACGAACTGGTTGAAGCTCTCCGCCAGCTGACCCACCTCATCCTTGCTGCGGGTGTTGATGTGGACCGTGAGGTCCCCCTCGCCGTGGGCGATGTCGTGCAGCGCGCCGGCGACCCGACCCAGATCGGCAAACAGATACTTGAACATGGCGGTGAGCAGGGCGCTGAACACCAGCATCAGCACCAGGGTCAGCCCCACCAGCTGCCACAGCAGGGTGGCGAGCGGTGCCTCCAGCACGTCGCGATACATCACCATGGCCAGCAGCCAGTCGGTGCCCGCCACCGGTTGCACCGCCAGCAACACGTCGCGCCCGTCGAGGGTGGCGGCGTGCAGCTCGTTGTTCTCGCGGCCCCACTGCTGGAAGGTGGCCGCCGACAGGTCGGGAGAGAGCTCGGCAATCTGCTTGAGCGCCAGCTCCTTGTTGGGGTGACCGACGATGAGACCGCTGCTGTCGAGCAGCATGGCGTACCCATCCCCCTGTACCTGCATCGCCAGCACCTCGTCGATCAGCTTGTCGAGCGCCAGGTTGGCCCCCACGGCGCCGACCAGCTCGCCCTGATGGCGTACCGGCTCGGAGAGGGTGACCACCAGCTTCTGCATGGTGACGCTGACATAGGGGGCGGTGACGATGAGCTGCCCCGCCTTCACCGCGTCCTGATACCAGGGACGCTCGCGCGGGTCATAGTTGCCGGTATTGAGGGAGGGGTCCTGGCGGGTCATCACCCCCTGGGTGGAACCAAAGTAGGTGAGCCCGAAGCCACCCGAGGTGTAGGCCTGCTTCAGGTGCGGCACCAGCTCGGCCTGCGGGTTGTCGGCGATCAGGTTCACCAGCGCGTGCACCGTGTTCTTGCGATCCGCCATCCAGTCGCCGATGGCGACCGAGTAGGCGTGGCCATAGTTGACCGCCTCGCTCTGGATGGCGCTCATGGTGCGGGATTTGAGGGTGTGAAAAGCAACGATGCCGAGCAGTGAGGCCATCAGCAGCACCACCCCCAGACTGGTGGCCAGCAGCTTGCCGCGCAACGAAAGTGTCATGACTACGGATCCTTGTTGTTGTGACGGGCCAGGGAGAGACCCTTGTTTAATCAAGGCTATCGGCCACATGCTGAACAGACTTTAGTGAATCCTGTCGATTTATCATGACTCGGCAACAGGTTGTGCCACAGCTCACGAAAAACCACCCACTCTTCGGCCGATATCCGTCTCGACAAATGGCTATGCAGGACGCAATCCGTGCTAGGTTGGACTCCTTCAAACCCTGATGGATAACCCTGCCATGCCCCGAAATATCGAGATCAAAGCCAGCATAGAGCGGATAGATGACCTGCTCCCCAAGGCACTCGCCATCGCCGATCAGGGCCCCGTCGAGATCGAGCAGGATGACACCTTCTTTCGCTGTGACGCCGGTCGTCTGAAGCTGCGAACCTTTTCTCCCTCGGCCGGCGAGCTCATCTTCTACCGCCGCGCCGATCAACAAGGCCCCAAGGAGAGCTTCTATCAGCTGACCCCGACACATGAACCGGATCGCCTGCGGGAGACCCTCAGCCTGGCCTGTGGCCAGATCGGCAGGGTGCAGAAGAAGCGCACCCTGTTGCTGGTCGGCAGAACCCGGATCCACCTCGATCGGGTGCAGGGGCTCGGCCACTTCCTCGAACTGGAGGTGGTGCTGGAGGAGGACGAGCCGCTTGAGGCGGGGATGCAGGAAGCCAACGACCTCATGGCGCAGCTTGGAGTTGAGCCCTCCCGGCTGATAGAAGGCGCCTATCTGGATCTGCTCCTCCGGCAGCAGGCCTGAATGCAACAAGGCCGCCCGCAGGCGGCCTCCCATACTCTGCCCGGCAGAGCTACTTGACCCGGGCGATGGCGGTATTGAGCCGCATATTGGTCGCATCCAGCCCTGGGGTCTGGCCATGGAAGTCGAACTCCAGCCTGACGCCGGGGCGAAACAGCAGACAGTGGGTGGAGCCGCCGAAGTGGAACATGCCGAGCTGATCCCCCTTCTTCACCCGATCCCCCGCCTGCACCGTGATCTCGCAGCTCGACACCTCGGCCATCCCCACCGGTACCACGCACATCAGACCGATTTTGGGGTTGTCCGCCTCGATGAAGATGAGTGCCCGGGTCGCCACCGAGGTGAGGAACGGCTGGGAGTTGTTGGGGGCGCTGGGATCCGCCCCCTGCGGGTCGGCAAAGCCTTCGAACTGGTTCTCCAGATAGTAGGTGCCGTTGATGACGCGCACCTTGCGGATGGTGCCGCTCACCGGGCTGTGCCAGCGGTGGTAGCTGAGCGCGCTGAGGAAAGCCTGATAGACGGTGCCGCCCTCGAAACGGGGGGCCAGATCGTCAAAATCGAGCATGTTCTCCAGCGAATAGGGCTGCCCCTTGAGCCAAAACTGATCGCTGCGGCTCACCTCCTTGCGCACCTGCAGCGGCGCCGACTCGCAAGCGTTGACGATGACATTGTCATCCGTTGGCGCCGAGACCGGCCGCACCCCGGCCCGAAAACGCCGGGTGAAGAAGTCATCCCAGCAGCCGAAGCCGTGGTAATCGGCTGCCGGCTCGCACTCGAAGATCTGCTCGAAACTGCCCGGCGTGGGGTTGGGCCCCTCCCCGACCGCTTCGTTCGCCACCTGCACCATCTCGGCCTTGGCTGCCTTGCCGAGCCAAGGCACCACCAGGGTCTCGCGATCCAGCCTGCTTACCGGCTCGGTCAGCACATAGCGGGAAGCCGGGCTTTGCAGGAACTGGGCCCAGTAGTCGAGGATCTTCTTGAACTGCTGATTGACCAGGGCATTGGCAAAAAACTGGTAGCCGGAGCGAGTGGCCATGGGCCAGTCGAGCAGGGCATTGATGGGAAAGCCGATGAGGCCGGACGGTTCCTGGCTGGGGATGTCCTGATAGGCCTCGGGGGCCGTGGTCATGATGCCGTTGAGCAGACCGAGGAACTCCTCGAACGAACGCACCTCAGGCTGACCGAGCGGGGTCTGGTGCTTGTGGCGCCAGGCCTCCTTGAACATGGCCTCGGCCTGGGCATGCAGCGCCGGGTCGGCATTGACCAGATCCCGCAGCTCGGCGATGGGGGGGACCAGCGCTCTCGGCTGCTGGTTCACGTAGTGCTTGATCCGCCGGATCCAGCGCTCGACATGGGCCCCATCCTGGGGGATCCAGCCGCCGGGTCGGGACTTGTTCAATCGGGTTTCCACTGCCTTGTTCATGGTTCGCTCTCCTCAGCTGATGTTCACGCCCACAATCCACGGCTTGAGCATTGAGTGCCGGCCTGCCAGCGGCATGCCAGGGCACCGACCCTGTTATGTAGCACAGGGGGCCCGGCAGCACGATTGCCAGAAACGACAGGGCAGAGTGGCGCAATAGCGACTAGCGGTTGGGAGATGCGGGTATGGGGAGAGCAACCAGGCCAGGAGAGCAGGCGGCACAGGGGGATGTGCAAAAGGAGAGTGGCAGGCCCGGAAAAGCGAAAAGCCAGCTCAATGAGCTGGCTTTTCTGAAAATGGCAGGGGCGGCAGGACTCGAACCCGCAACCATCGGTTTTGGAGACCGCTGTTCTACCAATTGGAACTACGCCCCTGCAACAAACGAGGCGTAGTATACAAAGCGGGTTTCAAAGGTAAAGGCTTTTTTCTCACTTTCGGTGCGATTGCGCAAAGGACGAGCAGATCCTGCCAATTTATGCAGCTCCAATGGGTAACCTGCTGTATTTACAGCCTTGTTTGGGTAGGAAACTGACCACAATGGGGGTAGGGTTAAGCTTGGGGCCTGGCAAGAAGGGGGCTGCACATGCTCAATTACCGGTTACTGCAACAACTTGCACCGCTCAACTTCAGAGATGAAAGCAAAACCGAGACACTGCCCGACTATCTGGCACGGGTCGCCCCGCTGGTGCCCTTCATTCCCGAAAATGTGCTCATCCAGTGGATTTATCGCCATTGGCGCGGTTTTGAGTCCAACTGGAGCTTTATCGATCTCGCCCGCCATCAGTTCGAGTGCGAGAGCTGGCCCACCGCACGGATCATCGACCAGATAGACTCCCGCCATATGGAGGTGATCGAACGCTGGGGCGAGATGTTGCGCAGCAACCGCTACGTGCGCAGCTCCTGGCTCGGGGAGAGGATGTTGCGTGAAGGGAGTTGGCCAGAACCCATCATAGTGCTGGCATCGACGGCAGGGGACAGCTACCCGAACGGACAACCCCTGCCCCACCCCTACTGCCTGCTGGAAGGGCACCACAGGCTCGGCTATCTGCGCGCCATGGTGCATGATGACGAGCCACTGCAGCCCCAGCATCAGGTGTGGGTTTGCCGACCTGTTCGCAGCACTTAAACGTTTTTCCGTGCAAATCTTGCCTTTGAAATAAATTTTTGACAATTCAAAATGCGACTCTATAATCTGTCCGGTTTGAAAAAAGGTCAGGACAGGACGATGCAGTTTTTGATGAAAAAAACAGCCTTGCAGACGGGTGGAGCGCACCAGAGCGGCCCCGTTGTTTCCGGTTCCCGACCCACAGATCCCCAATTGTTTTCAAAAAAAGCCCCTGTTTCAGGGGCTTTTTTTTGTGCCCGAAAAACCTTCATTGATGTCAAAGGGAATGCAGACGATGACCAATCCACTCTATAAGAAACATGTCATCTCCATCACGGACCTGACCCGGTCTGAAATGGAACTGGTAGTCTCAACCGCACAACGGTTGAAGGCCGAGCCCGACACCCGCTTGCTGAAAGACAAGCTGGTCGCCAGCTGCTTCTTCGAAGCCTCTACCCGCACCCGCCTCTCCTTCGAGACCGCGGTGCAGCGCCTGGGTGGCAACATCATCGGCTTCGCCGACGGTGGCAACACCAGTGCCAAGAAGGGTGAAACCCTGGCCGACTCCATCAAGATCATCGGCTCCTACACCGATGCGGTGGTGATGCGTCATCCGAAAGAGGGGGCGGCCCGCCTCGCCTCCGAATTCTCCCGCGTGCCGGTCATCAACGGCGGCGACGGCTCCAACCAGCATCCGACCCAGACCCTGCTCGACCTCTTCTCCATCCGCGAGACCCAGGGCAAACTGGACGGCCTCAACGTCGCCTTCGTCGGTGACCTCAAGTACGGCCGCACCGTGCACTCGCTGGCTCAGGCCCTCAGCCTGTTCAACTGCCGCTTCTTCTTCATCTCGCCGGAAGCGCTGGCGATGCCGGACTACATCTGCGAAGAGCTGGAAGAGAAGGGCATCCAGTTCAGCGTGCATGAAACCATGGAAGAGGTGATGCCTGAGCTCGACATCCTCTACATGACCCGGGTCCAGAAAGAGCGCTTCGACGAGACCGAGTACAAGCACATGGCCGCCAAGTTCGTGCTGGAACTGGCCACCCTGGAAGGGGCCAAGCCCACCATGAAGATCCTGCATCCCCTGCCCCGCGTCGACGAGATCGACGTCGCGGTCGACAAGACGCCCCACGCCTACTACTTCCAGCAGGCGGAGAACGGGGTCTATGCGCGCCAGGCACTGCTGGCTCTGGTACTGAACGAAACTGTCTAACGGAAAGGGGAACATCATGTCTGACAAGAACCAACTGCAAGTCGAAGCCATCCGTCACGGCTCCGTCATCGACCACGTCCCCGCCGGCCAGGGCATCAAGATCCTCAAGCTGTTCCAGCTGGTAGAGACCCAGGAGCGGATCACCGTCGGCTTCAACCTCAAATCCGGCGCCCTCGGCAAAAAGGATCTCATCAAGATCGAGAACACCCGCCTGACCGAGCAGCAGGCCAACCAGCTGGCGCTGTTCGCCCCCAAGGCAACCGTCAACATCATCGAAGACTTCGCAGTGGTGAAGAAGCACCAGCTCAAGCTGCCGGAGTTCATCGCCGGGGTGTTCCACTGCCCCAACTCCAACTGCATCTCCCACAACGAGCCGGTGGAGAGCTACTTCCGGGTGCGCGAGGTGAAAGGCGCGGTACGGATGAAGTGCAAATACTGCGAGAAGTCCTTCACCCAGGACATCGTCAGCGAACGCTACTGAGAACCAGACTCAAAAAGATATCCAGGTGGGCCCCAAGGGGCCCATTTTTGACCCCTGTCACATCACCAAATAACCAGTTGGTTATAATTTGCCATCCAAAGAGAGCTATTCCCGCTCATTTCCTGCCAGTGCATTGATTGCCAGTATTTTTTGCTGATATTCAGCAAATGCGGCAGATATCGAGCGTTTACCGTCGGTCATCATCAAAGGAATTCGCCGTGGTCAAGACCCTCAGCCGTCCCGTTGCCCAAGAGCCCGATCTGGCCCAGCTGGATGCCTGTCGCCAGATCATCGGCCAGCACTGCTACAGCACCCAAGAAGAGATCCGCCGCGAGCTGTCGGAGCGCGGCTTCGCCGACATCAGCCAGTCCACCATCTCCCGCCTGCTGCGCCGTCTCGGCGTCGCCAAGGCGCAGAATGCCAACGGCAAGAAGGTCTACACCCTGGTTGACGAACAGCTGGAACCCGCCGGCAGTACCCGCTCCATTCACGACATGGTGCGCGCCGTGGTGCACAACCAGCAGATGGTGTTGATCCATACCACACCAGGGGCCGCCACCGTGGTGGCTCGTCTGCTGGATCGCAACGCCAATCCCGAGATCATGGGGGCCGTCGCCGGCAACGACGTGGTGCTGGTCGCCCCGCGTCACATCAGCCGCACCCGTCAGGCCCACGCCGCCGTGGTGCGCACCCTGGAACAGGCGCGCTAGCCTTCCCCCAATGTAGCAAGGCGACCCAGGGTCGCCTTTTTGTTGTCTGCCAATCGGCTTTTTATCCCATCTGTGCGCTGCGCCTCGTGGTCGGCCATAAAAAACGGGAGCCAGCGGCTCCCGTTTTTACGGCTATGTCTGTCGGTGTTTATGCCAGCACGGCACCCAGGCTCAGGCAGACCACGATCAGCACGGTCAGCAGGCCGAGCAGCGGGGCTACCCATTTCAGCCAACGTACATAGGGTACCTTGGCGATGGCCAGGCCACCCATGACCACGGCTGAGGTCGGGGTCACCAGGTTCACCAGACCGGAGGCGGACTGGTAAGCGGTGACCACCAGCTCGCGACCCACGTTGGCGAAGTCGGCCAGCGGCGCCATGATCGGCATGGTCAGCACGGCCAGGCCGGAGGAGGACGGCACCAGGAAGGAGAGCACCACTTCCAGCACGAACATCACGTTGATGAACACTACTGTGGAGAGGCCGGTCACTATCCCTTCCGCGCTGTGCAGTATGGTGTGGGTGATCATGCCGTTGTCCATCACCACCACGATACCGCGGGCGATACCGATGATCAGGGCCACGCCGAGCAGGTCGCGGGCACCGTCGATGAAGTTGGAGGTCAGCTCCTCTTCACTCATGCGGGAGATGACGCCGACTATGATGGCGGCGGCCAGGAACACACCGGAGATCTGCGCCATCCACCAGCCCAGCACTGCCACCCCGTAGATCATCACGGCGAAGGCGGCGACGAAGATGCCCAGCACTATCTTGCGAGTAAGAGTGAACTCCAGCATCTGGTCGCTCTTGTTGCCGAGGAAGTGGGCACGGTTCTCTTCCCACTTGTCAGCCACCAGGGACTTGCTGGGGTCGCTGCGAACCATCTTGGCGTAGCGCATCACATAGGCCACGCAGAGCAGCCAGCCGGCCACCAGCATGGCGACGCGCAGCCAGATGCCGTCGGTAAAGGAGATACCGGCGGCGTTGGCGGCGATCACTGTGGCGAACGGGTTGATGGTGGAACCCAGGGTACCGATACCGGCCCCCAGCAGCACGGTGGCGGCGGCGACGACCGGGTCGAAGCGGGCAGCCATCATCACAGGCACCAGCAGGGTGTAGAACGGCAGGGACTCTTCCGCCATGCCGTAGATGGTGCCCCCTGCGGCGAACAGCGCCATCAGGATCGGGATCATCCACTCTTCACGGCCGCGCAGGCGGTCGGTCACCCGTTCGATACCGGCATCGATGGCACCGGTCTTGGTCACTATGCCAAGAAAACCACCGATGATCAGGATGAAGAGGGAGACGTCGATGGCGCCTGCCTCGTAGGTGTCATGGTTGTAGAGACCATCGATCGGCGCCAGCAGCACGTCGACGATCCCCTGGGGATTGCCCTCTACCAGCTTGTAGGTACCGGCCACCGGCACTTCCTTGCCGAGGGCTTCGTTCATGGTCATTTCGTATTTGCCGGCCGGCACTATCCAGCTCAGGGCGGCCACCAGGGCGATCAGCACGAACAGTATCGTGTAGGCTGACGGGAACTTGAATTTGGTCATGGTCCAGCTTCCTTCTGTGGGTGTGGTATCCATGCAGGCTGCGGGTCGTAGGGTTGGAGGTATTATGCCGCTGTCACATGGTCGAAAAGCCGGGGGTCGCCCCCCGGCACCACTACTGCGACCTTAGTCGCCCAGCGTAGCAACCATCACTGCCTTGATGGTGTGCATCCGGTTTTCGGCCTCGTCGAACACGATGCTGTGCTCGGATTCGAACACGTCCTCGGTCACTTCCAGGCCTTTCATGCCGTATTTGTCAGCCACTTCCTTGCCCATGGTGGTCTCGTCGTTGTGGAACGCCGGCAGGCAGTGCATGAACTTCACATCCGGGTTCTTGGTGGCGTTGATGACGTCCATGTTGACCTGATACGGGGTCATCAGTTTGACGCGCTGATCCCAGGCTTCTTTCGCTTCACCCATGGAAACCCAGACGTCGGTGTAGAGGAAGTCGGTCCCCAGCACACCCTCTTTCACATCTTCGGTCAGGGTGATGCGTGCGCCTGTCTCTTCGGCGATCAGGCGGCACTTGGCAACCAGCTCTTCTTCCGGCCAGAAGGCTTTCGGCGCGACCAGGCGGATGTCCATGCCCATCTTGGCGGCGCCGACCATCAGGGAGTTACCCATGTTGTTGCGGGCGTCACCCAGGTAGGCGAACTTGATTTGATCCAGGCGTTTGCCCTTGCCGTGCTCCAGCATGGTCATGAAGTCGGCCAGGATCTGGGTCGGGTGGAATTCGTTGGTCAGGCCGTTCCAGACCGGGACACCGGCGTGGGCACCCAGCTCTTCGACGATCTCCTGGCCATAGCCACGGTATTCGATGCCGTCATACATGCGGCCCAGCACCCGGGCGGTGTCTTTCATGGACTCCTTGTGACCGATCTGGGAACCGCTCGGGCCGAGGTAGGAGACCTGGGCACCCTGGTCGAAGGCCGCCACTTCAAACGCACAACGGGTACGGGTGGAGGTCTTCTCGAAGATCAGGGCGATGTTCTTGCCGGTCAGGTGTTTACGCTCATAGCCACCGTATTTGGCTTTCTTCAGGTCGATGGCCAGATCGATCATGTATTGGATTTCGCGCGGGGTGAAGTCCAGCAGTTTCAGGAAGTTACGGTTACGCAGATTAAAAGCCATGATGAGTTCTCTCTATATTTGTTTCAGACCAATTCAGGCAGTAGTGTTGACTACGCATTCTCAGTACATATGTCGGTAATTACGCATTCACGGTACGGGTGGCGACGATATTGGTGCCGGCTTCGCCCTTGAGGATGGCCAGGCCATCGTCCAGTGCACCTATGCCGACCATGCCGCCGGTCGCCTTGACGAATTCGCAGGAGGCTTCGACCTTGGGCCCCATGGAGCCTGCGTCGAACTTGACGCCGGCCAGCTCGTCCGGGCTGGTGATCCGCAGCGGACGCTGGGTCGGTTTGCCCCAGTCCAGGTAGACGGCATCGGCATCGGTCAGGATCAGCAGGGCGTCGGCCTTGATCTGCTTGGCCAGGTAGGCGGCAGACATGTCCTTGTCGATGACGGCTTCGATACCGGTCAGGCTCTGGCCATCCCAGGTCACCGGGATGCCGCCACCACCGGTACAGATGATGAGGTGGCCCTGGGCGATCAGGGTTTCGATGGCGTCACCTTCCACGATGCGCTGGGGCAGCGGAGACGGCACCACGCGGCGGAAGAACTTGCCATCGGCCTTCACCACCCACTGCTTCTCTGCAGCCAGGGCGCGGGCTTCAGCCTCTTCGTAGACGGGACCGATGAATTTGGTCGGATTGACGAAGGCCGGATCTTGCGGGTCAACCTGCACCTGGGTCAGCAGCGCGGTGACGTTGCGACTCGGCATCAGGTTCTTCAACTCCTGGATCAGCATGTAGCCGATCATGCCCTGAGACTCGGCACCCAGCACATCCAGCGGATAGGGGGATACCTTGGTGTAGGCGCTGTTCTGCAGAGCCAGCAGGCCGACTTGCGGGCCGTTGCCATGCACCAACACCACGTTGTACTCCTGAGCGATCAGGGCGATGGTCTTGGCGGCGGTGGCGATGTTCTTGCGCTGGATATCTGCTTCGAGCGGCTCGCCACGACGGAGCAGGGCATTGCCACCCAGGGCGACGACGACAGTTGGTTTTTTCATGAGTGTTACTCTCGAGTTTGGTGCTGTGTGGCGCCAGCCTCTGCCGGCGCCACGCCGTCTTGTTAGATGCCGTCGCGTTCCATCGGGCAGCTCATGCAGCGGGCGCCGCCGCGGCCACGTCCCAGCTCTTCACCCGGGATGGGCAGCACAGTGATGCCGGCCTTGTCGTACTTCTCGTTGGTGTAGGTATTGCGCTCGTAACCCACCACCACGCCAGGGCGCACGGTCAGCACGTTGTTGGCATCGTTCCACTGCTCGCGCTCGGCCTCGAAGGTGTCGCCACCTGTGGTGATGAGCTTGAGCTGATCGACCCCCAGTGCCTTCTCGATGGCGGTGACGAAGTAGCCCTCTTCCTTGATGTTCATGCCGGTGGCACCGCCCGGAGTCAGGCTCCAGCAGTTCACATCCTTGCGGATGACTTCCGGATAGACGGAGAAGGTGTCTATGTCCATGTGGGTCATGACGGTATCCAGGTGCATGCAGCTGCGGTGTTTCGGCAGTTGCATGGCGATGACCTGTTTGGCCTGGCCGTGCTTGAACAGGCCGCGAGCCAGGTGCTCGACCCCTTGCGGTGTGGTGCGCTCGGACATGCCGATGAGCACGGCGCCACGACCGATGACCAGTACGTCACCCCCTTCGATGGTGGAGTTGTCGTAGTCGCGATCCTCGTCACCGAAGTACTTGATGAAGTCCTGACCGGCAAACTGCGGGTGCCAGCGATAGATGGCCTTCACGTGGTTGGTTTCGCGACGGCGGGCCGGTTTGGCCATCGGGTTGATGGAGACGCCACCATAGACCCAGCAGGAGGTATCACGGGTAAAGAGGTGGTTGGGCAGCGGCTCGATGATGAAGTCGGTCGGTGCGTGCATGCCCACTACCATGTTGACGCCGCTGTAGGGCATCTCGGAGTAGGTCAGGCCACCGGAGAGAATGCGGGCCAGCTCGCGGTGCGGCATGTCGGCCAGGAAGCAGCGTACGTCGTTGGCAAAAGAAGTGCCGAGGCGATAGTCGGAGACCTGATGTTGCAGCAGCCAGGTTTTGGCTTCCGGCACGTCCAGGGTTTCCGCCAGCAGATTGGTCAGCAGGAAAACTTCGACATTCTGATCGCGCAGTACCTGAGCGAATTTGTCGTGCTCCTGACCGGCACGTTCAACGGACAGGACGTCATCGAACAACAGATCCTGGCAGTTGGAAGGAGTCAGACGCTTCAGACTGAGGTTGGGGCGGTGCAACATGACACGGCGCAATTGGCCAACTTCAGAACCTACATAAAATTTGCTCATGATTATATTCCGTCTAGCTGTGGTCCCTGCGAGTGATTGAATAGATTCCTTCTATTCATGCTCGTGGCTAAGGCGGGATATTCTTTATGTAGGGTAATCGGCTTGTGTTCTATCCTGCCCTTGCCTTTCGAGACCGAGGTTAGACCTGCCAATCACGATAAACTTAGACATTGATCACATTCACCCAGAACTGAATAAATTCACGGTTTATTCTTTGATAGGGGTAACAGAACTGACAATCTCCCATTCACCTCTCCCGTTTAAATACGCACTTTCTTCGGCACATATTTCATATTTTGCCTTATTTCATTCACACCAAATATCTACAAAGGGATAGCAGCAAAAACAAAAATCGTTTAATTTCATATAGATAAAAACATACACAACAAGAAGTGAATTTTATATGCAGATATTTGAATTTTCCGCGCTCTTTACGAGGCGCTCGCAGCAAATAAAAAGTCACGGCCAGGCTTCGCGCTGAATAATCTGTTTGTTGTTCCAGATCATGGCATCGCGTCTGTTCCGCTTGCCGGGCCAGACTACAGGCAGTGTTGCCTCTTCACCTCTTATATGGATATGCACGAATTGCGCATCTTGGCCGGCCAATTTTCAACTGGCCGGCGCAGGGGCTTTTTCAAACTTTTTTCATTAGTTGAATTTATTTCAGCAGCTTGCGTCACAAGCCGGCTCGGCTTAACTCAGAAAGTGATCAGGATCACACCTGTTATGTCACCAAGGAGATAGCCATGAAGATGAAGTCACTGCTGCTGCTTTCCACTCTGCTGCTGCCCATGACCCCGGCACTGGTCCATGCGGAGGGTGCCCCTGCCATGCCATTGGTGGTGTGCCATGTCGATCAGGCCCCCCAGATGCTGGTACCCGCCTACGTGTGTCAGTGGCACGGCGGCAGTCAGCACTACTGAGCGACCCCCCGGGAGGAGGTCTTCTCCTCCTGGCTTGTCATGGCCCAACCCCCTCCTATACTCAATGCAGCTGTTTTTCATAGGGATAGGAGACGGTCATGATCCTGCTGGTCGGTGGTGAGAAAGGAGGGAGCGGCAAGAGTTGTCTGGCCCAGAATCTGGCGGTCTACCTCAGAACCCAGTTTCACGGCGAAGTACTGTTGGTGGACTGCGATCCGCAGCGCACCACCTCGGACTGGATCCAGGAGCGCAACGACAATCCGGATCTGCCCCAGATAAACTGCGTCCAGCTCTACGGCAACATCCGCAACGATCTGCTCAGCCTGAAGAACCGCTATGACTACCTGATCGTCGACTGTGGCGGCCAGGACAACCGGGCACTGCGTTCCACCATGGCCGTCGCCACCCATGCCCTGATCCCGCTGCGTCCCAAGCGCCGCGATCTCAAGACTCTGCCGCACATGGAAGACCTCATCACCACCTGCAAGATGGTCAACCCGACCTTGCGGGCTGCCGTAGTACTGACCCAATGCCCCGCCCTGCCCAACCAGGCGAAGCGGATACTGGAAGCCAAGGAGGTCTGCTCTTCCT
This sequence comes from Aeromonas dhakensis, assembly GCF_002285935.1. Taxonomy (NCBI): domain Bacteria; kingdom Pseudomonadati; phylum Pseudomonadota; class Gammaproteobacteria; order Aeromonadales; family Aeromonadaceae; genus Aeromonas; species Aeromonas dhakensis. Next base: position 523,851 of record NZ_CP023141.1, read on the forward strand.
TCGGTGTCGACGTGCTCAATTCCATCACCTATGGCCGCAACGTCTACGACGACAGCGAGGAGAAGGGATTGTCGGTGATGGAGATAGAGCCGGATGGCAAGTCTGCCGAAGAGATCCGCGCCATCGCCAAGGAGTTTCTGGAGCTGGGGGTATGAGATGGGACTTGCCGACCTGAAGAAGAAACACAATCTGCATCACCAGAAGAAGTTCACCATAGACGAGTTCATCGAGGACGCGGATTTTTATGCCAAGGGCAAGCCCAAGGTCGTCAGCCTGGAGCTGACTCTGCATCGGGACGAGGCTCTGACCGCACTCGCCTTCATCGAGAGCGGTGAACATCTCAAACCCAGCTTCAAGAAAGCCACCTTCTCGCTCAGCACCACGGCCATCGATGAGCTTGGCAACCTGACCCAGCAGGACGGCATGAACAAATCTCTGCTGCTGCGGTTGTTTACCCACTACTTCTCCTCCCTGAGCCCGGAAGAACGCCAGACCATCTATGAGCGGCTGCAGGCACACAACTGACGCTATCTTCCTCCAGCCATGCTTCGTTGCCAGCATGGCCCTTATCTGTTCGCCTCTCCTTTCTTAATCCCAGTTGAACAAGGTGTAAGACATTCGCCATAGCGGATGTAGGCAAAGCGCTAGAAAAGATCCCGCGATAGTCGGAAGATAAGATCGTAAAACATGAACAAAAAACACCTATCACAATGAAAGTAAAGGATAAATATTGAAACAAGTTTCCTTCGTAACGAGATGCGTAAAAACGTTTTTCACTCTGCCGTTGTCCCGCTCCCTGAAATCCTTATAGTTACTCCTGCACGGACGCAATGAAGTCGGTCAGGAAGACTGGCTGCCAGGGTTGGGCAAATGGACTCACCACAGGATGTGGTAAAGGACACCTCCCAGGACGGAGAAAGTGCGACGGGAACGGATGACTCGTCAGGCCATGATGGCTAAAGGACACCCCAAAGGATTGGGAAGGGGAAACCTAAAGGAAGAGGTATAGTCAGGGATTGCAGGGAGCAACTTCGTTCAAGGATATGAGCGATAAGACTATCGGGGGCGACGCAAGTCGCCCCCATCTTTTTTGGCCATTTTTACCTCGGCCTACCTTTCTACCCGCTCATTCCAGCCGGAAATGCCCCACAATCTCCCGCAGCCTGTCATAGGTCTGCTGCATCGAGCCGGCACTGGCCACCGTCGCCTCGCCGTTGTGGGTCAGCTGGCGGATCACCTCGGCAATGGCGCTCATGTTGCGATTGATCTCCTCGGCTACCGCGCTCTGCTGCTCCGCAGCCGTGGCGATATGGCTGATGAGATCGTTGATCTCCACCACCTCGCCCGCCATCAGATCCAGTGACTCGTTGACCCGAGTGGTGTTCTCGGCGGCGCCCTGACAACTCTGCTTGGTATTGCTCATGGCATTCACCACGGTCCGGGTCCCCTGCTGCAGGCTGGCCAGCATGGTCTGGATCTCCGCCGTACTCTGCTGGGTACGGGCGGCGAGTGAACGCACCTCGTCAGCCACCACGGCAAAGCCACGCCCCTGCTCGCCGGCGCGGGCGGCCTCTATGGCAGCGTTGAGGGCCAGCAGATTGGTCTGCTCGGCTATGCTGCCGATGACCCCGAGCACCGAGCCAATCTGCTGCACATCCTGCTGCATGGCCTCGATGGAACGGGCGGTGGTTTCCACCTCATCTACCAGCGCCATCACGCTGGCCATGGCCTGATCGACCACCTGACGGGACTGGCTCGCCAGTTGCTGGCTCTGGCCGGTGAGCTGGGCCGTGCTGGCGGCGCTCTCCGAAACTGAAACCGCGGTGCGGCTCATCTCGTTGATGGCGGTCACCACCAGCTCAGTCTCCCGCACATGATCCGCCAACAGGGACTGGGCAGCACCGGTCTGGCTGGCCAATCCGGCAATGCCGCTATTGAGCTGGCCGCTGGCCTGGCGTACCTCGTTCATCATCTCCTGCAGCCGCTCGATGAAGCGGTTGATACCGGCCGAAATCTGGCCCAGATCATCGGTACTGGTTACCGCCAGCCGACGGGTCAGATCGCCGCTGCCACGGGAGAGCTCCTGCACCAGGTCCCGCAGCGAGAGAATCGGGCGATAGGCCACATTGAGCGCCAGCACGGCGAGCACCATCACCACCAAGGCTACCCCGAGCAATGCCATGATGATCTGGCCGTTGAGTGCCCGGGTCATGGTGCGGATGTAGTCGAGATCTATGTAACCGGTCAGGGTCCAGCTGCTGCCGCGAATATCCAGCGAATTGGGGCGCGCTTCGCTCTCCCCCTGCGGCTTGCTGCTGTAGAGCTCATTGCCCTGCCCGTCAGCCAGCGAGAAGTAGCGCCCTTCGCCACTGACGCTGGCCAGCAGGTTCTTGAACTCGCTCATGTCGAGGTAATAAAGGTAGGCAGAGTCGGCACCGCGCGGCACCAGAATCGAGATGACGGGCTTGCCATCCACCTGCTGCAGCGGACTGACGGTGATCTGGTTGTTGGCGGCGGGGATAAGCTTGCGCAGGGCATCGACCTTACTGCTGTCGTTGATGACGCCGCTCACGTCGAACGCCATGTCGCCGATCACCTTGACGATGTTGTGAAAGCCGGTCTCTTCCAGCGTCTTCTTGACGTTGGTCACCCCGAAGTTGAGGTTGGCTGCCAGCAGGATTTTCTGATTGATGTCGCCGGCCAGCTTCTCTTTGACCAGGGAGATCTGTTCGTTGATGTTCTTGGTCGCCTGAGTGCGGATGTAGGCGCTGATGAAGTGATTGACGCTGAACCAGGCGGTGCCGATGGTGACCAGGATGGCCAGCAGCAACAGGACGTAAATCTTGACCTTGAATGGCATGGGATCCCTCCAGAAGAGAGGGCCGGCACTGCCAGCCCTCCCTGCCAATCGTTATTTCTTCTTGGCGTACTTCATGGAGTCCAGTGCCACCGCCAGAATGATGATGCCGCCCTTGATGATGAACTGCCAGTAAGGGCTGACGCCGATATAGGTCAAACCATAGTTGATCAGGGTGAAGATGAGCACGCCGGTGATCACCCCTGCAACCGTACCCACGCCACCCGCAAACGACACCCCGCCCACCACGCAGGCGGCGATGGCATCGAGCTCGTACATGAAGCCGAGGTTGTTGGTGGCGCTGCCGATCCGGCCCGCTTCCAGCATGCCGCCGAAGGCGTAGAAGACCCCCGCCAGCGCATAGATCATCACCAGATTGACCGCTACGTTGACGCCGGAGACCTTGGCCGCTTCAGGGTTGCCGCCGATGGCGAAGATGTTCTTGCCAAAGCGGGTCTTGTTCCACAGCACCCAGACAAAGACACTGGCAATAGCGGCATAGAAGGTCAGATAGGATAGCTTGAACCCGCCCAGCTTGATGAACCCCTGCGCGAAGCTGGAGAAACGGGGGTCAAAACCGGCCACCGGCGAAGCGCCCACCGAATCAAAATAGAGGGAGTTGATGCCGTAGACGATGATCATGGTCCCCAGGGTGGTAATGAACGGGGTGACGTTCAGATAGGCCACGATGAGGCCGTTGACCAGACCTATCAGGGCACCCACCGCGCACACCAGCAGGATCACCACCGGGATGGGTACCTCGCCCAGACTGGGGAACACCTTGTTGACGTTGGTCAGCGCCTGCAGCATGGTTGCCGCGATGAGCGCCGCCAGACCGACCTGACGACCGGCCGACAGATCCGTACCCTGGGTGATGATGATGCCAGCCACCCCGAGCGCGATAATGACCCGCACCGAAGACTGGGTCAGGATGTTGCTGAAGTTGGTGAGACTCAGGAAGGAGGGTTCCTTGATCACGATGATCATGAGCAGCACCAGCAGCACCACGTAGATGCCGTTCTCCTTGAGCGCCCGCATCAGATTGAAATTTTTAGCCGACTCCATAAATGTCTTCCTGTCTCTAGAGGTACAGAGATGCCAGGCGCAGTATCTCGCTCTGGTCAGTTTCTTTGGTATTGACGATCCCGGCGACCCGGCCATTGCTCATCACCATGATGCGATCCGTAATGCCGAGCAGTTCGGGCATTTCCGACGAGATGATGATGATGCCCTTGTCCTTCTTCGCCAGCTCCAGGATGAGCTGGTAGATCTCGAACTTGGCCCCCACGTCGATGCCGCGGGTCGGTTCGTCCAGCATCAGGATCTCCGGCTGGGTCAGCAGCCAGCGGCCGATGATCACCTTCTGCTGGTTGCCCCCGGAGAGGGAGCCGATCTGGGTCTGCTGGGTCGGCGTCTTGACCCGCATGGAGTCGATGACCCACTGGGTGTCGCTCTTCATCTTGTTGTCGCTGAGGAGCCCCATGGAGCCCTTGTAGTTGTCCATGTTGGCGATCAGGGAGTTGAAGGCGATGTCGAGGCGCGAATAGATGCCGGTGGAGCGCCGCTCCTCGGTCACCAGCGCAAAGCCGTTGCGGATCGCCTCGTGGGCGTTGTGGTTGGCCACCTCTTTGCCGTGCAGCTTGATGGACCCCTCGCTGCGGTCGCGAATGCCGAACAGGGTCTCGACGATGTCGGTGCGCTTGGCCCCCACCAACCCGGCCACCCCGAGGATCTCCCCCTTGTGCAGGTTGAAGGTGATGTCCTGGATGGAGGGCTGGTTCTTCGCCGTCAGGTGCTCGACCTCGAGGATCACCTCTTTCGGCTGGTTGGTCTTCTCCGGGAAGCGCTGGGTGAGCTCGCGACCGACCATCATGCCGATGATCTGATCCATGGTCATGCCCTTGAGCGGCTGGGTCGCCACCCACTGGCCATCCCGCAATATGGTGATCTCGTCACAGAGCTGGAAGATCTCTTCCATCTTGTGGGAGATGTAGACGATGCCGCACCCCTTCTCCTTGAGCTTGTTGATGATCTTGAAGAGGTGGCTCACCTCTTTCTCGGTCAGCGAGGAGGTGGGCTCGTCCATGATGACGATCTTGGCATCGTAGGAGAACGCCTTGGCGATCTCGATCATCTGCATCTGGGAGACGGAGAGGGTACCGACCTTGACCCGCGGGTCTATGTCGATGTCCAGCTCGTCAAAGATATGCTTGGTGTCCTGATACATCTTGCCGTGGTCGACGAACAATCCCTTGGTGGGATAGCGGCCGAGCCACATGTTGTCCATCACGGAGCGCTGCAGCACCAGGTTCAGCTCCTGATGCACCATGGAGACACCGTTCTCCAGCGCCTCCTTGGAGGAGGTGAAGTTGATCTCCTGCCCCTTGAAGAAGATCTTGCCCTCATCCTTCTCGTAAATGCCGAACAAGCACTTGAGCAGCGTCGATTTCCCTGCCCCGTTCTCGCCCATCAACGCATGCACAGAATGAGGACGGACCCGTAAATTGACATTATCGAGTGCCTTGACGCCAGGAAAGCTCTTACTGACGCCAATCATCTCCAACAGCCATTCTGATTGTTGCTGTGTTGTCATATCAGCCATCACATCTGGTTGAAAAAAGGGCAAGGGATCTCCCTTGCCCTGGAGGAGGGAATTATTCGAATTTGGACAGGTTGTCTGCGTCTACGCCAACGTAGGGAACACGCACGACCTTGTTGACGATGTTCCAGCTGGTGCCTTCACCGGCCGGTTTACCTTCAGCCAGGTTCTTGGTCAGCTCGTAGGTCGCCTTGGCCTGGTTGGCGGCATCGTTCAGCACGGTACCGGCCATGGCGCCGCTTTTGACCAGCGCCAGCGCTTCAGGCAGTGCATCCACGCCGAACACCGGGATGGCGGTCTTGCCCTGGGCCTTCAGCGACTCTACGGCACCCATCGCCATACCATCGTTGTTGGCGATGACCACTTCGATCTTGTTGGCGTTCGGGCCGGAGATCCAGGCGTCCATCTTGTCCTTGGCCATGGCGGTATCCCACATACCAGTATCCATGTGCAGCTGCTCTGTCTTGATGCCGCCATCGTTCAGGGTCTTGATGACGTAGGTGGTACGGGCTTCGGCATCCGGGTGACCCGGCTCGCCCTTCAGCAGCACGTACTGGATGACGCCATCCTTGTTCAGATCCCAGGCCGGGTTGGCTTTCCAGTGCTTGGCGATCAGCTGACCCTGGATGATGCCAGACTCCTTGGAATCGGTACCCACGTAGTAGGCCTTGTCATAGCTGGCCAGATCGGCGGCATTAGGCTCCTTGTTGTAGAACACCACGGGCACGTCCTCGCCACGGGCTTTCTCGATCACGACCGGGGCCGCCGCCGGGTCAACCAGGTTGATGGCCAGCGCCTTCACGCCTTTGGCCAGCAGCACGTCGATCTGGTCGTTCTGCTTGGACTGGTCATTCTGGGAGTCGTTCATCAGCAGCTCCACCCCCGGGTTGGCCGCCGCTTCCTTCTCGATTGCCTTGCGCACTACCGCCATGAAGTTGTCGTCGTATTTGTAGACGGTCACCCCGATGCGGGTTTCGGCATGGGCGGTGGCTCCTGCCATCAGGCTCATCAGTACGGCGGCAATGGTCGTGATCTTTTTCATTGTTATGCTCCGATCTCTCTATCTGTTTTTGTAGGGAATGCTGTACACCAAGTGAACTGGCGCCAGCCTAATGTAATCAGTTTGTTGTATGTCGTTCTGTGATCATGACAACAAAATGAAAACGTTTACACTCTGTTACATAGCAACAAATCAATTAAAAATCATATGGTTATATTTAATTGGCGACACTACAGCTCTGAACGGGACTCTTTCTTGTTAAGCAATCGCTCAGGTTCAGCGTAGAACACAGTTCCAATAGTAGCTGCCTGGTTGCAGCCAATATTCCGGTCGTACGCTCTGGCTCCAGGAGTCATCCCCTCCAATCCCCATATGAAAACCATCCAGACAGAGATGGAGCCCGCCTGCGGCCACCAGATCGGTCTGGTGACGAGCCTGGGCCAGCTGCTGCTGGCTGAAACGGCTCAGGCTGAAATGAAACAGTCCCTCGACCTCGATGGAGCCGAATCGCAGCTGACGGGTGTCACAGTGCAGCCCGTTGTCGGTCGGGAACACATACGCGGTGTGCAGCGCATCGAGCGACGACTGCCAGCAACCGAGGTCGGCAGCCAGCAGGCGATCCGGATAGTTCTCGTGCGGACCACGCCCCAGCCAGCTCACCTCCTCCCCTGCCGCCAGCACCTCGTCGGCCAGCCAGAGCAGGGCGCCGATGCGCGGCAGGGAGGGCATCTCGGCTGCCACTTCCACCTCGATGGCGAGGCGCATGGCACCATCCTGATCGAACTCGTGACGCCAGAGGGTCAGCAGCTTGAGCGCCTCGCCGACGAAGTAGCCGTGACGCACCGTCACAGTCCCTTGGTCAGGGCTCACTACCAGCTCGAGGCAGCGATGCTGCAACTCATTCAGCCCGGCCGCCTGCCAACGGGCGATCCAGGCGTTGGGATCGGCGTGGTCCGCCTCGCTGGTGCCGATGTCGTTGTCGAGCGGCGCCCGATAGAAGTGATCGGCGATGGCCTCTTTCAGTTGCTCGCGGCCCAGCTTGCACCAGCTTTGGACGCGGCCGCTGGCCTTGTCCAGCCGCCACTCGCTGTTGGCCGCCCGGATCTGCCAGCCATCCACCAGCTCGATGAAGGTGGCCGGCGTGCGGGCGGCAGGCAGCGCCAATGGCGCGGGCAACATGCATTGCTGGCGCGCCACCTCGTGACCGGCCGCTGACCAGGGCGTGGCGGCGGGCTGCACGATGGCGAGATCCAGCCAGGCGAGCACCCCCGGCGCAAAGGTCGGCAACTGCTCCAGCAGGGTCAGCGTCACGCAGCCCTGCGGTGCCAAGGTGAGTGGGCATTCACCCTGGCTCACCACCACGCCGTCTTCGCACAGCCGCCACTGCAGCCGCTCGTTGTCCGTCTCGCGAAACAGGTATTCGCTGCGGATCTCGACCGTCAGCGGCTGACGGTGTTGCAAGGTCAGCACGAACGGCTGCTGGGCACGTTTTGCCTCAAACAGGGCGGGATGGGGGGTACGGTCGGGGAAAACCAGACCGTTGCAGCAGAACTGGCGATCATTCGGGGTATCGCCGAAATCACCGCCATAGGCCCAGAAGTGGCGGCCGTCATCGGTCAGCTTGTCCAATCCCTGATCGACCCAATCCCAGACGAAGCCACCCTGCAACCGCGGATGATCGCGAAATGCCTGCCAGTAGTGGGCATAGCCCCCCAAGCTGTTGCCCATGGCGTGGGCGTATTCACACAGGATCAGTGGGCGGGTCTCCCCCGGCAGGCCGATCCACTTGGCCAGCGCCCACTTGGGCACCGCCGGGAAGGGTTGATCCTGATGGGTGCGGGCATACATGGGGCAGATGATGTCGGTGGCCGGCGTATCGGCCCCACCCCCTTCGTATTGCACCGGGCGGCTCGGATCCGCCCCCTTGACCCAGCCATACATGGCATCGTGGGCCGGGCCGTAGCCCGACTCGTTGCCAAGGGACCAGATGATGATGCTGGGGTGGTTGAAGTCGCGGGCCACCATGCGGGTCACCCGCTCCAGGAAGGCGTTGCTCCAGGCGGGATCCCGCGCCAGCCGCCCCATGGGAGTCATGCCGTGGGTCTCCAGGTTCGCCTCGTCCACCACATAGAGGCCGAGCCGGTCGCACAGCCGATAAAGCTCGGGGTGATTGGGGTAGTGGGAACAGCGCACCGCGTTGAAGTTGTGCTGCTTCATCAACAGCAGATCCTGCTCGATGGCGGCGGGCGTCACCACGTGCCCCGTTGCGGGGTGATGCTCGTGGCGGTTGGCGCCACGGATCAGCAGCGGCTGGCCGTTCACCCGCAGCAGGCCACCACGGATCTCCACCGCCCGAAAGCCCACGTCACAGGCTTCGCTCTCGATGGGCTCCCCCCGCTCGTCCAGCAGGGTCAGGGTGAGGCGATAGAGGTGGGGGGTCTCGGCGCTCCACTTGCGTGGGGCCGCCACCTCGAGCCAGCACTCGGCGCGATCGTCATACGCCCCTTTCTCGTCAATGGTTTGCGTGCCGATCGGCTGGCACAGGGTCGCCACCCGATCACCGCCGTCATAGAGGTTGAGCTCCACCGACAGGCCGGTCCCATTGGCTACCTGCAATGCGATCTTGAGGCGGCCATCTCGGTAGCAGGCGTCGAGCTCGGGCGTTACCCGTATATCCATCAGATGACGAGCCGGTTTGTGCAGCAGGCTGACGGAGCGGAAAATACCGCTCATGCGCCACATGTCCTGATCTTCCAGATAGGAGCCGTCGGACCAGCGCAGCACCAGCACTGCCAGCCGGTTGTCGTCGGCCTGCAGGAAGGGGGTCAGATCGAACTCGGCGGGCAGCCGGCTGTCCTGGGAGTAACCGACCCAGCGACCGTTGCAGAAGAGGTGAAAAGCGCTGTCCACCCCGTCGAAGATGATCCGGGTCTGGCCGCTGGTGAGCCAGTCGGCTGGCACGCTGAATTCGCGGGAGTAGCAGCCGGTGGGATTCTCGGCGGGCACCCGGGGCGGATTACAGGGGAAGGGGTACTTGATGTTGGTGTAGATGGGCACGTCGGTCACAGGCCGCAACCCTGGGTAGGCCGCAGCCAGCTGCCAGTTGCCCGGCACCTGGATGGGACAGGCATCGGCCAGATCCTGCGCCAGCCACTGCTCCGGCACCTGCTCGGGCGCCGTGAAGAAGGAGAAGCACCACTCCCCATCCAGCAGGGTGCGCGAAGGCGAGGCGAGATCATCGCGCGCCGCGGCCTCGTTGCGCCAGCTGAACAAGGGGGTATGGGCGGGCAGCCGATTCACTGCGGTAATCGCCTGGGTCTGCCAGTCCTGACGGGCCACTATCTCCCTGAGCATTCGTCTCTCTCCCTGCATGAACGCCGAAAACGTATGCAGTGTAGGGGAGATTTGCCCAGTGATCGGCGATCCCGCTCACACAGATGTAAACGATTACACTTAATTTGTTAAGTAAAACAGGGTAAAAATGCGCTAAATGCAGGTAAAAGACCAAGGCTCCGGATCGAGCGCCTTAAAAGCGGCAATCCGGAGCGATAAACGGAGGTAAATGAAAGGGATCAGCTTCGAACGGGCGCCACCGAGTGGCGGTTGATCAGGGTCGGGGTGTAAATGCGGCTCTGTACCACCTCGCTTTCCCCTGCTGCCAGCTGCAGGGCCAGCTTGGCCGCCTGGGCTGCCATCAGTTCAACCGGGTAGCGCATGGTGGAGAGCTTGGGGCGCAGGTATCTGGCATAGATGATGTCATCGAAGCCCACCACCGACACCTCCTCCGGCACCTTGAGGCCGTTGTCCGCCAGCACCGAGATGGCACCCGCCGCCATGGCATCGTTGTAGGCCACCACGGCCGTGATGGGCAGCCCCTTGGCCAGCAGGTTGAGCATGGCCCGCTCGCCGCCTTCCTCGTTGGGCATGCCGCTCTCCACCAGCTCGGGGTCGGCGCGCACGCCCGCCTCGGCCAGCGCATCCTGATAGCCCTGCAGCCGCAGGATGGCATCCTCGATGGCGTGATCGGAGCTCAGGAAGGCGATGTGACGGTGGCCCAGCTCCAGCAGATGCCGGGTCGCCGTGGCCGCCCCCTGCCGGTTGTTGAGGGCGATACAGCGCCCCTTGAGTGCCGGGATGTCGCGGTTGATCAGCACCATGCCGGGCACCCGCAGCGCATAGTCGATCAGCTCCTCGTCGCTCAGCGCCTTGCTGTGCACCACCAGCGCCTCGCAGCGCTTGCCGATCAGCAGCTCGATGGATTCGCGCTCCTGCCGTGCCGTGTGAAAACCATTACCCATCAACAGGTGCAGCCCCTGTTCCACCGCCACCGCGGCGACCCCCTTGACCAGGGCGCCGAAGAAGGGATCCGCCACATCGCCCACCAGCACTCCCATGGTGTCGCAGGTCTGGCTGACCAGCGCCCGTGCGTTGGCATTGGGGGTGTAGCCCAGTTCGGCCATGGCTTTCAACACCACCTCGCGGGAGGCGGCGCTGGCCTTGGGTGAGTTGTTCATCACCCGTGAAACCGTTGCCACCGATACGTTGGCCAAACGGGCGACATCCTTGATGGTACTCATGCTGTTTTCACTTATTTCACGGTTCGGGACTAGGCCATTATACCGAGCAATGTCACTGATAACAGGGGGGAAAAACCATATTGCTGAAATGATGACCACCAAAACAAGTGTAATCGTTTACACGTATTTGTTAGCCAGTTCACAGTTTGCCCGCCAGCCCCTCGGCTAGACTCCTTCACAGGCTTTTTTTGAGCGTGGAGATGAGGATGAAAGTACTGGTCACCGGCGGCTGCGGTTACATCGGCAGCCACACCTGCCTGGCACTGCAGGCGGCCGGCATGGAGCCCGTGGTGGTGGACAACCTCTGCAACAGCAAGGCCGGCGTGCTGGCCCGCATCGCCGCCATCAGCGGACGCGAGCCCCGCTTCTATCGGGGGGACATCCGTGACCCGCTCCTGCTGGATCGCATCTTCAGCGAGCAACGGATCGACGCCGTGATCCACTTCGCCGCCCTCAAGGCGGTTGGCGAGTCCACCCGCATCCCCCTCGACTACTACGAGAACAACCTGAACGGCACCCTGGTATTGCTGCAGGCAATGAAGCGGGCCGGCGTCCACAACCTGGTGTTCAGCTCGTCGGCCACCGTCTACGGTGACCCCGCCAGCACGCCCATCCGGGAAGATTTCCCGCGCAGCGCCACCAATCCCTACGGCCGCTCCAAGCTGATCATCGAAGAGATCCTCGAGGATCTGCAGCGGGCCGAGCCGCACTGGAGCATGACCCTGCTGCGCTACTTCAACCCGGTCGGCGCCCACGAGTCGGGCACCATGGGGGAGGATCCCCAGGGGATCCCCAACAACCTGATGCCGTTTTTGACCCAGGTCGCCATCGGCCGGCGCGACTGCCTCTCGGTCTTTGGTAACGATTACCCCACCGTCGACGGCACCGGTGTGCGTGACTACATCCACGTGATGGATCTGGCCGAAGGGCACGTCAAGGCGTTGCAGCACTGCGCCAGCAAGGGCGGCGTGCACGTCTACAACCTGGGCACGGGCCAGGGCCAGAGCGTGCTGCAGATGGTCGCGGCGTTCGAGGCGGCCAGTGGTCGCCCCTTGCCCTATCGCATCGAACCAAGACGCCCAGGCGACATCGCCGAATGCTGGGCCGATCCCGCCAGGGCCGAGCGCGAGCTGGGCTGGCGTGCCCGGCGGGATCTGGCCGCCATGTGCGCCGACAGCTGGCGCTGGCAATCCGCCAACCCGCAGGGGTACGAGGCGTGATGCCCGTTTTGCTCCCTTCTCCCTTTGTGGGGGAAGGGTCACAGATGAGAGGCGCACCCGCCCTCATCCCTGCCCGCATTTTCTTTTATTGAGCTTGAGGAGTGATGATGTTCAACCCGGTTGATCACCCCCACCGTCGTTTCAACCCGCTGAGCGGCCAATACGTGCTGGTCTCCCCTCACAGGGCCAAGCGCCCCTGGCAGGGTCAGGTCGAGAAGGTGAGCCAGGCGCCGAGCCAGGCCCATGACCCCGACTGCTTCCTCTGTGCCGGCAACAAGCGCGTCACCGGCGACCAGAATCCCGACTATCGGGACACCTTCGTGTTTACCAACGACTTCGCCGCCCTGATGCAGGACACCCCGGCCGCCAGTGGCGAGCAGGATCCCCTGCTCAGACTGGAAGCCGCCCGTGGCACCAGCCGGGTCATCTGCTTCTCGCCGGATCACGGCAAGACCCTGCCCGAGCTGCCTCTGCCCGCCATCGAGCAGGTGATCACCACCTGGATGGAGCAGGTGACCGAGCTGTCGGCCCAGTGGGAGTGGGTGCAGGTGTTTGAAAACAAGGGCGCCGTCATGGGCTGCTCCAACCCGCATCCCCACGGTCAGCTGTGGGGGAGCGACTTCCTGCCCAATGAAATTGCCCGCGAAGAGCAGCACCAGCGCGCCTGGCTGGCGGAGCACGGCCGCCCGCTGCTGGTCGACTACGTGGAGCGGGAGCTGCAGGATCGCTCCCGCATCGTGGTGGAGACCGAACACTGGCTGGCGGTAGTGCCCTTCTGGGCGGCCTGGCCGTTCGAAACCCTGCTGCTGCCCAAGCGCCATGTCCCCTCTCTGCTCGAGCTCACCCCCGAGCTGCAACAGGATCTGGCCATCGCGCTCAAGGAGCTCACCAGCCGCTACGACAACCTGTTCGAGTGCAGCTTTCCCTACTCCATGGGCTGGCACTTTGCGCCGCCCCGCTCCGACTGCCCAGAGGCGTGGCAACTGCATGCCCACTTCTACCCGCCCCTGCTGCGCTCCGCCACGGTGCGCAAATTCATGGTGGGCTTCGAGATGCTGGCCGAAACCCAGCGCGACCTGACCCCGGAGCAAGCCGCGGAGCGCCTGCGCACCCTTTCCCCCGTTCATTACAAAGCCAATGAGGTGACCCCATGACCCCGAGCCAGCGCGTCAGCGCCGTCTTTGCCGAGCAGTTTGAGCAACAACCCGACCTGCTGGTGCGGGCCCCTGGCCGCGTCAACCTCATCGGCGAGCACACCGACTACAACGACGGCTTCGTGCTGCCCTGCGCCATCGACTACGAGACCTGCGTCGCCATCGGCCTGCGCGATGACAGCCTGGTGCACGTGGTCGCCGCCGACTACGGCAACCAGCGCGACCTGTTCGATCTCGGCCAGCCCATCAATCATCATGCCGACCAGCGCTGGAGCGACTACATCCGCGGGGTAGTGAAGTACCTGCAGGAGCGCGGCTATCCCCTGCGCGGCCTCAATCTCGTGGTCTCCGGCAACGTACCGCAGGGGGCCGGCCTCTCCTCTTCCGCCTCGCTGGAGGTGGCCATCGGCCAGGCCTTCAAGGAGGCGCTGGGGCTCACCATCAGCCAGGCCGAGATTGCCCTCAACGGCCAGCAGGCGGAGAACCAGTTCGTCGGCTGCAACTGCGGCATCATGGACCAGATGATCTCCGCCAGCGGCAAACAGGATCACGCCCTGCTGCTCGACTGCCGCTCGCTGGAGACCCGGCTCATCCCCATGCCCACCGATCTGGCGGTGCTGATCGTCAACTCCAACGTCCGTCGCGGTCTGGTGGACAGCGAATACAACACCCGTCGTCAGCAGTGCGAAGCCGCCGCCCGTCACTACGGGGTCAAGGCGCTGCGCGATCTCGATCTGGCGGCGCTGGAAGCGGGCAAGGCCGGGCTGGATGAGGTCTGCTACCGCCGCGCCCGTCACGTGGTGGGCGACAACAGCCGCACCCTGGACGCCGCCGACGCGTTGGCGCAGGGGGATCTGGTGCGCCTCGGCGAGCTGATGACCGACTCGCACGCCGCCATGCGCGATGACTTCGAAATCACCGTGCCCGCCATCGACGGTCTGGTGGAGATCATCAAGGCCAGGATCGGCACTGAGGGCGCCGTACGGATGACCGGCGGCGGCTTCGGTGGCTGCGTGGTCGCCCTGCTGCACCCCGACAAGGTGGCCGAGGTGATCGCCGCGGTCGATGCCGAGTACCCGGCCCGCTTCGGCCTCAAGGCCGACAGCTACGTCTGCCGCGCCAGCGCGGGGGCAGGAAAACTATGAGCCCATTGATGATGCAGGCCGACGGCGACGTCTGCCGGGTCGGCAACGCCGGTGCAGGCAAACTATGAGCGATGCCATGATCCCGTTCGAGCTGGAAAACGAGGAGGGGCTGCGCCTGCGCGGCCTCGACTTCGGGGCCACCCTCACCTCCCTCACCCTGCCGGTGGCGGGTGGGCGCCGTGAAGTGCTGCTGGGCTGCACCGATGAGGCCTATCCCACCCAGCAGGTGTGGCTGGGGGCGGTGGCGGGGCGCTTTGCCAACCGCATCGGCGGAGCCGAGCTGGTACGAGGGGGCGAGCGCTGGCCGCTGGATGCCAACCAGCCCCCCCACTGCCTGCACGGCGGACGGGCGGGGTTTCATCGCCAGCACTGGCAGATCAAGGAGCGGGAGGCGGACCGGGTCAGACTGACCCTGCTCTCCCGTAGCGGGGATCAGGGCTTTCCCGGCAACCTGCGGGTGACACTGGAGTACCGGCTGGAGCAGTGCGATCTGGTGGTAGATTTCGTCGCCAGCACGGATGCACCAACCCCGGTCAGCCTCACCAGCCACACCTACTTCAATCTCGATGGACAAGCCGGCGATGGCGATGTGCGCGATCATCTCATCCGCCTCAACGCCGACCGTTTCCTGCCCACCGACCAAAGCGGGCTGCCGCTCGCGATCGCACCGGTGGAGGGGCCGTTCGATCTGCGCCACGAACGCCTGATCGGACAAGATTGGCTGAACCATCCCCAGCAGCAACAGGCCAAGGGGTATGACCACGCCTTTGTGCTCAACGGGCCGAGCGCCGAGTGGGCGGCGCGGGTCGTTTCAGGGGATCGCCAGCTGACCATGGAGGTCTACACCAACCAGCCTTCGCTGCAGTTCTACAGCGGCAACTGGCTGGCTAATACCCCGGCACGCGATGGCCGGCTCCATCGGGATCACGCCGGCCTCTGTCTGGAGGCCCAGCAGTTGCCGGACAGCCCCAACCGACCCGAGCTGGGGGATCCCTGGCTGTTGCCGGGGCAGACCTATCGCCATCAGACCCGTTACCGCTTCATCGCCGCCAGCTGACCCCGGCGCCCTCTTCTCCCACGCAGACATGCCAGGCGAAGAGGGACCGGGGTCACCCCTCGCCTCTGCTCGCAAACAATCCCACGCAAGGAGTCGTTATGGATGATCACTACCTCGCCGCCCCCGACCGCTACCAGCGCCAGCCCTATCGACCCGCCGGTCGCCACGGTCTGCGCCTGCCCGGCATAGCTCTCGGCCTCTGGCACAACTTCGGCGCAGGGAGCGATCCCGCCACCGCGAAAGCCATGGTGCACCAGGCGTTCGATCTGGGCATCACCCACTTCGATCTGGCCAACAACTACGGGCCGCCGCCGGGGTCGGCCGAGATCACCTTCGGCAAGCTGCTCAAGGGGAGCCTGGCGCCCTATCGGGACGAGCTCATCATCGCCAGCAAGGCGGGATACATCATGTGGGATGGCCCCTACGGCGACGGCGGCAGCGCCAAATACCTGTTTGCCAGCCTGCACCAGAGCCTGCGCCGGCTCGGTCTCGACTACGTGGACATCTTCTACCACCACAGGCCGGATCCGCGCACCCCGCTGGAAGAGACCTGTCAGGCGCTGGCCCTGATGGTTCGTCAGGGCAAAGCGCTCTACATCGGCCTCTCCAACTACCCGGCCCCGCTCGCCGCACAGGCCGCCGCCCGGCTGGCGGAGCTGGGCACCCCCTGTCTGGTCAATCAGCTCAAATACTCCCTGTTCCAGCGCGATATTGAAGCCGAAACCCTGCCGGTCTGCCGCGAGCACGGTATGGGGGTGGTCGCCTTCTCCCCGCTGGCCGGCGGGCTGCTGAGCGATCGCTACCTGGCTGGCATTCCGGCGGATTCGCGCGCCGCCAGTGCCAGCCCCTTCCTCAAGCCCGAACAGATCACCGCCGACAAGCTGGCCACCATCCGTGCTCTGCACGCGCTGGCGCAGCAGCGGGGCCAACCGCTGTCACAGCTGGCGCTGCAGTGGGTCCTGCGCGACTCTGTGGTGAGCTGCGCCCTGATCGGTGCCAGCAGCCCGCAGCAGATTGTCAGCGCGGTGGAGGCCCAGGCCCAGCCCCCGCTGGATACGGCGCTGCTGCAGCAAATCGAGGGGATCCTGGCCGGTCAGGGCCCCGCCTGATCGGGGCCGCTGAGCGCCGAACGCCATGTAAGCCCGAATGAAAACCAATGACCTCGCCGTCGATCCCGCCGGCGGGGCCTGGCGCCAACACAATATTCACTGGTTGCCCGCCCGATTTTCCTCCATCATTGGTCGCCCCCGGCTCGGCTCGGGGCCGACTTCAACCGGACCAATAATCAAGAGATCTGAAACATGACAGAGTCTTACGCCCTGTTTGTCGCCTTCGTGCTGGGCATAGTGGAGGGCCTGACCGAGTTCCTCCCCGTCTCCTCCACCGGCCACATGATCATCGTCGGCCACCTGCTTGGCTTCGACGGCCCCAAGGCTGCCACTTTCGAAGTGGTGATCCAGATGGGTTCCATCCTGGCGGTGGTCGCCGTATTCTGGCGCCGCCTGTTTGGCCTCATCGGCATCCACTTCGGCCAGAAGCCGGCGCAGGGACACGCCACCCTCTCGCTGGTGCACATCATCCTCGGCATGCTGCCCGCCGTCGTCATCGGCCTCGCCATCCACAGCTGGATCAAGGCCCATCTGTTTGGCCCGCAGACCGTGATGTACGCCCTGGTCGCCGGCGGCATCCTGCTGATCATCGCCGAGAAGTTCCGCCCGGCGGTACGCTCCGAAACCCTGGACGACATCAGCTACAAGCAGGCGTTCGGCATCGGCCTGTTCCAGTGCCTGGCACTCTGGCCTGGCTTCTCCCGCTCCGGTGCCACCATCAGCGGCGGCATGCTGATGGGGATCAGCCGTCAGGCGGCGGCCGAGTTCTCCTTCATCCTGGCGGTGCCCATGATGGTGGCGGCCAGCGGACTGGATCTCTACAAGAGTCGCGACTTCCTCTCCATGGCCGACTTCCCCATGTTCGCGGTGGGTTTCGTCACCGCCTTCGTGGTGGCCATGATCGCCATCCAGACTTTCCTGGCGCTGATCCGTCGCCTCGACTTCATCCCGTTCGCCATCTACCGCTTCGTGGTGGCCTTCGCCGTCTACCTGGTGTTCGTGGCCTGATCAGGTCAGCGCACCATGCAAAAAGGGACCCTAGGGTCCCTTTTTTTATTGCTTTGTCGGCTCAGTAGAGGCGATGGCTGATGCCGTTGAGCAGCCGCGACAGCCCCTTGGTGAACTGCACTGGCGCGTCCTGCACCGTGTAGCAGAGGCAGCCGTCCGGCGTGTGCGGACTGTGGGCGTGGCTGGCATCGCGCCAGATGAAGTCCCCCGCCTGATAGCGGGTGTCGCCATCTTCGATGGTGCCGGCCAACAGCAGGGTCAACTCATAACCCTTGTGAGTGTGCTCAGGGATGCGGCCGCCCGCCTCTATGTGCAGCAGGCTGGCACGGGCCCCCTGCTCGTCAAGCGGCAGGCTCACCTGCCGGATGGCGCCGATATGGCGCCAGCTGGGGGCGTGGTGACGGGCCAGTACCCGCGGCAACCGATACGACTGGCCCGCCACCTGCAGCTCGGGCTGAACCGCCGCCGACTGACTCAACGCGGCCGCAGTGGCCACCGGCTGCTGCAGTATGCCGGCCAGCATGGCATCGAACGCCGCCGGCAGCGGCTCGCACTCTTCGGCCGGGGTCAGGTATTGCCGGGCCAGCTCCTCTTCGCAGGCCCGCAGCCGGGCCGCACAATCGGGGCAGAGCTCGCAGTGGGCGGAGACGCCGACGGCCAGCGGCAGTGGCAGTTCGTCGGCGGCAAAGGCGCGCAACATGGCCTGAACGGGATGGGCTTTAATCATGGCCTTGCTCCACTTGTTCCTTCAATTTCTGTAACGCCAGTCTGAGGCGGGATTTGATGGTGCCGAGCGGCACGCCGAGCCGGTCCGCCAGCTCCTGCTGGGAGAGCTCCTGCAGGTAGATGCCGCGCACCACCTGCTGTTGCGGCTCCGGCAGGGTGCCGAGGTAATGGGCCATCTGACGGGTCAGCACCGCGTCTTCGCCGCCGCTCAGGTGCTCCTCTTCCGCCCTGTACTCCAGCATGGGCCACAGCTCCTCGGCGCAGAGCTCTTCCTTGCTGGCGCGGCGCCGGCGCAGCATGTCGAAGCCCTGGTTGCGCATGACGGTGTAGATCCAGGTAGTGGCGGCGCCCTTGTCGGGGTGGTAGAGACGGGCCTTCTGCCAGACCAGCAGCATGGTCTCCTGCACCAGCTCCATGGCGTTGGCCTCGCTGCCGAGGTGGCGCAGCCCATAGCTGCGGATGCGCGGCGCGAAGTGCTGGAACAGGGTGGCGAAGGCAGCCTTGTCGCCATGTTCGGCAACCCTGACGAGCAGGGACTTGAGATCGCCGGCTGGGTCATCCATGGGGGGCGATATCCTGTACGGAGTCGATTGTGATTGGCCAGTATATGCCATTGCGCCATGCCTTGAAGAGGGTGGTGAGTGCCAATACGTGCGGCGTGGCAAAAGGATCACCGGCTCTGCCATCAAAAACGGCTCAGTGGCTGGCGACCAGCAATCCGCTCAGCAGGGAGAGTGCCGGCTGGTTGTCTTCCGCCGCCACCAGCCACTGCTTCTGCTCAACGGGGATGGGCAGCACTTCCAGCCAGCGCTGGGCCACCCAGCTGGCATCGTCCCAGTCGGGGTTGCGGTAGAGGGCCGCATATTCCGGGTAGTCGTTGAACACCTCCTGCAGCGCCCTGGCCAGCGAGTGCTGATCGGCATTGAGCCGGCCGGTGCGCCAGGGGGGCAGCACCTCCACCTCCCCTACCCGCAAGCCGTCCGACTCCTGCCACAGATCGGTGATCCTGACCCGCTCCATGCCGAGCACCGTGATGCCGAGCAGACCGTCCGGCAGCTGATCGAAATCGACTATCCGTACCCGGGTGGCGATGGGGTACATGTTGCGCAGCGCATCGGGCTGGCGAGGATCCAGCATGCAGATAGCAAAACCCTGCTCTCCCGCCTCGGCGATCATGCGCTGATATCTGGGCTCGAAGATGCGCAGCGGCATGATGCCACCGGGCAGCAGGTGGGCCGAGAGGGGAAACAGCGCCAGTTTCATCGACAGATTCCTCGGTAAAAGGTACCTGTTGATACGACCGGGGCGGCGGGGCAGATCATTCAGAACGAGTTGGAATAAAAAACCCCTTAACAATCAGGGGAAAATAGCCTGGACAAGCCGCTTCGATATGCAGTAGAAATGGATAAGCACCGTAATTTCCGTCCAATATTCTGGGATCTGGTGCCAAATGCAGTGAAATATCCGCCCGACCGCGAGCGGCGGGTCATCCCTATAGTTTTCTCGGGCCGATGCGGGTAAAATTCACGCCCTTATATATCAGTCATTTTTCGACGCGCAACCTTGGTGGTCAGTTATGAAAGAGCATATTCATCATCTACTTGAACAAACGGTAGCCAATCTCAAGTCAGCGGGCATCCTGCCGGCGGACCTGGAAGCCCGCGTGCAAGTAGACCGATGCAAGGAGAAGGCTCACGGTGACCTGGCCACCAACCTGGCCATGCTGCTGGCCAAACCGGCCCGCAAGAATCCCCGTGAGCTGGCCGCTGCCATCATCGAGCACCTGCCCGCCTCCGACCTGATCGCCAAGGTCGAGATCGCCGGCCCCGGCTTCATCAACTTCTTCTTCGACCCGAGCTGGCTGGCTGGTCAGGTAGAGGCCATGGTGACCTCCGCCAACGCCAACGTGAAGCTGCCAACCCCGCAGACAGTGGTGGTGGACTACTCCGCCCCCAACGTGGCCAAAGAGATGGCGGTGCATCACATCCGCAGCACAGTCCTCGGTGACGTGGCTGCCCGCGCCCTCGAGTTCCTGGGCCACAAGGTGGTGCGTGCCAACCACATCGGCGACTGGGGTACCCAGTTCGGCATGTTGATCGCCTATCTGGAGAAGATGGCCAACGAGCACGCCTCCGACATGGAGCTGCGCGATCTGGAAGCCTTCTACACCCAGGCCAAGCGTCACTACGACGAAGACGAAGCGTTCGCCGAGCGCGCGCGCAACTACGTGGTCAAGCTGCAGGGTGGTGATGAGTACTGCCGCACCATGTGGAAGAAGCTGGTCGACATGACCATGGAGCAGAACCAGCGCAACTACGACCGCCTGAATGTCTCTCTGACCAACAAGGACATAATGGGCGAGTCCATGTACAACGACATGCTGCCGGAGATCGTCGCCGATCTGAAAGCGCGCGGCCTGGCGGTCGAGAGTGAAGGCGCCACCGTCGTCTTCCTTGACGAGTTCAAGAACAAGGATGGCGAGCCCATGGGCGTCATCATCCAGAAGAGCGATGGCGGCTTCCTCTACACCACCACCGACATCGCCTGTGCCAAGTATCGTTACGAGACCCTGGGCGCCGACCGGGTGATGTACTTTATCGACTCCCGCCAGCACCAGCACCTGATGCAGGCCTGGACCATCACCCGCAAGGCGGGCTATGTGCCGGAATCCGTGCCCCTCGAGCACCACGCCTTCGGCATGATGCTGGGCAAGGATGGCCGTCCCTACAAGACCCGCTCCGGCGGTACCGTCAAGCTGGTCGATCTGCTGAATGAGGCAGAAGAGCGCGCCGCTGCCCTGCTGGAGAGCCGCAACAGCGACCTCTCCGCCGAGGAGAAGGCCCAGGTGGTGCACGCCATCGCCATGGGCGCGGTCAAGTATGCGGATCTCTCCAAGAACCGCACTACCGACTACATCTTCGACTGGGATCTGATGCTCTCCTTTGAAGGCAACACCGCGCCCTACCTGCAGTACGCCTACACCCGGATCCAGTCCATCTTCCGCAAGGCCGGCGTCGATGCCGACACCCTGGGCGGCAAGGTGGTCCTGAACGAGGAAGCGGAAGAGACCCTGGCCCAGAAGCTGATCCAGTTCTCCGACGCTGTCAACGGCGTGGCGGACAAGGGCATGCCGCACCTGCTCTGTACCTATCTGTACGAGCTGTCCGGCAACTTCATGACCTTCTACGAAGCCTGCCCGATCAACAAGGATGGCGTGGACGAGGCGACTCGTCAGAGCCGTCTGCTGCTGTGCGCCGCCACCGCCAAGGTCCTCAAGCTGGGCCTGGGCGTACTGGGCATCCACACCCTGGAGCGCATGTAATAGATGGCGACCCGGGATTATGTCGGCAGCCGCCCGCGACGTCGGGCGGGTGGTCGCAACACCAAGAAAGCGGCACCTCGCCGCTTTCCTGTTATCCCGGCCCTGCTGGCCGTGGTGTTGCTGGCGGGGTTCGGCGGTTTCCTCTACATGATCAGTGGCAAGGGCAACGACGCCCCCACCATTGAGGAGCAGGTGAAAGCCAACAAGCCCAAGGCCCAGAGCAACGGCCTGCCGCAGGAGAAATGGAGCTACATCGAACGGCTGGAGAACAAGCAGGTCGACATCGTCGAGCCGCCGCCCCAGCCGGGCGTGCTGCCGCCACCGCCGGCGGAAACCATGACCCTGCAGCCGGAGAAGCTGCCGCAGCCGGTGCCGACCAATATTCCCCAGCCTGGAACCCCCATCGGCCAGGTGCAGCCCTACAAGCCGCAACCGGTACAACCGGCCAAGCCGGCTACCGGCGCGCCGGTAGCCAGTGCCCAGGAGCAGGTGATCGACCGCAAAGCCGAGCGGGATCGGATGGAGCGGGAGCTGCGCGCCGAACTGGAGCGGGAACGGGCCGAGGCCGCCAAGGCCAAGGCGGCGACCCCGCCTGCCGCGGCTGACAACGAGCGCTACATGATGCAGTGCGCCGCCCTGCGTTCGCAGGATTCCGCGGAATCCCTCAAGGCGCGCATCGCCTTCACCGCCGGGCTCTCCTCCAGCCTGCAGGTGGTGAACGGGGCCGGTGGCGCCGTCTACAAGGTGATGGTGGGCCCCTTCAGCGGCAAGGCGGCGGCCGACGCAGCCAACCGCAAGCTGCAGGGCTCTGGCATCAGCGGCTGCATCCCCAAGAAGGGGTGATCGCAGCGTCCATAAACAGGGCCTGGTGGCAACACCCGGCCCTGTTTCTTTTGGTGCCAGTCGCCACCACTCCCAGCCAACCCCGTTGGCCGCGCCAGCGCGCAGGCTTGAAAAGCCGGATTGCCATCCCCATCTCTCTTGCCATGCACAGTCAGGCCGTCATTCGGCTCAAGCGAGGTAAGTAAAGTGACTACCATAGTTTCAGTTCGCCGCAACGGTCAGGTCGTCATCGGTGGCGATGGCCAGGTTTCTCTTGGCAACACCGTCATGAAGGGCAACGCCCGCAAGGTTCATCGCCTCTACAACGGCAAGGTGCTGGCAGGTTTTGCCGGCGGCACCGCCGACGCCTTCACCCTGCTCGAGCGCTTTGAAGCCAAACTGCAGGCCCATCAGGGCAATCTGGAGCGCGCCGCCGTGGCGCTGGCCAAAGACTGGCGCACCGATCGCGCCCTGCGCCGCCTCGAGGCGCTGCTGGCCGTCGCCGACGAGCACAAATCCTTCATCATCACCGGCAACGGTGACGTGGTGCAGCCGGAACACGATCTCATCGCCATCGGCAGCGGCGGCAACTTCGCCCAGTCCGCCGCCATCGCCCTGCTGGAGAACACCGAGCTGGATGCCAAGAGCATCGTCGAGAAGTCCCTCAAGATTGCGGGCGACATCTGTGTCTTCACCAACGGCAACCACACCATCGAAGTGCTGGACTACACCGCCAAATAAGGCCGCCAGCCAAACCCCATTTTCCAAGGGGTGGGCCCTGCCCGCCCCGGATACAGGAACACCATCATGTCCGAGATGACCCCGAGAGAAATCGTCCACGAGCTGGACAGACACATCATTGGTCAGGCCGACGCCAAGCGTGCGGTGGCCGTGGCCCTGCGCAACCGCTGGCGCCGGATGCAGCTCTCCGAGGAGATGCGCCACGAGGTGACCCCGAAGAACATCCTGATGATCGGTCCGACCGGTGTCGGCAAGACCGAGATCGCCCGTCGTCTGGCCAAGCTGGCCAACGCCCCCTTCATCAAGGTCGAAGCGACCAAGTTCACCGAAGTGGGCTATGTGGGCAAGGAAGTGGACAGCATCATCCGCGACCTGACCGATGTCGCCATCAAGCTGGTGCGCGAGACCGAGATGGAGAAGATGAAATACCGCGCCGAAGAGGCCGCCGAAGAGCGCATCCTCGACGCCCTGCTGCCCAACCCGCGCAACAGCTGGGGCGAGGAAGAGAAAGCCGACAACTCCAACACCCGCCAGATCTTCCGCAAGAAACTGCGGGAAGGCCAGCTGGATGACAAGGAGATCGAGCTGGAGCTCTCCGCCTCCCCGATGGGCGTCGAGATCATGACCCCGCCGGGCATGGAAGAGATGGCCAACCAGCTGCAGGGGCTGTTCCAGAACCTGGGCCAGAACCAGAAGAAGAAGCGCAAGATCAAGGTCAAAGAGGCCATGAAGGCGCTGATCGAAGAGGAAGCGGCCCGCCTGGTCAACCCGGAAGAGCTGAAGCAGAAGGCCATCGCCTCCGTCGAGAACAACGGCATCGTCTTCCTCGACGAGATCGACAAGATCTGCAAGCGCGGCGAGAGCTCAGGCCCGGACGTTTCCCGTGAAGGGGTTCAGCGCGACCTGCTGCCGCTGGTCGAGGGCTGCACCGTCAACACCAAGCACGGCATGGTCAAGACCGATCACATCCTGTTCGTCGCCTCCGGCGCCTTCCAGATCGCCAAGCCGTCCGACCTCATCCCCGAGCTGCAGGGTCGTCTGCCGATCCGGGTCGAGCTGACCGCCCTGACCACCGAAGACTTCGAGCGGATCCTGACCGAGCCGAACGCCTCCCTGACCGATCAGTACAAGGCGCTGATGGCCACCGAAGGGGTCAACATCGAGTTCACCCAGGACGGTATCCGCCGTCTGGCCGAAGCGGCCTGGCAGGTCAACGAGCGCACCGAGAACATCGGCGCCCGTCGTCTGCACACCGTGATGGAACGACTGATGGAAGACATCTCCTACGACGCCTCCGAGAAGTCCGGCGAGACCTTCGTCATCAACACCGACTACGTCAACGCCCACCTCGGCAAGCTGATTGAAGACGAGGATCTGAGCCGCTTCATTCTGTAACAGGTTGATCGATAAAAAGGAGCTGAGCGGTTTACTATCCTGCTCAACCCCGTAGCAAGACGCCTCCCCTGTGGAGGCGTCTTCGTTTTCAGCGCTCTCTCAGCTCGCAGCCTTCCCGGGTCGCATTGCCCGGCACGTCGCGCTCACCTCTTCCCGCCAGCCAGAGTGCGCTCATCAGCAGCAGAGCCGTCAGGGCGAAGGTGGCCTGCATGGCGAACGCCAGCTCGCTCGCACTGGCGACGGCCGGATTGCCGCCTCCCGCCAGGGCGGCAAACAGGGCCCCCAGCCCCGCCGCCCCCGTCAGCTGGCCCAGATTGCGCGACAGGGTCAGCAACCCGGCCACGGCGCCACGGGTCTGTTCGTCGGCGGCGCCGATCACCAGGCTGTTGTTGGCGGTCTGGAACAGGGCGTAACCGGCAGTCAGCAGCAACACGGGCAGCAGGTATCCCACCGGGCCCCCGCCGCTGCCCAGGGTGGCCAGCAGCACCACCGCCGCGCTCATCACCAGCAAGCCCAGTCGCACCACTGTGATGGCGCCGATCCTGTCCACCAACCAGCCGGCTGGCATCCCGCTCAGTGCCGCCAGCAGGGGTCCACCCGAGATAAGCAGCCCGCTGGTCAGCGGGCCGAGCCCGAATACCCCCTGCAGATAGAAGGGACCGATCAGCAGGGTCGCCACCATCACCCCGGCCACCAGCGCACTGGCCGCCAGAGCGCCGCGCAGCCGCCGGGTTCGCAGCAACGCCAGCGGCAACAGAGGGGCGGGGGAGCCCAGTTCGCTGCGCACCAGCCAGGCGGCGGCCAGCAGCGCCCCGCCCCCAAGCCAGAGGGCCAGGACGCCTGTCGTAGTGAGAGCCAGCCCGTAGCCCAGCAGCGTCACCAGCAACCACCACAGGCTGGCCAGGTTGAGTCGTGCCCCCTGCCCGCTCGCCCCGTCATCGGGCAGACCGGCACGGGCACAAAGCAGCGCCAGCAGGCCGAGGGGTAGCAGCGCCAGGAAGGCAGCCTGCCAGCCCGCCACCTCCAGCAGCAGGCCGCCAAAGGAGGGGCCCAGCGCCGTGCCGCAGGCCGACAGGGTGCCGAGCAATCCCATGCTCCAGCCCCGTCTGGCCGGTGACACCAGCTGCCCCACCATGGCCAGCGAGAGCGTCAGCATGCAGGCCGCACTCGCCCCCAGCAGCGCCCGGGCTGCGATCAGCCAGCCGATGGTCGGCGCCAGCGCGCAGAGCAGGGAGGCCAGCGCAAAGCCCCCCATGCCCCAGAGTAGCAGCCAGCGCCGGCCGAACCTGTCACCCAGCCGGCCGGCCACCAGTGTCAGGCAAGTGAGCCCCAGCAGATAGGCCACCAGCACCCACTGCAAGGTGACGAAAGGTAGGTGAAAGGCCGCCCCCAATGCCGGCAGCAAGATGCCGCCCATGCTGGCCGCCAGCATGGGCAACAGGGTGGTTAGGCCAAGCGCCAGCAGACCGAGGCGAGGCGCCGCCAGGGACGGGAAATGGGTTGATGTTGACATGAGCCGGGCTCCACATAGGGGTGATGACGACAAGGCTAGTGGGGTCGGTGAGCAGGCGGAAGACGCACCAGTTGCAGCTTATCAATGCAGCGGACGCCATATAAGGGTGCCCGTTCTCGGGTATGATGAAGCTGGCCCCTCTGCTCCCACTCCGATGAAGGCATGCACATGAGCACTCCCGACCTCAACCTGCTGATCACCCTGGATGCCCTGCTGGACGAAGGCAGCGTGGCGGGCGCCGCCAGACGACTGGGCTTGAGCCCCTCCGCCATGAGCCGGGCCCTGGCAAGATTGCGGGAGACGACCGGCGACCCGCTGCTGGTGCGGGCCGGCCGCGGCCTGGTGCCGACCCCTCGAGCCCAATTGCTGCGCGAGCAGGTCGGTCGGCTGGTGCAAGAGGCAGAGAGCATGCTGAGCCCCCGGCAGGAGGTCGACCCGGCGCGGCTGGAGCGCACCTTCACCCTGCGCGCCAGCGAGGGGCTGGTGGAACTGTTCGGCGCCGCCCTGCTGAACCGACTCGCCGCCGAGGCCCCCGGAGTACGGCTCCACTTTCTGGCCAAGCCGGACAAGGAGAGCGGCCCCCTGCGCAGCGGCGAGCTGGATTTCGAGACCGGGGTCATCAGCGCCACCACGGCGCCCGAGCTGCGTACCCAAGCCCTGTTTCAGGACCACTTCGTCGTCGTGCTGCGCCCCGGTCATCCACTGTGCGACGGCCCGCTCACCGCCAGCCGCTACGCCGGGGCGCGCCACGTGCTGGTGTCCCGCCGCGGCCAACCCCACAGCCCGGTCGATGAGGCGCTGGCCAAGCAGGGGCTCTCGCGCACCGTCGCCACCCTGGTGCCCGGCTTTGCCACCGCGCTGGCGCTGGTGCGCGGCAGCGATCTGGTGGCCACTGTGCCTGAGCGTCATTGCGCCGCCCTGCTGGGGGATCTGGTTGTTCGTCCCCTGCCCTTCGCGCTGCCAGCGATCCGGGTCGCCCTGCTCTGGCACCCCAGGCTGGATGCCGACCCGGCCCACCGCTGGCTGCGCACCTTCATCCGCGATATCTGCGCCCAGGAGCCTTACCGCCCCCTTCCCTGACGCCCCCGGTTCTGCTGACAACCCATGGTTGCCGTCATCCCATGAAGGAATTTTTCACGCTTTTTGACGGTATGGGCATTTCTTTGCAGGGTCAGCCAGGCAGCCCCTGCGACGCTGGCCCCGATCCCCACGCCATAACCAATTGCACCACTGGTATACCTATTTATGTATAGCTTTGAATTATCAGGAATTACCCCTGATGGGATATATAAATAGACACTTGATTTGCATCAATCGCCCGCCCCTGCCGACTGGGTAGCCTAGCCTCAGAATGATGTTTTATTACTCCAAACTAGAGGCAATCATGAGCAAAGTCAGACTGGTCGTTGTGGGCAACGGCATGGTGGGGCACCGCTTCATCGAAGAGTTGATCGAGCGGGCTGAGCCGGGCCGCTACGAGATCACCGTCTTCGGTGCAGAACCCCGTCCCGCCTACGATCGCGTCCATCTCTCCTCCTACTTCTCCCACCACACCAGCGAAGATCTCTCCCTCGTCAAACCCGGTTTCTACGACAAGCACGGCATCCGGTTGCTGCTCGGCGAAGCGGTGAAAAAAATCGACAGGGCCAACCGCGAAGTGCACTCCAACAAGGGCACTGTGGTCGGTTACGACAAGCTGGTGCTGGCCACCGGCTCCTACCCCTGGGTGCCGCCCATTCAGGGCAGCCAGCACCACGAATGCTTCGTCTACCGCACCATCGAGGATCTCAAAGCCATCCGCAGCGCGGCCAAGAGCGGCAAGAGCGGGGTGGTGATCGGGGGCGGCCTGCTTGGCCTGGAAGCGGCCGGCGCCCTCAAGGCGCTGGGCCTCGAGACCCATGTGGTGGAGTTTGCCCCTGTGCTGATGGCCGAGCAGCTCGATGGCCAGGGCGGCCAGCTGCTGCGCCGCAAGATTGAATCCATGGGCGTGCAGGTGCACACCAGCAAGAGCACCAGCGAGATCCTGATGCACGGCGGTGAGCAGGCGAAACACCGCCTCGCCTTCGCCGACGGCAGCCAGCTGGAAGTGGACGTGGTGGTCTTCTCCACCGGCATCCGCCCACAAGACACCCTCGGTCGCTACGGCGATCTGGCCATCGCCGAGCGCGGCGGCATCGTCATCGACGATCACTGCCTCACCTCCGACCCCGACATCTACGCCATCGGCGAGTGTGCCGCCTGGCAGGGTCGCTTCTTCGGCCTGGTGGCACCGGGCTACAAGATGGCCCAGATCACCGTCGACCATCTGCTGGGCGGCGACAGTCGCTTCGAAGGGGCGGACATGAGCGCCAAGCTCAAGCTGCTCGGCGTCTCCGTCGGCTCCATCGGCGATGCCCACGGCCGCACCCCGGGCAGCCACAGCTATGTGTTCCAGGACGACCAGGCCGGCGTCTACAAGAAGATCGTGGTGAGCGAAGACAACAGCCGTCTGCTCGGCGCCGTGCTGGTGGGTGACGTGGAGGATTACGGCAACCTGCTGCAGATGATGCTCAACACCCTGCCCCTGCCGAGCCACCCGGACACCCTGATCCTGCCCGCCTACGCCGGTGCCAAGCCGACCCTGGGGGTGGATGCCCTGCCTGAGAGCGCCCAGATCTGCTCCTGCTTCGACGTCTCCAAGGGTGACATCGCCAAGGCGGTGGCCGAGGGTCACACCACGCTCGCCGCCATCAAGCAGCACACCAAGGCCGGCACCGGCTGCGGCGGCTGCGTGCCGCTCATCAGCCAGGTGCTCAACGCCGAGCTGGTGAAGCAGGGCATCGAGGTCAACAACCACCTCTGCGGCCACTTCCCCTACTCCCGTCAGGAGCTGTTCCACCTGGTCAAGGTGGAAGGGATCAAGAGCTTCGACGAGCTGCTGGCCAAGCACGGTCACGGCCATGGCTGCGAGGTGTGCAAACCGACCGTCGGCTCCATCCTCGCCTCCTGCTGGAACGACTATGTGCTGAGCCCGCTCAACACCCAGCTGCAGGACACCAACGACATCTTCCTCGGCAACATGCAAAAGGACGGCAGCTACTCCGTCATCCCGCGCATGGCCGGCGGTGAAGTGACCCCGGAAGGGCTGCTGGCGGTGGCCGAAGTGGCCCGCGACTACAAGCTCTACACCAAGATCACCGGCGCCCAGCGCATCGGCCTGTTCGGGGCCCAGAAGGATGATCTGCCCGCCATCTGGCGCAAGTTGCTGGCAGCGGGCTTCGAAACCGGTCAGGCCTACGCCAAGGCGCTGCGCATGGCCAAGACCTGCGTCGGCAGCACCTGGTGCCGCTTCGGTGTGCAGGACAGCGTCGGCCTCGGAGTCTTCCTCGAGAACCGCTACAAGGGCATTCGTACCCCGCACAAGATGAAGTTCGGCGTCTCCGGCTGTACCCGTGAGTGTGCGGAAGCCCAGGGCAAGGACGTCGGCATCATCGCCACCGACGCGGGCTGGAACCTCTATGTGGGCGGCAACGGCGGCATGAAGCCGCGCCACGCCGATCTGCTGGCGTCTGACCTCGACCGCGAGACCCTGATCAAGCTGATCGACCGCTTTATGATGTTTTACGTCACCAGCGCCGACAAACTGCAGCGCACCTCGGTCTGGCTCGGCAACCTGGAAGGGGGCGTCGACTACCTGCGCGAAGTGATCGTCGACGACAAGCTGGGACTGGCCGAGACCCTGGAGCGCGATATCCAGACCCTCATCGACAGCTACGAGTGCGAATGGTTGCGCACCCTCAACGAAGAGCAGGCGTTGCAGCGCTTCAGCCACTTCATCAACAGCGACAAGCGCGATCCGGACGTCCAGTTCGTCGCCGAGCGCGACCAGCACAGACCCGCCACTCCGGCCGAGCGCATCCCCGTCTACCAGATCGAGGTGGAAACCAAATGATGAAATTAGCCTGCCAACTCAACGACATCCTGCCGGGCTGCATGGACGTTTGCGCCCTGCTCGATAGCCAGTCCATCCAACTCGAGGTGGAGATTAAGCGATGAAACTTGCCTGCCAACTCAACGACATACTCCCTGGCACCGGCGTCTGTGCGCTCATTGAGGGTCGCCAGATCGCCCTGTTCCGCCCGAGCGCGGCGGCCGAGGTATTCGCCATCGACAACCGGGATCCCTTCTTCGCCGCCAACGTGCTGTCGCGCGGCATCGTAGGTGAACACGAGGGTGAGCTCTGGGTCGCCAGCCCGCTCAAGAAGCAGCACTTCCGTCTGCGCGACGGCCACTGCCTCGAGAACGCCGCCATGTCGGTGCAAAGCTATCCCGTTGAAGTACGCGACCAGCAGGTCTGGGTCGCCGTCTAAAGCCGATTTCACTCTCTTTCGGGCTGCCTGCGGGCGGCCCTCTTGAAGGAAACAAAGATGTATACCGAAACCATCAACAAGTGCGCCGCCAACGCGGCCCGCATCAACCGCTTCGAGCGCAGCGACAAGCTCGGCTTCTGGCTCAGCTCCGCCATGGCGGGGGCCTATGTGGGCCTTGGCATCATCCTCATCTTCACCCTGGGCAACCTGGTGGATCCGAGCATCCGTCCGCTGGTGATGGGGGCCACCTTCGGCATCGCCCTGACCCTGGTCATCATCGCCGGCTCCGAGCTCTACACCGGCCACACCATGTTCCTCACCTTCGGGGTGAAGACCGGCAAGATCGCCATGGCCGACCTGCTGCGCATCCTGCCGCAAACCTGGGCTGGCAACCTGCTCGGCTCCATCGCAGTGGCGCTCATCTACTCCTACGGCGGCAGCCTGCTGCCGGACGCAGGCAGCCTGGCCCACAAGGTGGCGCTGGCCAAGACCCAGGCACCGGCCCTGACCCTGTTCATGAAAGGGATCCTCTGCAACTGGCTGGTCTGCCTCGCCATCTGGATGGCGCTGCGCACCGAAGGTGCCGCCCGCTTCATCGCCATCTGGTGGTGCCTGCTGGCCTTCATCGCCTCCGGCTACGAGCACTCCATCGCCAACATGACCCTGTTCGCCCTCTCCTGGTTCGGCGCCCACTCCGAGGCCTACACTCTTGGCGGCATCGGCCACAACCTGCTGTGGGTGACCCTGGGCAACACAGTCTCCGGCACCCTCTTCATGGGCCTCGGCTACTGGTATGCCACCCCCAAGGCTGAACGCCCTGTCGCGGTGACCGACGCCACCAACACCGCCAGCCAGACCCAAACCGCCTGATCAGGAGGCCCCATGGACTACTTGCCCATCTTTTGCCGACTCGACAACAAACCCGTGCTGCTGGTCGGCGGTGGCGAGGTAGCTGAGCGCAAGGCGCGCCTGCTGCTGGATGCCGGGGCCCACCTCACCGTGGTCGCGCCCGAGCTCGACCCCGAGCTGGCTGAACTGGCTGCCAACGGCAGCATCGAGTGGCTGGCCGGTGAATTCGCGCCGCAGCAACTGGCGGGCAAGTGGCTGGTGGTGGCCGCCACCGATAGGCGCGAGGTGAACGCTCTGGTCTACCAGAGCGCGAACCAGGCGCGGATCTTTGCCAACGTGGTGGATGACCCCAAGCGTTCCAGCTTCATCATGCCATCCATCATCGACCGCTCGCCGCTGATGGTGGCCATCTCCTCCGGCGGCAAGGCGCCGGTGCTGGCCCGGCTGCTGCGGGAGAAACTCGAAGCCATGCTGCCCCAGCACCTGGGCGCCGTGGCGACCTTTGCCGGCAGCCTGCGGGATCGGGTCAAGGCGCGCTTCGCCACCATGGGGGAGCGGCGCCGCTTCTGGGAGCGGCTGCTCGGGGCCGATCGCCTCGGGCAGGCGCTGGCGCGGGGGGATAGCGCCTCTGCCAATCAACTGGCCGACACCCTGTTTGCTGACGAGAGCAAGGCTCACGGCGAGGTGGTGCTGGTCGGTGCCGGCCCCGGGGATCCGGGCCTGCTCACCCTGCACGCCCTGCGCCAGATGCAGCAGGCGGACGTGGTGGTCTATGACCGCCTGGTCTCCGACGAGGTGATGGCGCTGGTGCGCCGCGATGCCAAGCGCATCTTTGTCGGCAAGCAGGCGGGCAACCACTGCGTGCCGCAGGAGGGGATCAACCAGCTCTTGCTGGAGGAGGCGAAGAAGGGTCAGCGGGTGGTGCGGCTGAAGGGGGGCGATCCCTTCATCTTCGGCCGTGGCGGCGAGGAGCTGGAGACGCTGGTGGGCAGCGGCATCGGTTTTCAGGTGGTGCCGGGGATCACCGCGGCCAGCGGCTGCGCCGCCTACGCCGGCATTCCGCTGACCCACCGGGATCACGCCCAGAGCGTGCGCTTCGTCACCGCCCACGGCAAAGGTGGCGCCCAGGATCTCGACTGGCCGCTACTGGCCAAAGACAAACAGACCCTGGTGTTCTATATGGGGCTTTCATCCTGCGGGGTAATCCGCGAGCAACTGCTGGCCCACGGCAAGGGGGGCGACACCCCGGTGGCGCTGATCGAGCGCGGCACCCAGCCGAGCCAGCGGGTCATTCGCGGCACCCTTGACCAGTTGCCCGCGCTCGCCATCGGCGTCGAAAGCCCGGCCCTTATCATGGTGGGCTCGGTGGTAACCCTGGCTGACTCCCTCGCCTGGTTCGGGCAAGGGGCTGCCACGGAGAGGGCGCTGGCTTCGGCCTGATATCACCTCATATGCAAACGCCATCCTGGGGTGGCGTTTCTTTTCCTGCATTTACTGTCATAACCTCTTGTTTTGAGTCTGGTATCCTATGGGGTGTGTCAGCCGGACCACCGAATTCAGGAATTCAGTTTCATGTCTCTCCCCGCCAAGAACAACGCCAAGCAGCGTGAACAGGACAGAGCCCGCATCCTCACCCTGCTGCTCGCCGACGACGCCCTCACCGACAGCCTGCTCGACCCGCAAGGGGAGCAGGACGCCGAACTGCGGGACCAGACCAGCGAGCTCACCCGACTGGTCAACAGCCTGCCCGCCGCCGATATCGCCGATGCGCTGGAGTCCCTGCCGCCGGACGAGCGTCACGTACTGTGGCAGCAGGTGGATGCAGACAAGCACGGCCAGATCCTGGTGGAGGCCTCGGAGACGGTGTGGGACAGCCTCATCAGCGGCATGAGCGACAAGGAGCTGCTGCATGCCCTGAGCACCCTCGACATCGACGATCAGATCTATCTGGGCCAGTACCTGCCCCGCAACCTGATGGGGCGGCTGCTCACCTCCATGGCCCCCATGGACAGGGATCGGGTGCGGGAGGTGATCCGCTACGGCAAGCACACGGTTGGCGCCATGATGGACTTCGACCTGGTGACTGTGCGTCCGGATGTGACCCTGGCCACCGTCCAGCGCTACCTGCGCCTGCGCGGCCAGATCCCCGACAACACCGACAAGTTGTTCGTCATCGACCGTCGCAACCGGCTGCAGGGAGAACTGCCGCTCACGACCGTGTTGCTGCACAGACCCGAGACCCGGGTGAGCGATGTGATGGAGAAGGATCCGGTCACCTTCGATCCGGAAGACAACGATGAGGCCGCCGCCCGTACCTTCGAGCGGGACGACCTGGTCTCCGCCGCCGTGGTGGATGCCAGGGGCAAACTGATGGGCCGGCTCACCGTCGCCGAGGTGGTGGATCTGGTCTATGAGGAGAGCGATACCGACCTGCGCCGGATGGGGGGGATCAGCGAGGAGGAGGACGTGTTCGCGCCCGTCTCCAAGGCGGTCAAGACTCGCTGGGCCTGGCTCGCCATCAACCTCTGCACCGCCTTCGTGGCATCGCGGGTGATCGGCCTGTTCGAGCACACCATCTCCCAGCTGGTGGCGCTGGCGGCGCTGATGCCCATCGTCGCCGGCATCGGCGGCAACACCGGCAACCAGACCATCACCATGATAGTGCGGGCACTGGCGCTGCAGCACATCCAAACCGGCAACGTCTCCTTCCTGCTGTGGCGCGAACTGGGGGTGGCCCTGATCAACGGCCTGGTGTGGGGCGGCACCATGGGGGTCGCCACCTACATCCTCTATCAGGATGCGGCGCTGGGCGCCGTGATGACGCTCGCCATGATGCTCAACCTGCTGGTGGCGGCGCTGATGGGGGTCATCATCCCCATGACCATGAGCCGGCTGGGCCGCGACCCGGCGGTGGGTGCCAGCGTGATGATCACCGCCATCACCGACACCGGCGGCTTCTTCATCTTCCTGGGGCTGGCCACCCTGTTCCTGCTTTAATCCGGTCTGCAACAAAAAGGGAGCCTTCATGGCTCCCTTGTTCATTCAGCGCAGCCGCTACACCCGGTATTTGGCCACCGCCTGGTTGAGCAGCTTGGCCTGCTCGGTCAGGCCATGACTCGATTTGGCGTTCTCCTCCGCCATCAGGCTCGACTCCTGGGCGATGTCGCGGATGTTGTTGACGTTGCGGTTCACCTCGTTGGCCACCAGGCTCTGCTGCTCGATGGCGGCGGCAATCTGGGTGCTCATGTCCATGATGTGGGTGACGTCCTGGGTGATCTGCTCCAGCAGTTCACCCGCCATGCTGGCCTGCTCCGAGCTGCTGTTGCCCTGCTCGCGGCAGGTCGCCATCATGCCCACTATGTTGCCGGTCTGCTTCTGCAGCGAGCTGATGATGCCGGCGATCTCCTGGGTCGACTTCTGGGTGCGGATGGCGAGGCTGCGCACCTCGTCCGCCACCACCGCAAAGCCGCGGCCCTGATCTCCCGCCCGCGCCGCCTCAATGGCCGCGTTGAGGGCCAGCAGGTTGGTCTGCTCGGCAATGCCGCGGATCACGTCCAGCACAGAGCCGATGGTTTCACTCTCCTGCTGCAGCTGGGCCACTTCGCGGGAGGAGTTCTCCAGGTTGTCGGCCAGGGAGCGGATCTGGCTGACGGTGTTCTCCACCGCACTGCGCCCCTCCATCGCCTTGTTGTTGGTGGTCTGGGCATTGTTGGCGGCCTGCTCGGTGTTGCGGGCGATCTCCTCTATGGTGGAGCCCATTTCGGTGGAGGCGGTCGCCACCATGTCGGTCTCCTGCAGCTGGCGGGCCGCCCCCTCGCTGGTGCGGCGGACGTTGCCTGAGAGATGATCCGCCGCCTCAGTCAGGGTGTGCACGCTCTGCTTCACATCGCCGATGAGGTGGCGAAAACCTCCCAGCATGACGTCCAGGTTGCTCGCCAGCTGCGCCATCTCGTCCGCCCCCTGCAGCTCGATCTTGAGGCGCAGGTCATTGTCCTGCCGGATGCGGTTGACGGTGTCGTTCACCCGCGAGATGGGGCGATCGATGCTGCGGCCCAGCAGCATGCTCATGATGCCCATCAGCACTATGATGACGCCGCCACAGACCAGCATCAGGGTGTTGAGGCGCGAGGTCTGCCGTACCAGCTCGTCGGCGATGTGCTTGTCGACCGCGGCGAACCCTTGCTCGGTCTGGTGCACCAAGTCCCGCATCTGGCTGCGCAGCCCTTCCCCCTCATTCAGCCCCAGCACCTGCATTCCCTGCACCAGGGCGATGAAGTCCTGCTTGTACTGCTCGCTGGCCTGCTCCAGCTTGCCGCGTTCAGCCTCCGGCAAGGTCGCGAGCCGCTGCTGGAAATCCTTGTGCAGGGTCTGGAAGCGCTCCAGATACTGGATGTCGGAGCGCAGCATGAAGTCTTTCTCCGCCCGCCGCAGCTGCAGCATGGTGATGAGCAGTCCCTGCTCATCCAGCTGCTTGAGCCCCTCCTCCACCTCGTGCACCGCCGTCCGCAGGCGACCGTAGAGTCCATCCTCCGGCCCCAGCCCGATCTTCTGCTGCTGGACCACCAGCTCGTTGAAGGCCTTGCCATAGGCCTCCATCTGCTGATCCAGCATGGTCAGCTCGCCCTGCACGGCACTCAGGTTGTCCTCCTGGCTCAGGGTCTGGTTGAGCCGGTGAAAGTCAGCCAGCACTTCATTGAAGCGGGCAACGAAGGTCAGATCCTTGCGGATCAGGAAGTCCTTCTCCGCTCGTCGCAGGTTGAGCATGGCGATCTCGAGGCTGTCCACATTGCGCTGGGCCTCGGTCAGATGGCGACTCACCTGGTTGGAGTAGAAAAACAGGCTGCTCAATACCAGCATGGCCACGGCGACCAGCGCGGTATTCAGGATCAATTTATGACGGATGAGCACGATGAACCTCTCACAAACATGGGGTGGCATGCATTGAGCTTATGCAGAAAACGTTATCCCTGTTGTTGTTCAAGGAATATTCATTGAAATGCCAGTCCCACTCCTTATACTGGATCCCACCTGTTTCCAGCGGTGGATTTGACACAATGGAATACAACACTTCAGAACTGTGCGACATCTATCAGGACATGGTGGATGTGCTCGAACCCATGCTCTGCTCCTTCGGCGGCCGCGCCTCCTTCGGCGGCGTCATCACCACAGTCAAATGCTTCGAATCGAACGGCCTGATCCGTGAACTCGTCAAAGAGAACGGCGTTGGTCGGGTACTGCTGATCGATGGCGGCGGTTCCATGCGCCGTGCCCTGATCGACAGCGAGATCGCCACCACGGCGGCCGAGAACGAGTGGGAAGGGATCGTCTGCTACGGCTGCGTGCGCGAGGTCGACATTCTGGAAGATCTGGATATCGGCATTCAGGCGCTGGCGGCCATTCCGGTGGGTGCCGACAGCAAGGACGTAGGCGAGACCGATCTGCCGGTCAACTTCGGCGGCGTCACCTTCCTGCCGGACGACCATCTCTACGCCGATACCACAGGGGTGATCCTCTCCCCCGATGCGCTCGACATCGAGTAAGCAGAGCAGAGTGAGAATGGGAGCCAAGGCTCCCATTTTTTATGCCCGCGTGCTGCCGGACGCGGACAAAAAAAGAGGGCCAGTAAAAACTGGCCCCTTAACTGGAAGCAATGTGAGCAATGTCGTGCCTTCACAAGAAGTCCATCACGTTGGAACGAATGAAGTCTTTCCCGGAAAACAAGGTAACAATAATCATTCTCATTTAACTAAGCAACCCTTATTTGCCATAAATGCAAAAAAATTGACCACCCCGAGGGGTGGTCAATGTCGTCAGGCTTGCCGTGTGGCCGTTTGCAGGCCGCTCAAACCAGCCTCACCCACCAGCTTGCGGCTGAGATAACGCAGTAGCACGCCGTAGAGCGGCACAAACAATCCCAGGCTTATCAGCAGCTTGAACACGTAGTCCACGGTTGCGATCTCGACCCAGTGTTCGGCCATGAAGGGATCCGTGCTGCACCAGAAGGCGATGGTGAAGAAGGTGATGGTATCCACCAGATTGCCGAACAGGGTGGAGGCGGCCGGGGCCACCCACCAGGCTTTCAGCAGCCGCAGCCGGTTGAACACCACCACGTCCATGAACTGGCCCACCAGATAGGCCATAAAGCTGGCCAGGGCGATACGTGCCACGAACAGGTTGAACTCGGCCAGATTGCCAACGCCCTGGAAGCTGCCCTCGAAGAACAGCACCGACAGCGCATAGGAGATGGCCAGCGCCGGCAACATCACGGTCTGGATGATCTTGCGCGCCAGACCGGCACCGAAGATCCGCACCGTCAGATCGGTGGCCAGAAAGATGAACGGGAAGCTGAAGGCCCCCCAGGTGGTATGGAAGCCGAAGATGGTGATCGGCAGCTGCACCAGGTAGTTGCTGCTGGCAATGATCAGGATGTGGAACAACGAGAGGCGCACCAGCGCCGTCTGGTGCTGAGCAGGGGTCAGATTCATATTGTGACCTTTTTGGTTAATGGGGTTAGGGAACCCATACCGCCACCATTGGCGATAATTGAGGGGCGAGATTATACGCCCCCAAATTGATAGTTCAATCTTTATGCGGTGGGTTGAGGCTGCGGCGCCTGCTCAGCCCTAATGCTGGCGGGCCAGCCAGAGCAACACCTCGGCATCGACCGGCTGCTCCGCCGCCAGCCAGCAGCCGCTGTAGTGTTCGTACTCGAGCCGAAAGCGGCTCCCCTCGAATTCCAGCAGCCAGCTGTGACGATCGGCGCCACACTCACGCTCGAGCGCCACCAGCTCCCACTCCTGCAACAGGGAATCGGCCAGGATTGGAAAACTGTCCCAGTCGAGCGCGGGGTGCTCCAGCGTCACCACCCCGGCCTCCCTGTCTATCTGCGTGATACGCCAGTTCATCGGCTGCTCCTCAACTGCTGCAAGAGAGCTCGCCACCGCAATACCATGCGGGGGACGGGGTGGCGAGATCCTCGTACTCGGGTTGTTCATCATAGGGATGCTGCAGGGCCGCAAACAGCCGCTCGAACGGTGCCATGTCGCCCTGCTCGGCAGCCTCGATCACCCGCTGGGCCAGCGCGTTGCGCAGCACATACTTGGGATTGACCGCATCCATCTGTGCCTTGCGCACAGCATCCTCGCTCCCCTCCCGGGCGAGTCGCGCCCGATAGGCCTCAAGCCACCCTTGCCAGGCGGCAGGGTCGGACAGCAGGGCCAGCAGGCTAGCGGGCCAGTCGCCCTGAGCGGTAAGCGCCCCCAGCCGACGCAGGAACAGGTGGTAATCCACCTTATACGCCGCCAGCAGCCTGAACAGCTCGCGAAACAGCGCCGGATCCTCCTCTTCCCACACCACCAGCCCCAGCTTGGCGCGCATCAGCTCGGAATAGTGCAGCATCAACTGGTGTTCGTACTGGGCCAGGGCCGACGCCAGCGCGTCGCCGTCGACGTGGCCGGCCAGCGCCTGGGCCAACTTCTGCAGGTTCCAGTAGCCGACCGCCGGTTGCTGATCCAGCGCATAACGACCGCCCGGATCCGAGTGATTGCAGACAAAGTCCGGCACATAGGCATCGATGAAGCCGTAGGGGCCGTAATCCAGGGTCAGCCCGAGCAGCGACATGTTGTCGGTGTTCATCACCCCGTGGCAGAAACCTGCCGCCTGCCACTTGGCGATGAGCCGCGCGGTGCGGCGCACCACTTCGGCAAACAGCTCGACCCCGTTCGCAAGCTCCTGGAAATGATGACGCAGCGCATAGTCGATGAGGGCCGGGATCTTCTCCCCCTGCCCGCTCCAGGCGAAATACTCGACATGGCCGAAGCGCAGATGGCTCGGGGCGGTGCGCAGCACGGTCGCGCCCGTCTCCACCTGTTCGCGGTAGACCGGCTCCTGGCTGCCCACCAGCACCAGTGCCCTGGTGGTGGGGATGCCGAGGGCATGCAACGCCTCGGAGGCGAGATACTCGCGAATGCTGGATCGCAGCACGGCACGGCCATCGCCGAACCGGGAGAAAGGGGTCTTACCCGCCCCTTTCAGGTGCAGGTCCCAGCGGCTGCCATCCGGTGCCTGCTGCTCCCCCAGCAACAGGGCACGGCCATCACCGAGACGCGGGCTGTAGCCGCCGAACTGATGGCCCGCATAGACCTGGGCCACCGGCTGCATGCCGGGCAAAGGCTGGCCATGGCCACAGCAGGCCAGCCAGTCGGCATCGCTCACCGTCCCCAGCCCCAGCTCGCCGAGCAGCGCACGGTTGAGGTGCAGCAGGCCGGGAGCATGCAATGGCTGGGGGGCAACGGGCTCACAGGCCCAGGGCAGTTCGGTGGCAAAAGTGTTGATCAGCTTCATGGTGGTGCGGTTCGTCCCTGCGTATGCTCGTGTCACTCT
Source organism: Aeromonas dhakensis (assembly GCF_002285935.1). Classification (NCBI taxonomy): domain Bacteria; kingdom Pseudomonadati; phylum Pseudomonadota; class Gammaproteobacteria; order Aeromonadales; family Aeromonadaceae; genus Aeromonas; species Aeromonas dhakensis. The sequence continues at coordinate 563,676 of NZ_CP023141.1, forward strand.
TTATACCGCCGTCGGCCAGCAGTGGCTAACGGGCGATGCGCTATTTCATTTCAAGGAGAAGAAGATGCAAAGATGGTTGGGCGCCCTGCCCCTGTTGCTGTTGTTGTGGGGGCCGGCCCAGGCGGCCGATGTCGAGGCTGGCAAGGCCAAGGCCGCCGTATGCGCCGCCTGTCATGGGGCCGAAGGCAGGGCCCTTGTCCCCAACTATCCCCATCTGGCGGGACAAAACGCCGCCTATCTGGTGAAACAGCTGAAGGCTTTCAAGGATGGCAGCCGCAAGGAACCTTTGATGGTGCCCTTCATGGCGCCGCTCACCGAGGCAGACATGGAGAACCTGGCAGCCTATTACGCCAGCTTGAAATAATTCACGGCGCCCGGCCAACGGGCGCCACTCCCCTGATGTGCCGCACGGGCCTGAGTCCGCCGCGGCCGATGACGCCTTGCGAATCTCCCCTACCGGCGGCAGTAGTCGATGATCAGGTCCATAAAGGCTTCGCCGAAACGCTCCAGCTTGCGGTGACCGACGCCGTTGATCGCCAGCATCTCGTCTTCCGTCATCGGCATGAGCTGCGCCATCTCCACCAGGGTGGCGTCGTTGAACACCACGTAGGGCGGCACCTCTTCATCCTCGGCGATCTGCTTGCGCAGTGCCCGTAGCTCCTTGAACAGCCGCTTGTCGTAGTTGGCGTTGTCGAGCAGGCCGTTGCGCTTCTCCTTGCGACTGGAGATGGGCTGCAGGCGGGGCACCGCCAGTTCCAGCTTCACCTCGCCGCGCAGCACGGGGCGGGCCGCCTCGGTCAGCTGCAGCACCAGGTTGCGGGTGATGTTCTGGGTCAGCAACCCCTTGTGGATCAGCTGGCGGATAACGCTCATCCAGTACTCGTGGCTCTGATCCTTGCCGATGCCGTAGGTCGAGAGCTTGTCGTGGCCGTGATCCTTGATGCGCTGATTGAGCGAGCCGCGCAGCACCTCCACCACATAGCCTACCCCGAAGTTCTGCCCCACCCGCCAGACGCAGGAGAGCGCCTTCTGGGCGTCTTCGGTGCCGTCATAGCTCTGGGGTGGATCGAGGCAGATATCGCAGTTGCCGCACGGCTTGTCGTTGTACTCGCCGAAGTAGTTGAGCAGCACCTGACGGCGGCAGGTCTGCGCCTCGGCGAAGGCCGCCATCACGTTGAGCTTGTACTGCTCCACCTGCAACTGCTGGGGGTTTTCGATGTTGTCGAGCAGCCGGCGCACCCGTCCGATGTCGGCAGGATCGTAGAGCAGCAGCGCCTCGGCCGGGGTGCCGTCGCGGCCGGCACGGCCGGTCTCCTGATAGTAGGATTCGATGTTCTTCGGGATGTCGTAGTGCACCACGAAGCGCACGTTGGGCTTGTCGATGCCCATGCCGAACGCCACCGTCGCCACCACTATCTCGATGTCATCCTTGAGGAAGGCCTCCTGGGTCTGCTGGCGCAGCTCGAGGGGCAGGCCGGCATGATAGGGAGCTGCCTTGCAGCCGTGACGGGAGAGCCGCTCGGCCACCTCCTCCACCCGGTTGCGGCTGGAGCAGTAGACGATGCCGCAGTTGCCCTTTTGGCTCTGCACATAGCGCAGCAGCTGCTCGGCCGCCTTGAACTTCTCCACCAGGCTGTAGCGGATATTGGGCCGGTCGAAACTGGCGGTGTGGATAAAGGGATCGTTCAATTCCAACCGGTGCAGCATGTCGCTGCGGGTCGCCTCGTCGGCGGTGGCGGTCAGCGCCACCACGGGCACCTGGGGAAACCACTGCTTGAGCCGCCCCAGCGCCGCATACTCCGGCCGAAAATCGTGCCCCCACTGGGAGACGCAGTGCGCCTCGTCGATGGCGAACAGGCCGAGCGGCAGCTCCGCCAGCCGGTCCATGAATTCGTGCTGCAGCAGGCGTTCGGGGGAGACGTAGACGATTTTTATCTCGCCGCGCCGCATGGCGGCAAAGTTCTGGATCATCTCCTCCCGGCTCAGGGCCGAGTTGATATAGACCGCCGCCACCCCGTTGGCACGCAGGCTGTCCACCTGATCCTTCATCAGCGAAATGAGGGGAGAAACGACCACCCCGAGCCCGGGCCGCAGCAGCGCAGGGATCTGGTAGCAGAGCGACTTGCCGCCGCCTGTGGGCTTGAGCACCAGCGCATCGCGCCCCGCCACTATCTGCTCGATGATCTCGAGCTGACCCGGCCGAAACTGCTGATAGCCGAACACCGCCTGCAACAGGGCAAGGGGGTTCTCTGGCTGAGGGTCAGGCAGGGTTTCGGCAATGACGGTCATGGGCTCTCCTTTGGGGTCGCCATTCTAAAGCAGCCGCCGCCCACAATAAACCTGCCATTGCGACTGTTAAGGAAGTGTTGCAGACTGGCTGGAGTTTTTACTCGGCTATGCCGACAGGGATTGGACTCAAGGAATGAAACAGATGCTCAAGAAGATGGCGCTCAGTGGCATTGCCAACCTGTTCGCCGAGAGGATGCCCTTCAACAAGCTGATCGGCATGCAGGTCACCCACTACGACTTCGACAAGGTGGAGCTGCGTATCAAGATGGAGGAGAAGCTGATCGGCAACCCCTTCCACAACATACTGCACGGCGGCGTCACCGCCAGCCTGCTCGACGTGGCCGGCGGCATGATAGTCGCCGCCTCCTGCATCGACGAGCTGGAAGACTTCTCCCCCAGCTATCTCAAGGAGCGCTTCTCCCGCCTCGGCACCATCGATCTGCGGGTGGACTATCTGCGACCGGGGCGCGGCAACGAGTTCATCGCCACCGCCCACATCATCCGGGCCGGCAGCAAGGTCGCAGTTGCCCGCATGGAACTGCACAACGAAGAGGGCACCCATATCGCCTTCGGTACCGGCACCTATCTGGTGGGCTGAACCCGCTCATTGCATAAAAACAGCGCTGCTAATCTGATTTTAATCATTAGAAACCTTACCCCCTCTGCCGCCACGGGGTTCATACTGAAAGTCGGGATTGTGTGCAGAAGGAGGATTGCAGGCGATGAGTGCGAAACTGGCCACCAAACCATCCAGAGCCTTGTTGAGGCAGCTCGAGTCCATGCTCGACGAGGTGCAGACACCCGAGTGTCGCCACTGGCTGGAACAGGAGCTTGAGGGATACTCTCTCTGTTCGCCCCTGCCCTGGTATCGCATCATAGCCTGTCGGCAACGCGGTCACTTCTTGGATCTGAAGACGGGAAAATACCTGACCTGTCACATCAACAGTCAAACGCTAAGCCAACGCGATCTGGCCCAGATTCAGTTCATCTATGCCCGTGAACCCGCCGCCCACTATTTGCTGCAACGCAATTCCGGTATTGAGCCCTGGCCAGAACAGCTGCTGGAAGATTATCAGGAGCAGCTGATCCCTGGCCATCTGTGCCTACAAGCCTGGCATGAGCCCGTGTCTTCATTACGCGAACAACTGATGGAGGGAATAGAACATTTCATTAGTGAGTACCCCAAGCACGCGGCCTTGCAACCTCAACACAGCTTCAAGGCATTGCGGCATCAGCACTGGCATATCTAACAGGCGCCTGGCGCGCAAGGAGGGCACCATAGACAGAACCCAACGAGAGATTGCCACAATCTAGAATGCCGGAGTCAGGATCAGACTCCACCCTGGGCCACCGAGCGGTGGCCCTTTTATTGTCTGGTTGTCTTGCACAGAACAACCCAACAAACGAGGCAGCGAGGCAGCGAGGCAGCGAGGCAGGAAAGCAGGAAAGCAGGAAAGCAGGAAAGCAGGAAAGCAGGAAAGCAGGAAAGCAGGAAAGCAGGAAAGCAGGAAAGCAGGAAAGCAGGAAAGCAGGAAAGCAGGAAAGCAGGAAAGCAGGAAAGCATCGCATACCATCGTACGACTGCCAGCGCTGGAGCCAGCCTCTGTTGAGGCGAAAGCCAAACGCGAAAAGGCCGCTCTATTGAGCGGCCTTTTCTAATGTGGTCGGTGTGAGAGGATTCGAACCTCCGACCCCTTCGTCCCGAACGAAGTGCGCTACCAAGCTGCGCTACACACCGATGTCTGCGGGACGGGAATTTACCGAAAGCCCCGACCCGACACAAGCCTTTTTTGCATTAAAAAGGAAAAAAAGTGCTGTTCGCTCAACTATTCAGCACTCCCCTCGCCGTTTTACCGAAATGCAGCCGGACGGTGACATTTCGCTAACCCAGCCTCAGGGCAGACGAAGCGACTCAGGCCCCAGCAACCGGCGTTGCCAGTCCGCAATCGTGCCGTGCTCCAGCCAGTCCGCCGCATGCTTGCGCCAGTTGGGCGAGAGGGCCGGATTTTCCAGCAGCAACAGCAGGTCCGCCTCGTTGCGTAGCTGATTGAACAGGATATCGGCAGTACGCTTCACCGTGAGCTCAGGGTAGGGTCTGTCCACCAGCTCCAGCCTCTCCTGCGGCATCACCATCCCCTCCTCCAGCACCCGCAGCAACCAGCCGCAGCGGCCACTGAGCTGCATCACCTGCGACAACTGACCATAACCGAAACGCTGATTGAGCTTGAAACAGGGGGATCTGGGCTGGCTTATCTGGATCAGCGCCTCGCCGAGTCGATAAACATCGCCGATGCAGGCCTGCGCCTCGGTCAACCCGACCCCGGAGAGGTTCTCGCCGAAGGCGGCGGGCTGCCAGGGGGTACGCGGGGCCGGCAGGCCCAGCGCCGTCTGCCAGTTGTGCCACCAGGGGTAGTGATCGGCGGGATAGTAGTGCAGCGCCCGATCAGGGCCGCCATGGTGACGCTGGTCGCTCTGTTCGTCGCCAGCGAGACCGCTGACGCAGCACCAGAGCGGTATGGTGGTGGCTTGTTTGTGGATGGCACTGACAAGACCGGGAACCAGTTCGGCACCCTGGCCGCTAAAGATGGAGATCCGCATTCTCATCCTCCGGTTTGACGAGAGAATGCGGATCTTATCATGTGAGGGGTCAGGCGACTGCCTGCATCTGGGTGGTCATGGCGATCTCGGCACGGCGGCGTTTCTCAGCCTTGGCCATCAGATACCAGCTGCCGAAGGTGAACAGCGATACCGACAGCAGGATCAGGCTGGCCACCGCGTTGATCTCGGGTTTCACCCCGAGCCGCACCGCCGAGAAGACCTCCATCGGCAGGGTCGTGGAGCCCGGGCCGGAGACGAAGCTCGCCAGCACCAGATCATCCAGCGACAGGGCAAACGACATCATGCCGCCCGCCGCCAGAGAGGGGGCGATCATCGGAATGGTGATCAGGAAGAACACCTTCCAGGGTTTGGCCCCCAGATCCATGGCCGCCTCCTCGATGGAGAGATCCAGCTCCCGCAGCCGTGCCGACACCACGATCGCCACATAGGCGGTACAGAAGGTGGTGTGGGCGATCCAGATGGTCACCATGCCCCGCTCGGCAGGCCAGCCCACCAGCTGGGCCATGGCAACGAACAGCAGCAGCAAGGAGAGACCGGTGATCACCTCGGGCATCACCAGCGGCGCCGTCACCATGCCGCCGAACAGGGTCCGACCGCGGAAGTGCGGGATCCGGGTCAGCACGAAGGCCGCCACCGTCCCCAGCGCCACCGCCGAGACGGCGGTGTAGAAGGCGATCTCCAGCGAACGCAGCACGGAGCTGATCAACTGCTTGTTGTCGAGCAGGCCGAAGTACCACTTGAGCGACCAGCCCCCCCATACCGTCACCAGCTTGGAGGCGTTGAAGGAGTAGATCACCATGATGATCATGGGCAGGTAGATGAACAGCAGCCCCAGCCACAGCATCAGCTTGGCAAAACCGAAACGTCTCATCATGCCTTGCCCTCCAGCTCTTTGGCCTGGTTACGGTTGAACAAGATGATGGGGATGATCAGCACCGCCAGCATCACCACCGCCAGCGCGGAGGCCACCGGCCAGTCGCGGTTGTTGAAGAACTCCTGCCACAGCACCTTACCTATCATCAAGGTCTCGGGGCCGCCCAGCAGCTCCGGAATGACGAACTCGCCCACCACCGGAATGAACACCAGCATGCAGCCGGCGATGATGCCGTTCTTGGAAAGCGGTACCGTGATCCGCCAGAACCGGGTCAGGTTGCGGGCCCCCAGATCGGAGGCTGCCTCCAGCAGGCTCTGGTCATGCTTGACCAGGTTGGCGTAAAGCGGCAGCACCATGAACGGCAGGTAGGAGTAAACGATGCCGATGTAGACCGCCAGGTTGGTATTGAGGATCTGCAGCGGCTCATCGATGAGGCCGATACCCATCAACAGGCTGTTGAGCAGGCCGTTGTTGCTGAGAATGCCCATCCAGGCGTAGACCCGGATCAGGATCGCGGTCCAGGTCGGCATCATGATGAGCAGCAGCAGTACAGTCTGGGTCTCCTTGTTGGCCCGCGCGATGGAGTAGGCCATGGGATAGCCGATCAGCAGGCAGAGAATGGTGCTGACCAGGGCCATCTTGAGGGAGCCGAGATAGGCCGCGATGTAGAGCTCATCCTCCCGCAGCAGCAGGTAGTTGCCCATGTTGAGCAGTATGGTGAGCTGATTGTCCGCCCAGCTCACCACGTCGGTGTAGGGCGGGATCGCCACGTCCGCTTCGGCGAAGCTGATCTTCACGACGATGATGAAGGGCAGCAGGAAGAACAGGAACAGCCAGAAGAACGGGATGCCGATCACCAGCTGCCGCCCCCCCAACGACTTCAGTCGTTTCAATGCCATCATGATTGCAGCACCACGCCGCTGTCATCTTCCCAGTAGAGGAACACCTGGTCATCCCAGGTCGGCCGCTTGCCGTGGCGTTCGGCGTTGGCGATGAAAGCCTGAACGATTTTGCCCGAGGGCAACTGGATGTAGTAAACCGAATGACCGCCCAGATAGGCGATGTCGTAGACCTCGCCCTTGGTCCAGTTGAAGTCCGGATGCTCGATCTCCACCGGCTTTTGCAGGCTCATCAGCAGCTTTTCCGGCCGCAGGGCGTAGGTCACCTTCTTGTTCTCGGCGCGGGAGCTGATGCCGTGACCCACGTAGATGGGCTGCTCCAGATCGGCGCAGGCGATGGTGGCGTGGTCCTGCTCGTCCTCCACCAGCAGGCCGTCAAACAGGTTGACGTTGCCGATGAACTCGCATACCAGCCGGCTGGCCGGGGTTTCGTAGATGTCCATCGGGCTGCCGATCTGCTCGATGCAACCGAGGTGCATGATGGCGATCCGCTCGGCCATGGTCATGGCCTCTTCCTGGTCGTGGGTCACCATGACGCAGGTAACCCCGACCCGTTCGATGATCTCGACCAGCTCCAGCTGCATCTGGGAACGCAGCTTCTTGTCGAGCGCCCCCATGGGCTCATCCAGCAACAGCAGCTTGGGCCGCTTGGCCAGCGAGCGCGCCAGCGCCACCCGCTGACGCTGACCACCGGAGAGCTGATGGGGTTTGCGGCGAGCATACTGGGTCATCTGCACCAGCTTGAGCATCTCCTCTACCCTGGCGTCGATCTCCGCCTTGGGCAGGTTGTCCTGCTTGAGACCGAACGCGATGTTCTGGGCCACCGTCATGTGGGGGAACAGAGCGTAGGACTGGAACATCATGTTGATAGGACGCTCATAGGGCGGCATGTCGGTGATGTCGACTCCGTCGAGGAACAGCCGTCCCTCGGTGGGGCGCTCGAACCCCGCCAGCATCCGCAGCAGGGTCGACTTGCCGGAGCCGGACCCGCCCAGCAGGGCGAAGATCTCGCCCTTGTGGATGTTGAGGGACACGTTGTCGACCGCCAGCGTTTCATCGAACTGCTTGCTTACCCTGTCTATCTTGACCAGCACTTCTTTGCGTTGCTGGCTGCCCTCGAGGGCTTTCTTGTAGGCACTGGAGGCTATCGCCATTACCAAACTCCCAAAGGTAATACCGGCCGGGGCCGATCCATAAAACAGTCTGGCGCCCCGGGACGGGCGCCAAGGTTAGGTTCCGGACTTGATCCTGGTCCAACTCCGGGTGATCAGACGCTGCACCGCACGGGGATGTGCCTGCTGCACATAGAGCCGTTCCAGCACCGCCTGGGGTGGATAGACGGATTCGTCTTCGCGCACGCGTTTCTCCATGAACTCTCCCGCTCTGCTGTTGGGGTTGGCATACCCCACGTAGTCGCTCACCTTGGCGATGACGTCAGGCTCGAGAATGTAGTTGATGAGGGCGTGCGCCTCTTTCACGTTGGTGGCATCGGCCGGGATCGCCATCATGTCGAACCAGAGGTTGCCCCCCTCCTTCGGAATGCTGTAGGCGATCTTGATCCCCTTGCCCGCCTCCTCGGCCCTCGCCGCCGCCTGCAGGATGTCGCCGGAGAAGCCGGCCGCCACGCAGATGTTGCCATTGGCGAGATCGCCGATGTACTTGGAGGAGTGGAAGTAGGCCACGTAGGGGCGCACCTTGAGCAGCTGCTCTTCGGCACGCTTGAGGTCTGCCGGCTCATGGCTGTTGGGGTCGAGCCCCAGATAGTTGAGCGCCGCCGGGATCATCTCGTCCGCCGAATCGAGGAAGGCCACCCCGCAGTGGGAGAGCTTCTTCATGTTTTCCGGCTCGAAGATGGTCGCCCAGGAGTCGATCTTGTCGACCCCCAGTACCACCTTGACCTTCTCGACGTTGTAACCGATGCCGTTGGTGCCCCACAGATAGGGCACGGCGTATTGATGGCCTGGATCCACTTTGTCGAGCTGCTTGAGCAGCACGGGATCCAGGTTGGCCAGATTGGGCAGCAGGGCGGGATCCAGCTTCTGGAAGGCCCCCGCCTTGATCTGCTTGGCCAGGAAATTGTTGGAGGGCACGACCAGATCGTAACCGGTACGGCCGGTCAGCAGCTTGCCTTCCAGCGTCTCGTTGGAGTCAAACACGTCATAGACAGTCTTGATCCCGGTCTTTTGCTGGAAGTCACTGAGGGTGGTCTCGCCGATATAGTCGGACCAGTTGTAAAAATGAACCACAGGGGCTGCCTGGGTCAGATTTGCAAACCCCAGGGTCAGGGCCAGCGTAGCTATCTTGGTCATGTGCACTTACTCAGTCCTCTTTATGTGTGATTTGCCAGTGCGCATCCATACGCGCCGTCCAACCTGTCGGGTGGGTCACCACCCTCCCGGCCGAACTGCGGACCGGGAGGGGCACTCTTCACTTACTTGCCTGACTTGATCTTGGTCCAGCTACGAGTCATCAGACGCTGCACCTTGGCCGGCAGATCCGGGAAGGTGTAGATCTTCTTGAGGGTCTCGTCGCTCGGGTAGATGCCCGGATCGTTGCGGATCTTCTCGGACACCAGCGGCACGGAGGCCTTGTTCCCGCTCGGATAGCTGACGGCGTCGGAGATCTGGGCGATCACCTCGGGCTTCATCAGATAGTTCAGGAATACATGGGCCGCTTCCACGTTCTTGGCATCGGCCGGAATGGCCAGCATGTCGAAGAAGCTGCCTGCCCCCTCTTTCGGGATCACGTAGGTCAGATTGATGCCGTTCTTGGCCTCGATCGCCCGGGACTTGGACTGCTGCAAGTCACCGGAATAGCCGACCGCCACGCACAGGTTGCCGTTGGCCAGATCCGAAATGTACTTGGAGGAGTGGAAGTAGGCGGTGTAGGGACGGATGGAGAGGAACAGCTCCTCCGCCTTCTTCAGCTCGTCCGGCTTCTGGCTGTCCGGCTTGAAGCCCAGGTATTGCAGGGCGGCCGGCAGCATTTCAGTCGGCGAGTCGAGGAAGGAGACACCGCACTCCTTCAACTTGGCCATGTTTTCCGGTTTGAACACCAGATCCCAGGAGTCCACCGGTGCCTTGTCACCCAGCACGGCTTTCACCTTCTCCGGGTTGTAGGCATAACCGATGGTGCCCCACAGGTAAGGAATGGAGTACTGGTTACCCGGGTCGCTCGGTTCGAGCGCCTTGAGCAACGAGGTATCCAGGTTTTGCCAGTTGGAGAGCTTGGACTTGTCCAGTTTCTGGAACACGCCCGCCTTGATCTGCTTGGCCAGGAAGGGGTTGGACGGCACCACGATGTCATAACCCGAGCTGCCCGCCAGCAACTTGGCTTCCAGCACCTCGTTGCTGTCGAACACGTCGTAGACCACCTTGATGCCCGTCTCTTTCTGGAAGTCTTCCAGGGTGTTTGGCGCGATATAGTCGCTCCAGTTGTAGACGTGCAACACCTTGTCTTCGGCCATCGCCGCGCCGCTCATCATGACCAGCGCCACCGAGGCTGCAATCATTCCCGTTTTGAAAGACATCGTCCTTGTCTCCTAAGCAAATTGTATGCGCAAGCCAACCTGCCCGGCGCCCGTCTATCCCCGCAGCTTTGCCGCCGTCAGATCCAGACTGAGCCTGGCCAGATTGACCAATTCATCCACCTGTTCCTCGGTGATCACCAAGGGGGGCGATATGATCATGGTATCGCCGACCGCCCTCATCACCAAGCCATTGTTAAAGCAGAACTCCCGACAGGTCATACCGGCCTGCAGCTCAGCCGGGAAGCGGCTGTTGGTCTGCTTGTCCTGCACTATTTCCAGCGCGGCCACCAGGCCTTTGCCACGGGTTTCGCCCACCAGCGGATGGTCCGCCAGCTCCGCCCAGCGACGCTGCAAATAGGGGCCGATACTATCATGAACTCGCTTAACTATGCTTTCGTTTTGCATAAGCGTAATGTTGGCAATGGCCACGGCGCAGGCCACCGGATGACCGGAGTAGGTGAAGCCGTGGTTGAATTCGCCCCCCTCTTCCACCAGCACCTTGGCGACCCTGTCCCCCACCATCACGGCCCCCATCGGCAGGTAGCCGGAGGTGATCCCCTTGGCCAGGCACATGAGGTCCGGCTTGATGCCAAAACCCTCGCTGGCGAACCAGTGACCGGTGCGGCCAAAGCCACAGATCACCTCGTCGGCGATGAGCAGGATGCCGTACTTGTCGCAGATGCGCTGGATCTCGGGCCAGTAGCTGTCGGGCGGGATGATGACGCCACCGGCGCCCTGGATCGGCTCGCCGATGAAGGCGGCCACCTGGTCCACCCCCAGCTCCAGAATCTTCTCCTCCAGCTGACGGGCACGGGCCAGGCCGAATTCGTGGGCGCTCATCCCCTGCCCCTCGCCAAAGTGATAGGGCTGATCGATGTGCACTATGCCGGGGATCGGCAGCCCGCCCTGGGCGTGCATCCCCTTCATGCCGCCCAGGCTGGCCCCGGCCACGGTGGAGCCATGGTAGGCATTGTGGCGGCTGATGATCACCTGCTTCTCAGGCTGCCCCTTGCTGGCCCAGTAGTGGCGCACCATGCGCAGCACGGTATCGTTGCACTCGGAACCCGAGCCGGTGAAGAAGACGTGGTTGAGGTGGGAGGGCGTCACCTCGGCCAGCAGGGTCGCCAGCTCGGCGGCAGGCGGGTGGCTGGTCTGGAAGAAGAGGTTGTAGTAGGGCAGTTGCTGCATCTGGCGGGTGGCGGCGTCCACTAGCTCCTGGCGACCGTAACCCAGGTTGACGCACCACAGGCCGGCCATGCCATCCAGAATGCGCTTGCCTTCGGAGTCTTCCAGATAGACCCCCTCGGCACGGGTGATGATGCGGCTGCCTTTCTTGTTCAGCGCCTGAAAATCGGTAAACGGATGCAAATGATGGCTGGCTTCCAGTTGCTGCCACTCACGGGTGGTGTGCTGCATTGCTTGCTCCTCGGTTCCTTCGATGTAAGCGATGTTTGTTCGTCAACGGATGAGGGAGGGGGGCTCCCCCACTCACGTATGGGAGAGCCTGACCTTGGCCCCGGCATTGTCGATATGATCGGGAACGCCCTCGGGCGCTCCCGGCAGGCCGATGCGCGTCAGACGCGCACCCGGGTCACACGTTCAGCAGCAGGAACTCCCGTTCCCAGCGGCTGATCACCCCGAAATAGGTTTCATACTCCTTGCGCTTCACCGCCACGAAGGCGCGGGTAAAGCGCTCGCCCAGCATCTCCTTGATGGGGTCGCACTGCTCCAGGTGGCTCAGTGCCTCCTCCAGCGAGCGGGGCAGGCTGTAGGGCAGCTCATAGGCGCTCGACTTCATCTCCGGCAGCGGCTCCAGCTTCTCCATCATGCCGAGGTAGCCGCAGGCCAGGGTGGCGGCCAGCGCCAGATAGGGGTTGGCATCGGCGCCGGCGAAGCGGTTCTCCACCCGGCGGGCGCTGGCCTCGGAGAAGGGTACCCGCAGCCCGCAGGTGCGGTTCTCCACCCCCCACTGCACGTTGCGCGGTGCGCTCTCGCCAAAGGTGAGGCGGCGGTAGGAGTTGACGTTGGGGGCCAGCAGCGCGGTCACCGCCGGCGTGTATTTCTGCAGGCCGGCGATGAAGTGCATGAACAGCTCGGAGTTGCCGCCGTTCTCAACCCCGAACAGGTTGCGACCGTTCTCATCTTCCAGACTCTGGTGGATGTGCATGGCGGAGCCGGGCTCGTCGCTCATCGGCTTGGCCATGAAGGTAGCGTAAATCCCGTGACGGTGGGCCGCCTCGCGCATGGTGCGCTTGAACAGGAACACCTGGTCGGCCAGATCGATGGCATCCCCGTGCAGGAAGTTGATCTCCATCTGGGCGGCACCGGACTCGTGGATCAGGGTGTCCACCTCCAGCTCCTGCGCCTCGCAGTAGTCGTACATGTCCTCGAAGATGGGGTCGAATTCGTTCACCGCGTCGATGCTGAACGACTGGCGGGCCGTCTCCGGGCGACCGTTGCGGCCGGTGGGCGGCACCAGCGGATAGTCGGGATCTTCGTTGCGCTTGACCAAGTAGAACTCCAGCTCGGGGGCCACCACCGGCTTCCAGCCCTGCTTCTCGTAAAATGACAGGACCCGACGCAGCACGGAGCGCGGCGCTATGTCGATCAGCTTGCCATTGATGTCGAAACAGTCGTGGATCACCTGGGCGGTGGGCTCCAGCGCCCAGGGTACGAAACGAATGGTGTTGGGATCTGGATAGAGCTGCATGTCCCGCTCCAACGGGTCGATCATGCTGTCGTCATCCGGATACTCGCCGGTCACCGTCTGGGTGAAGATGACCTCGGGCAGCCGCATGCCCCCTTCGCGCAGAAACTTGTTGGCTGGAATGATCTTGCCTCGGGCATTGCCGGTGAAATCCGGAAACAGGCACTCCACTTCCGTGATGCGATTGCTCTCCATCCAGCCCTTGATACTGTCCATGTTAAACCCCGACTCTACGGTTGCCATTGGCAAGGGTGTCTAATATATGGAACACCCTTGTTATCAAATTGTAATCAACACCACCATAAAAGCCCGCCATCAGGGGCAATGTCAAGCAGTGGTGTTTAAAAAACTATAAATAACGGCGCATATAATGACCATGGCGGGGACAAATACTAAACACCCTGTCATGGTAACGACTTACTGCAAAGCCGGTGCCAACGAGGCGTGTTACCCCCGTATGTTCTCAGTCAGACCCTGTCGGAATTGGGCCATTTTTTTGCAAGGGCGCACAATCCTTGTCCTCTTTGCTTTGCATGCCTGCATTTTTTTGGTACAAGGCCCGCCCTGATTTGCACTCTCCTGCATGGATTTGGTGCAAATACAGGACACAGGGCTTGGTCTGCAGGCAGACAGCCCCCATAAACAGGGATAATTGGGTTAGTAAACTGACTGGTAGTAAATCGTATGTGTGATTTCATGACTGAAGACCAACTGGCCTTTTACAAGGGACAGATCGAGCGCCAGATCCTCGAACTCGAAGATCGCCTCAACTCCCAGGCCAGCCAGGCCATCGCCACCGATACCAACGAGATGGCTGATGAAATTGACCGTGCCAGCATCGAGGAAGCCCGCCGTCTGGAGCTGAACCGCATCGAGCATGACAAGCTGCATCTGCGCAAGCTGCGTGGTGCGCTCAAGCGCATCAGCGAAGGGGATTTCGGTTACTGCGAATCCTGCGGTGACGAGATCTCCCTCAAGCGGCTGCAGGCGCGTCCCGAGTCCCGCTTCTGCGTTGAATGCCAGAGCACCAAGGAGTTCAACGATACCCACGTGTATCGTCGCGTCGCCTGACGCCTCCCCGCGCCGTCACTGGCGCTCGCCGGCGGGATGACGAGCAGGCCCTGTCTGCCTCGATGCAGGCGGGGTCCCTGCCTCGCCGCTCCCCGCGCCACGGCGGCGCAGCAACAGAGTGACAAGTTCTGTTAGACTCCGGGCAAGCCCCGGAATCTACAGGAGAGCAGAGAGTGAAATGGTTCCTCAAACTGTGCTTGTGTCTGCCGTTGCTGGCACAAGCACAGACCCTCACGGTCAAGGTGCCCAGCCGACCGATCAACGACCTCGACAAAGAGTATCAGCTCAAGCTGCTGGAACTGGCCCTCACCCATGCCGACCAGCCGTTTCGCATCCAGCAGGTCGAACTCAACCTCAACCAGTACAGCTTGCAGCAGCAGCTCAGCAAGGGCAAAACCATCAATGTGTTCTGGATGGGAACCTCAAGCGCCCTCGAATCCTCCCTCATCGCCGTGCCGATCCCGTTGTTTCGCGGTCTGGAAGGGCTGCGGCTCTCCTTCATCCACGCCGATGCCCAGGAGAAGTTCAACCAGATCAACTCGCTGGCCGATCTCAAGAAGCTGAAGGCGGCGCAAGGGGTGGGCTGGGCCGACAACAAGATCCTGGAGAACGCGGGCATCCCCACCTATTCGGGGCGCTACAGCAACCTGTTTCGGCTGATCAACGACGGTGACAAGCTGGACTTCTTCCCGCGCAACCTGGTGGAGATCTTCGCCGAGCGCAGCGAGCTGGTGGCGCAATACCCCAACCTGGTCATCGATCAGCATCTGCTGATCCGCTACCCCTTCGCCGAGTTCTTCTTCGTCAGTCCCGAGGCGCCGAAACTGGCCAAGGCGATTCAGACCGGGCTTGAGCGGGCCTATGCCGACGGCAGCTTCATGAAATTCTTCCGGGAGAACCCCAAGATCCGCGAGGCGCTGGCCAGTGCCAAGCTCGACCAGCGGGTCACCATCGCCCTGCCCAATCCCGACATGACCCCCTTGCTCAAGAGCATTCCGGCCCAATATTGGGAGTATCCCCCACAGGGGTGACGCATCGGCCACCTCAACCGGGGTGGTACACACAGCGCGCCAGGGAGGTGCCATGAAGGGAATCGAGGAGTGGTTTGCACTGTACGGCCAGAGTCACCAGCACCCGGTCAATGTGGCGATCCACAAGCTGGCGGTACCGGGCATCTATCTCTGCGCCCTGGCCCTGCTCTGGTGCCTGCCGGCCGGGCCGCTGCCACCGTCGCTCAACTGGGCTGCGCTGGTCGCCATTCCGGTGCTGGCCTTCTACCTGCGGCTGTCGTTTGCGCTGTTCGTGGGGATGGCGGTGCTGACCGCGCTGGGCTTGGTCGCTTGCCACAGCTGGCAGGGCCCGCTGCTGTGGCCGGCACTGGCCGGGTTCGTGCTGCTCTGGATAGCCCAGTTCGTCGGCCACAGGATCGAGGGCAAACGCCCCTCCTTCCTTGCCGACCTGCAATTTCTGCTGATCGGCCCCGCCTGGGTGCTGGCCAGCCTCTATCGTCGTTTGGGCATTCCCTACTGAGGGAAGCCAACAGGAGAGACCATGAGATACCGTCACACCCTTGCTCGCGCCCTGCCGCTGCTGCTGGGCGCATTGATTGCCGGCCCGGCGCTGGCCGACAAGGCCGACCCCGTCGGCGAGGTGAGCACCGCCTTCAAGCTGTTTGGCCCCAACCACAAGATCCTGGTGGAGGCGTTCGACGACCCGCGCATCGACGGCGTCGCCTGCTATCTGGCGCGCCCCAAGACCGGCGGCGTCAAGGGCGGGCTCGGGCTGGCGGAAGACCCCTCCCATGCCTCCCTCTCGTGCCACCAGATCGGTCCCATCACCCTGCCCGCCAAGCTGAAAGCGGGGGAAGAGGTGTTCGACGTCAGCACCTCGCTGGTGTTCAAGGAGCAGAAGGTGGTGCGCTTTTACGATCAGAAGCGCAATGCGCTGGTCTATCTGACTTACAGCACCAAGCTGGTGGATGGTTCTTACAAGAGTGCGGTCAGCGCCGTGCCCATCATGCCGTGGGGCTGAATCCCCACCATTTATCCCGTGATGACGACCCATATTTGTTGTAATTTAACTACATCATAATCTGCGGAGAGCGCACCATGAGAGTCGCCGTTTTCAGTACCAAGAGCTACGACAAAGAGCACTTCAATCAGGCCAACAGCCAGTACGGTTATGAACTTGAGTTCTTCGACGTGCGGCTGGAGGCCAAGACTGCCCGGCTGGCCCACGGCTTCCCCGTGGTGTGCCTGTTCGTCAACGACGATGCCGACCGCGAGGTGCTGACCGAGCTGGCCGCCAACGGCACCAAGGTGATCGCCCTGCGCTGCGCCGGCTACAACAACGTGGATCTGGCCGCCGCCAAGGAGCTGGGGCTGAAGGTGGTGCGAGTGCCCGCCTACTCCCCGGAAGCGGTCGCCGAGCACGCGGTGGGCCTGATGATGACCCTCAACCGTCGCATCCACAAAGCCTATCAGCGCACCCGTGACGCCAACTTCTCGCTGGAGGGGCTGGTCGGCTTCAACATGCACGGTCGCACCGCCGGCATCATAGGCACCGGCAAGATCGGCATCGCCACCCTGCGCATCCTCAAGGGCTTCGGCATGCGCCTGCTGGTGAGCGATCCCTATCCGAACCAGGCGGCCATCGATCTGGGCGCCGAGTACGTGGATCTCGATACCCTGTTCCGCCAGTCCGACGTCATCAGCCTGCACTGCCCGCTGTTCAAGGAGAACTACCACCTGCTGAACAAGGAGGCGTTCGCCAAGATGAAGGACGGGGTGATGATCATCAACACCAGCCGGGGCGGCCTGCTCGACTCCAACGCCGCCATCGAGGCGCTCAAGACCTCCCGTATCGGCGCGCTGGGGCTGGACGTCTACGAGGAGGAGGAGGATCTCTTCTTCGCCGACAAGTCCAACGAAGTGATCACCGATGACGTGTTCCGCCGTCTGTCGGCCTGCCACAACGTGCTGTTCACCGGTCACCAGGCCTTCCTGACCCGCGAGGCGCTGCACGCCATCGCCGACACCACCCTCAGCAACATCCGCGCCATCGACAGTCAGGGCCGCTCTGACAACGAAGTGGAATAAGGGGCCTCCCCTACCCCTCAGCGGTTCATTGCCGTGCGCCGGGTTGTGAGACCCGGCGCCTTCGGGTAGGCTACCAGCCCTTTTTTGCTCAGGAGTCTGGCTGCCCATGTTTATCGGATTTGATTACGGTACCTCCAACTGTGCCGTCGCCGTGATGGAACAAGGCAGCCCCAGGCTGCTGAACCTGAGCGGTGCCCACTATCTTCCCTCCACCCTGCACGCCCCCCACCGGGATGCCATCGCCGGCCTGTTGGCCGAAGGGCTGGCGCCTGCCCAGCAGAGCGAGTACCTCAAGCTGCGCGGCCCCGTGGTAACCCGGGCCCAGGCGGTACGCCGCCAGATGCGCGAAGAGGGGCTGATCGACGAGCTCAGCTTCGGCGCTGCGGCACTGGAGCGCTATCTGGAAGAGCCGGACGACGGCTACTACATCAAGTCGCCGAAATCCTTCCTCGGCGCCTACGGCCTCAAGGCACCGCAGATCGCCCTGTTCGAAGACATCGTCTGCGCCATGATGCTGCACGTGCGGCGCGAGGCGGAGCAGCAGCTCGGCGCGCCTATTCGCCGTGCCGTGGTCGGCCGCCCGGTCAACTTCCAGGGGTTGGCGGGGGAAGAGAGCAACCGTCAGGCCATCGCCATCCTGAGCGAGGCGGCGCGCCTCGCCGGATTCGAGCAGGTGGAGTTTCTCTATGAGCCGGTGGCAGCCGGCTTCGAATTCGAGGCCCGCCTGAGCGAAGATGCAGTGGTGCTGGTGGTGGACATCGGCGGCGGTACCACCGACTGTTCGGTGCTGCGGATGGGCCCGAGCCATCGTGCCCAGCTCGATCGCAGCGGCGATCTGCTCGGCCACAGTGGTCAGCGCATCGGCGGCAACGACTTCGACATCCGGCTGACGGTGGAGGGCATGATGCCGCTGCTCGGCATGCACGAGACCCTCAAGACCGGCAAGCCGCTGCCCCACCCGCTGTTCTGGGACGCCGCCGCCATCAACGACGTCAGCGCCCAGAGCCGCTTCTACAGCCTGGAGACCGCCCGCCAGTTGCAGGATCTGCAGCTCGACAGCCAGCCCGGCAGCAAGCTGGGCCGCCTCGCCAGCCTGCGCGCCCACAAGCTGAGCCACCAACTGGTGTGGCGTGCCGAGCAGGGCAAGATCGCCCTCTCCCAGGAGGAGTCGGCCCAGCAATCTCTGGCCGAGCTGGAGCGCGGGCTGACGGCCGAGCTCAAGCGCGATCAGCTGGCCAGCGCCTCCACCCCGCTGCTGGAAAAGATCGGTGAGCTGATGGACGAAGCCATCGCCGCCGCCGGCGTCCAGCCGGACCGGGTCTTCATCACCGGCGGCAGCGCCCGCTCGCCCCTCATCCAGGCCTTCATCCGCCAGAAGCTGCCCCAGGTGCCGCTGGAAGGGGGCGATGACTTCGGCTCGGTCGCCTCCGGTCTGGCCCGCTACGCCGAGCGCCTGTTCGGCAACTGACGCCCCGGCGGGGGGGCCGGCGACGACGCCGGCCCCCTTTGCAAGGCCAGTGTTGCCATTTAACGACACAGGCCCAATCCGCGGGACGACAGAAGCGGTCGGGGACACTCCCCCTTGCCCTGCCTGGGGGGCCGCACAGAGGGTATGCTTGTCACTCCCACTACCGGAGCCCTTTCATGCCCAGATTCTTGCTACTGCTGCTCGCCCTGCTTCTGCTCAGCGCCTGCAGCAGTACTCCCCGCTTTGCCTCGCAAGACCTGCAGCACCACCACTGGGTGCTCGACAAGCTGGATGGCCACCCCGTCACAGCGGCGCGAGACAATCCGCCCGATTTCGAGATAGGTGAGCACTTCACCGTCAACGGCATCGCCGGTTGCAACCGCTACTTCGGTCAGGGCCACCTCGAGGGGAACAAGTTCTGGGTGACCAGTCTGGGCAGCACAGAGATGGCCTGCCAGGCCCCGCTTGATGCGGTGGAGCAGGCGGTGCTGACCACCCTCACCGAAGGGGCCACCCTGGATGGCACCACCCAGACCCTGATCCTGCAGGGCAAACGGCATCGTTTGGAATACACCCTGCGCGACTGGGTGCTGTAACCCCCCCTTCGCATCACAAAGCCGGATCACAAACAGGAACATGTGCCTCGCCTGTGGCACAATATGAGGCAGTGCTCGCAATGGAGGCTGCCTCAGCCATGTCGATGGACCGTCTGTTTGACAAGATCAAACAACTCCCCACTATTCCACAGCTGCTGCATGAGTTGATGCAGAGCTTCAGCGATGAAAATGCCCGCATCGACCAGATCGCGGCCAAGATCGCCATGGATCAGGTGATCAGCGTCAAGGTGCTGCGGATGGCCAACTCGGCCGCCCTGCGCCGCGGCAACGAAGTCACCTCCATCGAACAGGCGGTGATCCGCCTCGGTTTCAACCGGTTGCGATCTGTGGTGGTCGCCTCCGGCATCATCGGCAGCTTCAAGGCCCCTCCCAGCTTCGACAAGAACAAGTTCTGGACCGAGACCTTCCAGGTCGCCACCATCGCCAAGACGCTGGCCCAGGAGGCCAAGGTGCTCGACCCCGAGACCGCCTTCACCTGCGCCCTCATCCACAACATCGGCGAACTGCTGATCCAGAGCACCCTGCCGGAAGAGGCGGAGCTCATCAATCTGGCGATCCAGAAAGGGAGCAGCCGGGTCGAGGCCCAGCGCGAGATGCTGGGGTACGACTACGCCCAGCTCGGTGCCGAGCTGGCACGGCGCTGGAACCTGTCGGAGGCCTTCGTCGACGCAATCTCCCAGCAGCTGGATCCCCTCTCCCACGATCCGGTCAGCAAGGAGGCGGTACTGATCCGCCTCGCGGTCTTCATCTCCTTCGCCTGGAACGCCGGGGTGCCGGCCCAGGCCATCATAGCCCGCTTCCCCAAGCCGCTGGCCGACCAGCTGGGACTGGATCCCAAGTCCCTCGCCGGTCAGCTCGAAACACTGCATGAACAGGGTAATGCCCTCGCCGATCTTCTGACTCAATAAGCATCATGACCCATCCGTTTCTGTTTCATCCCCAGGTGGCGCCCTGGTTCAAAGAGAGCGCCGACGCCCTGCAACTCACCCTGTTCAGCGAGCTGGACGCGCCGATCCGCGAGGTGTGGCTGCGCCACGAGCCGGACAACGAGGAGTACCTGATCCCGATGACGGCGATCTCCACCCGCGATCGGCTGCAGGTATGGCAGGGCACCCTGCCGCTTCACAAGGGGCAGGATATCCACCTCTACTGTTTCAAGTGCCTCACCGACGAGGAGCAGTGGTGGCTGCACGGTGCCGGCGTCAGCTCGGCCATGCCGCCGCGGGAACAGCATTTTCGCTTCAACAGCCTGCACCAGCCGCCGGCCTGGGTGCAGGATCAGGTGTTCTACCAGATCTTCCCGGATCGCTTCTGCAACGGCGACCCGTCCCTCAGCGTCAAGCATCACGAGTACGAGTACCGCGGCAAGGCGGTCATCAGCAAGGCCTGGGGCGAGCCGGTCAGCCGCCACGAGGAGGGGCACGGCGCCTGCGAGTTTTATGGCGGTGACCTGGCGGGCATCGATGCCAAGCTGCACTATCTGCAGTCCCTCGGGGTGACGGCGCTCTACCTCAACCCCATTTTCGATTCGCCGAGCAACCACAAGTACGACACCCAGGACTACTTCAAAGTGGATGCGCATCTGGGCACCAACGCCCAGTTTGCCGAGCTGACCCGCAACCTGCACCAGCGCGGCATGAAGATCATCCTGGATGCGGTGGTCAACCACACCTCCACCGAACACCCCTGGTTCTGCCCACCGCTGGGGGCCCAGCGCAACCCGGACTCGCCGTGGCGCAGCTTCTACACCTTTGACAACGAAGGGGATTACGTCAGCTGGAAGGGCATCCGCAGCCTGCCCAAGCTCGACTTCTCCAGCGAACAGGTGCAGGACGCCGTCTATCGCGCCGATGACGCCATCCTGCGCTATTGGATGCGCGCCCCCTACCAGATCGATGGCTGGCGCTTCGACGTCATCCACATGCTGGGGGAACGCGGCACCGCCGAGGGCAACCGCGGCCACGTGCGCGCCATTCGCGGCGCGGTGAAGCAGGAGAACCCGGACGCCTACGTGCTGGGCGAACACTTCTTCGAGGCGAGCCAGTGGTTGCAGGGGGATCAGGAGGATGGCGCCATGAACTACTACGGCTTCGCCCACCCGATCCGCGCCTTCCTGGCTGGCCAGGACATCGCCTACCACCCCATCAAGATCAGCGCCGAAGAGCTGGATCGCTGGCTCAAGCTGGCGCGAGCCCACATCCCGTTCAAGAATCAGCTGGCCCAGTTCAACCTGCTGGACAGCCACGATACCGCCCGCTTCCTCCACCTGCTGGGGGAGGACAAGCAGCGGATGCGGCTCGCCGCCACCCTGCTGCTCACCTACATCGGCGTGCCGTCCATCTACTACGGCGATGAAGTGGGACTCTCTGGCGGCAACGATCCGGACTGCCGCCGCTGCTTCCCGTGGGAGACCACCGCCTGGGATCACGTGCTGCACGACCATTACCGCCGGTTGATCCAGATCCGCCGGCAGCGTCCGGCACTGCGTCGCGGCGACATCCAGACCCTCTATGCCGGCCCGCACAGCTATGTGTTTGCCCGCACCCTGCAAAGCGATCAGGTGGTGGTGGCCTGCAACCGCCACCCCAGCGAGCCGCGCACCATCAGCCTGCCCCTATGGCAGACCGCGAGCCCCGCCAGCCGCTTCACCGACGCCTTCAACGGCGACAAGTTCGAAGTGGTGCAGGGCGAGGTTCAGCTCACCATCCCCGCCAACTCGGCCAGAGTGCTGCTCTCCAGCTAGGCGTCAAAAAAGCGGAACCCCTGTGTTCCGCTTTTTGTTAAAGCCCCCGAAATCGCATAAAGTTGTTTGAGCTGGGTTGGATTTCTCTATGAATCATCTAGTTAGTTCACTCAGAGTGGAATAAAACTGGCATCATACAAGGCCGCATCAGCCCCTTTTCGGCTAAACTGGCCCAAGGCACATAAATTGCTTGTCACTTGGCATCACTAGCGAGAATCCGTCATGTTCGACAATAAAACCCTATTGATTACCGGCGGCACTGGCTCGTTTGGCAAGATGCTGGTCAAGACAGTGCTGGAACGCTACAAGCCGAAACGGCTGATCATCTACTCCCGCGACGAGCTGAAACAATTCGAGATGCAGCAGGTCTTCAACGCCCCCTGCATGCGCTATTTCATCGGCGATGTGCGGGACGCCAACCGGCTCACCATGGCGATGCGCGGGGTCGACTATGTGGTGCATGCAGCGGCGCTCAAACAGGTGCCGGCCGCCGAATACAACCCCATGGAGTGCATCAAGACCAATATCCACGGGGCCGAGAACGTCATCCAGGCAGCCCTGCTCAATCAGGTCAAGAAGGTGATCGCCCTCTCTACCGACAAGGCCGCCAACCCCATCAACCTGTACGGCGCCACCAAGCTGGCCTCCGACAAGCTGTTTGTCGCCGCCAACAACATCGCCGGTCAGGATCCAACCCGTTTTGCGGTGGTGCGCTACGGCAACGTGGTGGGGTCGCGTGGCTCGGTCGTGCCCTTCTTCCAGAAACGGATCGATCAGGGCGCCACCACCCTGCCCATCACCCACGCCGAGATGACCCGCTTCTGGATCACTCTGCAGCAGGGAGTGGACTTCGTGATGAACAACTTCCCGCGCATGAAGGGGGGTGAGATTTTCGTGCCCAAGCTGCCCTCGGTGCGGATCACCGACCTGGCTACCGCCATGGCCCCTCAGCTGGAGCAGGAGATCATCGGCATCCGCCCGGGTGAGAAACTGCATGAAGTGATGTGCCCGTGTGACGACTCCTACCACACCTTCGAGTTCGACGACTTCTTCATCATCGGGCCGACCATCAACTTCAACAACCGCAACAACGACTTCTCCGTCACCGCCTCGGGTGAAAAGGGAACCATGGTAGCCCAGGGATTCGAATACAACTCCCGAGACAACGATGATTTCCTGACGGTTGAGCAGCTGAAAGCATTGAACAGCAAGGTGGTAATGGAATGATCCCGTACGGCAGACAGTCGATCAGCGAAGCGGATATCGAAGCCGTGGTCGAAGTATTGAGGTCCGATTTTCTGACCCAGGGGCCAGTGGTGCCCCGCTTCGAGCAGGCAGTGGCGGATTACTGCGGAGCCCGCTTCGGGGTGGCGGTCAACTCAGGCACGGCCGCCCTGCATATCGCCTGTCTGGCACTGGGTGTCGGCCCGGGTGACTGGGTCTGGACCTCCCCCATCAGCTTTGTCGCCTCGGCCAACTGCGCTCTCTATTGCGGAGCCCAGGTCGACTTCGTCGATATCGAGCCCGATACCGGCAACATGTGCGCCATCGAGCTGGAGCGCAAGCTGGTAGCCGCCAAGGCTCAAGGATGTCTGCCCAAGGTGGTCATCCCGGTACACTTCGCGGGCTTGCCCTGCGATATGCAGGAGATCCATCGCCTGGGACAGGAGTACGGCTTTCGGATCATCGAGGATGCCTGCCACGCCCTCGGCGCCCGCTATCACGGCGAACCCACCGGCAACGGCCGCTACAGCGACATCACCGTCTTCAGCTTCCACCCGGTGAAGATCATCACCACCGGCGAGGGTGGCATGGCGATGACCAACGACCCTGCGCTCACCAAAACCATGCGCATGCTACGCAGCCACGGCATCACCCGCGAACCGGAAGACTTCATCAGCGAACCGGACGGCCCCTGGTACTACGAGCAGCAGATGCTGGGTTTCAACTACCGGATGACCGACATCCAGGCTGCATTGGGGTTGAGCCAGATGGCGAATTTGGACGAGTTTCTGGACAAACGCCGAACAATTGCCGCCCGTTATCAGGCAGAATTGCCACGTCCCAGTCTGAAAATATTAGCCCGTCGCGACGGACGGATTTCTGCTTGGCATCTGTTTGTGATCAAAGTACCAGCAGAACTCCGCAAGACACTTTTCGTACAGTTGAAAGAAGCAGGAATCGTTGCCAACGTACACTACATGCCAATTTCAGCCCAACCAGCCCATCAGCGAAAAGCGCCCGCAGATACAGACTCAGCCCATCACTTTTATCAAACTATAACGAGTATTCCTCTGTATCCGATGCTATCTGACACTCAACAAAACAAGGTTATAGAGGTTCTCAGGAGGGTTTAATCAAGCACGAGTCAGAACTGCTGGTTTCATTAGGCGATATTGCTTAATTGTGAGACTACAGTTGCCTTATGAACCAACCACACAGTACACCACACCAATAAAAATTTACTTATCAATAACTTAATTTGCTATCAGCCCGCCAATCATGACTCCAGCCAAGTTCGGCAATCCGTTGTTCGTACAAAGTTATATCCGAAGGATTATCTACTTCGACCCAACCACCAGAGATCGCAACCGTCGCAATAGGAGCACCTTGAGACAACAATAATCGCAACAGGCTAGTCATATCCAGCTTGTTAATTTGTTCGGTGCTGAGTCCTGCTAACACTGCGGATACTTCCTGCCAACCCTCAGGGGTAAACTTTAACAAGCCCATATATTGCCCTTCGATCTCTTCTCGAGCCTGAGCCTGTTCACCGATAGTGATCAATTGACCCTCCTGCTGTCGGAAGCTTTCTGCGTCCGATAAGGGATCCCCAAACCGGGCCGACCAGAGTGACCACCACTCCCTGTCATAGCTGATGGCTAATGGCGCATCAGATGCCATCAAGGTTCTGATGATCCCAGGACGATAGGCAATATCCCCGTAACAGACAAGTGTTGGCGCCGCCGACAGTACAGCATCCGCACACATTAGGCTACGGACCATGTTAGAACTAGCCCAGTTGGCGTTCATGATTCGGCTGTTACCGTAACCTTGTAGGGCTTCACTGCAATATCCGCAAACAACATGAACACTATCGACACCCGCTGCGGCTAGCGATGCCAACTGCCATTCAATCAACGGTTTACCAGCCAACTTTGCCAACGGTTTGGGTTGGTTTTCGGTCATGGAGCCAAGACGGGAACCTCGCCCGGCCGCTAAAATTATGGCTTGCATATCACCTCACTCAAAAAGCCATCGACATAGTTGCCGATCAAATTCATGGCAGAATCCCTCACGTTCTGGGTGCCACATGACACCAACTAATTTCATGTGCTGATGGGTAAAAGCTTCACAATAACCATCGTCATCGACGACCAGAGTCTGCAAACAGGCAGGTAGCGGTAAGGGTATCCGGTTGGCGTGATAGGAGTTGACCTCATAACACAATGCCTCGCTCATACCTCCCCATGGCAATGTCCGTTGCTTTGAGACTGAATGCCGAGTTGCCACATGATGGGCACCACCCATAATAACCAGCTCGCCACCAAAGAAGCGTTGAATCAACTGCATCCCTCGGCAGATGCCCAGCACCGGCCACTGGTGGTTTACAGCATGTTCCAGCAGAGCATACTCACTCTCATCCCGTAGAGGATCCGAGCCGAGATCCTCACCGCCAGTTACGATGAGCCCCTCGACCCCCTGAGCCTGGGCGTAAGCCACGCTCTGTGAACCAAGATTGGGTAACAATACCCACTCCCACCCCCAATCTAATTGCAGCAAAAAACGATACCAATCCCGAGCGAGCCCATCACGGGCCTCTTGATAACCCACCGCCTGACATGTCCGTAAAGTGATGCCTATCCGCTTCATGTGTGTCACACCAAATTAATTGTCTTATCCTGACAGTTCAGGACAATACCCCGACAACGCAACAGGCGGCTGAACAACTGCTCACCACAGCCAATAGCCGCCGGGATACCAAATTCAGCACAACGAATGGCCATGTGGGAATTGGCTCCACCATATTGCGTAACCAAACCAGCAATATCCCGTGTAAAGACCCAGTCATAACCAGGATCTGCATTCTCGATGCAGACAATCCGCCCCTGTAATGCCGTGGTGACCGGTGTGTCTTGCTGCAGCAATATTCCCTCGGCTTCCACTCGTTTTTGCGTAATAAAATTAGGCAGGCTGCGATGCATTGGTACAACGAACACATCATCCGCCCCCGAAATCAAATGGCCAAGTTTCAGAGAAATGGCCTGCTGATACTCATGTTTGGCTCTATCTACCCACTTCAATACGACGCGGTCGATATCATCCAGCAGCGGAGAAACCAGACTATCCAGCAGTTGGAATATATCCAGGTAAGAAAGATCCTCCCGCGACAGACCAACCTCTCCTCCCCAACGATTGAGCAAAGCCAGCGCATCAGATAAGTCTCGGGTGAAGATCAACTTGGCGTACTCTCGCGCTTGGACGGCCTGGCCAGAGTAAGCCAGTAGGCCTGCGGCAGTAACAGGCCAGCTTCGTTCATCCAGCAGTCGCTGCAACGCCTGTTCCTCGTCGGGCTGTAGCTCAAAACCTCTCGCCGCATGAACCGACTCCAGCCCATTCGACCCAGGTGTGGTCGCAAACAGGTCGTGACGTTCATCATAGCGCAGCGAGGTAATGTCATAAGTCCCAGGACGCAGATGACCAAATCGAGCGAGAAAATGGTCAGCAGATTGTGTTCCAGCACAAACAGCCACGTAGTCAGTGGTGAGATCGGTTGTCACCGTATGTAAAGACTGCTTCCAAAGCTGCAATCGTTCCGTAGAAATTGCTCCGCGACGGCATGCGGAACGCAACAACGCTTCGGCGATGAAGGCATGCCGAGCGAGGATCGCAAAGTTAACGGTACCGAACTCACGGCACACCATCAAAAGACGTTTGACGGATACCAGATCGGCTCGCCAGCCGTGAATCGATCCCCTTTGCTCTTGATCGAATGCACACGCATGGATACCCGCCATTGCGGCCGCTAGTGAGCCCTCGCCCTCGCCGACGATGGCGCGGCACGTCAATGCACCCAGCTCCTGTCGATAGGTTTGAAACGCATCGGAAGTCAGACATCCGGCATAACGAACCTCAAAATCGGCTTCGAAGGTAAAATCCAGACAGGTTTGCACAACCTCAAACTCAACCTTGTCATGCCATTCCGGGTGCTCGCGTAAACGTTCCAGCCAGGCTGTGACCAAACGATCGCTCGTTGCATCATCAAGACCTGCTGGCAAAAAGGAGTTGAAGCTGCTGCGTACATCGATATAGGGATGATGCCCCAGCATCACCATAAGCACTTGATGACGGGGATGGTAATACCCCATCCTAGCTCGGGCCTCCCGCCATGCCGAATCGGTCACCAGCAGACGATAGAGAGATGAAGCCAGTGGGCGCGGCATAGTTCCGATGATCTCGGCAGGATTCCAATCTGGCATCACCCCCAGTAGTGACTTACCACCAAATAGATCACTCTGAGGAGGCAGGGTTTGCTCAAGGTAATGCCGAATATGGGCCAGTTGACGAGCAACTCGCCGCTCAGTGATCGGATGCCAGGTATTACAAAGAGTGATGCGACGAACTTGCAGAATGTAAACGCACTCTTGGCGATCGATAGCAAATTCGATGTCCAAAGGCACCCGTCCACAAAGAGCCTCCAGCTCTCGACATGCCGCCAACAGTGCCTGAATACGTGTTGAACGCACGAGACGATGAGCAGTATCACGGTAGATCAATACTGTTTTCTGGATTCCGACACCACCCGTAATTGTGTCTGTCAGACCACTTTCATCATCATAATTAATCACATAGTAGGGGGCGCCATGCTCCAGATCGTGGGTCATTACGACCCCACTCATCTGAATATCTCTGAGCATGGGTTGCACTAGTATCTGATTCTCTCCATGTTGATGCTGCCCGAATGAGGCAATCACACGCTCGATCGCCTGCTCCAGTTCCGACTGACTATCCACAGGCACATTCAAACAGCTGGTAAAAGCTCCAGCCATGGAATCACATTGGCTGTCTTCATTTTGAGCACTACTACGGATGATTACGCAGCCACCATGCTCCATACCGGCGATGGCCGCAAGAATCACAGCTTTTTGATATAGCCACTGAGTGGCAGTGAAGTAATAAAGAGGGAGAATTTCCGAACGGCTAACCCTCGTTTGTAAGCGAGCCAGAGTTTCAGATTTAGTTCCAAAATTAAAATCGGGAGCATTGAGACTCATGAGGACCTCTCCTGCTTATCGATGGCGAGCAGGGCCATATGTTTGAGTAGAGGATGAATGATGAAATAAGGCGGAGAGTCTATTTGCTGAGACATCCGATCCCACGGCAACCCTGACCGCCACTGAGCCAGCACAGTCACCAACAGATCGGCACGAATCATATTGTCATAAAGGTAATCGACATCCGTTCCAGCAGGCGGCAATGGATAGTGCTTCCGCGCCAAAATCGGGCCAGTATCGATACGCTCATCAAGCAGCAAGGCACTGGCTGCACAACCGCCCTGCTCAATGATCTGATAATACAGGGTTGTGCTACCCCGATACTCCGGAAGCCAGCCAGAGTGAACGTGCAACACCGAATAACAACGTAGTAATTCCGCCGGAACCAATTGCCCCGCGTAGCCTGAGTAGACCACCAATTCAGGACTCAGAGATTCCAGCATCACAAGCAATGCTGGATCCGAGAGGGAGTGTGCCGAACACACCTGATAGGGCCAACCCAGCTCATCGAGACAATCTGCAAGCTCCCAACATGGATCTGGAGTGAATAGATCGTCGACCATTACACCCTGTACCTGCCGAGTAGACTGGACCTTCCCCCCTCCATCGCCATATACCAAAATAGCATCTGGAATTATGTTCAAGTTTGCTAACGCCTGTACATAGACGGAGGAACGAACCGTACGGCCACAAAGCAGTACTAGACGTTGTGCACTCATAGACCCATCTCCGAACTCAACTCACTCAATAGTTGCTGTTCCATATTCAAGAGCCAAGCCAAATAAGCCCCCTGTTCTGCATCAAGATGCTGAATTTGTGAAATGAGAGTGTCATTCAACTTGAGAAATCCACTCAGAAAATAACCGACAGATTGACGCTGCCAGGCACGAGAGAGACACTCAGACAGCCACAAATAAGGTTCTATAGCGAAATAGCTGCTTCCAGCCAGTGGTGGATGCGGGGGCTGGGCCTGATAGCCAACATACAGACGTTTACTAACTTCAAATTTTTTCAATAACCGGAGCAACCAGTAATCAACAACCTCCTGATCATCGGTTTCCGCAACAGCCTCCCGTAAGGCTCGACACATCACCTGCAGCAATGACAGAGTGTCATCAGCACTTGCCAAAATGCATGAGGTCACCGGAGGCAACTCAGGGGCAGGCAAACGCTGACAGGCCAACCTTCGCGATAGTCGCCACGCGTGCATAAATTCATCCCCCATGAATGGGGTATAGTGATAACACTGGGGTGTTTGTAGTAAATCACCTTCTGAGTAGGGATAACGCATTAGAGACCTCGCCCACAGACCTGCTGAATGCGGCTAATATATTCAGGCAACAATGATGCATCAAAACTATTGTGTATCACTAGATCGGGAGCAACAGGATGACAATATTCAATATCAACCCCAACGACATTGTGCAGCCGACCACAAAGAGCCGCTTGATAGAGCCCCTTGTCATCACGCTGCATCAACGCAGACAGAGGAACATCCACAAAAATCTCTCGGTAATCAGAGAAAAGATGACGATTACTGTTCCTTATATCAGGAAACATCGCTAGATTACAGCAGACTACATCGATTCCCTGACCATCCAGCCAACGACAAAGTGATTGAATGCGTTCTGCATTAATTCGTCGCCCAGCGATAGAATAAGCGTCGGCAATCTGATCGTGACAGAACAGAGCCCGTATTTCATCACCATCAACAAATACTAAGTTTTTCTGATCGATCTTCAGATTTTCATATAAAGCATGGCCAATGGTTGTTTTACCTGCACCAGACAATCCGACAATCCAAATAACCATAACAGTCCTCAATCAACTATAAATAAAAACAAAAAGCTTACAGTAAGCTACTCAAGCGCACCCAGCGCCAATATTCTTCATTCTTATTATGAATCAAGGTTGAATACAAATCGTGATTTTTAGCGCTGAATGATGCCATCCATTTATTCTGCCGAAGAATAAATTGCGAGGCCAAATCATCACAAGCGACAATACCTTCCATGTAAAATAGTCCTCTATCAAGATCAGCCTTTGAATTACCTCGAACCCATATATCTTTTCCACTTTGCAGTATTCGTTGATAAACCTCAGCAAATTCATCTTTACTTAAATAACGAACAAACTTCCCTGTCCCAATATAACTTTCTTTTGCAGCGCCAAGACTAAATGAATAGTCAAAAACAGTAATTTTCGAGTTTTTTATATAATCAAATAGCTCGGAGCCACTCCGAATTGCATAAAGTAACGTGACGCCTTTGGCAAAAAAAACATCATAACTAACGGGTAGTTCAGAGGAAGCATCAGTTGTAATTACTTGGTATTTTTCGTGCATCAACTTCGCCATTAAATTAAAAAATGGAGAAATATCATAACCAAACCAATTAATACTAGACAAATCGACCTGTATAGATGGCAATTCCAGAGCTAGTTGTAATTGCTGAATAAACTCCATCCCATCGATGCACCCAAGTAAAGTCTGGCCAAGTTCAAAGAAAGAGGAACCAATCAACTCCAACGCCATCAGTTTATTTAAATTAAAAACAAAATCGTCAGCATGATGAATTTCATCGGCATATATATTGGCAATATCATTGAATTCATTGCTACATAAAAGTCGGATCATCCTATGATACGAAAATAAATCATTCGAGTAGCGAGCATGCATTAGCCAATCATATGCTTTAGCATTAGTTCGGAAATCATATACTGTCTTTTTTCCAAGTTCTGGATCAATCGAGCCAAACTCAAGATAACTAAATGCAATGCTTTTTGACTTTAAAGAGTCAGTATTCATGATAATCCTTCATAACTAAAATCAACTATTGTCAGCCCACAAACCCAAGACACAATAATATCTTAAGCATTAGTGTATACAAAAAATCTCTCATCACAAAACATCCATAAATGACAATGCAAATGTATCACCAGAAAAAGTGAATATGTCATTCTTAAACTTATATTTATCAACCAAGTCACAATAAATTTCCGGCAAATATGCCTGAGAACAAATTAGCACATCTGCCGAAGCATTATTTAAATCATGAGGCGCTCCGACTTTCTCCCCTAAAAAAAATGAGCCTTGCTTTTGGGGGTCAGAATCGACAATACCAACTATAATCACCCTTTTTTCTTCTAAATTCCACTCAATAAAGTCTAAAGCAAACTGCCCGGCACCGAATAGAATCACATTACGGATTGAACATATAGGTTTTAATGTGGCGAGATTAACTACTTTTAAATCTCTTGACATGTTTGATTTAGTAACAATAAGATTTTTGTCATAAGTATTTTTTAGCCATGATTCACTATCATTGAGTGAATCATGATTATCTATCATTTCATTTTGAATAAACTCTAAAATATTCCGACCTTTGCTCAACCACCAATCGATAGCTTTATCTGAAAGCTCAAGACTCAAACATTCATCTATAACAAACTGATAAAAAAACTTTAGCGCATGCCTATAATAATAAAACTTTAGCTGAGTGACCCGAGAATATGAATCAGCTGCGAACAAAAGTGCCTGTTTATAATTCATTCCACAAGACGATAGAGCTATAAAAAATATATTCGCTGGCCTACACGATAAAACATGCAAACCAATGAATACCCTCATGTCAATTTTTTCTGAAAACGTTATGTCATAATAATTCCAGTCAGGATGTGGTTTTCCAGTGAGTATATACTCAATATTTTCGACAAAATAACCTACTGAGTTTCCAGCGTTATGTACTCCAACTGATTGACATACTCCAGCTCTTTTTTCTACAGACTGAACTTCATTAGTTGATATCAATTTATTAATGGTGGCAATTAAATTATTTTCATGACATACGTAGTATCGCTCTCTATCATTTATGTCACTACACTCAGATTCAGGCAAATGCAAAAGCGTAGGTCTTCCAGTTGCTAACTCGAATAAATGGATTGAATATTCCCTATGAGTTAGCATTAGGATACCTCTAGAGTAGTCACTAATATAATTATCTGAATCACTATATAAGAAATTATCAAATCCAGAACCTAATTCAATACATCTGAGAATAACCTCATGCCCACGATCTAGATGATAAGGTCTGAATATGATTTTATAATTAGGAAAGTTGTTAAGTAATTTTTTTAATGTTGGAAAAATGGAGTCAACCACCCACGATTTTTCTATCGCTAGGTATGAAAGGTGATAAATTATCGCATCTTGTTTTTTGCAGTATGTAACCGCATTGAAAAAAGCATCCAGCTTTGGAAGACCAAAAGGGATTTCACACACAAACTGATGCTTGTGAAATCGCATGCATTCTGGAAACTTGTTCATATAAGAGTTGCTCGGTGACTCTACATGATGTCGTATTCCAAGAATATAATCAAAGCAGAAACCGCCACCATATACGTCAATGGTTTTCTTTATATCAATGTCGATCCCATGTTGGCACCCAACTTTTACAACTGAACTGGGAAATCGAGAGAAGAGATCATAATTTGATTCACCAAGAATGATAACATCTAACAGTGATAGCCTTTCAAACTCGGAGTCTTTATATATAACAAGAGTAATATCGCAACACTCTTTCATATACCAAACATAGTTTTTTTTAAAATCCAGCTCATGAACGATAGCCACACAATCAATATTTTTGTAGGTATTTAGCTCGCGCAAAAATTGTATCGATTGATTCGCGATAGCATTGAAGAATAAATTAAAACCAACAATGTATTTACCCCCATTAAAATGATTCCAAATATCAATCTGTTCTGTCACCGAGCGAACTACTGGCTGTCCAATCATATAGTTACCGCATAAAGTTTAAACATATAGATTGCTATCCTCCTGCTATATTACACAGCGTTCTTGACGTTCTTAACATAAAAATCAGAACGTTTAGCCAAATCATCTGACAATTAAAATTATTTAACATGCAACTGACCATCAAACGTTACGAAATGAACATTCGAGTCAAAATTTGACATTATCTCATCTAAATAATTATAATTGGATATGATAACTAATTCTGGCGATAATAAAACCGCATCAGCTGGAGATATTATCCTTTGCCCAGTCCCTGGAATATACCTACCCTGTTTATTTATATTAACATCGACACCGAATTTTACTATATCCTTATTCAAACATAAATGATTCATCAAGGTCACCGCTCTACCAGATACCCCCCAGATCAATATATTTTTATATTCACTTATTATTTTTAATATTTCCGAGAAATCAAGAACCCCAGCATTTAGTTTGCTGCAGATAACTCCAGAATATTGACCATTGAAGAGGTTAAATACACTATCTATTTTTAAATGAAATTTTTTTAACAATCCTGTAATAGACAGAAGAGAATAATAACTATGATACTCATGGTATAGCATGCTGAAATCACCAGCATCCATTATGTATTCAAGTGCTGTATATTCAATATAAATGACGCCATCGTCAGCTATTGAGTCCCTTATGGAGTCAATCAGATTCGGACAATTTATAAATGAGTCGAAACAATGTCTTAAAATAACAAGATTGTATTTCGTCTCACTTTTGGAAAAGTATTCCTTGTGGATTATATTAGACAACCCGTACTGTCCATCATAAGCAGGATCAAAACCACAAACTTTTGTAACCTTTACCTTATCTATTAATAACTTTAAAAAATATCCACTCCCACATCCTATCTCTAGAACGCTAGATGATTCACCCAGAGAACATTCAGAAATCAACTTATCAGCCAGCCCAGATAAATACTCTCTATAATACGGAGAAGACATTTGGTCGTTATTGTATCGAGCATCATAAGCAATATCATCTGCACGAAATGATGGATTAAATAAATAACAACAAGAATTACAGTAGTAAAAATCCACTGCAATTCTATTGCATGTTATTGCTTCACTTTCTGAATCATATAAAACATTTTGAAGAATAGGAGAGTTATCCAAATGAAAATACAACTCAACATTAGAGCTGCAATGCGGGCATATATATTCCATAAAACACCTACGATTGAATATTTCGGCGATTAGACTTCATGTTTAGAGTCATACCATTTATTAGAAATGTCATCGTATAATTATGGTAGCCAGAGACATTTGTAACCCCACATTATTTTATTCGTTTCAAGTACCCATCGGGCGCAACCGTTATCATTAGTTTATTTTCGATGAACTCGTCCACTACAAATCTAGTATCTTTAGCTAAAAATGAGTGAACAGCTGTTTTAGGATTATTCCCAGGCCCCCAAGGACGATCACTGGATAATGATTCTGGTAGGTCTTCGACTATAGTATCAAACACAACACAATAACTACCTACGCTGACAAGGCCTGCATATGCCTCTAATTCAGCTAACACATGATCATGTGTATGGTTACTATCTAAACAGAGTAGGACTTTTTCATATCCAGCCGCTATTTCATAAACCTTTTTAATGACTTCAGCGTCGACACTAGAACCTTGTAGCATTTGTATTCTTGATGATAGAGGATGACTCTCTATCTGTACTCTATTATGCTCGCGTATATCAATATCAATACCAATCACTTTCCTTTTACTATGGCGAGGATCAATCGTAGAGCCAGACTCTATTGCTTCAAACAAGTCCAACTGGGCAAGCATGGCTGCGCTAAAGATAATAGACCCGCCATGAGCAATACCAGTTTCAATTATTAAATCTGGTTTAACATCAAAAATAATTTCTTGCATGGCGACTATATCTTGTGGATATTGAATAATTGGTCGGCCAGCCCAACGAAAATGATATGAATATTTTTTTTCACAAGATAAAGACATCCATCGTGATGTTAGCTCACAAAGAGATTTAGATTCTGCCATTTGGCGAATTTCATCTACACATTGCTCTTGGAATATTTTGTCTTGTCTCATATATTATTGCTCCACAATCTCAACTCATAATTTTTTTTACTATACCAACTACTGTATCAATGCTTTGCTCACTCATATCATGATATGACGGCAAATTAATTGCGCGTGTCGAAATGCAATATGATCTGGGTGTGGAATTTTTTGATGCAAATGGTGGCGTTGAACTCAACGGCCAAAAAAATGGTCTGGCATCTACGCCTTTCGATTGAAATAAATGTTCAATATCAACTCTCGTAATATTTGTACATAAGCCAAATACCAACGTTGGCATCCAAGCTCCATTAACTCCATTATCTGGCTCTGGATTCATGCTTAGACCAGAATAAGACAACAAAGCATCCCGATAATAATTCAATATCTGTCGCTTGCGAGCAACTAACTCTTCAATCCGTTCCATCTGACCGCAACCGATCGCTGCTTGAATGTTCGACATTTTGTATTTATAACCCACAGTCTCAGGCCAGAACTGACGAGTCTGTCCACGAACCCGGCCATGATTACTCAGAGTCAGTACACGTTCGTAAAGTTCAGCATCGTTTGTGACGAACATTCCGCCCTCACCCGTTGTCAGGGTTTTTGTCCCATGAAACGAGAAAGCACCGAAACGTCCCATGGAGCCTGCGCGTTGTCCGTGGAACACAGAACCTATCGCCTCCGCGGCGTCTTCAATCACCGGAATGCCATAGCGCTCACCAATGGCTAACAATTGCCTCATGTGGCAGAGATTGCCATATAGATGTACAGCAAGAATGGCTTTGGTACGTGGAGTGATCGCCGCCTCTACTAACTCAGGATCCAGACACCAAGAATCAGGTAATATGTCTACGAAAACAGGTGTCGCACCCAGATGAACCACTGGTGTGACACTGGCAATCCAGTTACTATCCGCTAATATCACCTCATCGCCAGCACCGATACCCAACGCGGCCATCCCCATATGTAAGGCCCCGGTACAACTTGAGGTAGCGATAGCATATTTAACCCCCAAATATTCACGGAACAGTCGCTCAAAACGATCAATATACTCGTAACAGCGCTCCCCCCAGCCATTGGCAGCCGCATCTGTGGCGTAACTAATTTCCAACGAGGTGATAGAAGGCTTAGTATATAAAATTCGCTCACTCATAAAATCTCCAAACTCGGGACAGCGACGACAAAACGAGTACCTGCAGAACGCAGTGGCGCCAGCTGGCGGCAGATTTCATCCGCCAAATTCCAAGGCAAAATCAGGACACAATCTGGTGGATTAGCCATCAGCACATCCGGAGACATAATTGGAATATGACTGCCAGGTAAGAAGCGCCCTTGTTTCGATCTAGCGGCATCGCAAACATAGGGCATGAGATCAGGACGAACACCCGCATAGTTCAACAAGGTATTACCTTTAGCCGCAGCACCGTAGGCAGCCACAGTTTTTCCAGACTTTTGCTGCGCCAATAAGAAAGAAAGCAGAGCGTTTTTGATACAGTCCGCCCGAGCTTGAAATGTCTGATAAATCTCCAACTGATACAATCCAGCCACGGCTTCCTGCCGCAAACACTCAGAAACAGCCGTAGTAATGGCTCGTTGTTCATCAGCATGACAGGCGAAAATGCGTAAGCTTCCTCCATGGGTCGCTAAAGACTCGACATGGAACACGAGCAAGCCAACCGAAGCCAAAATCTGCCGCACCGTTCGCAATGACAGATACGAAAAATGCTCGTGATAAATTGTATCGAACTGCACCTGCAACAATAGTTGCAGCAAATGCGGAAACTCCAGCGTCAAGGTTCCACCAGAATTTAGCAATCGCTTCAAACCACGGCAGAAGTCATTGATATTGGGAACATGGGCTAGAACATTGTTGCCGATCAGCAAATCTGCACCTTGACCATGTTTACACATCTTTTCGGCTAATTCGGCAGAGAAAAACTCCCGGATGATAGGGATACCCAGCGATTCTGCGACGGCAGCAGTGCCAGCGGTAGGCTCAACCCCGAGACAAGGTATACCTGCTACTACAAAATTCTTAAGCAAATAACCATCGTTGGCAGCAATCTCAACAACATGACTCTTGGGCGTCAGAGATAACTCATCGAGCATACGCGTGCAATACAGAGCGGCATGAGCCAACCAGCTGCTCGAAGTACTTGAAAAATATGCGTAATCGGCATGAAAAATTTGATCTGCCGAGGCAAAATCCTCAGTTTGTACCAACCAACACTGGTCACACACTCGCAAACGTAATGGGAACGTCACCTCGGGCCGAGAGAGATCATCAGAAGACAAATATGCATTAGAGGGCGGAGCAAAGCCCAGATCGAGAAAACGATGAACCAACGGTGCATCGCAGTGTCGGCATCTCATTGAATTACTATTCCCTGAAAATTGTCGTTTAATGCAGGATGCTGGTGATCACGTACGGATATTTCCGTTATCGGCAGCGGCCATGAAATCTGAAGTCGTGGATCCAGTGGACAGAGTCCACCTTCCGCGGCAGGAACATGAACCGCCGAATGACAATAGAGAATTTCAACTTCGTCACTCAGCGTCTGAAAGCCGTGAGCAAACCCTTCTGGAATCAACAAAGAACGGTGGTTATCATCAGAGAGCTCCTCAGCGTACCACTGTAGAAAGGTCGGAGAATCCGCTCGAATGTCGACGATCACATCCCAGATACGTCCCTGAATACAAGTCACCAGCTTTTTCTCGGCATACGGCGGATGTTGATAATGCAGTCCTCGAATCGTGCCACAGCGCGACGTGTATGTCAGATTGACCTGAGCAATACATGATTTCCACCCCAACATTGCCAGCTCTTCGGCACAGAACAGTCGGCTCAAAGTACCGCGTGAGTCACCACGCACTTCACGCTGTAACAATCTGGCGCCAGGCAAAGGTTCGGACAATAGGGTAAAACGGCTCATAGCTGAGCCTCATAGGCTCTAATTTGTTGCTCACACAACTCTCGAGCGTCCGCTCCCTGATACCAATCACGATACCAACACATAGTCTGCTCAATAGCTTGCGACAATGACCAGCGAGGCAAAATATTCAGCGCATGACGCGCTTTGGCAGTTTCCAGTGCTAACCAACCAGTCTCATGAGGTCCAGGATCTCCCACCAAGCGCCAAGCCTCTTGGCATAGACCAAAACTGAGCGCAGCCAAATTAACCACCTGCGCCACACTTGCCGCATCCCGGCTGTCTGGACCAAAGTTATAAGCCCCGGCCAACCGTGGCTCGTGATATAGACGTTGTGCCAAGACCATATAGGCCGCAACAGGTTCTAAGACATGCTGCCATGGACGAACCGCCTCGGGTCTTCGGATAGCTAACGTCTGACCGACTTGCCAGGCCCGCACTGCATCTGGTATCAAGCGATCTGCGGACCAATCGCCCCCACCGATGACATTACCAGCCCGAGCAGTTGCAACCGCAACGCCTCGTGCAGCCAGGAACGCATCACGATAGCTGGTGATTACCAGCTCGCTAGCCGCTTTACTCGCACTGTAAGGATCATGCCCCCCCAGACGGTCACTCTCACGATAAGGCCAGTTGGATTCCAAGTTGGAATAGACTTTATCCGTGGTCACCATGACAACACTCTTGACCGAATCTGACGACCGAAGCGCGTCTAACAGATACACGGAGCCCATCAGATTGATTTCGAATGTTCGAGCAGGTTCGGCATATCCTTCGCGTACCAAAGATTGCGCAGCCAAATGGAATACTACTTCAGGCTGTGACTCCAAAATCAGAGGCCCGAAATGTCCCGGGGCACAGACATCACAGATATGGTGCCGACAAATCTTCGCTACCTCGGCAGCTTCAAATAAATTTGGTGTTGAATGGGGCGCGAGGCTAATTCCCGTCACTTCAGCCCCAAGACGATGTAACCATATAGTCAGCCAACTACCTTTGAATCCGGTATGACCGGTAACGAGCACCCGCTTCCCCTTCCAGAAGGATGCATCAACACCCCGTGTCATACCCAAACCTTCCAAGCGGCCTTGTGACTGGCCCATAACTCCTCCAGTTGATTCTTTTCCCGTAACGTATCCATTGGTTGCCAAAAACCTTGATGCTCAAATGCCATCAACTGCCCCATATTGGCCAACGTCACCAGTGGCTGTCCTTCCCAACTGCACTGGTCACCATCCAATAACTGAAATATCTCTGGAGAAAGCACAAAAAAACCACCGTTAATCAACCCCCCATCACCACGCGGTTTTTCAGAAAAACCTGTCACCACGTCACCCGCTCGTGTCAGAGCACCATAACGTCCAGGAGGGGAAACGGCTGTCACGGTCGCCATCTTGCCGTGACGTTGGTGAAAATCGATTAGTTGACCGATATCAACATCACTAAGCCCATCACCATAGGTAAAACAAAAAGCCGATTCGTCTTTTACGTATTCAGCCACACGTCGTAACCTTCCACCGGTAAGAGTCTCTTCACCTGTATCGACTAGAGTAACGCGCCAGGGCTCTACGTGGTTATGGTGCACCTCCATGCGATTATTCTGCATATCAAAGGTGACATCAGACATATGTAAGAAGTAATTGGCAAAATATTCTTTTATAACATAGCCTTTGTAGCCAAGGCATATAATGAAATCATTAACACCATAATGTGAATATATTTTCATAATATGCCAAAGGAGAGGCTTTCCACCAATATCAATCATGGGTTTTGGGCGAAGATGTGACTCCTCACTGATTCGAGTTCCTAACCCACCGGCAAGAATGATTGCTTTCATAAAATGCCACCTATAATGAGATGATTTAAATTACAACTTGGTTAGATTAAATCATTTGGCATTAAAGCTTGTACACCAAGATTTTTCTGGAGTGCATGTATTATTTCATTCTCAACATAAGATTTCATCCGTTCATCTCCATGGTAAAGCGTGGCGAAATCATCAAGATAATAGCAAATATAATCATATTTGCTTAGATACTCATCATTTCCAGATATTCTTTTTGATTGAGTTTCAGTCCTATGCTCAAAATAACGCCGATAGTAGAATTCATTCTCCATGAAATGGACATTACCAAACCATAGAAGGTGACTAATAATAACATTATCAGCTCCAGTTTTTTTTCTAAATTCGAAATTAACAAGGTTATTACTTCTAAAGACAGAATGAAAAAAAGTACAATTATTGATATACCTTACCGACTCTAGATATCGACCAATTCTTTTGGGGCTGAAACGATAGATAGCCTCACTCATTACATCAACTTCGTCATCATCACGAACAGCACATGGTACACCACAAACCATGCTTAACTCATCATGATCCATCAGCATAAGGACTGCACGCTCAATATACCCATCTGATATATAATCATGCCCACCAAGCCACATAAAAAATTCTGTATTCGCCTCTCTAAAAAGAAACTCAAAGTTAGCTATTGCACCAATGTTTTTTTCCTGCCTATATAATTTAAAACGAGCATCACCAGCAACTAGTTGCTGACATAACTCAAATGTGCCATCATCTGAACAATTATCAGATATCAAAAAGCAAACATCTTTCCATGACTGTCGCTTAAGAGATTGTATAGTTTCCTCAATATACTCATACTCATTGAAAATTGGTAGACCAACACTTACGCTCCCTTTAAACATAAAGCCCCACTTATCTTTTATATTTATGCTCGTATAACCAAATCACCATCTTCAATAAAACGACCTCTGGTGTCAACGATTAATTGAGAGCACATTTTTATCATATCATAATTAAAATCATCATGGTCAGTGGCAACCAAAACACAATCATAGCCTGATATGGATTCAGCCGATAAACTTATACTACTCATAGCCATTTGATACTCACTAACATTCTCAATTTTCGGCACATAAGGATCACTATATGATATTAAAGCCCCCAGACGAGATAGCTTATCCATTAGGTGGATTGACGGACTCTCTCTTATATCATCTACATTTTTTTTGTAAGAAACGCCCAATACTAAAATTTTACTACCCTTAATGGACTTAAATTTTTCATTCAATGCAAATACAATTTTACTAATAACCCAATCGGGCATTGCGGCATTCACTTCCCCAGCTAATTCAATAAATCTTGTATGTATCCCATACTCCTTTGACTTCCATGAAAGATAAAATGGATCTACAGGTATACAGTGCCCTCCCAAACCAGGGCCAGGGTAGTATGCAGCATAGCCAAACGGCTTGGTTGCCGCAGCTTTAACCACCTCAAATATATCAATACCCATTTTATCTGAAACTATTTTCATCTCATTAACCAAACCGATATTGACCGCTCGGTGAATATTTTCTAATAGTTTTGTCATCTCTGCTACACGGGTACTTGATACAGGGACTACTGTTTCTATTATCGACTGATAGAGGGCAACACCAACGTCTAAGCAATGTATTGTTATTCCCCCACACACCTTAGGAATCGTAGAGGTAGTATAAAATGGATTGGCAGGGTCTTCCCGTTCTGGAGAGAACACTAAAAAAATATCCTCCCCTATTGTTAGCCCCTTCGACTCTATTCTTGGCTGTAGCTCTTCCTCCGTAGTACCTGGGTATGTTGTTGACTCCAAAGATATTAACTGGCCGCTGTGCAGATAAGGTTTTACTCCATCAATCGCATTAATGACAAAAGATATATCAGGTTCTCTATGTTTATTTAATGGCGTAGGAACACAAATTATAACGACATCAGCAATACGAGTATCGCTGATGTCGTTAGATATGCTTAGGCCATCAGAAACGGCGGCTACTACCTCTGAGCTTTTTATATGAGAAATATAGCTAAACCCATTTTTAAGCATGTCAGTTTTCTCATGATCAACATCAAATCCGATCACTTTAAAACCTTTATTACAGAAACAAAGCGCCAGTGGCAAACCTACATACCCAAGACCAATAATAGCAACGATAGCATCTCGATCGTAAATTTTTTTCAACAGTGAATATTTCATTTCCAACCACCCAAAAATAATTGGTCAAGATCTCTATTGGTTATTAACAATCCGATCAACTTGATTCTTCATGAAAACCCCCCAGTCGAAGTTGTTTTTTGCAAAATCTCGTAATATATGTTCTGCATCTGATATATAAAAGGATTTACATTGATTAAATATATTAACCAAATCGACGTCAGCATCATCATCACTTACACGATAAACACCTGGGAGATTTGAGAAATCAATGCTATCTTGATAACTTAGAATAAATGGTAGTCCAGCAGCCATAAACTCCCTGACCTTTAGCGGCTCTGTTTTAATATTTCTTCCTTGTCGCCGGTGCAACCCTAAGCATGCAACACCACAATGAGCTTTGTTATAAAGCTCAATTAAATCATCACCATCTACAGAACCGCAAAATTCAACCATGTCCATAACATCATATTTCTCAGCAATTCTGATTAATTCATTTTTTTCTGGTCCTTCACCAACAACATAATAACGACATCGCACATCTGGCACTTTAATTTTAAAATCTTTGAGTGACTTAATTATTCTGTCATAGCCATGCCAGAAAGCTAGAAAGGCTACGCCAATAAGATTAAACTCTTTATCAATTTTTTTTCTTACTGGGCTTTTGTTAAAATCAAGAAATTGGACGCCATTTCCTGTTTTTATTATTTTTCTCCCAAGAAAAACATCTCCATCTTCACATGAAGGAGAAAATACACCCGCAACATAAGGTGTTATCATCTTTTGATTTTCAACATCAACTACTAATTGTTCATCTGTCAGCTCACCATTGTATGGGTATGTTGGGATCTCAAAATAAACAGTAGCTTTTTCGGCTGCAACTTTTGAAAGCAATGCCAATGAGTGATCATTAAGAACACAGTATCGTATATACCATCTGTCAGCGTTTATTTTTCCTTTTCTTATTAAATACACAACCTTCTCGAAAAAAATTTCATCCCCATATGGGGTATGACGATAAAGCGTTTCTCGCCCTGTTTCTCTCCCATCAACAAAATTAGTCAAGATAATGTCCGAGCCATCCATACACAATAGAGAAATGCTTACGTTATTCTTTGACATATGAATGCTCTGCGCGTAAATTTTTTTTCTTACACCAATTAGACCTTTTGTCTTTAGATTAACGCAAGCAATTACGCATATATTTAACATAACACCTCTAAAGTTTTCAAACAAAAAATAAAGCTTTATCTAGAATAGATAATCGCTACATCCCTGAATCCTTGGTTGACTGTCTTATAAAATATAAGGGAATCCGACATTTATCATGAGAAAACGATAAGCGAAGTGGGATCACAACAACAAGCTTACCGTGCTCTTAAAAACGTCCCATAAACTTGCTTATATATATGATGAACAACGTGGTAAATATTGAGCATGCTTTACTGAGATGGTGTAGATAATAGCTTGATTTTTCTTCTTTTTACAGTAGCATATGGCAGATCTTGGCGTTATTACAACCATCAAATATTCACCTGTTTTATCATGAGTTACAATGATTTGAGAAACCGTTGTCTGCTACTCTCGTCTCCTCCTCATGCTGGTGAATTTTTAATTTTCCTTCAT
This sequence comes from Aeromonas dhakensis, assembly GCF_002285935.1. Taxonomy (NCBI): domain Bacteria; kingdom Pseudomonadati; phylum Pseudomonadota; class Gammaproteobacteria; order Aeromonadales; family Aeromonadaceae; genus Aeromonas; species Aeromonas dhakensis. Next base: position 607,278 of record NZ_CP023141.1, read on the forward strand.
CATGGGCCTTGATAACTATTGGTATTAATAATGAGGTGAGCTGTCGGACCTCACCTGGATATGCGTTAATTAATATCGCCGGCCTTGCTGCTTGTGCTGTTACTTCTAGAGCCTGGTATACGCCATCATCGAAGCAATTAATTAATGAAGTTTTTCATTACATGCAACTGAGATTCTAATAGTCCCAGCTGATCAATAGCAGAGTCTCTATAAGTAGTGCCTTCGGTGACCATGAACGACATGTGGCAGCTATCATAAAGATTATTGTAGCAATGTAGAGTAGATAATAATATCACCTATCCAAGCCTAACAAATCAGGTATTATCCCATAGTCTTGCAGACTCATTTTTAATATCTATTTCAGATTCCTCAAAGTAACCTCCGGCTATGATGACCAATAATTAAAACCAGATAACTCCAACCATCTCACCGCTCTAGCAGATCTTACCCACTGTTGATATGCCTCTTGCACTGACAGAAGCGGAGCGTAAGAAAAGTAATACACTAATAGAAAGGTGCTGCCTTCATTACTCTCACTCTGATCCACCAAGGCCCACATGAGATGAGTACTGGTAAGTAAAAATAACAACTAATTATAAACGTTCTTCATGCAAAAACTAGTTTATAGCTGAGGGAATCTCTCCCCTAAACTTAGATAACGGATTGAACGATATGTCACTGAAACTCCTTCGAGAATTAATAACTCTTAATAAAACAAAGGTAATGACGACTGTCATATTAGCTCAATTTGACACTCAACGATAAATATTAATTTATTGACCGCCATTGGACAAGCCCTCATATATACATAATTCCAAACTTCGATTTAATTTCTTCTATTATTTCTTCACGATGCGGAAGTGATGCTACTATCACTACATCAATTGAACTTATATCGACAAGACACGCTCTTATTTCTATCCCCATAAAATCGCCAACTACAACCTTGTCGACAAGGCATTCAATAGAATATGATGTCATATTTGTTAATATTTCATGACACAACCTACGCCCTCTTTGCCCAGCTCCCCAAACACCTATACGTGCTCCATCAGGGAATGAAAGCCTTAACCTAGACAATATTTCAATGTCATGATCATCAAGGTATGACTGCAACGGTTCATTAGCATAATCAGTCTCTCTGCGACTCACCAAATAACTACCTTTAAAGGGATGATTAGAATATATATGCCAAGGTTTCTCCTGACCGCAGAAGTGTACCAAAATGGGTAGAGAATTATTCTGCGCAAGATGATTGGGCTGGGCATTCCATTTGTTATCGATATAAACCGTCTTGTTTTCTAAAACAATATTTAATGCATCCTGATCATTATGCTCAAAGCCATTATTCTCAATCAGTAAGCGCAATGCTTGTTCACTGATATTTTTGTCTCTCCATTTATCGAGATTCATTAGCATAAAGCCTGCGTTGAAATACTTTCCTGAGGATATTCCTCGCGTCAGTTGTTTTTTCTTATCACATCCCAATATGTGATCAGATACAACGGCAACGATTGCATCCCCCATATCTATCGACCAAAGCGGGCTGATATCTCCCAGAGCAATCATGTCGGAATCGATAAATAAAACTTTATCAATGCTTTTCAAAATATGTGGGATCGCAAATCTATAATAGGTGACTTCATTCAACCTATTATTATAGAGGTTACTGATGGGAATATCTTTATAATCTGGTAGATTATCATAAAACTTAATAACTAAGTTTTCTGACTCTAGCTTTGATAGCTTAAATTTATTTGTCTCACTCAGCCTGGCTAGAACATGACATTGTAGTTGAAGGTCATGACTGAGGTGTTTCCCTAAACTATGTATTAGGGCCGCTAGGTGAACAGCAAAAGAATCATCAATACAGAAAGCAGAATGAATTATTTTTCTCATATCATTACCTAACTCAGCTATTGAAACAATGTCAAATTAGCCAAAAACTTTATTAAACACCCGTTCCGGTTCATTCCTATGCTGCCATGCAAATTCATGACGCTCATCAAAGAACCACTGAGACTGAACAGAGTCCGTGATGAGCGAATCAAACAACGCCCAGTTTCTGGCGCGTAAAAAATACAGTGCAGTGGAAAACAAAAGATGGCTTTTCCCCTTTTTCACCAACAGCTCATCCATTCCTGCCTCAAGTGCCAAGTCACACGCGGACAACATATCTTGCAAGGCAAGCTTACGACGTTCATCTGAAGCACGAATAGTTCCACAAATGCTGTCGCTATGGACTCTATAACGCCCATACACCTGTGAAATACGGTCTATTCTTCCTCCCAAATAAAATGAATTGAGAATATGCCAGGAGTAATCGTTCACTACATGGCAATCAAGATTCACTGCATCCAACATTCTTTCATGCCGACGGAAAGCACAGGAACTGGTATTGAAAAAGAGTCCGTACTGGACTAGGTGTTCCGGACCCGCTCGCTCAGGGATATATTTCGCGTTGTAATAATTCCTGCTGAATAGCGAGGTGGTACGATTTGAGTCGCTATCAAATACTTCAGCCTCGTGATAAACGAAACCACAATCGGGATGCCTATCCAGATGATTGGTCAGCGCCTGCAGCTTGCCGGGAAGAGCCAAATCATCTCCATCGACATAAACCATGTACATTCCCCGAGCTTGTTCCAGCAAAGCACGTATGGTCAGGCACACCCCTATGTTTTTTTTGTTTTGCAAGATACGCAATCTCGGCCACTGCCTTGCCAGCCGCTGCATGATGGACCAGGAGTCATCACTCGAGCCGTCATCGATGGCGATCACCTCGAACTCGAAATCCGTCTGCTGCTCGAGCAGGCTGAGCAGGCAGGGTTCGATGAAGCGCGCCAGATTGTAGACGGGCACCAATACGCTGACTTTCATAGGGAAATCCAAGGGAAAATGAATAGAAAAGAAGCGGATGGAAGAAAATGGGCAAGGCTACCGCACGGTCCCTGTCAACCCTTCTCCCTCTCTGTCAGGTTTTACTGCAAGAGGTATGCCTGACCAAGCTAATCCATTGAAGCTGCTGGATTTATGTGAGCCACACCCGATTATTCACGTCGGCTGAGGCCACGACTGCACTGTTGCAGCATGTCGATGCCATCCCAGTGCCATTCGAATGCGAGCGCTTGTCCCGGCGCCACCACCCGGTCAATCCGGCAGGCAGCGGTAGTCGACAGCGCCGCTTCGACCCCGGCCCTGTCACCGCCAACCCAGACGCAGGTCTGCATGTCCCAGGGCTGCGCCAGCAGCTCATTCAGGGTATCGGCCACAAATTCGGCAACTGTACCTCCTCCGACGTGTGCGAGCCGCAGCCCGCTCGCCGGAGTCAATAAGGTGACGCCGGGCAAGCTGGTCACCTTCATTGCCCCCTGCTCGGCGGCATTTTGTTGACTGTGGATGAGTCGTTCCATCGCCAGGGCGGGATCGGCGGCAAAGGGGGCAAACAGGGCTTCCAGCAGGCGGCGGCGCAGCCCCTCGTCGGGCTCGCCCAGCCAGCAGAGAGTGGTCGGCGAGGCGCAGGCCTGCTGGTTGAAACGGGTGCAGTCCTGCTGCAAGGCATCCAGTGTCCGTTGCCACTCTTGCGGATCCAGCCCGGCCAGCCAGCGGCTGTCGAGCACCGCCATCGAGCGGCGATCCGGAAACACCACTTCCTGCGCCGTTGGTGCCAGGGGAATGGCCCGCACCTGGCGAATGGTCTCGTCGCCGCCCCAGATGATGCGCAGCCGGCAGCGAGCCGACAGCCAGGTTGTGATGCCCTCGTCGTGGTCATAGCGAATAAAGCGGGTGCGGGCGGCGATCGCTTGCCATTCACCGAGGCTGAACAGTTCGTTGAGGATCGCCAGCATGGCCTCCTGCTGCGGATCGCGGCGTGACGACAGCCGCACCACGCAGGGGTTGCCCATCAACAGGGCCATCAACCAGGAGTAGAAAGCCACCGTCGGCACGTTGGAGGGCACCAGGTGAAAGGTGACCCCCAGCGGCCCCCGTCCCTGCAAACGCAGCTGTTCTCTGGCCAGCTGCCGGGGCCGCAGCCAGAAACCGAATGCGGCCAGATCGGGGTGACGACGCCCCTCTTGTTGCAGGCGGGCCGACAGCGCCGCCACGAAATCGCAGATGACGGGGGCAAAGCAGGGCAGCGGTTGCGGGCAGAAGGTTGGCCAGCCCGTCGTCGGGGCCACGAAGCTGACCGCAGGCCCCTCCTGCCAGAGTCCGGTGGTCGCCCCGGACAGGGTCATTGGAAGGTGTCGCTGCATCCCCTCACCTCGGCGCCGTGCTGGCGTCCCGTTACGTGAAAATAACGGCCATGGCGGCCACAAGGGCAGTCATCCTCCCCCAGCAGCACGCCGAGATCCTCGCTCAGCAGGCTGTGGCCAGGATAACTGCCGGGAATGGCGGAGAGCACCTGCAGCAGGCCGGGTCTGCCAATCCCGAGCGGCTGATGGGTGAGCGGATCGCGCACCTGTACATCGGCAAACACGGGAGCATGCAGGTGTCCCTGCTCGCACTCGACGAAGATGGAGCCCACCTGCTCCACCATGCCGTAGAAGTTGTGCACCCGGCCCAGCCCCAGCTGGTCACGGCAGCGGGCCTTGAAGGCGGAATTGTCCACCGCCAGGTGCTGCAGCTTCTTCCAGCCACCGCTGTGAAACAAAATGCCCTGCGTCAGCGGCAATTGCAGGCCGCGCTCGCGCAGCGGCTCCAGCAGGCATTGCCAGACCATGAAGGTGAAGCCGAACAACAGCACCGGCTGGCCGGCATATTTGTCACAAAAAGCCTCTATCACCGGCCAATTGGGCCGCATCTGCTCGTCGAGGGCATAGGTGTGGTCACGACCGAGGAAGGAGAGCCCCAGCGCGCCCGCGCCCCGCGCCGAAAAGCCGCTGCGGTTCTGGATGAGGGCGGGCTGCTCCACCAGCAGCATGGGCAGGCGCTGCTTGCCAACAAACTCCTGCAGGATCTTCACCAGCACCTTGCTCTGCAGGGCTGCGGTCTCCCTGTCCAGCACGATCCGTGATGGCGAGCCCGTGGTGCCCGACGAGGTGAGCACCTTGAACACTTCGCTCTGCGGCACGCTCTGCCACTGGGCCAGTTTGAACAGCCGGGCTGCCAGGTAGGGCAGCGCATCGTAGTCGGTCGCCGCGGCCGTCCAGCCGAAGGCTTGCAGCACATTGTCATAGGCCGTGCAGTGGGCCTGATGGTGCGCAGTCAACGCGTTGAGCCGCGCCAGCAGCAGCGCCTGTTTGGCGGCCTGGGGCAGGGCGAAGACCGGCGCGCTCAGCAACTGCTCCATCACGCCTCCCCCGCCAGTCTGGCCAGGGCGGCGTAGTCAATCTTGTGATTGGCGGTGCGCGGCAGTTGTGTCACCTGTACCACCTGCACCGCCCGCGGCGGGGCTTGCAGCCACTGCGCCAGCTCGCGCTGCAAGCCGTCGATCGTCAAGTCATCGCGGGGCTCGACAGCCACCAGCAGGAAGTCGTCACGCCCGCCGCAGGCCCCCGTCCAGCCCCAGCGATGGAGCTGGCTCTCGACCTCCGCCAGGCTGACCCGCTTGCCGAACAGCTTGAGAAAACGGCTGAGCCGGCCGCAGATGTAGTAGCGGCCCGCCTCGTCACAGCGGGCCAGATCGCCGGTAGCCAGCTCCTGCAGCTGGGCGCCCAGCGTCAGATCTGCGGCCGCACCGGCGTAACCCAGCATGACGTTGTCGCCGCGATAGACCAGCTCCCCCTCCCCGGGCTTGCCCCCCTCCAGCGCGCGCAAGGCGAACTGGCCGCCGGGAATGGCGCGACCGATGGCATCGGGATGGGCGGCCACCTCGGGCGCCGCCAGCCAGGCCATGCGGGCGGTGGCCTCGGTCTGGCCGTACATGACGAAGAAGCGCCGATCCAGCCGCAGGGCCTGCTCGGCAAACTGCTGCGCCAGCGCGGGTTCTAAACGCCCGCCCGCCTGGGTCAGGGTCTGCAACGAGGGGTAGCGGGCCCAGTCAAAGCGCAGCCGGGCCAGCATCTGATAGGTAAAGGGCACCCCAGCAAAGCTGCTCACCTCGTGCAGATCGACCTGCTGCCAGAAGTCACGCTCCAACACGCTCCCTTCGTGCTGCACCAGGGAGGCGCCCACCAGCAGATGGCTGTTGAGCACCGACAGGCCATAGGAGTAGTACAGCGGCAGGCTGGTGATGGCCCGCTCGGCCGCGGTCAGCGCCAGATAATCGGCGATGGAGGCGGCGTTGGCCGCCAGATTGCGCCCCGACAACCGCACCCACTTGGCGCTGCCGGTGCTACCCGAGGTCGGCAGCATTACCGCCAGCGCCGGGTGCAGGGCGGGCGTCGCCGCGGCGAACCGCTCCAGCTGGCCGACATCATTGACCCACCAGCTCACGCCAAACTGCCGGCAACTGGCATCGTGCTGACTCGCAGGGAGGGCCGGATCTGCCAACATCACGACATGCCCCAGCTTGAGCGCCGCCAGATAGTGCAACAGGTGGGTGGTGCGGGTGAAAAAGGGCAGATAGACCAGGCTGCGCTCGTCCGGATAGCTGGCCGCCAGCCGCGCCACCCGCCGTGCCAGCTCGCCGTAGGAGAGCCAGCCCTCTTGCGGGTCGCGCCAGGCCGGTGACGGGTTGTCTTCCCGCAGGTGGGCGAGCAGTGCGTGCGCGTGATCCATCAGACCGTCATGCCTCCATCCACACCGATAACCTGACCGGTCACATAGCTTGCCAGGTCGGAAGCGAGGAACAGCGCCACCTTGGCCACTTCGTCCGGCGTGCCGATGCGCCCCATGGCGATACTGGCGAGTCGCTCGGCAAACTTGTCGTCCGGGATGGCGTGGGCCATCTCGGTATCGATGAAACCCGGAGCGATGGCATTGACCCGGATCTGGCTGGCGGCCAGCTCCTTGGCCAGCGACTGGGTGATGCCGATCACCGCCGCCTTGCTGCCGGCATAGCTGCAAAGCCCGGCGGCACCGACCCGCCCCATCAGGGAGGCCAGATTGATGATGCTGCCGCCACCGCTGCGCTGCATCAGGCGGGCGGCATACTGGCTGCAATAGACCACGCTGAAGGTGTTGTGACTGAAGGTCTGCTCCAGCTGGGCCTGGTTGACCATGCCAAGCAGCCCCTCTTCCAGCATGCCGGCATTATTGACCAGTACGTCCAACTGGCGCGTTTGGGCAAACAGCTGCTGAAAGGCCTGCTTGACTGCCTGCGGCTGTGCCACGTCGACACAGAGCGAGTGACAAGGCACGCCGAACTCGGCGCCGAGCTCATCAGCCAGCCGGCTCATGGCCGCCTCGTCGCGTCCCGCCAGCCACAGCTCGGCCCCCTGCGCGGCAAACAACCGGGCAATGGCGAGCCCGATGCCGCGCCCGGCACCGGTGATCAACACCCGCTTGCCTTGCAGCAGCCCCTGCATCAGAGGGCGACCCCGTATTTGGCGAGGATCTCCCGCGCCTTGGCGACCGAGCTCATGTCGATGATGTCATCGGTATCGAGCAGCACGCCGTAGCAATCCTCCAACTGGGCGATCAGCCCCATGTGGGCGACGGAGTCCCACTGGGGAATGCTGTTGTAAGCCAGCTGGTCGCTGACACTGCCGACGTCGATGCCGAGGGCATCGGCAAAAACCTGTTCCAACGCTGTAGTCATCTGAAAAATCTCCGTAGCCGTTCTCGGGCGGCATAATAATCGGCGGGCTGCAGTTCGAGGGCGATGAAGTCGCCCTGTTGCCCCTGTTGGCGATAGCCGAGCTGTGCGTTGAGGCGCAGGGCGGCGTCGTTGCCGGTGCGCACCAGGGTGCGGATGCAGCCGAGCCCGAAGGTATCGAAGCCCTGATCGAGCTGTGACAGGGCGGCGGCGACGGCCAGCATGGGGTGGCGCACGCTGGAGCGGCCCAAATAGAGGCCTGCATCGGCCACCGGCTGCCCATGCAGCGATTGTCGCATCTCCCCTTTCAGGTTGACGTAGCCGGCCCGCAGGCCACGGCACCAGAGCACCCAGTGCTGCTGGTCAGGCCGTTCCAAGCTGCTGACGAACCACTGCCGTTGCTGGCGGGGGGAGATGAGCGTCTGCTCCACCATCTGCAACCGCACCTCGTCCAGGTTGCGCCAGCGTCGCAGGGTGGGCAGATCCCAGGGCTGGAGCGGGCGCAATTCGACACCATAACTCATGTTCAATACCAACGACGTCCCATCACTTTCCCATGTTATCGACCATCACCGGGCAATTCCGTAGCAAAGCTCAATAATATAAGATGAAAACTCGGTATAATCTCAAAAATAATCAACGAGTTGTCATCAATTATCCGGCTCGGCGACCACGTCGGGCTCCTCAGGGAGAGAGCATCATGGCCATCGCCATCATCCCGGCACGGGGCGGCAGCAAGCGCATTCCCCGCAAGAACATCCGCCCCTTCTGCGGCCTGCCCATGATTGCCTACGCCATCGGGGCAGCCAGAGACTCGGGCTGTTTCAGTCGGGTGGTGGTCTCCACCGATGACCCTGAGATCGCCGAGGTGGCCCGTCGCCTCGGGGCCGAGGTGCCCTTCCTGCGGGGCGCCGCGCTGGCCGATGACCATACCGGCACCACTCCTGTGGTGATCGACACCATCCAGCGGCTCGACCAGCTCGGCATCCAGGCAGAACACTACTGCTGCATCTATGCCACCGTGCCGCTGATCCAGGCCGCCGACCTGCGCGCCGCCCACCACCGCCTGCTCGCCAGCAAGGCCCCCTTCGTCTACACGGTGGCCGAATTCGGCTTCCCGATCCAGCGGGCGGTGCGCATGGACGCACAAGGCAGGGTCACACCGTTCTGGCCGGAGCAGATGGCGAAACGCTCCCAGGATCTGGAGCCCGCCTATCAGGATGCCGGCCAGTTCTACTGGGGCAGCCGCGCGGCCTGGCTGGGAGGGATCAGCCCGGTGGGGGGAGAAGGGATCGGCCACATACTGCCAAGGCTCAGGGTCGTCGACATCGACACGCCGGAAGATTGGCACCTGGCCGAACTGCTCTATCAAGTGCTGGCCCAAGATGACGCTTAAGGTTGCCTTCCGGCTCGACGCCGGCGCCGAGATCGGCTTGGGCCACCTGATGCGCTGCCTGGCCATCGCCGATCGGCTGCACGCCGCCGGGACCGAGTGCCACTTCCTCTGCCACAATCTGCCGGCGCACCTGCTGGCGTTGCTGCGGCCCCATCACCATCATCCCCTGAGCGCGCTGGATGACGCCGGCCCGCTGCCCGGCTTGCAGCCCGATTGGCTGGTATTCGATCACTACCAGATTGACCAGCGGCTCGAAACCCAGCTGGCCGCCCACTGCGGCCGCGTGCTGGTGATCGATGATCTGGCCGACCGACCGCACCACTGCCAGCTGCTGCTGGATCAGGGGCCCTTGCGCCGCGCCGCCGATTACCAACCCCTCACCCCCGCCGATTGCCGGCTGCTGCTGGGCACCGACTATGCCCTGCTGCGCCCCGCCTATCGCCAGCTGGCGCAGCAACACGCCAGTCAGTGGCGACTGGGGCTTGTCTGCTTTGGCGGCGCCGACCCGGCCGGCGCCTGCCTCATCACCCTCAACAGCCTGGCCCGACTACCCTGGGCCCGCACCATCCAGTGGACCCTGGTGGCGGGCGGGGCCAATCCCTTCTGGCCCGAGCTGGAACAGAGAGTGGCCGAGCTGGCCGACCTCGACCTGGTGCTGCTGCGCCAGAGCGACCAGATGGCCGACCTGATGAGCCGGCACGACTTCGCCATCGGCGCCGCCGGCGGCATGACCTGGGAGCGGGCCTGTCTCGGCCTGCCGACCCTGGCGGTGCCCATCGTCGACAACCAGCAGTTCAACGACCAGGTGATCGCCCGCTTCCAACTGGCCGAGCGGCTGACCCTGAGCGAGCTGGCCGAGCCTGAGCGGCTGCTGCAGGCCCTGCAACGGCTTGAACAACAGTCAGACGACTACCGCCGCCGCGGCCAGCAGCAGGTGGACGGGCTGGGGCTGGATCGGCTCACCGCCCGGTTGCTGCAACAACCGGATTATCAGCTGTTACCAGATGGCCAACAGTGGCAACTACGCCATGATGGCAAACTGCTGCTCACCCTGACCCTGAACGGCCAGCGGCTGACATGGCAGGCCACTCAGCCACTTCAGCCCACGGCGTGGCAAGAGCTGGCATATCGCTTGCAGACAATTTTCTCCCAATTTCCCCTCTATCTTGCCGAGCCACCGCAGATAGCGCCCCCTGCCCCCTGGCAGCCGGCGCCGCAAGGCTGGCAACTTGGCACAGGAGTCTGAACACAGATGCAGATCGCCCATCAATCCATCGGCCCGGCGCAGGCTCCCTATGTGATCGCCGAGCTGTCGGCCAACCACAACGGCAACCTGGATCGCGCACTGGCCATCATGACCGCCGCCAAGGTGGCCGGGGCCAGTGCGGTCAAGCTGCAGACCTACCGGCCCGACACCATCACCCTCAACAGTGACAGGCCCGAGTTCCAGATCCACGGTGGCCTCTGGGATGGTCACAACCTGTACGACCTTTACGAGTGGGCGCACACCCCCTGGGAGTGGCACCAAGCGCTGTTTGCCAAGGGACGCGAGCTGGGCCTGACGGTCTTCAGCAGTCCGTTCGACTTCAGCGCGGTGGATCTGCTGGAATCCCTCGACTGCCCGGCCTACAAGATAGCCTCCTTCGAGCTGGTGGACCTGCCCCTCATCCGCTACGCCGCCCAGACCGGCAAGCCGCTCATCATGTCCACCGGCATGGCGAACGAGGCCGAGATCGCCGCCGCGGTCGAGATGGCACTCAAGCACGGCAACGGCCAGCTGGCCCTGCTGCACTGCGTCAGCGGCTATCCGGCGCCGGCAGCCGAATACAACCTGCGTACCATCCCCATGTTGCGCCAGCGCTTCGGGGTCGAGGTGGGGCTCTCCGATCACACCCTGGGGTCGGCCACGGCCATCGCCGCCACCGCGCTCGGGGCCACCCTCATCGAGAAGCACTTCACCCTGGCCCGCGCCGACGGCGGGCCGGATTGCGCCTTCTCCATGGAGCCGGCCGAACTCACCGAGCTGGTGGCCTCGGTCAAAACCGCCCATGCCGCCCTCGGGGTGGCCGATTACCAGCTCACCGCCAGTGAACAGGGCAACCGCGCGTTTCGCCGCTCCCTCTATCTGGTCAAGGAGATGGCAGCCGGCGAGGTGCTCACCGCAGAACATATCAAGTCGGTGCGCCCCGCCCTCGGCCTGCCCCCGGCCGATTACGATCGGCTCATCGGCAAGCGGGTCAACCGCAGCCTGAGTGCCAATCAACCGCTGAGCTGGGAGTGGATAGACAACGATGAGTGATGATCTGTTCAACCAGCACGGCAGGCTCATCAGCCAGCGCTGGCCCGCCCTCTGGCCCCGCCTGCTGGCACAGGATGCGGAAAGCCTGCCGGCCGAGCTGACCGAGGGGCTCGGCTCCACCCTCAGCCTACACGGTATCCAGCTCACCAGCCGGCACGACCGGGTGAAAGAAGCTGAACTGCAGGCCGCCAGCCTACCCGAGCAGCCAGTGCTGCACCTATACGGCACCGGGCTTGGCGATCTGCCGCGCGCCCTGCTGGGGCGCAGCAGCCTCAAGCGGCTGGAAGTGAAGATCATGAATGGCGCCCTGTTTGCCCTGGTGCTGCGGCTGCTGGACCAGCAGGACTGGCTGACGGATCCCAGGATCGAGCTGATGATGGCCGGCGACGAAGGGGAGGTGCGGCTGCCCTTCTTCGCCCTGCCGCCCGAGCTGCTGCTGGTGGAAGATGCCGCCGCCCGCATCCGCGACCGGCTGGTGAGTGAAATAGACTTGCCGTTCGCCCGGGCCAGGTTCGACGCCGAGCACCCCGACGTCACTAGGCGGCTGGCCGAAAACCGCGATCTGCTGGCCGGCGACGGCGATGTGGCCTCCCTGTTCGGTCTGGCTCAGGGCAAGCAGGCCCTGATCGTGGCGAGCGGCCCGACCCTGCAGCACAACCTGACCACCCTGCAGGCCCAGTTGCAGCGCCGTCGGCAAGATTTCCTGCTGATCAGCGTCGATACCGCGCTGGCGTTTTTGCTTGGCCACGGCATCCGACCCGACATCGTCGTCACCATAGATGACGCCATCGACGGCAACCGGCTACCCGCCGCCCAGTCGGCCCAGACCACCCTGGTCTATTACCCCACGGTACCCACGGCGGCCCTGCTGGCCTGGCAGGGGCCGCGCAAGACCGCCTACTCCCGCAGCCCCATGTATCAGCAGCTGCGGCAGACGCTCCCCAAGGGCGTGCTGCACTCGGGCGGCAGCGTCATTCATCCCGCCGTGGATCTCGCCGTGCAGATGGGTTGCCACCAGGTCATCCTGCTGGGCACCGACTTCGCTTTTCCCGGCGAGCTCACCCACTCGGGCTGGGCCGACGGCGCCCTCGGCCCCAGCGCCGCGCTGGCGCTCAGCTGGACCCTCGACGGCCATGGCCGGCGGGTCAAGACCAATCCGAACTTTTCCGCCTACCGCACCGAGCTCGAGCGCTACATAGCGCGCCACCCCGAGGTGCAGTTCTGGAACTGCAGCAGGGAGGGGGCGGAGATCGCCGGCTGCCGCTATCACCCGGAGTACGTGCAATGAAAAACGGCCAGATCACCCGCCTCACCGCCCTGGCGCACCAGTTTCGACTGGGGCAGTCGGTCGCCGCGAGTCAGGCATTGCCGGAGCTGCTGCAAGAGGTGCTCACCGAACAGGGCAACCTGCCGCCCGGACTGGTAGCCGCCCTGCTGCAGTGCCAGGAGCGCCAGGACTGGCTGGGACTGGCCGACTACCTCGAATATGAAGTGGTGCACTGCCTGTCGGCACCGGCCGGCGACCCCCCCACAGGAGACCATTGATGATCAAGGCCATGTCCAACGCTTCCGAGCAGGAGCTGTCACGCCGCCAGACCTTCAGCGAGTTGCTGCACGCCAGCCCGCTGCCCGCGGCCGAGCTGCAGAACAACCTGGGCCTCTACCTCAAGCGCCAGTCGCTCTCCCGCATCCTGTTCATGCACGAGCTGTATCAGAAGATCGTGCCGGTCCACGGCGTCATCATGGATTTCGGCACCCGCTGGGGTCAGAACCTGGCGCTCTTCTCCTCGTTTCGAGGCATGTATGAACCCTACAACTACAACCGCAAACTGGTGGGGTTCGATACCTTCAGCGGCTTCCCTTCCCACGCTCCGCAAGATGGCAGCGACGCCGCCATCCAGCCCGGCGCCTACGGGGTGACGCCGGGCTATGAGCAGCATCTGGCCCAACTGCTCGCCGCCCATGAGGCGGAAAGCCCGCTGGACCATATCGTCAAGCATGAGCTGGTAAAGGGGGATGTGACCGAGACGCTGCCGGCCTATCTGGCTCGTCAGCCGGAGACCATGGTTGCACTGGCCTATTTTGACTTTGATCTCTACGAGCCGACCCGCCGCTGCCTCGAGCTCATCAAGCCGCACCTGACCAAGGGATCTGTGCTGGCATTCGATGAGCTCAACTGGCCCGCCTTTCCGGGGGAGACCCTGGCCCTCAAGGAGGTGCTGGGGCTGGATCGCTACGCCATCCGTCGCACCCCGCACAACCCGGGCCCGGCCTATCTGGTGATCGAGTAGTCCGGTTGCGGGCTGAGGCGACGCAGCAGCCCGGCATCCAGCAACATCCGCGCCAGCGGCTCCACCCGCCAGAACGGCGCCCCTATGGTCTCGGCGATCTCGAACAGGGTCAGCTTGCCGTCGCTGTAGGCCAGCAGATTCATCATCTCCCGCACCCGCCAGCCCGAATAGCGGGTCGACAAGTCCGGGTAGAGCCCCCGCTTGCCGAGCTGGGGCTCGCCCAGCACGGTGACCTCGCAGCGCTCGTCCCGCTCCAGACACTCGATGGCCCGGCGCAGCGCCAGGAATCCCCCCGCCAGACCGGCCGGCGTCACCAGCGAGAGGTCATCGAGCGAGGTGTGGTACTCGGCATAACAGCCGTATCGACTGCGCATCACCGAGGTGACCGGTAGATCGATGCCGGGCGCGCACAGCTGCCGCTCGTTGGAGCCCCGCTCCAGGAAGCTGTACGCCTTGTAGCCCGGCGCCAGATGGCCGAGCACATGCCGACCGATGCGGTCCGCCAGCGTGTTGCCCTGGCGGGAGGGGAGGAAGGAGTAACTGCGATCATCGCCAAGGCAGGTCAGGTTGAAGCCGGCCAGGGTACGCTGCTTGAGCTGATCCAGGTGGCGGGAGAGATAGACGATGGCCCCCAGGGTTTCAGGCACCAGCATCAGCCGGTAGCTGTAGCGACGTGTGGGCAGTGACGCCAGCCAGGCCATCAGGAAGACGCCGACGCAGGGGCCGGAGAGCTCGTTGTTGGCCATGGAGGGGTGACAGGTGTAGCTCGACAGCAGGATCTCCTGCTCGCTCTCCCCCGGCAGCACCCAGTCGCCATAGGTGAGCGAGCCCGGTGCCAGGGTGGCATCGATCACCACCTGATATTCCCCCTCCGGCAGCGCCTGACGCAGCCGATGGGGCAGACAGAAGCCCCAGCGGCGCTTGTAGTAGGAGGTCACATAGGGAATGGCGTCCGGCTGCTCGGGCAGAGAGTGAAGGTGGGGCTGCAGCTCGGCCAGCGAGAGGGTGCAGCGCACCGGCTCCGAGTAGCCGACCAGATGCAGGTTGTGATCCTGGAAGTCCACCACCCTGCGTCCATCCGGCCCCACTATGTAGGCCTCCCGCACGTTCCACTCGTCAGGCACGGTCCAGTCGAAGCACTCGGTGCCGCTGGCCACTTCATGGATCTGCAGCTCGGGCAGGCAGTGCTCGCGCCACAGGGCCAGCGACTGCCGAACCCCGTCCCCGGTCAGGCTGCGATTGAGCGGAAACAGCAGGGTGAGCAGCCGATGCAGTTGCTCACCGATCTGTGCCTGGTCGTCCCAGTCGGTGGGCAGATAGCTGCTCTTGGGTGAAAAACTCATGGGGTGGGTGCCTCGATCAATTCGACAATGTGGCCAAGGGGGCTCAGGAAAAACTGGACGTGGGCGCCGCCAAACGCGATGGCCGGCTGGCTGGGCCCGAGGGGCAGGTGGCGCTGCGCGCGCAGCCGTTCGGCGATCTCCTGCAGGTTGCTCACCCGATAGGCAAGGTGGTTGATGACGTTGCGCCGGGTCTTGAGCACCTGGGCGACCGGGCTCTCCTCGCCGGCCGGGGCGACCAGCTCGTAGCAGAGGCCATGGTCGTCGTGCACGAACTGCACCCAGACCCGTTGCAGCGGATCTTCCACCGCCGCCGAGAAGCGGCTCAGCCCCAGCACGTCGCGACAATAGGCCACACCGCTCGCCAGGTCCGGCACCACCAGTCCGATGTGATCAAACTGCATGGGACTCTCCTCCCGCCCGGATCAGGGCGTATGGGGCCGCCGCCAGCAACTCGCCGGCAGCCAGGATGAAGTCGCGGCACGACACCGCCCAGACCGGCACCCGCTGGCACAGCGTCTGGCGCCAGGCGCCTCGCTCCTGCAGCAAAGCTACCAACCGGGAGAGGTCGATTTCGCTGGCCAGCGACAGGTCGCGCACATAGTAATCCGCCTGCCACTCCCGCACCTGGCCGTCGACGCGCACCCGGCCCGCAAACCCCTTGTGATAGCGATAAGAGACGGCCAGCCGCTGCTCCACGTAGTGGGTGAAGGTGATGCGGTCGGGGTGGCAACCCAGCCCCAGCAGCCAGCCGTCCTGCTCCGCCAGCCAGCCGAACGGGCTCTCCTGACCGAAACAGTCGTGACACTCCCGCGCCACCAGCGCTGGCCCCTGCGGGCCGCTGATCGCCATGCTGAAGACGGGATCCCGCGTGCGCACCACCCCTTCACGCTGGCGGAACAGCTCCGTCATCAAGCCCACCTTGCTCGGAGTCTGCGCAGGGTCGAAGCACTCGTCCGCCATCGGGCTGTAACTGAAGGTCGGCACCAGCAGGT
Source organism: Aeromonas dhakensis (assembly GCF_002285935.1). Taxonomy (NCBI): domain Bacteria; kingdom Pseudomonadati; phylum Pseudomonadota; class Gammaproteobacteria; order Aeromonadales; family Aeromonadaceae; genus Aeromonas; species Aeromonas dhakensis. Next base: position 623,241 of record NZ_CP023141.1, read on the forward strand.
GCCCGCCCAGCCACTGTTCGAGGCATGTCCAGAAAGCCGCGATGCCTGCAGCGTTGCCCATGCCGGCAAACTGGGCCACCACCATGGCATCCGAGTGCACCATCAGGGCGCCGCCTCTGGGGATCCCCAGCTCGGTCAGCGCCTGCTCGAGCGCCTGTTTCACACGGCAACCCCTTTGCTCTGCAGGACTTGCTGGATGTCGGCCAGGCTCTTCAACTCGGCCAGCTCCTGCGGCTCGAACCGCACGGCATAGTGCTGCTCGACCAACAACAGCAGGTTGAAGTGACCCAGAGAGTCCCACTCGGGAAAGCTGCCGAGGGCAGATTGTGCGTTGATGCTGGCCTGGGGGAACTGCTGGTGTGCCAGCGCGATAAGGTCATTCATTGGCGTAGAACTCCAAAAACGGGAGAGAAAGAGAGCAGAGATCCAGACTGAGGAACAGCTCGTCCGCCAGCGGCAGCAAGCCCGCTGGAGTGGTTATCGGCCGGGTTGGCAGGCTCGCCAGAAAATCCCGTGCCGGCTGGTTGCGGGTGGTGGCAACCAGGCTGATGACCAGCTCGGTCACGCCTTGCGCCCGCAGATGGTTGGCCAGTTGCGCCAGCAGCCAGTATTCGAAACCGCGCCCCAGCACCCGGCAGCTGATGGCCAGGGTATCCAGCAGCGCCCTGCCCTCGTCGAGCGGGCGCACCACCAGCAGCGCCGTCATGCCGTGATCGGCGAATCTGTCTCGCAGGCCGGCCAGCCAGACGTAGCCCCCCTCGGCGGCCAGCCGGGCCAGCTCCGCCGCCTGATAGCGGCGGCCGGAGAGGTTGAACTGATTGGTCTTCTGGCTGAGCTGTTCGGCTCGCAACTGGTTGCCCGGGGAGAGCGGCTGCCAGTCGGCCTGCAGCGCCAATTGCCGCAGGAAGGCGTGCTCGTCGCCCAGTTGCCGGCGCACCGCCTCGGCCTCGGCCTGGGCCTGATAGGAGTGCTGCCGCAGGCCGTCATCCCGGCTCTGGTGGCGACTGCACAGGGCCGGCAGCGTCAGCAGGACATCCGGCCAGCTCCAGAGATCGGCCGGCGGGGTAATCACCAGCACCTCGGGGCAGTTGGCCCGCACCTCGGCTCGCTCCAGCTCGCTGTCATCCCAGAAGACCAGGCTGTCCAGCCCGACATTGAGGCGGGCTGCCAGCCGCCGCAGCCCCTGGGATTTTGGCTCCCAGCCGATCTCGGCGGCGGCGATCTGCGCCCGTGTCAGCACCATGCCCGGATGCTCGTCAAACAGCCGCCACACATCGTCCGCCAGATTCTTGGAGCAGAGCGCCAGCACTATGCCCTGCCCGTGCCAGTGGCTGGCCGCCTGCTGGAAGGCCTGGTAGAGCCGGCCCATCCCGTCCTGTCCCAGCAGGACGCCACCGACACCGTCTTCGCCGACCACGCCGCTCCACAGGGTATTGTCGCAGTCGAGCACCAGCACCTTGTGGGCGGGTTGCTGCAACCGCTGCAGCAAGGGGAGCATCCACTGCGCCAGGCTGGCCAGACCGGCCATGGAGAAGGGGCAGGACATCAGATAGAGGTTGCGCCGATCGAAGCAGTGCTGGCGGCCATGCTGTTGCAGCCAGAGCGGCAGGTGCAGGTCGTCCAGGCCGGGTTGCTGCAGGCGCAGGCGGGCCATCTGCTGCTCGAACGCACTGGCCAGCGCGGCGAGCACGGCAGGGGCCGGGCCATAGACACAGAGCGGGGCATGGCTGCAGGCCCCCACCAGCAGATGATCCTGCGGGCGGCGCTGCAGATGCTGCAACAGAGGCTGGCAGAGCGCGTCGACGAAGGCGGCGACCGCCAGCTGCTGATCGTCCTGCGCCAGACGGCCCCACTCCTGCAGGGTCCGGGCGGGCACCAGATCTTCCCACAACCAGATGATGATGTGGGTTCCGGCCGCGGCATCGGCGCTCTGGTGCATCAGGGTCTGCAACCACTGGCCATGGGGGGCCACCTGCACTTCGCCGTATTCAGCCAGGGGGCGCCAGGCGAGGTTGCCCGGCATCAAGAACGAACTGCCACTGAGATGAAGCATGGTCATGACCTTCCCCCTGCACTACCGGGACCATCCCGGCGACCGACAAATGGGATGATCGTGTTTGATCTTCATGAAAAACAAAAGCTTTTTTGGCCGTATTCAGTAGTTGATGCTGACGTAGGGCACCTCGTCCACCTGCCACAGCTGCTTGAGGTAGACGGTCAGCACAAAGAAGAAGTTGGCCAGCAAGTTGGCGAAACGATAGAGGATGGGGTCGAAGCGCCCCCCGCTCTCCTCCAGCCGCACCAGCAGCCGCACCACCTTCTTGCTGCCACAGCGGCACAGGTGCAGGGTCGGGATCGGCTGCGGCCCTTGCGGCAGCACGAAACCGGTCACCCGGCCGCGGCTCGCCTCGTTGTAGTGATCGTAACGCCCCTTAAGCCACGCCAGATCCTCCTCGAAGATGCCGAGCCGGCCGCGCACCGAGCCGTTGAGGTTGTAGATAAGCCGCTGCAGCGCCGCGAGATCCGCCTGCATGGGCGCAAGCTCGGCATCCGGCGCCAGGAGTGACAACACGGCGCCCACCTGGCAGCAGAGCTCGTCGGTGGCGATCTCGTAGTCACACTGGAACTGGGTTTCGAAGATGAAGGGGTAGCAAAGCTCGCGCTTGTCTCTGGGCTTTTTCGGGTTCATGGGCTGGCCGGATCGGGAAAAAGGCCAGTTTGCCAGCCCCCGCGGGAGCTGGCAAACGGCCGGTCATGGTCCTTCTCGATCCAAAACGGTTCAAACGCTCTTGCTGCTGGCATCCGTCGCCGGCTGGAACTGGCCGATCATCCGCAGCGCATCCAGCATCCGCTGGTTGAAGCTGGTGAAGCTGCCCACCTGGGCCGGATCGCTCTGGCCACGGGCCGCCAGCACCGCCGGCGTCAGCGCCTGCTGCTGGGATGCCGGCAGCAGGGCATCCGCCTGCTGCTGCACCTGATCCAGCTTGGGCAGGTAGTCGGCCAGCGGCTTGAGCATCTCCTGCAGGGAGTGCGCCCCCTGATAGGTCTGGCTCAGCTTGAGGCTCTGCTTGAGCTTGAGCGAATAGGAGGCCAGCTGGCTGTCATCCAGCTTCAGCTCGCCCGCCTTCTTCAACAGGTCGTCGAAATTGCCGGAGAAGAAGTTGCCGGCCAGATCGTCGATCCCCTTGACCAGCTTGCCGATGGAGTCCATCTCCTCGCTGCTCAGGTTGCCCTCCAGCGAGAAGCTGAAGCTCTGGCTCGACTTGAGGCTGAACTGGCTGCCGCTGTCATCCTTCTGGGACTTGGTCTGCCAGCTGTCGTTGAAACGCAGCACCACCTTGTCGCCATCCTTGGTCTGGATCTCCAGCGAGCCCTGCTGGCGGCTGGCCATCTCGGCCTGCCCCATGTCGGTGGTGGAGACCTTGCCGAAGAACTCCTTCTCGAACTGGTCGAGCCCCTCCTGGATCAGCTTGTAGCTCTGATCCATGCCGGTCTTGATGTCTTCGTTGTCTGCCCAGTCGCCAAGCTGTTTCCTGGCGTCGCCAAAGCCCTTGTCCACCCCCTTGCGGGCCTGCTCCATCATGCCGGTCAGGCTGTCGTCCGACTTGCCGTCGGCCCGGGCAGCCCCCAGCCGGCCGGTGACGAACTGCAGCACGTTGTCGGCCACCGACTGGAAGTCGAACAGGGTATCCGGGGTCACCGCCTCCGGCTGATCCTGTGCCTTGGGCGCCTTGTAGCCCTGGCCGTTGATCTCCAGCGCGAACTGCAGCGCCTGCTGCACCAGCACCTGCGCCCATTTCGGCGCCTTGTGCAACGAGACTTCATCCTCGTTGTTGGTCTGCTTTGCTTCCGCCTGCTGGGGCGATTTGGGAGCAACACCCACTCCCTTGGGTTGGGCCGCGCCCACTCCGTCGATCTGCATAATGTGTCCTCCCACCATGCCTGTAGATCAGCTATCGGCCTGACTGCACACTTCTTGACCACAAAATGCTGGACAATCCGCAGCGGCCTTTTAAAATCGGGCCCCTTTGGGTGGCCGCAGGCTTCCCCCGATTTCGTCCCGGCCAGACCGGTGTGCATGTGAGGTAAATCATGACCCAATCCCAGCAGGTTTCCGCCGACCCGGCGCCCCTTCGAACCCCGGCCGACTACCAGGCCCAGCTCGACGAGAAGCGCGAGCGCCTCTGCGGGTTGTTCGCCGACTTCACCCTGCCTGCGCTGGAAGTGCACGCCTCCCCCGCCGAACACTACCGGATGCGCGCCGAGTTTCGCATCTGGCACGACGGTGACGACCTGTACCACTGCATGTATGCGCCGGCCACCAAGGAGATCATCCGGGTCGACCAGTTCCCCACCGCCAGCCGCCTCATCAACCAGCTGATGCCGGTGCTGCTGGAGGGGCTGCGCCCGCACCCCGTACTGCGCCGCAAGCTGTTCCAGATCGATTACCTCTCCACCCAGTCCGGCCAGATCTGCGTCAGCCTGCTCTACCACCGCAAGCTGGAGAGCGAGTGGCAGCAGGCCGCCGAGGCGCTGCAGGCCGACCTGCGGGCCAAGGGGTTCGAGCTGCAGCTGATTGGCCGCGCCCACAAGCAGAAGATCTGCCTGGGGGAGGAGTTCGTCATCGAACGGTTGACCGTGCAGGGGCGCGAGCTGATCTACAAGCAGGTGGAAAACAGCTTCACCCAGCCCAACGCCGCCATCAACGAACAGATGCTGGGCTGGGCGCTGGACGTGACCAGGGGGAGCGAGGGCGACCTGCTGGAGCTCTACTGCGGCAACGGCAACTTCTCCATCGCCCTGGCGCAGAACTTTAGCAAGGTGCTGGCCACCGAGATCGCCAAGCCGAGCGTGGACTCCGCCCAGTTCAACATCGCCGCCAACGGCGTCGACAACCTGATCATCCTGCGCATGTCGGCCGAGGAGTTCACCATGGCGATGCGCGGCGAGCGGGAGTTCAACCGCCTCAAGGGGGTGGATCTGGGCGCCTACCAGTGCAACACCATCTTCGTCGACCCGCCCCGAGCCGGCCTCGACGACGCCACCGTCAAGCTGGTGCAGGATTACGACAACATTCTCTACATCTCCTGCAACCCCGAGACCCTGCAGGCCAACATGCAGGTGCTCGGCGAAACCCACGAGATCGCCCGCTTCGCCCTGTTCGATCAGTTCCCCTGGACTCACCACATGGAAGCCGGCGTCTATCTCAAGCGCAAGGCGGGTTGATGCCGCCGGGGCAGAGCCCCCGCTCGGCCAGCAAGACAAGAACAGGGCCCGCGGGCCCTGTTTGATTATTTATCCCAGTGCATGGGGCGGCCGGAGCCGCTATGCTGGCGGCACGCGCATCCGCGCCACAGTCTGGGTGTCATGCCACCATGCAACGCATTCTTTTTGTTGAAGATGATCCCGAGATAGGCCAGCTCATCAGCAGCTGGCTGGCCCGCCACGACATGGAAGTGCTGCTGGAGCCGAGGGGCGATCTGGCGCTGGCCAGGGTCGAGGCCGAGCAGCCGGACCTGGTGCTGCTCGACATCATGCTGCCGGGTCAGGATGGTCTCTCCCTGTGCCGGGATCTGCGCCCGCGCTTTGCCGGCCCCATCGTCATGCTCACTTCGCTCGACAGCGACATGAACCAGATCCTCAGCCTGGAGCTGGGGGCCAACGACTACATCCTCAAGACCACGCCGCCTCCCGTGCTGCTGGCCCGGCTGCGGGTCCAGTTCCGCCAGCAGGGGCAACAGGCCCCGCAACCCGTGGTCGCCGGTACGCCGCCCCAGCGCCTGCAGTTCGGCCGGCTGCAGATCGACGGGCCGGGCCGGGACGTGCGCCTCGACGGCGACAGCATTCCGCTCTCTACCGCCGATTTCGATCTCCTGTGGGAGCTGGCCTGCCACGCCGGCCAGATCCTGGGGCGGGAGGCGCTGTTTCGCAGCCTGCGCGGTCGCGACTACGACGGCCAGGATCGCAGCATGGACGTGGCTATCTCCCGCCTGCGCCGCAAGCTGGGGGACGACACCAGCAACCCGACCCGCATCAAGACGGTGCGCCAGAAGGGCTACCTGCTAGTACCCCAGGCTTGGGAATAAGCCCCGCCGAATGACCTTGATGCTCTCTGCTCCCTTCTCCCCTTGCGGGAGAAGGGTTGGGGATGAGGGGGCAACAAGGCAATGCCCAGACGCAATCCAGGCAAGAGGAGAGCCCGATGCGACGCCTGTTTATCCAGTTCTATCTGCTGCTGATCGGCTGTTTCACCCTGGCCATCCTGCTGGTCGGCATGGTCTATCAGGTCACCGCCGAGCGGGCGGGAGATCGCTATCTGGAGCGGATGATGCAGGGCTCTCTCGGCCTGCTCACCGGCGAGCTGGCCCGCTTGCCGGCCGAACACTGGCCCGCCCGCATGGCGGAGCAGAGCCGCCAGCTCACCCTGCCGCTGCAGATCGGCGCCCTCGCCAACCAGCCGCTGGCCAACGAGGATCAGGCCTTCCTGGAGGCCGGCAACATCGTCATCGTCGAGGAGGATGACACCTTCCTGCAGCGCATTCCGGGCACCGATCAGGTGCTGATCGTCGGCCCCGTGCCTTATCTCTCCTACCTGCACGAGCTGCACTGGGTCGACGTGGGACTGCTGCTGGCCATCGGTCTCTCGCTGGGGCTGCCGATCCTGCTCTGGCTGCGCCCGCACTGGCGCGGCCTGCAGCAGCTCGAACAGACCGCCCGCCGGGTCGGTGACGGCGATCTCTCCTGCCGCACCCGTTTGCCGCCCGGCAGCAGCCTGGGCCGGGTCGGCCGCACCTTCGACCAGATGACCGAGCAGCTGCAGGCCATGCTGGCCAGCCGCAAGCAGCTGACCGACGCCATCGCGCACGAGCTGCGCACCCCGCTGGTGCGGCTGCGCTACCGGCTCGCCATGCTGGATCCCGCCCCCTCGGCCGAGGAGCAGCAGGGGCTGGAGCGGGATCTCGGCGCGCTGGACGCCCTCATCGAGGAGATGCTCACCTACGCCAGGCTCGATCGCCCCGAGCTGCCGCTGCAGTGCAGCGAGCTGGAGCTCGGCAGCTGGGCCGGCAGCCGCCTCGCCGACTGGCAGGCGCTGCGACCGGACAAGCGGCTCGACTTCGTGCGCCCAGCCATGGCCCTGCCCTGGCGCGGCGACATCCGCCTGCTCGATCGGGCGCTGGAGAACCTCATCGGCAACGCCCTGCGCCACGCCGCCGGCCTGGTGACCCTCAGCATGGCGCGCCAGCAGGATCATTATCTGCTGGAGGTGGCCGACGACGGTGCCGGCATCGATCCCGCGCTGGCGCCGCAGATCTTCGAGCCCTTCGTGCGGCTGGATCAGAGCCGGGACAGGCGCACCGGCGGTGCCGGGCTGGGGCTCGCCATCGTACGCAGCATCGCCCGCCACCACGGCGGCGAGGTGCAGCTGCTGCCAAGCAGCAGCGGTGCCCGTTTCTGCCTGATGCTGCCTGTACATTTGGATACAAACCGTCACCAGTCACTCACTGAACCACAGGTCGAACAGCCCTAGGATGAAGTCATGGAGAAACGCTCCATGTCATCAACCCGAATGAGGAACTGGAATATGAACAAGCTGATCCCCCTGAGCCTGGCTGCTGTCTTCGCCCTGACCTCCGGCTTCACCATGGCTGCCACCCCGACCAAGGCTGCCGCTCCCCAGGCTACCCAGACCAAGGTCGTGAAAAAACACCACAAGGCTGCCCACGCCAAGGCGCCGGCCGTCAAGGTTGCTCCCAAGACCAAGTGATCGACCAGCAAGCTTCCCGTAATGAAAAGGGGCCCCGAGATGGGGCCCCTTCTGTTTTCTGCGCGCTTGCCGTGACTCAACCCAGCATGTAGTCCGCCGGCAGGGCGATGCGGGCAACACCGGATTCCACCGCTGCCAGCGCCACGGCGCGGGCGACGCGCGGCAGCAGACGGGCATCCATCGGCTTGGGAATGACGTAGTCCTTGCCGAAGGCGAGCTCGCTGACGCCGGCAGCGGTCAGCACCTCGGCCGGTACCGGCTCCTTGGCCAGACCACGGATCGCCTCGACCGCCGCAATCTTCATGGCATCGTTGATGCGGCTGGCACGGGCGTCGAGGGCACCACGGAAGATGAAGGGGAAGCAGAGCACGTTGTTGATCTGGTTCGGGTAGTCGGAGCGACCGGTACCCATGATGAGGTCACCACGTACCCCGTGGGCCAGCGCCGGCTTGATCTCCGGGTCCGGGTTGGAGCAGGCGAAGATCACCGGATTGGCGGCCATCAGCGCTACCGCCTCGGCAGGCAGCACGTCCGGGCCGGAGACGCCGACGAACACGTCAGCCCCGTCGATCACCTCCATCAGGGTGCGCAGAGGGGTGTCGTTGGCGAAGCGCTGCTTGTACTGGTTCAGATCGGTACGACCGCTGTGGATCACACCCTGACGGTCCAGCATGAAGATGTTGTGGGGCTTGGCACCACACTTGATCAGCAGGTCCATGCAGGCGGTGGCGGCGGCGCCGGCACCCATGCAGACGATGCGGCTGTCGCCAATCTGCTTGCCCTGCACTTCCAGCGCGTTGAGCAGGCCGGCGGCGGTGACGATGGCGGTGCCGTGCTGGTCATCGTGGAACACCGGAATGTCGCAGCGCTCGATCAGCGCCTGTTCAATCTCGAAGCACTCGGGGGCCTTGATGTCTTCCAGGTTGATGCCACCGAAGGTGTCGGCGATGGCGGCGACCGTGTCGATGAACTGGGCGCTGGTGTCGTGCTTCACCTCGATGTCGATGGCGTCGATGCCGGCAAAGCGCTTGAACAGCAGGGCCTTGCCCTCCATCACCGGCTTGGAGGCCAGCGGGCCCAGATTGCCCAGCCCCAGAATGGCGGTGCCGTTGGAGATGACGGCCACCAGATTGCCCTTGCCGGTATAACGGTAGGCATCGGCCGGGTTGGCGGCGATCTCGCGCACCGGCTCGGCGACGCCCGGGCTGTAGGCCAGTGCCAGATCGCGGGCGGTCTCGGCGGGCTTGGTGAGGGCGATGGCGATTTTGCCCGGCACGGGCTGGGCGTGGTAGTCGAGTGCCTGTTGGCGGAGATCGTGCTGCTGATCGGACATGGGGGACCCCGATACGGTAGTGAATGAGTGGTGCATTGGCTCGCCCACGGGCGAGGGCTGGGGATCATAAAGAAAACCACCGGGCTTTCACAGAGGAAAGTATCGCCAACCCGCCAATGACAAGCCAGTAATTAGCATGTCATACCACCCACCAATACCTATTTAGTTATAGATATGGTTTCAATCCATGACGGGGATTCCCGCCCTGGCCTCCGCCTTCCGGGCGATCGCCTCCGTCATTCCCTGAAAGATGAAGAGATGGAACGGCAGCATGGCGAGCCAGTAGGCCAGCCCCCAGGCCCCCTGCGGATGCCAGTGAGCCGTCACCTTGAGCCGGGTCAACCCCGACTCCTCCGGCAGTATGTTGAACTCCAGCCGGCCGACACCGGGGGCCCGCATGTTGAACAGCAGATCCAGCCTGCGCCCCTCGTCCACCCCGAGGATCTGCCAGGAGTCCAGCATGTCCCCCTTCACGAAGCGATCCGGGTTGGTGCGCCCACGGGTCAGCGCCGGCCCGCCGATCAGGTGATCCATCCATTCACGCACCACCCACAGCTGGTTCATGTAGAAGTAGCGCTGCTCGCCCCCCAGCTGCTGCAGCACCTGCCACACCACCTCCGGCGAGGCGAGACTGAGGGCATCGCCGCTGGCGGTGCGGTCATAGAAGCCGTACTCGGGATGGCGCCAGCGCAGGCCGAGCGGGGTCTCCTCCCCCTGCTGTTCGGCACCGAGCCGCTGCTCCAGAGAGAGGCTCTCGGCCAGCGCCTCGTCGAAGCTGAGCAGGGTTTGCGGCAGCAGGGCCCGCAACGGGCCGTCGTCGGCCGGGATGTCGTGCTTGAGGCCGCCCACCAGCGCCTTGGCCACAGGTTGCGGCACCGAGGTGACGAATTGCAGCCACCAGGCGGAGAGGCGCGGGCTCAGGAAGGGGATGGGAATGATGGGGCAGCGCTTGCCGATATGGGCGGCAAATTTCTGCAACTGCTGCTGGTAGCTGAGCAGCTCGGGGCCGGCGGCGTTGAAGATCTGGCCGTCCACCCCGTCGGCCTCCACCAGCCCGCCCAGATAGTGCAACAGGTTGGAAAGCGCGATAGGAGGCGTGCGCGAGCGCACCCACTTGGGGGTCACCATCAGCGGCAGGTTGAACACCAGATCCCGCATCACCTCAAACGCCGCCGAGCCGGGGCCAATGATGATGCCGGCGCGCAGCTCCACTGTCGGCACGCCGGCGCCCCGAAACAGCTCGCCACAGTGGCGGCGGGAGTTGAGATGGCGGCTGTTGCAGGGTTCGGGCTGGATGGCGCCGAGATAGATGATGCGGCGCACCCCGGCGGCGCGGGCGGCGGCGGCGAAGTTCTTCACCCCCTGCTGCTCCAGCCGGTGAAAGTCGGCCCCCGCCCCCATGGCGTGCACCAGATAGAAGACGGTGTCGATGCCGGCCAGGGCGGGCAGCAGGGTGATGGGCTTGAGGCTGTCGGCGAGGCGAAACTCCACCCCGGGCGGCAACCGGCAGGGGCGCCGCGCCCCGGCAATCACCCGATAACCCAGCTCCTGCAGATGGGGCACCAGGTAAGAACCTATGTAACCCGCCGCCCCCATCACCAGACAATTCCTCATTCACTCGCTCCTGCTCTGCATCCCTCGTCAACCACACCACCATAGGGCAAAGCGGTCCCTGACAGAACGCCGACCAATAAAAAAGGCGCCCAGTGGGCGCCTTTTTCAGAATTCTTCAGAAGTAAAATTACTTCTTGGTGGTCATCGCACCGAAACGCTTGTTGAACTTGTCTACGCGGCCGCCGCTAGAAACTTCTTTCTGCTTGCCGGTGTAGAACGGGTGGCACTCGGAGCACACGTCCAGGTTCAGATCTTTACCAACGGTAGAGAAAGTGTTGATGACGTTACCGCAAGAGCACTTGGCGGTGATGGCTACGTAGTCAGGGTGGATACCAGCTTTCATGGACAACCTCAAAGTAATAGGCCGTGTCGCCATCCGATCTTCTGTCGGACACCACACGATTGTTGAACACAGTTTCAAAGGCTGCGAATAATATAGGAAATGCCTGAGATCAGGCAAGTGGCTTCGCAGAAAAAATAGGCAATCTCTGGTGAATTCTTCCCAAACGCTGGATCTGGTTCGTGTGGCTGTGCCGGTGCCGTTACGCCGTCATTTCGACTATCTCTCCCCCCTGCCCTTGCCTGCCCCCGGCTGCCGGGTCGAGATCCCGTTCGGCCCGCAAACCCTGGTCGGACTGGTGGTGGATCACCCGGCCGAGAGCCAGGTGCCGCGCAACAAGCTCAAACCCATCAAGCGGGTATTGGATGCGGCGCCAGTGCTGGGGCCGGATATCCTGGCACTGATGAACTGGAGTGCCAGCTACTACCAGCATCCGCTGGGGGAGGTGCTGCCCCACGCCCTGCCGGTGCTGGTGCGCAAGGGGGAGCCCGCCGCCTATCGGGAGCTGGAGTTCTGGTTTGCCACCGAGGCCGGCATGGCGGTCGATCTCAACGAGCTCAAGCGGGCGGCCAAGCAGCAGCAGGCGCTCGCCTTGCTGCGCAAGGGGCCGCAGACCCCCTCCGCTCTCAAGCAGGAGGAGATCCAGAGTGCAGCACTCAGCGCACTGGAGAAGAAGGGGCTGCTGGAGAAACGCTCGCTGGAGCCAAGCCATGAGGGTGACTGGGCCGCCCGCTTCGAGCCGGGCGAGGGGCTGCGTCTCAACGGTGAGCAGGCGCTGGCGGTCTCTGCCGTCACCAGCCAGAGCGACAGGTTCGGCGCCTTTTTGCTGGATGGCATCACCGGCTCCGGCAAGACCGAGGTCTACCTGAGCATCCTCGAGCCCCTGCTCAAGGCGGGCAAGCAGGCGCTGGTGATGGTGCCGGAGATAGGCCTCACCCCGCAGACCATCAACCGCTTTCGCCGCCGCTTCAACGTGCCCGTGGTGGCGATGAACTCGGCCATGAACGACAGGGAGCGGCTCGATGCCTGGCTGGCCTGCCGCGACGGCGGTGCCGCGATACTTATCGGCACCCGCTCCGCGGTGTTCACCCCGTTTCACGACCTCGGCATCATCATCATCGACGAGGAGCACGACGGCTCCTTCAAACAGCAGGATGGCTTTCGCTACCACGCTCGGGATCTGGCGGTGATGCGGGCCCACCGTGCCGGCATTCCCATCCTGCTCGGCTCGGCCACCCCGTCGCTGGAGACGCTGCACAACGCCCGCAGCGGCAAGTATCACCACCTCAGCCTGACCCGGCGCGCCGGCAACGCCCAGACCGCCCGCCAGGTGATCCTGGACATCAAGAACGTGCGGCTGCAGGCGGGGCTCTCCCCCCAGCTGGAACAGCTGATGGCAGAGCATCTGGCGGCCGGCAACCAGGTGATGCTGTTTCTCAACCGCCGTGGCTATGCGCCGGCCCTCATCTGCCATCAATGTGGCTGGAGTGCCGCCTGCGAGCGCTGCGATGCCTGGTACACCTGGCACCAGGCCGGGCGGCGGCTGCACTGCCACCACTGCGACAGCGTGCGCCCGCTGCCCCACCACTGCCCCGAGTGTGGCAGCAACGAACTGATCGGATCCGGGGTCGGCACCGAACAGCTGGAGCAGCTGCTCGGCACCGTTTTCCCGCAATATCCGGTGGTGCGCATCGATCGGGACAACACCCGACGCAAGGGGGAGCTGGAGACCCACCTCGGCGACATCAAGGCCGGCAAGTACAAGATCCTGATCGGCACCCAGATGCTGGCCAAGGGCCACCACTTCCCGGACGTGACATTGGTAGGACTGCTGGATGTGGATGGTGCCCTGTTCAGTGCCGATTTTCGCGCCGCCGAGAAACTGGCCCAGCTCTACACCCAGGTGGCGGGTCGTGCCGGTCGCGCCAGCAAGCCGGGTCTGGTGGTATTGCAGAGCCATCACCCGGAGCACGCCCTGCTGCAGGATCTGACCCAGAACGGCTACGGCCACTTCGCCGACACGGCGCTGAAAGAGCGCCGCCTGCTGGGACTGCCGCCATTCAGCTATCAGGGGCTGTTTCGGGCCGAGGCCAACGGCCGCGACGAGGTGCAGCTGTTCCTCGCCCGCCTCGCCGACACCCTGCGCAGCGCCCGCTACCCACATGTGCAGGTGCTTGGGCCCATCAGCGGCTTCATGGAGCGCAAGGCGGGCAAGTTCCGCATGCAGTTGCTGGTACAGGGGCCCAGCCGGGCGCCACTGGCCCAACTGCTGGATTGGGCGGTGAAGGAGCTGGAGGGGTGGCCCGAGACCAAGCGGGTACGCTGGAGCCTCGACATAGACCCCACCGAGCTGAATTGAGTCAGGTGCTGGTTGCTGAGGGTGAAGCGGTCGCCAACGTGCAACGTCAGCAACCGGGTTTGCCATGCGGGTGCAGGGTTCAGACTCGCAGGTCGACCTGCTGCACCCAGCCGCCCTTGCCCTGCTCGGTCACATAGAGGCCGGACTGGCGCAGCACCCCCTGATTGCCGCTTTCCCCCAGATGGTTGAAGGGGGTGTCGAGGGGATGCAGCAGGATGGCGCCGATCCCCAGCTCCACCAAGGCGATGGGTGACTGGTCCGGCTGCCAGAACTGCAGCGCCGAGAACTGGCTGTCCCGCTCGTCCAGCACACCGTTGCCATCCTCATCCAGGGTCGCCAGCTCGCCAAATCCGTTGCCGGAGCGGGCCCCGAACAGCTCGCCGCCGTCATCTATGGTGCCGTTGCCGTTGCGATCCAGCGCCACGAAGCCGCTCCCTTCACTCAGGCCGGGCAGGCTGTCGGCCTTGCCATCCTGATCGAGGTCGAAATTGACCCGGGCGTCGGTCAGGCCGGCTATCTTGCCGTCCAGGCTGAGCACCAGCGGATCCTTTAAGGCATTGAGGGTGGTGCGGCGCTGGCTGATGTCGAGCTGGCGCCAGTCCAGCACAAAGCCCAGATCCAGCTGCAGGGTCTGGCCATCCTGGGTCTGCAAGTTCGCCGCCGCCACCACGTTGAGCTGCTCTTTCTGCAGCAGGCTGTCGGTCACCTCCACCAGCTGATCCGGCTCGGCGGCAGGCTGGGCCCCCTCACCCGTCGGGGCACTCACCCCCTCCGCGCCCTGCTCGGCTGGCTTGATGGGATCCGGCAGCTCTATCTTGTGGCCCAGCATGGCCTCGATCATCAGCTTGATGAGCCGCTGGCGATTGTCGAGCCCGTCGCTGGGCATGCCATCCTGTTCGCTCTTGCCGGTCTCGGCGGGCTTGGCCGAGGCAGGTTCAGGAGCGCTCTGAACCGAGCCGGCGGCGCTGCGGCTGGCCATCTGCAGCGTCAGCAGGCTGCTGCGGGTGAAGGTGAGCTGGCTGCCGCTGGCAGCAACGGGTGCAGAGTCCGCCGGCGCCGTGGCAGGGGACTGTACCTGGCTGGCTGGCGGCACGGGGCCGAGCCGGCGTACCTTGCGGGCCTGGGCCTGTTGCTGCTGGTATTGCACCTCCCCCTGGAGGTCGTAGTGATCGATGCGCATATCTTCGCCCTCGGCGCCATACATCTGGTCAGTTATCGACCAGCTGCCGGGGCGGGCTTAACACCGATTGGCTATATCAGCCGGCAGGCACCTCGCCATCGGCACATAACAGCGCCAATGCCAGCGACCTTGCCTGCACCAGTGCCAGCGGTTGCTGATAGCTGTGTGCCATCACCACGGCCCCCTCCAGCAACAGGCAGATGCCGGTGGCTTGCGCCTCGTGGCAATCGAGCCTGGTGCTGACCCAGTCCAGCAGCGCCTGCTTGTGCGCCACCACCAGCTTGCGAACCGGGTGACGGGGATCGGCAAACTCGGCGCTGGCGTTGATGAAGTTGCAGCCATAGAAGTCGCTGCGGCCAAACCACTCCCCGAAACCGTCGAACAGGGCGTGCAGCCGGCTCTCCCGCCCTTCCAGCCCCTGCAGACGCTGTTCCAGCAGGGCGAAGAACTCCCGCTCGCGGGACTGCAGCACCTCCTCGATCAGGGCATCCTTGGTGGGAAAATGACGGTAGAGGGTGCGCTTGGTACTGCCGGCCTCCGCCCAGATGCGGTCGATGCCGGTGGCGTGAAAGCCATGGCGGTTGAACAGACGGTAGGCCGTCTCCACCAGCTGTTGCCGTTTTTCGCTCATCGCGTTTCCCCCCTTGAAGTACACCGATCTGTCTACCTAATGTGCCTAATCACGGCTGACAAACCAAGAAGGAAACCGTGATGACGAGATGGTATGGCCCCTTGTGGGCAGGAGTGGGGGCGGCACTGGCGATAGGTGTGCTGGGCTGGTTGAACATCAGCTGGCATACCGCCCTGATCATGGCGCCCTTCGGGGCTAGTTGCGTGTTGCTGTTTTCCCTGCCGGCGAGCCCGCTGGCACGGCCGTGGAACGTGCTCGGCGGCCATCTGCTGACGGCCACCGTCGGCTTGCTGGTACAGGAGCTGCCCCTGCCGCTGGAGCTGCAACTGGCCCTGGGCGTGGGGCTGGCCATCGCGCTGATGCAGGGGTTGAATCTGATCCACCCTCCCGCCGGCGCCAACCCCCTGCTGGTGTTGATGACGGGGCAGCAGTGGCCCTTTCTGTGGCACACGGTACTGCCCGGCGCCCTGCTGCTGATCCTGCTGGGTTATGGCTTCCAGCGAGTCAAATGGCAGCGACGGCTTGGTACCGGTTAAACAGCCGAGGGAGGCCTGGGCCTGGGCCTCCCTCGTCGTTCATGCTGTCACCCTGGTCATTGCGCCGGTTGGGAGACCCCTTCCAGCCGCACTTCCACCCGCCGATCCGGTGCCAGACAGGCGATCAGCGCCGGTTTGGAGCCGCCGCTGCAGTTGTTGCCGGTGACCGGTGAGGACTTGCCACGCCCCTCGACCCGCACCTTGTCGGCAAACAGCCCCTTGGCAATCAGATAGTCTGCCACGCTGCGGGCGCGCTGCTCGGAGAGCGCCTGGTTGTAAGCATCAGAGCCGATGCGGTCGGTGTGGCCGATCACGGTCGCCACCCCGTCTTTCGGATTGGCCGCCACTATCTGGCTGAACAGATTGTCGAGCGCCTGGCTGGCAGCCGGCTTCAGGGTCGCCTTGTTGAACTCGAACAGCACGTCCGAGCTCAGGCTGAAGGTCTTGGGCACCACCACCACCGCGGGAGCAGGTGTCGCCGCCGGGGCCGGCGCGGGCGCCGCCACTTCGCCGCCCTGCTGGCCGAAGCGATAGAGCATGGCGAAGGCCAGCAGGCCGTTGTCCATCTCGATGCCTGACTCCTCGGGAGAGGTCTTGCCAAGCGGCGTTGTGTATTGATATTCGAGACGAGCGGCCCAATCACGATCGATCGCGTATTCAATGCCCAACGCGCCCACAAATGCGGCACCATGATATTTGTGCCCCTTGCTATCGAATGAGCGATCGTTGGCCGGATTGGCGGAGTCTCTATACCACCCGGAATAAGCGCTCTCAGTCCAGGCGTAAGCCCCCCCCAGCCTGCCATATACATCCAGCACCGGGGTTGCCGGCAGGCTCATTTTCATCGTGGCCTGCACCATCTGCGCCTTGGCTTCGCCATTCAGCCCGGCAGACTGGGTACCCTGTGATACCGTCTTGTCCAGTTTGTACTTGCCCAGCCAGTCATAGCCCAGCTCGAAACCCAGATTGGGATTGAGCTGGTAACCGACAAATGCCCCCACGCCAAGATCACTGTGCTTCTTGTCTGGTTCAACAAGGTCGACAACGGCTTTGACCTGCTCGTTGTAGTCCACACCGTAAAAATTGGACCAGCCGGCCTTGCCGCCGACGTACCAGGTGTTGTCCTGAGCGGCAGCCTGCACGGCCCCGCTGACGAGCAGGCCGCTGACCAGCACGGCAAGTATCGATTTGTTCATGGTAAAAGCCTCTGCAATGAGTCGTGATGGGCGCTCTTGCGCCTCTCTTCCCTGATGGGGCAAACCCGGCCCCGCCCATCAGGTTATCCCATCTGTTGTCAGCCTCAAATGACTTGGGACTCAAGAGTGTGAAGCGCTCGGCATTCCCTACCGCAAAACGCCCCATGCAGGGGTATCCGCGGGTGCGCCGGCAGCACCATGAAAAAGGGAGGCCGATGGCCTCCCTTTTGCTGCTTGCAGCGCGCCTAGCTGGCCAGAAACAGCCGATAGGCGGGGTCGTCGCTCACCTCTTTCCAGCCGTAGCCAATCTCGTGCAGGTAGTCGTGAAAAGCCGCCACGTCCTCGTCCGGCAGCTCGAAGGCACAGAGCACCCGGCCATAGTCAGCGCCGTGGTTGCGGTAGTGGAACAGGCTGATGTTCCAGCGACAGCCCAGGGTCTCCAGAAAGCGCATCAGGGCGCCAGGCTGCTCCGGAAACTTGAAGCTGTAGAGACGTTCACCGAGGGGCCGGGCCGGGCGGCCGCCAATCATGTAGCGCACGTGATTCTTGGCCAGCTCGCTCTCGGTCATGTTGACCACCGGGTAGCCGTTGCCGCCGAGCTGATCGATGATCTGGCCCAGCTCCTCGTCACCGCCGCTGAGGCGCACCGAGACGAACAGCGACGCCTGCTCGGCATCGGCGTAGCGGTAGTTGAACTCGGTCACCATGCGCGGCCCCAGATTGCGGCAGAAGTCGAGGAAGGCCCCCTTGCGCTCGGGGATGGTCACCGCCAGCATGCCCTCGCGCTTCTCGCCGATCTCGCAGCGCTCCGATACGTAGCGCAGGCTGTGGAAGTTGACGTTGGCGCCGGACAGAATGGCCGCCATCCGCCCCCCTTTCACCTGCTCCCGCTCGCTGTAGGCCTTGAGACCGGCCAGCGACAGGGCCCCCGACGGCTCGGCGATGGCGCGGCAGTCGTCGAAGATGTCTTTCAGCGCGGCGCAGATCTGGTCGTTGGAGACGGTCACTACTTCGTCCAGATACTGGTTGCACAGGCGAAAGGTCTCCTCACCGATGCGCTTGACCGCCACCCCGTCGGCAAACAGCGAGACCCGCTCCAGATTGACCGGCTCACCGGCCGCCAGCGCGGCCTTGAGGCAGGCGGAGCCCTCCGCCTCCACCCCGATCACCTTCACATCCGGCAGCAGCTGCTTGATGTAGACCGCCACCCCGGCGGCCAGCCCACCGCCCCCCACCGGCACGAAGACGTGGGTGAGATGGGTGTCCTGCTCCAGCAGCTCCTTGCCGATGGTGCCCTGCCCGGCGATCACCTCGACGTCGTCAAACGGCGGGATCAGGGTGTAGCCCTCCAACTCGGCGAGGCGGCGGCTCTCGCCGTAAGCCTCGTCGAAGCTGTTGCCAAACAGCAGCACGTTGCCGCCCTGGCGGCGCACCGCATCGATCTTGATGTCCGGCGTAGTCTTGGGCATCACGATGATCGCCTTGATACCGAGCCTGGCGGCCGACAGGGCGACCCCCTGGGCGTGGTTGCCGGCGGAGGCGGCGATGACGCCGCGCTCCTTCTGCTCCTGGGTCAGGGTAGCGATCTTGTGGTAGGCGCCGCGCAGCTTGAAGGAGTGGACCGGTTGCAGGTCCTCCCGCTTCAGGCTGACGTGATTGCCGAGCCGCTCGGAGAGTTTTTTCAGGGTTTGCAAAGGGGTGACCCGCGCCGCCTCATAGACGGGGGAGAGCAGCACCTTGCGTAGATAATCCGCCACAGAGACCATGACTTATTCCCCCAGCATCGAGCGATCGCGCCACATCACCCCTTTGTCGGCGCAAAGACCGACCAGTCGGGTCGACTGCTCATAGTTCATATTGGAATTCATCTTTATTCCCCCAACAGGGTGCGATCGCGCACCGCACCCTTGTCGGCACTGGTGGCGAACATGGCGTAGGCGCGCAGGGCAAAGGAGACCTGACGCTGACGATCGAGCGGCTTCCAGCCACGGGCTTCGACGGCGACGCGGCGGGCGGCCAGCACGCTGTCAGCCACCTCCAGCACCATGCTGCGGGCCGGGATGTCGATGTTGATGATGTCGCCATCCTCCACCAGACCGATCGTGCCGCCGGAGGCCGCCTCCGGCGAGACGTGACCGATGGAGAGACCCGAGGTGCCGCCGGAGAAGCGGCCGTCGGTGATCAGCGCACACGCCTTGCCCAGGCCCATGGATTTCAGATAGGTGGTGGGGTAGAGCATCTCCTGCATGCCGGGGCCCCCTTTCGGACCCTCGTAGCGGATCACCACTACTTCACCTGCCTGGACTGTGCCATCCAGGATACCGGCGACCGCCGTGTCCTGGCTCTCGAATACCCGGGCCGGGCCACGGAAGGTGAGGTTCTCCTCGTCCACCCCGGCGGTCTTGACGATGGCACCATTCAGCGCCAGGTTGCCGGCGAGCACGGCGAGGCCGCCCTCCAGGCTGTAGGCGTTGTCCAGCGAACGGATGCAGCCCTCGGTGCGGTCCAGATCCAGCTCCGGCCAGCGGCAATCCTGGCTGAACGCCTTGGTGGTGCGGATGCCGGCCGGGCCGGCGCGGTAGAAGTCCACCACCTCCTGGCTCGGCTGGCGGCTGACGTCATACTCGGCCAGCAGCTCCACCAGCGAGGTGCCCAGCACGTTGCGGGCGTCGCCGTGCACCAGGCCCGCTTTCTCCAGCTGGCCCAGGATGGCGATGACGCCACCGGCGCGGTGCACGTCTTCCATGTGGTACTTCTGGGTGGAGGGCGCCACCTTGCACAGCTGGGGCACCTTGCGCGACATGCGGTCGATGTCGGCCATGGTGAAGTCGACGCCAGCCTCCTGGGCCGCAGCCAGCAGGTGCAGCACGGTATTAGTGGAGCCGCCCATGGCGATGTCGAGCGCCATGGCATTCTCGAACGCCGCCTTGGTGGCGATGTTGCGCGGCAGTGCCGAGGCATCGTCCTGCTCGTACCAACGCTTGGCCAGCGTGACGATGCGCTGGCCCGCCAGCTTGAACAGCTGCTCACGGTCTGCGTGGGTCGCCAGCAGGGAACCGTTGCCCGGCTGGGAGAGGCCCAGGGCCTCGGTCAGGCAGTTCATGGAGTTGGCGGTAAACATGCCGGAGCAGGAGCCGCAGGTGGGACAGGCGCTGCGCTCCACCTGTTCGCTCTGGGCGTCGGAAACCTTGGGGTCGGCGCCCTGGATCATGGCGTCCACCAGATCCAGCTTGATGATCTGATCGGAGAGCTTGGTCTTGCCCGCTTCCATCGGGCCGCCGGAGACGAAGATCACCGGGATGTTGATGCGCAGGGCGGCCATCAGCATCCCCGGGGTGATCTTGTCGCAGTTGGAGATACAGACCATGGCGTCGGCGCAGTGGGCGTTGACCATGTACTCCACCGAGTCGGCAATCAGCTCGCGCGACGGCAGGGAGTAGAGCATGCCGCCGTGGCCCATGGCGATGCCGTCATCCACGGCGATGGTGTTGAACTCCTTGGCCACCCCGCCGGCGGCCTCGATCTCCCGCGCCACCAGCTGACCCAAGTCCTTGAGGTGAACGTGGCCCGGCACGAACTGGGTGAAGGAGTTGACCACGGCGATGATGGGCTTGCCGAAATCCTGATCGGTCATGCCGGTGGCACGCCAGAGGGCGCGGGCCCCGGCCATGTTACGTCCGTGGGTGGTGGTGGCGGATCTCAACTTCGGCATTGTCTCTACTCCCTGAATGCCCAGCGGGCTCATTATCTTTGGAAATGAAAAAGTGACTCTCGGATCGGGAATCGATCCTGGTGAGGGCACCGCGCAGTGCCCTCACCGGAAGCGACTCGGGGAGGCACATCGCCTCCCCTCGCTTGTCAGTCCGCCACCGGCGTCAGCCAGCCCCACTGGTCTTCGGTCTGGCCGTTGAACAGGCCGAAGAAGGCGTTTTGCAGCTGCTCGGTCACCGGACCGCGGCAACCAGCACCCACCTGCATCCGATCGACGGAGCGCACCGGGGTCACCTCGGCTGCGGTGCCGGTCATGAAGATCTCGTCTGCGACATACAGAGCCTCACGGGGCAGCGCCTGCTCGCGCACCTCGTATCCCAAGTCACGCGCGAGGGTCATGATGGTGTCGCGGGTGATGCCGGGCAGGATGGCCGCGGTAGCGGGCGGGGTGAACAGCACGCCGTTCTTCACCAGGAACAGGTTCTCTCCCGCCCCTTCGCTCAGGTAACCGTTCACGTCCAGCGCCAGCCCCTCGGCGAAGCCGTTGCGCTTGGCCTCGCGACTGATCAGCTGGGAGGAGAGATAGTTGCCACCCGCCTTGGCACCGGTGGGAATGGTGTTGGGAGCGAGCCGGTTCCAGGAGGTGACGCACACATCCACCCCGTTCTTCAGTCCCTCTTCCCCCAGATAGGCGCCCCAGGGAATGGCCGCAACGATCACGTCGGCCTTGGCATCCTTGGGAGGATGCAGGCCAAGGCCCACGTTACCGATGAAAGCCAGCGGGCGCAGGTAACCGCTTTTCAGGCCGTTCTCGCGCACCACGGTGCGGCAGGCCTCATTGATCTCGGCCTCGTGGTAGGGAACCTCCATCCAGTAGATCTTGGCGGAGTCGAACAGGCGGCGGGTGTGCTCCTGCAGGCGGAAGATGCAGGTTCCCTTGGGAGTGTCGTAGGCACGCACTCCCTCAAACACCGAGGAGCCATAGTGCAGGGCGTGGCTCATCACGTGCACCTGGGCATCCTGCCAGGGCACCAGTTTGCCGTTGAACCAGATGTATTGGGGATGAGTGGCGGATTGGGAAGGCTGTGACATTGGCTTGGCTCCTTAAGCTCTGATCCGGGGTTGCTGTTCCAGTGCATCGACCCGGGAGACGTCCACCAGCTTGACCAGCTGGCTCCACAACTGCTGGATGGGACGCACCGACTCGACAGTAACCGTGATCCGCAGTTGTTGGCAATCCTGCTCCATGTTGAGGGCACAGAGGTTGAAACCGCGGTGGCGCACCACCCGCAGCACCCGCTCCATCACTTCGGGTCTGGGCTGGGCATGGATTTGCAAGGTATTGAACTGACTCATGGGCGTTGCTCCATCATCTGGTGGTTGGCGACTCCTGGCGGAACCAGGGGCCAGACGTTTTCTTCCTCTGAAATGGCCACATGCAGCAGATAGGCACTCTCACTCGCCAGCAGACGGTCGAGGGCCGGGGCTATCTCCTCCTTGCATGTGATGGTCTCGCCCGGAATACCGAAGGCGGCGGCCAGGGCCACGAAGTCGGGATTGTCGGAGAGGATGGTCTCGCTGTAGCGGCCGTCGAAGAACAGCTCCTGCCACTGGCGCACCATGCCGAGGCGCTGGTTGTCCAGCAGCACCATCTTCACCTTGAGCTGGGCGCGGCGGATGGTGCCGAGCTCCTGCACGTTCATCATGAAGGAGCCATCGCCGCTCACCAGCACCACCTCATCTTCGGGGCGCGACATCTTGGCGCCGATGGCGGCGGGCAGGCCGAAGCCCATGGTGCCGAGACCGGCGCTGGAGAGGTGGTTGCGCGGGCTGGTGAAGCGCATATGCTGGGCCACCCACATCTGGTGCTGACCCACGTCGCAGGCCACCACGCTGCTCTCCGGCAACCTGGCAGAGAGCTGCTTGAGCAGCGCCGGAGCATAGATGGGCTGGCCAGGATGGTCGTAACGAAAGGCGTACTCGCGGGCCATGTTCGCACAGTGCTCACGCCATGGGTCGATGGAGAGAGACATGGCGAGGCGCGGCAGCACCTGTTTGAGATCCTGGGTGATGCCCACTTCGGCGGCGCGGCGCTTGCCGAACTCGGCGGCATCCACATCCAGATGGATCACCTTGGCCTCGGGGGCGAACTCCTCCAGCTTGCCGGTCACCCGATCATCGAAACGAGCGCCCACCACCACCAGCAGGTCGCACTGCTGCACCGCATAGTTGGCGGCCTTGGTGCCGTGCATGCCGAGCATGCCCAGATAAACGGGGCTGTCGGGGTCGAGCGCGCCTATTCCCTTGAGGGTGGTGACTGCAGGCATGCTGGTGGCGGCGGCAAACTCGCGCAGCTGCTGCTCGGCATTGGCCATACCCACCCCACCACCGACGTAGAGCACCGGGCGCTCGGCAGCAGCCAGCAGGGAGCGAGCGGCCGTCAGCTCGGCCGGATTGAGATGCTCGGGCTCCGCCACCGCAAACAGCGGACTCTGGGCCGGCGCTTTGGTCAGTTGAACATTGGCCAGTTGCACGTCCTTGGGCAGGTCGATCAATACTGGGCCGGGGCGCCCTTCACTGGCGATGGCGAAAGCCTCGGCAATCACCTGAGGCAAATCCGCCACGTCCGTCACCATAAAGGAGTGCTTGGTGCAGGAGAGGGACATGCCGAGCACGTCCACTTCCTGGAACGCATCGGTTCCCACGGCGGCGCAGGGCACCTGGCCGCTGATGGCCACCAGCGGTACCGAGTCGAGCAGCGCCTCCGCAAGGCCAGTCACCAGGTTGGTGGCGCCGGGGCCCGAGGTGGCGATGCAGACCCCCACCTGACCGGAGGCGCGGGCATACCCCACCGCCGCCATGGCGGCCCCCTGCTCGTGGCGGCAGAGCTGGTGCGCCAGACCGCCGTCATACAGGGCATCGTAGACCGGCATGATGGCCCCGCCCGGGTAACCAAACACCTGGGTCACACCCTGTTTCTTGAGAGCCTGTACCAAAAACTGCGCGCCGTTCATCTGGAAAATCCTGTCCTTTGGTCGAAAAAAAACCCCCGGGCCGTGAGGCTCGGGGGTCGCTTGTTTCGTTCTGTCCGGTGGTGGGTCTATCCCTTGTTCCGTGCAGCTAAACGAGCCCCGAGCGGTGAGATAATAATCACCACTAGGACCACAATAATGCTGACGAAACGGGAGGCCATGTTCATAGTTACAACCGGAAATCCTGTGAAATTGGGGCGGTTTTTACCGCGAATGGCTATTAGAACTAGCACGGTGAATTTTATTGGGCAAGCGTTTTTTGCCTGACAAGACTCTGATTTTCACTGAGTCCAATCGCGTCAGTTGGAACAAAAAACTAATAAAAAACGGTTAACCAGCATATACATCAAACCAAGGACGGGATTTATGTCATTAGCTGTGGTTTATAGCCGTGCCAGCCTGGGAATAGCGGCCCCGCAAGTCACGGTGGAAGTGCACCTCTCCAACGGTCTGCCCGCCTTCAATATGGTGGGCCTGCCGGAAACCTCGGTGAAGGAGTCGCGGGACCGGGTGCGCAGTGCCCTGCTCAACGGCAATTTCGAGTTCCCGAGCAAGCACATCACGGTCAATCTGGCTCCCGCCGATCTGCCCAAGGAGGGGGGCCGTTTCGATCTGGCCATCGCCATCGGTATTCTCGCCGCTTCCAAGCAGATACCCGCAAAATACCTGCTTGATCACGAATTTTTAGGCGAGCTGGCCCTGACCGGCGAGATCCGCCCCGTGCTCGGCGTGCTGCCCGCCGTGCTCGCCTGCCGGGATGCCGGGCGCACCCTGCTGGTACCGCGGGAGAACGGCCCCGAGGCCTCGCTGATCCAGGACGCCGAGGTACGCACCGCCCATCAGCTGCTGGCCGTCACTGCCTGGCTGGCGGGTCAATACGAGCTGCCGCTGCCGGATCCCCAGACCACGGAGGCCCTGCCCGATGTGCCGGATCTGCAGGATGTGATCGGCCAATCCCAGGCCAAGCGGGCGCTGGAGATCGCCGCCGCCGGCAGCCACAACCTGCTGTTCATCGGCCCGCCCGGTACCGGCAAGAGCATGCTGGCGAGCCGTCTGCCCGGCATCTTGCCACCGCTGAGCGAGCAGGAGGCGCAGCAGACCGCCGCCATCCACTCCATCGGCGGCCTCACCCCTCGCGCCGGCCACTGGCACCACAGACCCTATCGCACGCCGCACCACAGCGCCTCGGCCGTGGCGCTGGTGGGCGGTGGCAGCCACCCGCGGCCCGGTGAAATATCCCTGGCCCACAACGGGGTGCTGTTTCTGGATGAACTGCCGGAGTTCGAGCGCAAGGTGCTCGACTCCCTGCGCGAGCCGCTGGAGACCGGCCACATCACCATCAGCCGGGCCGCCCGCCAGGTCGATTTCCCCGCCCGCTTCCAGCTGGTCGGCGCCATGAACCCCAGCCCATGCGGCCACTATGGCGATGGCCAGACCCGCTCCAGCCCGGATCAGATCCTGCGCTACCTCGGCAAGCTCTCCGGCCCCTTTCTCGACCGCTTCGACCTGACGGTGGAGGTGCCGCTGCTGCCCAAGGGGAGCCTGACCGGCAAGGCGGAGCGGGGGGAGTCGAGCGGTCAGATCCGCGAACGGGTGCTGGGCGCGCGGGAGCGCATGCTGAGCCGCAACGGCAAGCTCAACAATTTGCTTGATAGCCGCGAAATCGAAGAAATTTGCCGCTTGTCGCCGCAAGATGCCGAGTTTCTAGAGAACGCCATCCAGAAGCTGGGGCTCAGCATCCGGGCCTGGCACCGCATCCTGCGGGTATCGCGCACCATCGCCGATCTGGCGGGGCACGCCGCCATCGAAAGAGAGCACCTGATCGAGGCGCTCGGCTATCGGGCCATGGATCGGCTGCTGTCACGGCTGCGCAGCGGTTGATGGGTCGCAAGCGCACCTGACGGCACTGCATGGTCTCGCGGGCCATCGGCTGATATTATGGCCACAGATCTGACCACTTGAT
Organism: Aeromonas dhakensis; assembly: GCF_002285935.1. NCBI lineage: Bacteria > Pseudomonadati > Pseudomonadota > Gammaproteobacteria > Aeromonadales > Aeromonadaceae > Aeromonas > Aeromonas dhakensis. The sequence goes on from NZ_CP023141.1 coordinate 648,901, forward strand.
GGCCCTTTATCGACAGCAAGACGGACCCGACCCATGCCCAACAAGCTGATTGAGCGACTGCGCGGCAGCCTCTCGACCCTGCTCTATTTTCTCAACACCCTGTTCTGGTTTATCCCGATCCTCTCGCTGGGCCTGCTCAAGCTGGTGCTGCCCCTCAAGGGCTGGCGCACCTTCTGCAATGCCCTGCTGGATGGCAGCGCCGGCTGCTGGATCGGTTTCAACAACCTGATCCAGAAAACCATCATCAGAACCCCTTTCGATGTGGTCGGAGTGGACAAAGGGCACCGGAATGAGTGGTATATGGTGATTGCCAACCATCAATCCTGGGTCGACATACTGGTACTGCAGCGGGTTTTTAATCAAAAAATCCCCTTCCTGAAGTTTTTCCTCAAGAAAGAACTGATTTGGGTACCTTTTCTCGGTCTGGCCTGGTGGGCACTGGACTTCCCCTTCATGCAGCGATATTCCCGCAAACTGCTGGAAAAGAAGCCCCATCTGAAGGGAAAAGATATAGAGACCACGCGCAAGGCCTGTGCCAAGTACCGCCACATGCCGGTGAGCGTGATGAACTTCGTGGAGGGCACCCGCTTCACCGCCCGCAAACACGACAAACAGGCAGCGCCCTATCGCCACCTGCTGCATCCGAGGGCTGGCGGCATTGCCTTCACCCTGGCAGCCATGGGCGATCAGCTGCACAAGCTGGTGGATGTGACCATCGCCTATCCGGGCGGCATCCCCAGCTACTGGGACTTCATGTGCGGTCGGGTCAAGGAGATCAAGGTTCGGGTCCGCTTTCTGCCGATCGAACGCAATCTGGTGGGGGATTACTTCAATGACCCCGAGTTCCAACAAGAGTTTCAGCAGTGGTTGAACGGGATCTGGCACGAGAAGGACCAGACCCTGAACCAGCTGCTGGCAGACAAGACGCCCCAAACTACGCCATGCTAAGCCTGCTCCCGGGTCCGCTGGTGCTGCTCATCAGCGCCAGCCTGACCATACTGTTTACCGCCCTGTGCGCCAGCCTGATCCTGCTGGTGTCGCTGGTCAAACTGCTGCCCGTTCCGCCCCTGGCCCATGCCTGCAGCCGGCTCAACAACCGCTTCATGCGGCTGTGGCTGGCCTGCAACGCCCTGGTGATCCGCCTCACCACCCGCATCGACTGGCAGGTGGAGGACGACACCCGGCTGCGCAAGGATGGCTGGTATCTCATCATCAGCAACCACATGAGCTGGACCGACATAGTCGTGCTCGGCCACCTGTTTCGCGACCGGCTGCCGGTCCCCAAGTTCTTCATGAAGCACGAGCTCATCTACATCCCGCTGCTGGGACTGGCCTGCTGGGGGCTGGACATGCCCTTTATGCGTCGCTACTCGCGGGAGTTCTTGCTGCGCAACCCGCATCTGCGGGGCAAGGATATCGAGACCACCCGCAACGCCTGCGAGCAGTTTCGCCACATCCCCACCACCGTCATCAACTTCGTGGAGGGGACCCGCTTCACCGAGGCGAAGCGCGATGCCTCCCGCTCCCGATACCAGCATCTGATGCCGCCCAAGGCGGCGGGGCTGGCCTTCACCCTGGCGGCCATGGGGGAGCAGTTCGACAGCCTGATCAACGTCACCATCAGCTATCCGGACAACGTCGAGACCCCCTTCAAGGACTTCCTGATGGGGCGGATGAAGCGCATCCGGGTGCGGATCGAGGAGCTGCCGGTGGACGAGCAGCTGGTGGGGGATTACTTCAATGACAAGCAGTTCAAGCGCGGCTTCCAGGAGTGGCTGAACCAGCGCTGGCAGGAGAAGGATGCCGTGCTGGCGCAGTGGCAGGCGGCCGATGCGGCGGCTCAGACCGAGCCGCAGGCCGCCGAGGCGAGTACCGAGGCCAGCTCGGGCAGCTGATCCTCGCTGAACACGGCGATGCCGTGGCGACGCAGCAGGGCAGTGGTCATGCCTTCGCCCGCCACGGACTGCCCCTCGAAGCGGCCGTTGTAGATGCGGCCGCTGCCGCAGGAGGGGCTCCCCTCCTTGAGCAGAGCGAAGCGAATACCCTGCTGCTGACAAGTCGCCAGCGCCAGCGCGGCGCCACGCGCAAACTCCGCCGTCACATCCAGCCCACTTGCGGTCATCACAAGCTCCCCCTGCCGCTCGGCAGGGGGGCGTGGCGTCGGCAGACCGCCCGCCACCTCGGGGCAGAAGGCCAATGCCCGCCCCTCGGCCCCCAGCGTCTGCAGCCAGTCGCTGACGATGCCCTTGCTCTGGCCGTCGTAACGAACCGGCTGACCCAGCAGGCAGGCACTCACCAGTACCTTGTGCACGCTGGTCTCACTCATGCTTTGCTCCCCCGCTGGCTAAAACCTGGGCCCTCGTAGCGCAACGAACATGGACCCAGCAGGCAGGCGCTTACCAATACCTTGTGCACACCTGCACCACTCATGCTTCCGCTCCGTGCATCACCTGATCGAACATCACGCAGCAGGGGCTCTCCAGCCGGTAGAGGATGGCGGGACGCTGCTTGCCGGTGCGCTTGCGGCCGGTGTCCACCAGGATATCGGCGCGATGGATGCGCTTGCGAAAGGCGGCCGTGTTCATCGGTGTCTGCAGGATGATTTCGAAGGCCCGCTGCACCTCGGAGAGGGTGAACTCGGCCCCCAGCAGTTGCAGCGGCAGGGTGCTGTAGCGACTCTTGATGCGCAGTCGCTCCAGCCCTCTGGCGATCAGCTGGGTGTGGTCAAATGCCAGGCTGAGCCCCGGCAGGGCAGAGAGCGGGTGCCAACAGCCGTGGAGAACCTCCACCTCGGGATCCACCAGACAGAGGTAGACCAGGGTGGTGGACCAGCCACGGGGATCCCGCTCCAGATTACCCAGGGTGCAGACCTGCTCGCTGTAGCAGTGGCCCAGCCCCCACTCGGTCAGCAGGCGATGGCGAGCCGCGTCCAGATCCCGATCCCGGGTCTCGTCGATGCGCAGGGCCGGCAGTTGCCAGCAGTGGGCAAAGGGCGGGCGATCGCGGGTCTCCAGCAGCAGCTCGAGCCGCTCCTCGTTCAACCGCAGCACCACCATATCCAGACTCATTCTCAACATGCCGATCGCCCTGCTCGCCTTCGATTAATGTTTGGTAGATAATATCACACGAATAGTATGTGCAGGAGCCACTCAATGGGAACCGTCGCCAGCCTGGATATTGATGCGCAGAAGGGGTTTACCCCCCTCTGCCCGAACGAACTGCCCGTCGCGGGCGGGGATGATATTGTGGCTGCGCTCAACGCTCAGGCCACCCTCGCCAGCCTGCGGGTCGGCAGCAAGGATTCACACCCGGCCAACGCCGCCTGGGCCGTCAGCGACCCTGCCGGCATGCTGCTGCCGCTGGATCTGCCCAACGCCGACCTCACCTGGCCGGTGCACTGCGTGCCGGGCACTCGCGGCTTCGAACTGCTCGACGGCCTGCCGGCCCCGGTCGATTACGACTTCTTCGTCTGGAAGGGGGTCGAGCCGGATCTGCACCCCTACGGCACCTGCTTCCACGATCTGGCCGAGCGCCGCAGCACAGGGCTCATCGAGTTTCTGCAAGCCCGCGGCGTCACGACCGTGCTGGCCGGTGGTCTCGCCACCGACTACTGCGTCAAGACCAGCGTGCTGCAGCTGCGCCGCGCCGGTTTCCGGGTGATCGTCCATCTCGATGCCTGTCGTGGCATCGCCCCCGAAACGGTCGCTCAGGCCCACACCCAGATGATCGAGGCCGGCGCCGAACTGGCCCAGACCCTTGCCGATGTACAACGCCTGCTGGACGCCTGATATGCCTCCTATTCTCAACAGCCTGCTCGATACAGATGCTTACAAGCTGCACATGCAGCAGGCGGTGTTCCATCGCTATCCGGATGCCGAGGTGGTGGCCGAGTTCCACAGCCGCAACGAGGAAGATCTGCTGCCCATGATGGGCCAGATCGAGGAGCAGCTGCGCCTCGCCGGCTCCCTGCGGCTGACCCGGCCCGAGCTCAACTTCCTGGCGGAGCGCCCCTTCTTTACCCCTGACTACCTCGACCACCTGCGCCGCAAGCCGCTGGATGCCTCCCTGCTCAAGGTGTTCGAGCAGGATGGTCGCATCAACGTGCGGGTCGAGGGCCCCTGGCAGGACGTGATCCTGTGGGAGATCCCGGTGCTCGCCATCATCAGCGAGATGCGCAACCGCTTCCGCTACCCCCAGTTTGGCGTCAGCCAGGCGCTGGATCGGCTCGATCAGAAGCTCGATAAGCTGGAGCGGGAGCTGAGCCGGGAAGAGATGAGCGAGTTCAACCTCATCGACTTTGGCACCCGGCGCCGCTTCTCCCTCGCGGTGCAGGATGCGGTGGTGGGTCGCCTCCAGGAGCGGCTGCCAGCGTTTCGCGGCACCAGCAACTACCTGCTGGCCCAGAAGTACGGCCTGCCGGCGGTGGGCACCCAGGCTCACGAGTGGTTCCAGGCCCATCAGCAGCTCGGCTTCCCGCTCGAGCACAGCCAGCGTGCGGCCCTCACCAGCTGGCTGGATGAGTTCACCAACCACCTCGGCATCGCGCTCACCGACTGCATCACCATGGATGCCTTCCTGCGCGACTTCGACTTCGAGCTGGCAAGCCGCTATCAGGGGTTGCGTCACGACTCCGGCGATCCCGTAGTGTGGGGCGAGAAGGCCATCAGCCACTATCAGCGGCTCGGCATCAACCCCACCGAGAAGACGCTGGTCTTCTCGGATGGCCTCAATCTCGACAAGGCCGTCGAGCTGTTCCGTCACTTCCGCGGCCGCATCAACACCAGCTTCGGCATCGGCACCAAGCTCACCTGCGATCTGCCCGGGGTCAGCCCGATGAACATCGTCTTCAAGCTGATCGAGTGCAACGGCGGCCCGGTCGCCAAGATCTCCGACAGCCCGGGCAAGACCCTGTGCCGGGACGCGGACTTCATCCGCAACCTCAAGCAGGCCTTCCACGTCGGGGTCTAACGCCTATTTTTGGGGGCGCATCTTGCGCCAGTGGCCAGTGGCCCCCTACCATTCTCTCCTCGTCAGGTCCGACTGGTGTCGGGCCTTTCTATTGCCCGAACGACAGCCCACCAAGGAATGCACCATGACCCGCAAATGGATATTCGCCCTCACCACCCTGTTCACCAGCCTGAGCGCCATCGCCACCGAACCGCTGCGGGTTTCCGCCATCCCGGACGAGGCCCCCACCGAGCTGCAACGCAAGTTTGCCCCGCTGGGTGACTACCTGGCCGAGAAGACCGGCCGCGAGGTGGTGTTCGTGCCGGTCAACGACTACGCCGCCGTGGTCGAGGCGCTGGCCGCCGGCAAGCTGGACATGGCCTGGCTCGGTGGCTTCACCTATGTGCAGGCCCATCGTCGTGCCGACAAGGTGGTGCCCCTAGTTCAGCGCCAGGAGGATGCCCAGTTCACCTCCAAGTTCATCGCCAATGCCGACAGCGGCATCAAGACCCTGGCCGACACCAAGGGCAAGGACTTTGCGTTCGGCTCCCCCTCCTCCACCTCCGGTCACCTGATGCCACGCCACTTCCTGGCCGAGCAGGGCATCAACCCGGAGCGTGATTTCGCCCACGTCGCCTTCTCCGGCGCCCACGACGCCACCGTCGCCTGGGTCGCCTCCGGCAAGGTGCCGGCCGGTGCGCTCAACGCCTCCGTGTGGGAGAAGCTGGTGGAAGAGGGCAAGGTCGACACCGCCAAGGTCAAGGTGATCTGGACCACACCGACCTACTTTGACTACAACTGGACCGTGCGCGGCGGCCTGGATCCGGCCCTGCAAGAGAAGATCAAGCAGGCCTTCCTCAGCCTGGATCCGGCGGTGCCCGCCCAGGCCGAGATCCTCAAGCTGCAACGCGCCAGCCGCTTCATCGAGACCAAGCCCGAGAACTACCTGGGCATCGAAGCCGCCGCCACCCAGGCCGGCCTGCTGAAGTGATCGCCGTCGCGCTGGACGGGGAAGGATTGCGGCTCGGCCAGAGTCGCATCCTGCAGCCGTTCAACCTGCAGATAGCCGCGGGCGAGTGCGTGGCCATCATAGGGCCAAGCGGCGCGGGCAAGACCAGCCTGCTGCGGCTGATCGGCACCGAGCTGCGTGGCGAGGGCAGGCTCACCCTCTGGGAGCAGGATCCCTGGACCCTCTCCACCCGGGACCGCCAGCGGCTGCGCAGCCGGATCGGCATGGTCTGGCAGCAACCCCCGCTGCCCGCCTCCCAGCCGGTGGTGACCGCCGTGCTGGCCGGTCGGCTCGGCCAGTGGTCCCTCGGCCGCTCCTTGCTCTCCCTGCTGCGCCCCTGCGACCCCGCAGGGGCGCGGGCCGAACTGGCCCGCCTCGGCCTTGCCGACAAGTGGCAACAGCGCTGCGGCGAGCTCTCCGGTGGCCAGTTGCAGCGGGTCGGCATCGCCCGGGTGCTCTATCAGCAGCCTGATCTGATCCTGGCCGACGAGCCCGTCTCCGCCCTCGACCCCGTGCTCGCCCAGAGCAGCCTGGATGCCCTGCTGGCCCAGGCTAGAGCCCGGGGCAGCACACTCATCGCCAACCTGCATGCGGTCGAGCTGGCGCTCGGCCGTTTCCCTCGCATCATCGGTCTGCGCGAGGGGCGGGTGCAGTTCGACTGCCCGGCTGCAGCCGTCACGCCGGCCATGCTGGCCGAGCTCTACGCCGGTGATGACGAGGCGGCTACGTGTTTGAACTGACCCACCGCTGGCGCCATCCCCTGCCCTGGCTGTTGCTGCTGGTCGGCTACAGCCTGTGGCAGCAGGCCGACGGCTGGCTCGGCCTGTTCGACGGCCAGAGCTGGCGGCAGATGGGTAACTTCCTCGCCACCAGCTGGCCACCCCGTTTTGATCGGGACTTTCTCGCCCTGACCCTGACCGCGACCCTGGAGAGCCTGGCCGTCGCCACCCTGGGGCTGGCGGGCGCCCTGCTGCTCGGCGTGCCGTTTGCCCTGCTCGGCTCGCGCGCCCTGTCGCTGGCCGAACTGGGCCCGATTCCCAGCCCGCTGCGCAGCGCCTTGCGGGCCCTCTCGCGCCTCGTCGCCATCGTGCTGCGCAGCCTGCCCGAGCTCATCTGGGCACTGCTGTTCGTGCGCCTGTCCGGGCTCGGGCCGCTGGCCGCCATCCTGGCCATCGCGGTCAGTTACGGCGGCATGCTGGCCAAGGTTTACAACGAGATCATGGAGAGCGGCGCCCTGCAACCGGCCCGCACCCTGCTGCTCGGCGGTAGTGGCCGGCTGCAGGCACTCTGGTACGGCGTGCTGCCCGCAGTGCGCCAGGAGCTGCTCTCCTACACCGTCTACCGCTGGGAGTGCGCCCTGCGCGCCTCCGTCATCATGGGCTTCGTCGGCGCCGGCGGGCTCGGCCAGCAGCTCGAGCTCTCCCTGCGCATGTTTGCCGGTGGCGAGGTGGTGACCCTGCTGCTGGCCTTTATCCTGCTGGTAACCCTGGCGGATGGCCTCAGCGCCTGGTTGCGCCACAGCCGCTCCCCCGGCCTGCTGTTGCTGATCTGCCTGGGGCTGGCCGCAACTCTCGCTCTTTATCAACTCGACTGGCGCATGCTGAGCTTCTCCTTCGGGGGGCTGGGCACCTTTCTGGGGGAGTTCTTGCAACCGGACTGGTCATGGCCCTTCCTCAAGACGGTGGCCAGCGGCCTGCTCGATACGGTGCAGATGGCGCTGCTGAGTACCCTCTTCAGCGCCCTGCTGGCCCTGCCGCTGGCCTGCCTCGCTCGCCACTGCTGGCCGCTGCGGCTGTTGTTCAACCTGCTGCGCTCGGTACCCGAGCTCATCTTCGCCAGCCTGCTGGTGATCGCGGTCGGGCTGGGGCCGGTGGCGGGCATACTGGCGCTGACCCTGCACACCACCGGGGTGCTGGCACGGTTGTTCGTGGAGACCCTGGAGAACGCCGATCCCGCCCCCCGCCTCGCCCTGCAGCTGAGCGGGGCCGGGCCCATTGCCAGCTTCTGGTACGGGCTGTTTCCCCTGGTCACGCGCCAGTGGCTGGCCTATAGCCTCTATCGCGGCGAGATGAACCTGAGGGCCGCCACCATACTCGGCGTGGTCGGCGCCGGCGGGCTGGGGCAGCAGCTCTATGTCTCCCTGAGCCTGTTCCGTTACGATCAGACCGCCACCCTGCTGCTGGCCATCCTGTTGCTGGTCTGGTTGGCGGAGGCCATCAGCCGCCGCACCCGCTTGCCGCGCCCGGCCCCCACTCAGCGGGATTGCCAGATCTGACGCAAGCTCCTGATAAACAAAAAGCCCGCCGGTTTGCACCGGCGGGCTTTTTTCATGGGATCAGACGAGGTCAGTCTTTCTTGGCCAGCAGGAATTTCACCAGCTGGTTGAACTGCTCCTGGGAAGTAATGGATTCGATTTTCACCATGTACTTGCCGTTGACCAGGAAGGCCGGCACACCGCGGATGTTGTAGCTCTCGGTGTTGCGGTCAAACTGGGAGACCATGCCGGAGACGGCGAAGCTGTCGACGGCGCCGTCGAACTCTTCGGCCGGTACGCCGTTGTCCACGAAGATCTGCTTCACGTCGGCGCGGCTCTGCGGGATCTGACGCTGGGTGTGGATCTTGTCAAAGATGGCCGGGGTCAGCTTGCCTTCAACGTTCAGCAGGCTGGCAACGGCGTAGGCACGCTGCATCTCCGGACCCATTTCGCGGCCCAGGAAGGCCACCGGGTTCTTCTTCATCGGCACGCCTTCCGGCAGGTTCTTCTTCAGATCCTCGGCAATCGGCTCGAACTTGGCGCAGTGGGGGCAGTAGTAGGAGAAGAACTCCAGTACTTCCGGCTGGGCGCTACCGGTCTGCTTGACCACATCATAGTTGACGCCTTCCTTGAATTCGGGGGCGGCGTGAACCATGGGCATCATCAGCATGGCAGCAAGGAAAAACAGAATTTTTTTCATGACGTTTCCTGTTAAGGGATCACTGTGAGGCACGCCCGGCGAACCGAAGCAGTGCCAAGCCTATTGCGTCACCACTGCACAGTCAATGATCAAGCAGGGGGTGCGAGTCCCATCCCTCGCTCACCAGGTCGTCAAGTTCTCTCCCCGGCGCCCGCGTCAGCGCGAACGCCTTGATAGCCTGCCGCGGGTCTGCGGCAGACATGGCGAGCGGCCGGCAACCCGCCGCATCACCAGCCAGGCATCAGGGTCAGGGGCGGCGCCTTGAGCGCCTCCAGCTGATCGTGCAGGGTGGCGATCTGCTGGCGCCAGTAGTGCTCGGTGTTGAACCAGGGGAAATGGCGGGGGAAGGCGGGATCCTCCCAGCGCCGCGCCAGCCAGGCCATGTAGTGGACGATGCGCATGGCCCGCAGCGGCTCGATCAGCGACAGCTCGCGCGGGTCGAACTCCATGAACTCTTCATAGCCCGCCAGCAGGGTGTCGAGCTGGATCTGCTGCTCGCTGCGCTCGCCGTTCAGCATCATCCAGAGATCCTGGATGGCGGGGCCGGTGCGGCAGTCGTCGAGATCGACAAACATGGGACCGTCGCGCCACAGGATGTTGCCCGGATGGCAATCGCCATGCAGGGAGATCTGTGCCACATCCAGGGTCATGGCGTCGCCGACGTGCTTGATCAGCTCGTCCAGCACCCCGAAGAATTGCTTGGCCAACCCGCTCGGCAGCCACTCGCCGGACGCCAGCAGCTGACGCGGCTCGTGCAGCATGGTCTCCACGTCGAGCCGGACGCGATGGTGAAACGGCTTGCTGGCACCGAGCTGATGGATGCGGCCGAGGTAGCGCCCCACCCACTCCAGTTGGTCGAGGTTGTCCACCTCGAACTGGCGCCCCCCCACGCTCTGCCAGATGGCAAACGGGTAGCCCTGATGCTCCAGCAGGGTCTCGCCGGCAAAGGCGAGCGGAACGGCGACCGGGATCTCCGCCTCGCACAGGCGAGCGGCAAACTCGTGCTCCTCGAGGATCTGGGCCCGGCTCCAGCGGCCGGGACGATAGAATTTCACCACGTAGCGGCGACGATCCTCGTCCTGGAACTGATAAACCCGGTTTTCGTAGCTGTTGAGCTCGATGAGGCCCGAGTCGAGCCGCAGACCGCTGAGGTCCAGCGCATCCATGATGAGGTCGGGAGTGAGATCGGAATAGTTGAAACGCATGTCATCCACCATGAGAAAGGGGCGCCGTTGCGCCCCATTCTATCACTACTGTCCGCCGTTGCCGTGCATGGCGGTGTGCCTTGCCGTCACAACCGGCTGATGAACTTGCTGGGCTGGCGCAGGGTCCCCTTGCTGTCGTCCGGCGCCGCCCCTTCGCGTTTGAGCACGAAGCGGATGTCCAGGGTCGGCTTCTTCAGGTTGAAGGGATCGACGGCCACGCTCACCGGCAGGGTATAGATCTCGCCGGCCTTCAGGGTCACCTCGCGCGGGCCGAACCACTCGTGCTCCGGCAACCCCTCCACATCCAGCTGATAGGTCTGGGGATGCAGGGTCTTGTTGAGGATCTTGAGGGTATAGGTGTTCTCGATGAGCCCCTCGCTGTTCTCGCGGAACAGCTGGTTGCGATCCCGCAGGATGTCGAGCCCCATCGGCATGATGGACATGGCGTTGTAGACGAACACCCCCAGCATGATGGCCATCACCAGGCCGTAACCGATCAGCTTGGGCCGCGCCACATGGGTGGAGTCATTGGCCAGCTTGTGCTCTGTGGTATAGCTGATGAGCCCCTTCGGATAACCCATCCGCTCCATGGTCTGATCGCAGGCGTCGACGCAGGCGCCGCAGTTGATGCACTCGTACTGCAGGCCGTCGCGGATGTCGATGCCGGTCGGGCAGACCTGCACACAGAGGTCGCAGTCGATGCAGTCCCCCAGTCCCAGCGCCTTGGGATCGGCCTTGCGGGAACGGGCACCCCGGGTCTCGCCGCGCTTGGTGTCATAGCCGACGATGAAGGTGTCCTTGTCGAACATGGCGGACTGGAAGCGGGCATAGGGGCACATGTGAATGCACATGATGGCGCGCATCCAGCCGGCGTTGCCGTAGGTGCAGGCGGCGAAGAGCACCACCCAGAAGATGACCCAGCCGCTGGCCTGCAGGGTGAAGAAGTCAGGCACCAGCTGGAACACATCCTGGAAGTAGGCGACGAAGGTGAGGCCGGTGCCCAGCGACAGCAGGAGCCAGGCCAGGTGCTTGGCCCCCTTGCGGGCCAGCTTCTCGCCGTTCCAGGGCGAGGCGTCCAGCTTGCGGCGCTTGTTGGCGGAGCCTTCCAGCTTCTCTTCAAACCAGATGAACATGAAGGTCCACACCGTCTGCGGACAGAGGTAGCCGCACCAGACCCGCCCCAGGAAGGTGGTCACGAAGAAGAGGGCAAAGGCGGCGATCATGAAGACCCAGGCCAGCAGGGTGAGATCCTGCGGCCAGATGGTGGCGCCGAAGATGTGGAACTGCTGATGGCCGATATCGAACAACACGGCCTGTCGACCGTCATAGCGCAACCAGGGAATGGCGACGAAGAGCACCACGAAGAACCAGCCCATGGCCTTGCGCATCCGCTGCCAGTAGCCGGTCTGGGCCCGGACATAGATGCGGTTGCCGGGGTTGAACCTGTCGTCGCTGGCTTTGAAGGTATTGGGGTTGAACGTCCCCGTTACATCGCCGGTGACATCCTTGATATCGATCTTGTCCTGGTCGGCCATTGCAACACTTCGCTCCATTAATTAATTGTTATGGGGCGGATTATATCTTAAACAGCCTGCTAATTGTGTGGGTAAAATGTATCTAATGTTCGAGTGGTGTCGCAATTTCAAGCAACAAAAAAGACGCATCGCCAGTTGACGAAACGTCTTTTTAAGAGATTCCTTTGAAAACCTTCAAGCTTCCAGCAAGCACACTCTTTACTTGATGCCGCGGGCCTTGAGCAGGGCTTCCTTGAAGTCGGGCACGTGGTCCTTGGCCAGACCGGGGATCATCGCCTGCTTGTCGGATTCACGCATCTTGAGGTGGTAGATCAGCATGTCGTCGGTCAGCTCGGACAGAGGCCCTTCAAATCCCGCTTCTTCGGCCAGTTTGGCAACAAACTGTACCAGGCTGAGATCCTGTTCCTTGATCCAGGCAGGCTGCAGCAACTCCAGCAGCTCTTCGATACGATGACATTGCATAGACGACCTCTTTAATCTGTCTTGTGAAACTCAGGCAACCTTACCCATCAAGGCTACTTCGATACGATCCCGCCCATTATGCTTGGCCTGATAGAGGGCCGCATCCGCTTTTTGTATCAGCTCGCTGATGGAGAGGGTCTGATCCGGTACCAGGGTCGCCACCCCGAAACTGCAGCTGACCCGACCGGAAACCAGGGACTTCTGATGGGGAATGCTCAACTCCTTGAGGGCCACCCGCACGTTTTCGGCGATCTGCATGGCCCCCTGCATGCTGGTGCAGGGCAGCAGCAGCGCAAACTCCTCGCCACCGTAACGGGCGGCGAGATCGTCCTCCCGCCGCTGCACCTCGGCCAGCAGGCCCGCCACCTGCTGCAGACACTCATCCCCCAGCTGATGGCCGTAGAGATCGTTGAACTGTTTGAAGTAGTCCACATCCACCAGCACCAGCGACAGGGGAGCCCGGGCACGGTGGCAGCGCCGCCAGGCGCGCTCGAGGCAGTAGTCGAGATGGGCCCGGTTGGCGATGCCGGTCAGCCCGTCCAGCCGGGAGGTGAGCTTGAGGTGCTCGGAGACCGCCTTGAGCTCGGCCACCAGGTCGGCGTTGGAGAAACGGTGATAGAGGGAGGCCACCTGATCCCGCCGCAGGCGACGCAGCAGGGTCGGCAGGAAGACGAACAGGTAGCCGGCCAGCATGCTGGAGACGATCCGCTCCTGCTCGTTGCCCGCCCCCAGTTCGAACACCATGGCGAGCCCCAGCGGCAGCACGGCGCCATAGAGGGAGCGGCGACTGCCAAACAGCATGATGGCACTGCCGGTGAGGATCAGGCTGGCGAGCATCATCATGGCGGCGCGGTAGGTATCGGGCAGCTTGTCCATGTAGAGCAGCACGCCCAGCGCCCAGATGATGGAGGTGATGGTCACCCCGATGAAGAGTTCGCGCTCCAGCACCGGCAGCGGGATCTGTGCCAGCCTGGGCTGGCGCCAGCGCAGGTGCCAGCCCCGGCAGAGCAGCAGCAGCATCACGCTCGCCAACCAGCCAAGCGCCTCGCTGGCGGGCAGGTAGTCGTGGAACAGCAGGCTCCAGCCAAGTGCCAGCAGACCCAGGCAAGGCAGGCTGAATGAGGCGTGGGTATAGAGCTGGGCCATGATGGCCTGCTTTACCTGACGTGTCACACTCTGGGTCAACTGCGTACTCCCTGTACAAGAGCCGCACAGTCTACCACTACCCCTTCGGAGCCAACAATAAAACGTCCGTTATTAAGCGGTTAGTCAGTCGATGATGCCAGACCCCAGCCTGCCGGCAGGGGCGACTCAGCCGCGCTCCAGCTCGTCGAGGATCGGGCACTCGGGATTCTCGTCCCCGTGGCAGCAACCGACCAGCCCCTCGAGAGAGCTGAGCATGGCCTGCAAGCCAGCGATGCGGGCGCGCAGATCGACGATCTTCTCCTGCGCCAGCTTTTTCACCTGGGCGCTGGTTCTGTGCTCGTCCCGATAGAGCGCCAACAGCTCCTGGCACTCCTCCAGATTGAAGCCGGTCTCCCGCGCCCGCTTGACGAAGCGCAGCTCGCGCAGGGCCGAATCGGTGTAATTGCGATAGCCATTGTCGCTGCGCACCGGCGCCGAGATGAGGCCGATGCTCTCGTAGTAGCGGATGGTCTTGGCGGTCAGTCCCGTCGCCTTGGCTACCTTGCTGATGTTCATGGATGACTCCTTAACGGTTCGATTCAGTGCTGACATGGTGGCTGGCCTGGGCGAGCGCCCGCGGTTGCCAGCGTTTCAGTAACAGGGAATTGCTCAAGACGGTGATGCTGCTCAGGGCCATGGCCGCCCCCGCCAGCTCGGGGCTGAGGTAACCCAGCGCCGCCAGCGGAATGCCGATGATGTTGAACACGAAGGCCCAGAACAGGTTCTGCTGGATGGTGCGCCAGGTGGCCGCCGAGATGTCGATGGCATCGGCCACCAGCCGCGGATCAGAGCGCATGAGGGTGATGGCGGCGGTCTCCATCGCCACGTCGGAGCCGGAACCCATGGCGATCCCCACATCCGCCGCCGCCAGCGCCGGGGCATCGTTCACCCCGTCCCCCACCATGGCGACCAGCCCGCGGGTTTGCGCCCGCAGCGCCTCGACCTTCTCCACCTTGCCGGCCGGCAGCACGGAGTCAAACGCCCCGTCCAGCCCCAGCTTGGCAGCGATATGAGCCACCGGTGCCGGCGCATCACCGCTCACCAGCCAGCTGGCGATGCCGCGCTGGCGCAGGGTAGCGATGGCCTCGGGGCTCTCCGGTCTCAGGGTATCGGCCAGGGCCGCTATGCCGGCCACCACGCCGTCGATAGCCACCCAGACCCGGGTCGCGCCGTCGGCGGCTTGTTCATCCTGTTGTGGTACGTCAATGCCGAGCTGGGCCAGCAGACTGGCATTGCCGATGGCGACCGAATGATCCACCACCTGGCCGAGGATACCAGCCCCGACCCGCACCTCCACCGCCTCCGGCTGGGGCAGCACGGCATCTTTGCCGGCCGCCTCGCGCATGGCCAGCGCCAGCGGGTGCTCACTCGCCTGCTGCAGAGCGGCGGCGAGGCGCAGCTGCTCGTCGTTGCCGCTCCAGCTCGCCAGCACCGGCCGGCCCTGAGTGAGCGTACCTGTCTTGTCGAAGATCAGCGCCTTGATGGCGTGGGCCTTCTGCAGGGTATCGACATCTTTGATCAGAATGCCGTAGCGCGCCGCCACCCCGGTGCCGGTGACGATGGCGGCCGGCGTGGCCAGTCCCAGCGCGCAGGGGCAGGCGATCACCAGCACCGCCACCGCCGCCAGCAGCGCCTGACCGAAGTCGTTGCCGATGGCGTACCACACCAGCAGGGTAAAGAGGGCGATGGCCATCACCACCGGCACGAACACGGCGGAGACCTTGTCCACCAACTGCTGTAGCGGGGCCTTGCCCATCTGGGCGCTCTCCACCAGGGCGATGATCTTGCTGAGGCTGGAGTCCTCCCCCACCGTGGTGGCCTCGATCTCCAGCACGCCGGAGCGGTTGATGGCACCGCCCAGCACCTTGTCGCCCTCGCCGCGTAGCACCGGCAGGCTCTCGCCGGTGAGGATCGACTCGTCCAGCTCGCTCTCGCCGCTCAGGATCTTGCCGTCCACCGGCACCCGCTCACCCACCAGCACCCGCAGCCGATCGCCGCGCAGCACCTCGTCGATGGCCACGCTCTGCCAGCTCTCACCGCGCCAGACGGTCGCGGTTTCCGGCCGCAGCGCCATCAGTTCGCGAATGGCAGACTGGGTGCTGCGTCTGGCGCGGGCCTCCAGCAGCTTGCCGAGGGAGATCAGGGTGATGATGATGGCGCTCGCCTCGAAATAGAGCTGGCCGCTGGCAGCCATCCCCAGGGTCAGCAGCAGATAGAGGCTGTAGAAGTAGGCCGCACTGGTGCCGGTCGCCACCAGCACGTCCATGTTGGCGGAGCGGTTCTTGATGGCGAGCCAGGCACCGCGATAGAAGCGGGCCCCGATCCAGAACTGCACCGGGGTGGCGAGCACCAGCTCCAGCCAGGCGGGCAGATGCCAGGGCAGCAGACCGGCCATTGAGAACATGCCCACCAACAGCGGCAGGGTCAGCAGCGCCGAGACGATGACCCGGGTCTGCGCCTGACGGGCACTGGCGGCCTCCTGCGCTTCCCGTTCCAGCAACTGCTGGCGGCGGCCACTGGCCGAGCCCTGCGCCAGCTGGGCACCAAAGCCGAGGGCTTCGATCTGCTCGCGCAATGCGGCGGGGGTCTGCATCCCGGGCACCAGCACGATACGGGCCTGCTCGAGCGAGAAGTTGACGTCGGCTGAGATGACGCCGGGCAGCGCGGCCAGCATCTTGTTCAGACGAGCCGAACAACCGGCACAGGTCATGCCGCTGATCTGGAAGGAGAGCGTCTCGTGGCCATAGTCATAGCCCTGTGCCTGAATGCTCTCCAGCACCGCCGGCAAACGGTCGGGGCTGGCCAGGTCGATGGCGGCCTGTTCCAGCGCGAAGTTGACGGTCGCCTCGACCCCCTCCAGCTTGTTGAGGGCGGTCGTGATGCGGCTGGCACAGTTGGCGCAGCTCATGCCTGTGAGCGGCAACTGCAGATGGATGGGTAATTGAATATGAGTGGTCATCTTGTTCCTCCCCGGAACCCGTCGGCCAGAACGAGCGCCGACCAGCAAACCCTAACCTTTACTGTAAGGGTAAGCTCAAGCCATCTGACTCACTTTTTGCAGATGAAAAAACGGCGCCCGTTTGCTGCCAGGGAGCAAACGGGCGCCGACTTCAACTATTGCGCGGTGTGATCGGCTCAGATGCCGTACTGGGCGCGGTACGCCTTCATGGCAGCCAGTTGCGTAGCCAGCTCCGGCTGCTCGGCCTGCTTCTCTTCCAGATAAGCGATCAGGTCGCTCATCTGGATGATGGCGATGATGTGGGCGCCGTAGTCACGCTCCACCTCCTGAATAGCGGAGAGCTCGCCCTTGCCCTTCTCCTGACGGTCCAGCGCGATCAGCACGCCGGCCAGGGAGGCACCGTTGGCCTGGATCAGATCCATGGACTCGCGGATGGCGGTGCCGGCGGTGATGACGTCATCCACCAGCATGATGCGCCCCTTGAGCGGGCTGCCCACCAGATTGCCGCCCTCGCCGTGATCCTTGGCTTCCTTACGGTTAAAGCACCAGGGCACGTCCACGTCGTGCTGCTCCACCAGCTGCACGGCGGTGGCGGAGGCGATGGGGATCCCCTTGTAGGCCGGGCCAAACAACACGTCGAACGCGATGCCGGCATCCATCAGGGCGGCGGCGTAGAAACGCCCGAGACGGGCCAGATCGCGGCCGCTGTTGAACAGACCGGCGTTGAAGAAGTAGGGGCTCTTGCGGCCGGATTTCAGGGTGAACTCACCGAATTTGAGGACCTGTTTCTCCAGGGCGAATTCGATAAATTGACGCTGGTAGGCTTTCATTCTGGCTCCTTGCTTGGCTTGTCGTTTACTGGTGTGGGGGTATAAAAAAACGCGGACAATGCCGCGTTTTTAAAATCATGCAAGCGACTGCTTCTGCAGCGCAATGATGTCGGCGATGCCGCCCTTGGCGAGCGCCAGCATCTCCAGCAGCTCTTCGTGGGTGAAGGGCTCGGCCTCCGCGGTGCCCTGCACCTCGATGATGCGACCATCCTCGGTCATCACCACGTTCATGTCGGTCTCGGCGGCGGAGTCTTCGATGTACTCCAGATCGCAGATGGCTTCCCCTTCGAACATGCCGACGGAGACGGCGGCGATCATCTGCTTGAGCGGGCTCTGCTTGATCATGCCCTTCTCCACCATCCAGTTCAGCGCGTCCACCAGCGCCACGCAGGCACCAGTGATGGCGGCGGTACGGGTGCCACCGTCGGCCTGCAGCACGTCGCAGTCAACAGTGATGGAGTGCTCGCCCAGCGCGGTCAGGTCTACCGCGGCGCGCAGGGAGCGGGCGATCAGGCGGGAGATCTCCAGGGTGCGGCCGCTCTGCTTGCCGGAGGCCGCTTCGCGGTTCATCCGGGAGTGGGTGGAGCGCGGCAGCATGCCGTACTCGGCAGTGACCCAGCCCTGATTCTTCCCTTTCAGGAAGCGCGGCACGCTGGTGTCGACGCTGGCGGTGCAGAGCACGCGGGTGTTGCCGAATTCCACCAGCACGGACCCTTCAGCATGCTTGGTGAAGTGGCGGGTAATGGTGACCGGACGAAGCTGCGCGGCAGTGCGATCGCTGGGACGTGACATGGGACGGACCTCTGGGCTGGCTGAATTGGCGCAGGAGTATAGGGTCTGCTGGCGCTTTGGCGCAAGCCGCGTTGCTGCGACAAATGACGTCAAGCGAGGCGCGGGGCGCAGGCAATGGCCACCACTCCCTTGACAAGCCCTGCAACAACGCATGACGTCATTTGCAGCGCAACCCGTAGGGACGGGCCAGTTTTTTGCGCGTAACGTCGTTACTCGGCGGCTCATGTGAACGACCACACTTCACGCCTCGCGCCTAGTCCAGCACAAAAACTGACCCCGTCGCGGTCGTGACAAAGCACCAGCAGACCCTAAGCCATCCCAGCCCAAATATCAGCCGCTAAAACCACGCTGTCGGCTGACGGAGCAGGCCTGGCTGAGTATACTGGCCCCACACTTCATCAAGCCCGGAACAATCAATGATTCACAGCATGACCGCCTACGCCCGCAAGGAACTCAAGGGCGACTGGGGCACAGCCGTTTGGGAAATTCGTTCGGTCAACCAGCGCTATCTGGAGACCTACATTCGCCTGCCGGAACAACTGCGCAGCCTGGAGCCGGTTCTGCGTGAGCGCTTCCGCGCCAAGCTGCAGCGCGGCAAGGTGGAGTGCAACCTGCGCTTCGAGGCCGCGCAGGCTGCCGCCAGCCAGCTGCACATCAATGAAGAGCTGGCCAAGCTCATCATCGACAGCGCCAACTGGGTAATGAAAGAGGCGGGCCAGGGTCAGCTCAACCCGGTCGACGTGCTGCGCTGGCCGGGCGTGATGGCTGCCGCCGAGCAGGACATGGACGTGGTCGCCACCGAGCTGCTCGGCGGGTTTGACCTGACCATGGAAGATTTCCTCGCCTCCCGCGCCAGCGAAGGGGCCAACCTCAAGGCACTGATCGAACAGCGTCTGGCCGGCATTCAGGTGGAAGTGAAGAAGGTGCGCGTGCACCTGCCGCAGATCATCGAGTGGCAGCGCCAGAAGCTCACCGACCGGCTGGCCGAAGCCAAGGTGGAGCTGGATCCGGCCCGCATCGAGCAGGAGATCGTGCTGCTGGCCCAGAAGATCGACGTGGCGGAAGAGCTGGATCGGCTGGAGATGCACATCAGCGAGACCAACAAAATCATGAAGAAGGGTGGCGCCTGCGGCCGCCGTCTCGACTTCATGATGCAGGAGTTCAACCGCGAGTCGAACACCCTCGGCTCCAAGTCCATCAACGCCGAGGTGACCCAGTCAGCCGTCGAGCTGAAGGTGCTCATCGAGCAGATGCGCGAGCAGATCCAGAACATCGAATGAGATCGGTTCGATTGCGTGAAAAAGCCATTGGAGACAATGGCTTTTTCTTTTTATGCGGAGCAGGCGAGCACAGGGAGCGTACAGGCGGTGGGCTCGGCCGCCGGGCCGAGATCCCGCACTATGTCGCGGATCACCGCATCCAGCTGATGAAGGCTGTGATGATGAGGCAGGGTGATGAGGTGGGAGTGCTCACCCGAGGTCGCCAGACAATGGCGTTTCCAGGTGCGCTCCGAGGGGCGCGGGAAGACCACGGTAATGGAGTGCGGATGCCGCCAGGCCGGCACCCCCTGCTGATTCAGCCGCTCTACCAGCTGCTGGGCCATGGCCAGGCAGCGCCCGGTCCGCTCACGCCACTGGGCCAGCGTCCGCCCCTTGATGGCGGCCCACATCAACAGGGGCGTGAAGCCGTTGCGCGATCCGCTGATGGTCTGATCGCTGGCCGAGATGTAGTCCACCTCCACGGCGATGCGATCTACAAAACGCCGCCTGGCCAGCACGATGCCGCACGGGATCGGCGACCCCATCATCTTGTGGCCCGAGACACTGATGGAATCGATGCCGTCGGCAAATGAAAAGGCCGGCGCATCGTCCACAAACGGCAGAATCATGCCGCTCAGGGCCGCATCCGCGTGCAGGTAGTAGTCCTGACGGGGGATGCCGATGGCCGACAGCCGCCGTTGAATGGCGCCGATGTCGTCGACCGCCCCCTTCATGGTGGTACCGATATTGGCAAATATGATGGGATGACGCTCGCCATCATTCACTATCTGCTCTGCCAATTTATCGCAGTCAATTTCCCCGCTGGGCAGTGTGGGAATTTCCTTGGCCTTGATCCGCAGCAACCTGATTATTTTGGCAACCGAATAGTGTGTCTCTTGTGAATAATAGAGGGTACCTTCAGGAAACAACTCTCTGGCGAGATAACAGCCAAACATATTGCCTTCGGTGCCGCCATTGGTCACATAACCCCAGCTCTGCTCTGGCGGGATTGAAAATAGCGATGAGAAATAGTGCATGACCTCTCGCTCAAATTCGAAGGTATTGAGCAAATAATTTCCAGGCGCACCCCAGTCGCCACAGTTATTGATAGAAAACTGTAAAAACTTGTGCAGCGTGGAATAATCAAAGTCGGCAGCCTCCGGATAACCGACATTGAAATACTGATGGGTAAGGCAGAACTGCCAAAACTGCTCGAGCCTGTGCTGATCTTCTGCTGACAGCGTCATGATGGTGTCCGTGGCGAGCGCCATGACCTGGCGCCGCCCTTGCTGAATGATAAGAGCAATGCGTGAAATTGATTGAATATATACAGCCAGTCAGGCCGCCGGGGAGCCGCTCAGGAGCGCCCACCAGGCTGACAGGGTGGGCCTGCGCGCCAGCTCGTCAAAGCCGACATCGACCCCTTGTGCCTTCAGCTCTGCGGTAAAGCGCATGATGCTGAGGGAGTCCAGCCCATACAGCACCAGACTCTCCTCCGGATCCAGTTCCCCCTCCTCCACCAAGCTCTGTACTCGTTCATTCAACCACTCACGGGTCATGAATGTTGGTCTGCTCATGTTATTTCCTCACTGTCTGTCATGGTTATTTCTAGTCGTGATTGTTTAATCAACGCCCCCACCAAATTGCTGAAAACTGGATCGACGACTGCCAAAAAAGAGGTGCCGTCATACCGCTCTTAAATACCGTCAAGAGTCATCTCTGGCCACGACTG
Source organism: Aeromonas dhakensis (assembly GCF_002285935.1). Taxonomy (NCBI): domain Bacteria; kingdom Pseudomonadati; phylum Pseudomonadota; class Gammaproteobacteria; order Aeromonadales; family Aeromonadaceae; genus Aeromonas; species Aeromonas dhakensis. The sequence goes on from NZ_CP023141.1 coordinate 669,770, forward strand.
ATGCCAATTTAATTAAGCGACTTATCGATATAACCATATGGGTTGACGGATTAAATTAACCTTGAAATGAAAATCATTCTCACCTTTAAATATATAAACAACGAAACACGACAAGTTGTCAACGCCATGAATGAGATGAAAGAACTGACCGCGATGCAGGCGGCTTGCTGGATGGGACGCAGCGCACATGCCCATCTGGGGGGCGTCAGTGCCCACCTCTACGCCGAGTTTGACGGCCCGGCCCTCGATCTGGCGCGCCTGCACGGTGCGCTGGAACGTCTCTATCAGGCGCACCCCATGCTGTGCCTGACCGTCACCCGGGACGGCGCCCAAACGTTGGGAGAGCCTGCCCCGGCCGTGCTGGAGATAGATGATTTCCGCTCCCTGAGCGGCCAGCCACTGGCCGATGCCCTGGCCCGCAAGCGGCAGGAGTGGACCCACCAGCAACTCGATCTGAGCCGGGGTCAGGCGGCCCGCTTCTCCGTCACCCGGCTGGCAGAGCAGCGCCAGCGGCTGCACATCGACACCGACATGATGGCCGTCGATCCCTCCAGCGTGCGGATCCTGCTCGCCGACCTGGCCCGGTGGTACGAAGAACCGGAGTGGACGCCACCACCGGCCCCTTCGTTTTTTGCCTGGCACGAGGCTGTGCAGACGCGCCTGCGCGCGCGCCGGGAACAGGATCGGCAGTGGTGGCGACAACAGCTGCCAACGTTGGCGCCGGCGCCTACCCTGCCGACCGTTCCGCAGCAGGCGCCCCCCGCCAGCGAGCGCCTCAGCGCCACCCTGGATGCCGCTACCTGCCAAGCCCTTACCACCCTGGCACGGCAGCGGCGCCTGACCCTCTCCAGCCTGATGCTGGGCCTCTTTGCCCACGCCCTGGGCAAGGCCACCGGCGACAGGCGTTTTCGCCTCAATGTCCCCTTCTTCTGGCGCGAGCCCGTGCTCGGCAACGAGCAGCGGATCGTCGGCGAGTTCGCCAACCTCACCCTGGTGGACGTGGACCTTGACCAGGCCGGCACGCTGGATGCGCTGTGCCGGCAACTGGCGGCCCAATGGCACCAGCGCCTCGGTCACGGCGCCTATTCCGGCGTGGCGGTGATGCGCGATCTCTCCCGCCACCACGGCTCGGCCCAGCTGGCCCCCATCGTCTTCACCGCCGCCCTGGATCTGGAAGGGGGCTCGCTGTTTCACGAACGGGTGCACAGGGTCTTCGGCGCCATGAACTGGGTCATCTCCCAGGGCCCCCAGGTGGCGCTGGATGCCCAGCTGGTGCGCCTGCGCGGCGAACTGCTCATCAACTGGGACGTCCGCCTCGATGCCCTGCCGCGCCCCTGGATCACCGCCCTCTTCGACGATCTGGTGGCACAGTTGCGCCAGCTGGCGCGGGATCCCGCCCTGCTCGACGCCCAGCTGCACCGCCGCCGCGAGGCCCCCCTGACGCCGCTGCAGCAGGCCTACCTGCTCGGGCGCACCACCCAGTTTCCGCTCGGGGGCGTGGCCATGCAGGAGTACCGGGAGTACCGCGGCAAGATGGAGCCGGCGCTGCTGCGCGCCCGCCTGCGGGAGATAGTGCAGCGCCACGATGCGCTGCGTACCCGCATCGATGCCGACCGCCTGGTACAGATCGTCGATGACGAGGTGCGCCTCAATCTGCACGAACAGGACCTGCGTCAGCTGACCGAAGAGGAGGTGGCTCCCAGGCTCGCTCGCCACCGGGAGGCATACAGCCATGCCCTGTTCGACCTGACGCAGTCCCCCTGGGATCTGACCCTGCTGCACCTGCCGGGAGACGAGCTGGTCGCCTTCGTGCGCATCGATGCCCTGATCCTGGATGGACACGCCATCGCCACCCTGATGCGCGAACTGTTCGAAGGAATAGTGGCCCCCGCGCTGCCCTCTCCACCCGCTCACGAGCCCACGGCGGCGCAGCGGGAGCAGGCAGGGGACTACTGGCGACGCAAGCTGGCCAGGCTGGAGGGGCCACCGCGCCTGCCCTGGACCCAGCCGCTCGAAGGTCTGCGCCGTGCCCGCTACGCACGCCAGCGGCAACGCATACCTGCCGGGCAGGCGGCCGCGCTCTACAAGCTGGGTGCCCGCCAGCACCTGTTCAAGAACACCACCCTGATGGCCGTCATCCTGGAGGTGCTCTCCCGCTGGCGCGACGAGGGGGATCTCTGCGTGGCCGTGCCGGTGGCCCCGCCACCCGGCGGGCCGCTGACCAACCGTTCCAGCTTTATCGCCCTCACCTGGCAACCCGCGGAGGGCACCCTGCTGGAGCGGGCCCACATCCTGCAGCAGGACGTCATGGAGGGGCTGGATCGGCTCGCGTTCTCCGGGGTCGATATCGCCCGCCAGCTGGTGGAGACCCATGGCGGCGGGCCCGCCCTGCCCGTGGTCATCACCAACGGACTGGCCTGGCCGGTGGCCGCGTCAGAGAGCCCCATGCAGTGGCAAGGGGGCCTGACTCAGACACCCCAGGTCGCCATGGACATTCGCATCAGCCAGCAGGCCGACGGCACTCTGGTGCTCGACATCGACTACGCCAGCGAGGCTCTGGAGGCCGCGCTGGTGAGCGATCTGCTCGCGGCCATGGCGCGTGCCGTGGCCCGGCTGGCGGAGGGAAAGGCATTTCACCTCCCGGATCTGGTCACCCCCACCCATGCCCGTCACAACAGCCTGCCGGACGCCGCCTGCCACACCGACTTCCTGCAGCGCATCGCCGATCGCCTGTTCCATCCGCAGCACGAGGCGGTGGCCCTGATCCAGGGGGAGCGACAACTCAGCTACCGGGAGCTCGGCCACGGCGTAGGGCACGTGATGCATGCCCTGAGCGAGGCCGGCATAAAGGCCGGGCAGGTCGTCGCCATCTGCCTGCCGCGCAGCCCAGAGCACACCATGGTGACCCTGGCCTGCGCCCTCAGCGGCATCATCTGGGTGCCCGTCGATGCCGCCTCGCCAGCCGAACGACGCCGCTATCTGCTGGACAACTGCTGCCCCGACCTGGTGGTGGCAGAGCCAGGCGCAGAGACGGGCCACCCCACGCTGACCCCGGCCACCCTGCTGGCCGGCTCCGATGCCCCCCTCGGCACGCCCTGGGCGGGGCGCAGTGCCCACACCACGCCGGCCTACTACCTCTATACCTCAGGCACCACGGGGCGCCCCAAGTGCGTGGTGCTGAGCAACCAGGCCACCGCCAACGTGATCGGCAGCACCCTGCAGCGCTGGGGCATCACAGAGCAGGACAGGTTTCTCTCCGTCACTCCGCTGCACCACGACATGTCGGTCTTCGACGTGTTTGGCTGCCTGACCGCCGGCGCCACCCTGGTGCTACCGGAGCCAGGCGCCGACAAGGATGCGGTGCACTGGGGCCGGCTCATCGCGCGCCACGGCGTCACCCTCTGGTGTTCGGTGCCGGCCATGCTGGAGATGCTGCTCGCCTGCCACCCGGTCGACACGCTGCAGAGTCTGCGGCTCGTCGCCCAGGGAGGGGATTACATCAAGCCGGGCATCATAGAGCGCCTGCGCACCGGCCTGCCTGCCGCCCGTCTCTTCTCCCTCGGCGGGCCGACCGAAACCACCATCTGGAGCATCTGGCACGAGATAAGCGCCGACGATCGGCAGCGCATTCCCTATGGCACACCACTGCCGGGCAATGCCTACTGGCTGCTGGACGAGCGCGGTGAACACTGCCCGCTCGGGGTGGCGGGCCGCATCCATACCAGCGGCGTCAACCTGGCCCTCGGCTACCTAGAACAGGGGCAGCTTGTCCAGACCGACTTCGTCACCCTCACCGATGACAAGGGCCAACCGGTGCATGCGTTTCGCACCGGCGACCGGGGCCGCTACCGCCGCGACGGCACCCTGCTGTTCGACAGCCGGGTCAACGGTTACATCAAGGTGCGCGGGGTGCGTGTCTCGCTGCCCGACGTCGAGAGTGCCCTCATCACCCATCCGGCCCTCGCCCAGGTGCTGGTGGTGGAGTACGGCGACGAGCGACAGGGGGAGCTTGGGATCGGGCTGCTCTACGTCTGCGCCACCGACCACCGGCTGGACCCGGCCGCCCTGCGCGAGTTTGCCCGGGCGCAGTTGCCGGCCTCCCATGTGCCGACCCGCGCCCTGGCCGTCGAGCAGTTGCCCCTCACCGCCAACGGCAAGCCGGACAAGCCCGCCGCACGCACCCTGCTGGCGCAACCCGCCCCCCGTCACGGGGTACTCGACATCTATCTGGAGGTGCTGGGCGCGGCACCGGGCAGTGCCGACAGCCGGCAGCCCTTTACCGCACTGGGGTTGCGGCCCCAGCACCTGAAGACCATTTCGGCCCGGCTGCGCGAACGCTTCGCCGTGGAGCTGTCACCGGGCCAGCTGCTGGCCTGCCGCACGGCGGCCGACGTCGAGGGGCTGCTGGCCAGCGTGCGCGCCTGATCCTGCGCCCCGGCATGGCCGGGGCGCATCACCTTTCCTTTGGGAGTGTTTATGGAGACCACACACGTGGATATCGCCGGGGTCGGCATCGGCCCCTTCAACCTGGGGCTGGCGGCCCTGCTGGACCGGCATCCCGAGCTGATCGGGGTGTTTCTGGATCGCAAACCGGCCTTCAGCTGGCACCAGGGGCTCCTGCTGCCGGGCACCACGCTGCAGGTGCCCTTCCTGGCCGATCTGGTCACCCTGGCCGATCCGACCCATCCGCTGAGCTACCTCAACTATCTGCACCGGCACGACCGGCTCTACCCCTTCTACTATTACGACCACTTCCAGATCCCGCGCCGCGAGTATGACCACTACTGCCGCTGGGCCGCCAAGCAGCTCCCCAGCTGCCGCTTTGGCGAAGAGGTGGTGGCGGTGCATTACGATGCGAGCAAGGAGCGCTTCTGCCTCGAGAGCCGCGACGCCGACGGCCGGGCCCACCACTACCAGAGCCGTGATCTGGCCATCGGCATCGGCACCCGCCCGGCCCTGCCAGCCTGGGCGCAGGGGATCGATCATCCCAATCTGCTGCACTCCGCCGACTTCCTGCACGCCAGGGAGCGCCTGGCCGCCTGCCGCCGGGTGACCGTGGTCGGCTCGGGGCAGAGTGCGGCCGAGTGCGTGCTGGCCCTGTTCCAGGCGCTCACGCCGGAACGGGTGGCCGCCGGGGCGGCCATCCAGTGGATCACCCGGGCCCCCGGCTTCCACCCCATGGAGTACTCCAAGCTGGGGCAGGAGTGCTTCACCCCCGGCTACATGGACTATTTCCAGCGCATCCCGCGGGAGAAACGGCGCGCCATCGTGGCCGGGCAGGGGATGCTCTACAAGGGGATCAGCTTCGCGACCATAGGCGCCCTGTTCGACCTGATCTACGAGCGATCCATCGGCGGCCAGACACCCGGGCTGACCCTCTTCTCCAGCTGCAATCTGGAGGCGGCCGAAGTCCTGAGCGACGGCGCCCTGCGCCTGACCTGCCACCACACCCAGCTCGATCAGCGTTGTACCCTCGAGGCCGATGCCGTGGTAGCCGCCACCGGCTATGCCCACGCCTGGCCCGCCTGGTTCGAACAACTAAAGGGTGAGGTGCTGGCCGTGGACGAACAGGGGGACTGCATAGTGCAGGAGGACTTCACCGCCCGCCGCGCCGATCGGGGCACTGGCCGGGTCTTCATCCACAATGCCGACATCTTCCAGCAGGGGGTAGGCTCGCCGGATCTGGGGCTCGGGCCCAACCGCAATGCCCGCATCCTCAATCAGCTGCTGGGGCGCGCCCACTACCACCTGCCCGCCCGCACCACCTTCCAGCACTACGGTCTGCCGACCGACTGAGCCAAACAGTGAGCCCCCTTGCGGGGGCTCACGCCATCACACCTGTGGGGCCAGGGCCGCGAGCGGGCTGGCAGTACCCTCCCGCACCAGCTGTTCGAGCAACCGGTCAAGCAGGGCACAGAGAGTCTGTATCTGGGCCGGGCTGTAGCGACCGTCCCGGTAGGTGATGACCAGCCGCAGCCGCCGCTCATCGTCCAGCACATCCTCCATGATCTCGAACTGCAGACCGAACATGGTTTCGGTCTTGTCCGCATCGATCTGGCGGTAGCGCAGCCCCTCGCCCGCCGGGGTCGGCAGACGGCCGTTGAGGGCGTTGCTGGCGTGGATCTGGATGTAGACGTCGAACAGCAAGCCGTCGGCCGGCGTCATGCCCAATCCCTGCTGGATCTGTTCGAGCGGCACATCCGCGTAGCAGAGTGAGTCGTTGATGGTGCGGGTCACCTGGCGCAGCAGATCGCCAAACCGGGTGGTCGCGGCAAACGACACCCGATGCGCCACCATGGTAGTGAAATAGCCCACCGAGTCGAAGAAGGCCGGATCGGTGCGCCCCGAGGTCGAGGTGCCGATCAGGATCTCCTCGGCCTGACCCAGCTGGTGCAAGGAGAGGGCGATGGCCGTGTACATCAGGGTAAAGAGGGAGGCATCGTGGCCACGGGCCAGCTCATAGAGCCGGGCCAGCGTGCCCCCGGCCGGCTGCCACTCGTGCCAGCGGGCGGCCCAGGTTTCCCCCGGCAGGGGCATCACCGGCAAGGGAGGACGGCGGGAAGCCGGCACGGCGCCGTGCAGCAGACGGGTCCAGTAGGCCAGGTGCGTCTCGTTGATCCCATCCGCCGCCTGCCGGCGAGCAAAATCGTGAAACGCCGGCGCCGGTGCATCCCAGCGGGGGGCAATCCCGGCGGCGCGAGCCAGGTAAGCCTGGGCCAGCTCCCCCATCATCAGGTTGATGGACCATTCGTCCACCACCATGTGGTGCACCAGCAAGGAGAGCTGCTGGCGCCCCGTGGCCGGATCGCGCAGGAAACGGATCCGCAGCGGCAGTTCCCGGGTCAGGTCGAAGCGATGGGCCGCTGCGTCGGCCAGGGTCATCCCCTGCGACTCGGCACTGCCCCAGAACCAGCGATAGCCGGCCAGCTGATCGGCCGGGAGAATGCGTTGCCGCACCTCGCCATCCTGCGTCATGAACAGGGTCCGCAAACTGGCGTGGCGCTCGATAATATCGGTAAAGGCGCGAGCAAACAGGGACTCGTCCACCTCGTCAATAAAGTCGAGGGCAAACGGAAGATTAAAAATGGTGCCAAAGTCGTGGGCTTCATAAGCCCGCCACAGAGAGGCCTGCGCCAGGGCGAGCGGAGCCGGTTCCCTGTTATTTGCCGGGACGGCTTCCTGCAATGAAGCCTGCTCTGATATCACGGCCTTGCGTGCCAGGGCAGCCGCCGTCGGCGATTCGAAAAAGTCGTTGAAGCGGCACTCGATACCGTGCTCGCTCAGTAATTTCCCAATAATTCTGGTCGCCAGCAGGGAGTGACCACCATTATCAAAAAAGTCATCATCCGGCCCCATATCGGGCGATGACAAGGCACGACGAAATTCCTCAAGAATAATCCGTGAAATATTCTTTCCGACATCATGAGCAGGGGCACAAGAGGCTGGTGCGGCAAGGTGTGCCGGGGATGATAGCAGCAGCGGCGTTTGCCCGGCCTGGCCGGTAGCCAACCGATCGTAGTGCTGCTTCAGCGCCGCCATCAGGGTCTGTGGCGAGCCCTGTTCCGCAAGCACAGGATGCAGCACCAGCGCCAGTATCACACTGCGTTCTGCGTTGATAATCAATGCCTTGAAAGGCGGTTGGCGGGCACTGTCCCAGGGGGCCTGCTGCACTCGCCGTACCAGCTCATCTACCTCGTCAGCCGCCAGACGATGAAACTCCAGACAGGGATACCAGCCATTTATCTGATATTTAAATAGATCGCCATCGGCACTGAAAAAATAACGGGCATTGAGTTCCGGCTGCTCCTTTATTAATAACTCAACACTCAATATCAATAGCGAAATATCAATATCGTCAGGGAGCGGCCAACACATCGCCTGTTTAATTATCTGCTCGGGCTGCTGTTGTTGTAACAACCAGCAGCTCTCTTCATGGGCACTGACAGGCAGCTCAAGCAGCCCCTCATTATGGAATTGCAGCAAAAGCCATCTCCTTCTCTGTGGAAATATAACCCTGTGAATTACGTCTGTTTTATTTGAAATAACCACGGACGCATGCCCCTCCCCCCTAATTGGCGGGAAAGGCATTGCGATATATCGATGAACACGATACCGTGCAAATGATTACCATAATGATTTTCATTCTCAAATAAAAATAACACGAGGTTCAGGAGAGAAATCGTGGAAATGGGCACAGGCTCCTTCCAGGCGCAGTTGCATCGTCTGTATCAGGAACATCACGGATGGCTCTGCTCGCTGCTAAGACGCAGGTTGGGCAACAGCTGCGACGCCGCGGATCTGGCGCACGACATCTACCTTCAGCTGCTACGCAAGGGACACATCCCTACGGCGGCCGAGTGTCGTCGCCATCTGATGCAGATCGCCAAGGGCAAGGTGATCGATCTCTACCGCCGGCGTGCGCTGGAGGCACGCTACCTCGAACAGCAGAGCTACCAGCCCGACGCTCAGGCCCCCTCGGAAGAGCTGCGCGCCATGCAGCGTGAGGCGCTGGGAGCCGTCGCATCGGCCCTGCAACGCCAGTCCCCCAAGATCCGCCAGGCCCTGCTGCTCTCCCGCCTCGGCGGCCTCGGTTATCAGGACATCGCCAGCCAGCTGCAGGTGTCCGTTTCATCGGTCGAGAAGTATATCGCCCAGGGCGTGCAAAGCTGCCATCGCAGCCGGCCCGGCGGCGGCATCTGACCCGGATGGGGGAAATAAAAAGATTCATTTGAGGTTTTTTGTCCCCCGTACGGAAAACCACAGAGATCCGGTCGCTCGTTGCGGCCACCATCACTTCACCGTGGAGAAATAGCCATGAAGGCAGACGATGTGCAGTGCCCCGAGGCCAATGCTGGCGGGCCCATCAGCCGCGTGCTGGCCCCCATTCGCGGCCACCTGATCGCCGCCGCCCTGCTGGCGGCCATCGGCGCCATGCTGACCCTGGTCCCGCTGGCCGGGATCGCCCACCTGGCGGGCCTGATGCTGGCCGAGGCCGCCGTGCCAGGCGACGCGATCACCGCAGTGCTCGGGATCAGCCTGGCCTGCCTGTTTGGCGGCATGATCCTGCTCAGCGCCGGCGATCTGGTGGCCCACCTGGCCGACAACCGCATCACCGGACAGTTGCGCCTGGCCCTGACCCGGCGCCTGGCCCGGGTGCCCCTCGGCTGGTTCACCGCCCGCGCCTCGGGGGAGGTCAAACAGGCGATGCAGGACGACATCGGCACCCTGCACAGCCTGACGGCCCACTTCTACACCACCCTGGGCCGCTGTAGCGGCGCTGTGCTCATCTCCCTGCTCTACCTCTTCGCCATGGACTGGCGGATGGCCCTCATCGCCCTCTCCCCCTTCCCGCTCTTCTTCCTGTTCTCCGCCCGCGCCCACCGCGCCAGCGCCGCCAACATGCAGCAGTTCGGCGCCGGCATGGCCCGCATCAACAACGCCGTGGTGGAGTTCGTGAGCGGCATCCCCGTGGTCAAGGCCTTCGGCGTGCAGGGCCGGCTGCACACCAGCTACCGCAACGCCATCGATGACTTTGCCCGCGCCTTCACCGACTTCACCCGTCCGCTGGTCGCGGCCATGGCCAACGCCAACGCCATCATGGCCCCCGCCTCGGTCCTCGGGGTGGTGCTGGCCGGCGCCGTGGTGATGGTGCGAACGGGCGCCATGGCGCCGGCCGAGGTGCTGCCCTTTGTGCTGGTCGCACCGGGGCTGTGCGCCCCCCTGATGCTGCTGAGCTACCTCAAGCACGATCTCGGCAGCGCCACCGCGGCTGCCGAACGGCTCCACGCCCTGCTCGCCACCCCGGTATTGACGGAGCCCGCCGCCGGCACCGGTTTGCAGCCGGCCGACAACACCCTGCACCTCGAGCGGGTGAGCTACCGCTACGACGACCAGACCCCGGTGCTCAGCGAGTTGACCGTCACCCTGACCCCGGGCACGGTCACCGCCATCGTCGGCGCCTCCGGGGCCGGCAAATCGACTCTGGCCAGGCTGCTGCTGCGCTTCTTCGACCCGAGCGAGGGGCGCATCACCCTGGGCGGGGTGGACCTGCGCGATCTCGAGAGCCGCGAGCTCTATCGCCACATCGGCTTCGTGCTGCAAGAGGTGCGCCTGGTACACGCCAGCCTGCACGACAACATCGCCCTCGGCCGCCCCGGCGCCAGCCGCCAGGAGGTCGAGGCCGCCGCGCGCCGCGCCAACATCCACGACCGCATTCAGGCCTTGCCTAGGGGCTACGACGCCGTGGTCGGTGAGGACGCCAATCTCTCCGGCGGCGAGCTGCAACGGGTCAGCATCGCCCGCGCCCTGCTGCTCGACCCGCCGGTGCTGGTGCTCGACGAGGCTACCGCCGCCGCCGACGCCGACAACGAGGTGAAACTGCAACAGGCGCTCTCCACCTTCGCCCGCGGCCGCACCCTGGTCGTCATCGCCCACCGGCTCGACACCGTGATGCACGCCGACCGGATCCTGGTACTCGACAACGGCGTCCTGTGCGAACAGGGGCGCCACCACGAACTGCTGGCCCGCCGCGGCCGCTATGCCCGCCTGTGGGAACAGGGGGGATACGACACTCCCACCCAGACCCACATCCCTCATCAGGAGGCCGTCCCCACATGCTGAACACCTTCCTGCGCCTGCTCGGCGACGATGCCGTCCTGCTGCGCCGCTACGGCCTGCTGGCCCTGCTCTACGGCCTGCTCTGCGGCCTGACCCTGGTCTGCCTCATCCCGGTGCTCACGCATCTGCTGCGCGCCGAGACCGACGGCGCCACCGGCTGGCTGCTGGTGCAGCTGATCGGCGTGCTGCTCTGCTGGAACCTGCGCCGCCGGGTGGAAAAGGCTGGCATCGCCGTGGGGATCGCGGTGCTGCGCACCGGCCGCCACGCCCTGGGCGAGCACGTGGGCAGCCTGCCCATCGGCTGGTTCACCCCGGCCAACACAGCCCGCCTCAACCACCTGGCCTCGCAAGGCATGATGGAACTGGCCCAGCTGCCGGCCCACGTCTTCACCCCCCTGCTCGGCGGGGTGATCACCCCGCTGGTGGTGCTGGTAGCCCTGTTTGCCCTCGATGTGCAGCTCGGCCTCATCGCCCTGATCGCCCTGCCGCTGCTGGTGGCGGTCTTCCTGCTCACCACCCGCCTCAACCAGCACGCCGACCAGACCTTCCACCAGCATGCCGCCGATACCAGCCAGCGCATGGTGGAGTTTGCCCAGGCTCAGTCGGTGCTGCGCGCCTTCAACGGCGAGCAGGGGGGCACCCGCTTCCTCGAGCAGGCCATTGCCCAGCAGCAAGCCTCCGGCAGGCAGCTGATCCGGCTCACCGCCCTGGCCTCCGGGCTCAACGTCTGGGCAGTGCAGGCCTGCTTTGCCACCCTGTTGCTGGTGGCCGCCCAGCACCTGGGCGGTGCCGACAGGGAGAGCCTGATCGCCGCCCTGGTGACCCTGGTGCTCATCAACCGCTTCATCGATCCCCTGCTCGACGTGGCCGGCTACAGCGACGTGCTGCGCGGCGCCCGTGCCCAGCTGGCGGCCCTGCAGACCATGTTCGACTACCCGGCCCAGCCGCAGCCGGCCACTCCTGCTACCCCGCTGGATGGCTCAGTGGAACTGCGCGGGGTGCACTTTGGCTATGACCCGGCCCACCCGCGGGTGCTCAAGGGGGTGGATCTGGCGGTGGCGCCCGGCAGCATGACGGCGCTGGTCGGCGCCTCGGGCTCGGGCAAGAGCACTGTGTTGCGGCTCATCGCCCGCTTCTTCGACGTCGACGAGGGGGCCGTGCTGGTGGGAGGGGTGGACGTGCGCGCCATGAGCGGTGAGACCCTGGCCCGCCACATCAGCCAGATCTTCCAGGATGCCTACCTGTTCCAGGGCACCATTGCCGACAACATCCGCATCGGCAAGCCCGAGGCCAGCGACGCCGAGCTGTTGCACGCCGCCCATCAGGCCGGGGTGAGCGAGATAGTCGAGCGCCTGCCGCTCGGGCTCGACACCCAGGTTGGCGAGGGTGGTGCCCGCCTCTCGGGGGGCGAGCGCCAGCGGATCGCCATCGCCCGCGCCCTGCTCAAGGACGCCCCCATCCTGCTGGTGGACGAGGCCACCGCTGCGCTGGATGCGGAGAACCAGGCCGCCATCACAGAGACGCTGGCCCGGCTGCGGGGCAAACGCACCCTGATCGTCATCGCCCACCAGCTCTCGACCGTGGCCATGGCCGATCAGATAGTGGTGCTCGACGATGGCATGGTGTGCGAGCAGGGCCCCCACGCCGTCCTCAGCCGCCAGCCGGGGCGCTATGCCCACTTCCTGGCGCAGCGCGCCAGCGCCAAGGGGTGGCGCCTGACCGGAGAGGACGCGTGAGGGCGCTCCTGCTGCCGGCGACCCTGCTGGTGCTGGCCGCGTGCTCCCTGCTGATCGGGGCGCGCCCCCTCCCGCTGGCGGAGCTCTTCGCCGGGGATGGCCTGCTCACCCTCACCGCCAGTCGCCTGCCGCGGCTGGCGGCGGTGCTGTTGACCGGCGCCGGGCTGGCGGTGGCCGGCGTCATCCTGCAGCAGATAGTGCAGAACCGCTTTGTCGAGCCCGCCACCTCCGGCGGGCTCGACGCCGCCAAGCTCGGCATCCTGATCGCCCTGACCCAGCTGCCCGCCGCCGGCACCACCGGCCGCATGCTGGTGGCGCTCGCCTTCTGCTTTGCCGCCAGCCTGCTGTTCATCGTCATCGTGCGCCGTATCCGCTTCAAGAATACCGTGCTGATCCCGGTGATCGGCCTCATGTATGGCAGCGTGCTGAGCGCCCTCGCCGAGTTCTACGCCTACCAGCACAACATCCTGCAGAGCATCCAGGGCTGGATGCTGGGGGATTTTTCCAAGGTGGTCGAGGGCAACTACGAGATCATCTACCTCATCCTGCCCATCACCCTGCTGACCTATCTCTACGCCCACCGCCTCACCGTGCTCGGCATGGGGGAGGAGGCCGCCGCCAGCCTGGGGCTCGGGTACTCGGCCACCGCCACCCTCGGCCTGCTGCTGGTGGCGGTCACCGTGGCCGCCACCGTCATCACGGTCGGCGCCATCCCCTTCGTCGGGCTGGTGATCCCCAATCTGGTGGTGCTGCGCCACGGCCAGCACCTGAGAAAGACCCTGCCGCTGGTGGCCCTCTACGGTGCCCTGCTGCTGCTGGCGTGCGACCTGCTGAGCCGGCTGCTGATCCACCCCTTCGAGGTGCCCATCGGGCTCACCGCCGGCAGCCTCGGCGGCGTGTTGTTCCTGCTGCTGATCCTCTGGCAGCGCCGATGAGAGAGACTCTTATGCGTTACGGGATCTGGGGGCTGCTGGCCCTGCTCGCCGCGACCTTTGTGCTGTTCGGGTCGGAGCTCGACACCGGCTACATCATCCCCCAGCGGCTGCTGCGCCTGGCCGCCATCACAGTCGCCGGCGTCTGCATCGCGGTCTCGGCCATCAGCTTCCAGACCCTGGCGGACAACCGCATCCTGACCCCCGCCATCATGGGGTACGAGGCGGTCTATCTACTGCTGCAAGCCCTGCTGGTGCTGCTGCTCGGCAGCCAGAGCCTGCTGCTGCTCGGGCGCGAGGAGAACGGCATGTTGTCGCTGCTGCTGATGCTGGGGTACTCGGCCATCATCCACCGCTGGCTGTTCCGGCCCGGGCAGACCGATCTGTTCCAGCTGCTGCTGACGGGGCTGGTGTTGACCATGGTGTTTGGCACCCTGACCCAGTTTGTCCAGCTCAAGACCAGCCCGGGGGAGTTCGCCATCCTGCAGGGGTTCGGCTATGCCTCGTTCAACCGGGCCCAGCCGCTGGAGCTGCTGATGGGGGGCGGTCTGGTCGCCCTGGTCTGTCTCGTCATCGCCCGCCGCCAGGCCGAGCTCGACGTGCTGGCGCTCGGGCGCGAGCAGGCCAGCTCGCTCGGGGTGGATTACCGGCGGGCGGTACGCCTGCACCTGGCGCTCATCGCCGTGCTGGTGGCCATCTCCACCAGCCTGGTCGGCCCCACCGCCTTCATGGGGGTGTTCGTGGCCAACATCAGCTATGCCCTGGCGCGCACCTTCCGACACCGGGTCACCCTGCCGCTCGGCTGCGCCATCGCCATCGCGCTTTTCATCCTGGCCCAGTTCCTGGTGGAGCAGATCTTCAACTACCGCACCACGGTCAGCATCCTCATCAACCTGGTGTGCGGCACCTACTTCCTCGCCCTGATGGTCAAAACCAGAGGATCGCCATGATCTCCCTCGAACAGGTTCACCAGCGCTACGGCGATCGCGCCGTCCTGCGCGACATCACAGTCGACTTCCCGGCCGGCCGGGTCACCTCGCTGATCGGCCCCAACGGCGCCGGCAAGAGCACCCTGCTGATGGCCATGGCCCGTCTGCTGCCCATCAGCCAGGGACGGATACGCCTGGGGGACACCGACCTGCACCGCTTCACCGCCCGTGACTACGCCAAGCGGGTCGCCACCCTGCGCCAGTCGCCGGACGTGGGGCTGCGGCTGACGGTCGACGAGCTGGTCGCCTTCGGCCGCTTCCCCTACAGCCAGGGCAACCTGACCCGGGAAGACCGCATCGCGGTCGACGAGGCCATCGACTTTCTCTCCCTCGCCCCCTTGCGCCGGGCCTACCTCGACGAGCTGAGCGGCGGGCAGCGGCAGCTGGCCTACCTCGCCATGACCGTCGCCCAGCAGACCGACTGCCTGCTGCTCGACGAGCCCCTCAACAACCTCGACATGAAGCACGCGGTGCAGCTGATGCAGGCGATCCGCCGCCTCAGCGACGAGCAGGGGCGTACCCTGATCCTGGTGGTGCACGACATCAACTTCGCCGCCAACTATTCCGATCACATCGTCGCCATGAAGGGGGGCGCGCTTGCGGGCAGCGGCCCGGTCGCCGAGATGGTCACCCCGGCCAACCTGGAGACGCTCTACGACCTGCGCTTCGACATACTGCCGAGCCAGCGCGGCCTGCTGTGCAACTACTTCAACCCAACCCCGTCTGGAGAATTGTTATGAGGATCAATACGATCACCGCAGTGCTGCTGGCCGCCATCGCAGGGCTCACCGGCTGCGACGCCCCCAGGGAGCAGGCCGCCACCGGGGCCGACGGCACCGTGGTCACCGTGACCCACCAGCTCGGCACCACCCGGGTCGTCACCCCGCCCAAGCGGGTGGTGGCCTTCGACATGAGCGAACTCGATACCCTGGATCAGCTGCAGGCCCCGGTGGCCGGCATCGCCAAGGATTACGTGGCGCACTTCCTGCAGCGTTATCGGGACGACCCGGCCGTGATGGACGTGGGCACCACCATCCAGCCCAACCTGGAGCGGCTGCACAAGCTCAAGCCGGATCTCATCCTCATCTCCCCCCTGCAGGCCCAAAGCTACGAGGCGCTGAGCCAGATAGCCCCGACCCTGCACTACGACATCGACATGACCAACCGCGACGGCCACATCCTGGAGGCCGCCAAGGCCCACCTGCTCACCCTCGGCACCCTGCTCGGCCAGGAGGCGCTGGCCAAAGAGAAGGTGCAGCAGATGGACGCCAAGATCGCCGAGGTGCAGGCGCTGACGCGGGATCGCCCGGAAAGAGCGCTGATCGTGCTGCACAACAACGGCGCCTTCACCGCCTTTGGCACCCAATCCCGCTACGGCTTCCTGTTCGACACCCTGGGGGTCAAGCCGGCCGGATTGGAGCGGGACACCGGCATGCACGGCCAACCCATCTCCAACGAGTTCATCCAGCAGGCCGACCCGGACATCCTGTTCGTCATCGACCGCACCGCCGTGATGGAGCGACGCACGGCCATCGACGCCGGCACCCTGGACAACCCGCTACTGCGCCAGACCAAGGCGTGGCGCAACGGCAAGGTGCGCTTCGTCGACCCCGAAACCTGGTACCTCTGCACCGCCAGCTTCACCTGCCTGAACCGCATCGCCGACGAGGTGATGGCCGCCTATCGCAGCTGATCCCCCGTGCCCGGCCAGCACCGGGCATCAATACGCAAATGAGAGTTATTTTTATTTGAGGGTTTGAGAGTGTCATCCGGAAAGCATAAGGAGACAAAAACGCACTCCTCACCCTGAAAGGAATTCTGCATGCAGACATTGCACTCATCCTCCCTTGCCGTGCCGCGCCACGGACTCTCCCGCCTGACGCTGGCCATCCTGGCCGGCCTGCAACTGGGCAGTGCCTGGGCCGCCCCGGCTCCCCGTGAAGAAGCCGCCCCCCGTCCCGACGAGGTCGTCGTGGTGGAGGGTCGCAAGGCCTACGCCGGCGGCCAGGTCGCCGCCGACAACCGGGTCGGCCTGCTCGGTAACAAGCCCTTCCTGGAGACGCCGTTCAACACGGTGAGCTATACCGAGGAGTACATCGAGGATCGCCAGGCCCAGGACATAGGCGCCGTGGCCGGTGCCACCAACCCCTCGGTCTATGTGCCGAGCAAGCGCAGCCTGTTCGAGACCTTCTACATCCGCGGCTTCAACACCAACGCCAACGACATCACCTTCAACGGCCTCATCGGCATGGCGCCGAACATGCGCAGCTCCACCGAGATGGCCGCGCGGGTCGACGTGCTCAAGGGGCCTTCGGTACTGCTCAACGGCATGCCGCCGGATGGCAGCGTGGGCGGCAACATCAACATAGTGCCCAAGCGCGCCGGCAAGACCCCCCTGGCCAAGGTCACCGCCAGCTATGAATCGGACGGCATCGGTGGCGTGCACCTGGACCTGGGTCGCCGTTTCGGCGACGAGCAGCAGTGGGGGGTACGCTTCAACGGCGTCTATCGGGACGGGGACACCGCGGTCAACGACCAGCAGCACAAGATGGAGCTCACCTCGGTCGGGCTGGACTGGCGCGGCGAACGGGCCCGCGCCTCGACCGATCTCTACCGGCAGCACGAGCGGGTGGACGGGGTGAACTACTTCGGCATCTTCTCGGTCGCCAGCCAGGTGACCCAGCTGCCCGAGCCCAAGCGTGGTGACTACTCCCTGGCGCCGGCCTGGGCCTACACCATCAACGACACCAAGGCTGCCGTGCTGCGTGCCGAGTATGACCTGACCGACAACCTCACCGCCTTCATCGCCTGGGGCCAGCGTGACGGCGGCTACAGCGCCCTCATCACCCGCAACACCCTGCTCAATGACGCCGGCGACATCAATGCCATGGCGGCCCGCTCCGAGCGGGACGGTACCCAGCGCTCCGGCGAGGCGGGCCTGCGCGGCACCTTCGGCACCGGCCCGGTCGATCACGCCTGGTCGCTGGCCGCCACCCGCTACACCTCGGAGCAGACCTTCCGGGACAAGATATTCTTCAATCACGCCATGACCAACTACGACCGGCTGGACTTCGGGCCCGCGCCGGATCTCGCCGGGTACGGTGCAGTCACCTCGCGCAGCGAGGCGACCCTGGCGAGCGTGGCGCTGGTCGATACCCTCTCCTTCCTCGATGGCGACCTGCAGTGGACCCTGGGGGCCCGCCGCCAGACGGTCGAGAGCAGCAACTTCAACGGCAGCGGCGACCAGACTGCCCGCTACGAGGAGAGCCGGGTCTCGCCCGCCACCACTCTGCTGATCAAGCTGCGCGACGATTTCGCCGTCTACACCAACTACATCGAGGGGTTGAGCCAGGGGGGCGCAGCGCCGAACACCGCCAGCAATGCCGGCGAGATCATGAAGCCCTATCAGACCAAGCAGTATGAGGTCGGTGCCAAGCTGGATCTGGGCCACTTCGCCCATACCCTGAGCCTGTTCCAGATCGCCAAGCCGAGCGCCTACACAGACCCCAGCTCCAACGTCTACGGGGTCTACGGGGAACAGCGCAACCGCGGCATCGAGTGGGATCTGTTCGGTGAGCTCACCCCCGAGCTGCGCCTGCTGGGCGGGGCCTCCTACACCCAGGCTGAGCTGACCAAGGCGCTCAACGAGAGCAACGTCGGCCACCAGGCCACCGGGGTGCCCAAGTGGATGGCCAAGCTCGGCGCCGAGTACGATCTGGCCGCCGTGCCGGGGCTGACCCTGACCGGCAACACCCAGTTCATCGGCGAGCGGTTCGTCACCGATGACAACCGCCTCTCGCTGCCCTCCTACACCACCTTCGACCTGGGGGCCCGCTACACCATGCGGATCGCCGACCACGCCCTGACCGTGCGGGCCGCGGTGCAGAACCTCACCGGTCGCGACTACTGGATCGGCTCCTGGTCCGGCGGCGACGGCAGCGGCCTCTCCGGCGGCCTGGGGGCGCCACGCACCTTCCAGCTCTCCACCTCGCTCACCTTCTAAGCAGCAGAAAAGCCATTGTCAAAATGGCTTTTCTTTTATGTGCCTCGGATGCCGGCCCGGCCGGCTTGCGCCAGATCGGATTTTCACGCCGTACCGACAGCATCTGACTCACTTGTGCGGTATGCTGTCACGCTCACGATCAACCATGACCTCTGTTGAGGCCTGCCTTATGAAATACCTAGTAGTTCAAACCAAACAGATAGGGGATGTACTGATCTCCACCGCGCTGTGCAACAACCTCAAGCAGAATGACCCAAGCGGCGAGGTTCACTATCTGGTCATGGATTATTGCGCGGGTATGGCGCAGGGCAATCCCAATATCGATCGGCTCATCATCATCGAGAAGGCCAGGCGCAACGAGTGGCGCTACATGAAGGATCTGCTGCTGACCATCCGCCGCGAACGCTACGATGTGGTGGTCAACAGCCAGGGCCAGATGATCGGCCTGCTCAGCTGCCTCTTCTCCGGTGCCCGCCTGCGCATCGGCTTTGACTCCTTCCCCTGGCGGCTCGGCCACAACCGCATCGTTCGTTTTCGCAAGGACACCGAGTTTCAGGGCAACAGCACCCTGGTCGACGACCGCTTCTCGCTGCTCAAGCCGCTCAAGCTGGCCCGCGAGGATCGCAACTACTACCTCTGGCTGAGTGAAGAAGAGAAACGACAAGGAAGGGATACCCTGCTGGCCGCCGGCGTCGACCTGAACCGCCCGCTGATCGCCATGGGCGTCAACTCGCTAGGACACTACAAGCGCTGGCCCATCGACTGCTTCGCCAAGGTCGCCCAGTGGCTGATCGAGCAGCACAATGCCCAGATCCTGATCTACTGCGGGCCGGGGGAGGAGGAGTACAACCGCGGCCTGAAACCGCTGCTGCCCGCCGCCCTGCAAGCCAGCGTCTTCGACCACATCAAGACCCGCTCGGTACGGGAGCTGGTGGGACTGTTTGCCCACTGCCGGCTGTTTGTCGGCAATGACACCGGCCCCCGCCACATGGCGCAGGCCATCGACCTGCCCCTGCTGACCATAGTGGCCCCGGGCGGCGACAAGATCATCGCCAACCCGGTCAACCACCCCCGCTATCAGGCCATCGATGTGTTTGATGCCAAGGGGCCCGGCTTCCAGCTGCCGCAGAACGCGGAGAAGGACTTCATCGACGAAGCCCTGCTGCGCGCCATCACTCCCGAGCTGGTGATTGCACGGCTGACAGCGCTGCCTGATTGGCAAGCAGCCACGCCCTGAAAGTACGCTCGAATTCGGCCAGATCGAGGGAGTTGATATCTTGCTCCCTAGTATTGGCCGAGAACAGCACTGTGGCTGACGGGGAGTTGGGGTGCCACTCCAGGAAGTTCTCGTTGCCGCCACCTATGTCCGGGTTGTAGAGGCCAAGAATGGGCTTGTGCAACCCGGCGGCGATGTGCACCGTCGCCGTGTCCACCGAGATCAACCCCTGACACTGGCGCAGCTGGGCAAACAGCCCGGCCAGCGAGGGCGCATCCGGTGACAGCAGCAGGCGCTCCGGTTGACTCAGGCCGGCCCGGATCCCGGCCACCTCCTCTTCCATGCCCGGCGGATAGAGCAGGCAGATGACGCAAGAGCCAGCCGCCAGCATCTGCTCAATCATCTGGCTGATAAGCTCGGGCCGCAGACGGCGGGAGCTGCCACTGCCGTACGGGTTGAAACAGAGGACCGGCTCGGCCGGCCACCAGCTGGCCAGCGCATCGGGTGGGCTCATGGTCGGGACTATGTATTGCTGATCCGGATTGCTCACGCCGAGCCGCTGCAGCAGCAGGGCGAACTTGTCGGAGAAGTGCATGCCGCTGGAGGCCTTGCCCAGCTTGAGGTTGACCGCCTGCAGGGCGTCGTCCATGCCGGCGACCCAATCCGCCCTGACCTGACTGATGAAGAAGATGTCCTTCATTTTCAGCATCTTGCCAAAATGCACCAGGCACTCCACCTCCCCCAGCGAATGAGCCAGCCGCTTGAGCTGGCCATAGCCCGGCCGCTTGGGCACCTCTATCACCTTGTCCATGCCGAAATGATCGCGAAACAGGGGCGCCATGGCCGCGGTCGTGACGATCCACACCTCCCGCTCCGGGCTGGCGCGCTTGATCTCGCGGGCCACCCAGGACGAGACGATGGCATCGCCCAGTTTGGCATCCCAGCGCAGCAACACTATCTTCCCCTTGCGCTCGTGCAGCGGAGCCGGCCGCTTGCGATCGAACAGCAGCTGCCCCAGCTTGCGGCGAAGAATGTCACGCTGGAGTTGCAGATCGTTGATTAATGACATGAATCCACCAGAAGGGCCGTTGAATTGGGAGAACGATGATACCAGCCTGACGCGGCTAGAGCGCCATCAGGGCATCGACCTGACGACTGATTTCGGCTGGCGACAGGGCCGCCAGCTGGTCCGTGGTCGAGCGCAGGATGATGTTGCGACCCGCCAGCGGGATGAAGGCATCGCGCCAGCGCTCGTTGTTCATCAACACCAGGGTGGGCACCCCGAAGGAAGAGGAGATATGGATGATGGAGGTATCGGTGGAGATGACCCCTCGCGCATCCTTGATAATCTTGGCGGCATCGAGAATGGTGTCGGGAAACAGCGCTCTCATGTCTTGCCGTGAACAGGCCACTGGCTGCCTGGAGAAGACCAGGTAGGAGATCCCCTCATAGGCAGGCAACTGCGCCAGAATCCCGTCGATCTGCGCCTCCGTCATCGAGTTGCCGACCTGGCTGCCCGTCAGGTTGACCAGCAGATAACGGCCATACGCACTGGTATCCAGCTGCTCGTTGCAGGGGGACGGTATGGTGACCGGCACCCCGGTCTGCTCACCGGTCACGCTGAGCATGCGATAGACGAAGTGATCCCGGCTGGGACGTGACGACACTATGGTGGCCTTCTTGTCGAACAGCGGCAGCAACTTCTGCTGCCCTTCGCTCTTGAAGCGCAGGGGCAACGACTGCAAGCGCCCGTTGGCCAGCAACAGCAACTTGGCCATGGCGATATCGTCAGGCTCGTCAAACAGATTGATCACCAGATCATATCGCCGCTGCCTGAGTTCACGCAGCTTGCACCACATGCTCGCCGGCAACAGGGTGTCGTTGAGGGTGATCACGTGGCATTCGTCGATCCCGACGACCGATGCCGCCAGCAGCTGGTTGCGCCGGCTGCACACCAGCTCGAGCCGCGCGGCGGGGTAGATCTCCCTGAGCCTGGCGATGGCGGGCAGGGTAAGAATGAAGTCGCCGATGGCGTCATAACCGACAACCAGCACCCTCTCCACCTGCGCTCCGGCAGGGCATGGGGCGGCGTCAGGCTCTCTGCCAATCAGCCATCTGGCAATGGAATGGGTAAGCAACTTTTTGAGGTTCATGGGTCATCCAGCATGTGTGGCCGCTGCTTTGGCAAGGCCCGCAGGGTGCCGACCCACCGTCGGCACGCTCCGCCCTATTTCAGATAGTGGCCGTAGGCCCTGTCATCTATGGTGGTGGTGAACAGATCCACATCCAGACAGCTGGGTTCCACCCCGGATGCGGTCAGGCCGTTGAGCTGCAGGCGGCCGGTCAGATAGTCGGAAGGCATCCGCAGCGGATAGGCGCACTGCAACAGCTTCTTGGCCCCGGTCAGGCTCAGCACATACCCTGCGGTAGAGAGCACACCTCGTTTGGAGGTGCGGCTGGGGGTCAGGTATCTGGCGAGTCGATAACCACCCGGCAGGGATGACAGGAACGGCCAGCGTTTGGCTTTACCATGGTGCAGGAAGACGATTTCCGATTTGCAGGAGTGCACTATGGCCTCGATGATGGCCTTGCTGTGCATGTGCAGGTAGATGTCATCCTCCAGCACCACGCAGCGCTCAATGCCCTCGGCGACGATGCGCTCATAAAGCCGGATATGGCTCATGGCACAACCTATCTCGCCAAAACTCAGCGCATGGCCGCACACCTCCTTGGCCAGTTCAAAATCCACCTTGGCCAGTTCGGCACTGCTCAACGCCTTCCCGTCGGTTGCGTCTACAAATTCGAAATCTATGCCCAAATGCGCCATCTGCTGGACAACCATCGCCCGTCGCTCAACGCTGCGAGCCAAACTGATGACAAAAACTGGAATCATGACGTACGGGTATCCTTTTTCAACTCATGGGCAAACCAGATGAAAACCAGGCTGAGCGTGTACAGATAGAGCACCCCTTGATGCTCAAACGGCACATCACTCAATGAATTAACTGAAAACGCCAGCGGCACCAGCACTCCGGCGGAAATCTTGCTGATGTTGGTCGCGGCAAGGTAGAGAGGCCAACCCAGAAAAACCAGCAGCGCGACAAAGCCGATGCCGCCCCGGATCACCAGGTTCTGCATGTACTGGTTATGGGAATGAGCCAGCGCCGGATGAAAGATCAGCTCGGAAATCTGATGGTTGTTGACCTGCGTCTGCTTCAGCGCATCAAAACCATCGGTACCCACCCCGACAACCGGCGAATCCAGAAAGCCCAGCCAGGCGCTCTGCCAGGCAATCACCCGCAGGCCCCAGGAGGAATCAAAAGAGCCGTTTTCTGCCGATTTAAGATCCGACACGGCTTCGGCAACCCGCACCTGTACCAGCTGGTTGGTCTGATAGATGGCGCCTGTCGTGGCCATGCAGAGCACGGCGACGGCAATGTATTTCCACGGTTTGAAGTAGGCCTTGTAGCAGATGACGTAGGCGAGAATGATCCCGAAGGCGAGCCAGACCCCCCGACTCTGGGAGAGATACAGTGCAAACAGGGCAGCGAGCAGGCCAACCAGAGCCCCCCCTCTCAGCCAGGCGGCCAGTTGCCCCTGCTGAAAGACAAACCAGTTGAGAATCGCCAGGGCAAATGCCGCCTGCGAGAAGAGAATGGCATTGGTGAACCCCTCCACCCTGACGATACCGTGATGGTACTGCCAGAAGCTGAGGATCCCGAGCCCGACGCCACCCAGCACGATGGCCAGGTACCCCAGCATCAGCAGCACGGGTTTGCGCGGCATCATCAGCGCGAAGACAGCGACATAAAACAGCCCCCGCATCACCCCGTACTGATCGCCATGGATCAACCGGTTCACGAAGATCATGACGGCGTACACCAGCAGGCCCCAGAGAATCCGGCGATCCCTGAGCCCAACATCCCGCTGCTTGCCGACAAAGTAGTTCAACAGACCGAAGATCCCGGTCACCGCCAGCAGGTTGGACTGCATGCTCTGGCCGACGGGCACCAGAAACAGGCCGCAAAAGGCAAAGATGATGGTCAGTCCGAACAGGGCTGTCGTCACCTTATCGAGCAAAACGAGGCTTCTGCTGAGCATCAATCACGATTTCCTGAAGACATAGTTACCCCGGATCTTGCGCCACAAGCCAAACACATCGGTACGCGGGAAGATGGCGATGCGGCGGATCCGGAAGGGGTCCTGGTGCATGGCTCTGGGCCCGCTGTTGGTGGCCACGGCAAAACGATAGCCCGCCGCCATCGCCTGCGCCTTGGCGCTCTCATCCATATCCCCATAAGGGTAGGCGAACGACAGCAAAGGGTGGCCAAGCAGAGTCTCGAGTTGCCGCTTGTTCTCTTGTATTTCATGGGCTTGCTGCTCGGGTGCAAGCTTGCTCAACCTGGGGTGGGTCAGGGTATGACCGCCGATCTCCACATGGCCGGAGGCCACCAGCGCCTTGAGCTGCTCGCCATTCATCAGATCCACCCGGGTGTCCGGGTTGCTCGCCTGCTCCACGTCCCAGCGGTTATACCCTTCCCCCGTGACCACGTATACCACGGCTTTGTAACCATATTTTTCCAGCAGCGGCAGCATGCGGGTCAGGTTGTCCTGATAGCCGTCGTCAGCCGTGATCATCAGGTATCTCTTGCCGTATTGCAGACGATGGATGAACCCCTTGTCCGCCAGGTCGCGAAACGTCAGGGTCTCATAACCCAGCCACTTCATCAGGCGCAGGTGCTTCTCGAACATGGCGATCGGCATCCAGGTACCATGCACCCCCTTCTCGCTCTCGTGCTCGATGAAGCGGTGGTACATGATGACCGGCATCTCGCGGCGCAGGGTTTCGACCACCGCATCCTGATAGATGGACTCCAGGCCGGAGACTACCCCCGCCAAGCCATACTCGGCCTGAATGCGCTGACGGATAACGTCGGAGATGCTGCCGCTGGCCAGGGCCGGGGCAATCTGCGTCTTCAGCGCGGCAAAATCGATAGCCAGATCCCTGGGGCCTATGTCGCCGAAGTTGCTGGCCAGCGCCTCATCCAGATTCTGCCCGGTCACCAGGCCGATGGCCTTGGCCTCGCCGATGGCAAACGCCGGACGACCGCACAACAGGGCTTCCATCGCTACCCGACCGGCACCGATCACCAGATCGCATTGCGCCATCAGGGCAGGGATATCCTCTACGTAACCGACGAAATCGACCCGGTCACGAAAACGCACGAAGCGCTCGGGCAGCTGGCTGCCACTCACCACCTTCACCTGGCAGGCATCCAGATCCAGCACTTCATCCAGCAACCGGTAGCAGAGCTCCCCCTTGGGGCCGCTGAGCCGACCTATGATGGCGATCACCGGCTTGGCGTTGTCCGGAGCCGGCACGGGCTGGAACTTGTCGGTCTCGATGCCGTTGCGCAGCACCTGTACGATGGCCGGATCCACCCCCAGATTGTCGATGATCTGGCTGGCGATATCTTCGCACACCGCCACCGCCCGAAAACCGAGGGCATGAAAAGCCTTGCGGGAGGCATGCACCGGCTGGCGCCCGTGTACCGTGGTGATCATGGGAGTGCCGGTCAGCTTGCAGGCCACATAGCTGCTCCAACCGGAGGCGCGGGAGTGGGCGTGCACCAACTGGATATGATGCTTCTTGATGAGGTAGACGAGGTAAAACACGTGCCAGAAGCGGCGCAGTATGCTGCGCTTGTTGAATCGCAGCTTGAATACCTGGCCCAGCGTGGGCTTGGTCAGAGTGTCCGATACGTAGAAAACCTGGTGGCCACGCCGGGTCAATTCGTTACCGACCGTGGTGGCATAGACCTCAGCTCCCGTCACTTCGAGCTGGGAGAGTGCCATCAATATATTCATGGGAGGGTATCCGAACGACGGGTGGCCAGCAGCCACCCGTCAGAGGGGGATCAAGCCCGGTTCAACCAGGCCATGTAGTCGGCCACGCCTTCGGCCACGGTCTTGAACTCGGCGTCATAGCCGACACCGCGCAGCTTGGTCATGTCCGCCTGGGTGAAGCTCTGATAACGGCCCTTGAGGTGATCCGGGAAGGGAATGTACTCGACTGCGCCCTTCTGGTGATGCTTGATCACCGCCTCGGCCACGTTCTGGAACGGCTCGGCACGACCGGTACCGCAGTTGAAGATGCCGGAGTGCTGCGGATTCTGCCAGAACCAGAGGTTCACCTTGCAGACGTCATCCACATAGATGAAGTCGCGCATCTGACCGCCGTTGGGGAAACCGTCGCAGCCTTCGAACAGCTTGGGATTTTCGCCCTTCTTCACCTGGGTGTTGAGGTGGAAGGCAACCGAGGCCATGGAGCCCTTGTGCTGCTCGCGCGGGCCATAGACGTTGAAGTACTTGAGGCCGACTACCTGAGAGTTGATCTCCGGCATCCAGCGGCGCACATACTGGTCGAACAGCTGCTTGGAGTAACCGTAGACGTTGAGCGGCTGCTCGAACTTGGGATCTTCGATGAAGTTGTCGTTGCGCCCGCCGTAGGTCGCGGCGGAAGAGGCGTAGATGAACGGAATTTCCCGCTCGATGCAGTAGTGGAACAGATCCTTGGAGTACTCGTAGTTGACCTCCATGATGAACTTGCCGTTCCACTCGGTGGTGGCGGAGCAGGCACCTTCGTGGAAGATCACCTCGATGCCGTCCCACTCTTCAAACTCGTCACCGGAGACGATCCGCGCCTGGAACTCATCCTTATCCATGTAATCGGCAATGGTCAGATCGACCAGATTGACGAACTTGGTGCCGTCGGTCAGATCATCGATGACCACGATGTCGGTCCGTCCTTGAGCGTTCAGCTGCTTGACCAGATTGCTGCCGATAAAGCCAGCACCGCCAGTTACTACGATCATGGAGTTTGCCTCGCGTACGTTGATGGTCACATGTGACTGCCTGTTAAAGCTGTGTATAGTGAGCCAATTTAAAATTGCCGAAAAGTTTATCACGGGCCGCAGGGGGATTCGACCTTGACGAGATCGCCCCCGGGACCCGGCAGAGGGAGCAGCGATGAAAACCAGAGACAGGATCATTCACAGCGCCACCGAGCTGTTCAACGACCAGGGTGAGCGCAACATCACCACCAACCACATTGCCGCCCACCTCGGCATCAGCCCGGGCAACCTCTATTACCACTTTCGCAATAAAGAAGACATCATCCACTCCATCTTCGACCAGTACGCCCGTCACCTGAGCGAGAGCTTCACGCCGGCCCGCAGCGACGAGATCAAGCTGGAAAACCTGATGGGCTATCTGGATGCCATCTTCTATCTGATGTGGCAGTTCCGCTTTTTCTACGCCAACCTGCCGGACATTCTCAGTCGCGACGAGCCGCTGCAGCAGAAGTACCTCAAGGCCCAGGAGCAGCTACGCGCCGCCGTGGTGGCCCTGCTCAGAAGCCTGCGCGAGGGCGGCATCATAGACGTCAGCGACGAGGATCTGCCGGATCTGGGCCAGACCATCAAGATGGTGGTGACCTGCTGGATCCCGTTCCAGATCGCCCAGGCTCCCAGCACCCGCATCACCAAGCCACTGCTCTATCAGGGCGTCTTGCGGGTGCTGTTTCTGCTGCGCCCCTATGTGCAGCCGCAGGTGGCCGAACAGATCCGCCAGCTGGAGCAGCATTACCGTCAACTGGCCCAACCAGCTGGGTGAGATCTGTTTCACATTTGTTGAACATCAGCACAATAATTTGAATTCGCCGCAACAGATTGCAGTAAAATGTCGTCCTCTGTTGATACGCAGCTGAAATAGCCAATGAGGATCGAGGATGTCTAACGGATTCTATCGTCACCTGACCGAGCAGCTTGAGCAGGTCCAGGCTGAAGGATTGTACAAGCAGGAACGCGTCATCACCTCGGCCCAGCAGGCCCGGATTGCGGTGGGCGGCGAGCAGGTGCTGAACTTCTGTGCCAACAACTATCTGGGGCTGGCCAACCACCCCGATCTGATCGAAGCGGCCCACCAGGGGCTGGACAGCCACGGCTTCGGCATGGCCTCGGTCCGTTTCATCTGCGGCACCCAGGATCAGCACAAGGCGCTGGAGCAGAAGCTGTCAGCCTTCCTCGGCACCGAAGACACCATCCTCTACTCTTCCTGCTTCGATGCCAACGGCGGTCTGTTCGAGACGCTGTTCGGCGCCGAAGACGCCATCATCTCCGATGCCCTCAACCACGCCTCCATCATCGATGGGGTGCGGTTGTGCAAGGCCAAGCGCTATCGCTACGCCAACAATGACATGGCCGAACTGGAAGCCCAGCTCAAGCAGGCCGATGCCGATGGTGCCCGCTTCAAGCTGATCGCCACCGACGGCGTCTTCTCCATGGATGGCGTCATCGCCGACCTCAAATCCATCTGCGATCTGGCTGACAAGTACGATGCGCTGGTGATGGTGGATGACTCCCATGCCGTCGGCTTCATCGGCGAGAACGGCCGCGGCACCCACGAATACTGTGGCGTGATGGAGCGGGTCGACATCATCACCGGCACCCTGGGCAAGGCGCTCGGCGGCGCCTCCGGCGGTTACACCTCCGGCAAGAAAGAGGTGATCGACTGGTTGCGTCAGCGCTCCCGCCCCTATCTCTTCTCCAACTCGCTGGCACCCTCCATCGTCGCCGCCACCATCAAGGTGATCGACATGCTGGCCGACGGCCACGACCTGCGTGCCCGCCTGAAGGAGAACAGCCAGTACTTCCGCGAGCGGATGAGCGCCGCCGGCTTTACCCTGGCCGGCGCCGATCACGCCATCATCCCGGTGATGCTGGGAGACGCCAAGCTGGCAGCCGAGATGGCGAGCCGCATGCTGGCCGCCGGCATCTATGTGGTGGGCTTCTCCTTCCCGGTCGTGCCCAAGGGCCAGGCCCGCATCCGCACCCAGATGTCCGCCGCCCATACCCGCGAACAGCTGGACCAGGCCATCGATGCCTTCATTCGCATCGGCCGCGAACTCGGCATCATCTGATTTGAATCAAGGGGCCCGGCGCCCCTTTTTTCTGCG
Organism: Aeromonas dhakensis; assembly: GCF_002285935.1. Lineage (NCBI taxonomy): Bacteria > Pseudomonadati > Pseudomonadota > Gammaproteobacteria > Aeromonadales > Aeromonadaceae > Aeromonas > Aeromonas dhakensis. The sequence goes on from NZ_CP023141.1 coordinate 698,279, forward strand.
CTCATCGTGAAGGAACAACCATGAAAGCACTCTCCAAACTGCACAAAGAAGTCGGCATCTGGATGACAGACGTACCGGCCCCCGAACTGGGCCACAACGATCTGCTGATCAAGATCCGCAAGACCGCCATCTGTGGCACCGATATCCACATCTACAACTGGGACGAATGGTCGCAGAAGACCATCCCGGTGCCCATGGTGGTCGGCCACGAATATGTCGGTGAAGTGGTCGCCGTAGGCCAGGAAGTGCGCGGCTTCGCGGTCGGTGACCGGGTCTCCGGCGAAGGCCACATCACCTGCGGCCACTGCCGCAACTGCCGTGCCGGTCGCACCCACCTGTGCCGCAACACCATAGGGGTCGGCGTCAACCGCCCCGGCGCTTTTGCCGAGTACCTGGTGATCCCGGCCTTCAACGCCTTCAAGCTGCCGGACAACATCCCGGATGAGCTGGCCGCCATCTTCGATCCGTTTGGCAACGCGGTGCACACCGCCCTCTCCTTCGACCTGGTGGGTGAAGACGTGCTGATCACCGGCGCCGGCCCCATCGGCATCATGGCTGCTGCCGTCTGCCGTCATGTGGGAGCCCGTCACGTGGTGATCACCGACGTCAACGAGTACCGGCTCGAGCTGGCCCGCAAGATGGGCGCCACCCGCTCCGTCAACGTGGCCAAGGAGCAGCTCTCCGACGTGATGAGCGAGCTTGGCATGACCGAGGGGTTCGACGTGGGGCTGGAGATGTCCGGCGTCCCCTCCGCCTTCCAGGACATGATCGACAAGATGAACCACGGCGGCAAAATCGCCATGCTCGGCATTCCCCCCGCCACCATGGCCATCGACTGGGGCAAGGTGATCTTCAAGGGACTGTTCATCAAGGGGATTTACGGCCGCGAGATGTTCGAAACCTGGTACAAGATGGCGAGCCTCATCCAGTCCGGGCTCGATCTCTCCCCCATCATCACCCACCGCTTCCACATCGACGACTTCCAGCAGGGCTTCGATGCCATGCGCTCCGGCCAGTCCGGCAAGGTGATCCTCAGCTGGGACAAATAAGCCTTTCAGCACGTCAATCAGATGAAACCCGGTGAAAACCGGGTTTCTTTTTTGCAGGCCGGCCTCGCCAGTTTGTGATCCGACGAAGAAACTTTGCACGCAGAGTGCTTAACACTTCACACACAAGCGTTTAAATGGCTGTAACTATTCGGTTATAATCCAGTCGTTTTCTAGGGATAATAAAAGCCTGCTGGGAGTACATGAGCGTGTTGAAAAAACTGAGCTATTTGCTGGCGGTCGGGATGACGGCCGCCAGTTTGTCCGGTGCCGTGCTGGCTGCCGATGATATGTCGCCGGAGGCCATTGCCGAGCGCATCAAGCCGGTCGGTCAGGTCTACACCGCCAAGGATCTGGAAGGGATTGCGACCGCAGGCGCAGCCCCTGCGGCGGCCGCGTCATCCGGCCCGCGCGACGGTGAAGCCGTGTTCAAGGGCGCCTGCTTCGCCTGTCACGATGCCGGCATCGCCGGCGCGCCCAAGCGCGGCGACAAGGCTGCCTGGGAGCCTCGTATCGCCCAAGGCATTGAAACACTTAAGAAACATGCCATTGCCGGCTTCGCAGGCAAGACCGGCGTCATGCCACCCAGAGGGACTTGCGCCACCTGTAGCGATGAAGAGATCGAAAACGCCATTCACTACATGATCGACAAGCTCTAAGTGATTGAAAGGGCCGCATATGCGGCCCTTTCAATCTGATGACTTCCGACTACTCTTTGAAGGGTAGATAAATCGGGAGTCACTCATGTCAGCGCAACCCACAGCACCACATTACTCGACTCCCTTGCTGGCGTTGGTTTCCGCTATTATGGATTTCCCCGCCCCCTCCGTCGCCACTACCAAAGATTACGACACCCTGATCCAGCAGCTGAACCAGCTCTGCCCGTTGCAACATTTCGGCATGCTCGGCCTGTCGGAAGCCGGACTGCACTGGGTGTGTGAATACCAGGTCCCCGACAGCTTCAAACTGCAGCTGGGGCTGGAAGAGTCACGCATCACGGATCAACTGGCCCAGCTGGACGAAGCCGAGGGTTGGTGCACCCTGCCGGTCGAGCACGGTCAGATCCAGTGGTTGCTGGCCTGCTGCCAGCCCAAGGAGCTGCCGACGCTGCGCCTGTTGCTGGAGTGCCTGGCCAAACGGCTGAACGAGACCCAGGCTGGCTCCCAGCTGTCAGAGCTGGCCTCGCCGCTCATTCGCAAGGATCCGGACTGGCAGAGAAAGATCGAGAGCATCAACCGCATCATCCGGCTGGCCAACACCCTGCCCAGCCAGGCGCTCTTCTCCCAGCTCGAGGCTGTGTTGCGCCAGATGCTCGCCATTCAGGACATGCTGCTGGTACGCATCGACAGCCACCGGCTCGAGAAGATCTACCCGGAACTGCCCCACCACAGCGACGAATTCATCACCGGGCTCTGCCACAGCACCAACAACATTGAGCAGCACAAGGAGCAGCTTTACTGGTACAGCCAGCCGCTGCGTCTCCAGCAGCAGTACTTCGCCCACTTCCTCATCAGCCTGCAACAGCCGCTGGAAACCGACGACCGGCTGTTTCTCGACTTTCTGCGCAGCCAGCTGACCCTGCTGCTGGAGCTGAGACGGATCCGCCAGCAGCTGCACGACATCAACTCGGAAGACTCCATCAACCAGCGGCTGCAGCAGTTGCGCCAGACCAACCTCAGGCTGCAGAAGCAGCTGAAGCAGCACCAGGAGCTGGAACGCCGGCTGCAGTTCGATGCCCTGCACGACCCGCTGACCCAGTTGCCCAACCGGGCGTTGTTGATGAACCACCTCAACCACGCCATGACCCACTTTCACCGCTACAAGTCGCCCGGGTTTTCACTGATCTTCATCGATGTGGACCACTTCAAGCAGGTCAACGACACTCTCGGCCACAGCGCCGGCGACCAGCTGCTCAAGGAGATGAGCCGCCGCCTGCAAACCTGCATCCGACAAAACGACATGGTGGCCAGGCTGGGGGGGGACGAGTTCGTCATCTATCTGGACAGCAGCAAGACCGAGGAAGATATCAGCCCGGTGCTCAACCGCATCATCAGCCGCCTCTCCTATCCCTTCCGGCTGATGGGCAACGAACTCGGCATCACGGTGAGTCTCGGAGTGGCCAGCGTGTCGGAACAGACATCCGACATCAGCCAGCTGCTGCATCAGGCCGATCTGGCCATGTACCAGGCCAAGCGCAACGGCCGCAGCCGCATTGTCAGCTATTCGGAGGAGTGTTCGGCCCAGACCTGGGCCTCACCGGAGGAGATGCTGGCCAGAGCGCTGCGGGCAGGCCGCATCGTGCCCTATTTCCAGCCGGTGATCCGGCTCAAGGACAGCCGCCTGACCGGGCTGGAGGTCATGGCACGCTGGATCACCGAAGAGGGGGTGCTCAAGGACGCATTCGACTTCATCCCGCTGGCGGAGCAGTGTGGCCTCATTCAGGAGCTGGATTACCAGATCCTGCGCCACACCTGCCAGCAGCTGAAGGAGTGGCTGCCGCTCTCCGGCCAGAGCAAGTTCAAGGTGGCCATCAACCTGTCCGGCAAACATCTGGTCAGCCATGAACAGATCATGCAACTGGTCGAGATCATCGAATCCGAGGGGATCTCCCCCGGCTATCTGATTTTCGAATTCAACGAGCGCGAGTTGTCACGGCAGGATTCCGACGCCCTCACCTCACTGCACGAGCTGAGGGCCAAGGGCATCCAGATCAGCCTGGATGATTTCGGTACCGGCTTCTCTTCCCTCAATGCCCTGTTCCACTTCCCGGTAGACTACATCAAGGTGGATGACAGCTTCACCCATCGCATGCTGCAATCTCCCAAGGATCTTGCCCTCATTCGCGCCATGCGCGACATCTGCCAGGATCTGGACTTCACCTTGGTGGTGGAAGGGATAGAGAACCAGCAGCAACTGCAGAAGCTGATCGACCTGGGCTGCCTGATGGGCCAGGGGCGCTACATTTCACCACCCATGCCGGGCGCCGACATCACGCCCCTGCTGACCCAGAGCAAATAAGCGGAGCGACTCAATCCTTCTTGAACATGGCGCGCAGATTGGCCACCGCCATCTGCCCCTTCTGCTGGCGCTCCTCCGCACTCACCTTCTTCTGGTTCTCCCACTCCAGGTCATCCTGCGGCAGTTCCAGCAGGAAGCGGCTCGGCTCCGGCCGCACCGACTCACCAAACTGGCGCCGCTCCTTGCAGAGGGTAAAGGTCAGTTCGGTCTGGGCCCGGGTGATCCCCACATAGGCAAGGCGCCGCTCCTCCTCCACGTTGTCCTCGTCGATGCTGGTCTGGTGCGGCAGCAACCCCTCCTCCATGCCCACCATGTAGACATAGGGGAACTCCAGCCCCTTGGAGGCGTGCAAAGTCATCAGCTGCACCTGATCCGCCTCATCCTCCCCCTCGTTGCGCTCCATCATGTCGCGCAGGGTGAGACGGGTCACCACCTGAGCGAGCGTCATCGACTCTTCCAGCTCGTCCCCCTCCAGCATCTCGCTGATCCAGCGATAGAGGGTGGAGACGTTCTGCATCCGCATCTCGGCCGCCTTGGGACTGGGGGAGGTCTCGTAGAGCCACTCCTCGTAGTGGATCTCCTTGATCATGTCCCGCACCGCCTCCACCGGGTTGCCGCGCAGGGCCTGATCACCGAGCCGCACCAGCCAGTTGGTGAAAGCCTGCAGGGCGGTGAGGCCCCGACCGGATAGGTGCTGCTCCAGCCCCAGCTCGAAGCTGGCGGCAAACAGGCTCTTGCCACGCTGGTTGGCGTACTGACCCAGCTTCTCGAGCGTGGTGGGGCCTATCTCCCGGCGCGGCAGATTCACCACCCGCAGGAAGGCGGTGTCCTCGTCCGGATTCACCAGCAACTTGAGGTAGGCCATGATGTCCTTGATCTCGGTGCGGGAGAAAAATGAGGTGCCGCCCGAGATACGGTAGGGAATGCGGTTGGTCATCAGCGCCTTCTCGAAGATGCGCGACTGATGGTTGCCCCGGTAGAGGATGGCGTAGTCCTTGAAGCGGGTGCGATTCATGAACTTGTGGCCCATCAGCTCGGCGGCGATGCGCTCCGCCTCATGCTCCTCGTTCTTGGCAAACAGCACCTTGAGCTTCACCCCCTCGTCCAGCTCGGAGAAGAGCGCCTTGTCGTAGACATGGGGGTTGTTGGCGATCAGGATGTTGGCGCACTTGAGGATGCGCCGCTTGGAGCGGTAGTTCTGCTCCAGCTTGATGAGCCGCAGATTGGGGAAATCTTCGTTCAGCAGCACCAGGTTCTGCGGCTTTGCCCCACGCCAGGAGTAGATGGACTGGTCGTCGTCCCCCACCACGGTGAAGCGAGCCCGCTCGCCGACGATCTGCTTCACCAGCTCGTACTGGCTGGTGTTGGTGTCCTGGTATTCGTCGACCAGCAGATAGCGGATCTTGTTCTGCCAGCGCTCGCGCACCTCCTGGTTGCTCTTGAGCAACAGGGTCGGCATCACGATGAGGTCGTCAAAATCCAGCGCGTTGTAGGCCACCATCTGGCGGTGGTAGCGCTCGTAGAACTGGGCCATCAACACCTCTTCCGGCCCGCGAGCGATGCGCATGGCCCGGGCAGGCAGGATAAGGTCGTTCTTCCAGTTGGAGATCTGGCTGATAAGAGCCGAGAGCTTGTCCTTGTCGTTGTCGAGCTCCTCCTCGGTCAGCTCCTTGAGCAGCGCCAGCTGATCGGTGTCGTCGAACAGTGAGAAGTTGGCCTTGAGGTTCAGGCTCTTGTGCTCGCGGCGAATGATCTCGAGCCCCAGGGTATGGAAGGTGGAGACCATCAGCCCCCGCGCCTCCTTGCGACCCAGGGTCTGGCCGACCCGCTCCTTCATCTCCCGCGCCGCCTTGTTGGTAAAGGTGACCGCCGCTATGTTGCGCGCGTTGTAGCCGCACTGCTGCACCAGATAGGCAATCTTGTTGGTGATGACGCGGGTCTTGCCCGATCCGGCACCCGCCAGCACCAGGCAAGGGCCGGAGACATACTTGACCGCTTCGTTCTGATTGGGGTTGAGCTTCATGGGCCGGATCTCTTGGCTTATGATGAGGGGCGGCATTGTAACAGAAATCACCCGGCCAGCCCCATCGAGCAATAGCTCGCCAGATGCCTTGTGTTCGGCGGCGGTTTTCAGGATCATGACCGACTTTTCGAGATGATGACCACTTTTCCAGACAGTGAGGGGAGCATGAACCAGCAACAGCACGACCGGCTGCGCAGCCAGTTTCCGGCCTTGGCGCAGGAGGTCAACGGCCACCCGCTGGTCTATCTGGACAATGCCGCCACCACCCAGAAGCCGCAAACCGTGCTGGATGCGATCAATCACTACTATCGGGCCGACAACGCCAACGTGCACCGTGCCGCCCACGCCCTGAGCGGCCGGGCCACCCGCGCCTTCGAAGATGCCCGCGAGACTGTCGCTCGCTTTATCAATGCCCCTCGCAGCCACGAGGTGATATGGACCCGTGGCACCACGGAGGCGATCAACCTGATGGCCCAGAGCTGGGGGATAAGCGAGCTGAGGGCGGGGGATGAAGTCGTGCTCAGCACCCTGGAACACCACGCCAACATCGTCCCGTGGCAATTGGTCGCCCAGCGCACCGGCGCCGTCATCCGGGTCGTCCCCCTCGATGAGCGGGGCGATCTCGACATGGCCGCCTATCTGGCCATGCTGGGACCACGTACCCGACTGGTGAGCGTGGCTCACGTCTCCAATGCCCTCGGTACCGTCAACCCGGTCGAACAGATAGTGGCGGCCGCCAAGGCGGTCGGCGCCCTGACCCTGATCGACGGCGCCCAGGCAGTGGCTCATCTCGAGGTAGATGTGCAGGCCATCGGCTGCGACTTCTATGCCTTCTCCGGCCACAAGCTCTACGGCCCGACCGGTATCGGTGTGCTGTGGGGGCGCACCGAACTGCTGGAGCGGATGCCGCCCTGGCAGGCCGGCGGCGAGATGATCGACAGGGTCAGCTTCAGCGGCACTACCTTCAATAGCCTGCCCTTCAAGTTCGAGGCGGGTACGCCCCATATCGCCGGCGCCATCGGCCTAGCCGCCGCCATCGACTTTGTGATGGAGCAAGACCGGGGGTTGCTGGCCAGCCATGAAGCGGTGCTGACCGACTATCTGGTCGCCGGCCTGCGGCAGGTGCCGGGGCTGCATCTTGTCGGCGAACCTCGCCAACGCGCCGGCGCGGTCTCCTTCCTGCTAGCGGATATCCACCCCCAGGATGCGGCTACCCTGCTCGACATGCAGGGGATCGCCCTGCGGGTCGGCCACCACTGCGCCATGCCGTTGATGGAGAGCCTTGGCATAGGCGGCACAATGCGAGCCTCGCTGGCCTGTTACAACAACCGTGACGATGTGGACGCCCTGCTGGCCGCCCTGCACAAACTCAGTGACTTCTTCTAAGGCAGACAACCCGATGAACAGCCTCGCAACCTATACCCGGATCGGCCTTGAGCCCGATGCCTATACCATCCGCCAGCAGTTTGCGGCGGCGAACGGCTGGGAGAACCAGTACCGCCTTATCATACAGCTCGGCAAGCTGCTACCCACCTTGCCCGCAGAGTGGCAGCAGGAAGAGAACCGCTTGAAAGGGTGCGAGAGCCAGGCCTGGCTGAAGGGTGAAAAGAGTGAGGATGGCAACTGGCACTTTGCCTGCGACTCCGATGCCCGCATCGTGCGTGGCCTCATCGTCATCGTGCTGGCGGCGCTCAATCATCAGAGTGCCGACACTATCCAGACTTTCGATATCGATGCCTATTTCAGCGAGCTAGGGCTTGAGAAACACCTGAGCCCGTCGCGGGGCAACGGGCTCAGGGCCATAGTATTGGCTATCCGGCAACAGGCAGTCTAACCCGCCTTGTTCAGTGGTCGATCAGGCTTCGCCAATCGACCCTGTTTCTTCATTCCCGGCCTCTTTCTCGGCACGGGCTCCTCGTTCGGCAATCTTCCTCAATACCCGGGAGGCGGCGACCAAGCCAAAGGTGGCCGTCACCGGCGTCACGGCGCCAAAGCCAGAGGCGCAATCCATCTTCATATTGCCATCGCTGGCCGCCTTGGCCTGACAGGTGCCGCCATTACCATCCGGGTAGCTCAACTGCTCGGTTGAAAAGACACACTCCACCCCGAACTTGCGCGCCGGATTCTTGCTGAAACTGTGTAGCCGGCGCAGGTCAGAGCGCACCTTGGCGGCCAGCGGATCCTGAATGGTCTTGGCCAGATCGGCCACGGTGATCTGCGTCGGGTCCATCTGCCCACCGGCGCCGCCCGCCACAATCACCGGGATCTTGTTGCGCTTGCAGAAGGCAATCAGCGCCACCTTGGCCTTGACCGAGTCGATGGCATCCACCACATAGTCAAACTCCCGCTTGATATGCTCGGCCAGGTTGTCGGCGGTAACGAAGTCATCCACCTCGATCACCTCGCAATCCGGATTGATGGCACGGATGCGCTCGGCCATCACCTCCGTCTTGAGGCGACCGACCGTGCCCTGCATGGCGTGGATCTGGCGGTTGGTGTTGGTGATACAGATGTCGTCCATGTCGATCAGGGTGATCTGGTTGATGCCGGCACGGGCCAGCGCCTCTGCCGCCCAGGAGCCGACGCCGCCGATCCCGACCACACAGACACGCGCCTGGCTGAAGGAACCAAGTGCACTCTGACCATAAAGACGGGCAATGCCCCCGAATCGCTGTAGATACTCTGCTTTCATACCACCACCTTGATTGAGGGCGGCCATTATAGCGACAACCATGGGCGGCGGCGAATTTCAGATAAACATGAAACGGGATGGAGCAACGAAATCGGGCTAACCGAGATGAGATAGAGAGATCGTAGAGACGAAAAAAAGCCCAGTCTTTCGACTGGGCTTCTTAAGTAGTGGCGGAGCGGACGGGACTCGAACCCGCGACCCCCGGCGTGACAGGCCGGTATTCTAACCGACTGAACTACCGCTCCGCATTCGGTTAGCTTTCGCTAAATCTTTTGCCGCTTCTTCTGAGGTGTCATCCTCGCAGCCGGCCATGTGCTTTCACATCACCGTTTAATTGGGTGCCTGGCAGTGTCCTACTCTCGCATGGCGAATGCCACACTACCATCGGCGCTACAGCGTTTCACTTCTGAGTTCGGCATGGGGTCAGGTGGTTCCACTGCGCTATTGCCGCCAGGCAAAATCTTCAATCTGAAAAAGCTGATTTAATTCTTCGTTCTCGGTATCTGCTACAAGCCTTCGAACACTTCTTGGGTGTTGTATGGTTAAGCCTCACGGGTAATTAGTATGGGTTAGCTCAACACGTCGCCGCGCTTACACACCCCACCTATCAACGTTGTGGTCTCCAACGGCCCTTTAGGACCCTCAAGGGGTCAGGGATGACTCATCTCAGGGCTCGCTTCCCGCTTAGATGCTTTCAGCGGTTATCGATTCCGAACTTAGCTACCGGGCAGTGCCACTGGCGTGACAACCCGAACACCAGAGGTTCGTTCACTCCGGTCCTCTCGTACTAGGAGCAACTCCCTTCAATCATCCAACGCCCACGGCAGATAGGGACCGAACTGTCTCACGACGTTCTGAACCCAGCTCGCGTACCACTTTAAATGGCGAACAGCCATACCCTTGGGACCGACTTCAGCCCCAGGATGTGATGAGCCGACATCGAGGTGCCAAACACCGCCGTCGATATGAACTCTTGGGCGGTATCAGCCTGTTATCCCCGGAGTACCTTTTATCCGTTGAGCGATGGCCCTTCCATTCAGAACCACCGGATCACTATGACCTACTTTCGTACCTGCTCGACCTGTCCGTCTCGCAGTTAAGCTGGCTTATGCCATTGCACTAACCTCCTGATGTCCGACCAGGATTAGCCAACCTTCGTGCTCCTCCGTTACTCTTTGGGAGGAGACCGCCCCAGTCAAACTACCCACCAGGCACTGTCCGCGAGCCCGATTCAGGGCCCTGCGTTAGAACATCAAACATACAAGGGTGGTATTTCAAGGACGGCTCCAGCGCAACTGGCGTCACGCCTTCAAAGCCTCCCACCTATCCTACACATGTAGGTTCAATGTTCAGTGCCAAGCTGTAGTAAAGGTTCACGGGGTCTTTCCGTCTAGCCGCGGGTACACCGCATCTTCACGGCGAATTCGATTTCACTGAGTCTCGGGTGGAGACAGCATGGCCATGGTTACACCATTCGTGCAGGTCGGAACTTACCCGACAAGGAATTTCGCTACCTTAGGACCGTTATAGTTACGGCCGCCGTTTACCGGGGCTTCGATCAAGAGCTTCGCTTGCGCTAACCCCATCAATTAACCTTCCGGCACCGGGCAGGTGTCACACCCTATACGTCCACTTTCGTGTTTGCAGAGTGCTGTGTTTTTGATAAACAGTCCCAGCCATCTGGTCACTGCGACTCCCGTCAGCTCCATCCGCAAGGGACTTCACCAACAAGAGCGTACCTTCTCCCGAAGTTACGGTACTATTTTGCCTAGTTCCTTCACCCGAGTTCTCTCAAGCGCCTTGGTATTCTCTACCCGACCACCTGTGTCGGTTTGGGGTACGATGACTTGTAATCTGAAGCTTAGAGGCTTTTCCTGGAAGCAGGGCATCAATGGCTTCCGCACCGTGGTGCGTTCGTCTCGTGTCTCAGTGTTGTGTCTCCGGATTTGCCTAGAAACACCACCTACGCACTTTCACCAGGACAACCGTCGCCTGGCCCACCTAGCCTTCTCCGTCCCCCATCGCAATTACAAGTCGTGCAGGAATATTAACCTGCTTCCCATCGACTACGCCTTTCGGCCTCGCCTTAGGGGTCGACTCACCCTGCCCCGATTAACGTTGGACAGGAACCCTTGGTCTTCCGGCGAGGAGGCTTTTCACCCCCTTTATCGTTACTTACGTCAGCATTCGCACTTCTGATATCTCCAGCATACCTCTCGATACACCTTCGCAGACTTACAGAACGCTCCCCTACCACTCACACTTAGTGTGAATCCGCGGCTTCGGTGCCTGGTTTGAGCCCCGTTACATCTTCCGCGCAGGCCGACTCGACTAGTGAGCTATTACGCTTTCTTTAAATGATGGCTGCTTCTAAGCCAACATCCTAGCTGTCTGAGCCTTCCCACATCGTTTCCCACTTAACCAGAACTTTGGGACCTTAGCCGGCGGTCTGGGTTGTTTCCCTCTTCACGACGGACGTTAGCACCCGCCGTGTGTCTCCCGGATATTACTTACTGGTATTCGGAGTTTGCATGGGGTTGGTAAGTCGGGATGACCCCCTAGCCCAAACAGTGCTCTACCCCCAGTAGTATTCGTCCGAGGCGCTACCTAAATAGCTTTCGGGGAGAACCAGCTATCTCCGAGTTTGATTGGCCTTTCACCCCCAGCCACAGGTCATCCCCTAACTTTGCAACGTTAGTGGGTTCGGTCCTCCAGTTGATGTTACTCAACCTTCAACCTGCCCATGGCTAGATCACCCGGTTTCGGGTCTACACCTTGCAACTAGACGCCCAGTTAAGACTCGGTTTCCCTACGGCTCCCCTATACGGTTAACCTCGCTACAAAATGTAAGTCGCTGACCCATTATACAAAAGGTACGCAGTCACCCCGAAGGGCTCCCACTGCTTGTACGTACACGGTTTCAGGTTCTATTTCACTCCCCTC
>NZ_CP023141.1:715000-825000 GCF_002285935.1 Aeromonas dhakensis
AATCACTCGGATTAGTGGGTGCCCACTGGATCATCTGCTCGAAGTCGTTGCGATAACCGGTCACACGCCACTCGACGCCGGCAGTCTGACCATCGAGCATCAGCTCGCGGCTCTTCGACTCTTCCGGCTTCAAGTCAGGGTTGCCTGAGCTCGGGTAGTAGAGGTCATTAAAAGAGGGGGCGCGGAAGCCAGTGCCGTAACGGGCACTGAGGCGATAATCCTCCACGAAGCGCCAACCAGCCCCGGTCTGCCAGGTGTTGTGACGACCAAACTGCTTGTTGTCGTCACTGCGACCGCTCAGCTCGGCCTGCCACGTCTGGTTGTCAAACTGGGCCAGAGCATAGAGCCCGGTGTTGTCGCGCTCGTCGGCATCGCTCGGGAAGGCGGTGCCGGAGGAACGGGAACTGGCATCCAGCATGTCACGCTGCCAGTCGGCGCCGCCACCCAGGGTCCAGTTCTCGTCCAGCTTGACGTTGTTGACCCAGTTCAGGGTGTACTGACGGGTATAGAGCCGGTCAGTGGCCTGATCGCGGCCGCTGCTGTCCGGGTAGTCGTAGGCATCCTGTTTGGAGAAGGCACCGCGCAGTTCGCTCAGGTAACGCTCGTCGTGATAACGGGACCCCAGCTGGTAGCTCTGATTCTCGGTCCAGGTTTCGTTGCGCTGATGGTAGGCCGGGCCCCAGGCAGAAGCGGCGGACGATCGGTCGTACTGGGCAATGTTGCGGAACCAGCGGGTCGTGCCGAACAGATCCCAGTTGCCGGTCAGCGCATGCTGATAGTCCAGCATGGCGTTATAGCCCCGGTGACCGTGCTTGTCGCCATCGTTCACCCCTGCGATGGGGTGGACGTTGTAGCCGGTCTCGTCATCGAAGCCCCCGGCAACCTTGAGCTGGCCAGCTTCACCGATCTGGCTGGCGCTGCTGAAGGCGGCCTGGCGCTGTTTGTGAGAGCCGGCACCGACATTGAATTTGTGCTTGTTGGTCGCGGGATCGGGACGGGTGATGATGTTGATCACCCCGCCGATGGCATCCGAACCATAGATAGTGGCACGCGCACCGCGGATATATTCGATACGCTCCACCTGGTTGAGCGGCAGGTTGTTGAGCTCCGTCATCCCGGCGGTCAGAGAGGCGCTACGCACCCCGTCCACCAGCACCAGGGTCTGGGAAGAAGTGCCGCCACGCACCCGCAGCGAGCTCAGCTGGCCACGGCCGCCATTGCTCACCACTTCCACGCCGGGCAGGGTCTTGACCACATCGGTCACGGTCTGGGCTTGCAGACGGTCGATCTCGTCACGGGTCACCACGTTGACGGGAGCCAGCACACTGGAGGCAGGTTGGGCGACACGGGTGGCGGTCACCACCATGGTGGGGTTGACGGGGATGGTCAGTGGCTGGGCAAAGGCCGCCGTTGGCAACAGGGCAGCCGCCAATAATTTCTTGGACATGAGAGATCCTTAAGTTCGCGTAAGCATCTACTTCGTGGCCGGTTTCTCTCGGCCCGAAATACGAACTTTGGCAGGTCTTCGGGCTGGGGGGCTGATGGCCTACGGCGACGGCTTCCCACCCGATGGCAGTGCCCTGATGTCGCTTCGTTCCCCCTTACCGCTGCGCGCCAGCTCCGGATTTTCACCGGATTCCCTATTAAGCATGATGCGCCAAAGCGCAGGGATTATAGGCAGAGCAGAGGCGGATGTATAGCCATCCAGATTTCTATTTCTTGCCACCCAATGCCGCCAATCTCTGCTTCGCCCCTGCCATCACCGCCTGCACACCGGGATGGGAGAGGTGGCGACCGGCCGACACCAGATAGTAGGAGAGCGTCACTTCGGTCAGGGTTGCAACCCGTTCGACACCATAAAGCCGCGCTATCTCCTCGGCCATGGCCAGCGGCGCCGGGAAGATCCCCATCCCCGCCTTGCCAAACGACTTCATCAGAGTCGAATCATCGAACTGGCCGACCAGATGGGGATGGATGCCCTGCTGACGATACCAAGCCAGCAGGCTGTCATGGGTTGCCGACTTCTCTCCGGGGATCAGCAGGGGCAAGCCTTCGAGGGAAGCAGGAAAACCCTGACGTGCCCGGGCAGCCAGCTCGGGGCTGGCAAACAGCGCCAGCGGGCTGCGTCCCAGCTCGTGGTTGTAGCCGCGCACCCCGCTGTCGGGGGGAAGCGGGCGATCGATCAGCACCATGTCCAGCTTGTGGCTGGCCAGCTCGCTGAACAGCTGTTCAGCCCGCTCTTCATGGCACACCAGGCGCAGCGGGGTGGCCAGCGCCATGGCGGGCGCCAGCAGCTCGAACGCCAGGGTGCGGGGCACGGAGTCGGCGATCCCCACCTGCATGGTCAGCTCCTGGCTGGCATGGCGCAGGGTATGCTCGAGATCGGCGCCGAGCGAGAAGATGGCGCCGGCCTGTTCGAGCGCCTGGCGACCGGCGGCGGTCAGGGCAAGCCGCCGCCCCACCCGGTTGAACAGCGCCACCCCGAGGGAGAGCTCAAGCTCGGCCACCTGACCACTGACGGTCTGCGGCGTGAGGTGCAACTGTTCGGCGGCCCGCGTCACACTACCGCTGCGCGCCACGTGCCAGAAGTAATAGAGCTGTTTATAGTTGAGCATCGGGCCCCTTATCAGTTTCTACCGAACAATCATCAATCAAAATCTGATTTTATCGAAACATCTTGCACTCTAGCATGCAACCACCCTGTGAATTGCCTCCTGCGAACTCCCATGCTGGATGTTGTTGTACTCTTTTTCCTGTTTGGCCTGCTGGCCGGTCTGGTGCGCTCCGAGCTCAAGCTGCCGCCCGCGCTCTACGATACTCTCTCCCTCTTTCTGCTGCTGGCCATCGGCCTCAAGGGCGGCGTCGGTCTGGCGCAGCAATCCCTGCAACCCTTATTACCGCAACTGGCGCTAGTGATCCTGCTCGGCATGCTGCAGACCCTGGCCGGGTTCGCCGTGCTGCGCCTCAAGATGAACCGGGTCGATGCCGCCGCCACCGCCGCCCACTACGGCTCGGTCAGCGTGGCGACCTTTGCGGTCGGGGTGAACTGGCTCACCGAGCGCGGCATCAACTTCGAATCCCAGCTCTCCATCTTCCTGGCGGTGATGGAGATCCCCGCCATCCTGGTTGGCATCGTACTGGCCCAGGGAGTGAGCCGGCAGACCCGCTGGCGCCGACTGGCCCATGAAACCTTCCTCGGCAAGGGGGTCACCCTGCTGCTGGGCGGCATGGCCATCGGTTATCTCGCCGGTCCCGACGGGATTGCCCCGCTCAAGCCCCTGTTCGTCGACCTGTTCAAGGGGGCGCTGGCGCTGTTCCTGCTGGAGATGGGCCTCATCGTCGCCCGCCAGTGCCAGGACCTGCGCCGTCACGGCCTGTTCCTCCTCGGCTTCGCCCTGCTGATGCCGCTCGCCTCGGCTGGCCTCGGCCTGGTGATCGGCCAGCTGATGGGGCTCTCCCTGGGTGGCCTGACCCTGCTGGCCACCCTGGCGGCCAGCGCCTCCTATATCGCCGTGCCGGCCACCATGCGCATCGCCGTGCCTCAGGCCAATCCGGGCCTGTCGCTCAGCGCCGTACTGGGGGTCACCTTCCCGTTCAACATCATGCTGGGGATCCCGCTCTACCACAGCTGGGCCCGCCACTTCACGGAGTAGCCACATGCAGACCGAGATCCGCACCCTGCTCACCGTCATCACGGAAGCGAACCTGGAACCCACCCTGCTGCGCACCCTCACCCGCGAGGGGCTGCGCGGCTACACCATCACGGATGCCAGAGGCCGCGGCGACCACGGTGAGCGCAACGCCAGCTGGAGCGAGAGCGGCAACATCCGGCTGGAAGCGATCTGCAGCCGCGAACAGGCGGAGCGCCTGCTCGCCCACCTGCAGAGTCGCTACTACCCCGACTATGCCATGGTCGCCTTTTTGCAACCGGTCGAAATCGTGCGACCCGAAAAATTCTGAGCCGGCTTGCCGGCTCTTTTTGCCACCCAGAGACAAACGTTTGACTGCAAGGAGTCATAGCCATGAACACCCCTCCCCTGATCGGCCTGGTAATGGGATCCGACTCCGACTGGCCCGTGATGCAGGCCGCCGCCCGCATCCTCAAGGAGCATGGCGTCCCTTACGAGGCGCGCGTGGTCTCGGCCCACCGCACCCCGGATCTGCTGTTTGAATATGCCGCCAGCGCCCGTGAGCGTGGCCTGCGCGCCATCATCGCCGGCGCCGGCGGCGCCGCCCACCTGCCGGGCATGGTGGCCGCCAAGACCACCATTCCGGTGCTGGGTGTGCCCATCCCGACCCGCCAGCTCAAGGGGATGGACTCCCTGCTCTCCATCGTGCAGATGCCCAAGGGGGTGCCGGTCGCCACCTTCGCCATCGGCGAGGCGGGCGCCGCCAACGCCGGCCTGTTTGCGGTCTCCCTGCTCTCCGTCGCCCAGGACGGCGATGCCCCTCGCTACCAGCAGCAGCTCGACGGTTTTCGCGCCAACGAACGCGACCGGGTGCTGGCCCTCACCCTGGAGGACCCGGCATGATACTGCCACCCGCCACCCTCGGTATGCTGGGGGGCGGCCAGCTCGGCCGCTACTTCGTGATGGCCGCCCACCGTCTCGGCTACAAGGTGGTGGTGCTGGATCCCGATCCCACCAGCATCGCCGGCGCCGCTGCCGATCACCATATCGTCGCCGCCTATGACGACCCGACGGCGCTGCACGATCTGGCCAGCCGCTGCGCCGCCGTCACCTGCGAGTTCGAGAACGTGCCGGCCACCGCCCTGGCCCTGCTGGAGCAGTACAAGCCGGTACGACCGGCCGCCGGTGCCGTGCGCATCTGTCAGGATCGCCGAGAAGAGAAGGCCTTCCTGAGCAGAGCCGGCATCCCGGTCGCCCCCAACCAGACCCTGCAGCCGGGTGAGCCGCTGCCCGAGCTGCCGGATCACCTCTTCCCCGCCATCCTCAAGACCGCCCGCGAGGGGTACGACGGCAAAGGCCAGTGGACCATTCAGGCCGCCGACCAACTGCCGCCAGCGCTAGCCGCCAGCGGCGTCCCCTGCGTGCTGGAGAAGCGCCTGCCGCTGGAAGGGGAATTTTCCCTGACCCTGGCCCGCAGCCCGAGCGGTGCCATCGGTGCCCTGCCGCTGGTGCAGAACTGGCACAGCGGCGGCATTCTGGACCAAACCCGCTCCCCGGCCAACGTACCGGCGCTGGAGGCCGACGCCAGACGCATCGCCGAACAGCTGATCGCCGCCCTCGACTACGTCGGCGTGCTGACGGTGGAGTTCTTCCTGGTGGCAGGCAAACTGCTGGTCAACGAGCTGGCGCCCCGCCCCCACAACTCGGGCCACCCCAGCCTCGACAACGCCGAGTGCAGCCAGTTCGAGCTGCAGGTGCGCGCCCTGTGCGATCTGCCGCTGCCCGCCCGGATCGCCGTGCGCCCGGCCATGCTGCTCAACCTGCTGGGGGATCTCTGGCAGGCCGGCACGCCAGACTGGGCCGCCCTGCTGGCACTGCCCGGCGTGCATCTGCACCTCTACGGCAAGGGAGAACCCCGCCCCGGCCGCAAGATGGGCCATGTCACCATCACCGCCGCCGACTGGCCAACGGTGGAAGAGACCTGCCAGCGGGTGCGCCAGCTGTTGGGGCTGCCGCCACGCTGAGCCCTGAGCCGCGCACAAAAAAAGACCCGGGCCTGGCCCGGGTCTTTTCATTGCTTGCTGCGGTAAGAAGGTGATCAGGCCCGTTCGACCGATACCGGCGCCGGCAGGCGGATGGTGAGGGAGAGCACCAGGGCCACCACCAGCAACACCAGGATCAGGTTGAAGGTCGCCATGAAGCCGCCAAACAGGGAGGCCACGATGGAGCCAATGATGCTGCCCAGACCAAAGCCCAGATAGATGACGCCGTAGTTCTTGGTCAGGTTGTTGAGACCGAAGAAGTCGCTCACCAGCGAGGGGTAGACGGTGATGGTGCCGCCGAAACTGAACGCCACGCAGGCCACCGCCACGAAGAAGAGGTTGGCGTTGAGCGGCACGAACAGCAGCAGCGCCATGCCCGCCAGGGTAATCAGCTGGGCGATGGTGATGACCCGAATGCGGGACATCTTGTCGGAGAGGATACCCAGCACCAGCCGGCCGCCCAGGTTGGCCATGGCGATGATGGCGACGGCGTTGGCGGCGACCACGGCCGGCAGGCCCACCATGTTCTCGCCGATGTCCTTGGCCACGCCGATGACGTAGAGACCGCTCATGCAGGCGGTGAGGAACATCAGCGCCAACATCCAGTACTGGGGCTTGCGCATCGCCTCGGCCAGGGTGAAGTCGCGGCTCTCGCTCTGCTGCACGGCAGCGGCCTGCTTGGGCGCATCCTTCATCAGCATGCCGCCCACCAGCACCATGGACATGGCGATCAGCCCCCACAGCTGGAAGGTGGTCTCCAGCCCGTTGCTGGAGAGCAGCAGCAGGTTGATGTACTTGAAGCCCAGGCTGCCGAGGCCATAGGCACCGATGGAGCAGGCGGAGATCAGTCCCTTGCGCTCCGGGAACCACTTCACGCAGTTGGAGAGGGTCATCAGGTAGCCGGTACCGTCGGCAAAACCGACCAGGATGCCGGCGCAGAGGTAGAGCATCGCCAGGTTGCTGGCGTGGGCGGTGAGGAAGAAGCCGATGCCGAGCAGCACGCCGGCACCCAGGGTGACGTTGCGCACCCCGAACCGCTCCTGCAGCTTGCCCGCCAGGGAGGAGGCCACCGCCAGCGAGAGGCTGAGCAGGCCGAAGGCGAAGGCGACCTGGCTGACCGGCTCGTCCAGCTTGTCGGAGAGCTGGGCGTTGAACAGGCTCCAGGTGTAAACGGATCCCAGCGCGAACTGGGTGATGATGGTCCCCAACAGGGTGAGGTAGCGGGTGCGATTCAGATCGATGGTCATGATGCGTCTCGGTCAATGGCCTTAAGGAAACTAGGGCCACTATAGGCAAGACGCCACTCCCGCCGACCGATTAAGGCATGAAATGCAGATCGGCGGGAATGAATGACAATCAGAGCCGCATCAGCTGACGGAACGCCCTGATGTTGCTGCGGCTGACCGGCACCTCGAACGGCAGGTCATGGAGCCGGATGAGATAGGTGCTGTTGAACCAGGGCACTATCTCGCGGATCTTGTTGATGTTGACGCAGTAGGAGCGGTGGCAGCGGAAGAACCCCTCCGCCGGCAACCGGCTGACAAACTCGCTGAGGGTCATGGTCATCACGTAACGGTCATCGCGGGTGTAGACATGAGTAAGCTTCTCGTCAGCTTCCGCGTAGTAGATCTGCTCGCAGGGGGTGACGATGATGCGCTCCCCCTTCACCAGGTTGACGGTGCGATTGTGTGGCGTGCCCGGCTCGCTCCCCTGCCCCGTCTGCGACTTGCCCGCCAGCTCCAGCTTTTGCAGCAGGCTGATGAGGCGCGGCTCGTTGTAGGGTTTGAGGATGTAGTCGAACGCCTCCAGCTCGAACGCCTCCACCGCAAACTCCTTGTAGGCGGTAACGAAGACGATGTGGGGCGGATGGCTCGACTTGTGCAGATTCTTGGCCAACAGCAGGCCGTCGATGGAGGGGATCTGGATATCCAGAAACACCACGTCCACCTCGTGATCCTGCAGGTATTTGAACGCCTCCAGCCCGTCCTCGAAGCTCGCCACTATCTCGATCTGGCTGTGCTGATTCACCAGATAGATGAGCTCCTCGCGGGCGAGGTATTCGTCTTCCACTATGATGGCTTTCAGCATGGCATCGACTCCTGATCCGGCAGATAGAAACTCACTTCGGTACCCGGCTCCAGCCGCTTGAGGTGCAGGCCGTCGCCATAGAGCAGCTTTACCCGCTGATGCACGTTCATCAGGCCGATGCTGCGGCTCTCCACCCGCCCGGCGGCGACCCCGTCGATCACGGCCTGGCTGATGCCGTAACCCGTATCCCGCACCGCCACCCGAATGCCGCCCGCCAGCTGTTTCACCTCGATGGTGACCCTGCCCGGCGCACTGCGGGGCTGGATGCCGTGCAGGATGGCGTTTTCCACCAGCGGCTGCAACAGCAGGCTCGGCACCTGAATGTGCACGTCATCCACCTCGAACACCACCTCCAGCTTGTCGCCGAAGCGGGCCTGCTCGATGGCCACGTAGTCGCGCACCTGCTGCAGCTCCTCCTGAATGTCGATGAGGGTGTCCCCCTTGTTGAGGTTGTAGCGCAGGTAGTCCGCAAGGTTCGCGATCAGCTGGCGCGCCTGCTGGGGGCGGATGCGGATCAGCGACGAGATGGCGTTGAGGGCGTTGAACAGGAAGTGCGGGTTGATCTTGCTCTGCAGCGCGGTGAACTCCGCCTTGCGGGTCATCTCTTTCAGTTGCTCGATGCGCGACACCTCCATCTGGGTGGAGATGAGCTGGGAGAGGCCCACCGCCATCTCCTTGAGGGAACTGGTGATGCTGTGGGTACGGCGGTAGTAGATCTTGAGGGTGCCGCTGACGGCGCCGTTCTCCCGCAGCGGAATAATGATGACCGAGTGGAAATCGGCCAGGTGGTACTGGCGCAGATCGTTGTTGATGATGATCTGGTCCAGCAGCACCGCCCGCTGGGTCATGGCACTGATGGCGTGGTGCTCGTCCAGCTCGTAGTAATCCTTGCCCACCCCCACATAGGCCAGCACGTCGCGGGTGTCGGTGATGGCCACCGCATCGGCGCTGATCTCGCTGCGAATGATGGCGCAGACCTGGCTCAGGGAGTGACGATCGATGTTCTGGAAAAACGGCAGCGTCTTGTTGGCGATGTCGAGCGCCAGCTTGGCCTGCTTGGCGGCAATCAGCTCCTTCTCGTCATCCAGATCCTGTACCAGCTTGATGATGAGACCGATGCAGAGCGCCCCGGCGATCATCGGATAGGCGATGTGGCTGACGATCTCGACCCCCACCGCATGGGGCTCGGTCAGCTGCCAGATGAGCAGCATGGTCAGCCCCTCGCAGGCCATCCCCGCCAGGATGCCGTACAGCCAGAGCCGCGACTTGCGGCAGCGCAGGTGCAGCCAGGTGGCGAGCAGGCCGGCGATGATGCTGGCGATGAGACACGGTATAGAGGTGTGGCCATCCAGGTCGATGAGGTAGCGGTGCAGGCCGGAGATGACCCCGGCCGGAATGCCGACCCAAGGGCCGAACAGGATACCGCCGGAGATGATGGCGATGATCCGCACGTTGATGAGGGCCCCCTCCACCGGAATGCCGGTATAGGTGCTGAACACCGCGAACAGGCAAAAGATGGCGGCCACCAGCACCAGTTCGGCCGGGGTGTGGTCCCGCTTCTGGAACAACCGCTGGAACGGCCGGGTACGGGTCAGAAAGAACAGGGTCATCAACATCAGCGCCGCCCGTTCGAACACCGCCAACAACATCATCTGATTTTCGAGCATGAGACCATCCGACCGATTGCAACCAGGGAACACAACTGAATTATCTCTCGCCATGACACGTGGAAGGCAAGCATGAGGGACTGATCCCCTCATGATAAAGCGCAGTAGTTTACCCCAGCCGACCGGATAGGGAAGGCCACGACTCCCCCGGACGGGTGTGACCCCTTGTCGGGGTCAGGATGACAACGTAGCCAGCCGGGCGGCGAAGCCCATGAAGAAGAGGCCGATGAGGCCGTTGCCGAGTCTGGCGAGGCGTACCTTGCGCGCAAAGAAGCGCGCCATCAGGGTGCCGCCGAAGATCAGCAGGGTCAGATAGACGAAGCTCATGGCCTCCAGCATGCTCGCCAGCACTAGGTAGGAGAGCCAGGTGTGGGCATAGTTGAAGTCGACGAACTGCACGAAGAAGGAGACGTAGAACAGGATCGCCTTGGGGTTGGTGAGACTTAAAGTAAGCGCCTTGGAGAAGTAGCGCTCGCCGTGCTCGACCACGGACGCCTGCCCTTCCCGCCTGGCGATAAAGTTGGCGTGCAGGATCTTCACCCCTAGGTAGAGCAGATAGAGGGCGCCGAGATAGCGCACCAGGGTGAACAGCAAGGGGGTGGTGCGAATGAGGGAGGCGATGCCCAGATAGGCGCAGAAGATCAGGATGGCGTCGCCGACGAAGACCCCGAGGGCCGCCTGGTAGCCCGGGCCGACGCCGCGGCTCGCCCCGGTGCGCAGCACATAAATCGAGTTGGGCCCCGGCGCTATGATGATGAAGAAGAGCCCGACCAGATAGGTCCAGACATTGATGACACCCAGGCTCTCAAACATGGCGCGCCCCTCTGGACTTGGAAAAGAGCCCGCTCAGGCAGGTCCAGACGTTGATGACTCCCAGGCTCTCAAACATGATCCCTCCATGGCGGGTGGCGACCCACATAATGCGACGACGAGGTTTCTATACTAATCCTCCGCCCGCCGAGCACAAGCACAAGCACAAGCACCGAGCAATGATCCGTCATATCTGGACTGCACATCCCCGCACTCATCACTTTGTGGTGTCCAGACGCGTCGGGATCAGGCATGTTAAGCCATATCCAGATTCACAGAACCCGCCCTCATGGAAAAGAGCCTCAGTACCGATCAACCACTCGCCGCCGCTGCCGCGCACGATGCCTTGAATCGCACCAGCTATCCGGTGATCGCCGCCATCAGCTTCTCGCATCTTTTGAACGACATGATGCAGTCGGTGCTGCTGGCCATCTATCCGCTGCTCAAGCTCGGCCTCAACCTGTCGTTCGCCCAGATCGGCCTCATCACCCTCACCTACCAGTTCACGGGTTCGCTGTTGCAGCCGCTGATCGGCCTCTACACCGACCGTCGGCCCATGCCCTATTCATTGCCGTTCGGCATGGGCTTTACGATGATCGGGTTGCTGTCGTTGTCGCAGGCGGCCAGTTTCGGTGCCGTGCTGCTGTCGGCCATGCTGATCGGCATCGGCTCGTCGGTGTTCCACCCGGAATCGTCCCGAGTCGCCCGTATGGCGGCCGGCAGTCAGCCCGGGCTGGCCCAGTCGCTGTTCCAGATCGGCGGCAACCTGGGGTCGGCCATAGGCCCGCTGCTCGCCGCGCTGATCATAGTGCCACGGGGCCAGAGCAGCGCGGCCTGGTTCTCGCTGTTCGCCCTGGTCGGCGTCATCGTGCTCAGCCTGGTCGGGCGCTGGTCCAGCCACCACGCCGCCAACTTCCACAAACGGATGAAGGCGCACCTTGGTCACGGTCTGAGTCGCCGTCAGATCGGTTGGTCGCTGGCCATCCTCGGCCTGCTGATGTTCTCCAAATTCTTCTACATGGCCAGCCTCAGCAGCTATTACACCTTCTACCTGATGGACAAGTTCAGCCTGTCGCTGGACAGCGCCCAGCTCTATCTGTTCGCCTTCCTGTTTGCCGTCGCGGCGGGTACCGTGCTCGGCGGGCCAATCGGCGATCGCATCGGTCGCAAGCGGGTGATCTGGATCTCCATCCTCGGCGTCGCCCCCTTCACCCTGCTGCTGCCCCATGTCGACCTGTTCTGGACCTCGGTGCTCTCGGTCATCATCGGCCTGATCCTGGCCTCGGCCTTCTCCGCCATCCTGGTCTACGCTCAGGAGCTGGTTCCCGGCAAGATCGGCACCATCTCAGGCCTCTTCTTCGGTATCGCCTTCGGCATGGGGGGCATAGGGGCGACTCTGCTCGGCCAGTTGGCGGATGCCACCAGCATCGAAACCGTGTACCGGGTCTGCGCCTACCTGCCGCTCATCGGCCTGCTGACCGTGTTCTTGCCAACCCTTAGAAAGGGATAGCGGGCCACCCCGCGAGGAATGCAACCCATAAAAAACGCGGCCTGAGAGGCCGCGTTTGACGTGGATGAGAGCAAGGGGTGGTCAGCAGTACTGCCCGGCTACCCAGCCGCCGGGGCTACAGCCCCACTGGAAGTTGCCATCGCAAAGGCCGCTATCGCGCTCATCGACGATACAGAAGCAGCCTCTATCAGCAGTACTGGCCGGCTACCCAACCGGAGGACCAGGCCCACTGGAAGTTGTAGCCACCGAGCCAGCCGGTCACGTCCACCACCTCGCCGATGAAGTAGAGGCCGGCCACCTTGCGCGCCTCCATGGTCTTGGAGGAGAGTTCGTTGGTATCAACCCCCCCCAGGGTCACCTCGGCGGTGCGATAGCCCTCGGTGCCGTTGGGCAGGATCTGCCAATCCCCCAGCAGGGTGGCCACCGCCTCCAGCTCCCGCTCGTTGTACTGGCGCATCGGCTTGCTGACCAGCTGGCCCAACTCCACCAGCTTGTCGACGAAGCGCTTGGGCAGCTCGCGCCCCAGCACGGTTTTCAGCTCCTGCGCCGGATGGGCCTGGGCCCACTCCCTGAGGGTGGCGGCGATGTCGAGCTCCGGCAGCAGGTTGATGTGGATCTTCTCCCCCGCCAGCCAGAAGGAGGAGATCTGCAGGATGGCCGGGCCGGAGAGGCCGCGATGGGTGAACAACATGGCCTCCTTGAAACAGGTGCCATCCTCGGCGGTCACCGCCACCGGCAGGCTGACCCCGGCCAGATCGGCGAAGGCCTCTTTATCTGCCTGATGCAGGGTGAAGGGCACCAGCCCGGCACGGGTCGGCAGCACCTTGAGGCCGAACTGCTCCGCCAGCTTGAAGCCGTAGGGGGTGGCACCGAGCTTCGGCATGGAGAGGCCGCCGGTGGCCACCACCAGCGAGTGGCAGGTTATCTCACCCTGACTGGTGGTCAGCACGAAAACCTCGTCGTTCTTGCTGACGGTGAGGATCTCGGTCTGGAACTGCAGGGCCACGCCGGCCCAGTCGCACTCGGTCAGCAGGATGTCGACGATCTCCTTGGCGCTCTCGTCACAAAAGAGCTGGCCCAGGGTCTTCTCGTGATAGTTCAGGCCGTGCCGGTCCACCAGCTCGATGAAATCCTGCTGGGTGTAGCGCGCCAGCGCCGACTTGCAGAAGTGGGGGTTGGCCGAGAGAAAGGCGTGGGGGCCGGCCTGATGGTTGGTGAAGTTGCAGCGGCCGCCGCCACTGATGAGGATCTTGCGGCCCGGCTTCTTGGCATTGTCGAGCACCAGCACGGAGCGGCCCCGATAACCGGCCTGGGCCGCACACATCAAACCGGCCGCCCCGGCGCCGATCACCACCACATCAAACTGCTTCATCATCACTCACTCATCCAAAGAAAAACGGCCCCTGTTCAAACGAGAGACCGTCATTGTACCCGGCAGACACCAGCCCAGCGGTTGCAGGAGATTTGCAACAGAAAACGGCCCCAGTTAAGAGGGGCCGTCATTGTACTGGCTGAACACTAAGTGTCCACGACTATCAGGCGTTGCCATCCATGATGCTGGCAGGGGCGCCCTTGGCCAGCTCAGCCAGCTCCTTGTCGATGAAGTAGAGGCCCTTGCCGTCTTCACCCACCAGCGACAGACGGTCGACGATGCTCTTGAACAGCTTCTCCTCTTCGTGCTGCTCGGCCACGTACCACTGCAGGAAGTTGAAGGTGGAGTAGTCCTGGGTGGTGAACGCCACGTGAGCCAGGCCGTTGATGCACTTGGTGATGTGGTATTCGTGCTCGAGGGTGGTGCGGAAGATGTCGCCCAGCGACTTGAACTCGTGGGGAGGGGCATCGATGGCACCCAGCAGTGGCATGGCACCGGTCTCGCTCACGTAGGTGAACAGGCGCTCCATATGCTGACGCTCCTCGACGGCGTGCTGGCGCAGGAAGGTGGCCGCCCCCTCGAAGCCCTTGTCCTCGCACCAGGCGCTCATCTGCAGGTAGAGGTTGGAGGAATAGAATTCAAGATTAATCTGCTCGTTCAACTTCTCGATCATGGCTTTGGCCAACATGATGATTCTCCACTGTGATTTGGTCACGATTGTCGCCACAGTTGCTGCCCGACGCAACCAGATAGCGCAGCCGAAGATCCCAGTTGTGACAGCTTTTCGCCTCATCCTATCCCCCATACGGTTATAGAGAAGCAAAGAAACATGGTGTAAGCGGATTCAGCCATTATGATGGCGCCAGTGGTCGGGGAAAGGATTCAATGAGATTCATAATGGCACTGGCACTGCTCTGGATGACCCAGTTGCAGGCAGCTCCCTCCTTGCTGAAAGAGGCTGAATTGCAGGCGGCGCGCGATCCCGTCGGCTATCTGCAGCGCCTCGACGCCAGTCCCCAGCAGGACATGGAACTGTTCTACGCCAGGTCCCTGGCCCAGGCCGCGCTGGGGCGCTATCCACAAGCCCTGCTCGACAACGCCCGGGCCCGCGGGCTGGCCAGCGCCCAGCAGGAGACCCTGCGCCTGCTCGACTTTCGCTTGCAGCAGATCGCCCTCACCCTGGACACCGAGGCGCCGGATCAGGCGCTCACCCTGCTGGAGCAGCTCAGACCCGCCGTCGCTGGCCATCCGCAACAGACCTCGGAGTGGCACGCCCTGAACGGGCTCGCCCTCTACCGCACCCAGCAACTGAGCCCGGCCATCGCCGAACTCAAGACCGCCTTTCGCCTCAAACAATCGGTACCGGACTCCCCCATCGCCAGCTTGCAGTGTGCCCGCCTGCTGATGACCCTCGGCAACCTCTATGCCGATCTGAACCTGGCGCGGGAAGCCGAAGGCTACTATCTGGAGGCGCTGCAACGCATGGTGCAGCTGGGCGAGCCCAACAGCCAGATCATCATTCGCGCCAACATGGCGCGGCTCTACATCGATACCGATCGACCCACCCAGGCCAGGCGGCTGCTGGACAACCTGCTCAGCAACCCGGATCTGGCGCCGGATTACCGAGCCATCATCCTCGGCTATCAGGCCATGGCGCTCAACGCCCAGCACGACTGGGCCGGCGCCCTGCGCACCCTGGACGAGGCACAGGCGTTGTATCGGCAGCTGGGCTACCCGGAAGCCGGCACGCGCCTGCAGGAGACCCGGGCCCGGGCGCTGCAGGGTAGCGGCGAGAAACAGCTGGCGCTGCAGGTGCTGACCAGCCAGGGGAGCACGGGAGCCGCCAGCAAGGCGCTGCAGGCCAGCCTGCTGGCGGATCAGGGGCGCTACCCGGAGGCCTACCAGGCACTCAGCGAATACGTGAGCGACTACAAGCAGCACTTCAACCAGACCCTGAGCCAGCATGCCGCCGCCTTCCAGGCCGAGATGGATCTGGCCCGCAGCGAGGCCAGCAACCGGGTGCTGCAGCAGGAGAACGAGAACAAGCGCCAGCAGCTGCTGCATCAGCAGAGTGCCCGCCACTACCAGCTGATGCTGGTCGGCCTGCTGGCCGGGGCCCTGCTGCTGCTCGGGCTCACCACCCATCGACTGCACCGCAGCTCACGCCACCTCTACAAGCTGGCCACCTTCGATCAGCTGACCGAGTTGCCCAATCGCCGTGCCCTGCTGGAGCGGCTGGCCAGCCGCTGGCAGCAGGAGGGGCCGCTCACCCTGATCATCATCGACATCGATCACTTCAAGCAGATCAACGACCGTCACGGCCATCAGGCGGGAGACAGGGCCATTCAGCGGTTGGCGCGGGAGCTGAGATCCTGGGCGCCCGACCTGCAGCTGGTCGGGCGCTGGGGTGGCGAGGAGTTTCTGGTAGCGGTGCCGCTGCCGGCGGCGGATTGCTGGTATCTGGCAGAGCAACTGCGCCAGCGCATCGGCCAGATCGAACAGCCGCGCATGACCATCAGCATCGGGGTGGCCGGCCGCTCGGCCGCCGATGACGGGCTGGGCCAGCTCATCCACCGGGCCGACATGGCCATGTATCAGGCCAAGCGCCAGGGCCGTAATCAGACCATACTGGCCACGGAGCCTGGCAGCCCCGAAGAACCGGAGGCACTGGCCAGCAGCGTGGCCTGAGCCACAGCCTCCCCTGACTCAGGGCAGCAGTTCGGTGAGGGAGGCGACATCCACGGGCTCGCCATAGTCCACCCCCGCCAGCTCGAAGCCGTTGAGCTGCATAAAGTCCTGCCGCAGCCCGGCAAAATCCCCCAGTGCGTGGAAGTTGTCCGGCGTCACCTTGGACCAGAGCGCCGAGACGGCGGCCTGTACGGCCGGGTCGAGCTCGTGGTCATCCATCCGGATCAGCCGGTTGCCGTCAGCCACCACCCCTTGCGGGCCGTACATCTTGCCGGCGAACAGCCGCTGCATCTGCTCGATGCAGCCCTCGTGCACCCCGCGCTCCTTCATCACCCCCATCAGCAGGCCCAGATAGACAGGCAACACCGGAATATAGGCGCTCGCCTTGGTCACCAGCGCCTTGCAGACCGACACCCAGGCGTGGCCGCCGATCTCCGCCAGCTGCAGGTTGATGGTCTCGGCGGTGGCGTGCAGGTGCTCCTTGGCGTAACCGATGGTGCCGTCCCGATAGAGGGGATAGGTCGATTCGGGGCCGATATAGGAGTAGGCCACCGTCTGGGCGCCGGGCGCCAGGCAATCCGCCTGCTGCAGCGCCTGCAGCCAGAGCTGCCAATCCTCGCCCCCCATCACGCTGACGGTGTCGCGGATCTCCTCCGGGGTGGCCGGATCCAGCGACTGCTGCACCAGGGTGTCGTGTTCCAGATCCAGCCCCCAGCCGCTGAATGGCTGGCCGGTGGTCTTGAGCACGGAGCGCACCTGAGTACCGTCCGGCAGTACCCGGATGCCGCTCGCCAGCGAGTAGATCACCAGATCCACCTGCCCGAGCTGCTGGCGGATGACGTCGATGGCCTGCTGACGCATCTGGTCTGAGAAAGCGTCGCCGATCAGGTTGATGGCCACGCGGCCAGCCTGTTCCGCCTCCGTGCGAAACCAGATGTTGTTGTACCAGCCGGCGCTGCCCAGCCCCTTGTCGGAGGGGCCGCGCTCGAACGACACGCCAATGGTGTCGGCGCCGGCCCCGAAGGCCAGGGCGATGCGCGACGCCAGCCCGAAGCCGGACGAAGCGCCCAGCACCAGCACCCGTTTCGGCCCGTTGAACGGGCCCGCCGCCCGGATCCGCGCGATCTGCTGCAGCACGGCGGCGCGGCAGCCGATGGGGTGACAGTTGCGGGCGACACAGCCCTGGATTTGTGGATGAATGATCATCAAGGAGTCTCCGGGAAAGGGACACGACAGCAGGAACGGCCGTGGAACGCAGCGGCGCGCCACGGTTTGCCAAGGGAACTGGCTACAGCATAACCAAGCGGGGCGGGATTACCTTGATGTCGGGTGGAATATCGGCGGGAAGAGGGCAGAAAAACAAAAGGGAGCGCGAGGCTCCCCAAAGCGGTATTCAGATGCTTTTTGTTGTTTTGTGTTCATTGCGAAACACGGGCACATCCTATGCCTGTCACCGGCTACGGGCAAGCCGGCGGGTGTGACCTGCTTCAAACTCCTGTTCGATTTATCGCCAGTTTATTGCCCATCATCGACAGCGAGCTCCATAGGAAACTCTTTTAAATCCCAAAACTGTGCCGGGGACACCATTTTAGTTTCAGCAGACATTGGTATAGTGGACTCAGGATCAGTGAGGAGAACTCCCATGAATGGAACCTATTACAAACACATACTGGCCGCGATCGACCTGTCGGAAGACAACCGCAAGGTGATCGAGAAGGCGGTCGACCGGGCCCGCTCCAACGGCGCCAAGCTGTCGGTGATCCATGTCGATGTGGACCTCAAGGATCTCTACACCGAGATGATCGATATCGACATCGACAACGTGCAGGACCAGGTGATCGCCGAGGCGAAAGAGAAGCTGGAAGCCTTCTTGGCGTCGGTGGACTACCCCATCGAGAAGAAGCTGGTGATCTGCGGCGATTTGAGCGAGCGGGTCAACCAGGCGGTCAGGGATTATCAGATCGACCTGCTGGTGTGCGGCCACCGCCAGAGCTTCTGGAGCCTGCTCACTTCGAGTGCGCGCCAGCTGATGAATACAGTGCCCTGCGATCTGCTGGTCGTCCCCTTGCAGAAGTAACCGAACAGGCGTAGTTTGATTTGCCATGAATATGACCTCGTTCAATCACAACTACTGGTGGTGCTGCTCTTAAACAGGCGGCACTGCTTTTCTATGTAAAATTTCCAAAAGAAAACACCGTGACCGCCGAGAGGCGGTCATTGTTTTCATCCCTTTGTCGCCTCCCGGCTCACCCAACTGGAGAGAGTGACATGCACAACCCCGTTATCCTGACCGGCGACCGTCCCACCGGCAAACTGCACATCGGCCACTACGTCGGCTCGCTGCGCCAGCGCGTGGCCGCCCAGCACCATTACCGCCAGTTCGTGATGATCGCCGATCTGCAGGCGCTGACCGACAACGGCCACAACCCGGCCAAGGTGACCGATCACGTGCTGGAGGTGATGGCCGACTACCTGGCCGCCGGCCTCGATCCGGCCAAAACCACCTTCTGCCTGCAAAGCGCCCTGCCCGCCCTCGCCGAGTTGACGACCTATTACCTCAACCTGGTCAGCGTCGCCCGGCTGGAGCGCAACCCCACCGTCAAGGCGGAGATCCAGCAGAAAGGGTTCGAGCGCAGCCTGCCGGCCGGCTTCCTGATCTATCCGGTCAGCCAGGCCGCCGACATCACCGCCTTTCGCGCCACCCATGTGCCGGTGGGCGAGGATCAGCTGCCCATGTTGGAGCAGACCAACGAGATAGTGCGCCGCTTCAACTCTCTGGTTGGCAAGGAGGTGCTGACCGAGTGCCAGCCCATTCTGAGCGACACCGGCCGCCTGCCCGGCATCGACGGCAAGGCCAAGATGTCCAAGTCCCTCGGCAACACCATAGAGCTCGGCATGTCGAGCGACGAGATCAAGCAGGCGGTGTTCGCCATGTATACCGACCCCAACCACCTCAAGGTGAGCGATCCGGGTCAGGTGGAGGGCAATACGGTGTTCGCCTATCTGGATGCCTTCCACCCCGACAAGGCACTGGTGGCCGAGATGAAGGCCCATTATCAGCGCGGCGGGCTGGGGGACATGCGCTGCAAGCAGGTGCTCAACGACTGCCTGCAGACCCTGCTCGCCCCGATGCGGGAACGGCGCGAGGCGGCCATCGCCGACAAGCGCCAGCTGCTGCGCCTGTTGCAGCAGGGCACCGAGCAGGCGCGCGCCCTGACCGACGAGGTGCTGGCCGAGGTGAAGGGAGCGATGGGGCTCGACTACTTCGCCGGATTGAACTGATCCGCCCCGCGCTGCGCCGGGCTGCCGAGCGCATCCGCGCCGTAGCGCTCGAACGCCAGCCGGTGCAACAGCCCCTTGAACCAGCCGATCGCCTCGTCATGGGCGGTGAGCGGGTGGCCCGCCATCAGATAGACGATGGGGATGGCGGGGTCCAGCTGGTGCAGCCGCAGCGGATAGTAGCGGCAGAAGTGGCGCCCGATCATCTCGGGCACCACCACCAAATAGCGGCCGGTGGCCATCAGCGGCGGCACCGCCATAAAGCTCGGCAGGCGGACACCCAATTCCCGCTCCACCCCGAAGCGGGCCAGCCAGAGATCCACCATGGCCTGGCTGTGACCCCAGCTGGAAGTGTGGATATGAGGCCGGCTGACCAGATCGTCCGGCCCCAGCACGTCCGGCAGCTCGCTGCCAAGGGGCGACAGACAGACCAGCGGGTTGTTGAACCAGGGTTCGCGCCACAGCCGGGGCGAGAGGTGATTGGCATCGGCGAAGCCGATCACCAGATCCAGCTCCCCCTTCTCCAGCTCCCGCTCGTAGTCGCTATTGGCCAGCTCGCACACCTCCAGCCGGCAGTGAGGGGCATGCCGGTGCAACCGCTCCACCAGCGCCGGCACCAGGCCGTGTTCCACCGAGCCCGGGGTGGCGATGCGAAAGATCCGCCTCGCACTGGCGGGGTCGAACCCCTTCGCCTGCCGCAAGCCCTGCTCCAGCATGGCCAGCGCCTGGCGCACCGGGCCAGCCAGCGCCTTGGCGCGCTCGGTCGGCATCATCTCGCGCCGGCTCATCACGAACAGGGGGTCGTCCAGCGCCGTTCGCAGCCGCCCCAGCGCATGACTGACGGTGGACTGGGAGAGGTGCAGCCGCTCGGCGGCACGGGTGACGTTGCGCTCCTGCATCAGCATGTCGAACACGGTGAGCAGGTTGAGGTCGAGGCGGGAAAGGGGCAGTTCCATCGATATTGGCCATGGTTGAATGACGACAATTCATTTTTGGCATAGTAGCAGATTACATAGAATGCGCAGGCGAATTACATCGGAGATTAAAATGCGTAGCTATCTGTTGTTGCTGGCGATTGGCCTGTTGTGGGGCTCCCAGTTCATTTTCATGCATCAGGCCGTCACCGAATTGCCCCCCATCATGGTGGCAGCCGGTCGCGCCTTGTGTGGCAGCCTGACCCTGGGTCTGCTCTGCCTGTTCATGCGTCTCAAGAGCGAGCACACCCCGTGGCGTACCTACATGTTGATCGCCCTGCTCGATGCCACCCTGCCCTTCATCATGGTGGCCTGGGGTCAACAGTATGTGGATAGCGCCATCGCCGCCGTGGTAATGGGTTGTATCCCGTTTGTCACCATCCTGATGGCACCCTTGTTGGTTTCTGGTGAAAAAATCACCAAGGGCGGTCTCGTCTCCGTGATCATCGGCTTCGTCGGCGTACTGGTGCTGTTCTGGCCGAAACTGGCCAGCGGCATGAATGCCGGCCTGCTCGGCGCCATGGCCATCCTGTTCGGTGCCAGCTGCTTCGCCATCGGCCTGCTGATGATCAAGCGCTTCGCCAAGGACCACCCTGTGGTCGTGGCACGCAACATCCTGATCTCCTCGGCCATCCAGCTGCTGCTGGCCGCACCGTTCGTCACCGATCTGAGCGCGCTCACCCTGCCGAGCCAGCAGGCCATCGGCGCCGTCGCGGTGCTCGGGGTGTTCTGTACCGGTCTGGTCTACTTCCTCTACATGGCGCTGATCCAGAAGGCGGGCCCGACCTTCGCCTCCTTCAGCAACTACCTGGTGCCGCTGTTCGGCGTCATGCTGGGTGCCCTGTTCCTCGGCGAGCAGATCCAGTCCACCACAGGTGTGGCACTGGCCCTGATCCTGGGCTCGGTCGCCCTCAACCAGTGGGCCCAGCAGCGCCGCGTCCAGCGGGAGGCTGCCCTATGTCAGGCATCCTGACCACGCTCTGCGGCGGCCTGGTGGTGATCGCCGGCTGGCAGTATCGCCAGCGGCTGGTGGGTCTGCTCGGGCTGTTGATGGTGCTGCTGCCCTGGTTCTTCGACAGCAAGCTGCAAGCCATGCTGAGCTATGCGTTGAGCGCCTGACCTCTGTTTCTGAATGTGTGACGAGAGTGTATCTCTCCTGTTTTTGGGACCGTTTTAAAAAAACCTCCGATTTGTCCCCTCTACCGGCGCTCTGCGCCGGTTTTTTTATGCCCGCCTGGCGGCCTTGCCGTCCCATCACGCCAGATAGCGATAACTCAGTCGCTCGTTCTTGCGCGGACCTGTGATCTGCCAGCCGAGCAGAAAACCGTCCCCGGTCGGCGTCAGCTCGGCGCTGTAGTGATCCTGGCCGCACAGATGGGGTTCGGCGGTGAGCCAGCGACCATCCGTCTGAGGCAGCAGCTCGAACAGCACCACCGGCTGTTCATAGCGCAGATGGGAGAGCCGGATCCCCTGCTCGCCGCGCTGCCACCAGAAACGATTGTGCATGGTCAGCACCCGGCCATGGGGCGTGGTATAGCGACCCGTCTCGACAAACAGCCAGCCGCCCTGGTGATCGGTCACCACCACCTCCCCCTCGCCGCTGCCACTCCAGTCGGTGGCGGAGCCTGCCCCGTTGCTTGCGCTAAAGGCAAATGCTCCGATCTGTGGCAACTGGCGCCATAAACGCTGGATCAAGGCTTCCTTCTCGGCCATCATAGCCCCCTTCAAAATTGACAACTGACGACAAATCAACCACATGAACTACTTGATAGGGGTTACCCTGCTCTGGTCATTCTCCTTCAGCCTGATCGGGGTCTATCTCGCCGGCCAGGTGGATGCCTACTTCTCGGTGCTGACCCGCATCGTGCTCGCCAGCCTGGTGTTCCTGCCCTTCCTGCGCCGCCGCTGGCTGCGGCCCGACCTGGTGGCCAAGCTGATGGCCCTCGGCGCCACCCAGCTCGGCATCATGTATCTGTTCTATTACCACTCCTTCCTGCTGCTGACGGTGCCGGAAGTGCTGGTGTTCACCATCTTCACCCCCATCTACGTCACCTTGATCCACGATCTGCTGGAGCGGCGCTTCAAGCCGGTCTATCTGTGGGGAGCACTGCTGGCGGTGCTGGGGGCGGCCGTCATCCGCTTCGACGGGCTGACCGAAAGCTACGTGCTGGGCTTCCTGGTGGTGCAGGGCGCCAACGTCTGCTTCGCCCTGGGTCAGGTGGGCTACAAGGTACTGCTGGCACGGGAGGAACAGCAACCACCACAACTGGCGGTGTTCGGCTGCTTCTATCTGGGCGCCCTGGCCGTGGCCCTGCCCGCCTGGTGGCTGCTCGGCACACCGCAATACCCCACCAGCGCCCTGCAGTGGGGCATATTGCTGTGGCTGGGGATCGGTGCCTCTGGCCTTGGTTACTTCCTGTGGAACAAGGGGGCGACCCAGGTCAGCAGCGGCGTGCTGGCGATCATGAACAACGCCCTGATCCCGGCAGGTCTTCTGGTCAACCTAGTGCTGTGGGGCAAGGATACCGACCTGCTCAGGCTCAGCCTGGGCGGCCTGCTGATGCTGGCCTCCCTCTGGGTATGCCAGCGTCATGGGGTAAGTGAGCGCTGACTAAAAATCAGCCAACGACTGTGTTGTGCTCCCGTCTGGCCTGACCGTGACAGGTGGCCAGCCGGGCCAGCAGGTGATCGATCTGTTCGCCGGCCTGACTCTGCACCAGCCCGATGCTGACGGTCACCGGCCGTTGCGGCAGTAGGCTGGCATCGGCGATCTCCATCCGCAGTCGCTCGGCAATCTCGAGGCCGCTCAGCCGGTCGATCTGGGATAGCATCAGGATGAAGCCGTCTTCGTCCCAGCGGGCGAAGGGGTCTTCCCGCCGCAGTTCATGGCGCACGATGCGGGCCAGCTTGGCCAGCATGGCGTCGCAGGCTGCCTCGCCAAACAGCTGCTGGATCTTGGCTCTGTGATCGACGGTGAATTGCAGCAGGCTGAAGCTGCCGCTCGCGCTGGCCAGCCGCTCATCGAGCAGCTGTTCGAAGCGGCTGCGGCTCTCCAGCCCGGTGAGGGGATCGGTACCGTGCCGCTCCTCCACCTGTACCGCCTGCGGTTCGAGCAGACGCACCACCCCCAGCACCTGGCCGTGGACATCGCGCCTGGCCCGCTCTTCCAGCCGGACATAGTGGCCATCGTGATGCAGGATGCGGTATTCGAGCCGGATCTGGGCCACCCGCCCACTCTGGCAGGCCAGCTGAGCCTCCTGCAGGCTCCCCAGGTCGTCGGGGTGCACCCGCTCCAGCCAGCCGAGGTCGTCCAGACCTGCTTCGTTCAATCCCAGCAGCCGCAGACAGGAGAGATCCCGCTGCACGCCCTGCTGCGGACTCCAGCTCCAGAGCCCTGCCTCCAGCAAGGCGATGGCATCCGCCATCAGCGCCAGATCAAACCGGGTAATTGCCTCCCTGAGGGGAGCCTTGAGCATGTCCATCGAGCGCCTCGACACCGAATCTGAAGACCTTCTCAATAAGTAACATTGGCTCTCGCGCCGAGCAACAGGGTCAGCTCGCTTTTCCTTGATAGCCGTTCATCAGGGCCTGCCAGTTCTCCGGCACGAAGTGAAAACTGGTATGCAGCTGGGACTCCTTGTTGAAGGAGCGCAGCAAGCGTTCCAGGTTGGCCTGCTGCCAGTTGCCGGGCGAGCGGATGGCCCCCTTGTCGAAGTCGATCACCCACACCTTGCCCTCCTTGTCGAGCAACAGGTTGTGGCTGTTGAGATCGGCGTGATAGACCCCGGCATCGTGCAACCGGCGCACCGTCTGGCCCACCTTGTGCCACACCTCGCCGGCGATCGGCCCCTGCTTGAGCAGGGCGACCAGATCCTTGGCACCGCGAATGCGCTCGATCAGGATGTCGGCGCGATAAAAGGGGCCCTGTTTGGCCATGCGGGCGGCAAACGGGCGTGGCACCGGCAAGCCCTGGGCGCTCAACTTGGCCAGCAGGCTGTATTCGGCCATGGCCCGGCTAGACTCCACCCCCTCGAACCAGAAGCGATCCCGCACCACCTTGCCCACCATGCCGCCGCGATAGTAGTGACGCAGCACCAGGTGGCGCGACTCGTCCTTCACGAACCAGGTCACGCCGCGGCCGATGGAGGTCCCCACCACCTGCCGGTTGTTCTGCCACCAGGCCGGATCAAACAGCTCGGGAGAAGGGTCGCGAAACGCCCCTTCGGCATACCAGCAGATCTGGTTGTGTTCGGTCTGAATTTGCATCTTGGTCATTCCGGTCGGTCATCGCTACGGGTTGGCGCTCAAGGCCAGGGCAACAGGGGCCCGATGGGGCCGGCTGCCAGTCGTGCGCAATTTTACAATCCACAGGGGAGTTTGCATAATGCCATCCATCCATTTTGCCATCGTTGCGCCACATCATGCCGCTGTTCCAAACGCCGCCCTCCTCCATCTGCATCCTGCGGCTCTCCGCCATCGGCGACTGCTGCCACGCGCTGGCGCTGGTGCGCGTCATCCAGCGGGCCTGGCCCCAGACCCGCATCACCTGGATCACCGGCAAGATTGAGGCGACCCTGTTTGCCGATCTGCCCGGGGTCGAGGTCATCCCCTTCGACAAGAGCAAGGGCTGGCGCGGCTACCGCGATCTCTGGCAGGCACTCAAGGGGCGCCAATTCGATGCCCTGTTGCACCTGCAGGCGGCCATGCGGGCCAGCATCGCCACCCTCGGCATCAAGGCCAAGGTCAAGCTCGGGTTTGATCGGGAACGGGCCAGCGACGGCCAGTGGTTGTTCACCAACCACAAGGTGCCATCCCCCGCCTCGCCTCACGTGCTGGACGGTTTCCTCGCCTTCGCCAAAGAGCTCGGCATCCAGGATCTGACCCCGGACTGGCAACTGCCCATCAGCACCGAGCACCAGGCCTGGGCGAAGGAGAAGATTGGCGGCAAGCCGACCCTGCTCATCTGCGCCGCCGCCAGCAAGGCCTTCAAGAACTGGACTGCCGCCGGCTATGCCGCGCTGGCGGATCACGCCGCCAGCAAGGGGTTTCAGGTCTATCTGTGTGGCGGGCCGGCCAAGCTGGAGCGGGAACTGGCTGCCGACATTGCGCGGCTGAGCCGCAGCAAGCCGGTGGATCTGGTGGGGCAGACCAGCCTCAAACAGCTGCTGGCACTGATCAAGGAGGCCAGCCTGGTGCTGGCCCCCGATACCGGTCCGGCTCACATGGCCACCCTGGTGGGTACGCCGGTGCTCGGCCTCTATGCCCATCACAACCCGGATCGTACCGGCCCCTATCTGTGCCGCGACTACGCGGTCAGCGTCTATCAGGAGCTGATTGAGCAGGAGACCGGCAAGCCGCTGGCCGAGCTTGGCTGGCGCACCCGCCTCAAGGAT
Source organism: Aeromonas dhakensis (assembly GCF_002285935.1). Lineage (NCBI taxonomy): Bacteria > Pseudomonadati > Pseudomonadota > Gammaproteobacteria > Aeromonadales > Aeromonadaceae > Aeromonas > Aeromonas dhakensis. The sequence goes on from NZ_CP023141.1 coordinate 740,453, forward strand.
CCGGACGCCATGGGCAAAATCACCAGCGAACGGGTCATCGCCGCCTTCGACCGGCTCTGCGCCGAGCGCCAACTGCCGCGCTGATGATGCGCGCAACTCGGAAATCCCGAAGCCAGCGGCAGGGATAATCTACTGGCCCGCCCCGGCAACGGCAGGCAGAATGAGGGCTGATGTGGGTTACGCTCCCGCAGCAAGCTACGAATACTTTGATCGGCTGGAATATGATTCCGGCCGTTTTTTTATCCGCCGCCTTCTGTTAAAATTTGCCGCCTTTACATCCCTCTTCTTCAAGAATTTTCCGCGTTTCGGATTTGGCTGTCTCCCTTTCGGGCACAAGACGGCGGCCTCTGCTACAACCAAAACACGGGTTTAGATTAAAGGTACAGACATGGCGCAACAAGGCACTCTCTATATCATCTCCTCCCCGAGCGGAGCGGGTAAATCCAGCCTGCTCAATGCCTTGCTGACCAAGCACAACAGCGCAGGCAAGATGCAGCTGTCGGTCTCCCACACCACCCGCGCCACCCGTCCTGGTGAAGAGCACGGGGTGCACTACCACTTCGTCAAGGTGGAAGAGTTCAAGGCGCTGATCGAGCGCGGCGACTTTCTGGAGTGGGCCGAGGTGTTCGGCAACTACTACGGCACCTCCCGTGCCGCCATCGAAGCCTGCCTGGCGCAGGGCATCGACGTCTTCCTCGACATCGACTGGCAGGGAGCCCGCCAGATCCGCGAGCAGATGCCGACCAAGTCCATCTTCATCCTGCCCCCCAGCCGCGAAGAGCTGGAACGTCGCCTGATCGGCCGCGGCCAGGACAGTGCAGAGGTGATCAAGGGCCGGATGGATAAAGCCATTGCCGAAATGGTGCACTACGACGAGTATGACTATGTCATCATCAACGAAGACTTTGAGCAGGCGCTGTTCCAGCTCAGGGCCATCATCGAGTGCCAACGGCTGGAATTGCGCCAGCAGCAGCAGGCCCAACAAAACTTGCTGCAACAGCTACTGGCAGAATAGGCCAAAAACAAGTAAACTTTTGCGTCATTTTTAAACACCGCTTTTTTAAACCGAGAAAGCCCAAACACTGGAGTCCTGCATGGCACGCGTTACTGTAGAAGATGCTGTAAAACAGGTAGGTAACCGTTTTGACCTGGTGCTGGTCGCCGCACGCCGCGCCCGTCAAATCGCGGTTCAAGGCAAAGATCCCCTGGTTGACGAAGAGAACGACAAGCCGACCGTGATCGCCCTGCGTGAGATCGAACTGGGTCTGGTGAACAACCAGGTGATGGACACCCAGGACCGTTACGAGCAGCAAGAGCAGGAAGCCGCCGAGCTGGCTGCCGTTGCCGCCATCGCCGAAGGTCGCGGCTAAGTCAGCTGTTTCCTATAGTCGGCGCCCGCCCGGGTGCCGACTGTTCTCCCCCATTTACAACCGCTCGAAAACCTCGCAAACTCAGGACTATACCCTCTATATCCACGGATTGCCGTTTCACCGCTGCGGGGACTGTCTTGTATTTATTTGAAAACCTTAAAGAAATAGCCAGTTCCTACCTGCCACCCGAGCAGGTGGAGAAGCTCAGGCAAGCCTATGTGGTGGCCCGTGATGCTCACCAGGGACAGATGCGTTCCAGCGGCGAGCCCTACATCACCCACCCGGTTGCCGTTGCCCGCATTCTCGGCGACATGCGCCTCGATCATGAAACCCTGATGGCCGCCGTGCTGCACGACGTCATCGAAGACACTCCTGTCACCAAGGCCGACCTGGCCGAACTGTTTGGCGATGCCGTCGCCGAGCTGGTATCAGGCGTCTCCAAGCTCGACAAGCTGAAGTTTCGCGATCGCAAGGAGGCCCAGGCCGAGAACTTCCGCAAGATGGTGATGGCCATGACCCAGGATATCCGGGTCATCCTGATCAAGCTGGCCGACCGCACCCACAACATGCGCACCCTGGGCTCGCTACGGCCGGACAAGCGCCGCCGCATCGCCCGGGAAACCCTCGAAATCTTCGCCCCCATCGCCAACCGCCTCGGTATTCACACCATGAAGAACGAGCTGGAAGAGCTGGGCTTCGAGGCGCTCTACCCCATGCGCTCGCGGGTGTTGCGCGAATCGGTACGGCGCGCCCGCGGCAACCGCCGCGAGATCATCGACTCCATCCAGAGCGAGATTGAAGGCCGGCTGCGCGAGGCAGGCATCGAATCCCAGGTCAGCGGCCGCGAGAAGAACCTGTTCTCCATCTACAACAAGATGGAGAAAAAAGAGCTGCAATTTCATGAGGTAATGGATATCTACGCCTTTCGCGTGAGGGTGAAGGACATAGATACCTGTTACCGGGTGCTGGGCCAGATGCACAGCCTCTACAAGCCCCGCCCCGGCCGCTTCAAGGATTACATCGCCATCCCCAAGACCAACGGCTATCAGTCGCTGCACACCTCGCTGGTGGGGCCGCACGGGGTGCCGGTGGAAGTGCAGATCCGCACCGAATTCATGGACCAGATGGCCGACAAGGGCGTGGCCGCCCACTGGGCCTACAAGCAGGATGGCGACAGCTCGGGCACCACGGCCCAGATCCGCGCCCAACGCTGGATGCAGAGCCTGCTCGAGCTGCAGCAGAGCGCCGGCAGCTCCTTTGAATTCATCGAGGGGGTCAAGACCGACCTCTTCCCCGACGAGATATACGTGTTTACGCCGGAAGGGCGCATCATGGAGCTGCCCGCCGGGGCCACCCCGGTGGACTTCGCCTACACGGTACACACCGACATCGGCCACGCCTGCGTCGGTTCGCGGGTCGACCGCCACCCCTATCCGCTGAGCAGCCCGCTGCACTCCGGCCAGACGGTGGAGATCATCACGGCGCCGGGGGCCCGCCCGAACGCGGCCTGGCTCAACTTCGTGGTGACCACCAAGGCCCGCTCCAAGATCCGCCAGTTCCTCAAGAACCTGCGCACGGAGGAGTCGGTGGTGCTGGGTCGCCGCCTGCTCAACCATGCACTCGGCGCCAAGAACATTGAAGACATCCCCGAGCCGCGCATCAAGCAGGTGCTGGCCGACACCAAGCACGAGAATCTGCAGGGCCTGCTGGCCGACGTGGGCCTTGGCAACGCCATGAGCGTGATGGTGGCGCGCCGCATGCTCGGGGATGAACTGCCGCCGGAAGAGCAGCCCAAGTCCAGCAGCAAGAAGATGCCGATCAAGGGTGCCGACGGCATGCTGGTCACCTTCGCCAACTGCTGCCGCCCCATCCCGGGGGACGCCATCATCGCCCACATCAGCCCGGGCAAGGGGCTGGTGATCCACCAGGAAGCCTGTCGCAACATCAAGGGCTACAGCAAGGAACCGGACAAGTACCTGCCGGTGCAGTGGGAAGTGGACAAGGAGCAGGAACAGGAGTTCCGTACCGGCATCAGCATCGAGATCGTCAACCACCAGGGCGCCCTGGCGGAGCTGGCCAACGTGATTGCCGCCACCGGTGCCAACATTCACGCCATCAGCACCGAAGAGAAGGATGGCCGGGTCTATCTGGTCACTCTGCTTATCACCACCAAGAGCCGGATCCACCTCGCCAACATCATGCGCAAGATCCGGGTGATGCCGAACGTGCTCAAGGTGAGCCGGCAGAAAAACTGAACACAGGCGGCGCAAGCCGCCTGCTGCTTTTCAAGAGACATGCTGGCCCGGCGCCGGCCCGATTTGACCCTGTGCATGCAAGCGATGCGCGCACCAGCCTCACCCGATAGAAACTGACATGACACCTGAACGCTTCAAACGAATTTCCGACATGCTGGCCCAGCGCCAGCTCGATCTGACCGTCTGCATGGAAGAGGTCCACAAGCCGCACAACCTGGCCGCCATCGTGCGCACCGCCGATGCCATCGGCATCCACCGGGTACACGCGGTCTGGCCCAAGAGCTGGATCCACAAGCGCAAGGGTACCGCCCGCGGCAGCCAGAACTGGGTGGACGTGAAGCTGCACCCGGACATCGGCAGCGCGGTGGCCGAGCTCAAGGCCTCCGGCATGCAGATCCTGGCGACCCACCTCTCCGACAGCTCGGTGGATTTTCGCGCCATCGACTACACCAAACCCACCGCCATCCTGGTGGGTCAGGAGAAGCACGGTATCGGCGAAGAGGCGCTGGCCCTGGCCGATCACCATATCGTCATCCCCATGGTGGGCATGGTGCAGTCCCTCAACGTCTCGGTGGCCGCCGCCGCCATCCTCTACGAGGCCCAGCGCCAACGCGAGCTGGCCGGCTGTTATCAACGCGGCTGCCCCTTAAGTCTGGAAGAGCAGAACAGCATTCTGTTCGAGGGGGGCTATCCCATCTATGCCCAGCTCTGCAAGGAGAAGGAGATGCCCTATCCCCAGCTCGGCCCGGCCGGTGAGATCCTGGCTGACGAGCAGTGGTGGCAGCAGATGCAGCTGACCCGCAAAGGCTGGGCAGCACAGCAAGATGAGCAATTACAGGAGCAATAATAATGAATAGTCCCTTTGGCAGCTGGCTGGAGTCCCAGGTAATACGGGATCATCTCAGCAACCCCAATATCGAAGCGGGCGACTACAGCTACTACTCCGGCTACTACCATGGCAAGACGTTCGAGGATCACTGCGTACGCTATCTGCTGGGTGACGGCTCGACCCGGGAGACCTGGGAGAGCGGCATCTGGGGCGAGGTGGATCGCCTGCTCATCGGCAAGTTCTGCTCCATCGGCTCGGGTGCCACCTTCCTGCTGGCCGGCAATCAGGGCCATCGCATGGAGTGGGTATCCACCTTCCCGTTCGATCCGGGCACCTTTGGCGAGGGGGTGCAGAGCGGCTTCCAGCGCAAGGGGGATACCCGGGTCGGCAATGACGTCTGGATCGGCTCGGAAGCCATGATCATGCCCGGCATCACCATAGGCGATGGTGCCGTCATCGCCACCCGCGCCGTGGTCACCCGGGATGTGGAGCCCTACACCATAGTCGGCGGCAACCCGGCCAAGCCGATCCGTCGCCGCTTCGGCGATGAGCAGATTGCCCTGCTGCAGGAGATGCGGTGGTGGGACTGGCCGCTGCCGCGCCTGCAGGCGGCCATGCCGCTGCTCTGCTCGGGCGACATCGAGGGGCTTTACCAGCACTGGCAGCAAGAGTCGGCATCATGAAGCTGATGTCGCCCGCCCTGCTGGCCCTGACCCTGTTTTCCGCCGGAGCCCTCGCCGTGAACAATCCCTACCAGCTGACGCCGGAAGCCGACGTCGCCACCCTCCATCAACAGACGCTCCCCGACTTCTGGCGCCAGCACGCCGTAGAGAGCGCCTTCAAGGGCAAGGATGGCGTCACCATCCGCTATGCCGCCCTGCGCCAGGCCAAGGTCGATCGCGCCATCCTCATCGTCAACGGCCGGGTCGAAAGCTACCTCAAGTATCAGGAGCTGGCCTGGGATCTGTGGCGTCAGGGCTACAGCCTCTACCTCATCGACCACCGCGGCCAGGGCTTGTCCGATCGGCTGCTAGCCGACCCGGAGAAGGGATATGTCGACCAGTTCGACGATTACGTGCTCGATCTCAAGCAGTTTCATGACGAGGTGATCGCCCAGGACCAGCCCGCCAAGCTGTTCCTGCTGGCCCACTCCATGGGCGGCGCCATCTCGGCCCGCTATCTGGAGCGCTGGCCCGGTGACATCGAGGCGGCCGTGCTCTCCTCCCCCATGATGGGCATCAATCTGGGCGGCCTGCCCAAGTGGCTGGCCAAGGGGCTGGCGGCCACCATAGGCACGGTCGGCGGCTGGCTGGGCGAGCCTCCCTACGGCCCGGGTCAGGGCCCGTACGAGAGCCACGACTTTGCCGACAACGGTCTGAGCCACAGCGCAGCCCGCTATCAGGCCTTCCGCGAGCTCTATGAGCAGCGCCCGCAGATCAAGCTGGGGGGCGCCACCGCCCACTGGATCTATCAGGGGCTGACGGGGGCGGACGCCGCCGTGGCCGAGGCTAACGCCATCAAGACGCCGCTGCTGCTGCTGCAGGCCGGCGACGACGGCGTAGTGGACAACGCCGCGCAGGATGCCTTCTGTGCGCTCGCTCGCTGCGAGGGAGGCAAGCCGCTGCGCATAGAAGGGGCCTGGCACGAGCTGTTCATGGAGGCCGATCCCCAGCGCCAGGCCGCGCTCAACGCGACTCTGGCCTTCTTCGCACGCTACTAGCGGCTGGTTATTTTTTGTATCCCTAAATAAATGGGGTAGCGGGAGCGGTTGCTGTACACTGCTCCCGCTTTCATTCGTAACCCCGAGGTGATGATGTATAAGGTCGTTGTATCCGATCTCGATGGCACCCTGCTCAACGGGCAGCACCAGATCTCCCCCCGCACCCGCGATACCCTGCACCGTCTGGTGGATCAGGGGATCAAGTTCGTGGTGGCCACCGGCCGTCACCATGTGGATGTGCGCAGCATCCGCGACACGCTCGGGCTCGACATCTATCTCATCACCTCCAATGGCGCCGTGGTGCATGACAAGCAGGATCAGCTGATCTTCAACCAGGCCCTGCCGGACAGCGTGGCGGCTGAGCTGATCGCGCTGGAGCGCGACCCTTCCATCCACATCAACCTCTACTATGGCGACGAGTGGCTGGTGGAAGAAGAGATGCCCTGGCTGCTGCAGTTCCATCATGAATCCGGCTTCAGCTATCGCCTGACCGATCTCGCCAGCCATCCGCTGGACAAGGTCAACAAGGTGTTTTACATCGGCGAGCACGAGAAGCTGCTGCAGATCGAGGCAGAGCTGAACCAGCGTTATGATGATCGGCTCAACGTCACCTTCTCCCTGCCGGACTGCCTCGAGGTGATGCACGCCGGGGTGCACAAGGGCAATGCCGTGCGCGCCGTGCTGGAGCAGCACGGGCTGGAGATGTCCCAGGCGGTGGCCTTTGGCGACGGCATGAACGACTTCGAGATGCTGAGCATGGTCGGCCGCGGCGTGGTGATGGGCAATGCCCACGACCGGCTCAAGCTGGCGCTGGCCGACCACGAGCAGACCCTGAGCTCCGACGAGGATGGCGTTGCCGTCTATCTGGAGCAGTTGTTCGCCCTGCAGGGCGTCAACGTCGCCTGAGACAAGGCGCCATGAGCAGCTCTGCTGCTCATGGCGTACTACCCCCTTCAGCGGCTGAAGCGATGGCCGCAGACCCCGCAGCAATACTGGCGGGACAGGCGTCGATCCAGGGTGCGCCCCAGCCACCAGCCCAACCCTCCCCCTATCAATCCACCCAGCACGGCACCACCCAACGCTCCCGCCAGGGCACCGACAACAGTGCCGACACCGCCCAGCGCCGAGCTCGTTGCGGCCCCCATCCTGGCGAGCGTGGCGGCGCAGGCATAGCCGCCCGCAGCCCCCAGGCCCAACGCGCAGGCTCGCTTCACCCGTTCATCCTCGATCCGTGCTACCCCTTCACTCATGCAATGCGGGCATCTCATGGTGTGCTCCTGTGCGGATAACCGTCTGAACGACTCGACCGGCAGCCGGGCTCAGGTGGCCGGCTTGAACCGCTCCTTGTCGAGCTGGTGCTTCTTCATGCGCAGATAGAGCTTCTTGCGCGGAATGCCGAGGTACTGGGCGGCATCGGTCACCCGGCCGGAAAAGAGGAACAGGGTATCCTCGATCACCCGCCGCTCGAACTCCTCCACCAGATCGTCCAGCGGCTCCTTGCCACTGGCCAGGGGGATGACCTGCTCCGTGCCGGCCAGCTTGACGATGCCCACCGCATAGAGCTCGGCCACGTTGCGCAGTTCACGCAGGTTGCCGGGCCACTGATGCCGCTTGAGCGTCTCCAGATAGGCGCGGTCCACCGCCGGCACCGGCCGGCCGATGCGCTTGCAGCCCTGTCGCAGAAAAGCCCGGAACAGGGGGATGATGTCACAGCTGCGCTCCACCAGCCGGGGCAGCTTGAGCCGCACCTGGGAGAGGAAATAGTAGAGCTCCGGCATCAGTTGCTGGCTCTCCACCAACACCTCCGGCGACTCGTCAAACAACCCTATGGTACGCAGCGACTTGCTCCCCTTGCGCTCCTGATCCAGCAGGTGGTTGCCGAGCCAGCGCTGACAGTCGGCACTCAGGCGGGCCGGGGATTGCAGCACCAGGGTACCCTGCCCCGCCTGTGCCAGGCTGGCCTGCACTTCCGCCAGGCTGGGGGCCGAGACGCAGTCGTGCAGCTGGAAGACTTGCTCCCGACGGGCGCTGATCCTGTGCAGCAGCCGGGCCAGGGTGTGACGCCCCGAGCCGGCAGGCCCTTCCAGCAGCAGGTCCTTGTCGGTCTGTGCCAGCTGGTTGAGCTGGCTGCGAAGCGTCACTATCTGTGGACTGGTGCCGATCAGCTCGTCATCCACCGTCGCCTGGATCTCGCTACGGCGCGCCAGCACGGCGCTGCGCTGTCGGCAGGCCCGCTCCAGCAGGCCCAACAGATCTTGCGGATTGAGCGGTTTCTCCAGAAAGTCGAACGCCCCCTGCTTGACCGCCCGCACCGCCAGCGGAATGTCCCCGTGACCGGTGATCATGATGACCGGGATCTCGGCGTCCAGCGCCTGCACGCTGGCCAGCAGGTCCATGCCATTCATGGCCGGCATGTAGATGTCAGAGACCAGCACCCCTGGCCACTGATCGGCCAGCAGCGCCAGCGCCTCGTGGGGCGAAGTCGTCGCCCTGGGGTGGTAGCCGGAGAGGCGTAGCAGGTGGCAATAGGATTCCAGCACGTCCTCGTCATCGTCCACCAGCAGCACGTTGGCAGGACGGTTAGCGGGCAACAACATCGATGGCGTTCTCCTCGTTCTGATGGGCAACCGACCCTGCAGGGTCGGCCAACGCAAATTCCATGATCACCATGGCGCCGCCGGTCAGCGCCGATCCCAGCATGATTTCGCCGCCACAGCGGGCCAGCAGGGAGCGACAGATGGTCAGCCCCAACCCCAGTCCAACCTCCTTGGAGGTGGTGAAGGGGGTGAACAACCTGGGCAGGATGGCCTCGCTGAAGCCGGCACCGCTGTCGACCACCGCCAACCGCAACCGGACCTCGTTTTGTTCCAGCAACTGCAGCCTGATCTCGCGCCGCGCCAGCCCGGCCACCGCATCCAGCCCGTTCACCAGCAAGTTCACCAGTACCTGTTCCAGCAACACGGGGTCGGTCTCGAGCCAGAGCCCGTCCGGCAGTTCGTTGCAGAGGATGCAGCCATCGCGCTTCGCACGCGTCTCCAGCAGCAGCATGGCCTGCTCAGCCAGCACCCCCAGTTCGAGCCGGACCCGCACCTCCTCGGCCGGCGACTTGCGGGCGAAGTGGCGCAGGGCGTTGATGATCCGGCTCATACGCCGCCCCAGCTTGTCGAGCTTGCCCAGATCCTGGTCCAGCGCCTGCAGCTGACCGGCGGCGAGCGCCGTCCGGCTGGTGTAGAGGTAGGTCATCATCGCCGACAGCGGCTGGTTCAGCTCGTGGGCCAGGCTGGTCATCGCCTGCCCCACCACCGCCATCTTGGCCGCCTGGATCAGCTCATCCTGGGTCTGCAGCAGGGTGCGCTCCGCCTGCTGGCGCTGCACCACCTCCTCCGCCAGCAGCCGGTTGTTCTCGGTCAGCTCACGGGTACGCTCCGCCACCCGCAGGCTGAGCTCCCTGGCCGTCAGCTCCTGGCGGGTGACATCCGTGATGGTGATGATGAACCTGTACCCGCGCCCCTGCTCGAAGCGACGCAGGTTGAGGTGCAAAAAGCGGGGCGCCTCACCCAACCCACAAGCCAGGGTGCACTCGCAGTGGCCGAACCGGTGCAGCGGCTGGCCGGCCCTGAACTGATCGGCCAGCACCGCCCCCGCCTCTGGTGGAAAGGCCTGCCACAACGGCTGACCCGGTTCGACACCGGTCTGCTGGAACAGGGTGAGCGCGCTCGGGTTGACCGACTCGATAGTGCCATCCGGATGGCAGGTGATGAGGCAGGCCTGGGTGTTGTTGATGAGGTTGAGGGCATTGGCCCGCTCCATCTGCTGCAACTGCAGGCTGAAGTGGCGCAGGCTGTCGCCCAGCCGGCCGATCTCGTCCCGGCCGCAGGTACTGACCGGCACGTCCAGCCGGCCTGACGCCACCCTGTCCAGCTCCTGTCCCAGCAAGTCGAGCCGTTTGATCAGCCGGCGGCCGATCAACACCACCAGCACGAAGATGCTGAGCAACAGGGTGAGCGCCAGCACCACCAGGATCACCAGCTTGCCGGTCGCCACCAGCTGGCTGCTGTCTTCCCCCAGTGCACTGAGGGAACGGTTGGCGTCACTCACCATCAGGCTGACCCGTTGGTGATAACGCGAAACTGCGTCGTCCAGTCGCGGCCGCAGGGCCGTCAGCTGCTGGTGGGTCAGCACATCCGCCAGCAGCAGCCGGTGCAGCGGGCCGTCCGGCTTCACCAGGGTGATGATGTCCTGCAGGATCTGGCGATAACTCACGGTCGAGGGGTACTCCGCCAGCCGCGAGGTCAGCGCGTCTATCTCGTCAATCTTGTAGCCGATGAACAGGAAGGCGCTCTCCAGATCCTGCTGATAGCGCTGGGCGATCACCTCGCCCACCAGCGACTGCAGCTCGTTCTCCTTGAAGGTGAGATCCTGCAGGGCGGAGAACTCCTTGATGACGTTGCCAAATTCGCTCATGTCATCCGGGCTGGCCACCATGCTGGTCAGGTGCCACTCCACCTCCTGCAGCAGAGGGGCGGCATCGTCCACCAGATCCTGGTGCAGCCAGTTGCTGCGCTTCTGCAACTGCTGCAGGGTTTCGGCGTGCTCGATCTGCTGCTTGAGGTAACGCCCATGATCCGCCACCAGCGCGCTCAACTCCTCGAACGCCTGGCGCTGCGAGGGGGTCTGATCCCCCGGGGTACCCAGCAGGTAGGCGCGCTGGATATCCCGCAAGGTGGTGGACACAGCGTTGGAGAGGCGCTGGTACTGCACCGGGTCCCGGGTATCGCGCAGTTGGGCCAGCAACAACAACAGACGGGAGCTGGCCCGCTCCAGCTGGTAGGCGCTGTCGATGGCGGGCAGGCTCTCTTCCACGATGAGGTGGATCTGCCGGCCCAGCCGATCCCACATCACATAGGCGGCCATGCCCATGGCACCGGTCAGGGCAGTGATGGTCACGAAGGCGAGGATGAGCCGCCGTCCCAGGCTGCGCGGCATGGCCAGCATGCGCCCCAGCCGGCTCATGGTCTGGCTGCCTGTTCGACCAGGCGCTGCGCCTCATGCAAGCGAGCCTCGGTCGCCTGGCGCCACTGATGCATCACCCGCTCCGCCTGTGGATTGCCCTGCTCCCGGTCATAGAGGCCGTCAAACAGCGCCAGCAACGCCGGATCCTGCGCCTCCTGCTCGCTCAGCGGCGGTGTGCTCGCCTTGGCGACGGCCTGCTCCAGCAGCGCGACCCGCCAGGGCTCGCCATGGGTATTCAGACCGTTGATCCCCTGCCAGGTCATCTTCAGCCTGGGTAGCTGCTGGGTGATGGTCTGCTCGAACAGGGCCTTGAGCAGACCGGCCCGCCGATAGAGCAGCGCCTTGTCGGTGACGTAGCGGGTCTGCCTGGCCAGCCCGGGCTGGCTCAGGGTGGCCTTGGCCATGCCGGGAGTGGCGAGGATCCCCTGCCCCTTGTCGGAGAGCAGGTACTGGATGAAAAGGGCGCCACTGTGCGGATTGTCCGAGCGACGGGGTACCCCCAGGTAGGTCGGCAGGATCACCGAGTCCGGCATGATGTTGAAGCCGACATGATCGAAGCGGGCCTGGCTGGTGAGGGCGTAGCTGTCGATCACCGGGCCGGCCCCCGCCAGACCGCGGCTGATACCGTCGCTCACCCCGAAGCTGCGCGCCGTGATGGCCGACAGGTTGCCACCCAGGCGCATCAGCAGGGCCCAGCCCTGCTGCCAGCCATATTGCTGCAGCACGCTCTCCACCATCATGTGGGTGGTGCCGGACTGGGAGGGGGAGCTCATCATCACGTGCCCCATGAAGAGCGGGGACGCCAGTTGCTGCCAACTGGTGGGCTGCGGCAGCTGATATTTGTCCAGATAATGGCGGTTATACATGATGCCACTGCTGGAATAACCGACCACGGCCACTTTATTGCCCAGCCCCAGAGTATGGGGAGCGAGCCATTTGGGCGGCATAGTTTCATTTGGCAAAGCCGCCAACAAACCGGCTTTGTCCAGCGTGTTAAAAAAAGTCGGCGAAGAGGACATGATAATATCGACTTGCGGTGCATCGGCCTCCGTTAATAAGCGCAGGGAGGGAATGGTGCGCCGATAAATAACTTCGACCCGGATCCCGGGATATTGTTCGGCAAAGCCCTCGATCACCGCTTTGACCGGCGCCTCCGAAAACGAGGTAAGCACCGTCAGTGAAGCGGCCTGCAGGGTGCTGAATGGCAACAAAACGCTGCCCATTAACAGGGCCAGCCGGCGGCAAAAGAGGTGCATGACTATCGGTCGACTCGCGCGTTAATTCAGGAATATGTGCAGTACATCTAATATTCGGCACATGCCGTAATTTTTATTTACACGAGGATGAGCCAGTTCTGACTCATTATGCCTCGGCACGCGGCTATTGTTATTCATCGAATATCAATAGGACAGTTCAAATATGTCATTTTTGACTCATGGTTTTCCCATGATTGAGTCAGAGTTGACCCATATCCGGCTTTTTGCCGGCTGAATTTCTCCCTTCATATGATGGCAGCCGCTATCAGAGCTCCCTCTGAAACCATGCTGCCAAAATAGAAACGGAGAACCCCATGTTCAACTTCTTCAAGACGCGAGCCGACCTGCCGGTCATGGATGCCTCGCCCGATAAAATCCGCTCGATTTACCGCAAGTACCAGTGGCAGGTCTTCCTGGGGCTGGTACTGGGCTACGCCATGTTCTATGTCGTGCGCATGAGCCTCAACGTGGTCAAGAAGCCCATGCTGGACTCCGGCGTGGTGACCCTGGAGGAGCTGGGGGTCATCGGCTCCGCCTTCCTGTTCACCTACGCCGTCGGCAAGTTCTCCAACGGTTTCCTCTCCGACTACGCCAACATAGGCCGCTTCATGTCGGTCTCGCTGGGGCTCTCGTCCATCTGCACCATCCTGATGGGCATGAACACCGCCACCTTCTTCCTGGTGCTGATGTGGGGCCTGAACGGCTGGTTCCAGTCCGTCGGATCCGCCCCCTCCTGCGTCTCCATCTTCCAATGGTTCTCCCCCAAGCAGCGGGGTTCGGTCTACTCGGTCTGGGGTGGCTCGCGCAACATAGGGGAAGGCATCTCCTGGATCCTGACCGCCACCATCGTCAGCTACTTCGGCTGGAAGGCCGGCTTCATCGGCGCCGGCATCGCCTCCCTGATCGCCGCCCTGTGCATGTATCTGGTGCTGAAGGATCGCCCGCAGACCTATGCCCTGCCGGAGCCGGCCGTCGCCTTTGGTGAAGCCCCCGAGATCGCCAAGAAGGTGGATCCGGCCGAAATCCGCCGTGCCCAGCTGTTCGTGCTCAAGCAGCCCGTCGTCTGGCTCATCGCCGCCGCCTGCGCCTGCATGTACATGTCCCGCTACGCCATGAGCTCCTGGGCCGTGCTCTACCTGCAGGAGCAGAAGGGTTACAGCCTGATCGACGCCGGTTTCGCCATGTCGGCCTACCCCATCGCCGGCTTCCTTGGCGCCATCCTGGCCGGGATCATCTCCGACAAGGTATTCAACGCCAACCGCCACATCCCCACCCTGCTGTACGGATTGGCCAACGTGGCCGGCATGTGCCTGATGTTCTGGGGCCCGCAGAGCCGCATGATGGATGCCGTCGCGCTGGCCCTGATCGGCTACGCCATCGGTGGTCTGGTGGTGTTCCTCGCCGGCCTGACCGCCTGCGACCTGATGCCCAAGACGGCGGTCGGTGCCGTGAAAGGCTTCATCGGCCTCTGCTCCTACATCGCCGCCTCCATCCAGGAGCTGGTCTCCGCAGCCTTCATCAAGACCAGCGAGATCGACGGTGTGACCCACTATGACTTCAGCAGTGCCCAGTACTTCTGGCTCGGTGCCTCCGTGGTCTCCATGCTGCTCGCCATGACGGTGTGGAACGCCAAAAAAGTCGTCAACTACTGATCCCCGTTCACCGGGACACGCCAAAAAACAATGCCAGTCAGTTGATGCTGACTGGCATTGGCAATCCGGGGTTACTTTCTTCGAAAGCGCTGGTTGTCGCCCCCATGGCACTGCCAGAGGATCAGGGGAGTACCATTGGCACTGCCATCCTTGGATACGTCCAGACAGAGGTGACTGCTGCGGCTGACCAGCCGATCCCGCTCCCAGCGCCACTGCTGATTGCTGCCGCCATGACAATCCCAGGCGATCACCCTGGCCCCGGTGTCGCGATCGCCGCCGGCCACATCCAGGCACTTGCCGCCGACCTTCACCGCCTTGCCATCCAGACGAAAGCGCTGGTTCTCTCCGCCGTTGCAGTCCCAAAGCTGCAACTGGTTGCCATTGCGCACGCCACCGGCAATGTCGAGGCATTTGCCATTGGCTGCCAGCAACTGCCCCCCCGACTCTTCTCGCTTGCGGGCTTCCTTCTTCTCCTGCTTGTGGTCGTAGTAGGCGGCAGCACCTATGGCACCGATCACCACGGCCCCCAGCAGAAAATCCGAAGAGTCCAGACTCTGGCACCCTCCCAGCGAAAGCGAGAGACAGGCGGCAATCAAAGGAGATGGACGCATCACTCAATCCCTCCGACCAGGAAGCTCTGATTGGCACCGCCATAGCACTCGGCCAAACGCAAGGGCGTATTCGGGGTATGACGCCGCCCCGCGACATCCAGACAACGGGAGGCCTTGTTGTTGAACAGCTTGTCCTCCCGCCACACCCACTGGGCATGACCATCGCAGGGAGCCAGGATCAGCTCATTGCCGCTTCTGGCCTGCAGGCATGTCTCCTGCATCTTCAGCTCCCCCAGCGCCCACTCAAACGACCTGGTGTCTTTGCCACCGCACACCTGGGTGACGGCCTGCTGCCCGGCAACACCGACACAGAAGCCGTTGTAGGTCAGCAAGAGGGAGGAGGCAGACTCGCTCTGCGATTGGGAGACCATGGAGTTCATCACCTCATCCATCGGCGGCTTGAGGGTACAACCGCCCAGCAGCAGGGCGGCCATGACTGCGGGTCTGCAGGAGAAAATCGAGATTTTGTTATTCATAAAAAAGCCTGAAAGAGGTCTGTGACATCCGGTCACCAAGGACTCCAGCTGGCAGGATAACTGAAGGGGGGACAAGACTGCCCGGATAGAGTGTAAACAAACGTTACAGCGACGCGGCAAGCCGGGATGATAGGCAAGGCTGAAAGCAAAAAACCCCGCCGAAGCGAGGTTTTTCAGAATGTGGTCGGTGATAAAGGATTCGAACCTTTGACCCTCTGGTCCCAAACCAGATGCGCTACCGGGCTGCGCTAATCACCGAGAATATTTTGATTCTACAAAAAACAAAGACGACCATGCGGTCATCCTCGTTATACAGCAAGTATGGTGCGAAGAGAGGGACTCGAACCCTCACACCCGGGGGGCACTAACACCTGAAGCTAGCGCGTCTACCAATTCCGCCACCTTCGCGTACCTGACAAGCTGTAAAATGGGGTGGCTGATGGGGCTCGAACCCACGACAACCGGAATCACAATCCGGGACTCTACCAACTGAGCTACAGCCACCACAGCTGTTTTCGTTCTTCAACTCGCCCGTTTAACCGGCGCACTTTTGATGGTGCGCCCGACAGGATTCGAACCTGTGACCTCTGCCTCCGGAGGGCAGCGCTCTATCCAGCTGAGCTACGGGCGCTACGCTGTCGAACGGGGCGCAATATTAATGATGAGGACCCACCTTGTCTACCCTTTTTTTTATCAAGCCGAATCAACCGCTTTTTTTTCCATCGTTTATGGCTTTTTTTAAGCGATTTTGTGTTATTCAGGCCGGTTCCGGCCCCTCCCCGCTACTTTTCCCCCCACCCCATTTTGCTGACAGCGATGGGCAAAACTTGACTTGCCTCAAAGCCTCCCTAGAATGAATGAACGTTCATTCAGTCGTTGTGATCATCCAATCATGAACAAGAAAGAACGCATTTTCGATGCGGCTCATGAAGTACTCGGCGAACAGGGTTTCCACGGCCTCTCCATTGCCGTGGTGGCCAAGAAAGCCAGGGTGGCGGCAGGCACCATCTATCGCTATTTCAGCGACAAGGATGACCTGATCCGTCAACTCTATCGGCACACCATCCTCCAGTGTCATCCCCTGGTCATGGAAGGCGTGCAGACAGAGGAGGTATCGTTCGAACAATTTCGGCGGCTGTGGCTCAACATCCACGCCATCTTTGTCGACGAACCGAACGCGCTCAAATGCAAATTGCAGTATGAAACATCCCCGCTGGGAGCGGAGCTGGAGCAGGACCCGGTCATCCAGGCAGCCTGGGCCCCGCTGGATCGCTTCTACGAACGGGGGATAGAACAGGGCCTGTTTATCGACCTGCCCGTTCGGGTACTGCAGGTGCTGAGCCTGGACTGTGTGGCGAACCTGGCGTTGCAAAGCCAGGTGCACCAATTCGAACTGACGCAAGAGCAGCTGGAAACCGTGATCCGGGCCAGCTGGCGAGCCATTTTGACCCCTTAAACATTGCACTCATATCTCAGGAGCGAGAGTTCATGAAAAAGTGGATGAGCATCATGTTGCTCATCGCGCTGGCCCTGTTCGGCAGCGTGATTGGCTTCAACCTGTTCAAGCAAAAGATGATAGCCAACTACATGGCCAACATGCCGGAGCCCGAGTTCCCGGTCACCACCCACAAGGTGGAGACCCGCGACTGGGTACCGACCATCGAGGCGATCGGCTTCATCGAACCCAATCAGGGGGTGACCCTGTCGACCGAGCAGTCCGGTACCATCGACAGCATCTCCTTCGAATCCGGCGCCACCGTCAAGCTGGACCAGCTGCTGCTGAGCCTGGACGCCAGCGTCGAGAAGGCCAACCTGCGCGCCTCCATGGCCAAGCTGCCGGCGGCCAAGGCCAAGTACGAACGCTACCAGAACCTGTTTACCAAGGGTTCCATCTCCCGCGACCAGCTGGATGATGCCGAGGCGACCTATCGCTCCCTCGAGGCCGACATCGAGAGCCTGAAATCGACCATCGCCCGCCGCGAAGTGCGCGCACCGTTTGCCGGCGTGGTCGGTCTGCGCAACGTCTTCCTCGGCCAGTACCTGCAGCCGGGTACCGACATAGTGCGGCTGGAAGACACCAGCGTGATGCGTCTGCGCTTCACCGTGCCGCAGACCGACATCTCCCGCATCAGCCTGAATCAGGAGATCCGGATCAACGTGGATGCCTACCCGAACCGCCAGTTCAAGGGTCACATCAGCGCCATCGAGCCGGCCGTCAACTACCAGAGCGGCCTGATCCAGGTGCAGGCGAACATCCCCAACAACGACGGCCTGCTGCGCTCCGGCATGTTTGCCCGCGCCAGCATCCTGCTGCCGGCCCAGAAAGACCAGATAGTGCTGCCGCAGACCGCCATCACCTTCACCCTGTACGGCGAGAACGTCTACCTGGTCAAGGAGCAGGACGGCGTGAAACGCGTCGAGCAGGTGGTGGTCAAGGTGAGCGAGCGCAAGGGCAACGATGCCCACGTGGTCTCCGGCATCAAGGCGGGTGACGAAGTGGTCATGTCCGGCCAGGTACGCCTGAGCAACGGCGCCAAGGTAAAAATCGTGCAGGACCAGGGTCTGAAGGTTCCTGACCAGGCTCCCATGCTGTAAAACGCGGAGAGACAGATGCGCTTTACCGACATATTCATCAAGCGGCCCATCCTGGCCATCTCGATCAGCTTCCTGATCGCGTTGCTGGGTTTGCAGGCCGTGTTCAAGATGCAGGTGCGCGAGTACCCCGAGATGACCAACACGGTCGTCACGGTCAGCACCAGCTATTACGGCGCGAGTGCCGACCTGATCCAGGGCTTCATCACCCAGCCGCTGGAACAGGCCATCGCCCAGGCGGACAACATCGATTTCATGACGTCGTCCACCCAGCTCGGCAGCTCCACCATCACCGCTTACATGAAGCTCAACACCGATCCCAACGCCGCCCTGTCCGACATTCTGGCCAAGGTCAACTCGGTGCGATCCCAGCTGCCCAAGGAGTCGGAAGACCCCTCGGTCACTATGTCCACCGGCTCCACCACGGCGGTGCTCTACATCGGCTTCACCAGCCCAGAGCTCAACGCCAGCCAGATCACCGACTACCTGGAGCGGGTCATCAAGCCCCAGCTCTTCACCGTCGGCGGCGTCTCCAAGGTCGACATGTACGGCGGTACCAAGTACGCCCTGCGGGTATGGCTGGATCCGGCCAAGATGGCGGCGTTCAACCTGACCGCCGCGGACGTGATGAACGTGCTCAACAGCAACAACTATCAGTCCGCCACCGGCCAGGCTACCGGCTACTTCACCCTCTACAACGGCAACGCCGAGACCCAGGTCAACACCACCGAGGAGCTCGAACGCCTGGTGGTCTCCACCCGTGACGGCAAGGTGATCCGCCTGGCCGACATCGCCAAGGTGACCCTGGAGAAGAGCCACGACACCTATCGCGCCACCGCCAACGGCCGCGAGGCCGTGGTACTGGCCATCAACGCGGCGCCGACCGCCAACCCGATCAACATCGCCCACGACGTGCTGGCGATGCTGCCGAGCCTGAAGAGCAACATGCCGAGCACCATGGAGGCCAACGTCCTCTATGACTCCACAGTGGCCATCAACGAATCGATCCACGAGGTGATCAAGACCATCGCCGAGGCAGCCGCCATCGTGCTGGTGGTGATCACCCTGTTCCTCGGCTCGTTCCGCGCGGTCATCATCCCGATTATCACCATCCCGCTCAGTCTGATCGGCGTGGTGATGGTGATGCAGATGTTCGGCTTCTCCATCAACCTGATGACCCTGCTGGCCATGGTGCTGGCCATCGGCCTGGTGGTGGATGACGCCATCGTGGTGCTGGAGAACGTGGATCGTCACGTCAAGGAGGGGGAAGATCCGTTCCGTGCCGCCATCATAGGCACCCGCGAGATCGCCGTGCCGGTCATCGCCATGACGGTCACCCTGGCCGCCGTGTACGCGCCGATCGCCCTGATGGGGGGCATCACCGGCTCCCTGTTCAAGGAGTTCGCGCTGACCCTGGCGGGCGCCGTGTTCGTCTCCGGCATCATAGCCCTGACTCTGTCGCCCATGATGTGCGCCAAGATGCTCAAGGCCAACGAGGAGCCGGGCAAGTTCGAAAGCACGGTACACCACCTGCTCGAGCGCATGACGGTACGCTACGACGCCATGCTGCACGCCGTGATGCAAAAGCGCATCGTGGTGGTGCTGTTTGCCGTTATCGTGTTCGCCAGCCTGCCGATGCTGTTCAAGTTCATCCCGAGCGAGCTCGCGCCGAACGAGGACAAGGGCGTCATGGCCGTGCTGGGGACCGCCCCCTCCAACGTCAACCTGGACTACATCCAGGGGACCATGGAGCAGGTGAACAAGGTGCTGGACTCCCAGCCGGAAGTGGCCTTCTCCCAGGTCTTCTCCGGGGTGTTCAACGCCAACCAGGCGTTCGGTATCGCCTCCATGGTGCCGTGGAGCCAGCGTGAAGCGAGCCAGAAAGAGGTGCTGGACCGGGTGGCCGGGCTGGTGAAAGACGTGCCCGGCATGTCCATCACCACCTTCCAGTTCCCGGAACTGCCAGGCGCCTCGAGCGGCCTGCCGGTACAGTTCGTCATCACCACGCCGAACAACTTCGAGAGCCTCTATCAGGTGGCCAGCGAGATCCTGACCGCAGCCCAGGGGAGCGGACGCTTCGTCTACTCCGAGCTGGACCTGCAGTACGACTCCGCCACCATGAAGATCAAGATCGACAAGGACAAGGCGGGTGCCTACGGCATCACCATGCAGGACATCGGCATCACCCTGGGCACCATGATGTCGGACGGTTACGTCAACCGCATCGACCTGGATGGCCGCTCCTACGAGGTGATCCCGCAGGTCGAGCGCAAATACCGCCTCAACCCCGAGTCGATCAAGGGCTACTACGTGCGGGCGGCCGATGGCAAATCCATCCCGCTCGGCAGCCTGATCAGCATCGAGGTGATCGGTGAACCGCGCTCCCTGCCCCACTTCAACCAGCTCAACTCGGCTACCATAGGTGCCGTGCTGATGCCTGGCACCACCATGGGTGACGCCATCAACTGGCTCAACACCACGGCGGACGAGAAGCTGCCGCAGGGCTACCGTTACGACTTCATGGGCGAGGCCCGCCAGTTCGTGACCGAGGGCAGCGCCCTGTACGCCACCTTCGGTCTGGCGCTGGCCATCATCTTCCTGGTGCTGGCGATCCAGTTCGAATCGGCTCGTGACCCGCTGGTGATCATGGTCTCAGTGCCGCTGGCCATCAGCGGGGCACTGATCGCCCTGGCCTGGGGTGCCGCCACCATGAACATCTACTCCCAGGTGGGTCTGATCACCCTGGTCGGCCTGATTACCAAGCACGGCATCCTGATCTGTGAAGTGGCGAAGGAGGAGCAGCTGCTGCACGGCCGCAACCGGATAGAAGCCGTCATGACCGCAGCCAAGGTGCGTCTGCGCCCCATCCTGATGACCACGGCCGCCATGATCGCCGGTCTCATCCCGCTGCTCTATGCCACGGGGGCCGGGGCTGCCCAGCGCTTCAGCATCGGCATCGTGATCGTGGCCGGTCTGGCCATAGGTACCGTGTTCACCCTGTTCGTACTGCCGGTGATCTACACCTACCTGGCCTCCGAACACAAACCGCTGCCGGTATTTGATGAATCCATTCCGCCCAAGGCGAAAGGGAGTCATTAAAAACCTTTTTGAATCAACAAGGCCCCGTTTCGGGGCCTTGTTTTTATCACGCGAACGAAACACGACATAAGTGCATGAAGCAGTTAAACTAAATGGCAATATATCCAGACCGCAAGGACGCCATGTCAGGACTCTTCTCCAAGACCGCTAGGGCCGTCGGCCGTAACGGACTCTCATACCGCCTGCTCTCCTACATTCTGGTGTGCAGTACCGTATTGGCGATGATCATTACGGTGTTGCAGCTTGCCTGGGATTACCGCAAGGACGTGGCCGTCATCGAGGACAGCATCGGCCAGATCGAGGCCTCCTTCCTGCAGCCCATCGCCGCCAGCCTGTGGAACCTGGATGAAGAGCAGGTGAAGGTGCAGATCGAGGGCATCATGAACCTGCCCAACATGCAGTTCGTGATGGTGAAGGAGATGCTCGGCAACTCGGAAGTGCCGCTGCTGACCCAGGGGGTGGAACGGGAAAGTTACGACATCTCCCGCGAGTTCAACCTCACCTATCAGGGCGAGGTGGTGGGCAAGCTGTTCGTCGCCGCTTCGCTGGAGCAGATCTACCAGCGCCTCATCGAAAAATCCGTGCTCATCATGGTCAGCCAGACCATCAAGACCCTGGTGGTCTCGTTTTGCATCCTGATTATCATTTATTACCTGGTGGTGCGTCACCTCAACCGCATCGCCCACTACGCCCAGAAGTTGAATCTGGACCGGCTCACCAACGAGCTGACTCTGGAGGGGCGCACACTGCCCCGCAAGAAACCCGACGAGCTCGACACCCTGGTCGCCACCCTCAACCAGATGCGCACCCGGCTGCTCGACGAATTTGCGGCGCGCCATCAGGCCGCCGAACAGCTGCAGCAGGAGCGGGACTTCTCCGCCACCCTGATCAACTCCGCCAACATGGTCATCTGCTGCATGGAGCCGGACCTCAACATCGCCAGCATCAACCCGGCGGCCATCCTGCTGACCGGCTACCACCAGCAGGAGATACTACAGCACAACTGGCTGGATCTGTTCGTCAGCAAGGAGCAGCGCGACCAGCTGGCGGCCACCCTGGCCGATCACGGCGCCATCGAAGACAAAGAGGTCATGATGCATGACCAGCAGGGCCACGAGCTGGTGCTGCAGTGGACCTTCGCCCCCTTCTACGAGGGGCCCAACCTCAAATACCTGATCGGCTTCGGCTACGACATCACCCGCCTCAAGAAGGTGGAGCGGGAGATCATTCAGCTCAACGAACAGCTGGAGGGCAAGGTGGTGGAACGTACCCGCAGCCTGAGCGATGCCAACGACCAGCTGGGCAAGGCCTACGACGATCTGAAACAGGCCCAGCAGACCCTGGTGGAGTCGGAGAAGATGGCTTCCCTCGGTTCCCTGGTGGCCGGCGTGGCCCACGAGATCAACACCCCCATCGGCATCAGCGTCACCGCCTCCTCCTACCTACAGGAGCGGGTGGCCGACTTCAAGCAGCACATCGAATCCAAGCAGCTGTCGCGCTCCTATCTCACCGAATTCACCGTCAATCTGGATGAATCCATGCAGCTGCTGCAGGGCAACCTGCGCCGCGCCTCCGAGCTCATCGCCAGCTTCAAGCAGGTGGCGGTGGACCAGTCGTCCGAGGCACGCTACAACTTCAGCCTCGCCGACAACCTGCATCAGGTGGTGGTCTCCCTCGGTCACAAGCTGAAGAAGGCCCAGTGCGAAGTGGATATCCAGTGCGATCCCAAGCTGTCGATCTTCTCCTTCCCCGGCAGCTTCACCCAGATCTATTCGAACCTGATCCTCAACTCCATCAACCACGGTTTCGACAACTGGGACAAACCCAAGAAGATCACCATCAAGGTAGAGCAACAGGGTGAAGAGCTGCTGATCGACTACAGCGACAACGGCCGCGGCATCCCGCCCGAAATCTTGCCGCGCATCTTCGATCCCTTTGTCACCTCCAAGCGGGGTCAGGGCGGCAGCGGGCTCGGCACCCACATCATCTACAACCTGGTGGTGCAGCTGCTGCGTGGTCGCATCAACTGCATCAGCGAACCGGAGCAAGGCGCCCAGTTCCATATTCGCCTGCCGATCCAACATAACTGAGTGCTGGCTCTTGTGAGCCAGCCGCTTTATCCCCATCATGCTGTGATTGCATTCTTAATGAGCGGAGAACCTCGCAATGGCACAGCATTTTGACTATATCGCCATCGGCGGCGGCAGCGGCGGCATCGCCTCGGCCAACCGGGCTGCCATGTACGGTAAGAAAGTTGCCCTGATTGAAGCCAAAGAGTTGGGTGGAACCTGCGTCAACGTCGGCTGCGTGCCGAAGAAGGCCATGTGGTATGCCGGCCAGATCGCCGATGCCCTGAAATATGGCGCCGACTACGGCTTCGACACCACTCTCAACCACTTCAGCTGGGCCAAGCTGGTCGAGTCCCGCCAGGCCTATATCGGCCGCATTCATCAGTCCTACCAGAACGTGCTGGGCAAGAACCAGATCACCGTCATCAAGGGCTTCGCCCGCTTCGTCAGCAGCAACACCATCGAGGTGAACGGCGAGCAGTACAGCGCCGATCACATACTGATCGCCACCGGCGGTCGCCCCGAAGTGCCGGCCATTCCGGGTGCCGAGCTGGGCATCGACTCCGACGGTTTCTTCGAGTTGCAAGAACAGCCCAAGCGGGTTGCGGTGGTGGGTGCCGGTTATATCGCGGTGGAGATCGCCGGCGTGATGCAGGCGCTCGGCTCCGAGACTCACCTGGTGGTGCGCAAGCACGCACCGCTGCGCAACTTCGATCCCATGATCCACGAGACCCTGGTGGAGATCATGGCGCAGGAAGGGCCCAAGCTGCACACCCACGCCATTCCGAAAGCCGTGGTCAAGAACGCCGACGAGAGCCTGACTCTGCAGCTGGAAGATGGTCGCCACCTCACCGTCGACTGCCTGATCTGGGCCATCGGCCGTGTCCCGGCCACCGACAACCTCAACCTGGCCGCCACCGGTATCACGCTCGACGAGAAGGGCTTTATCCCGACCGACAAGTTCCAGAATACCGCCGTCGCCAACCTTTATGCCGTCGGTGACAACACCGGCCGGATCCAGCTCACCCCGGTGGCCGTCGCGGCGGGCCGCCGCCTCTCCGAGCGGCTGTTCAACAACAAGCCGAACGAGCACCTCAACTACGATCTGGTGCCGACAGTGGTGTTCAGCCACCCGCCCATCGGCACCATAGGGCTGACCGAGCCGGAAGCCGTCGCCGAGTACGGTGAAGATCAGGTCAAGGTCTACCGCAGCCAGTTCACCGCCATGTACTCGGCGCTGACCCAGCATCGCCAGCCTACCCGGATGAAGCTGGTCTGTGTCGGCCCGGAACAGAAGGTGGTCGGCCTGCACGGCATCGGCTTTGCCATGGACGAGATCCTGCAAGGCTTCGGCGTCGCCATGAAGATGGGCGCCACCAAGGCGGACTTCGACAACTGCGTCGCCATCCATCCGACCAGTGCGGAAGAGTTTGTGACGATGCGATAAGCATGTTTGAAGCTGGCCTGTCACTATCAGACCAGTCTCAGTCAATTGCTACCAAACCCGGCTCAGGCCGGGTTTTTCGATCTTTCCCCTCCCCCAAACAGCGCCCACACCTGCTTTTTTACGCCGATTTTACGCCTGCCAAATCCGGCTTTATGGCGCCTTTACGCCGGTTATTCCTACCATTTGGTCGTCAATTACACCAATGGAGTCGATATGAATTGGCTATATCTGCTGCTGGTCCTCGCCCTCGCGGGCTATCTGCTGCGCGCCCTCGCGCGCACCCATGAGTGAGGAACCGGATATGTGGCAAGAGATCATCTATCCCGTCGCGTTCGTGCTGCTGGTGCTGCTGCCGGCGCCTCTGCTTGGCAACTACCTGTATCGGGTATTTGAGGGCAAGAGTCGCTGGCTGGCTCCCGTCGAGCGCGCCACCCTGGCCTGCTGCGGCACGGACGGGCGCGAGCAGGACTGGAAGTCCTACGCCCTCAGCCTGCTGGCCTTCAACGGCGCCGGCTTCGGCCTACTGTTCCTGATCCTGCTGGCGCAGGGGCTGCTGCCCCTCAACCCGCAACAGCTGCCCGGGCTGAACTGGCAACTCGCCTTCAACACCGCGGTCAGCTTCATGACCAACACCAACTGGCAGGCCTACTCCGGCGAGGCCAGCCTCTCCTACTTCAGCCAGATGGTGGGGCTCACCACCCAGAACTTCGTCTCGGCCGCCACCGGTGCCGCCGTCGCCATCGCCATGTTCCGCGGCATCGCCCGCCAGCAGACGACCCACCTCGGCAACTTCTGGCAGGATCTGGTGCGCTTCTGCCTCTACGTGCTGCTGCCGATGGCATTGATCCTGGCGCTGCTGCTGGTCTGGCAGGGGGTACCCCAGAGCCTGTCGGCCTACCTGCCGTTCCACGCGCTGGAAGGCCAGGAGCAGCTGTTGCCGCTCGGCCCGGCGGCCTCCCAGATCGCCATCAAGCAGCTCGGTTCCAACGGCGGCGGCTTCTTCGGCGTCAACTCGGCCCATCCGTTCGAGAACCCGACCGCCCTCTCCAACTGGCTGGAGATGATCGCCCTGCTGACGCTGGCCGCCGCCATGGTCTGCACCCTGGGTCGCTACGTGAAGGACCTGGCCCACAGCCGAGCCATCCTCGTCGCCATGACCCTGATGATGGTGATCGGGCTCTTCGTCTCCATCACCCAGGAGCTGAAACCAGACCCTGCCCTCGCCCAGCTCACCACTGACGCCAGCAGCATGGCCGGCAACTGGGAAGGCAAGGAGAGCCGCTTCGGCCCCCTGCTCTCCAGCATCTGGGAAGTGGCGACCACCAGCGCCTCCAACGGTGCGGTCAACGCCATGCACGACAGCTTCACTCCCCTCGGCGGCATGGTCGGCATGATCAACATGCTGCTCGGCGAGGTCATCTTCGGCGGGGTCGGCTCTGGCATCTACGGCATGATGCTGTTCGTGCTGCTGACCGTGTTTCTGTGCGGCCTGATGGTGGGGCGTACCCCGACCTATCTGGGCAAACGGCTCGGCATCACCGAGATGAAATGGGTGGTCGCCAGCATGCTGGTGATGCCGGTCGGGGTATTGGTGATCGGCGGCATTACCCTGCTGCTGCCGGACTACGCCACCGTCATCGGTCACGACGGCCCCCACGGCCTGTCCCGGCTGATCTATGCCTACGCCTCGGCCGCCGGCAACAACGGCTCCGCCTTCGCCGGCCTGGCCGCCGCCGACAGCTGGCAGTGCATCGCCATCGGGCTGGCCATGCTGCTCGGCCGCTTCGGCTACATCATTCCGGTGCTGGCCATCGCCGGCCAACTGGCCCGCGCCCCGCGCCAGGAGCGAAGCGAGGGGGACTTCCCCGTCAGCGGCCCGCTCTTCATCACCCTGCTGATCGTCACCGTACTGCTGATGGGGGGCCTCTCCTTCCTGCCGGTGCTGGCGCTGGGTCCGGTGGCGGAACACCTGAGCCTGCTGGGAGGTGCCTTCTGATGCTGCACACCCCACTGATCGCCGTGGTCAACTATTCGATGCTGGGAGCTTTCCAATGAGCAAGTCCGCTTCAATGAGCACCGACACCCTCAAGGTGAAGGGCAAGAAACAGAAATCACAGATCATGCAGGCCATGGTGGAAGCCCTCTATCGCTTCAACCCCAGGGCGCTGCTCGGCAGCCCCATCCTGTTCACCCTCTGGCTGGCGGCCGTGATGGCCAGCGTGGAATCCCTGCTGGGACAGCCTGTCTCCGGCGTCGCCCCTTCACTGGCCTGGCAGCTGACCGCCTGGCTCTGGCTCACCCTCTGGTTTGCCAACTTCGCCGAGACCCTGGCCGAGGGGCGCGGCAAGGCGCGGGCCGACAGCCTGAAGGCGGGCATGAGCCAGCTCAAGGCGCGCCGGGTCACCCATCCGCAGGATGACAAGGGGGAGTGGGTGCCAGCCACCAACCTGCGCAAGGGCGATCTGGTGCTGGTGCGCAGCGGCGAGATGATCCCCGCCGACGGCGAAGTGGTCGCCGGCATCGCTTCGGTCAACGAGGCCGCCATCACGGGTGAATCTGCCCCCGTCATCCGCGAGTCGGGCACCGATCGCAGCGGCGTGACCGGCAACACCACCGTCGTCTCCGACGAGATCTGGGTGCGCATCAGCAACAATCCGGGCGAAAGCACCCTGGATCGCATGATTGCGCTGGTGGAAGGGGCCAAGCGCCAGAAGACCCCCAACGAGATGGCGCTGGATGCCCTGCTGGTGGGGCTGACCCTGATCTTCCTGCTGGTGGTGGCCACCCTGCCCTGGTTCCTCGACTACAACGGCACCCAGGTGCCCCGGCTCTACCTGCTGGCCCTGTTCATCACCCTGATCCCGACCACCATCGGCGGTCTGCTCTCCGCCATCGGCATCGCCGGCATGGACCGGCTGGTGAAGCTCAACGTGATCGCCAAGTCCGGCCGGGCGGTGGAGGCCGCCGGCGACGTACGCACCCTGCTGCTGGACAAGACCGGCACCATCACCTTCGGCAACCGGATGGCGGATGAACTGATCCCGGCCCCCGGTATCGATCCGGCCCTGCTGGCCCAGGCCGCCATGCTGGCCTCGCTCGGTGACAACACGCCGGAGGGCAAGTCCATCCTGACCCTGGCTGGCAAGAGCCACACCAGACCGAGCCAGCTGGAGAGCGACATCCTGATCCCCTTCAGCGCCGAGACCCGGCTGAGCGGGCTGGATCGCAACGGTCATCAATATCGCAAGGGGGCGGTGGACGCCGTGCTGCGCTACCTCTCCCTCGATCGCAAGGCGGTGCCCGAGCCCATCCTCAAGTCGGTCGACAGCATAGCTCGCCAGGGCGGCACCCCGCTGCTGGTTTGCACCCACGAGAAGCTGCTGGGAGTGGTGTTCCTCAAGGACATCATCAAGCCGGGCATCAAGGCCCGCTTCCAGATCCTGCGCCACATGGGGATCCGCACCGTGATGATCACCGGCGACAACCCGCTGACCGCCGCCGCCATCGCCGCCGAGGCCGGGGTAGACGACTTCATCGCCGAGGCGACACCGGAGAAGAAGCTGGCCTACATCCGCCAGGAGCAGGCCGACGGCCGGCTGGTGGCCATGTGCGGGGACGGCGCCAACGACGCACCGGCACTGGCCCAGGCCGACGTGGGGCTGGCCATGAACGAGGGCACCCAGGCCGCCAAGGAGGCGGGCAATCTGGTGGATCTCGACTCCAACCCCACCAAGCTGCTGGACGTGGTGCTGGTGGGCAAGCAGTTGCTGGTGACCCGTGGCGCCCTGACCACCTTCTCCATCGCCAACGACGTGGCCAAGTACTTCGCCATCCTGCCGGCCCTGTTCATCGCCGCCTATCCGCAGTTGGGGGCGCTGAACCTGATGCAGCTGGGCAGCCCGGAAAGCGCCATCCTGTCGGCCATCATCTTCAACGCCCTGATCATCGTCGCGCTGGTGCCGCTGGCCCTGCGCGGGGTCAGCCTGCAGGGCACGGCAGCCAGCCTGCTGCGCCGCAACCTGCTGCTCTACGGTGTAGGTGGTCTGATCGTGCCCTTCATCGGTATCAAGTTGATCGACCTGGTCATCACCGGCCTGGGGCTGGTGTAACGGCATCACCGGATGCGGGGCAGACCCGCATCCACCCAACACATTTGGAGCAAGAAAATCATGATAGCAATCAGAACCCTGCTGACCCTGACCCTGCTGCTGGGAGTGGCTTATCCGCTGGCCGTCACCGGGCTGGCCCAACTTATTTTCCCCTGGCAGGCCAACGGCAGCCTGCTCACCAACGACAAGCAGCAGGTAGTCGGCAGCGCCCTGCTGGCCCAGAAATTCGAGCGGGCCGACTACTTCCACTCCCGCCCCTCCGCCAGCGACTTCGCCACCATAGGTGGCGGCGCCAGCAACCTGGGAATGAGCTCGCCGCTGCGGGCCGAATTTGCCGCTACGACGGCCAAAGAGCAGCCGGAAGCCAGGGTCCCCGCCCTGCTGACCCGCTCCGCCTCCGGCCTCGATCCCCATCTGCCGCTCGATGCGGTGCTGGCTCAGGTGGATAGGGTCGCCGGGCAACGGGGGCTGGATCCCGTTCGGCTGACGGAGCAGGTCAAGTCGGCGGCACAAGCTGGTATCCTTGGCCCGCAGGTGGTCAACATTCTCCAGTTGAACCTGCAACTCGATCATCAAAAGGGCGCCTGAGGGCGCTCCTTGCCGTTCGGGAAGGCTCCCTTTCGACAACGGGGACAAGCATGAGTAATGTGGTCACGGTCGCGGTTCGGCCGATGCAACGGGAGCGCGGGGATGCGTGATGAAGTGAGGGCGGACGCCCTGCTGGCAAGCCTGGAACAGGAGCACAGGGGCAAGCTGAAGGTGTTTCTCGGCGCGGCCCCCGGTGTGGGCAAGACCTACGCCATGCTGCAGGCGGTGAGGGAACAGGCCAAGGAGGGGGTCGACATCCTGATCGGGGTGGTGGAGACCCACGGCCGCCAGGAGACCCTGGCCCTGCTCGACAAGCTCGCCATCCAGCCGCGCAAGCTGCACCTGCACCGCCAGCAGCGACTGGAGGAGATGGATCTGGACGGCCTGCTGACCCGCAAACCCGCCATCGCCGTGGTGGACGAGCTGGCCCACAGCAACGCCCCCGGCAGCCGCCACGAGAAGCGCTGGCAGGATGTGGAGGAGCTGCTCGGTGCCGGCATCGACGTCTACACCACCCTCAACGTGCAGCACCTGGAGAGCCTCAACGATCTGGTGTGGCAGCTGACCGGGGTCAGGGTCAAGGAGACCCTGCCCGACCAGGTACTGCTGGAGGCCGACAGCCTGGTGCTGATCGACCTCCCCCCCAAGGAGCTGCTCGGCCGCCTCAAGGAGGGGAAGGTCTATGTGCCCCACCAGGCCAAGGCCGCCCTGCAGTCCTTCTTCTCCCTTAACAACCTGACCGCCCTGCGGGAGCTGGCGATGCAGACCGCCGCCAGCCACGTGGAGGGGGATCTGCAACTGCAGTGGCAGGCCGCCGGCAAGACCACGCTGCCGCTAAGAGGCAAGCTGATGGTCTGCCTCGGCGACGAGCACGGCGCCGCCCTGGTGCGCTACGGCCACCGCTTCGCCCAGCGCCGCCAGCTGCCCTGGCTGGTGGTGCACGTCGACAGCAAGGGGCAGCGTTCCGCCGAACAGGAGCAGGCGCTGGCGCTCGCCTCCCAACTGGGTGCCAAGGTGCTGACCCTCTCCAGCCCGGCGGTGGCCGACGCCCTGCTGGAGACGGCCGAGCAGCAGCAGGTGTCGCAACTGCTGCTGGGCAAACCCCACAAGGCGCCGTGGCGCCGCTCGCTGGTGCAGCATCTGCTCAGGCAGGCACAGGGGCTCGAGATCACCCTGGTGGACACAGAGAAGCGCAAACCAGGCCTGAACTGGCAGCCGCTTCACCCCAAGGACATTCGCCAGAGCCTGCTGGCGGTGGTCATCATGGGGACCACCTCGGCCGCCGTCTGGGGGCTCTCCCACTGGCTGCCGCCCGCCTCCCTGCCCATGCTGTTCGTGCTGGGGGTGCTGGCCACCGCGCTCACCACCAGCCTGGTGCCCGCCATCCTGGCCGCCGTGCTGGGCTTCGTCGGCCACAA
Source organism: Aeromonas dhakensis (assembly GCF_002285935.1). Taxonomy (NCBI): domain Bacteria; kingdom Pseudomonadati; phylum Pseudomonadota; class Gammaproteobacteria; order Aeromonadales; family Aeromonadaceae; genus Aeromonas; species Aeromonas dhakensis. The sequence goes on from NZ_CP023141.1 coordinate 770,957, forward strand.
TCTGCTGTTCACCGTCCCCTACTTCTCCCTCAGCGTCGCCAGCCACAGCGACCTGCTCACCCTGTTCGTGCTGCTCATCGTCGGCATCACGGCCGGGCGGCTCGCCTCCCGTCAGCGCCAGCAGCTGGTCGGCCTGCGCGAGACCCAGCAGCTGGGCAATGCCCTGCTCTCCCTGAGTCAGGGGTTGGCCACCGCCAGCAGTCCGGTCGAGGTGCTCAGGCAAGGGAGCCAGGCCATCTCGCTGGCACTGGGCCAGCCGGTGTTTGCCCTCGATCGGCACTACCAGTACTGGGCCGGCTCGACCGAGCACAAGCCGGGACAGACCGACAAGGCGGCCATCGACTGGTGTCTGGCCCAGAAGCAGAGCGCCGGCGCCCACACCGCCACCCTCAACGCCGCCGAGGCCCAGTACCATCACCTCAGCGATGAGCTGGTGCTGGGCATACTGCTGGCCAATCCGCTCGCCTCCTCGGCCGAGCATCAGCTGCAGGCGCTGCTCACCGATATCCGCGCCGCCCTGGCACGGATCGACCTCAACGAGCGGCTGGCCGACAGCCAGCTGCAGGCGGAGACCGACCGGATGCGCGCCGCCCTGCTCTCTTCTGTCTCCCATGATCTGAAGACGCCGCTCGCCACCATCATGGGGGCCGGCAGCACCCTGCTGGAATATGGTGACCGGATCAGCAGCGAAGACCGCAGCGAGCTGTTGCACTCGGTGCAGGAGGAGGCGCGCCGCCTGCACAGCTATGTGCAGAACCTGCTGGACATGACCCGCATCGGCTCACCCGACTTCCAGCTGAAACGGGACTGGGTCGATCTGGCGGATCTGGTGGAGAATGCCCGCCGCCGGCTCGACTCCTCCTGGCGCCAGCACAAGCTGCTGGTGCACTTCGATCAACAGATCCCCCGGCTCTATGTGCATGGCGCCCTGATCGAGCAGGTGCTGGTCAACATCCTCGACAACGCCTCCCGCTACTCGCCGGCCGGCACCCCCATCGAGTTCAAGGTGATGCTGGCGGACCCCGACCTCATCATCGACATCATCGATATCGGGGTCGGCATCGCCGAGTCGGACCGCGACAAGATCTTCAACCTCTTCTACACCCAGCCGGTCGGTGATTGCGGCAGCCGCGGTACCGGGCTTGGCCTCGCCATTTCCCGCGCTATGATAGAGGTCCATGGGGGCCGCATCTGGGCCTTTTCCGGCCCCAACGGCAACGGTACCTGCATGCGCATCTCCCTGCCGTTGGCCCTCAATGCTCCGGCGGCCTGATGGTCGCCGCCCTTTTTCATCAGCGAGCTGGAGGTTGAATGGCTCACATACTGGTCATCGACGACGAGGCGGCCATCCGCCGTTTTTTGCGGATCAGCCTGATCGCCGAAGGCCATCAGGTCAGCGAGGCGGTCGGCGTCAACGAGGGTGTGGCGCAGTATCGCCACCTCAACCCCGACCTGGTGATCCTGGATCTGGGCCTGCCGGACGGGGATGGCCTCCAGGTGTTGCAGGCCATTCGCGAGCACCATCAGCATCCGGTACTGGTGCTGTCGGCGCGGGATTCGGAGCAGGAGAAGGTGCGCCTGCTGGATGCGGGAGCCAATGACTACATGAGCAAGCCGTTCGGCGTTGGCGAGATGATGGCCCGTATCCGGGTGCTGCTGCGCCAGCGGGCCGGGGTCAGCAGCGGTGAGTGCCGCCACTTCCCCCAGTGTGGGCTGACCCTGGACAGCAGCAGCCACAGGGTCACCCTGGGGGAGGAAGAGGTGGCCCTCTCCCGCAAGGAGTTCGCCCTGCTGCAGGCGCTGGTGTGCCACCCCGGCAAGCTGGTGCTGCAGACCCAGCTGCTCAACGACATCTGGGGGCCGAGCCACAAGGAGGACACCCACTACCTGCGCATCGTCATCGCCAGCCTGCGCAAGAAGCTGGGGGATAACCCTCAGCAACCCACCCTCATCGAGACCGAATCCGGCATCGGCTACCGCTTTATCGGCAGCTGATGTTTCACGTGGAACGACGCCAGCAACAACACAGGGCCAACAGACCGCAGCCACCGAGCAGCAGACCGAGATCTTGCAGCCAGGCGGCGATGGCGAGCCCCAGGCTGAGCAGCAGATAGTAACCGAGCCCGAACAGGGCACCGGCACTGCCTGCCACCTCTCGATAGGCCAGCAGCGCCTGGCTCAGCACATTGGGGATAGCCAGCCCGAATGCCACTACCACTCCCGTCATGGGCAGCAGAAACCAGAGCGACGCCTGACTGGCCCACACCAGCCAACCCGAGCCCAGCGCCAACACGGCGGCGAGCCGGATCAGGGAGGCAGGCGACCAGCCAAGCCCCAGCAGACGCTTGTTGAGCAGGCTGCCCCCCAGGGTCGCCAGTGCCAGCACGATACCGGAGTAACCAAACTCACCCGCGCTCAGCCCCAGCTCGGCAAACAGAAATGGCGCCAGACTGTAGTAGCCGAACAGCATGGTGTTGAACAGGGCCACCAGAGCGGCGCTGCGCCACAAGCCGGTATCACGCACCATCCGGCATGCCAGCGGCCAGAGTGCCACTCGCTGGGTGGTGATCGGCCGGGTTTCCGGCAACTGCCGGCAGGCCATCAACAACAAGCCGACTGCCAGCGCCAGCAGGGCGCCAAATACCCCGAGATAACCAAAACCATCAGCCAGCAGGCCGCCGCTCACCAGCCCCAGCACCGGGCTGAGGGAAAGCGCGATGCCCATCACCGAGAAGACCCGCGCCAGATCGCTGCCCTGATAGCTGTCGCGCAGCATGGTTTGGGTCACCACGGATCCCACGGCGGCACCGAAGGCCGCAATGACCCGAGCCAGCAGCAGGGTTTCAAACTCAGTGGCCAGCAACGCCAGCAGGGTGCCGGCGCCATAGGTCAGCAACCCCGCCAGCATGGCGGGACGCCGCCCGATGAGATCGCACAGTCTGCCCCAGCAAACCACTCCCGCCGCAAACGCCAGAAAATAGACCGACAGGGTCTGGGATGCCTGCCCCTCGCTCACCCGAAACTCAGTGGCGATATGGGTCAGTACCGGGCTGTAGATGGTCTCCACTATCTGCGGAAACATCATCAGTCCGACCACCAGCCAGAGCGGTGGCAACTTGTTGTTCATGACAAACCTCCTTCACTAGAGGCCGTCATTCTAGAGTGACGCCGATTGTCCGATTACAATAAGCAGGACTATAAACATCAAGAATCGGACACATGGCCTTTATTCTTCCCGATCACCCTTTTGATCCGGACCAGCACGACGGCAGTGCCATCGGTATCGCCGCCGCCCTCGGCTGGCACGACTCTGGCCGCCACCAGCACAGGCGCCATCAGCTGCTGTTCGCCCAGGCCGGCTGCATGACCATAGAGCTGGACGATCAGGTCTGCCTGCTGCCGCCGACGCGGGCCGCCTGGTTGCCGGCGGGTCTGCCCCATCGGGTGCTGATGCGCGGGGTGGTGGCCTATCGCTCCCTCTATTTCAAACCCGAACCCGGCTTGCTGGCCGAGATGGCGGTGCTGGCGGTCAACCCGCTGCTGCGAGAGATCATCGAACGGATGGCGCTCTGGCCGTGGGACAAGCCGGAGGCAGAGCAGACCTGCACACTGGCATTATTGAAAGAGGAGCTGGCGCAAGCGCCGCGGGAATCCTGGCAGTTGCCGCTGCCGTCAGACGTGCGTCTGGCCGGCTGGCTGCAGGAGGTGAAGCAGGGTGACGCCCTGCCCGATCGGCTCAACCGGCTGGCCGAACGGGTGGGTGCCAGTGACAAGACCATAGGCCGCATCTTCATGCGGGAGACCGGCATGAGCTACCAGGCCTGGCGTCAGCAGTGGCGACTGCTGCGGGCGCTGGAGCTGCTGGCAGAAGCCGAGCCCATCAGTCGGGTGGCGGCTGCGCTGGAGTTCGCCAGCGACAGCGCCTTCATCGCCTTCTTCAGGCAACACACGGGGCAGACCCCCTTGCGCTATCTCAACTCTCGGGATGAGTCGCATCGGCCGAGCTCGCCTCCACCACCAGGGTCTCCAGCGCCAGCGGCTTGAGGTTGTGGATCGCCTCCTCCACCACCGCATGGGAGGCCTGCTGCTGCTGGGCCAATACTTCCTGCTCCAGCTTCACGCTGTCCAGTTCGGGTCTGGAGTACTCGTCGGCCATGACGTTCAGGCTCAGGCTGCTGGCAATCAAGGTTGCGATCAGGATTTTCATCTGGTGTGCTCCGGTGTGGTTGAGATGACCAGATAACTATTCCAATTGTCGTGCCACATCTATAACGATATGATTTTACTAGAATTAATTGTTTTCAGATGAAAAGTGGCGCCAGTTGAAAAGCATCCTGTAGTCAGGATTGAACCAACAAGTGGTCATTTTAACCACACTAGATTTTGCCTGCTGTTCCACGTGGAACGTCCCATCTTTTTGATCGACACTCGCTTTTAAACTGAGCTATGGTGCTAGTCCCCCGTAACTGACTCTGGATCTGTCACCGAATGGAATTTTCCTTGTTCGGCGAGAAGTTCACTCGCCATGCCGGTATTACCCAACTCATGGATGACCTTAATCAGGGGCTGACCAATCCGGACGCCATCATGCTGGGTGGCGGCAATCCGGCCCCCATCCCTGTCATGCTGGAACGCTTTCAGGCCGAGGCCAAGAGCCTGCTCGACAACGGCGAGCTGGTGAAGGCGATGGCCAACTACGATGGCCCCCAGGGCAAGGACAGGTTCACCAAGGCGCTGGCGGCCCTGCTCAGCAAGGAGCTGGGTTGGGAGATCTCCGCCCGCAACATCGCCCTGACCAACGGCAGCCAGAACGCCTTCTTCTATCTGTTCAACCTGCTGGCGGGCGAATTTGCCGATGGCCGCAAGAAGAAGGTGCTGTTCCCGCTCGCCCCCGAGTACATCGGTTATGCCGACTCGGCACTGGCGGACGACTACTTCGTGGCCTACAAGCCCACCATCGAGAAGCTGGCCGATGGCCAGTTCAAGTACCACGTGGACTTCGAGAGCCTGCAGGTGGGTGACGACATCGGGGTGATCTGCGTCTCCCGGCCGACCAACCCGACCGGCAACGTGCTGACCGACGAAGAGATCGAGCACCTCGATCAGATCGCCCGCGACAAGGGCATTCCGCTGCTGATCGACAATGCCTATGGCGTCCCCTTCCCTGGCATCATCTTCAGCGAGGCCAAGCCGTTCTGGAACGCCAACACCATCCTCTGCATGAGCCTCTCCAAGCTGGGGTTGCCGGGCACCCGCTGCGGCATCGTCATCGCCGACGAGAAGATCATTCAGGCCATCACCAACCTGAGCGGCATCATCAATCTGGCACCGGGCAGTCTGGGCCCAGCCATCACCATTCCGATGATCGAGAGCGGCGAGATCATCGCCCTCAGCGAACAGATGGTGAAACCCTTCTATCGGCAGAAGGCGGAGCTGGCGGTGCAGCTGCTGCGCGAGGCGATCCCCGATCCGCGCTTCCATATCCACAAGCCGGAAGGTGCCCTCTTCCTCTGGCTCTGGTTCGAAGACCTACCGATCCACTGCCAGGCACTCTACGAGCGACTGAAGGCGAAGAACCTGCTGATCGTGCCGGGCCACTACTTCTTCCCTGGCATCGACGATCCGGAGTGGCGTCACAGCCGGGAGTGCATCCGCCTCAACTACTCCCAGAGCGAGGAGCTGGTGCGCCGCGGCATCGCCATCCTGGCCGACGAGATCAACGCCCTCTACGCCGACTAATCCGCTCGGCGATACAAAAACAGAGAGGCCTGCGAATGCAGGCCTCTCTTCTATCAGCTGGTCAGCGGTACTGTTTAGCCGGGCAGCGCCAGCTGCTCGGGCTTGCCGATGGGGATGGCGCGGGGCTTGAGCGCCTCCGGCAGCTCGCGGGCCAGCTCTATGGTCAGCAGGCCATGCTCCAGCTTGGCACCTTGCACCTCTACATGCTGGCTCAGCTTGAAGGCGAGCTCGAAGTCCCGCTCGGCGATCCCCTGATGGAGGAACTGGCGCTCGCCCATGGAGGCGACCTTGCGCCCCTTCACCTTGAGGGTGCCGTTTTCGGTCTCCAGCTCCAGCTCATTGCGCTCGAAACCGGCCACGGCAACCGTGATGAGGTAGCTGTCGTGATCGCGCTTTTCAATGTTGTACGGGGGGTAGGCCGAGGTCTTCTGATCGAACAGGCCTTCCAGCTCACGGGCCATCCGCTCGAAGCCGACGGCATTGGAATAGAGATGAGAAAAATCGAGGTTACGCATGATCCTATCCTTCTATAAAGCAACAGGGTTTACTCTCCACGGGCCCGTCAATCGGCACCCGGGAAACATCAACAATGCAACGAGGTCAGACTGTCAGCCGTTGATCTCGATCTTGCGGGGCTTCATCGCCTCGGGCACTTCGCGCACCAGGTCGATGTGCAGCAGACCGTTCTTCAGATCGGCGCCCTTCACCCGCACATAGTCGGCCAGCTGGAAGCGACGCTCGAAGCCGCGTTCGGCTATGCCTTGATAGAGGTAGTTACGCTCGGTATCGGCCTGCTTGTTGCCCTTCACCGTCAGCAGATTTTCCTGGAAGCTCAGCTCCAGCTCTTCCTGGGTAAAGCCCGCCACCGCCATGCTGATGCGGTAGTCGCTGTCACCCAGCTGTTCGATGTTGTAGGGGGGATAACCGGCATTGCCATTGCTGGCGGCAGATTCGATGAGATTGGCCAGACGATCGAAACCGATGGCAGAACGATAGAGCGGAGAAAAGTCGATAGAACGCATAGTATTATCCTCTTTTGAGCGATAACCGATTGTTTGCCCTCCTGATGGACGGGCGCCTGGTCGAAACCTCTGTCGAGCGTTCCGGCCTTGTTATCTATATAGGGGCCCGCTTTCGGCTTTCAAGGGCTCTGATCGAAAAATCTTCTCTCCGCCCATTTGCAGGCTTTTCCCTCATTGGGCTTCCTCCCCCAGTCACAAACATGGCACCCTGAGCGGAGATCTTGAGGAGTCACATCATGTCCCGTTCCGAACGCCTGCTGGCCCTGCTGCAACTGCTGCGCGGCCACCGCTACGCCATCACCGGCAGCGAGCTGGCCAGCCAGCTTGGCATCAGTCTGCGCACTCTCTATCGGGATATCGCCACCCTGCAGGCACAGGGCGCCCACATCGAGGGGGAAGCGGGTATCGGCTATGTGCTGCGCCCCGGCTTCATGCTGCCGCCGCTGATGTTCAGCAAAGAGGAACTGGATGCGCTGGTACTGGGCTCACGCTGGGTGGCGGCCCATGCCGATCATGCCCTCAGCACCGCCGCCAGCAGCGTGCTGGCCAAGATAGAGGCCGTGCTGCCCGCCGATTATCGCCAACAGCTGCATGCCAATGCCCTTCTGATCGGCACCGCTCGCGGTGACAGCCCCGTCGACGAGGCTCCGCTGCGCAGCGCCATCCGCCAGCAGCGCAAGGTGACCCTGAGCTATCGGGATCTCAAGGAAGCGAGTTCGGAGCGCACCGTCTGGCCCTGTGACCTCGGCTACTTCGACCAGGTGCGGATTCTGGTGGCCTGGTGCGAGCTGCGCCAGGGCTTTCGCCACTTTCGGGTGGACAGGATCAGCGCGATGCGGCTGGAGGCGGAACCTTATCCTGGCAATCGGGAACGGTTGCTCAAGGAGTGGCGCGCCAGCCAGCAGCTCCCGCAACCCAGATTCATTGCTGACAGAAACTGACAGCAGGCGGCGCCATGCTGATGGGGTCGGCGCCGATGCGCCATCTCATCAGCAAGGAGCATCACCATGTTAGTCCCCCAGTTCACCATCCTCTACGTTGCCAACCCGACCCGCAGCGCCCTCTTTTACCGCGAGCTGTTCGGCCGCCCACCGGTAGAAGAGTCCCCCACCTTTACCATGTTCGTGTTCGAGTCAGGCGCCAGACTGGCACTCTGGTCCCGCGCCACGGTCGAACCCGCCGTGACCCAAACGGCCGGGGCCATGGAGCTGGCCTTCGCCCTCCCCGATGATGCCGCTGTCGATCGCCAGTCTGCGGAGTGGCAGGCGCGCGGGCTCACCCTGATCCAGGCACCGACCCGGATGGAGTTTGGCTACACCTGTATGGCCCTCGATCCGGACGGCCATCGCCTGCTCCTCTACTGCCCTGCACCTGAGCTTGGGTAATCGGGTTCAATGTTTCACGTGGAACGTGCCACCTCCTCCGCCAGAAAAACAAAAAGCCGCTCACAGGGAGCGGCTTTTTTATATCGTACTGACAGCGTCGAATTAGACGTCGAGGTTGGCCACGCGCAGGGCGTTGGTCTCGATGAAGTCGCGACGCGGCTCTACTGCGTCACCCATCAGGGTAGAGAAGAGCTGGTCGGCACCGACGGCATCGTCGATGGTAACGCGCAGCATGCGACGGGCTTCCGGATCCATGGTGGTTTCCCACAGCTGGTCCGGGTTCATCTCGCCCAGCCCTTTATAGCGCTGGATGTAGATGCCGCGCTTGCCTTCGCCCATCAGCCACTCGACCGCTTCGACGAAGCTGGCGACCGGCTTCACCTTCTCGCCACGCTTGATGTAACCGCCTTCCTCGATCAGGTTGGCGATCTCCTTGCCCAGCGAGACCAGCTGACGGTACTCGGAGGATTGCAGGAAGTCGTAGCTGATCGGGTATTCGCGGTCGACACCGTGCTGACGTACCACGGCATGCGGCACGAACAGACGGCGCTCTTCATCGCGGCGCACCTGCATCTGGTACTGGATACCGTGGTTGCTCTCGTTGAGCACGGCTTCCATGCTCTGGCACCAAGCCTGCAGATCGCTCTCGCTGGTCAGCAGTGCTTCGTTCAGTTCCGGCTGATAGATCAGCTGGGTCAATACCGCTTCCGGCGCACGACGGGACATGCGGGTGATGAGGTGGGTCACGGCGCGATGCTGGTTGACCAGACGCTCCAGAGCCTCACCACCGATGGCCGGAGCAGACTCGTTGACGTGCAGGGTCGCACCATCCAGCGCCATGGCAGTCTGGTATTGCAGCAGCGCATCCTCGTCCTTCAGGTACTGCTCCTGCTTGCCCTTCTTCACCTTGTAGAGCGGCGGCTGGGCGATGTAGACATAGCCACGCTCGATGATTTCCGGCATCTGACGATAGAAGAAGGTCAGCAGCAGGGTACGGATGTGCGCACCATCGACGTCCGCATCGGTCATGATGATGATGTTGTGATAGCGCAGCTTGTCCGGGTTGTACTCGTCGCGACCGATACCGCAGCCCAGTGCGGTGATCAGGGTGCCCACCTCCTGGGAGGAGATCATCTTGTCGAAACGGGCCTTCTCTACGTTCAGGATCTTGCCCTTGAGCGGCAGGATGGCCTGGTTCTTCCGGTTGCGACCCTGCTTGGCGGAACCGCCAGCAGAGTCCCCTTCCACTATGTAGAGTTCGGAGAGCGCCGGGTCTTTTTCCTGACAGTCGGCCAGCTTGCCGGGCAGACCGGCGATATCCAGCGCACCCTTGCGGCGGGTCAGTTCGCGGGCCTTGCGGGCCGCTTCACGGGCACGGGCCGCATCGATGATCTTGTTGACCACGATCTTGGCATCGCCCGGGTTTTCCAGCAGGAAGTCGGCCAGCTTCTCGCCCATCGCCTGTTCGACAGCGGTCTTCACTTCGGAAGAGACCAGCTTGTCCTTGGTCTGGGAGGAGAACTTGGGATCCGGCACCTTGACGGAGATAACGGCAATCAGACCTTCACGCACGTCATCGCCGCTGGCGGCAGACTTGGCCTTCTTGCTGTAGTCCTCTTTGTCCATGTAGGAGTTGAGGGTACGGGTCAGCGCGGTACGGAAGCCCACTAGGTGGGTGCCACCATCACGCTGCGGAATGTTGTTGGTGAAGCAGTAGACCCCTTCCTGATAGGCGTCGTTCCACTGCATCGCCACTTCGACGCCGATGCCATCCTGCTCGGTGGTGAAGTGGAACACCTTCGGGTGGATCGGGGTCTTGTTCTGGTTCAGGTACTCTACAAACGCCTTGATGCCGCCTTCGTAGCAGAAGTGCGCCTCGCGGCCGTCACGCTCGTCCATCAGACGGATGGAGACGCCGGAGTTGAGGAAGGAGAGCTCGCGCAGACGCTTGGCCAGGATCTCGTAGTGGAACAAGGTGTCGCTGAAGATGGTCGGGCTCGGCCAGAAACGCACTTCGGTCCCGGTGGTGGTGGCATCGCCGATCTGCTTGAGCGGAGCCTGCGGCTCACCCAGGTGATAGGTCTGCTCGTAGACGTGACCGTTGCGACGGATGGTCAGCAACAGCTTGTCAGAGAGCGCGTTCACCACGGAAACGCCCACGCCGTGCAGACCGCCGGACACCTTGTAGGAGTTGTCATCGAATTTGCCGCCGGCGTGCAGCACGGTCATGATGACCTCTGCGGCGGAGCGACCCTCTTCCGGGTGAATGTCGACAGGAATGCCGCGGCCGTTGTCACGGACGGAGACGGAACCATCGGAGTGGATCTTGACCTGAATATCGGAGCAGTAGCCAGCGAGCGCCTCGTCAATGGAGTTATCGACCACTTCGAACACCATGTGGTGCAGGCCCGAGCCATCATCCGTATCGCCGATATACATCCCCGGGCGCTTGCGGACCGCATCCAGGCCCTTCAGTACCTTGATATTCGAGGAGTCGTAAGTATTTTCACTCATAGCTTACTCTCTGCCTTCTCTAACGTTTCGGAGATCTTGCCTTGTTCCACGTGGAACAACTTGCAGTCATTCGCATCCATCATGTCTGCGAGCTGACCGGTGTCGATGGCGGTGATGAACACCTGGGACGCACACTGCTTCAGCCTTGCGGCCAGCAAGCGGCGCTTGTCGACATCCAGTTCAGAGGCAAAATCGTCAATTAAAAAAATACAGCCACGGCTGCTATGTTGATTCAAATAGAGCCCTTGGGCCAGTCGCATAGCACAGACCAACAACTTCAGCTGACCCCTGGACAAAATATCCTGAGCGGGCACGCCGTTCGCCTTGAGGCGCACATCGGCCTTCTGTGGACCAACGCCCGTGTAACCCAGCGTCCGATCCCGCTCAAATCCCGCCTCCAGCAATTCATTGAGCGGGGTATCTTTTTCCCAGCCTCGATAGAATCCAAGGCTGATGTCGAATTCCGGCAAAAAGTCCGCCGTCATCTCCTTGATCAGGGGGGTAATGGCCTGACAATAACTGGCGCGAAACTCGGCCAGCTCTCCCCCCAACCGCACCAGCTCCTGATCCCAGAACGCCAGTTGGCGATACTGGGTGCTCTGGCGCAGCAGTGCATTGCGCTGTTTCAGCAGCCGCCGTACCCGTCCCCACAGGGAGAAGAAGGTCGGTTCCTGATGAAAAACACCCCAGTCGAGCCAGGCTCGGCGAGCCTGGGGCCCGCCGGTCAGCAGGTTGAAGCCATCCGGGTGGATCAGCTGCACCGGCAGCAGCTCGGCCAGGTCGGCCAGGCGCAGGGCCTGGGCACCGGCAATCTTGAGCTGGGTCTCGCCACTCTTGTCCTTGGCGAGGCCGATGGGCACCTGGCGCCCTTCCAGTTCGCACTGGGCGAACAGGGTAAACGCCCTCTCCCCCTGGCGGATGACCCGCCCGGTCAGGTGAGTGCGAAAGGAGCGACCAAGACCGAGGTAGTGAATGGCTTCCAGCACGCTGGTCTTGCCGCTGCCGTTGCACCCGACCAGGATATTGAGGCCGGGTGACAGCGCGAGACTGGCCTGCTGGATATTGCGAAAGTCGCTGAGCTGGAGTTTGACCAGGGACACGACTAGATCCGCATCGGCATTACCACATACTGAGCATCCTGACTGTCAAAATCCTCAATAATGGCGCTGCTGATGGAATCGCTCAGGCTGATCCGGATTTGGTCACATTTTAACGTATTCAGCACGTCCAGCACATAAGAGACGTTGAAACCAATCTCCATCTCGCCGGCTTCGTATTGTACGTCAAGCAGCTCTTCGGCTTCTTCCTGTTCCGGGTTGTTGGCGGTGATGCGCAGCAGGTTTTCCTGCAGATTGAGACGCACCCCACGGAATTTCTCGTTGGAGAGGATGGCGGCACGGGCAAAGGCCTGGCGCAGATCCTCACGGCCAGCGATCAGGGCCTTGTCGCTGTTGCGCGGAATGACGCGGCGCCAGTCCGGGAAGCGGCCATCCACTAGCTTGGAGGTGAAGATGAAGCCGTCGAGGGCGGCGCGCAGGTTGCTACGGCCGATCTGCAGCCGCACCGGCTTGTCTTCCGCTTCCAGCAGACGCACCAGTTCCAGCACGCCCTTGCGCGGCAGGATGACCTGATGATCGGGCAGCGATTCGCTCACCACCTCGCGGCGGCAGGTCGCCAGCCGGTGGCCATCGGTGGCCACGGTACGCAGGCCGTGGCCCTCGCTCTCGAACAGCATGCCGTTCAGGTAGTAGCGCACGTCCTGGCTCGCCATGGAGAACTGGGTCGCGTCGATGAGTTTTTTCAGCTCCAGCTGGCCGATGTCGAACTCGAGCACGGATTCCCAATCCTCGATGTTCGGGTATTCGGTGGCCGGCAGGGTCGACAGGTTGAAGCGGGAACGGCCGGAGCGGATGATCAGGCGCTCGCCTTCGGTATTGAGGCGAATGTCCGCCCCTTCCGGCAGACCGCGACAAATGTCCAGCAGCTTGCGCGCCGGTACTGTGGTGCGGCCATCCTGACTGTCGCTGTTGAGATAGACCTGACCGATCATCTCCACTTCGAGGTCGGTACCGGTCAGTGACAACAGACCGTTGCTGACATCAAGCAGCACGTTGCCGAGGATCGGCAGGGTCGGCCGGCCACCGAGGGCACCGGACACCAGTTGCAGAGGACGTAACAGGGCCTCACGGCTAATTTCGAGCTGCATCTGTGCTCTCCGTTGTGATTAGGAGTAAAGGTTTCGGATCAGGTTGGCATGTTCAAGCTGCATCTGTGCACTCAGTTCCGTCATCAGGAAGAAAGGGTACGGATCAGGTTGGAATAGTCTTCCTTGATGTCGTGACTCTCTTCCTTCAACTGCTCGATCTTGCGGCAGGCATGAAGCACGGTAGTGTGGTCACGACCACCAAAGGCATCACCTATCTCCGGCAAGCTATGGTTGGTCAGCTCCTTGGCCAGCGCCATCGCCAGCTGGCGTGGACGGGCAACGGAGCGGGAACGGCGCTTGGAGAGCAGATCCGCCAGCTTGATCTTGTAGTACTCCGCCACCGTCTTCTGAATATTGTCGATGGTGACCAGCTTCTCCTGCAACGCCAGCAGATCGCGCAGCGCTTCGCGCACGAAGTCGATGTTGATGGCGCGACCGGTGAAGTTGGCATTGGCGATCACCCGGTTCAGCGCCCCTTCCAGCTCGCGCACGTTGGAGCGCAGCCGCTTGGCGATGAAGAAGGCCACTTCGTCCGGCAGGTGGATCTGGTTCTCGTCCGCCTTGCGCATCAGGATGGCGACACGCGTCTCCAGCTCAGGCGGCTCGATCGCCACGGTCAGGCCCCAGCCGAAGCGGGACTTGAGACGATCTTCCACCCCGTTGATCTCCTTCGGATAGCGATCCGAGGTCAGGATGATCTGCTGGTTGCCTTCGAGCAGGGCGTTGAAGGTGTGGAAGAACTCCTCCTGGGAGCGCTCCTTGTTGGCGAAAAACTGGATGTCATCGATGAGCAGGGCATCGACGCTACGGTAATAACGCTTGAACTCTTCAATGGCGTTATTCTGCAGCGCCTTCACCATGTCCTGCACAAACCGCTCGGAGTGCATGTAGATGACCTTGGCGTCCTGCTTGCGCTCCTTGATGGCGTTGCCGACGGCATGCAGCAGGTGGGTCTTGCCCAGACCGGTGCCGCCATAGAGGAACAGCGGGTTGTAGGCCCCGCCCGGATTGTCGGCAACCTGACGGGCAGCCGCACGGGCCAACTGGTTGGACTTACCCTCGACGAAATTCTCGAAGGTATAGTTCACGTTGGTGTTGCTCTTGTGGTTCGGTTCGGGCTTGGCCTCGGCCTTGCTTTCCCAGCTCTTCTGCGAGTTATTCACAGGATCCGCACCCCGTGCCGGCGCCCTGGCCACCGCGACGGGATGGGGACGATTGCCGATGTCAAAACGCAGGGTGGGGCCATCGACCCCGCAGAGCTCATTGATGATGCCGTTCACCCGGATGAGATACTTGTCTCGAACCCAGTCCAGAACGAAACGATTCGGTGCATACAGGGTCAGAGTATTGTCACTCAACTCCGCTTGAAGCGGCCGGATCCACATGCTGAATTCTGCCGAGGGCAACTCATCTTGCAGCCGGTTAAGGCACTGCTGCCATAGCGAAGCAGTCACTCTAAACTCCCGTCGATTGATTAACTAAAGACCGGCTATTCTACGTTTTTAGCGGCTGGATCTCTAGCCGCGACCTCGCGGATCCAGCAAATAAGATCCTTGACTTTCAAGGATCCAGCAGCCGTGGATCTGATTTCATCCCCAAAGTTACCCACAGCCCGATCCCGTCACCGATGCACCAAAGATCCAGACCTGAAGCGGTTATTTTATATAACCAAATATCATTTATTCTTTAGGTTTTATTCCAATAACATCAGCGCAACCCCAGCGTTTACAACTAAAAATACAGAACTACAGAGAGAGAGGAATCACCATGACGTCATCCATCAAGCTGGTCTCCGGCGCAGCCATTCTGCTGGCCGCCCTGTCCGGTCAAGCCATCGCCCAGGAAACCATCAAGGTCGGCATGTCCGGCAAGTACTTCCCGTTCACCTTCGTCAAGCAGGACAAGCTGCAGGGCTTTGAAGTGGACATGTGGAACCAGATCGGCGAGCGCACCGGCTACAAGGTCGAGTTCGTGACCGCCAGCTTCTCCGGCCTGTTCGGCATGCTGGAAACCGGCCGCGTCGATACCATCTCCAACCAGATCACCATCACCGACGAGCGCAAGGCCAAGTACGCCTTCTCCCAGCCCTATGTCTATGACGGCGCCCAGATCGTGGTGCGCAAGGGCAACAGCACCATTCACGGCATCAAGGATCTGGAAGGCAAGAAGGTCGCGGTGAACCTGGGCTCCAACTTCGAAGAGCTGCTGCGCAAGAACGACCCCAACAAGAAGATCGACATCCGCACCTATGACTCCGCCTTCGAGCAGGACGTTGCCCTGGGCCGCATCGACGCCTTCGTGATGGACCGCGTCTCCACCGCCCAGCTGATCAAGGAATCCAAGCTGCCGCTGCAACAGGCCGGCGCACCGTTCGAAACCATCGAGAACGCCCTGCCCTTCCTGAAGACCCCGGAAAAGCAGGCACTGCTGAAGAAGGTCGATGACGCCCTCACCGCCATGCGCAAGGATGGTTCCCTGCGTCAGATCTCTGAAAAATGGTTCGCTTCCGACATCACCGACAAATAAATGATGGAATTTGACCTCGAATACACACTGGGGCTGTTTCCCATCCTGCTCAAGTATCTGGGCACCACGATGGAAATGGCCCTGTGGGGATTCGCATTGGCACTCGTACTGTCGCTGGCCCTGGCGATAGTACGGGTCTTTCGCGTTCCCGTGATCCACTGGCTGGCGATGCTCTATATCTCGTTCTTTCGGGGTACACCGCTGCTCGTCCAGCTGTTCCTGCTCTACTACGGGCTGCCGCAGCTGTTCCCCATCTTCGTGGGAATGGATGCCTTCACCGCCGCCATCGTCGGTTTGACCCTGCACTTTGCCGCCTACATGGCCGAGTCGATCCGCGCCTCCATCATTGGCATCCACAAGAGCCAGATGGAAGCCGCCCTCAGCATCGGCATGAGCCGTTACCAGGCGATGCAGCGGATCATACTGCCGCAGGCGGCCCGCATCGCCA
This sequence comes from Aeromonas dhakensis, assembly GCF_002285935.1. Lineage (NCBI taxonomy): Bacteria > Pseudomonadati > Pseudomonadota > Gammaproteobacteria > Aeromonadales > Aeromonadaceae > Aeromonas > Aeromonas dhakensis. The sequence goes on from NZ_CP023141.1 coordinate 786,797, forward strand.
CGCCGTCCCTGATGAACTACTTCATCGACATGATCAAGAGCACCTCGCTGGCCTTCACCCTGGGGGTGGCCGAGATCATGGGCAAGGCGCAGATGGAAGCCTCCTCCTCCTTCAAGTTCTTCGAGAGCTTCATGGCGGTGGCGCTGGTCTACTGGGTGGTAGTCATCTTCTTTACCCGCCTGCAGCATCTGCTGGAAGTGCGGCTCAACCGTGCCTATTAGGGGTTTGCCATGACAACGCAACCGACCCGCTTGCAATGCACGCCGGAAGTCCGTTTTAACTCTGCGCCTGTTTAAAGGAGGGCCATCATGATCAAGCTAACCGGCCTCTCCAAGGCATATGACGGCAATCAGGTGCTAAACAGCATCGATCTGGAGGTGAAAAAGGGGGAAATCGTCGTCATCATCGGCCCCTCCGGCACCGGCAAGTCCACCTTGCTGCGCTGCCTCAACCTGCTGGAGACTCCCGATACGGGCACCCTCGCCATCGACGATCTGCAGCTCAACCTGGCCAAGGCCAGCGAGCAGCAAGCCATCGAGCTGCGCAAGCGCGCCTCCTTCGTGTTCCAGAACTACGCCCTGTTTGCCAACAAAACGGCGCTGGACAACATCGCCGAGGGGCTGATCACCGTCTGGAAACAGCCGAAGGCCGAGGCCCGTGCCACCGCCCTCGGCATCCTCAAGGACATAGGTCTCGCCGACAAGCAGGACGCTTATCCGGCCTCATTATCGGGCGGTCAGCAGCAACGGGTCGGTATTGGCCGGGCCATGGCGGCTCACTCCAAGGTGATCCTGTTTGACGAGCCCACCTCGGCCCTCGATCCCGAATGGGTCGACGAAGTACTGGGCCTGATGAAGGAGCTGGCCCGCCAGCACCAGACCATGGTGGTGGTGACCCATGAGATTGAATTTGCTAGAGATGTTGCCGATCGGGTGATCTTCATGGAGGGGGGCCGGATCGTGGAACAGGGCCCGCCGGATCAGATATTGGTCGATCCGCAGGATCCCCGTACCCGGGAGTTCCTGCGCAAAGTGCTTAAATAGCTCTCTCTTTGGCGGCTCTGCCGCCTTTTTTATTGGAGGATCCTTGTTAAACCCCGGGTTGCCAGTATAATCCGGAGCCCTTGATCCTTCGGATCCTCACGTTCGCCCAAGACCTTTTCGAGGTCGGGGCAGGATGGGAGGGAACGGCGGATTGACTAAAAGCCGAACTCTGTTTAGAATTCGGCCTCTTTTGCTAGTCGTCACACGCTATAGCTGGCGCGTCGGCTAAGTGTGACAATCAAAACTGTACAGAAATACGGAATCGAATCATGAAACGTACTTTTCAACCGTCCAACCTGAAGCGCAAGCGCTCTCACGGTTTCCGCGCCCGCATGGCAACTGCCAACGGTCGTAAAGTTCTGGCCGCTCGTCGTGCCAAGGGTCGTGCCCGCCTGGTAGTCTAATGCCTACCCAGCACGCCTTTTCTCGGGAGTTACGTCTGTTAACTCCCGAACACTTCAAACGCGTTTTCGCCGAGCCTGTCCGGGCCGCTTCTCCGCAGATTACACTTCTCGCCTCTCCCAATTCGCTCGAACACCCTCGCCTTGGTCTCGCCGTGCCCAAAAAAGCACTCAAGCGTGCCGTCTGGCGCAACCGTGTAAAACGGGTGGTTCGGGAAAGTTTCCGCCTCAATCAAGCCAATCTGCCCGCTATCGACATCGTCGTGATCGCCAAGGCCGGTGTGAAGGAGATGGATAACGAGGAACTGTTCAAGTTACTGGAAAAGCTATGGCGCACTCTGTCACGCCGTTGCAATGGGTAGCTGTCAAACTGATACGCCTGTATCAGCTAATCATTAGCCCTCTGCTCGGGCCGCGCTGCCGTTTCACCCCGACTTGTTCCCAATTTGCGATAGAAGCAATCCGACTTCACGGTTTCATAAAAGGCGTTTGGTTAGCCAGCAAACGTCTATTAAAATGCCATCCCTTATCCGAGGGTGGTTATGACCCGGTTCCGCAACCAAAGCGAAGAAACTGAAGACTATGGAATCACAACGCAATCTCATCCTGATCGGTTTGCTGTTCGTGAGCTTTTTGCTCTGGCAACAGTGGGAGTCCGACAAGGCTCCGAAGCCGGCCCCGACTACCGTGGCCCAAACCGAACATTTCGTACCTGAAGCCGGTCAGACCGGTGATATTCCTCAGGTTTCCGAGCAAGCCAACGCGAACACCGCACGCAAGCTGATCACCGTCACCTCCGACGTGCTCAAGCTGACCCTGGATACCCAGGGTGGTGACATCGTCTCTGCCGAGCTGCTGGCCCACAAGCTGGAAGAAGGCAAGGATCAACCGTTCGTACTGCTGACCAGTCAGCCTGAGCACCTCTATGTTGCCCAGAGCGGCCTGGTTGGTCGCAATGGCCCGGACAGCCAGCCCCAGGGTCGTCCCACCTACGAAGCCGCCCAGACCAGCTACCAGCTGGCCGACGGTCAGGATCAAGTCGTCGTCCCGATGACCTGGACCGACAGCAAGGGCGTGGTCTTCACCAAGGAGTTCGTCCTCAAGCGTGGTGACTACGCAGTCGGCGTCGACTACAAGATCGACAACAAGTCTGCCGAGCCGGTCCAGGTGCAGTTCTACGGTCAGCTGAAGCAGACCGTGGCCACGCCGAAAGACCAGCAGGGTCACGCCATGGTGGCCAGCGCCTACCGCGGTGGTGCCTTCTCCAGCGAAGATACCCGCTACAAGAAGTACACCTTCGACGAGATGAAGGATGCCGACCTGAACAAGACCACCAAGGGTGGTTGGGTCGCCATGCTGCAACACTACTTCGTCTCTGCCTGGGCACCGAATGCCGACGACACCAACAGCTTCTACAGCCGCGTGATCCCTGGCAAAGACCAGGCCATCATCGGCTACAAGGCACCGCTGGTTGACATCGCTGCCGGCCAGCAGGCCGAAGTGACCAGCAAGCTGTGGGTCGGTCCCAAGCTGCAGGATCAGATGGCCAAGGTAGCCAACCACCTCGACCTGACCGTCGACTACGGCTGGCTCTGGTTCATCGCCCAACCGCTGCACTGGCTGCTGACCGTGTTCCACGGCTTCGTCCAGAACTGGGGTCTGGCCATCATCATGCTGACCCTGCTGGTGCGTGGCGTCATGTTCCCGCTGACCAAGGCCCAGTACACCTCCATGGCCAAGATGCGCATGCTGCAGCCCAAGCTGGCCGCCCTGCGCGAGCGCTTCGGCGACGATCGCCAGAAGATGTCTCAGGGCATGATGGAGCTGTACAAGAAGGAGAAGGTCAACCCGCTGGGTGGCTGTCTGCCGATCCTGGTGCAGATGCCGATCTTCATCGCCCTCTACTGGGCACTGATGGAGTCCGTCGAGCTGCGCCACGCGCCGTTCGCCCTGTGGATCACCGACCTGTCGGTGAAGGACCCCTTCTTCGTGTTGCCGATCCTCATGGGTGCCTCCATGTGGTATCTGCAGAAGATGAGCCCGACCACCATTACCGACCCGATGCAGCAGAAAGTGATGCAGTTCATGCCGATCATCTTCACTTTCATGTTCCTCTGGTTCCCGGCAGGTCTGACCCTGTACTGGCTGGTGAGCAACGTCATCTCCATTACCCAGCAGACCATCATCTATCGTCAGCTGGAGAAGAAAGGCCTGCATACCCGCAGCTAATCGCTCCCGATGGCAAGATGAATGACAAAAGAGGCGGCCTTCGGGTCGCCTTTTTTATTACAATGACCCCACTGCTGTGAACCATCAGCGAACAAATGAGCCAAGCAAGATGACTACTGATACCATCGTGGCCCAGGCCACCGCCCCCGGCCGTGGCGGCGTCGGCATAGTCCGCGTCTCCGGCCCCGCCGCCGAACAGGTCGCCGAGATAGTGCTCGGCAAGCTCCCCCGGGTGCGTTATGCCGAATATCTGCCGTTCAGGGATGAGCAAGGCCAGCCGCTGGATCAAGGCATCGCCCTGCTGTTCAAGGCCCCCAACAGCTTCACTGGCGAAGACGTGCTGGAGCTACAGGGCCACGGCGGCCCGGTGATCATGGACATGCTGGTGCGCCGCATCCTGCAGATAAAAGGGCTGCGCCCTGCCCGCCCCGGCGAGTTCAGCGAACGCGCCTTCATGAACGACAAGCTGGATCTGGCCCAGGCCGAGGCCATCGCCGACCTTATCGAGGCGTCCAGCGAGCAGGCCGCCCGCAGTGCCATGCACTCCCTGCAGGGGCAGTTCTCCGGCAAGATCCAGCAGCTGGTGGAGAGTCTCACCCGGTTGCGTATCTATGTGGAGGCCGCCATCGACTTCCCGGACGAGGAGATCGATTTTCTCTCCGACGGCAAGGTGGCGGGGGATCTCTACGCCATCATGGCGGAGCTCGACGACGTGCGCGGCGAGGCCAAGCAGGGCGCCCTGCTGCGGGAAGGGATGAAGGTGGTGATCGCCGGTCGTCCGAACGCCGGCAAATCGAGCCTGCTCAACGCCCTGGCCGGCCGCGAGTCCGCCATCGTCACCGAGATCGCCGGCACCACCCGCGACGTGCTGCGCGAACACATTCATCTGGATGGCATGCCGCTGCACATCATCGACACCGCCGGCCTGCGCGACACCCAGGACAAGGTGGAGCAGATCGGCATCGAGCGTGCCTGGGCCGAGATTGAGCAGGCCGATCGGGTGCTGTTCATGGTGGATGGCACCACCACGGCTGCGGTCGACCCGCGGGAGATCTGGCCGGAATTTGTTGATCGGTTGCCAAAAAAGATCGGCCTCACCGTGGTGCGCAACAAGGCCGACCTGACCGGCGAGGATCTGGCGCCGAGTCAGGAGCAAGGCCACGCCGTCTACCGCATCTCCGCCAAGACCGAGCTGGGGCTGCCCGCCCTGCGCGAGCACCTGAAAGCCTGCATGGGCTTCCAGGGCAACACCGAGGGGGGCTTCATGGCCCGCCGCCGCCATCTGGATGCGCTGGAGCGCGCCGCCGAGCGGCTGCTGGTGGCCAAGGAGCAGCTGGAGGTATTCGTGGCCGGCGAGCTGGTGGCCGAAGAGCTGCGCCTGGCGCAGGAGTCACTCAGTGAGATCACCGGTGAGTTCAGCTCCGACGATCTGCTGGGCCGCATCTTCTCCAGCTTCTGCATCGGCAAATAACGCCGCACGGCAGGCAATAAAAAGCCCGGGTTCATCCCGGGCTTTTTTTGTGCATTTTTCATCCACCAACCTAGAGGCGGCGCAGGCACCACATGAAGTAAGCGCCCCCTAACAAGGTGGAGACCAGCCCCACCGGCACTTCCTGCGGGAACAGGATCTGCTGGCCGATCCAGTCCGCCGACACCATCAGCAGGGCGCCGGAGACGGCGGCACCGAGCAGATGCCAGCGTGCCCGCACCAGCCCCATCAGCTTGGCCATGTGCGGTGCCAGCAAGCCGACGAAGGAGAGCGGCCCCACCACCAGGGTCGCGCTGGCGGTCAGCACGGCCACCAGCAGCAGGATGGCGAGCTGAGCCTGGTTGAGCCGAATGCCGAGCGCGGCGGCCACCGCCGGCCCCATCGGCAGCAGATCGAGCCAGCGGCTGAGCAGCAGGCAGGCTGCCAGCAGCGTCAGTGCCAGCACGACCAACCCGCCGGCAAGCGGCAGGGTGACGTAATAGGTGGAGCCGGACATCCAGGAGAGCAGTTGCTGCACCCGCAGGTCACCGTTGGCCAGCGCGATGGCCTGTAGCGGCTCGAACAGCGCCGTGATGGCGATGCCGGAGAGCAGCAGCCGCTCCGGCTGGAAGCCGTGGCTGCGATTGACCAGCAGCAACAGCAGCAGACAACCGAAGGCACCTAACAGGCCGCCGGCCAGCATCATGGGCAACGGCAGGGCGGGCAGCAGCAGCGCCGTGGCAATCACCCCCATGAAGGTGCCACCACTCACCCCCAGCAGCTCGGGGCTCGCCATGGGGTTGCTGCTGACCCGTTGCAGCAGGGTGCCCGCCAGCGCCAGCAGCATGCCCGCCGCACCGGCCGCCAGGGTGCGCGGCAGCCGCCACTCCAGCTGGGCCTGCCAGCGCAGCCAGCTCGGCCAGTGCCAGCCGTCAATCCCCTGTCCAACCAGCAGGGAGGCGATCACCGCCAATACCAGCCCCATCAACATCAGGCCGACAAGGCGGGCCGGCGCCGGGTGGCGGGCCACCAGCAGGGCGGCATTCGCCTTCGGCGTGCCCGACTTGATACCCAGGCGCGGGATCAGCCACAACAACAGCGGAGCTCCCAACAGGGCCGTCATGGCGCCGGTCGGAATGAGTACAGAGCCGCTGCGGCTCAGGGATTGCAGCAACAGATCGGTGGCCGCCAGCAGCAGAGCGCCCAATAGCGGGGCCCACAGCAGTCGCAGGGCCAGTTTTCTCACCCCCAGCAAGCGCACCAGGGCGGGCGCCGCCAGCCCGATGAAGCCGATCAGCCCCACCACGCTCACCACGCAGGCGGTGACGAACACCGCCAGCCCCAGTCCGGCGAAACGCAGATGTTGAAGGGAGACCCCCAGACTGCGGGCACTGGCATCATCCAGCTCCAGCACCGCCAGCGGGCGCACCAGCACCGCGGCCAGCACGCCAGCCAGCAGCAGACGGGGCAGCAGGTAGCTCACCCCGCTCCAGCTGTTTTGCACCAGCGAGCCACTGCCCCACACCAGCAAGCCTTTCAGCTCCTCCTGAAAGAACAGCAGGAGCCCCATGCTGATGGCCGCCAGATAGAGGTTGATCACCAGCCCGGCAAAGACGATGACCACAGGATTGAGCTGGCGACGCCAGGCCAGGGCAAACACCAGCCCCATGGCGAGACTGCCGCCGGCCATGGCGATCCACTCCCGCCCCAGCAGCAGCCAGGAGGGGGCAAACAGGGTCACCATCATCAGCGCCAACTGGGCGCCGGAAGCCACCCCCAGGGTGGTGGGCGAGGCCAGCGGGTTGCGCAGCACCTGCTGCATCAGGGTGCCGGCCAGCCCGAGGGCGGCGCCGGCCAGCAGGCAGACGGCAAGACGCGGCAGCCAGCTGAAGTGGACCACCGCCTGGCTGGCATCGGTCAGATCCGGCGACAACAGGGTCGCCAGCCAACGCGCCACCGGCAACTGACCGGCCAGCTCCCAACCGGCGAGCGCCAGCGTGAGCCCCAGCAGCAGGCTGACAGGTAGTCGCAGCGGCGACGGAAAAATCTGGTTCATTGCAGCCCCTCCCCGCTTTGCCCATCCCTCTGCAGCGCAGTACTGAGCTGCACGGCAAAGCGGCGCGCCGCCAGCACGCCGCCAAAACTCCACACCGCAGGCAGATGCAGCACGGCCGCCGCCCTCACCTGTGGTAGCTGCTGCCACAGACCGGGCTCCTGTAGCCGCTCGCTCACCCCGACCGGGATCGGATCGACCACCACCAGCCGCGCTTGCGGCAGCGCCATCAACTGCTCCAGACTGGCCACGGCAAAGCCCCAGGCATTGGTTTCCCCCTGCCAGCCATTGCGCAGGCCAAGCCGCTGCATCACCGCCTCGAACAGGCTGTGACGGCCAAATACCCGCACATGGCGCTCATCGATGAACTGCACCACCAGCAGGGGCGGCAGATCAGCAGGCAACGCCGCCCGCATCTGCGCCAGATCCTGGTCCAGCCTGGCCAGCAGTTGCTCGGCCTCGGCGGTTTTGTCCACCAGCGCGGCAATGGTCAGGGTCGCCTCGTGTAGCCGCTGCCACAGATCGGCATCCGGCTCGTAGAGCGCGATGGATTGCACCGGCGCGATGCGGGAGAGGGTCGGCGCCAGCGGGGCCGCCAGCGGCGAGATGAGGATGCGATCGGGTTTGAGCTCGGCCAGCAGCTCACGGTTGGGCTGGGCACGCTGGCCGATGTCCACCACGGCGGCCGGCAGCAGCGGTTCGCCGACCCAGGCGCGGTAGGAGCCGACATCCCCCACCGCCAGCGGTGTCACCCCGAGCGCCAGCAGGGTTTCGGCTATGGTCCAGTCGACGGTGGCGATACGGGGTACCGGCGCGGAGGCGGTCGGGGATGTGTCAGCCTGCACTGCAAGCGGCAGCAGCAGGCCGACAAGGCAGGACGCCATCTTCTTCAATAAACGGTTCAAGAAAGGCCCCCGGTCAGACGATAGCGATGGCGTGATCATGGGCCGGGTGGCGAATGACCTCCATCGGGATGCCATAGATGGCGTGCAGGGTCTCGCCGGTCATGATCTGCTCGGGTTCGCCGTGGGTCAGCAGGCGGCCGGAGTGCAGCGCCACCAGCCGATCGCAGAAGCGGGAGGCCATGTTGATGTCGTGAATGACGATGATGACCCCGAGCTTGAGCTGGCGGCTCAACTGCTTGACGAGCGTGAGCACCTCTACCTGATGAGCTACGTCCAGCGCGGCCAGCGGCTCGTCCAGCAGGATGAAACGGCTCTCCTGGGCCAGCAGCATGGCCAGCCACACCCGCCCCCGCTCGCCGCCTGAGAGGGTATCCACCAGCCGGTCGGCAAAGCGTTCGATATGGGTCAGCGCGATGGCCCGTTCGACCTGGCGGTGATCCTCCGCCCCCATCCGACCCAGCAGGCCGCGCCAGGGGTAGCGGCCCATCTCCACCAGCTCCCGCCCGAGCAGGTTTTCGGCGCTCGGCAGATGCTGGGGCAGATAGGCCACCTGACGGGCGAAGTCGCGCGCGCCCCACGCCGGCAGCGGCTTGTCATCGAACCGGATCTCGCCGTCACTGAGCGGCTGCTGGCGTGCCAGCAGCTTGAGCAAGGTGGATTTACCCGAACCGTTGTGGCCTATGAGGCCATAGACCTTGCCCTGCTCGAAACAGAGATCGGTAGGGTGCAGCAGCGTGCGGTCATTGACCACGAAGCTGGCTGATTTCATCTCAAACATAAGCGGTTCCTGTTGGCCGGGTTCAAACCGGCACCTCTGCATTCAAGTCACAATCCAGATGGGCGACCGCATCGCGGCTCACCTGCTCGCGCCGCTCGCCGGTCAGCTCGCTGAGCCGGCCCTGGCGCATCTCCAGCAGCCGGTCGGCCTGGGAGAAGTAGAGATCGTCGTGGCTGATGGCGATCACCGTCTTGCCCATCTCCTTGAGGCGCGGCAGCAGCAGCTGATAGAAGATGCGGCGGAACTGGGGATCCTGATCCGCGGCCCACTCGTCGAACAGCATCACCTCGCGCTGCTCGGCCAGCGCCAGCAGCAGGGCGACCCGCTTGCGCTGCCCCTGGGAGAGGTCGATATCGGCGATGAAGCCATCTTCGATGGCGAGCTTGCTGCCCATCTGCAGCCGCTCCAGCCACTCGGCCACCAGCTCATCCTTGGGTTCCGGCCCCAGCAGGTGCTGGAACAGGTGATAGTCGGTGAAGATGGCGGAGAACAGCGCCAGATAGGCGTTGCGATCGGTGACCGTCTCCCCATCCAGCAGGATCCGGCCCGCTACCGGCTGATACAGGCCGGTCAGCAGCATGGCCAGGGTCGACTTGCCGGAGCCGTTGCCACCTATGATGAAGATTTGCTCCCCCCGCTCGATCACCAGGTTGATGGGACCCACTGCGAAACCGCCCTCCCCCTGATAGTGAAAGCTCACCTGCTCCAGCTCGATGCGCTGCCAGGCGCGGGGTGCGGACGGCAGCGGGAACTCGGCGTCCGGCGCGGCCAGATTGAGGGCCGCTATCTTGTCGAACGCCACCTGGGCCGAGAGCAGGGTCGGCAGCGCGCCAATGCCCTGCAACAAGGGGGTACGCAAGAACAGCAGGGTCAGCGCGAAGGTGGCGGCCACCTGGGTGTCGGCCCAGCCCAGCCCGTTGGCCAGGAAGAAGACCAGGCCGATGGCCCCCAGCATCATGATATTCGACCAGTTCACCGCGCTCAGGTGATAGGTGTCGGCGCGGATGATCTGCTGGCGGTACTCCTGCGCATTCTGCTGATAAAGCTGGTGGTAGACGAAGTGGGCCCGCTCGCGGTTGAGCGCCAGCTCCTTGCTGCCGGCGATGATGGCCTGATAGTTCTGATAGAGCCGATCCTCGGCCTGACGCATGTGGGAGAGATGGCGATAGACCCGGTTCACCAGCAGCCAGCCCACCACCATGGTGAAGGTAACCCAGAGCGTGGTGACGCCGAGCAGGGCCGGCGACAGCCAGCCGAGGTAGAGGGCCGAGCCCAGGGTGAGCACCAGACCCTGCACCAGCTCGGGCAGGCGCACGAAGGCGATGGTGATCTGGCCGATGTCGCTGGAAAGGGAGGCCAGCAGCGGCCCCTGGCCAATCTGGCGCAGGCGGGTGACATCGGTATCCAGCAACTGCTTGAGCAGGCGGCCGCGCAGCCGGTAAACGAAATGATGGCCGAGGGTGGTCAGCGCCAGCTGAGAGCCGAGCGTGATCACCAGCAGCAATAAGATGAGGCCGATCAGCTGACCGAGCACCGGTAGCGGATCGCCGACTGATTCGACGAGAGACTGATTGATAAAGGCAATGACACCAATCCCGCTGACGGCACTGAGCAGGCTGAGCAGGGTAATGGCGATGAAGGGCCAACGATATTGGCGATAAACCAGAGACAAGAGTTCCATAACGGACCGGTATTCCAGAGAGATCAGAGCAACTGCAGGTGAAAAGAAGGGCGGGAACCCGGTTCCCGCCCCACTTCGATTACCAGCGATAGTTGATGCTGCCCACTACGCTGCGCGGCTCGCCGTAGTAGCAGTAGTAGTCGCAGCTGGCCACGTAGGTATCACCCAGCAGGTTGTTGACGTTGAGCTGAGCCCGCCAGTTCTTGGCAAAGTCATACCCGATCATCGCATCCCACACGGTATGGGCCGGCACCTGGGCCGAACCGTAGATGGGGGTGTAATCCGCATTCACGGCACCGATGCCGACGCTGGAGCCGACGTAGCGCACGCCGCTCCCCAGCTCGAGACCGGAGACCGGCCCCTGCTGCACCTTGTAGTTGCCCCAGAAGGAGGCCTGGTGGCGCGGGATCAGGCTGGCACGGCGATCGCCATTGCCGGTGTCGTTGGTCTTGGCATCGGTATAGGTGTAGGCGGCGGTCAGGCGCAGCGCCTCGGTGGCCTGCACGCTCCCTTCCAGCTCGACACCCCGGGAGGTTACTTCGCCGGCCTGGGTCTGCTGGCCGGAACCGGTGGAAACCAGCGAGTTGGTCTGCTCCAGATCGAACAGGGCCAGGTTGATGTAGCCATCGAGGAAGCTCGGCGCGTACTTGACGCCGGTCTCGTACAGGGTGCCCTTGAGCGGCTTGTAGGATTCGCTGGTGTTGGGGTCGATCCCAGGCAGCACCTCGAACGACTCGGCATAGGCAACATAAGGAGAGAGACCATTGTCGGCCAGGTACATCAGGCTGCCGGAGAGGGAGAGCTCGTGATCATACTGCTTCTCGTTCTTGCCCTTGGCTTCGCTGATGTTGTGGGTCTCCACGTAGTCGAAGCGACCGCCGCCGGTCAGCAACCAGCGATCGTCCCAGCGGATCTGGTGCTGGGCATAGAGGCCGCTCTGGCCCTTGGTGCTCTTCTGGTGGGTAGCGGTGGATTCATCAAAACCGGGGAAGCCGCTGTAATCCGGGTTCATGGTATTGATGGAGCCCATGCCGTAGTTGTCGGCTTCCTGGCCTTCATTGACATGGCGCTGCAGATCCACCCCCAGCAGCAGGGTCTGCTCCGTACTGTCGGTGTTCCAGTAACCCACCATCTGGTTGTCCATGGTGGCGCTCTTGGTGGTGCCGTCGCGATAGATCAGGCCGCGGAAGGCGGTGGTGCCTTCATAGGTCGGGAAGATATAGGTCTGGCGCAGCAGCAGATCGTTGTAGTTGAAGCGGACGTTCTGCTTGAACTCCCAGGTCTGGTTGAGCTGGTGGGCCAGCTCGTAACCGGTGGAGAGCTGGGTGTTGCGGTTGCGATCGTAATCCGGCTGGCTCAGGTTGGTGCTGGGATCGATCTGGCCACCGCTGGTATTGAGGGTGCCGTAAACCGGGAAGAAACCGTTGGTCGGCACCCCTTCGTCGTGCAGGAAGCTGGCCAGCAGGGTCAGGCTGGTGCGATCCGAGAGATCGAAGGTCACGCTCGGCGCCAGATAGACGCGATCGTTGTAAGTGCCGTCCAGCACGCCGTCACGCTCCTTATAAAGAGCAACCATGCGGTAGCGGCTGTTGTCGGTCAGTGCATCGGAGACATCCACCCCGATCTGGCGATGATCACGGCTGCCCAGCTGCAGATCCAGCAGCCCCTGCGGGGTGGCGGTCGGCCGCTTGCTGATGGCATTGATCACGCCGCCGGGAGGCGCCTCGCCATACAGAATGGAGGCCGGGCCTTTGAGCACTTCCACGCTCTCCAGGCCGAACGGCTCCGGCGTCCAGAGATAATAGCCGGTGCCGAACAGGCGGTTGCCATCCAGATAGGAGGCGGCATCGAAGCCGCGCACCTTGAACCAGTCGGTATTGTTGTCGGAGCCATAGAGACCGGTGAGCACGCCGGAGCGGTAGCGCAGGGACTCGTCAAGCTGCTGCACGGCACGCTGATCCAGCTCCTCGCGGTTGACCACGGAGACGGAGCGAGGCGTCTCGGCCATGGGCACTTCCACCTTCATGGCGGTGCCGGTGACCACCATGGTCTCGCTGGCTTTGGGCAGTTCTTTCGGTTGTTCGGCCGCCAGCACGGGCAGGCTGGCCAACAGGCAGGAGAGCGGCAGCAGTTGCTGTGCCCCTCTCTTTCGCATCGCTGCGATGGGGGTGTTTTTTTGCGCAATCATAGTAAGTGTCTCAAATATCAATGAGTTGTTTCTGATTTCTTATTATTGGTAGCCGGTCATGCCGGTAGCCCGGTTCCTCAGGCGAATAAAGCAGCGACATGCTACTACAGGAGCCATGATCGAATCGATTCAATAATTGCTAATCATTTGCATCCGTATTGTTACTTAACATATCAGGAGCCGAGCGGAGAACACACAAGAGGAGGAAACGACCCTTTTTCGACACGATCGCAAGATTGGGCAGGATCGGCGGGCGGGGATCCCTTTTTTCCGTACAAAAGCAGCGAGGATCCATTATCCCCAAGCTTTATCCATATTTATCCACACCCTTTGGCGGTAGAATCCGGCTTTCTCTTGCTTCGTCTGAAATCAGGATCCATTCCATGGCCAAACTCAATCTCGTCGTCGGCTCCATGCTGGGCGCCTCTGAATATGTCGCGGACCACGTCGCCGGCCTGCTGGAACAAGCGGGCCACCAAACCGAGATCCACAACCCCGCCAGCCTGGCCAAGGTGCTTGCCGAGCCGGAGGCCGTTGTGCTGGTGGTCACCTCCACCCACGGTGCCGGCGATGTGCCCGACAATCTGCAGCCTTTCGCCAAGGATCTTGCCGAGCAGCGTCCGGATCTTGATGGCTGGAAATACGGGGTGATCGCGCTGGGAGACAGCAGTTATGACACCTTCTGCCAGGGCGGCAAGACGCTGGATCGACTGCTGGCCGAGTGCGGCGCCAGCCGAATTGGGGATCGTCTCGACATCGACGTGACCCGGCACGAGATCCCGGAAGATGCAGCCGAAATCTGGATCCGGGACTGGTTGGCCCTGATCGCCTGAACCGGAAGCGGGAGATCCGGCATGAACGGCTCGATCTCCCCGCTTATCCCCAGATCGCTATCCACCAGGTTATTAACAGGTGGATCCGGAGAAGTTGTTCCAAGGGCTCCCCTAGAATGCTCCGAGAAATTGTGAATAACTCCTGTGTGAAACTCTGTAAAACCTATAGTTATCCATGTATTAGATCTAAACCAAAGGGTGTCTGTGTATAAAAACCCTTGTTATCCCCCAGTTCACGGGGCCAGGATCCAAGCTTTTCCACAACCAGAGATCGCTCTTAAGACAATGATCTTTATGATCAAAAAGTGCTTATCAACAGAAGCGGCGGATCCTAATAAAAGATCCAATAAAAGATCGATCTAAAGATCCTTAAGATCTATTTAGTGGATCCTCCCTCCATACTGAACGTTAAGTAGACGTTCCCCTCAGGACGCTAAACAGATAGAATGTTCCGCCCTCGAGCACAGGCAAACAAAGATCTTCAGGCGTGCAGATCAAGGTGATCCCCAATGCAATACCATGAACAATTTGATGTGATCGTCGTCGGTGGCGGTCATGCAGGAACCGAAGCGGCAACAGCGGCAGCCCGGATGGGCCTCAATACCCTGTTGCTGACCCACAATATCGATACGCTGGGACACATGTCCTGCAACCCAGCGATCGGCGGGATCGGCAAGGGACACCTGGTCAAGGAAGTTGACGCTCTCGGCGGGATCATGGCGCGTGCCATCGATCTTGGCGGGATCCAGTTCCGTACCCTCAACTCCTCCAAGGGCCCGGCGGTTCGCGCCACTCGCGCCCAGGCGGATCGTCTGCTTTACAAGGCAGTCGTGCGCCAGATGCTGGAGAACTACCCCAACCTGAAGATCTTCCAGCAGGCCTGTGACGATCTCATCATGGACGGGGATCGGGTTGCCGGCGTGGTCACCCAGAGCGGGATCCGCATCAGCGGCAAGACGGTCGTGCTGACCGTGGGTACCTTCCTCAACGGCCTGATCCACATCGGCATGGAAAACTACAAGGGCGGCCGCGCCGGGGATCCTCCCTCGATCGCCCTCGCCCAGCGCCTGCGGGAACTGCCGCTGCGCATCGATCGCCTCAAGACGGGTACGCCGCCCCGCATCGATGCCCGCAGCGTCGATTTCTCGGTGATGCAGGCCCAGCACGGTGACGATCCGCGTCCGGTCTTCTCCTTCATCGGCGATGCCAGCCAGCATCCGCGTCAGGTGCCCTGCTACGTTACCCATACCAACGAGCGCACCCACGAGGTGATCCGCAACAACCTGGATCGCAGCCCCATGTACGCCGGGGTGATCGAGGGGATTGGCCCGCGCTACTGCCCGTCGATCGAGGACAAGATCACCCGTTTTGCCGACAAGACGGCGCACCAGATTTTCGTCGAGCCGGAAGGCCTGACCACCCACGAACTCTACCCGAACGGGATCTCCACCAGCCTGCCGTTCGACGTGCAGGTGCAGATCGTCCGCTCCGTGCGCGGCTTCGAGAATGCGCATATCACCCGCCCAGGTTATGCCATCGAGTACGATTTCTTCGATCCGCGGGATCTCAAGGCCAACATGGAGAGCAAGTGCATCGGCAACCTGTTCTTCGCCGGCCAGATCAACGGCACCACCGGCTATGAAGAGGCGGCAGCCCAGGGCCTGCTGGCCGGTCTGAACGCCGCCCTGCGTGCACAGGGCAAGGATCCCTGGCATCCGCGCCGGGATCAGGCCTACATCGGCGTGATGATGGACGATCTCTCCACCCTGGGAACCCGCGAACCCTATCGCATGTTCACCAGCCGTGCCGAATATCGCCTGCTGCTGCGGGAAGACAACGCCGATCTGCGCCTGACCGCCATCGGCCGCGAGCTGGGCCTGGTGGATGACGAGCGCTGGAGCAAGTTCAACGCCAAGATGGAACAGGTGGAGCAGGAGCGTCAGCGCATGCGCTCGACCTGGATCCACCCGCAACATCCGTCGCTGGAGGCGGTCAACGCCCTGGTCAACACCCGGCTGACCCGCGAGCAGAGTCTAGAAGAGCTGCTGCGTCGCCCCGAGGTGACCTACGATGCGCTGATGGCCATCGAGGGGGTCGGGCCTGCGCTGAGCGATTCGGCCGCCGCCGATCAGGTGGAGATCCAGATCAAGTACGCCGGCTACATCGAACGCCAGCACGACGAAGTGGAGAAGCAGCTGCGCAACGAGAACACCCTGCTGCCGCTGGACATGAACTACCGCGACGTCAACGGCCTCTCCAACGAGGTGATCGCCAAGCTCAACGATGCCAAGCCGCAGACCATAGGTCAGGCGTCCCGCATCTCCGGCATCACCCCGGCGGCCATCTCCATCCTGCTGGTTCATCTGAAAAAACACGGCCTGCTGCGTAAAACCGCCTGAGGATCCTACCGTTGCAAAACATGCTGGAAAGATTGAACGGCCTGCTCATGCAGGCCGGAATTGTTATCACCGAGACCCAAAAGACCCAGTTGGTTCGGCTTGTCGAGTTGCTGCACAAGTGGAACAAGGCTTACAATCTCACCTCGGTACGAGATCCGGACGCCATGCTGGTCAAGCACATCCTCGACAGCTTGGTGGTGAGCCGGCACCTGCACGGTGAGCGCTTCATCGATGTGGGCACTGGCCCGGGTCTGCCCGGACTGCCGCTGGCGATCATCAATCCGGACAAGCAGTTCGTGCTGCTGGACAGTCTGGGCAAGCGGATCAACTTCATCCGCCAGGTGATCCTGGAGCTGGGCTTGACCAACGTGACTCCCGTCAAATCCCGGGTCGAGGAGTATCAGCCCGAGGTGGGATTTGACGGCGTGCTGAGCCGGGCCTTCGCCTCGCTGGAGGACATGCTGGGCTGGTGTCACCATCTGCCGTCGGCCCAGGGCAGCTTCCTCGCGCTCAAGGGACAGTATCCCGAGCAGGAGCTGGCCCAGTTGCCCGCCAACATCCATCTGGTCGCCTCCCATCAACTGGTGGTGCCGGAGCTGGAAGGCGAACGTCATCTGCTGGAATTCAAACATATCCAGCCCGAATAGGGTCGCAGTTTCATTTAGGGGACAGTGTGGGAAAAGTCATCGCCATAGCCAACCAGAAGGGTGGAGTGGGTAAAACCACCACCTGTGTGAATCTGGCCGCCTCCATGGCCGCTACCCGCCGCAAGGTGCTGGTGATCGATCTGGATCCGCAGGGCAATGCCACCATGGGCAGCGGTGTCGACAAGTACGAAGTCGAGCGCACCGCCTATGAGCTGCTGATCGAGGACGCCCCCATCGGCGAGGTGATCATCCCCGAAACCTCCGGGGGCTATCACCTGATCGCCGCCAACGCCGACGTGACCGCGGCCGAAATTCGTCTGATGGAGTTCTTCGCCCGCGAGATCCGCCTGCGCAACGCGCTGGCCGCGGTGCGGGACAAATACGACTACGTCTTCATCGACTGCCCGCCTTCTCTCAACATGCTGACCGTCAACGCCATGGCCGCCGCCGACTCCGTGCTGGTGCCCATGCAGTGCGAATACTATGCGCTGGAAGGGCTCACCGCCCTGGTCGACACCATCAGCAAGCTGGCAGCCGTGGTCAATCCGGATCTGAAGATCGAAGGGGTGCTGCGCACCATGTTCGATCACCGCAACCGGCTGGCCAATGATGTGTCCGATCAGCTTAAACAGCACTTCGGGGACAAGGTCTATCGCACCATCATTCCCCGCAACGTAAGACTGGCGGAGGCACCGAGTTTCGGCGCCCCGGCCATGCACTATGACAAATCATCGGTGGGCGCCAAGGCCTATCTGGCTCTGGCTGGCGAGATCCTGCGTCGCCAGGAGCAGGAGCGTCAGGTGACCATCGCAGACCGAGAGAGCATATGACGCCGAAAAAACGTGGGCTGGGCAAGGGGCTGGACGCTCTGCTCAGCACCAGCACGGCCGCGCGCCAGAAGCAGGTGATGAGCGATCAGCGCACCGAGCAGGCCATGGCCCCGACCCTGACCAATCAGGGCGAACTGCGCAAGCTGCCGGTGGAGTGGTTGCAGTCCGGCAAGTACCAGCCGCGCAAGGACATGTCGCAGGATGCGCTGGAAGAGCTGGCCAATTCCATCCGTGCCCAGGGGGTGATCCAGCCTATCGTGGTGCGTCCCCTCGGCGAGCAATCCTTCGAAATCATCGCCGGTGAGCGGCGCTGGCGCGCCTCCCAGCTGGCCCGCCTCGAGGTGGTGCCCTGCCTGGTCAAGGATGTGCCTGACGAGGCGGCCGTCGCCATCGCGCTCATCGAGAACATCCAGCGTGAAGACCTCAATGCCATCGAAGAGGCGGTCGCCCTGCAGCGGCTGCTGACCGAATTCGAACTGACCCACCAGCAGGTGGCCGATGCGGTGGGCAAGTCCCGCACCACGGTGACCAACCTGCTGCGCCTCAACCAGCTCAACGACGACGTGAAGCGCTTCGTTGAACACGGTGACCTCGACATGGGCCATGCCCGTGCCCTGCTGGCCCTGAGCGGCCAGGCCCAGTCCGAACTGGCCAAACTGGTAGCCCAGAAGGGGCTGACAGTGCGAGATACCGAGAAGTTGGTGCAAAAGGCGCTGGAACCGGCAAAAGCCAGGGTCGAGCCCGTCCGCGATCCCCAGTTTGGTTATCTCGAGCGCCAGATCTCAGAAAAAATTGGCAATCAGGTACAACTTCAGCCGGGAAAACAGGATAGCGGCAAGTTAGTAATTAGTTACGAGAACTTGGCGGATTTGGACCGGGTATTGAGCTATTTTGGCCTGTCAGAATCGTGATTTTTACGCTTTTTGTAGTAATAAAACATCCATTCCTTTTGATATGAACATAACCTTAATTCTGTGCGGAAAGCCGCAAAAATTAAGGATTTTTGCCATGTTGCAATAGCTGTCTTCAAGGGTATAATTTGACCGGCTTTTTGGGCTGTAAACGCGGGGTCTTCGGATCCCGATTTTTTACAGTTCTGTAATGTTCAGGGGTAGGTTGGTGAAGCAGAAAATAGCCTTGGAAGGTTTAACGCTGGCCTTGGCTATGCTCGTTTGTCAGCTCGTCCTGATCCTGGCGATCAGTACCGTCTGGTTTTACCAGAGCGGTGCGTTTGCCGGACGCTCCTCTCTCTACGGGGGGAGCATGTACTGGGTTCCTCAAGCCCTGTTCACGCTCTGGGTTCTGCGCCGCAAGGTGACGAAAGAGAGCGTGGGCCTGGTTCTGCGGGACTTTTATGGTGGGGCAGGGATTAAGCTCATTACTACAACAGGACTTTTCGCCCTGATGTTTGGCGCCGGGATCGAGGTCGATACCGTCTCGTTCTTTGCCACTTATATCCTCGCCCTCGTTGTACAGTGGATAGTCTCATTCACGCTTAACAACCACTATTAGGAAAACTCATGTCTGCAACCGGAGAAGTCCTGACTCCTCAGGGATATATCTCCCACCATCTGACCCATCTGCAAGTCGGGTCTGGGTTCTGGACAGTCAATGTCGACTCAATGATATTTTCTGTTCTGTTGGGCGCTCTGTTTATCTGGTTGTTCCGCCGCGTAGCCGTCAACGCTACCAGTGGTGTGCCCGGTAAACTGCAGTGCTTTGTGGAGATGCTGGTCGAGTTTGTGAGTGGTAACGTCAAGGACATTTTTCACGGTCGCAACAAGGTCATCGCACCTTTGGCCCTGACGGTGTTTGTGTGGATCTTCCTGATGAACCTGATGGATCTGATCCCCGTTGACTTTATCCCCCACGCTGCACAGTTGATGGGTGTTCCCTATCTGCGTGTGGTTCCCTCTGCTGACGTTAACATCACCATGTCCATGGCTTTGGGCGTGTTCTTCTTGATCCTGTACTACAGCATCAAGGTCAAGGGTATCGGCGGGTTTGTGAAGGAGCTGACGCTTCAGCCTTTCAACCACCCGGCGGCCATCCCGGTTAACCTCATCCTGGAAACTGTTACGCTGATTTCCAAACCTGTTTCTCTGGGTCTTCGACTGTTCGGCAACATGTATGCTGGCGAACTGATCTTTATCCTGATTGCGGGTTTGCTACCCTGGTGGTCTCAGTGGATCCTGTCCGTGCCTTGGGCAATTTTCCACATCCTGATCATCACTTTGCAGGCGTTTATCTTCATGGTGCTGACCATCGTCTATCTGTCGATGGCTCAAGAAGACCATGGTTGATGCAACTCAAATAATCCTTTTTATACAATCAATTACATCTAAATAAATGGAGATCCTCATGGAAAACTTGAACATGGACCTGCTGTACATCGCTGCTGCAATGATGATGGGTCTGGCGGCTATCGGCGCTTCCATCGGTATCGGTATCCTGGGTGGCAAATTCCTGGAAGGTGCAGCTCGTCAACCGGACCTGATCCCTGTTCTGCGTACCCAGTTCTTCATCGTGATGGGTCTGGTGGATGCGATCCCGATGATCGCCGTTGGTCTGGGTCTGTACGTGATGTTTGCGGTTGCCGGCTAAGTCATAGCGACCTCCGGACATAACCCATTAACTAACTAAGAGGACACAGGCTGTGAATATCAACGCCACCCTCCTCGGCCAAGCAGTTGCTTTTTTCTTCTTCGTAGTGTTTTGCATGAAGTACGTGTGGCCGCCGCTGATGGCTGCCATCGAAGCCCGTCAGAAAACCATTGCTGACGGCCTCTCTTCTGCCGAGCGTGCCAAGAAAGATCTGGATTTGGCCAAGGCCAACGCCACCGATCAGCTGAAAGAAGCCAAGCTCCAGGCTGCAGAAATCATTGAACAGGCCAACAAACGCAAGGCCCAGATCATTGATGAAGCTGCTGCCGGTGCCCAATCTGAGCGGGAAAAAATCCTGGCTCAGGGCCGTGCCGAGATTGAAGCTGAACGTCATCGTGCCAAAGAAGAACTGCGTAAGCAGGTTGCTGCTCTTGCCATTGCTGGTGCAGAGAAGATCCTGGCGCGCCAAATCGACCAGGCTGCCAACAGCGACATCGTCGACAAGCTGGTAGCAGAACTGTAACGGGAACGGGGCTATGTCTGAACTGACTACAATCGCTCGCCCCTACGCCAAGGCTGCTTTCGAGTTTGCCGTTGAGCACAAGGCGGTTGACCAGTGGCTGGGGATGCTCGGCTTCGCTGCACAAGTAGCGGAGAACGAGACCATCCACAACCTGGTAAACGGCTCTGTGGCTGCCGAAGAGCTGGCAAAGTTGTTTGTCGGCATCTGTGGTGAGCAACTCGACGAGCATGGTCAGAACCTGATCCGGGTGATGGCCGAGAATGGTCGCTTGGGTGTGCTGCCGGCGGTCGTTGCCGAATTCATCGCGTTCAAGGCTGAACTGGATAAAGAAGTTCAGGCTGACGTGATTTCGGCGATCGAACTGACCGACCAGCAGAAAGCCAATATTCAGGCTTCTCTGGAACAACGTCTCGCGCGCAAAGTGAAGCTGAATTGCAGCATGGATGCGTCCTTGATGGCCGGGGTGCTCATCAAGGCCGGTGACCTGGTTATCGACGGCACGGTCCGCGGTAAGCTGGATCGCATGGCTGACGCGCTGCAATCTTGATTGGGGTATTAGAGCATGCAACTGAATTCCACTGAAATCGCCGAGCTGATCAAGCAGCGCATTGCGCAGTTTGATGTAAAGAGCGAAGCGCGTAACGAAGGTACCATCGTCTCTGTGAGCGACGGTATCATTCGTATTCACGGCCTGGCCGATGCCATGCAAGGTGAGATGATCGAGCTGCCGGGCAACCGCTACGCTCTGGCATTGAACCTAGAGCGTGACTCCGTCGGTGCGGTGATCATGGGTTCCTATGACGGTCTGTCAGAAGGAATGAAAGTAAAAGGGACTGGCCGCATTCTGGAAGTGCCGGTCGGTCGTGGTCTGTTGGGCCGGGTGTTGAACACCCTGGGTCAGCCGATCGACGGTAAAGGTCCAATCGACAACGACGGCTTCTCGCCGATCGAAGTGATTGCACCGGGCGTTATCGAGCGTAAGTCTGTTGACCAGCCGGTCCAGACCGGTCTGAAAGCCATCGATGCCATGATCCCTATCGGTCGTGGCCAGCGTGAGCTGATCATCGGTGACCGTCAGGTGGGTAAGACTGCCATCGCCATCGACACCATCATCAACCAGAAAGACTCCGGCATTAAGTGTGTCTACGTTGCGATCGGCCAGAAGGCCTCCACCATCGCCAACGTGGTACGCAAGCTGGAAGAGCACGGCGCCCTGGCCAACACCATCGTGGTGGTTGCCTCTGCCTCCGAAGCGGCTGCCCTGCAGTACCTGGCTCCGTATGCCGGCTGCTCCATGGGTGAGTACTTCCGTGACCGCGGTGAAGACGCGCTGATCATCTATGATGACCTGTCCAAGCAGGCCGTAGCTTATCGCCAGATCTCCCTGCTGCTGCGCCGTCCGCCAGGACGCGAAGCCTACCCGGGCGACGTTTTCTATCTGCACTCCCGTCTGCTGGAGCGTGCAGCTCGCGTCAACGCCGAGTACGTAGAGAAGTTCACCAACGGTGAAGTGAAAGGCCAGACCGGTTCTCTGACCGCGCTGCCGATCATCGAAACCCAGGCCGGTGACGTATCCGCGTTCGTTCCGACCAACGTGATCTCCATCACCGATGGCCAGATCTTCCTGACTTCACAACTGTTCAACTCCGGTATCCGTCCGGCCGTTGACCCGGGTATCTCCGTATCCCGTGTAGGTGGTGCCGCTCAGACCAAGATCGTCAAGAAGCTGTCCGGTGGTATCCGTACCGCGCTGGCCCAGTATCGCGAACTGGCTGCATTCGCCCAGTTCTCTTCCGACCTGGACGATGCGACCCGCAAGCAGCTGGACCACGGTCAGAAAGTGACCGAGCTGATGAAGCAGAAGCAGTACTCTCCGCTGAGCGTGGCTCACCAGTCTCTGGTGCTGTTCGCCGCGGAAAAAGGCTATCTCTCCGATGTCGAGCTGAACAAGATCGTCGACTTCGAAGCCGCTCTGCTCTCTTACGCCAATACCCAGCATGCCGAGCTGATGGCTGAAATCAATGCCAAGGCCGACTACAACGACGCGATCGTTGGCAAGCTGACTGCGTTGCTGGACAACTTCAAGGCAACCCAGACCTGGTAAGCGTGTGTGGCAGCGCGAGCTGCCACCTGATGGAGAGTAAGAGATGGCCGGCGCAAAAGAGATACGTAACAAGATCGCGAGTGTGAAAAACACTCAGAAGATCACCGGCGCTATGGAAATGGTGGCAGCAAGCAAGATGCGCCGTGCGCAAGATCGCATGTCTGCCAGCCGTCCGTACGCTGAAACCATGCGCAAGGTGATCGGCCATATCGCTCAGGGGAACCTGGAATACAAGCACCCCTACCTCATCGAACGTGAGGTCAAGCGAGTGGGTTACATCGTCGTCTCCACCGACCGTGGCCTGTGTGGTGGTCTGAACATCAACCTGTTCAAGGCTGCCCTCAATGACATGAAGCAATGGAGCGCGAAAGGAGCCAAGGTTGACCTGGCTCTGATCGGCAACAAGGCCTCCAACTTCTTTGAACGGCACGGCGCCAAGGTGAAAGCTCACGTCGCAGGACTGGGCGATAACCCGAGCGTCAATGACCTGATTGGTTCAGTCAAGGTCATGCTGAAGGCTTACGACAACGGTGAGATTGACAGGCTGTATCTGGTGTACAACAAGTTCGTCAACACCATGGTTCAGCAACCACGAGTCGATCAACTGCTGCCTTTGCCCGTAACTGAAGACAGCAAGCTCGCCAAGAAACACCACTGGGATTACCTCTATGAGCCGGATCCCAAGCAACTGCTGGATACCCTGCTGATTCGCTACGTCGAATCCCAGGTCTACCAGGGGGTAGTGGAAAACTTGGCAAGTGAACAGGCAGCCCGAATGGTTGCCATGCAAGCCGCGACTGACAACGCCGGTAACCTGATTAACGATCTGCAACTGGTATACAACAAGGCCCGTCAGGCCAGTATTACCCAGGAACTGACAGAGATCGTGTCCGGTGCTGCTGCGGTGTAAGGCAAGGGTTATCAAAGGTTTAGAGGATTTGACATGAGTAACGGTTTCATCGTCCAAATCATCGGCGCTGTGGTGGACATCGAGTTCCCGCAAGATGCCGTGCCCCAGGTGTACGATGCACTGAAGGTTGTCAGCGAAGGTCAAGGCCAGGGTCTGGTGCTGGAAGTTCAGCAGCAGATCGGTGGCGGCGTCGTTCGTTGCATCACCATGGGCTCCTCCGACGGTCTGCGTCGTGGGTTGGAAGTAGTGAATAGCGGTAAATCCATCCAGGTGCCGGTCGGTGTATCGACTCTGGGTCGGATCATGAACGTACTGGGCGATCCGATCGACGAAAAGGGTCCGATCGGTGAAGAAGAGCGTTGGTCCATCCACCGCGCGGCTCCCAGCTACGAAGATCAGTCCAACAGCAACGACCTGCTGGAGACCGGTATCAAGGTTATCGACCTGGTATGCCCGTTCGCCAAGGGTGGTAAGGTTGGTCTGTTCGGTGGTGCCGGTGTAGGCAAGACCGTAAACATGATGGAGCTGATCCGTAACATCGCGATCGAACACAGCGGTTACTCCGTGTTCGCCGGTGTAGGTGAGCGTACCCGTGAGGGTAACGACTTCTACCACGAGATGATGGAGTCCAACGTACTGGACAAAGTATCTCTGGTTTACGGTCAGATGAACGAGCCGCCCGGAAACCGTCTGCGCGTGGCGCTGACCGGCCTGACCATGGCCGAGAAGTTCCGTGACGAAGGTCGTGACGTGCTGTTCTTCGTGGACAACATCTACCGTTACACCCTGGCCGGTACCGAAGTATCCGCACTGCTGGGCCGTATGCCCTCCGCAGTAGGTTACCAGCCGACCCTGGCCGAGGAGATGGGTGTTCTGCAGGAGCGCATCACCTCCACCAAGACCGGTTCCATCACCTCCGTACAGGCCGTTTACGTGCCTGCGGATGACTTGACCGACCCGTCTCCGGCGACCACCTTCGCCCACCTGGATGCGACCGTGGTACTGTCCCGTCAGATCGCGGCACTGGGTATCTACCCGGCCGTTGACCCGCTGGACTCCACCTCCCGTCAGCTGGATCCGCTGGTGGTTGGCAAGGAGCACTACGAGACTGCTCGTGGCGTTCAGACCGTACTGCAGCGCTACAAAGAGCTGAAGGACATCATCGCCATCCTGGGTATGGATGAACTGTCAGAAGAAGACAAACTGACCGTAGCCCGTGCCCGTAAGATCGAGCGTTTCCTGTCCCAGCCGTTCTTCGTGGCCGAAGTGTTTACCGGTTCCCCGGGCAAATACGTGCCGCTGAAAGAGACCATCCGTGGTTTCCAGGGCATCCTGAAAGGCGAGTACGACGATCTGCCGGAGCAGGCGTTTTACATGGTTGGCAGCATCGACGAAGTTGTCGAGAAAGCCAAGAAACTGTAAGCCTCGATAGGAGGGCCCATGGCTGAGATGATCTCCTTTCACCTGGACGTGGTGAGTGCCGAAGGAAAACTGTTTTCCGGTCGCGTGCAGTCCGCTCAGGTATCAGGCTCCGAAGGTGAGCTGGGTCTCCGCCACGGTCATGCTCCGTTGCTGACTGCCATCAAGCCGGGCCTGGTCCGCTTGGTGAAGCAGAACGGAACTGAAGAGGTGCTGTACATCTCCGGCGGCATGCTGGAAGTGCAACCCGAAGCCGTGACCGTGCTGGCGGACACCGCGATTCGTGCCGACGATTTGGATGAGGCGAAAGCCCAGGAAGCCAAACGCGCGGCGGAAGAGCGGATTCACAGCTCCCATGGTGATATCGACTACGCCCAGGCCGCTACCGAGCTGGCCAAGGCGATGGCTCAACTGCGGGTCATCGATATCGTCAAAAAGAATTACCGTTAATAACGGTGAGGTAAAAAGCGACCTGCGGGTCGCTTTTTTTTTACTCGTTGGATAGACTCCGCCGAGTATTTCTTCATGTTCCAAAGGTCGAATTATGTCCCTCAACGTCGTGATCCTTGCTGCGGGTAAAGGTACCCGTATGCGTTCCTCCCTGCCCAAGGTGCTGCACCCGGTCGCCAACAAGCCCATGGTTTCCCATGTGATCGAGACTGCCCGCCAGGTGGGTGCCGAGCAGCTGCACCTGGTCTATGGCCACGGTGCCGAACTGCTGAAGGAGCGGATCCAGGCATCCGACCTGAACTGGGTGCTGCAGGCCCAGCAACTGGGAACCGGTCATGCGGTGGCCCAGGCCATCCCGTTCTGGAACGATGAAGACGACGTGCTGGTGCTGTACGGCGACACCCCGTTGATCCAGCCGGAGACCCTGCAGCGACTGCTGGCCGCCAAGGCCGACGACGGCATGGCGCTGCTGACCGTGGTGCTGGACAACCCGACCGGCTATGGCCGCATCGTGCGCAGCAATGGCCAGGTGGTCGGCATCGTCGAGCAGAAGGATGCCAACGCCGAGCAGCTGGCCATCCGCGAAGTGAACACCGGCGTGCTGGTGGCCAACGGTGGCCAGCTGCGCAGCTGGCTCTCCCGTCTGGACAACAAGAATGCCCAGGGCGAGTTCTATCTGACTGACGTGATCGCCATGGCCCACGCCGACAACTGCCCCATCGCCGCGGTTCACCCGGACAGCGCCATGGAGGTGGAAGGGGCCAACAACCGGGTGCAGCTGGCCCAGCTCGAGCGCAGCTATCAGCAGATGCAGGCCGAGAAGCTGATGATCGCCGGTGCCACCCTGATCGACCCGGCCCGCTTCGATCTGCGTGGCACCCTGGAGATCGGGGAAGAGGTGGTGATCGACGTCAACGTCATCATTGAAGGCAAGGTGGTGCTGGGCAACCACGTCCGCATCGGTGCCGGCAGCGTTCTGAAGGATTGCGTGATCGGCGATCACACCGAGGTGAAACCCTACTCCGTCATCGAAGGCGCGCAAATCGCCGACCAGTGCTCGGTCGGTCCTTTTACTCGCCTGCGCCCGGGTGCCGTACTGGAGCAGGATGCCCACGTCGGCAATTTCGTCGAGATGAAGAAGGCACGCCTCGGGGTTGGCTCCAAGTGCGGTCATCTGACCTATCTGGGGGATGCCGAGGTGGGTGCCAAGGTGAACATCGGGGCCGGCACCATCACCTGCAACTACGACGGGGTGAACAAGTTCCAGACCATCATCGAGGATGACGTCTTCGTCGGCTCCGATACCCAGCTGGTGGCGCCGGTGCGGATCGGCAAGGGGGCGACCCTGGGGGCCGGCTCCACCATCACCAAGGACGTGGCCGAGAACGAGCTGGTGATCACCCGGGTGGCTCAGCGTCATATTCCGAACTGGCCTCGCCCGGTCAAGAAGAAGTGATGCCCGATCAATGAAATGCAAACCGGCGCCTGATGGCGCCGGTTTTGTTTTCAGCTCTCCTGCCCGCTGGCAGGGGGCGTCGGGGCATTCCCCATCACCCGATACCAGTCCAGCTTGCGGGTCAGCACCATGACCAGCGCCAGGATGGCGAACAGCAGCAGGGCGCCGAGCAGCAGGGCTATCTCCTCGGCCTGCAGCAAGCCGAACAGGATGGCGTAGACCAGCCCCAGCAGGGCCGCGAAGCCGAGCCCCTGTTTGGGGCCGCCCAGCACATGGCTGAGGTAGAAGCCGTTGAGGGTCACGCTGGCCAGGGCGGCAATCAGATAGGCCCAGGCAAAGCCGAGGTGTTCGGTCAGTGCCAGCAGCACCAGATAGAAGATGGCCAGCCCCATGCCCACCAGCGCGTACTGGATCGGGTGCACCCGCAGCCCCTTGAGCAGCTCGAACATGAAGAAGCTGAGGAAGGTGAGGCCGATGAACAGCAGCGCATACTTGGCGGCCCGCTCGTTCTGCTGATAGTGATCCACCGGCTGCACCAGGCTGACGCTGAAGGCGGGCAGATCGCCGCTGGCACCCTTCATCATCCGGTTGAAACGGCTCTCCATGTCGGTGGCAAACCAGCTGCTCTGCCAGCTGGCCTCGAAACCGCTGGCGGTAAGGGTGCGGCTGCCCGGCAGAAAGTCGCCGATGAAGTTGGGGTGGGGCCAGTTGCTGGCGAGGTTGAGCCTGCTGTCCTGGCCGAGCGGCACCACTTCCAGCTGGTTCATCCCCTGCAGGTCCAGTTCGATGTGAAAAGCGCCGCCCTCCCCCGGCAGGGCCGCGAGCGGCGCATGGATGCCGGCCAGTCCGTCATCCAGCAAGGCGCCGGGGGCGAACGGGATGCGCTGCTCCCCCAGTTGCAGCTCGGGTACCCGGTTGATGCCGCGGGCATCGGACAGCACCAGGCTCAGATAGGGTTTGCCTGCCACCAGGGCGGGATCGGCGCCATCGACGGTCAGATCCGGTTCGCCGCTGATCAGGGTTTTACCGTTCAGTTCGGCAGGCAGTCGCCCGGAGAGGGAGAGCCGGGTGTGATAGACCTGGGCCTGGTAGATGCCGAGCTTGCGCGGGGTCACCTCCATGCTGGCCTGCACGTCCAGCTGCTCCGGCAGCAGGTAGCGGTAGAGCTGCAGCTTGCGCTCGAAGCGCTTGCCATCCTGCTCCACCGTGACGGTGCGGGTATAAGGCTGCACCACGACCGGCCCAAGCAGTCGCTGCGGACCGCTGCTGCTGGCCATGATGCTGTGGATGGCCTGGCTGCGATAGGCCTGGCGCTCCCGGTTCAGCTCCATGATGGATTGCACCGGCACCATCAGCAGCAGGCTGAGCAACAGCAGCAGAAAGATCTTGTGGCTGAATATCTGTTTGACCATGACACGTCTCCTTGTTGATGGAGCCGAGTGTGGCGGTCGTGGGTGAAGGGGAGATGGGGCAGTGTGAAGCGGGGGTGAAGGGGGATAAAAAAACCGGCGCAGAGCGCCGGTCTGGGTATCACAGGGTTTTCAGTTTGGCCGGCAGGGCGGCCAGCACCTCTTCCTTGGCCTTGAGGGAGGCGAACTGCTTGCCGGGTTTCTGCACCACGGTATGGACGAAGATGAGCTGCTTGCCCGGTTTGCTGGCCCAGCCGACGAACCAGCCGATCTGCTGATCCCGGTTGAGGCTGCCATCCAGCTTCTTCGGATAACCCATGCCGGTCTTGCCGTGGATCTGCCAGCCGTCGATCTCGCTCACCTTGAGGATGTTGGCGGTGTACTGCAGGGTCTGCGCCGACACCGGCAGCTTGCCGCCCACCATCTTGCCGAGGAAGCGGGCTTGCTCCTCTGGACTGATGGCCAGGCTGGCGCTGAGCCAGGCCTGGGTCAGACCGTCGTGTTTGCCGGGGTTGCCGGAAAGATCCCGGTTGCCGTAGTCGAAACGATCGATGTACTGCTGGAAGCGATCCATCCCCAGCCATTCGGTGATCTGCTGGGAGAACCAGACCACCGAGTAGGTTTCCCAGCGGCGCGGGGTGGTGGTCTCCCGCCAGGCGGGCAGCCAGTCGTCGTAACCCGGCTTGAAGGGCAGTGCCGGGTGCTCCTCGTCTACCAGAAAGCCGCTGTCATAACCCATCAGCGCCAGCGGGATTTTGAAGGTGGACGCGGGTGGCAGCTGGCTTGAACAATCCCCTTCGCTGGAGAGGGTCTGGCCGTTGCCGTCGGCATAGAGAAAGCAGCCGGTGGCGGCGCTGGCCGGCAGCGAAAACAGCAGGCCTGCGCCGAGCAGGCCGGATAACAGAAGGCGGGACATGGGGGCTCCTTGAGCACATAAAGTTCGCTGGGAAAACACCAGCATAGCGCCGCTTTATGTGGCCAGTGTGAAGTGTCAGCCCGCCGGCAACCAGAGTTCGGCCAGCACCCCGCCGTCAGGCTGGTTGGCGAGGGTCAGCCGGCCACCGTGCTGGCGGGCCACCTCGGTGGCGAAGCTGAGCCCCAGGCCGCTGCTCTTGCCCTTGTCGGGTCTGGGCAGCGAATAGAAGCGCTCGAAGATGCGCGGCAGGGCGTAGTCTGGAATGCCGGGCCCCTGATCCCGCACCCGGAAGCAGTAACCCCCCTCCTCCATGGCGCCGCTCAGCCTGAGGGTGCTGCCGACGGGGGAGAAGTCGAGAGCGTTGTCCAGCAGGTTGCCGAGGGCCTGCTCCACCAGCAGGGGATCCCACTTCTGTTTCTGGGTTTCCCCCAGCTCGGCGTGCAGGGTTATCTGGCGGCGCTGGGCCAGGATCTGGCGGGCGTCGAGCGCCCGTCTGCCCAGTCTGGCCGGCTCGACCGCCTGTCTGTCCAGCCCCTGCCCCGACTCCAGTTTGGCCAGCTGCAGCATCCGCTCGATCAGTTGCTGCATGCGGGCCGTCTCCAGATTGATGTTGCCGATAAAACGAGTGGCGACGTCAGGTGGCGGCGCCTCGGTCAGTATTTCCCCTGCCCCGCGGATGGCGGCCAGCGGGCTCTTGAGCTCGTGGGTCAGGCTGTGTACATAGGCTTCGATGTAGGCCTTGCCGTCCAGCTGGCGGCGCATGGTCTCAAGGGAGCGGCCGAGCCGATCCAGCTCCGGGCTGTAGAGGCGTGGCAGAGTGGCGGGCTGGCCCTGGTTGACCGCATCGGCATAGTGCACCAGCTTGCCGATGGCGCGGTTGAGCCACCACACCAGCAGGGCACCGATGAGCAGTGAGATGAACAGCAGCAAGGCTGCCCCCTGCAGCAGCTGGTGCTCGCTGCGTTCTATCATGGGCAGCAGGGTGCGGTTGGGTTTGGCGACGGTGAGGGAGCCGAGGATGTCGTCCCCCTCCCGTAGCGGGGCGGCGACGTGCATCACCGAGCTGGTGGGATCGTCGGGATCGCTGCGGGTGCTGCGGGCGCCGTATTCGCCGCGCAGGGTCAGGTAGACATCGTTCCAGCGCGAGTAGTCCTTGCCCAGGTCCACCCCGTCCGAGTCGTAAACCACCTTGCCCCAGCGATCGACCACATAGATGCGGTACTCCGCCTGCTGCTTGAGGTGGCCGTCAATGAGGGCGTTGATGGGGCTCTGGTTGAGGCGGGCGAAGGCGCTGGCCAGCCGGCCGTCGGCCATCTTCCCCTCCTGCAGGTCATCCAGCGCCAGCGGGGCCAGCATCTGGGCCATGTCTACCAGGGTATCTTCGGTGGCGCTGCGCACCCCGGGTTTGATCTCCTCGACGAAGATCTCCAGCACGAACCAGGCGGCCAGCGCAAAGATCAGCACCAGCCCGCACAGCAGTTGCAGTCCGATTCTCATGTCATCCCCCGGCCGTGACCCGGCAACCGTCTGTTCATGCCTGCTCCAGGCTGTAACCCAATCCGCGGTGGGTCAGGATCAGGTTGGCGTCCGGATCACGCTCTCGCAGCTTGGCGCGGATGGTCTTGATGTGGGTGTCGACGGTGCGATCCAGGCTCTCCTCCGCCCCGCTCCACACCAGATCCATCAGCTGCTGGCGGGAGTAGACCCGGCCCGGCGTCAGCATCAGGGTCTTGAGCAGCAGGTATTCGTAGCGGGTGAGCGCTAGCGGCTGGCCGTGAAAGCTGATGCGGGCTCGCTCCTCGTCCAGGGTGAGGGTCTGGCTCGGTTGGGGGGCGGCTGGCTGGCTGCGGCGCAGGATGACCCGCACCCTGGCGCACACCTCGCGGGGCGAGAAGGGCTTGGCCACGTAGTCGTCGGCGCCTATCTCCAGCCCGATCAGCCGGTCTATCTCTTCGCTGCGGGCGGTGAGGAACATCAGGGGAACGTCGCAGCGGGCTCGTACCTCCTTGCACAGCTCGAAGCCGCTGATGTCCGGCAGACCCACATCCAGGATCAGGAAGTCGGGGCGCGTCTGTTCCAGTCGTGCCAGCAGCGGCTGGCCGAGGGAAAACCACTCCACCTCGAAACCGTCGGTTTGCAGGGCATAGATCAGGGTGTCGGCGATGCTGGCTTCATCTTCTACCAGCCAGATGGTTCGTTTTTGCATGGCATCCTCGTCGCAAATCAGCCCCCCATTCTGGCATCGAACCATATCGGATCCTATTTGCCGTTTGATTTTTCCAGAAAAGGCATTAATATTTCGATATTCTTTCGAATCGAAACTTTAAGATGACCAAACGTAATACTCAGCAGCGCCGTCACACCATAGTGAGCCTGGTGCAGGAGCAGGGTGAAGTGAGCGTCGATGCCCTGGCCAAGCACTTCTCCACCTCCGAGGTGACCATTCGCAAAGATCTGGCCGTGCTGGAGACCGGTGGCCTGTTGCTGCGTCGTTACGGTGGCGCCGTGCCCCTGCCCAGCGAGATGGTGGTGGACGGCAATCCAGAGCAAGTTTCGAAACGAAAGCTGGCTATCGCCAAGGCGGCGGCCGAACGGATCCGCGATCACAACCGCGTCATCATCGACAGCGGCACCACCACCAGCGCCATGATCCCGCTGCTCGGCAACAAGCGCGGTCTCATCGTGATGACCAACTCCCTCAATGTAGCCGGCGCCCTGCGCGAGCTGGAAAACGAGCCTACCCTGTTAATGACGGGAGGCACATGGGACCCCCACTCCGAATCCTTCCAGGGTCAGGTGGCGGAGCAGGTGCTGCGCTCCTATGACTTCGACCAGCTGTTCATCGGCGCCGACGGCATCGATCCGGAACGCGGTACCACCACCTTCAACGAGCTGGTGGGCCTGTCCCGGGTGATGGCCGAGGTGTCGCGGGAGGTCATCGTCATGGTGGAGTCGGAAAAGATCGGTCGCAAGATCCCCAATCTCGAACTGCCCTGGTCCAGCATCCATACCCTGGTGACCGACGAGGGGCTGGCCATCTCGGCCAGAGAACGAATTCAGGCCAAGGGGATCCAGCTGATCTGCGCCCCCGTGGCAGTCTGACCTGAACAAATAAATATCCAACCGAATCAATAGCGTCTTAAGGAGAAGTGTATGTGTGGCATCGTCGGGGCCGTCGCCCAACGTGATGTGGCTGAAATTCTGGTAGAGGGTCTGCGCCGTCTGGAATACCGCGGCTACGATTCGGCCGGTGTGGCCGTGTTCAGCGCCAGTCAGCCGCTGCAGCGGGTGCGTCGCCTCGGCAAGGTGGCCGAGCTGGCCAAGGCGCTGGACGAGCAGTCCGTCCATGGCGGTACCGGCATCGCCCACACTCGCTGGGCCACTCACGGCGAACCGTCCGAGCGCAATGCCCACCCTCACGTCTCCGAGCATATCGTGGTGGTGCATAACGGCATCATCGAGAACCACGAAGAGCTGCGGGAAGAGTTGAAGGCGTTGGGCTATGTGTTCAGCTCCGACACCGATACCGAGGTGATCGCCCACCTGGTGCACCACGAGCTGAAATCCGCCCCCAGCCTGCTGGCTGCCATGCAGGTGGCGGTGAAGCAGCTGCGTGGCGCCTACGGCACTGTAGTGATGGACAGCCGTGACGACAGCCGCGTGGTGGTGGCTCGTTCCGGCTCCCCGCTGGTGATCGGCCGCGGCATCGGCGAGAACTTCATCGCTTCCGACCAGATGGCGCTGCTGCCGGTGACCCGTCGCTTCATCTTCCTGGAAGAGGGTGACGTGGCCGAAGTGACCCGTCGCGACGTGCACATCTTCGATACCCACGGCGAGGCCGTGGTGCGTGAAGAGCAGGAGTCCGAACTCTCCCACGACGCCGGTGACAAGGGCGAGTACCGCCACTACATGCTCAAAGAAATCCACGAGCAACCCAAGGCCATCACCAACACCCTGGAAGGGCGTCTGGGTGGTGATCACGTGGTGGTCGAGTCGTTCGGCAACGGTGCGCGTGCCATCTTCGACAAGGTCGATCACGTGCAGATCGTCGCCTGCGGCACCTCCTATCACTCCGGCATGGTGGCTCGCTACTGGTTCGAAGAGATCGCCGGCGTCTCTTGCGACGTGGAGATCGCCTCCGAATTCCGCTATCGCAAGTCGGTGGTGCGCCCCAACAGCCTGCTGGTGACCCTATCCCAGAGTGGCGAGACCGCCGATACCCTGGCCGCCTTGCGCCTGGCCAAGGAGTCCGGCTATATGAGCTCGCTGGCCATCTGCAACGTGCCGGGCTCCTCCCTGGTGCGCGAATCGGATCTGGCCTTTATGACCCGAGCGGGGGCTGAAATTGGCGTGGCCTCTACCAAGGCGTTCACCACCCAGCTGGCCGGTCTGCTGATGCTGGTGGCCTCCATCGGTCGTTGCCGCGGCCACCTGAGCACCGCCGCCGAAGCCGAGCTGGTCAAGGCGCTGCAGGCCCTGCCGCTGCGCATCAAGGAGAGCCTGGCGCTGGCCAAGGATATCGAGGCCCTGGCCGAAGAGTTTGCCGACAAGCACCACAGCCTGTTCCTGGGTCGCGGCAGCCAGTACCCCATCGCCATGGAAGGGGCGCTCAAGCTGAAAGAGATCTCCTACATCCACGCCGAGGCCTATGCCGCCGGTGAGTTGAAGCACGGTCCGCTGGCGCTGATCGATGCCGAGATGCCCATCATAGTGGTGGCGCCGAACAACGATCTGCTGGAGAAGCTCAAGTCCAACGTGGAAGAGGTGCGTGCCCGTGGCGGTATCCTCTACGTCTTCGCCGATGCCGATACCGGCTTCAAGAGCGACGAGACCATGCGGGTGATGAGCCTGAACCACGTGGAAGAGGTGATCGCGCCGATCGTCTATACCGTGCCGCTGCAGCTGCTCTCCTACCATGTTGCCCTCATCAAGGGCACCGACGTGGATCAGCCGCGCAACCTGGCGAAATCCGTGACCGTGGAATAAGCCGTCGCCGGAAATGAAAAAAGAGCCGCATTGCGGCTCTTTTTTATTGGCTGTGCTGCCGGGCTGGCGTCACGACAACCGCAGGTTGGTGATAGTCACGTCGTCCAGCGAAGGTACTATGATGCCGCTGGAGATGCTCTTGGCGATCGCCTGGTTGCGGTTCTTCGAGTCGGTCTTGTTGGTAACCTGATTGAGGTGGAAGTTCACGGTCCGCTCGCTGATGCCGAGGATGGTGGCGATCTCCCAGGAGGTCTTGCCCTCGCTGGCCCAGAACAGGCACTCCTTCTCCCGATCGGACAGTTCGGTCAGGTACTTCATCAGATCCGGCCTGCTCTTTATCAGCTGCAGCGCCGAGTTGAAGATGTAGCTGGCGCAGAACGACAGCAAGGGAACGTTTTCAAACATCAGATCGGAATTGGACTTCTCCTTGCTGATGAAAGAGAGGATGCCGTGTTCCCCCTGCGGCGTGTGCAGCGGGAAGGAGACGCCGTTTCTCACCCCGAAGTCGGCGGCCAGGTTCATCACCTCCCGGCTGGCGCTGGGCAGCCAGGGGGAGTCGCAGTCGAGCTTGTTCCAGAAGATGGGCTGGGTTTGCTTCAGTCCCAGGAAGACGACCGGATCCTGGGTCAGGTAGTGCCGCTCCGAGTAGGCATCGAACCAGCTGGTGGGGCAGTTGTTGAACAACGCCACATGGGATTTCTGCATGCTGATGGGGAAAATAATCAGCAAACGAAAGTAATCAAAGCCCATCTGGTGACTGAAGCGCTCCAGCTGCTGCTGGATATCGCTGGTCTTCTTGGCCTTGGTGAACCGATCGATATGTTCCCAGATCGCATCGTTGAACATGAACTTCTCCTTTTTCGATCTCTATCACATTGATCGAAAAGATATTTTTTATTTATTAATTTGGTGTTGTGACGAACAACGCCAGTGACTCCCGTGCTTGCTTAAAAATTATCCTGTTTTTTCAGCCGAAGGCCAACAAAATCATCTGATTGCCACTGACCCTCCACTCTGAGACAATGAGAATAGTTATCATTGTTAAGATTTATATCATGAACAAGTTTTGGGGTTTGGCCTTGTTGCCACTGTCAGTCCACTTCGCTGCCGGCGCCGACGAGCTGGTCGCGCCGGCACTGAAAAACAGCATAGCTGCCGGGAAAGCCTCCCAGCAGCGCGTGGAGAAAGCCGCCGATGCGGCCGTTGCCGCCAGGCTGGAGCTGCAGAATGCGCAGCTGCAACTGCGCGATCTGGAAGCCTACAACCGCTACATGCAGTCTCTGGTGGCCGATCAGCAAAATGAGCTGGGCAAGCTGAATCAGCAGCTGGAGGCGGTACAGGAGACCCGGCAGGGCCTGATCCCGCTGATGCTGCAGATGCAGGCCGAGCTGGAACAGCTGGTGGAGAGCGACATTCCGCTGCGCAAGGAAGATCGCCTGGCGCGGGTTGAACAGCTGAAAGCCACCCTGGCCCGAGCCGACGTGAGCGAGGCGGAGAAGTTCCGCCAGCTGCTGCAGGCCTACCAGATCGAAGCGGAATACGGCAGCCGGCTCGACAGCTATGCCGCCGAACTGGTGCTGGACGGCGCGGCGCGCCGGGTCGACGTGCTGGCGGTGGGTCGGGTCTCCCTGTTGGCGATGACCGCCGATCGTTCCCAGGCGTGGCGCTGGTCCGGGCAGAACAAGCAGTGGCAGCCCCTCGACAGCCAGTGGCTCTCCCCCGTCGCCGAGGCACTGGAGATGGCCGCCGACAAGAAGGTTCCCCAGTTGTTGAATGTCCCCCTTTCCGTCAGCCGTGGTCAGGAGGCCCAGTCATGAGCGTCACCATGAAGTGGTTCCCCCTCGCCCTCGCCCTCGCTCTGGGCACCACTGCCGCCGTGGCCGACGAAGCCTGGCAGCAGCAGGAACAGGCCCGTGAACAGCAGGCGCAGCAGGATCTGGCGTCCGTTTCCAAGGAGCTGAACAGTGCCCGCGCCAAGCTGGCCGAGGCCCAGCGCCTGAGCAAGGAGCTGGCCAGCCAGTTCGCTACCAATGAGAAGCAGCTGGCGGAGCTCAATGCCCAGTGGGAGCAGGCCTCCGGCGACATGAACGAGATCTTTGCGGTCACCCGTCAGGGGGCCAGCGATGCGGTCAAGCTGCTGAGTGAATCCGCGGTCGAAGGTCAGTACCCCGAGCGCCTCGCGCCGCTCAAGGCGATGGCACAGGAGAAGCAGGTACCGGATCGCGCCGCCCTCGCCCTGCTGCCTGCCACCTTGCTGCAGGAGATCCGCGAGTCGGGCCGGGTTGCCCAGTTCAACGGCAAGGTGCTGGATGCCCAGGGGGCGGCCAGCGAGCAGTCGCTGACCCGGATCGGCAGCTTCGCGCTGTTTGGCGAGCAGGGGTTCCTGCAACCAACCGCCGAAGGCCTGAGCCCGGTGCTGGGCCTGCCCGGCAACGTGCTCTCCGCCGCGGCCGCTTATCAGGGCCAGGAAGGGGAAGCGCTGCCGCTGGATCCCTCCCACGGCACCCTGCTGGCAATGCTGGCGCAAGCCCCTACCTTCTGGCAGCAAGTCCAGCAGGGCGGCCAGGTCGGCGCCATCATAGTGCTGCTGGCCGCCATCGGCCTGGGGATCGCCGGGGGGCGGCTGTGGAGCCTCTCCCGTGAACTGGGTCGGGTTCGTCGCCAGCTCAAGAGCGGTGAATATCATGCCGACAACGCCCTCGGCCGGGTGCTGACGGTGGCCGACAAGCATCCAGAGCTGAGCATGGAGACCCTCGAACTGCGTCTCGACGAGGCGATCCTGCAGGAGACCCCTCGCATGGAGCGCGGCATCGGCATGGTCAAGGTGATCGCGGCCATTGCCCCCATGCTGGGGCTGCTCGGCACCGTGACCGGGATGATCGGCACCTTCCAGGCCATCACCCAGTTCGGCACCGGCGATCCCAAGATCATGGCGGGCGGCATCTCCATGGCACTGGTCACCACGGTACAGGGTCTGGTCGCGGCCATTCCGCTGATCCTGGCCCACAGCCTGCTGCAATCCCGCTTCACCGAGCTCTCCAACGTGCTGGAGCAGCAGGTGGCCGGCATTCTGGCCGAGCGGGCCGAAAGCAACCGTGACGGGATGGAGCGGGCGGCATGATGCTCGACATCTGGCAACAGCTGCAGAGCTTCATGGGTCGTGGCGGCCCGGTGCTCTGGGTCATTCTGGCCCTGCTGGTGCTGATGTGGATTCTGATGATCGAGCGGCTGCTCTACCTCAACCTGGGGTTTGCCCCGCTGCAGCGCCAGCTGCTCGGCCGCTGGCAGGCCCGCAGCGAGCGTCACAGCTGGCACGCTCGGGCGATTCGCGGGCGCTGGCTGGCCGAGGCCGAGCTTGAGCTCAACCGTCATCTGATCTTCATCCGCACCCTGGTGGTGCTCTGCCCCATGCTGGGGTTGCTGGGTACCGTGACCGGCATGATAGGCGTATTCGATGCGTTGGCCGCGGCCAACCGCTTTAACCCGGAGAGCATGGCGGGCGGGATCTCCCGTGCCACCATCCCCACCATGGCTGGCATGGTGGTCGCGCTCTCCGGCGTGTTGTTACTCAGCCGGCTCGAGAGCCAGGCCAAGCGTGCGCTGGCCAAGACCCGGGACGGCCTGCGAGAAGAGAAGGTAATGCAATGAGACGGCAATCCAAACGCCAGCGTGACGAAGTGCAGATCGACATGACCCCCATGCTGGATATCGTGTTCATCATGCTGATCTTCTTTATTGTCACCACCTCCTTCGTGCGCGAAGCCGGGCTCGAGGTGCACAGGCCCCAGGCCAGTCAGGCCAAGGCGCAGAAGTCCTCCAGCATCATGCTGGCGATCGGCGCCCAGGGGCAGATCTTCCTCGACCGCAAGCAGATCGACGTGGAGCGGGTGCAGGCCAGCGTCGCCCGCCTGCTGGCGGAACAGCCCGATGCCAGCCTGGTGATCCAGGCCGACGAGCGGGTTCCCCACGGCA
>NZ_CP023141.1:830000-905000 GCF_002285935.1 Aeromonas dhakensis
CGAGGTTAACCGTATAGGGGAGCCGTAGGGAAACCGAGTCTTAACTGGGCGTCTAGTTGCAAGGTGTAGACCCGAAACCGGGTGATCTAGCCATGGGCAGGTTGAAGGTTGAGTAACATCAACTGGAGGACCGAACCCACTAACGTTGCAAAGTTAGGGGATGACCTGTGGCTGGGGGTGAAAGGCCAATCAAACTCGGAGATAGCTGGTTCTCCCCGAAAGCTATTTAGGTAGCGCCTCGGACGAATACTACTGGGGGTAGAGCACTGTTTGGGCTAGGGGGTCATCCCGACTTACCAACCCCATGCAAACTCCGAATACCAGTAAGTAATATCCGGGAGACACACGGCGGGTGCTAACGTCCGTCGTGAAGAGGGAAACAACCCAGACCGCCGGCTAAGGTCCCAAAGTTCTGGTTAAGTGGGAAACGATGTGGGAAGGCTCAGACAGCTAGGATGTTGGCTTAGAAGCAGCCATCATTTAAAGAAAGCGTAATAGCTCACTAGTCGAGTCGGCCTGCGCGGAAGATGTAACGGGGCTCAAACCAGGCACCGAAGCCGCGGATTCACACTAAGTGTGAGTGGTAGGGGAGCGTTCTGTAAGTCTGCGAAGGTGTATCGAGAGGTATGCTGGAGATATCAGAAGTGCGAATGCTGACGTAAGTAACGATAAAGGGGGTGAAAAGCCTCCTCGCCGGAAGACCAAGGGTTCCTGTCCAACGTTAATCGGGGCAGGGTGAGTCGACCCCTAAGGCGAGGCCGAAAGGCGTAGTCGATGGGAAGCAGGTTAATATTCCTGCACGACTTGTAATTGCGATGGGGGACGGAGAAGGCTAGGTGGGCCAGGCGACGGTTGTCCTGGTGAAAGTGCGTAGGTGGTGTTTCTAGGCAAATCCGGAGACACAACACTGAGACACGAGACGAACGCACCACGGTGCGGAAGCCATTGATGCCCTGCTTCCAGGAAAAGCCTCTAAGCTTCAGATTACAAGTCATCGTACCCCAAACCGACACAGGTGGTCGGGTAGAGAATACCAAGGCGCTTGAGAGAACTCGGGTGAAGGAACTAGGCAAAATAGTACCGTAACTTCGGGAGAAGGTACGCTCTTGTTGGTGAAGTCCCTTGCGGATGGAGCTGACGGGAGTCGCAGTGACCAGATGGCTGGGACTGTTTATCAAAAACACAGCACTCTGCAAACACGAAAGTGGACGTATAGGGTGTGACACCTGCCCGGTGCCGGAAGGTTAATTGATGGGGTTAGCGCAAGCGAAGCTCTTGATCGAAGCCCCGGTAAACGGCGGCCGTAACTATAACGGTCCTAAGGTAGCGAAATTCCTTGTCGGGTAAGTTCCGACCTGCACGAATGGTGTAACCATGGCCATGCTGTCTCCACCCGAGACTCAGTGAAATCGAATTCGCCGTGAAGATGCGGTGTACCCGCGGCTAGACGGAAAGACCCCGTGAACCTTTACTACA
Organism: Aeromonas dhakensis; assembly: GCF_002285935.1. NCBI lineage: Bacteria > Pseudomonadati > Pseudomonadota > Gammaproteobacteria > Aeromonadales > Aeromonadaceae > Aeromonas > Aeromonas dhakensis. Next base: position 831,477 of record NZ_CP023141.1, read on the forward strand.
GCTTGGCACTGAACATTGAACCTACATGTGTAGGATAGGTGGGAGGCTTTGAAGGCGTGACGCCAGTTGCGCTGGAGCCGTCCTTGAAATACCACCCTTGTATGTTTGATGTTCTAACGCAGGGCCCTGAATCGGGCTCGCGGACAGTGCCTGGTGGGTAGTTTGACTGGGGCGGTCTCCTCCCAAAGAGTAACGGAGGAGCACGAAGGTTGGCTAATCCTGGTCGGACATCAGGAGGTTAGTGCAATGGCATAAGCCAGCTTAACTGCGAGACGGACAGGTCGAGCAGGTACGAAAGTAGGTCATAGTGATCCGGTGGTTCTGAATGGAAGGGCCATCGCTCAACGGATAAAAGGTACTCCGGGGATAACAGGCTGATACCGCCCAAGAGTTCATATCGACGGCGGTGTTTGGCACCTCGATGTCGGCTCATCACATCCTGGGGCTGAAGTCGGTCCCAAGGGTATGGCTGTTCGCCATTTAAAGTGGTACGCGAGCTGGGTTCAGAACGTCGTGAGACAGTTCGGTCCCTATCTGCCGTGGGCGTTGGATGATTGAAGGGAGTTGCTCCTAGTACGAGAGGACCGGAGTGAACGAACCTCTGGTGTTCGGGTTGTCACGCCAGTGGCACTGCCCGGTAGCTAAGTTCGGAATCGATAACCGCTGAAAGCATCTAAGCGGGAAGCGAGCCCTGAGATGAGTCATCCCTGACCCCTTGAGGGTCCTAAAGGGCCGTTGGAGACCACAACGTTGATAGGTGGGGTGTGTAAGCGCGGCGACGTGTTGAGCTAACCCATACTAATTACCCGTGAGGCTTAACCATACAACACCCAAGAAGTGTTCGAAGGCTTGTAGCAGATACCGAGAACGAAGAATTAAATCAGCTTTTTCAGATTGAAGATTTTGCCTGGCGGCAATAGCGCAGTGGAACCACCTGACCCCATGCCGAACTCAGAAGTGAAACGCTGTAGCGCCGATGGTAGTGTGGCATTCGCCATGCGAGAGTAGGACACTGCCAGGCACCCAATTTTAGATTACGCGGTGAGCGTGGTCTTTACCGGTTAGTGTGCTGATATGGCTCAGTCGGTAGAGCGCATCCTTGGTAAGGATGAGGTCCCCAGTTCGATTCTGGGTATCAGCACCATTAAATATTAAAGCCTCCCAATAGGGAGGCTTTTTTGTTTCTGCTTTTTCAATTCATCGATATCTGTCTGGCATCGAGATAGAAACGGGGCTGCCCCGACGCTTCTATCTGGATGGCGGCCACCAGTCGTTCATCGCGCTTGTATTCCCACTGCTTCTCTATCGAGGTCAACGGCGGCTTGCTGATGCCCAGCGTCTGCAGATACTCGTGAAACAAGCCTGCGCTGCCGATCTCGGTCAATCCTGCTTTCATCCCAATCAACTCCCTTTTATTGTTGCTGTCTATCAATAGTAACAGTCTCATATGTATTCAATATGAACGCTTTTCTATCAAATTGATCCAAGCTAAGTTGTGGCTTGAAAAAGCAATTGGCGGCTGAAAAAAGGAAGAAAAACATGCTGATAAAGAACCTGCGCCTGGCCGGCAGGGAGGGGACCTGGCAGATCCTCTGCCAGGATGGCCTGATCCGTGCCATCGAGCCCATGAGCACTCATCTGCTCTCCACCCATGAGCTGGATGGGGAGGAGGGGCTCGCCATTGCCCCCTTTATCGAACCCCACATCCATCTCGATACCACCCAGACGGCGGGCGAGCCGAGCTGGAACCTCTCCGGCACCCTGTTCGAGGGGATAGAACGCTGGGCCGAGCGCAAGACACTGTTGACCCACGAGGATGTGAAACGGCGCGCCATCCAGACGCTGAAGTGGCAGATCGCCAACGGTATCCAGTTCGTTCGTACCCACGTCGATGTCTCCGATCCCAATCTGGTCGCACTCAAGGCAATGCTGGAGGTGCGGGAAGAGATGAAGGAGTGGGTGGAGCTGCAGATCGTCGCCTTCCCGCAGGAGGGGATTCTCTCCTACCCGAACGGCAAGGCGTTGCTGGAAGAGGCCATCAAGCTGGGTGCCGACGTGATCGGTGCCATCCCCCATTTCGAGTTTACCCGGGAATACGGGGTCGAAAGTCTGCACTACGTGTTCGATCTTGCCGAGAAGTATCAGGTTCTGGTCGATGTGCACTGCGACGAGATCGACGACGAGCAGTCCCGCTTCATCGAGACGCTGGCGACCCTGGCCTACGAGCGCGGCATGGGCCAGCGGGTGACCGCCAGCCACACCACCGCCATGCACTCCTACAACGGGGCCTATGCGTCGCGCCTGTTCCGGCTGTTGAAGCTGGCGGATATCAACTTCGTCGCCAATCCGCTGGTGAATATCCACCTGCAGGGGCGCTTCGACAGCTATCCAAAACGCCGCGGCATCACCCGGGTGAAGGAGATGCTGGCGGCGAACATCAACGTCTGCTTCGGTCACGACGACGTGTTCGACCCCTGGTATCCCATGGGGACGGCCAACATGCTGCAGGTGCTGCACATGGGGCTGCATGTCTGCCAGATCATGGGGTACGAAGAGATCAACGACAGCCTCAAGCTGATCGGCAGTCACAGCGCCCGCACCCTGAACGTGCAGGATCGCTACGGCATCGAGCTGGGCAAACCGGCCAATCTGCTGATCCTGCCTGCCGAAAACGGCTTCGATGCGGTGCGCCGCCAGGTGCCGGTGCGCTACTCCATTCGCCATGGCAAACTGATTGCCGACACCAGGCCGGCCCAAACTACGCTGCACCTGGCGCAGAGCGAACCGGTCGATTTTCGCCGTTGAGCCGAGGGCGTCGATTAATTGCCCTGCTGTCCCCCCGGGTCGACATTTTGCATAATGTCGGCCTGATACTGTGGAGTCTGCTTCCATGCAAACCTGGTTATTTGTTGCTGCCGGTGGGGCCATCGGTGCCTGCCTGCGTTTTGGTATCGCCGAGCTGATGGCGCTGCTGCTGGGGCGCCACTTCCCCTACGGCACCCTGATGGTCAATCTGATCGGCTCCTTCATCATGGGGGTAGCCTACGCCCTCATCCTGCACGGCCACATAGCCGAACACCCGATGAAGCCGCTGCTGATGGTGGGGATCCTCGGTGCCCTCACCACCTTCTCCTCTTTTGCGCTGGACACGGTAGCGCTGGCCCAGCACGGCGCTTATCTCAAGGCGCTGCTCAACATCGGCCTCAACCTGTTTCTCTGTCTGGCCATGGTGGTGCTGGGGATGCAGTTGGTCGCCAGCCGGGTTTAAGGTGTCCGCACGCCATTGGCTCTGGTAAACTGGCGGCCATTCTTTGCTCTATGGGTGTTTAAGGGATGTCAGAACAGACTACGACAACGCATTTTGGCTTTAAAACCGTGGCCGCGACCGAGAAGGAAACACTGGTCGCCGGCGTCTTCCATTCGGTGGCAGCCAAGTATGATCTGATGAACGATCTGATGTCGTTCGGCATCCACCGCCTGTGGAAGCGCTTCACCATCGACTGCTCCGGTGTGCGCAAGGGCCAGAAGGTGCTGGATCTGGCCGGTGGTACCGGCGATCTGACCGCCAAGTTCTCCCGCATCGTCGGTGAAACCGGTCAGGTGGTGCTGGCCGACATCAACGACTCCATGCTCAAGGTGGGTCGCGACAAGCTGCGCAACCTGGGGGTGGCCAACAACGTCTCCTACGTTCAGGCCAACGCCGAGGCGCTCCCCTTCCCGGACAACCATTTCGACGTCATCACCATCGGCTTCGGCCTGCGCAACGTTACCGACAAGGACAAGGCGCTCGCCTCCATGTTCCGGGTACTGAAGCCGGGCGGCCGTCTGCTGGTGCTGGAGTTCTCCAAGCCGGTGAGCGAAGTGATCGCCAAGCTTTATGATCTCTACTCCTTCAAATTGCTGCCGAAAATGGGCGAAATCGTCGCGAACGACAGCGAAAGTTACAAATATCTGGCGGAATCCATCCGCATGCACCCGGATCAGCAGACCCTGGCCGGCATGATGGAAAATGTCGGTTTCGAGCAGGTGGAGTTCTACAACCTGACCCAGGGCGTGGTCGCCCTGCACCGCGGTTACAAGTTTTAAGGTCGCCTATGCCGATGGATGCCATGGTCACCGCGGTGATCGAAACCAGCCTCAACCGGCTGCTGGAACTGGACAAGCAGAGCCCCGAGCGGTTGCGCAAGCTGGCGGGCAAGGTACTCAAGCTGGAGCTGCGCGAGCTCAAGCCGCTCTGGTTTGTCTTCTCCGGGCGCCGGCTGGATGTGCTGGCCAAGTTTGAAGGGGAGGCCGATGCGGTGCTGAGCCTCTCCCTGACCGCCCTCGGCCTGCTCAAGGAACCCTCCTCTCTGACGCGTTACATCCGCGAGGAGAAGCTTGATCTGAGCGGCGACCCCCAGCTGGTGCAGGCGTTCAGCGTGCTGCTGGGCGAGCTCGACATCGACTGGGAAGAGGAGCTGTCCCGCTACACCGGCGACGTGCTGGCCCACACCCTGCTGCGTGGCGCCCGTCAGGCGCGTCGCTTGCTGGGCCGTGAACTGTGCCGCAGCCAGCGTCAGCTGGCCGAGTATCTGACCGAAGAGATCCGGCTTGCGCCGGGTCCGCTGGAAGTGGCCAGCTTCAACGACGATGTCGAGCTGCTGGCGCAACAGATGAAAGCGGTCGAGCTGCGGCTGGCCCGCTTCGAACAGCGGGTAGCCTGATGACACCGAAGGAGTTCAAGCGCCTCTATCGCATCATCAGCATCCTGCTGGAGCAGGGCATCGACGAGCTGGTGCCCGCCCGTTATCAGCCCTGGCCCGGCCGGCTGGCCCGCCGCAGCCTGTTCTGGCTCAAGAACAAACACCAGGAGCTGAGCCGTGGTGCCCGCATCCGGCTCGCCTTCGAGGCGCTCGGCCCCATCTTCATCAAGTTCGGTCAGATGCTCTCGACCCGGCGCGATCTGCTGCCGCCTGACATCGCCGAGGAGCTGGCCTTGCTGCAGGACAGGGTGCCCCCCTTCTGCGGTCAGGCCGCCCGTCGCCAGATCGAGGCGAGCCTGGGCTGCACCATAGAGACCCTGTTCGACGATTTCGACGAGACGCCGCTGGCGTCCGCCTCCATCGCCCAGGTGCATACCGCCAGGCTGAAGGAGAACGGCCGCGAGATCGTCATCAAGGTGATCCGCCCCGATATCGAGCCGGTCATCGAGGCCGACCTGCGGCTGATGCAGGCGCTGGCCCGTCTGGTGGCCCGTTTCGTGCCCCAGAGCGGACGACTGCGCCCCATCGAGGTGGTGGAGGAGTATCGCAAGACCATCCTCGACGAGCTCAACCTGATGCGGGAGGCGGCCAACGCCATCCAGCTGCGCCGCAACTTCACCGGCTCAGAGGCGCTCTACGTGCCCGAGGTGTTCACCGAGCACTGCCGCGAGCAGGTGCTGGTGATGGAGCGGATCTACGGCATTCCGGTCTCCGACATCGCGGCGCTGGAGGCCAACGGCACCAACATGAAGCTGCTGGCCGAGCGCGGGGTGGAGGTGTTCTTCACCCAGGTGTTCCGCGACAGCTTCTTCCACGCCGACATGCACCCGGGCAACATCTTCGTCTCCTATGAACATCCGGAGAATCCACTCTGGATCGGCATCGACTGCGGCATCGTCGGCACCCTCAACCGGGAAGACAAGCGCTACCTGGCGGAGAACTTCCTCGCCTTCTTCAACCGCGACTACCGCCGGGTGGCCGAGCTGCACGTGGAGTCCGGCTGGGTGCCGCCTGATACCAAGGTGGACGAGTTCGAGTTCGCCATCCGCACCGTGCTTGAACCCATCTTCGAGAAGCCGCTGTCCGAGATCTCGTTCGGCCACGTGCTGCTCAACCTGTTCAACACCGCCCGTCGCTTCAACATGCAGGTGCAGCCGCAGTTGGTGTTGCTGCAGAAAACCCTGCTCTATGTGGAAGGGCTGGGTCGTCAACTCTATCCCCAGCTGGATCTGTGGCAGACTGCCAAACCCTATCTGGAAAACTGGATGTACCAGCAGGTGGGGCCCAAGGCGGTGTGGACAGCCATCAAGGAGAAGGCGCCATTCTGGGCGGAGAAGCTGCCGGAACTGCCGGAGCTGGTCTACGAGACCCTGCGCCAGACTCGCCATCAACAGCACCATTTCGACCAGATGTTCGCCGAGTTCCGCCGTCACAGTCGTCGGCAGGGTCAGGCTCGCTACCTCTTAGGGGTTGGAGCCAGCCTGCTATTGGCCGGTGTATTCTTGCTGACCCAAAAACAACACATTGAGTGGGGACAAATCAGCCTCGCCGGCGCCGGGTTATGCTGGCTGCTGGGTTGGTTGCGGACCCGTTCTCATTAAATAAACCGCGCCAGCGGGCGCCTGTCCTGGAGATAAAAATCATGGGTGGTATCAGTATTTGGCAATTGTTGATCATCGCAGTCATCGTCGTGCTGCTGTTTGGTACCAAGAAGCTGCGTGGCATCGGTGGTGATCTGGGCGCCGCGGTCAAGGGTTTCAAGAAGGCGCTCTCTGACGAGCCGAGCGATGCCAAGTCCGAGCAGAAGGATGCCGAGTTTCCGCCGAAGCAGCTGAACGAAGCGGCCGGCCAGCCTAGCGATGCCGCCAAGCAGAAAGATAAAGATCAGGCCTAAGCCATGTTCGATATCGGTTTCTGGGAGCTGGTTGTCATTGGTGTCGTCGCCCTGGTGGTGCTCGGTCCCGAGCGGCTGCCCGTGGCGATCCGTACCGCCAGCCACTGGATTAGACTGATCCGCAGCACCGCCAACTCGGTCAAGGCCGAGCTGGAGCAGGAGCTCAAGTTGCAGGATCTGCACAACGACCTGAAGAAGGCCGAACAGCTGCAGATGAACAACCTGAGCCCCGAGCTGCAGGAGTCTATCGAGCAGCTGAAAGCGGCCGCACAATCGGTGACCCGTCCATACGAACAGCAAAACACTATCCATCCCGCACCGGCGTCGGCCGAGGTGAAGGAGGAGCCGGTGCCGCCAGCCGCGGCGGCGGCCGCGCCGGAACAGACTGCGATCGTGGATGAGCGCTCCGGTGCCCAGTCACGTACCGAACAAGGGGAGGTGAAGCAGCCATGAGTCAGGCCGAGCAACCTCTGATCAGCCACCTGGTAGAGCTGAGAACGCGCCTGCTGCGTTCCATCACCGCCATCCTGCTGGTGTTCATCGCGCTGATCTACTTCTCCAACAACATCTACGACTTCGTGGCCCAGCCGCTGCTCAGCCAGCTGCCGGAAGGGACCAGCATGATAGCGACGGACGTGGCGACGCCCTTCCTGACGCCGATCAAGCTGACCCTGGTGGTCTCCTTCTTCGTGGCGATCCCCTATCTGCTCTACCAGGCCTGGGCCTTCATCGCCCCCGGTCTGTACCAGCATGAACGGCGTCTCATCATGCCGCTGGTCGCCTCCAGTGCCGTGTTGTTCTACGCCGGCATGGCGTTTGCCTACTACGTGGTGTTCCCGCTGGTGTTCGGTTTCTTCACCAGCACCGCGCCCGCCGGAGTAACGGTGGCGACCGACATTGCCAGCTATCTGGACTTCGTGCTGACCCTGTTCTTCGCGTTCGGGGTGGCGTTCGAAATTCCGGTAGCCACCATACTGCTGTGCTGGACCGGGGTGACCACCCCCAAGAGCCTGAAGGAGAAACGTCCCTACGTCGTCGTCGGGGTGTTCGTGGTCGGCATGCTGTTGACGCCGCCGGATGTCTTTTCCCAGACCTTGCTCGCGATCCCCATGTGGGCTTTGTGGGAGATAGGTCTGTTCTTCGCCCGCTTCTACGTGAAGAAAGAGGACGAGGAGCAACAGGAATCAACGGAAGAGGGGAGCTGAGGCTCCCTTCCTCTTTTCATGCTCCCGTTCGAGGCGTATGGTAAGGCCCCATCGAGTAGATGGTTTTCAAATACCTGATATGTCTTCCTTTTGTTCGGACCCGCTGACCCCATGATCGACATAGGTGTAAACCTGACCAGCAGCCAGTTCGCCGATGAACAGGCCGATCTGGTGGCCCGCGCCCGCGCCGCCGGGGTGGAGGCGCTGATCCTGACCGGCACCGATCTGGTCGGCAGTCACGAGAGCGCTACCCTGGCCGCCCGCTGGCCGGGCTACTGCTTCTCCACCGCCGGGGTGCACCCCCACGACGCCAAGAGCGTGGATGACCACACCTGGCCGGCCCTGCGCACGCTGGCGGCACTGCCCCAGGTGGTGGCCATCGGCGAGTGCGGTCTCGACTACAATCGCGACTTCTCGCCCCGTCCGGTGCAGGACGCGGTGTTCGACGCTCAGCTGGCGCTGGCCGCCGAGCTCGGGATGCCGGTGTTTCTCCATTGCCGCGATGCCCACGCCCGTTTCATCGAGATCCTGCGCCCCTGGCTGCCCAAGCTGCCGGGGGCCGTGCTGCACTGCTTCACCGGCTCCGATGAGGAGCTGGACCAGTGTCTGGCGCTGGGGCTGCATATCGGGGTGACCGGCTGGCTCTGCGACGAACGCCGCGGTCAGCAGCTGCGTGAACAGGTGGCCCGCATTCCGGCCGGCCGGCTGATGATAGAGACGGACGCCCCCTACCTGGTGCCGCGGGATCTGAAACCCAGACCCAAACGCAACGAACCCGCTTTTTTGCCGCACATCGCCCAGGTGGTGGCGGCCTGCCGTGGTGAAGCGCCCGAGGCCTTGCTGGCCCATACCCGGGCCACCTCCGCCGCGTTTTTCCAACTTCCTCTTTTGGAGTGACTCATGGCTACAACTCTTCCAGGCGCCTTTCCGGGCCGCCGCCTGCGCCGGGTGCGCAAACATGATTTCAGCCGTCGTCTGGTGCGCGAGAACGTACTGACCGCCAATGATCTCATCTACCCCGTGTTCGTGCTGGAGGGGGAAAACCGCCGTGAAGCCGTCCCCTCCATGCCTGGGGTGGAGCGTCTCTCCATCGATCTGTTGCTGGAGGAGGCTGCCGAACTGGTGGCGCTTGGCGTGCCGGCCATCGCCCTGTTCCCGGTCACTCCACTCGAGCAGAAGAGCCTGCTGGCGGAAGAAGCCTACAACCCGGACGGGCTGGCCCAGCGCACCGTGCGTGCCTTGAAGGCCCGCTTCCCGGAGCTGGGGGTCATCACCGACGTGGCGCTCGACCCGTTTACCACCCACGGTCAGGACGGCATCATCGATGATGAAGGCTATGTGCTGAACGACATCACCACCGAGATCTTGGTGAAACAGGCGCTCTCCCACGCTGCCGCCGGGGTCGATATCGTGGCGCCGTCCGACATGATGGATGGCCGTATCGGTGCCATTCGCGCGGCGCTGGAAGAGAACGGCTTCATCAACACCCAGATCATGGCCTACTCCGCCAAGTACGCTTCCTGCTACTACGGCCCGTTCCGCGACGCGGTCGGCTCGGCCGGCAACCTCGGCAAGAGCAACAAGGCCACCTATCAGATGGATCCGGCCAACAGCAACGAAGCCCTGCACGAGGTGGCGCTGGATATCCAGGAAGGGGCCGACAGCGTGATGGTCAAGCCGGGCATGCCCTATCTGGACGTGATCCGCCAGGTGAAGGATCAGTTCGGCGTGCCGACTTTTGCCTACCAGGTGAGCGGCGAGTACGCCATGCACATGGCGGCGATCCAGAACGGCTGGCTGAAGGAGAAAGAGAGCATCATGGAGTCCCTGCTCTGCTTCAAGCGGGCCGGGGCCGACGGCATCCTCACCTACTTCGCCAAGCGCGTGGCGCAGTGGCTGAAGGAAGATGCCCGGGCCTGATGGCAGGACGCCTTCTATGCAATGCAGACAATGCCGGCCCCGGGGCCGGCATTGTCGTTTCTGGGAGGCTATCTGGTCGTTTTGCGCTCAGCTTTTGACCAAATGTGGGCAGCGGCCCTCGCTCTCGATGGCAAAGGCTTGATTAATGGGGTTTCTGCCTACATCTTAGGTAGTCCAAGCAAGCTTCTGGACGGCAGGGGCTGTAGAGAATTTAGAGGTATTGCCGGATGACTAACCCTTTGCTGACAATGGACTCGCTGCCCCCGTTCAGCCAGATCCAGCCCGACCAAGTACAGCCTGCCGTGACGCAGGCCATTGCCGATTGCAAACAGAAGATCAGCGATGTGCTGGCCCAGCGCGAGCCCCATACCTGGGACAGCCTGATCGCCCCGCTGGAAGAGGTAAATGACCGTCTGTCCCGGATCTGGTCGCCGGTCAGCCACCTCAACTCCGTGCTCAACAGCGAGGCGCTGCGCGAGGCCCACGACGCCTGCCTGCCGCTGCTGTCCGAATTCCAGACCTACGTCGGCCAGCACGAAGGGCTCTATCAAGCCTACCTGGCCCTCTCCGAGAGCGACGATTTCCCCCTGCTGAGCGCCGCCCAGCGCAAGGAGATCCAGAATACCCTGCGCGATTTTCGCCTGTCCGGTATCGGCCTGCCCGCCGAGGCGCAGCAGCGCTACGGCGAGATCCAGGCCCGCCTCTCCGAGCTGGCCTCCCGTTTCAGCAACAACGTGCTGGACGCGACCCAGGGTTGGAGCAAGCTGGTGATCGACGAGGCCGAGCTGGCCGGGCTGCCTGCGAGTGCACAGGCCGCCGCTCGCCAGCTGGCCGAGCTGAAGGGCAAGGAAGGCTGGCTGTTCACTCTGGACATCCCCTCCTACCTGCCGGTGATGATGTATGCCGACAACCGCGCCCTGCGCGCCGAGCTGTACGAGGCCTTCACCACCCGCGCCTCCGACCAGGGCCCCAATGCCGGCAAGTGGGACAACTCCGCCATCATGACCGAGCTGCTCACCCTGCGCCGCGAGCTGGCCCAGCTGCTGGGCTTTGCCAACTACGCCGAGCTCTCCCTTGCCACCAAGATGGCGGACAAGCCGGAGCAGGTGGTGAACTTCCTCACCGATCTGGCGCGCCGCTCCCTGTCGCAGGGCAAGGCCGAGCTGGAAGAGATCCGCGCCTTCGCCAGCGAACAGCACGGCCAGAGCGAGCTGGCGGCCTGGGATATTCCCTATTACGCCGAGAAGCTCAAGCAGCACAAGTTCTCCATCTCCGACGAGCAGCTGCGCCCCTACTTCCCCGCCAGCAAGGTGGTGAAAGGGCTGTTCGAGGTGGTCAAGCGGGTGTTCGGCATGAAGGTGCGCGAGCGCCTCGGCATCGACACCTGGCACCCGGACGTGCGCTTCTACGACATCTTCGATGCCGAGGACGAGCTGCGCGGCAGCTTCTACCTCGACCTCTATGCCCGCGAGCACAAGCAGGGCGGTGCCTGGATGGATGTCTGCCTGGGTCGTCGCTACCGTCAGGACGGTTCGCTGCAAAAACCGGTGGCCTACCTGACCTGCAACTTCAACGGCCCGGTGGACGGCAAACCGGCCCTGTTCACCCACAACGAAGTGGTCACTCTGTTCCACGAGTTCGGCCACGGCATTCACCACATGCTGACCCGGATCGACGTGGCCGGCGTGGCCGGCATCAACGGCGTGGCCTGGGATGCGGTGGAGCTGCCGAGCCAGTTCCTCGAGAACTGGTGCTGGGAGTCCGAGGCACTGGCCTTCATCTCCGGCCATCACGAGACCGGCGAGCCGCTGCCTGCCGATCTGCTGGAGAAGATGCTGACCGCCCGCAACTTCCAGGCGGCCATGCAGATGCTGCGCCAGCTGGAGTTCGCCCTGTTCGACTTCCGTCTCCACCAGGAGTTTGACCCGGCCAATGCGGATCAGATCCCGGCGCTGCTGGACGAGGTGCGTCGCGAGGTGGCGGTGATGACGCCGCCGGCCTTCAACCGCTTCCAGCACAGCTTCTCCCACATCTTCGCCGGCGGTTATGCGGCGGGCTACTACAGCTACAAGTGGGCGGAAGTGCTCTCCGCCGACGCCTTCTCCCGCTTCGAGGAGGAGGGGATCTTCAACCCGGTGACCGGCCACTCCTTCCTGAAGAACATCCTGGAGAAGGGCGGTTCCAAGGAGCCGATGGAGCTGTTCCGCGCCTTCCGTGGCCGTGAGCCTCAGGTGGATGCCTTGTTGCGCCACAGCGGGATTGCCGCATGAGGCTGCAGGCCCCGCCAGGCGTGAGCTTCAAGCAGGTACACCTCTGCCACAGAGTGCGATCACCGCGTGATTTTTGAGATAAAAAGGGACCTTTTGGTCCCTTTTCTCAAGGCATTTTAATATCTTGCGGATAGCATGTTTGCACTGTTCCCGCCTCTTCAGTAGAGTCGGGGTCTACCTTCCAAGGAGAGAAAGAACCTTGCCATGAGGCGAGCACTCGAGTCTGTCTATCAAATCATCTCAAGTCTGTCTCATTCGAGTGGTCAGGGATATTTCGATACCTTTGTGAGTGAAATCGCAGCAGCGGTCGGGGCCGACTTCGTCCTGATTTCGGGTAGGGATCAAGCGGGGCTCTCCTGCAAGGTGCATGCAACCTATCCCGCCTCTCTCGATACGACCCGCTTCAGTTTTCCGGTCAGCGCCACCCTGGGGGAGATCACCCTGCAGGAGGGCGAGGCCTGGTTCAGCGATCGGGTACAGCAGCTGTTCCCCCACGCCGCCGTGTTGCAGGCCTGGCAGATCCAGGCCTATGCCGGCATCGCCCTCAAGAGCGCGCAGGGGGAGACGGTGGGCATCTGCAGCCTGCTGTTCAAGCGGCCGCTCACCAACATGGACAAGGTGATGGGGCTGCTGCGCCTGCTGGCTCCGCTGGCCGGGCGCGAACTGGCGCTGATGCTGCAGCAGCAGGCGCCGCCCCAGCCCGAGTACCACGATTTTCTGCACACCATGATGTCCCACGCCCCGGTGGGGATCGGCAAGCTCGATCTGGACGGCAAGATCCTCTGGACCAATCCGGCCATCGAAAAGATGTTGGGCTACAGCCAGGAGGAGCTGGTTCATCGCAACGCCGCCGAGCTCAATCATCCGGAAGACTGGCTGCGCAGCGTCGCCTGCTATGAAGAGCTCAGGCGCGGCGAGCGTACCGCCTTCACCCAGGAGAAGCGTTACCTGCACCGTGACGGCCAGTTGCTGTGGGGGCGGGTTACCGTCACCCTGGTGCGGGACGATCAATTGCAGCCCGACTACCTGATGGTGGTGCTGGAGAACATAGACCCCCTCAAACGTCACGCCGAGCAGCTCAAGCTCTCCCACCGGGTCTATGACAACCTCTCAGAGGCTATCCTGGTGTGCGACGCCGACAGTCGCATCATCTCGGTCAACCCGGCGTTCGAACAGATCACCGGCTACAGCGAGGAGGAGGTGTGCGGCCTGCGCCCCAACCTGCTCAAGTCCGGTTTGCACGATCAGGCCTTCTACGCCGACATGTACCACGCGTTGGAGCGGGTGGGGGTGTGGCGCGGCGAGGTGTGGAACAAGCGCAAGAACGGCAAGCTCTACCCCCAGCAGCTGATGATCAGCACCCTGCGGGAAGGGGGGCGGATCAGCCAGTACATCGCCATCTTCAGCGATCTCTCCCAGACCAAGCTGGCGGAGCAGAAGATCGCTGCCCAGGCCAACTACGACAACCTTACCGGTCTGCCCAACCGCTGGCTGTTCGGCCGCTGCCTCAGCCGCTTCTGCGAGCGGGGCGAGCGCTTCGCGCTGATGGTGCTCGACCTCAACAACTTCAAGGCGGTCAACAACAGCATGGATCACCACGCCGGTGACGCCCTGCTGCGGGAGGTGTCGGATCGGCTGGTGAGCCGGGTGCGCACCGAAGATCTGGTGGCCCGCATCGGTGGCGACGAGTTCGCCTTCCTGGTGCCCGGCATCGTCAACCGCCGCCAGGCCGAGGTGTTTGCCAAGCAGGTGGTCGGCGGCTTCGCCCGCCCCTTCATGCTGGCCAACCAGCACCTCTACGTGACGGCCACCATCGGCATCACCCTCTGCCCGGGCGACGGGCTGGAGAGCGACGAGCTGCTGCGCAACGCCGAGCAGGCGCTGTTTGCCGCCAAGCGGCAGGGACGGCTGCTCGGCAGCTACTGCGCCTCCATGCGCGAAGAGGTGCGCCAGCGTCACCAGATGCAGCAGGATCTGGCGGAGGCGATCAAGCTCGAGCAGCTGACCATGGCCTACCAGCCGATCTGGGACAACCGCAGCGGCCGGGTCGCCAAGTTGGAGGCGCTGGTGCGCTGGTATCACCCGCACTGGGGTCAGGTGTCGCCGGCGGACTTCATTCCGCTGGCGGAGGAGGCGGGGCTCATCCAGGGGTTGGGGGCGCTGGTGCTGTGGCAGTCGTGCCGGGATCTGGCGCGGCTGCAGCAATCCGGCTTCCCGGATCTGCAGATGTCCATCAACCGCTCCACCCTGGAGTTCCAGACCATAGATCCGGAGGCGAGCGAGTGGCTCAAGGTGATCCACCACTTCGGGCTGGACCCGGCGGACATCGTCATCGAGATCACCGAATCCCTGCTGATGGAGACCAGCGATCAGCACAGGGTGCGGATCGATGCCCTGCGCGAGGCGGGCTGCAAGCTGGCCATCGACGACTTTGGCACCGGCTACTCGGCGCTCAACTATCTGCGCAACTTCCCGGTGGACCTGGTGAAGATCGACCGGGCCTTCGTGCGCCACATCCCGTTCAACGAGCAGGACCGGCTGCTGCTGGACGGCATCATCAACATAGTGCACAACCTTGGCATGCAGGTGGTGATCGAGGGGGTGGAGACCCGCGAGCAGCTCAACTTCCTCTGCCAGAAGGGGTGCGCCTTCACCCAGGGTTATCTGCTGAGCCGGCCGCTCGCCTACGACGACCTCACCGAGTATTTGCAGCTCAACGACAAGAGCATGTTCTTGCAGACCAGCTGACCCTTACTGCGCCGCTTTCATCCTCTCCTGTTTCTCCTTCAGTGTCCGGTAATCCTCCCCGAGATAGCGCAGATAGATGCGATCCAGCACCCCTTCGTCCAGCATCTGCTGCAGCGCCTTGTTGTAGGCGGGCAGCAGGTCTGCCTTCTGCTTGCCGAAGCAGAGGTAGAGCGGAGTCGAGTCGAGAAAGGGAGTGAGCGCGCGGATCTTGACGTCCTGCTCTCTGGAGAGAATGGGGGCCGAGAAGTAATCCAGCACTATCAGGTCGACCCGGCTCTTCTCCAGCATCAGCAGCAGCTGCTTGTCGGAGTGGGCCTTGATGGGCACCCAACCGGTGAAGTGCTTGATCCTGTCGGTGTAGTCATAGCCCCTGACCATCCCTACTTTCAGCCCCTTGGCCATCTCCCACGAGAAGGTTTGCAGCGGGCTGTCGCTGCGCACATAGGCGGCCAGCGGGTAGAAGGCGGTGGCAAGATCGGAGTGGTAGCAGCCGGGGAGGGGCGCGTTGTCGAGAATGCCGTCCGCCAGCTCGGTGTTGACGTACTGTTCGCAGCGTCCCCACGGCAGTTCGAGCAGGGTGAGCTGCATGCCGAGGCGGTGTGCCACCTCCTGATGGATCTCGACCGATATGCCCTCCATCAGCTTGCCCTGTTCGGCGTAGGAGAAGGGGGGCCAGTCAACGCCGCAGACCTTGAGCTGGCCGCCGCTCTGGGCGACAAGCAGCAGGGCGATAAGCAGGTGCATGGGGTTTCCTCCCTACAGCGACGCAAAGGGGCTGTGATACACTCGGTTCACTGAACTTAGAATGCATCCAGAGCCCATGCAAATCCTCCTCGAAGACCCCGCCAAGGCGGCCCAGGCAGCAGCCCTGAGCAGCCAGCTTGACCAGATCGACCTGCCCCAGTTTGCCCTGGTGTTCACCCCGGAGCGGCTGGAGCTGCGCAAGCTGGACGAACCCAAGCTGGGCGCCGTCTACGTGGATTTCGTCGAAGGGGCGGTGGCTCATCGCCGCAAGTTCGGCGGTGGCCGTGGCCAGTCCATCGCCAAGGCGGTGGGGCTCAAGGCGGGCGCCATGCCGACCGTGGTGGATGCCACCGCCGGGTTGGGGCGGGATGCCTTCGTGCTCGCCTCCCTCGGTTGCAAGGTGACCATGATTGAGCGCAGCCCCGTGGTAGCCGCCCTGCTGCAGGACGGGCTGACGCGCGCCGCGCAGGATCCCGAGATCGGCCCCTGGGTGCGCGAGCGGATGCAACTGCTGCACGGCCCTGCGGTGGAGACCCTGCTGGGATTGGCCGAGCGGCCGGATGTCATCTACCTCGACCCCATGTTCCCCCACAAGCAGAAGTCTGCTCTGGTGAAAAAAGAGATGCGGGTGTTCCAGTCGCTGGTGGGAGCGGATCTCGACGCCGATGCCCTGCTGCCTGCGGCGCTCACCATGGCGGATCGGCGGGTAGTGGTGAAGCGGCCGGACTACGCAGGCTGGCTCAACGAGCAGAAGCCGAGCATGGCCATCGAGACCAAGAGCAACCGCTTCGATGTCTACGTGATGGCGGCGCTGGCGGGGTAACGGCCACGACGATGCCTGCCGAGCAATCAAAGAAGAGGGCCAACCCGATGGGGTTGGCCCTCTTGCCATCTACTGGCTGTCGGTTGGCGGGGCAAAGCGGACCAGCTTCTCCTCCCCCTGCCAGTTGAGCGCCATGGTCGCCAGCTCCGCCAGGCTGAGGCGTTCGCCACCGTGCAGCAGCAGGTACTCGACCCCTTCTCTGGCCTCTATGGTGCGGATCTTGTCCACCCACTGGCGGCCATCCTTACAGGTGAGGATGACCGGCAGCTGCCAGCTGGCGGCGATCTCCAGCCAGTCGTAGAGATCGCAACTGATGGGTTGGTATCTGCTCATGCGGTCGTCCCCCTTGTCGCCCGTTACTGGAAGTTGATGCTGGTGGTGGGTGCCACCACCGTCTGGGCCTTCTGCACCTGTTCCAGTTGCAGCGGGTCGCCGGCCACTGCCGGATCATCCTCGTCGCCGTTGCAGACCAGTACCAGATCGTAGCTGCCGAGATTGACAAATCCCAGCTCGTAGCCAAAGCCGCCTCCGGTCTGCGGCAGTACGGGGGCGCTAGCGTAGAAGCCGTTGTCGCTGTCGGCCATGTCGGGATAGGCGTCGTCACCCACCGGGCGCAGCTCGTCATAGAAGTAGACGAAGGCCTTGTCGGTCAGCTGGCCACCGCACAGCCCGGCTGCCACCGTACCCTTGACGGTGGCGACCTGAGTGTTGTTCACCAGCCGTACGCCTCTCGGCTTGAGCTTGTAGTACTGCTCGTGGCCTGGCAGCACCATGGACTGGCGCAGATCGAATTCGGTGGTGAAGGCACTGAGGCCGTTGGCGGCGATGGTGAAGGCGTCCAGCTTGAGCTCGCTGCTGGGCACCTCGAGCGGCTTGATCACCCCATCATCCTGCTTGACGTAGGAGTAGGGGGTGCCGTCCAGAAACTGGTTGGCGACCTCCCGCCCGTCCAGCACCCGCAGCCGCATCTGGCTGTAGTTGCCGGGCACAACGCTCTGGCTGGCCAGCAGGGGGCGACTGGCGGACCCCTGATAACTCAGCAGATCGATGTAGGTAAATAGCGGCCTCCCTGCGCTGTCGAGCGGAATGGTCTCGCCGCTCGGGGTACAGCCATCGTCCTGGGTCGAGGTGAGGAAGCTGGCGGTGGTCCAGCTCTGCTCGGTGCCGGCGACGGGGTGGATGCTGATGTTGGAGACGGCGATGCAGACCTTGCTGACGGCATCTACCGGGGCGTCGGAGAAGGCCAGCGAGAGCTGGGCCTGTGGTGGCTGGCTGCTGTTGTCGCCGCCCCCGCCGCCGCAGGCGGTGAGCAGGGCGGTCAGTCCGATCAGGGTCAAAGGTTTCATGGCGTCCATTCCGGTTGGTTGTGAAGACAACCCTACTCTAGTCGAACGTAGGCCATGAGGGGGAGGCAGAGCCCAGACGCAAGGGCGGGATCAGCCCGTCAGCCCAATAAAATCAAGGGGCAGGCCTGAGTGGCGCCAGTGCTGGCTGCGAAAGAGATTGTCGGAACCTTGGGGCACTGATTGGGCTGGGCCCAATCAGGCTTCCAGCAGCCGGGTGGGCCAGCCCATCTTCTGCTGGCGCTCCACTTCGAGGCGCAGCTCGCTGGCGCGCAGGTAGTGCTCGTCCAGCCACCCCTTGGGCAGGGTCAGCGTCAGAGCCTCGTCATCCGCCTGCAGGGTAAAGATCGGCACAGTGCCCTGGGTGCGGCGCATGCAGAGGATCAGCGCGATGCGCAGGATGCGGGCCAGCCGGATCGCCTGGCGAGCCGTGACGGCACCCTGCTTCTCCAGCGGTTCCAGCTTGAATTCGTCCCGCTGGTTGAACAGCAGGGCCGACAGCAGCTTCTTCTGCGCGGGGGTGAAACCCGGCATGTCGATGTTGTCGATGATGTAGGCGGCGTGTTGCGGCGCCTTCTTGTACTCGATGCACAGACCGATTTCGTGCAGCAGGGCCGCGTAACGCAGGATCGGGCGACCGTAGCGCTTGGAGAGACGCCAGGCCGGCTGCAGCTGGGTGAACGCCTCGATGGCGGTATCGCGTACCCGCTCGGCGTGCTCCTTGTCCAGCTGGTAGCGGCTGATCAGGCTGTCGGCGGTACGATCGCGGGCATCACAGTCGTGATTGTTGCCGAGCAGGCCGTAGATTAAGCCTTCGCGCAGGGCGCCGCCGGCCAGCGTCATGCTCTCGATGCCGAGGGTTTCGAAGATGGCGATCAGGATGGCGAGGCCGGAGGGGAACACGGTCAGCCGCTCGGCCGCCAGCCCTTCCAGTTGCAGCTGGTCGAGCTTGCCGCAGGCGATGGCCTGACCCATCAGCTCCTGCAGCTTCGGCAGGGTGACCCGCTCGCTCTTGCCCTGGGCCAGCATGATCTCCTGCAGCGCCTGCACCGTACCGGAGGCGCCGACGCAGGTGCGCCAGCCGAGCACGCGGTAATCGTCCGACACCTTCTCCAGCACCGTTTTGGCGGCGGCAATGGCCTGCTTGAAGCGCGCTTCACTCAGCTCGCCGTCACCGAAGTGGTTGTTGAGCCAGGTGACGCAGCCCATGTGCAGGCTGTTGAGCAGCTTGGCCTCGCTCTGTTCGCCGATCACCAGCTCGGTACTGGCACCGCCGATGTCGATCACCAGCCGGTTGCCTTCCCCCGCCGAGGTCCAGGAGACCCCTTCATAGATGGTCTTGGCCTCTTCCTCACCCGAGATGATCTCGATGTTGTGGTTGAGCACCCGTTCCGCTTCACGCAGAAACTCGTCGACGTTGGTGGCCAGGCGCAGGGTCGCGGTGCCGACTACCCGGATGTTGTCGGCCGGAATGTCCTGCAGCTGCTCGGAGAAGAGGCGCAGGCAGTCCCAGCCCCGCTCCATGGCGGCACGACTGAGACGAAAATCGGGATCCAGACCGGCGGCGAGGCGCACCTTGCGCTTGACCTTGGTGACGGTGCGCAGGGCACCGGCGACCTCGCGCACCACCAGCATGTGAAAGCTGTTGGAGCCGAGGTCGATGGCGGCATAGAGAGGCGAGTTGTGCAACTGGGCCTATCCTTCAGCTTTTGCGGGGAGGACGACGACGGTTGTTGCTGTTGCCACCGCCCTGGCGATCGCGCATGTTGCGGTTCACCGGCTGACGGTTGCGGAACACCCGTTTCGGCGCGGTCACGTCATCCAGCAGGGCCTCGCGGTCATATTTGCTGACCGGGATCGGGTGGTGGATGTACTCCTCGATGGCCGGCAGGTTGAAGGCATAGTCTTCACAGGCCAGGCTGATGGAGTGACCGCTCTTGCCGGCACGACCGGTACGACCGATGCGGTGTACGTAGTCCTCGGCGTCGTCGGGCAGGTCGTAGTTGAAGACGTGGGTCACGTCAGGGATGTGCAGACCACGGGCGGCCACGTCGGTGGCAACCAGAATGTCTACCGCACCCTTGGTGAAGTCCTCCAGGATCTTCATCCGCTTCTTCTGCGGCACGTCGCCGGTCAGCAGACCGACGCGGTGGCCGTCGTTTTCCAGCCAGGCGTGAACGTCTTCACAGACGTGCTTGGTGTTGGCGAAGACGATGGCTTTTTCCGGCCACTCCTCTTCCATCAGGGAGAGCAGCAGCAACATCTTGTCTTCGTTGGAAGGGTAGAAGAGCTCTTCTTTGATTCGTACGCCGGTCATCTGCTCCGGCTCGACCTGCACATGTTCCGGGTGGTTCATGTGCTCGTAGGCCAGCTCCTGCACCCGCAGGGAGAGGGTGGCGGAGAACAGCATGCTCAAGCGCTCGGTGGCGGGCGGCATGCGGCGGAACAAGAAACGGATGTCTTTGATGAAGCCGAGATCGAACATGCGATCCGCTTCGTCCAGCACCACGACCTGGATGTTGCTCAGATCGATGACCTTGGACTTGAAGTAGTCGATGATGCGGCCTGTGGTGCCGATCAGGATGTCGACACCCTGCTCCAGCACGGCCAGCTGCTTGTCGTACCCTTCACCGCCGTAGGCGAGGCCGAGCTTGAGGCCGGTCGAGGCGGCCATGCTGTCGGCATCGTTGTAAATCTGTACTGCCAGTTCCCGGGTCGGGGCCATGATGATGGCACGCGGCTGATTGATGAGGCGCGGCTTGGTCAGCGGGTGGGTCAGCAGATAGTTGAAGGTGGCAGCCAGGAAGGCGATGGTTTTGCCGGTACCCGTCTGGGCTTGGCCGGCGAGGTCATGGCCTTCTACCAGCAGCGGCAGAGAGAGTGCCTGGATGGGGGTGCAATAGTGAAATCCCTTTGATTCCAGACCAGCCAGAACTTCGGGTTCGAGGCCCATTTGGGCGAATTTGTCGGTCGTTAAGTGTGTTTTGCTCATGGCGGTAGGTTATCAGGTTAGGCTTGCAATAATAAACAGGATCATTTCAAATAGGGCAACTATTGCCTTTGTTGATACGTCAATAAAGCCTTAATTACTGACTGGAGTTGGAGATGAGTGACAAGATTGTTCAGCTGAGCGATGCCAGCTTCGAGGCAGATGTAATCAAAGCCGATGGCGCCGTTCTGGTCGACTTCTGGGCCGAATGGTGTGGTCCGTGCAAGATGATTGCCCCGATCCTGAACGAAGTCGCCCAAGAGTATGCCGGTCGTGTGACCGTGGCGAAATTGAACATCGACCATAACGCCGACACTCCGCCCAAATATGGCATTCGTGGTATTCCGACCCTCTTGCTGTTCAAGAATGGCGAAGTGGCAGCGACCAAGGTCGGTGCCCTGTCCAAGACTCAGCTGAAAGAGTTCCTGGACGGCAACCTGTAATAATCATCGAGGAGCGCATTGCAATAATGCGCTCCTTCTGTTTTATCACCTAGACGCTCACCCCGATTGGTGCTAATTTATCGCTCGTTTGCTAACCTTTTTGCCTGACTCTTTGCTCACACATCAGCCTGGCAAATCAAATCCGATCAGCATCAATCCAGCAGACTGTCTCCTCATTTCAATCCTTGCTTACAGACTTTCACCACTATGAATCTGACTGAATTAAAGAACACTCCTGTGTCCGAGCTGGTACAGCTTGGCGAATCCATGGGGTTGGAAAATCTGGCTCGGGCGCACAAGAAAGACATTATTTTCGCGATCCTCAAGGCGCACGCCAAGGGTGGCGAGGATATCTTCGGCGACGGTGTGCTGGAAATCCTGACCGATGGTTTCGGCTTCCTGCGTAGTGCAGACGGCTCCTACCTGGCCGGCCCGGACGACATCTACGTCTCCCCGAGCCAGATCCGCCGCTTCAACCTGCGCACCGGCGATACCATCTCCGGCAAGATCCGGCCGCCGAAAGAGGGCGAACGCTACTTCGCGCTGCTCAAGGTCAACGAGGTCAACTACGACCGTCCGGAAAACTCCCGCAACAAGATCCTGTTTGAAAACCTCACTCCGCTGCACGCCAACGAGCGTCTGCGCATGGAGCGTGGCAACGGTTCCACCGAAGACATCACCGCCCGCGTACTGGATCTGGCATCCCCGATCGGTAAAGGCCAGCGCGGCCTCATCGTCGCACCGCCCAAGGCCGGTAAGACCATGCTGCTGCAGAACATCGCCCAGAGCATCGCCTACAACCACCCGGATTGTGAACTGATCGTCCTGCTGATCGACGAACGTCCGGAAGAAGTGACCGAGATGCAGCGGATGGTGAAGGGCGAAGTGATCGCCTCCACCTTCGACGAGCCGGCTTCCCGTCACGTCCAGGTCGCCGAAATGGTGATCGAGAAGGCCAAGCGTCTGGTCGAGCACAAGAAGGACGTGGTGATCCTGCTGGACTCCATCACCCGTCTGGCCCGTGCCTACAACACCGTCATCCCGTCATCCGGCAAGGTACTGACCGGTGGTGTGGACGCCAACGCACTGCACCGTCCGAAGCGCTTCTTCGGTGCCGCGCGCAATGTAGAAGAGGGCGGCAGCCTGACCATCATCGCCACCGCGCTGATCGATACCGGCTCCAAGATGGACGAAGTCATCTACGAAGAGTTCAAGGGCACCGGCAACATGGAACTGCACCTCTCGCGCAAGATCGCCGAGAAGCGCGTCTACCCGGCCATCGACATCACCCGCTCCGGTACCCGCAAGGAAGAGCTGCTGACCACCGGTGACGAGCTGCAGAAGATGTGGATCCTGCGCAAGATTGTCCACCCGATGGGTGAGATCGACGGCATCGAGTTCCTCATCGACAAGCTGGCGATGACCAAGACCAACGACGAGTTCTTCGACGCCATGCGGCGCCAGCAGAAGTAACCGACTCGAAAAATGATGAAACCGCGGCCCAGGTCGCGGTTTTTGTTTATCTATTTTGCGGTCGCCTGAGTAGTATGAAACCTCGATGTCACAAGGATAGGGACGTCATGAAGCATGTACTCCTGATAATGCTGAGCTGGCTGCTGGTGCCGCCGGCTTTGGCGGGCCAGACTCCGTCCGCCGGGACGGCGCCCCGCGTCGCGCTGGTGGCCGACGAGGGACTGCAGGGCCACCTCGACTACCTGACCGGCCGCTTGCAGCAGGGACAGTTTGCCGCCATCGATTCCCTGCTGGACTCCCTGGCCGTGGGGCAGCGGGAGTATCTGCTGTGCCAGCTGCTCGCCACCCTCGATGACCAGCCCAGGGCTGCCAGCCCGCAACTGCTGGCCTGGGTGCGCGCCCAGTCGTTCAAGGCCCCCAGCTGGCTGGTGGAAAAAGAGGTGGACGGCTTTCTGGTGCAGCAACCCGCCTACGACTTTGCCGCTGCGGCGCGGCAGGTGCTGAGCCGCTGGCAGCGGCAGGCCTGGCAGGACAACTACCGCCAGCTGCTGGAGGCGAACCGCTTCGAGTTCAAGCAGATTTACAACAGCCGCAACCCGGATCTGGCCCAGCAACAGCAGGCGCTGCTGAACGCACTCGCCGGGCAGCCTGTCACTGTGCTGCAGCGCGAGGCACACAAGCTGGCCGGCCTGAACATCTTCCTGCCCGACAACCGCTTGCTGCGGCTGCTGGCCGAGCGTACCGGCGACCGCGCCCTCTATCAGAAGCTGTGGCGCCAACCGGCGGATCACGACAGCGTGGCGGCCCTGGCCAGCGTGGGGCGCTTTCATCAGGGTCAGACGGCGAGCGATCTGCTGATCGCCGCCAGCCACAACGCCTCCCTCAAACAGCCCGCCCTGCACCAGCTCAGTCAGCTTTCGCCGCTGCCCGACACGGCCCAGCAGTTCCTGCTGGCTGAGCTGGGCAACCGCCAGTACAGCGGTCAGGTGGCCAGCCTGCTGTTGCAGGTGGACGAGCCGAGGTTGCTGGCCCAGCTTGCCGATCGGCTGACCCGGCAGGAAAAGCGCCATGCAAGTCCGATGGTGCAACCCGAACCGGGTACACCCGCCGGCTCCCCGGAGTTATAATGCGGCATCGCCTGCACACAGGGTACCTGCATGAAATACAAGGATTTGCGTGATTTCATCGCGCAGCTGGAACAAAGCGGACAACTCAAGCGCATCACGCGCGAGATAGACCCCTATCTGGAGATGACCGAGATCAGCGACCGCACCCTGCGTGCGGGTGGGCCGGCCCTGCTGTTCGAAAATCCCAAGGGTTACACCATGCCGGTGCTGACCAATCTGTTCGGCACGCCGGACCGGGTCGCCATGGGCATGGGCCAGCCCAACGTGGCCGCCTTGCGCCAGGTGGGGACCTGGCTCTCCTACCTGAAGGAGCCTGAACCGCCCCGTGGCTTCAAGGAGCTGATGGAGAAGCTGCCGATCTTCAAGCAGGTGCTCAACATGCCGACCAAGCGTCTCTCGTCCGCCCCCTGTCAGCAGCGGGTGCTGGAGGGAGAGGCGGTCGATCTGGACCAGATCCCCATTCAGCACTGCTGGCCGGGCGACGTGGCGCCGCTGGTCACCTGGGGGCTCACCATCACCCGCGGCCCCTACAAGAAACGGCAGAACCTCGGCATCTATCGCCAGCAGAAGATCGGCAAGAACAAGCTGATCATGCGCTGGCTGGATCACCGCGGCGGTGCCATCGATTTTCGCGAGTGGCAGGAGGCACACCCGGGTGAGCGCTTCCCGGTGGCGGTGGCGCTGGGTGCCGATCCGGCAACCATCCTCGGCGCGGTGACGCCGGTGCCGGATACCCTCTCCGAATACGCCTTTGCCGGTTTGCTGCGCGGCAGCCGTACCGAGGTGGTGAAGGCCATCAGCTGCGATCTGGAGGTGCCCGCCAGCGCCGAGATCGTGCTGGAAGGCTATCTGGAGCCGGGCGAGCTGGCTCCCGAGGGGCCCTATGGCGATCACACCGGCTACTACAACGAGGTGGACGAGTTCCCAGTCTTCACCATCACCCACATGACGATGCGCAAGGATGCCATCTACCACAGCACCTACACCGGCCGTCCGCCCGATGAGCCGGCGGTGCTGGGGGTGGCGCTCAACGAGGTATTCGTGCCGCTGTTGCAGAAGCAGTTCCCCGAGATCGTGGACTTCTACCTGCCGCCGGAGGGGTGCTCCTACCGGATGGCGGTGGTGACCATCAAGAAGCGTTACCCTGGCCACGCCAAGCGGGTGATGCTGGGGGTCTGGTCCTTCCTGCGCCAGTTCATGTACACCAAGTTCGTGATCGTCTGCGACGACGACATCAACGCTCGCGACTGGAAGGACGTGATCTGGGCCATCACCACCCGGATGGATCCGGCCCGCGACACCACCCTGATCGAGCACACCCCGATCGACTACCTGGACTTCGCCTCGCCGGTCTCCGGGCTCGGCTCCAAGATGGGGCTGGACGCCACCAACAAGTGGCCGGGAGAGACCAATCGCGAGTGGGGCCAGCCCATCGTCCAGGACGAGGCGGTGAAGCAGAAGATCGATGCCCTCTGGGACGAGCTGAACATTCTCGGTTGATGAGCGGCGGCCGGCCCGGCGGGCCGTGCCGCCTGGCCGGGATGCAAAAGATTGATGCCATTTGAGCTGAATTGGGTATGCTCGACTGACCTGACCACTCTGCTGGTCGCCAGTCCACAGTGAATCAAGAGCGAAAGCGGGCCGAACGAGCCCGTCACAAGGATAAGAATGCAACGTATCAAGTGCCGCGTAGAGGAACTGCGCGAATATGTCGACACCATCTGGCACGTGGCCCTGACGCCGCTGCAAGCCGTCAGCTTCAAGCCGGGCCAGTATCTGCTGGTGGTGATGAGCGATTCGGACAAGCGTCCCTTCTCCATCGCCAACTCGCCGACCCGTCCTGGCGTGCTGGAGCTGCAGATCGGCGCCACCCCGGAGAACGCCTATGCCGGCCAGGTGCTGGCCCGCATGCGCGAGCAGGGGGAGATCGAGATTGAGCTGGCGGCGGGCAAGGCCTTCCTGCGGGAAGAGTCACCCCGGCCGCTGATCCTGATGGCAGGCGGCACCGGTTTCTCCTACGCCCGCGCCATTCTGGAATACCTGATCGACAGCGGCAGCAAGCGCCCGGTGTTCTTCTACTGGGGCGTGCGCCAGGCGCACTGGCTCTACGAGCAGGAGCAGATGCAGCAGTGGGAGCGCGACTACGCCCCGCTTACCTACATCCCTGTGGTGCAGGAGCCGGAGAGCGACTGGGCCGGCAAGACCGGGCTGGTGCACAAGGCCATCATGGATGACTTCGTCAGCCTGCATGACTACGACATCTATGTGGCCGGCCGCTTCGAGATGGCGGGTGCGGCGCGGGAAGAGTTCAAGATCCTGGGAGCCGAGCCGGAGCGCATCTTCGGCGACGCCTACGAGTTTATCTGAGTTCGGCATGAGGCCGGTCACGTAACCAGAAATGCCTCGCTGCATTTGCCGCCGCAACTTGCTTTGCGGCAGGCCAGAAACAACAAACCCCAGCCTGGCTGGGGTTTGCTTTATGGGGGCAGTGTTATTCGCCCTTGGCGCCGAGCTGCTGCTCGAGCTGGGCCAGCTTGGCCTCGAGGGCGGTCAGCTTCTCGCGGGTGCGCAGCAGCACCTTGGTCTGCACGTCAAACTCTTCGCGACTGACCAGATCCAGCTTGCCGAGCTGGGACTGCAGCACCTGACGGATCTTCTTCTCCACCTCTTCACCCATGCTGCGAATGCCGGGCGGCAGGGAGTTGTGCACCTGTTTGGCGATCTCTTCCAGTTTCTTCGGGTCGATCATGTGGTTCTCCTTAAGCAATGCGCCATTCTACCGGCAATTGATCCGCTTTGCCGAGATCGGGGGTCGCTTTTTGCCATCTGGCGTACAAGTGACCGCTGGTCGGGTCTGGTATCCGGGATGAAGCTGTTAACCTATCGAGTCCCGTTTCTATTCCAATTCCTTGATGCTGTACACAAAAAAAGCAGATCAGATGACCGACCAGCTACTTAATAATTGTTGCGTTGCTGTTAAGATGTACCGGTCGGGTTTTTACCCAACGCCGTCAGCATTTCATGGATAACAACTAAAAAGAGATAAGGATATGAAAAAGAAGCTAATTTATGCCGCAGTCGTCAGTGCTATGCTGGCCGGCTGTGGTGGCAGTGACGATAACAAAGGCGACACCTCCAGCTATCTCGACTATCTGTTGACCGGTTCCAACGCAGTGCGCCCCAGTGCCCTGGCGGCCCGGGCCAGCGATGGCACCCTGAAATTCTCCACCGAAACGGCGGATCTCTCCAACCCGGTGTCGGCCATGTCGACCCTGGATGGCTGGTCCACGACCCAGGCCATCCAGATCGTGCCCGTCACCTCGTCCGGCATCACTGTCCAGGCACCGGCTGCGGCCGAGTTTGCCGCCTCGGTGGCCCCGCTCTACCTGCTGGAGCTGAGCTTTGACAGTACAGCCCTGCGCCCGAGCGGCGTGAAGAAGGTGCTGACCTACGGGACGGACTTCGTGGTGGCTGCCTCGGCCGGCAAGTTGAACCTGGTACCGCTCAAGCCGCTGAACCCCTCCTCCTACTACATGATCGTGGCCACCGACTCCCTCAAGGACAGCAACGGCAACGCGGTCAAGGCCGGCAGCGACTACGGCAACTACAAGAACAACGTCGGCAGCAATGCCCAGGAGCAGACCATCAACGGTCTGATCGCCCTGCAGGAGGGCCTGTTCAAGGCCGCCACCGGCGTCTCCACCGATCACGTCATCTTCTCCGACTGGTTCGGTACCCAGTCCGGTGCCGACGTGCTGGTGGCGGTGAAAGGGGCGGCGGCATCCGTGCTGAAGAGCCCGACCCTGGATGCGGCCGCCCTGTGGAAGCAGGATGCCAAGGGCAACACCAGCCTGCCGGGTACCTACACCCTGGCCGTGACCGGCAGCAACCCCTTCCTGACCCAGCTGGACGCCGAGGCGTTCCTGCCACAGGAGCAGAAAGATGCGCTGGCCACCGCCTTCGGCCCTGGCGCCCCGCTCAACGGGCTGGCCCAGCTGACCACTGTCTATACCGGTACCGTCAAGCTGCCCTACTTCCTCTCCTCGCCGGCCACCGCCGGCTCCTGGGACAAGGCCAAGACCCAGTCCTGGCACGGCGCCATCCCCAGCTTGTACGCCATCGCCAATGCCCTGAAAGCCTCTGACAGCGAAGTGATCGCCGGGCTGGTGGGCGCGGGCGTGGACCCGGCCCTGCTGGCGACGCTGATTGCCGACCCGACCCGCCAGAACGAGTTGCTGGCCGAGGCGAGCAAGCTGATCGGGGTGACCCTCACCTCCGGCGGCAAGCCGCTGGATGCCGAGCAGAACATCGGCCGCTTCAACCCGCTGCCCAAGCTGGAAGAGGTGCAGTCGGTGCCGATGCGCGTCTTCGCCAAGGATGCCCTCAACACCATCACCGACGTGATCATCTACCAGCATGGTGTCACCTCGGTGAAAGAGAACGCCTATGCGCTGGCGCTGGGTCAGATCTATGCCGGTATGCAGGCAGGCAAGAAGGTGGCGCTGGTGGTGATCGATCACCCGCTGCACGGTGAGCGCGGCTTCGCCCTGAGCGGCAGCATGGACACAGTCACCACCTCCGACAATCCGACCCCCTACCTGAACCTGAGCTACCTGACCGTGGCCCGCGACAACCTGAAACAGAGCGTGGCGGATCTGCTGGGCCTGCGTCTGGCGGTCGGTCTGGCCAATGGCAAGGGCGTCATCGGCAGCGCCGGCAGCCTCAAGGTGCACTTCCTGGGCCACTCCCTGGGCGCCATCTCCGGCACCAACCTGCTGGCGGTCGCCAACCAGTCCATCGGCAATGCCCAGGCGGATGCCCTGTTCAAGTTCGATACCGGTGGCCTGGCCATGCCGGGTGGCGGCATAGCGCCGCTGTTGCTGAACTCGCCGACCTTCGGTCCGACCATCAAGATGGGCGTGCTGACCAGCGGCAGTGCCGAGCTGAAAGCGGGCTTTACCGCCTACGCCCCCAGCTGCAAGACCGAGGTGCCGACCTGCTTCGTCAACGAGTTCCTGCCGAGCCTGAGCGCCACCCAGCAGGCCGCTGCGGCCAGCACCCTGCAGAGCTACAGCTTCGCGGCCCAGTCGGTGCTGGATTCGGCTGACCCGATCAACCTCGGCAGCGGCATCAAGAGCGACTTCCCGCTGTTCGCCACCGAGATCGTCGGCGATGGCGCGTTGAGCCTGTCGGATCAGGTGATCCCGAACAGCATCGCCTCCGCCCCGCTGGGCGGCACCGAGCCGCTGTTCAAGGTGCTGGCGCTGCAACCGCTGACCGCCACCGGTGCGGCCAGCCACAACGCGGCCCGCTTCGTGGCCGGTGGCCACAGCTCGCTGCTGGCACCGGACGAGAACTTCGATCCGAGCGGCGACGTGACCACCGAGATGCAGTCCGAGTTCGCCAGCTTCTTCATGAGCGGCGGCACTGCGGTCAAGGTGACCGATCCCACCCTGCTCAAGCAGTAAGCCAGTCGGCCAATAAAAACGCCGCCCCGAGGGGCGGCGTTTTTTTTCGTGTATAGCACTCGTAGCCGGGTGGGCCAGATCAGCAGACGTGTTGGCTGCCGAGCCGATCGCAGCAACTCAGGCAGGCTGGTGGTGTCTGTCCAGCCAGCCCTGCAACAGGCCGACCAGCAGGCCCGCCAGGTGGGCCATGTTGGCGGTACGGGTGCCGAGCAGATCGAAGAAACCGAGTGCCAGCCAGAACAGCATGAAGCCCATCAGCGCCGGTGGCAGGGTGAGGCCGCAGGCCGGCTGCAACTTGCTGCGCAGCCAGCAGTAGCCGAGCAGGGCATAGACCACCCCGGAGAGGCCGCCAAACAGCGGGCCGCTGGCGAAAAACTCGGCCAGGTTGGGCAGAGCGGCGCCTACCAGCAGCAGGATCAGCAGCTTGCCGCTGCCGAGTCGCTGTTCGATCTGGCCCCCCAGATACCACCACCACAGCAGATTGAACACCAGGTGCAACACCGAGAAGTGGATGAAGGCCGGGGTGAAGTAGCGCCACGCCTGCCAGTCGGTGAACTGGGCCAGGGTCGGGTGAAAGGCCAGCTCGTCGAAGATCGGCAGGCCGATGGCATCGAGTCCGTAGATGGCCAGACAGGCGATGATCACCGCCAGGGTCAGCGGCCCCGCCTGATGGAGGAAGTCGGTGACCGGGTCGCTCATCCCCTTGCTGTAGTCGATGCGGGCATCGGCCCGGCCGGACTGCCAGGAGGCTTCCATGTAGCGGGGGTGGCTCGGCTCGGCCAGGAAGCGCTTCAC
Source organism: Aeromonas dhakensis (assembly GCF_002285935.1). Taxonomy (NCBI): domain Bacteria; kingdom Pseudomonadati; phylum Pseudomonadota; class Gammaproteobacteria; order Aeromonadales; family Aeromonadaceae; genus Aeromonas; species Aeromonas dhakensis. Next base: position 861,461 of record NZ_CP023141.1, read on the forward strand.
CTCCTGCTGGGCCTGGGCGAGGCGCTGCTCGTCCGCCAGCCAGATGGTGACCCCCAACTCCGACTGGGTCAGCTCGCACGAGATGCCGAGGGTGGAGAGATAGTCCACCAGCGCCTGGGCCATGCGGGCGTTGTCGAGCACCAGCAGCTGGATCATGCGTCGCCCGCCTGGATCGGGAACTCCCTGCGCCACGCCTCGAAGCCGCCGTCCAGGCTGTAGACCTCATCGTACCCCTGTTGCAGCAGGTACTGGGCTGCGCCCTGGCTGCTGTTGCCGTGGTAGCACATCACGATCACCGGGGTGTCGAAGTCCACCTCGTTCATGAAACGCACCAGGGTGCCGTTGGTGAGGTGGAAGGCGCCGACCGCGTGGGCTGTCTCGAACGACTGGGGGTCGCGAATATCCACCAGGCGGGCTTCACCGGCGCTGAGCTTCTGGTGGGCATCATGGGCACTGATATGGGCAAACTGGTCCATTAACATGTCCTGCGAATAGGTGATTGAGGGCCAGTTTACCGCAAGCGGGGGCCGGCGCTAAGCCCGCAATGTGTCCGGTTATTGCCGTGACCGATCGCAATTTCCTTCAATACCCGGGGCGGGGCGATAGCTAGGCTGGGGCTCCTTTTACCGATACGAGCGTTATCCATGGAGACGAGTCTGCTGTTATCCATGGCCGGGTTTGCCCTGGCCATGTCCATCACCCCGGGGCCGGTCAACCTGGTCGCCCTCGGCAGCGGTGCCAGGCACGGCTTTGCGGCCAGCCTGCGCCACGTGGTCGGGGCCACCCTGGGGTTTGTCCTGCTGTTGTTGCTGATGGGATTGGGGCTGGGCGCCACCCTGTTGCAATGGCCGGCGGCGGCTGAGCTGCTGCGCTGGGGCGGGGTGATCTTCCTCGGCTGGATGGCCTGGCAATTGCTGGTGGACAGCGGCCGGGTGGAAGGGGTCGACGGGGTGGCGCCCTCCTTCTGGTACGGGGCGCTGATGCAGTGGCTCAATCCCAAGGCCTGGCTCGCCGCCAGCATGGGGATGGGGGCCTATGGCAGTGCGGGCGGGGCGGGGCAGGTGGCCCTGTTCAGCGGCCTCTACCTGGTCATCTGTCTGTGCTCCATCGCCTGCTGGGCCTATGCCGGCAGTCGCCTGCAGGGGTTGCTGCTGGTACCGCAGCGGCTGCGCTGGTTCAACCGGGCGATGGCGATGTTGCTGCTGCTCTGCGCCGCCTATCTGGTGCGTTAGCCCGGCCGGGTCAGCTGGTTGCGGTAGTGGCCCGGGGTGGCGGCCACCCGCCGTTTGAACTGGCGCTGGAAGTGGGCCTGATCGGCAAAACCGCTGGCCAGCGCCACCTCTGCCAGCGGCTCTCCCCGCCTGAGCAGGGTGCGGGCGTGGCGGATGCGCTGATCGAGCAGGTAGGCGTGGGGCGTCATGCCGTAGTGGCGGCTGAAGCTGCGCACGAAGTGGGAGGGGGTGAGCCCGGCCACCGCGCTCAATTGCGCGAGGGTGAGGGCGCTGCTGCAGTCGTCCTGCATCAGCTCGGCGGCCCGCTGCAGGTGCTGCGGCGGCCGATCGTCCCAGCTGGCCGGAGTGAGTCTGGCCAGCAGCTGACGGCTGAACTGGTGGCAGGCCACCTCGCGCGCCAGCGGCTCCGGCTCCTGCCACAGCTGCCGATGGAGCCGGCACAGCCCCTGATAGAGCAGGGGATCCCGGCTGGCGGTCATGTCGAAGGGGCGAAATTCGTGGCCCAGCCCTGCCTCCTCCTGCTGGCGCTGCAGCCAGCCGGTGTCGAGGTAGAACATCAGATAGGACCAGGGTTCATCGGCTACCGGGTTGCAGGCGTGCACCTCTTCCGGGTTCATCAGCACCAGGTGGCCGCGGCCGACCTCCTGCCGGCTGCGCTGGTTGAGGTAGTGGCTGTGGCCGCCGGTGATGGCGCCGATGGAGAAGTGGGGGTGGCTGTGCTTGTCGTAGCAGACGCGGCGACCGTCCTGTACCGCACGCGCCTCGATGAAGGGCAGGGCGGGGTCGTGCCAGAAGTGGTGGTGATCCTGTCTCTCCCTCGACCGGCTCAAGGGGTGAGCCTCCGGGTGGGAGTCTCCCCCGGCCGCGCCGGGTGGGCACGGTCGGGGGAAGTGGGGTGGCAATGCACGCTTAGCCGCCGAGATAGGCCTGGCGGACGGCCGGGTTGGCCAAGAGGGCGGCCCCCGTGTCCTGCAGCACCACGTGGCCGTTCTCCAGCACGTAGCCGCGATCGGCCAGCTTGAGCGCCTGGTTGGCGTTCTGCTCCACCAGGAAGATTGTCATGCCGTCGCGGCGCAGCTGCTCTATGGTGTCGAAGATCTGCTGGATGACGATGGGGGCCAGCCCCAGCGAGGGTTCATCCAGCAGCAGCAGGCGCGGCTTGCTCATCAGGGCGCGGCCGATGGCCAGCATCTGCTGCTCGCCGCCGGACATGGTGCCGGCGCGCTGCTCCAGTCGCTCGTGCAGCCGCGGGAACAGGGTGAAAATCTGATCCAGCAGGCCGCGCTGCTCGGCCTTGTCGACGAAGAAGGCCCCCATCAGCAGGTTCTCCTCCACGGTGAGGCGAGCGAAGATGCGGCGCCCCTCCGGCACCACGGCGATGTCCTTGCGCATGATGCGGGCGGTGGAGAGCGAGTCTATCTGCTCCCCCTCGAACCAGATGGAGCCGCTGCTGGGCTTGGGCTCGCCGCACAGGGTCATCAGCAGGGTGGTCTTGCCGGCGCCGTTGGCGCCGATCAGGGTGACGATTTCCCCCTCTTTTACCTCGACGCTGACGTCGTGCAGCGCCTGAATTTTGCCGTAGTGGGTCGATACGTTGCGAAGTTCTAACATCTTGTTTTCCTTACGACTCGCCCAGATAGGCCTTGATCACTGCCGGATTGCTGCGGATTTCATCCGGCTTGCCGTGGGCCAGCGGGGTACCCTGGTTGACCACGAAGATGCGGTTGGAGATCTCCATCACCAGCTTCATGTCGTGCTCGATCAGCAGCACCGAGACCCCGAACTCGTCCCGCAGGTTGGAGATAAGCTCGTTCAGCTCGTCGGTCTCGTGGGGGTTGAGGCCGGCGGCCGGCTCGTCCAGCATCAGCAGCTCGGGCCGGGTCGCCATGCAGCGGGCGATCTCGAGCCGGCGTTGCTGGCCATAGGCCAGGTTGCCGGCGGCGCGGTTGGCGAGATCCTTTAGCCCCACCTTCTCCAGCCAGAAGGCGGACTGCTCCAGCCCCTCCCGCTCGGCGCGGCGAAAGGCCGGGGTCTTGAACAGCCCGGCCAGAAAACCGGTGTTGAGGTGCCTGTGCTGGGCCACCAGCAGGTTTTCCACCGCCGTCATGTCCTTGAACAGCCGCACGTGCTGAAAGGTGCGCACGATTCCCTTGCGGGCGATGAGGTGGCCGGGCAGTCCCTGGATCTCCTCACCCTTGTAGCGGATGATGCCGCCGCTCGGGCGGTAGAAGCCGGTCAGGCAGTTGAAGATGGTGGTTTTGCCGGCCCCGTTGGGACCTATGATGGAGATCACCTCCCCCTTTTCCACATCCAGCTTGACCCCGTTGACGGCGAGCAGGCCGCCGAAACGCATCGACAAATCAGAGACTTCCATTAACTTCTGATGAGTACTCATTTTTTCAGCTCCCAGTCCAGGGTGGAGCAAGTCACCGCCAGCAATCCGGCCAGATAGCGCATCGACAGCTCAGAGACGTCCAACAACTTCTGATGCGTACTCATTTCTTCAACTCCAGATGCGGACGGGTCATCGGCAGCAAGCCCTGTGGCCGCCAGACCATCATGAACACCATCAAGAGGCCGAACATCAGCATGCGATACTCGTTGAACTCGCGCGCCAGCTCCGGCAGCACTGTCATCACGATGGCCGCTAGCACCACCCCAATCTGGGAGCCCATGCCGCCCAGCACCACGATGGCCAGCACGATGGCCGACTCGATGAAGACGAAGGATTCCGGGCTGATGAAGCCCTGGCGCGAGGCGAAGAAGCTGCCGGCGAAGCCCGCGAAACAGGCGCCTATGGTGAAGGCGGTCAGCTTGATGATGGTGGGGTTGAGCCCCAGCGACTTGCAGGCGATCTCGTCTTCCCGCAACGCCTCCCAGGCGCGGCCGAGCGGCATGCGCAGCAGGCGGTTGATGACGAACAGGGTCGCCACCACCAGCACCAGCGCCATCAGGTAGAGGAAGATCACCTTGTGGTTGGCGTTGTAGGCGATGCCGAAGAATTCGTGGAAGGTCTCGAAGCCGCCATCCTTGACGGTGCGGTTGAACTCCAGCCCCCCCAGGGTCGGTTTGGGAATGCCGGAGATGCCGTTCGGGCCGCCGGTCAGGCTGGTCATGTTGTTGAGCAGGATGCGGATGATCTCGCCAAAGCCCAGGGTGACGATGGCCAGGTAATCCCCCCGCAGCCGCAGCACCGGGAAGCCGAGCAAAAAGCCGAAGGTGGCCGCCATCAGGCCGGCGATGGGCAGGCACTCCCAGAAGCTGAGCCCGAAATAGCTGTTGAGCAGGGCATAGCTGTAGGCGCCGACCGCGTAGAAGCCGACGTAGCCGAGATCGAGCAGGCCGGCGAGGCCCACCACCACGTTCAGGCCCAGTCCCAGCATGATGTAAATCAGGGTGAGGGTGGCCAGATCGATGGCGCCGCGGGAGGCCATGAAGGGCCAGCTCACCGCAAACAGCAGCACCAGCACGGCGGTCAGGTTATAGAGCTTGGGCGCCTCTTCCGGGCTTGGCAGCACCAGCTTGGTGAAGCCGACCGAGAAGCCGCTGATGGAGGCCTGGAACAGGCGGCTTATCTGGCCGCGCAGCATCTGGAACCAGAACACCAGGGTGGCGCCGCCCAGCAGCCAGGCCAGCGACACGTCGAGCCGGCTCACCACCAGCAGGCGGGTGCCGTCGGTCTCCAGCTTGAAGCCGAGCAGCCAGAAGGAGAGCACCAGCAGTACCAAGCTGGCGATGCAGGCATGAATGAATTGGCGTTTCATCATACTTTCTCCACTTCCGGGCGGCCCAGGATGCCAGTGGGCATAAAGAGCAGTACGAAGATGAGCAGGGCGAACGCCATCACATCCTTGTATTCGGTGCTGAGGTAGCCGGCGGTGAGCGCCTCCACCACGCCGAGCAGCAGGCCGCCCAGCACGGCGCCGGGAATGCTGCCGATGCCGCCCAAGACCGCCGCCGTAAAGGCCTTCAAGCCGGCCATAAAGCCGAGATAGGGGTTGATGACACCGTAATACATGCCGAGCAGCACGCCGGCGACGGCGGCCAGGGTGGCCCCCAGCACGAAGGTGATGGAGATGACCACGTGGGTGTCTATCCCCAGCAGGTTGGCCATCTTGATGTCTTCCGAGCAGGCGCGGCAGGCGCGGCCCATGCGGGAGCGGCCGATGAACTGGGTCAGCGCCAGCATGGTGATGAAGGTCACCACGAAGATGATGAGCTGCATCCAAGAGAGGCTGGCCTGGAAGCCGTCGGCCTCACCCAGGGTCCAGCCGCCGGAGATCAGGGTGGGCATGGCGATGTCGCGCGAGCCCTGGGCCATCCGCATCATGTTCTGCAGGAAGATCGACATGCCGATGGCGGAGATGAGGGGGATCAGCCGGTTGCCGCCCCGCAGCGGGCGATAGGCGACCCGCTCTATGGTCCAGCCATAGCTGCCGGTGATGATGATGCTGACCAGGAAGGCGCCCCCCAGCAGCAGAAAGGTGCTGTCGATGCCCATCATCATGAGCCCCGCCATCACCATGAAAGCGACATAGGAGCCGATCATGTAGACCTCGCCGTGGGCGAAGTTGATCATGCCGATGATGCCATAGACCATGGTGTAGCCGATGGCGATCAACGCATAGGTGCTGCCTATGGTTAACCCGTTCAGCAACTGCTGAACCAGGTAAAGGAAGTGTTCGGACATACTGCGTTCCCTGTACTTGCCCGCAAAGAAAGGAGGGGTGACTCACGTCACCCCGACCGGCAGATTACTTGAGTTGGGTAGAGGTACCGTCGGCGTGCCACTGGAACACACCGAATTCAAACCCTTTCAGGTCGCCGTTGGGAGCCCAGCTGAGGGGGCCCATCACGGTATCGACCGGCGCGGCCTTGATGGCGGCGGCAACGGCAGCCGGGTCATCCTCACCCGCCTTGGCGATACCGGCAGCCAGGGTTTGCACCGCGGCATAGGTGGTCCACACGAACGGACCGGAGGAGTCCTGACCCTTGGCCTTGAACGCGGCAACCAGCGGGGCGTTGGCCGGCACCAGGTCGTACTTGTTCGGCAGGGTGACCAGCAGGCCTTCGGAAGCCGGGCCGCCGATGGCGGAGATGTCCTTGTTACCCACCCCTTCCGGACCCATGAACTTGGCCTTGAGGCCCTTCTCGCCGGCCTGACGCAGGATCAGACCCAGCTCCGGGTGGTAGCCGCCGTAGTAGACGAAATCGACGTTCTCTTTCTGCAGCTTGGCGATCAGGGCGGAGAAGTCCTTGTCGCCGGCGGTGATGCCTTCAAACGCCACCACCTTGACGCCGGCCTTGTCCAGCGCCGCTTTCACGCTGGAGGCGATGCCTTCTCCGTACTGTTTCTTGTCGTGGATGACGGCCACGCGCTGGGGTTTGATCTGCTCGATGATGTATTTGGCGGCAGTCGGACCCTGGTCGCTGTCCAGGCCGATGGTACGCAGTACCAGCTGATAGCCGCGCTCGGTGATCTTGGGGTTGGTGGAGGCCGGGGTGACCATCAGCACGCCTTCATCTTCATAGATGTCGGAGGCGGGCAGGGTGTTGTCGGAGCAGAGATGGCCGACCACGAACTTGACGCCGTCGTTGATCACCTTGTTGGCGACCGCCACGGCCTGTTTCGGGTCACAGGCATCGTCATAGATGACGGCTTCGATCTGCTTGCCCTTGATGCCGCCGGCCTTGTTGATCTGCTCGACCGCCATCTTGCCGCCGGTGAACTGCATGTCGCCGTACTGGGCGACCGGGCCAGTGACCGGACCGGCGATGCCGATCTTGATGGTATCCGCCGCGTGGACCAGTGAGACCGATCCGAACAGGGCCATAGAAACCGCTGCCCTGACTGCCATTTTGCTCAACTTATTCATCGATTCGTCCCTTAATCAGTGGATTGTTTCATTTTCCGTGTGCCATTCCGAACCGTGATCCCGCCAGTCCGGCAATAGGTATGGTTCTATCATTCCTCGCTGGGCAATAACAAGCTGTTAAAGATACTAACCAGAGAGGGGGTAATAGTGCTTTTTTGAAACAAATATCTAATTATAGTTATCTATTTAGAAGTTGATGCTGATGATGGCAATTAACATCTTCTCAACAAGGCGCACTTTCGATAAATGATAGATGAAAAAACTGACGATATTTTACTCTGACGCTGCTCCCATTTTGACCAAAATCCGTTTGCGCAAATAGAAATGACCACCTAGATTAGCCAGCATTGACAATTCATTGGCAGCACTCGTTAAAACCAAGCCTTTATTCGGGAAATCTGCTAATGTTCCGCCTTTGATCTTCAGGAGACAGAGATGGCCACTATCAAGGATGTCGCCTCCCGCGCAGGCGTATCCATCTCCACCGTCTCACATGTACTCAATCACACCCGTCGGGTCAGCGAAGACGCAACCCAAAAAGTGCTTGAGGCGGTGGCAGAACTCAACTACGCGCCCAACTCGGTAGCGCGCAGCCTCAAGATAAACTCGACCAAGACCATCGGCATGCTGGTGACCACCAGTGCCAACCCCTTCTTTGCGGAAGTGGTGCAGGGGGTGGAGGCGTACTGCTTCGAGCAGGGCTACAGCCTGATCCTCTGCAACACCGAGAACCAGCCGCCCCGTCAGCAGCACTACCTGCGCATGTTGATGGAGAAGCGGGTCGACGGTCTGCTGGTGTTGGGAACCGACATCGATACCCCGCTGCGCGACATGCTTCGCATCCACAAGAACGTGCCGCAAGTGGTGCTGGACTGGGGTACCGAGTGCGATTTTGCCAACGTCATCAATGACAACGCCCGCATCGGGGCACGCCTGGCCGTGCGTCATTTGCTGGAGCAGGGTCACCGCGACATCGTCTGCATCACGGGTCAGCTGGCCAAGCCGACCACCCAGCAGCGGCTGGACGGGGTGCGCGATGCCCTGGCCGAGCAGGGTCTGACCCTGAAAGACGAGCAGATCTTCGAAGGGGATTACGAGAGCCAGAGCGGCTTCGATGCCATGCAGCGGATCCTGGCCCTCAAGCCGCGGCCGACCGCGGTGTTCGCCTTCGACGATCCCATGGCCATCGGCGCCATCTGCGCCGCCTGGGAAGCCGGGGTCAAGGTGCCGGACGATATCTCCATGATCGGTTATGACGACGTGGAGATGGCGCGCTTCTCCAGCCCGCCGCTCACCACCATCCGCCACCCCAAGGCCGAGCTCGGCCTGCTGGCGGTGCAGCAGCTGGTGAGCCGGATCCGCAACAAGGAGCTGGAGGTCGAGTCGATGACGGTGCAGCCCGAGCTGATCGTCCGCCGCTCGGTCAAGTCCCTGCGCTGATCGCGCCACGGCAGAGCCAGCAACAAGAAAACCCCCTCGCCAGCGAGGGGGTTTTTGTTTGGCCCGCGTTTATTGCAGCGGCGGCCAGTACTCCTGGTTGGCGGCGATCAGGTCGTCCAGGATGGCTTTGGCCACCGAGGCGCTCGGCACCGTCTTGGAGAGGGTGATCGCCTGCCACAGCTTCTGATAGGAGCGTTCGATCCACGCCTCCACCACCAGCTTCTCGACGGCCACCTGCTGGCCCATCATGCCCTGCTGGAACAGCGGGATGTTGCCCACCTGAAGCGGTTCAGGGCCGCTGCTGCCCACCAGGCAGGGGATCTCGACCATGGCCTCCGGGTCGAAGTTGGGGATGGCGCCCCGGTTCGGCACGATCAGCAGCATCCGCTCCTGGGTGTTGAAGGCGATGGCGGTGGCCAGATCCACTATGTAGGAGGCATGCTCGTCGATCTCCAGCTCGCCGGCCGCCGCGTTGCCGGCTGCCACGATGGCGCGGCAGGCGCTGAACACCTGCTTCTCGCGGTGCTCCATCACCTCGTTGGCGCGGGTGTGCTCCGGATTGGAGTGGGCCACCACATAGTCCGGGTAGAGGTAGTACTTCAGATAGGTGTTGGGCAGGGTGTCCGGATCAAGGGCCCACACGTCCCTGGCCTTGGCGAAGGTGTCGTTCCAGCTGGCCTCGGCGTGGCCGGCCTGCTTGGGCACATAGCCGTGCTTGGCCACGTGGGCCTTGATGGCCGGCATCAGGTCGTTGCCCGCCAGGTCCTCGATGCGGGTCCACCAGCCGAAGTGGTTGAGGCCGTAGTAGCGTACCCGCATCTCCTTGCGTGACGGCAGGCCGGCGATCTGGGCCATCCGTCCCTCGATGCCGATGGGCATGTCGCAGATGTTGAGGATCCTGGCGTGGGGACGCAGGCGACGGGTCGCCTCGGCCACGATGGCGGCCGGGTTGGAGTAGTTCAGCATCCAGGCATCCGGCGAGTACTGCTCCATGTAGTCGACCAGCTCCAGCACGCCGCCGATGGAGCGCATGCCGTAGGCAATGCCGCCTGGGCCGCAGGTCTCCTGGCCGACCACGCCATGGCGCAGCGGGATCTTCTCGTCCAGCTCGCGCATGGGGTACTTGCCGACCCGGATGTGGGCCATCACGAAGTCCACCCCGCTGAAGGCCGCCTTGGGGTCGGTGCCATAGCTGAAGGCGATGTCCGGGGCTCTCTCTTTGAGCAGGACGCGGCAGGCCTCGGCGATCACCTCCTGGCGGGCACCATCGTTGTCGTAGAACTTGATCTCGTGCAGCGGGAAGCGGTGCTGGTTCTCCAGCAGCATGAGAACGATGCCCGGGGTAAAGGTGCTGCCACCGCCGGCAATGACGACAGAGAATTTTTTCATGATCATGACTCCGTTACGAAAGAAGAGGAGGAGGGGGTGTTCATCAGGCTCTCCATGTTTTCCCTCAGCTGGGGTACATGCAGACCGATAATGATCTGGATGCTGTCACCGTGGCGGACCACGCCGTGGGCACCCAATTGTTTGAAAGCATCATCTGGTGCCACCAGGCCTGCATCGCGCAGCGATATGCGCAGCCGAGTGGCACAGTTGTTCAGGCTGTTGATATTTTCCGCGCCACCGAGCGCCACCAGAATATGGCCGGCAATATCATGGCCACGCTGTTTTTTGGCGGCCTGATAATCGGCCTTGGAATAAAGTCTTATTTCACTTTCATCCCGCCCAGGGGTTTTCAAATTGAATTTCAGAATGAGCGTGCGGAATATCAGGAACCAGATCCCGGTAAAGGTCAGGCCGATGGCAATCTGGGTAAACATCATGCCGGCGTGATTGTGGAACATGGGGATCCAGTTCTGCGGCAGGAACTGGTCGAGCAGACCGCCGCCCATGTTGCCGACGACCCCGAACAGGTACATCACGGTCGCCATGGTGGCAGCCAGCAGGGCATGGATGGCGAACAGCAGGGGCGAGATGAAGAGGAAGGTGAACTCGAGCGGCTCGGTGATCCCCACCAGCATGGCGGTCAGGGTGGCCGGGATCAGCAGGCCGGCCACCTTGGCCTTGTTCTCCCTGGCGGCGGTGGCGTAGATGGCGAGTGCAATCCCCATGGCCCCGAAGATCTTGGCGTTGCCGTGCAGGGCGAAGCCGCCCTGGGGGAACAGCTCGATCAGCGGCCGGGTGCTCTGGCTGAACTCCAGCATGTGCTGGGCCCAGTAGAGCTGGATGCCGCCTTCCACCGCGGCCGGGCCGAAGATGAAGGGGCCGTAGATGAAGTGGTGCAGGCCGGTCGGGATCAGGATCCGCTCAAGGAAGGTGTAAACCCAGACGCCGAGCGGGCCGGAGACCAGCATGAACTCCTGCAGGGAGGCGATGCCCATCTGCACCTTGGGCCAGCCCAGCAGGGTCAGCCAGGCGCAGGGGATCATCACGAAGAAGGCGACTATGGTGACGAACGAGCTGCCCTGGAAGATGCCGAGAAAGACCGGCAACTGTCGGTCGAACAGCCGGTTGTGCAGAGCGGTGACGATGCCGGAGATGGCGATGGCACCTATGATGCTGGTGTCCAGGGTCTTGATGCCGGCCACCATGGCCAGCCCGCTCTCGCCACCCACCGCCTGGTTGAAGTCGACCCCGAAATAGTCGCCCCAGGTCATCCCCATGGCATTGATGAAGTAGTTCCAGGTCATGAAGCTGACCAGCACGGAGAGGCAGGCGCGGGCCTGAGCCTTGTTTGCCAGCCCGATCGGCAGGCCGATGGCAAATATCAGCGGCATATTTCGAAATACCGTCCAGCCACCCTCTTCAATAATATGAACTATTTGAAAAAACAGTCCCTGAGGATTGGCCAGCGTTTCTCCCACGAACATGGGATTTTTCAGCATGATTGCAATGCCTACCACCATACCTGCGAATGGAAACAGTAATACAGGCGTAAACATTGCCCCGCCAAAACGTTGAATTTGACTGAGCATATAGCGTCCCTTTTTATTAGAGAATTGTCTGACTGCTGTTGTCGTGTTGCTGAATTGAACCTAACAACAAGCGATCAGGCCCTCATGAAATATGTGGTGGTTATGTGATCCGGCGCATGCTCTTATTTAGACAAAGAGATCTAAATTTTGCGATATTGTTGTACGTCTTGTTTTTGTGACGTTTTTATCGGGTTATTTGAATTTAAAATTGTTTATTTTCAGCTGGTTGAAATAAAGGCGATCAAATGGGTCGCCACCCCGGCTGGGTAAAGAGAGGTCTAGCAGTGATCTACAAATCGGTGGCGGATCGATTACGTATCCGGGTCAACGGGGCGGATTGCCGGGTGGGGGATGTGCTGCCGAGCGAGAAAACCCTGGCGAGTCAGTTCGGGGTATCGCGGATGACGGTGCGCAAGGCGGTGGACATGCTGATCGAGTGGGGGCTGGTGGAGCGGCGCCACGGCAGCGGCACCTACGTGACCAAGAAGGACGTGCAGCACGAGACCAAGGGGTTGAGCGGTTTCACCGAGTTGATGCGTGAACAGGGCCGCAGCCTGACCAGCGAGGTGCTGGAGTTTCGCACCATGCCGGCCCCGCCCGCCATCGCCAGCCAGCTCAGGATCAAGGTGAACGAGCCGGTCTACTTCTCCAACCGGGTGCGCTCGGTGGATGGCCGGGCCCTGCTGGTGGAGGAGAGCTACATGCCGGTGAGGCTGTTTCGTACCCTCTCGGTGGCCCATCTGGAGGGATCCAAGTTCGCCTACATCGAGAACGAGTGCCAGCTCCCCATCGCCGGCAACTACGAGAGCTTCAGCGCCGTGCTGGCCGACCGGCGCATGGCCGAGCTGCTGCACATCGAGCAGGGGGCGCCCATCCTGCGACTCACTTCGCTCTCATACGGTGAGAACGGCGAGTTTCTCAACTACTCCATCATGTTCCGCAATGCCAACGACTATCACGTCGACTACCACCTGCGCCGCGCCCGCGGTTAGCCTGCCCCCCATCTTGCTGTGTATGCAAACCCCCTCGCCAGCGAGGGGGTTTTTGTTTGATGGGTCTGGGGTTGGCACATCAGTTCGAGTCGGACCTGCCGTTGTTCAACAGCCGCAAGGCATAGGGTTCAACCATGGGGAGGGGCATTGGGCGCAAATGTCCCCCTCTGCCCATGCAGATCAAAATAATCAATTCAGATGTCCGTTATCCTTGCCGCCAGTGGTGGATGAGGCAGTGAGGGAAACATGAGCGTGATCGAAGCCGTGACCATGGTCGCCGGCTTGGCCTATCTGGTGCTGCTGGCGTGGCAGGCGCGATCGGGCTGGCAGTGGCGTCTTGCCCTCGGCCTGCTGCTCATGCTCTGGTTGCTGGCGGCTGACAGCCTGCTCTGGCTCGGCGTCGGGTTGGTGGCCGGTGCGCTTGCCCTCTGGCACCAGCGGCGGCCGCTGCCCTCCCTCGAGGCGCTCGACAGCCAGTGGCTGCGAGCGCGCACGCGCCAGCTGCTGTTGCTCTGCTGGGGGCTGGTGACGCTGCAGTACGGCCTGCATGTCTGGCAGCTGGGGCAGGGGATGAGCCCCTGGCTGGTGCGCCCTGACGTGGTGGACGGTTTCCTGCCCATCGCCGGCGGGCTCGGGCTGCGGGCCTGGCTCGGGCAGGGGCTGGTGGATCCGCACCATCCGGCGGCCACCGTCACCGTGCTGGTGCTCTCGCTGTCGGCTCTGCTGCTGGGGCGGGCGTTCTGTGCCTGGTTCTGCCCGCTCGGGCTGGTGGGGGAGTGGCTGCACGGCCTGCGCAGTCGCCTGTTGCCGGGGGAGTGGACGCCGCCGGGCTGGCTCGATGTCGTGCTGCGCTGCCAGAAGTTTCTGGTGCTCGCGTTCCTGCTGTTTATCGTGCTGATCGCGGTGCCAAGCGCCGCCCTGCCCGGCTACTTCACCAGCCCCTACCATCAGGCGGCGGACATGAAGATGGGGGCCTTCTTCTTCAACCTGGCCCTGATCTCGGGCCTCTGCCTTGGCTGGGTGCTGCTGCTCACCGCCACCTTCCGGCAAGGGTTTTGCCGCTACCTCTGCCCCTATGGCGCCTGGCTCGCCCTGCTCGGCCTGCTGACCCCACTGCGCATCCGCCGCGACCCGGCCCGCTGCCTGCGAAGCCAGGGCCACGACTGCGACAAGTGCAGCCGGGCCTGCCCGTCGCGCATCCAGGTACACCAGCTGATCGCGATGCGCAGCCTCGAGTGCACCAGCTGCCTGAGTTGCGTGGCCGCCTGCCCCAAGCGGGCCGATGCGCTGCACTTGGGCACGCGGGGGCGCCGGCTCAGCCCTCCACGTTTGCTGGGGCTGCTCTGTCTGTTGCTGCTGGTGTTGCCACTGCTTTGTTATGGCCTGCTGGGGATCTGGGTCAGCCAGACGCCGCTCGAGGTGCGGGCCCAGCTGCTGCAACTGCTGCCGCAGCTGACCCATTGAATACCGACACGCCGGTCAAAGGCGGTCTGCCCAAAGGGGCCGGGCTGCCTGAAAATGCACCCAAATTTGATACCTGAGGGGGAGCAGGGTAAAGTCCCTTCCCCGACATGGCGGCTCTGCAGCCGTGCCGGACCGGCAGTCAGCCCTGAGCGCACCTCGCTTCCCCTTCGAAGCAGCCAGCGCCGGGCGCCGGCACCTAGATGAGCGCGATCTACCATGACAACCGGCGTAGCAAATGCAACGGTCCGCGGTCGCGATCAGATCCACAATCGTCTTTGGAGAAGTAAATGGGACAGAAACCATCGTTGGTAGGCGGGGCATGCATCATTGCCGGCGTCTGTGTCGGGGCTGGCATGCTGGGTTTGCCGAGTGCGGGGGCGGGTGCCTGGACCCTCTGGTCGGTACTGGCCATCACCCTGACCATGATAGTGATGACAGTATCCGGCTGGATGCTGCTGGAGTCCTATCAGGGTTATCCGCTGCGCGTGTCGTTCGACACCGTCACCCGTGAGCTGCTGGGGGAGAAGGTCAACGCCTTCAACAACCTCACTGTCTATTTCGTCGGCGGCATCCTGCTCTACGCCTACATCACCTCGGCCGGCCTCATCATAGACGGCATGACCGGCATCGGCAGCCAGTGGGCTTCCATCCTGTTTACCCTGGGCTTCTCCGGCCTGGTGTGGCACTCCACCCGGGCGGTGGATCGCATCTCCGTGGTGCTGGTCATCGCCATGGGGTTGAGCTTCGTGTTCGGCATCTCGGGGCTGTCCATCAACATCAAGCCGACCCTGCTGTTCGACACCCTGAGCCAGCACGCCAGCTATGCCCCCTATGCGCTGGCCATGCTGCCGGTGGCGCTCACCTCGTTCGGCTATCACCACTCTGTCTCTTCCATGCGCGCCTACTACGGTGAAGAGCGCCGTGCCCGCTACGCCATCCTCGGCGGCACCGCCATCGCGCTGCTGTTCTACCTCATCTGGCTGGTGAGCGTGTTCGGCAACCTGCCGCGCAGCGAGTTCGGGCCCGTGGTGGCGCAGGGCGGCAACGTCGACGTGCTGCTCAAGGCGCTGGCTTCGGTGATTGAATCCGAGGCGGTCGCCAGCGCCCTCAACGCCTTCTCCATGGCCGCCATCCTCTCCTCCTTCATCGGAGTGGGGCTGGGGGTGTTCGACTATCTGGCGGATCTGTTCAAGTTCGACAACAGCCGCCAGGGCCGCGCCAAGTCGTGGGCCGCCACCTTCCTGCCGCCGCTGCTGCTCTCCCTGCTGTTCCCGTTCGGCTTCCTGATGGCCATCGGCTACGCGGGCGCCGTGGCCACCCTGTGGACCTGTATCATCCCGGCCCTGCTGGCCTGGAAGGTGCGCGCCGGCAAGCAGGAGGGCAAGGACGAGGGTTTCCGCGCACCGGGCGGCATGCCGATGATCGTCGGCGTCTTCCTGTTCGGGGTGCTGACCGCCGCCTTCCACCTGCTCAACATGGCGGGCCTGCTGCCGGTCTATACCGGCTGAAGGGGCTGAATCCCTCCGGTCTGCTGCGGCAGGCTGCGACAAAAAACGGCGCCTGATGGCGCCGTTTTGCATGCCAGATTGTGACTCAGACAGACAGGTTGGGGTTGGGCGGGCTGGCCGGCTGGCTGGTGTGCACTATAGTTTGGTTCTTTTTGGAGCCAAAAATAGGAGCTGTCTATGGCATGGACTATCGATGATTCCCAACCTCGCATCCTCTACAACAAGGACAAGCACGTAGCCGTGACGGCGTCGGCCATGAGCAAGTACCACGAGTGGCGACGGGAGATAGTGCGAGGCACGGACCCCAAGAATGCCGCCGACAAGGTGGGCGACATGCACTACGAACAACTGGGCGGCAAGCATAAGGGGATCTACACGATCCGCCTCAGTCAGGAGCACAGGGTCGCCTTTACCATCAACAGCACCCTGCAGCAGGTCAGCGTAATCAGCATTGGTGGCCATTTTCCGCCGGGCTGAGTGGTCTGGTTGAGTGCAAAAAGGCGCCTGATGGCGCCTTTTTTATTGGCTTTCAGCCGCCGCACAGCCGGGCTGTGGGTGGCGTGGTCAGCAGTGGGTCGTGCGGCATTGCTGTGGGAGAGTCAGATCTGGCCAATCTCGCGGGCGGCATGTACCAACTGCTCCAGCTGATGATGGATCTGGCCGCGATCGAGTTGTTGTAGTGGCTGACGACTCCAGAGTACCGGGGTCAGGCTATCCGGATCGAATGCCAGAACCGGTTTGCAAGGGTCCTGGCTAAACAGGTTCTGGGCTGCGGCTTGTGCGCTGGTGGCGGCTTCCAGGCGGGTAAACATCAGCAGGTAGTTGGCCGGGTGTTCGGTCAGGTGGTAGGTATGCTCGCCGATCTGCAGGCTGGTGACGCTATCTTCCTGTGCTGGCATGGGGAGAGAGAGGGAAAGAAACAGCTGATGGAGGGCTGCGTGATAAAGAGGGTTCATCGAGGGCTCCAAGTTGGTGATGGGGCAATTAGAGCAGCTCACCGGTGACGACACTGTTAATGGTGGCTCTGTTTTTTTAGCTTTCCGGCTGGCGGGGTGGTGTGCCGCGTTCAGTGCAAAAATCCCGACCACTCGCGATAGTCCGCACCCACTGCCTCTCCTAGACTGGCCACGACACATCACGAGAAGATAAACGCCATGCAGATTCAAACACATACCAGCGGCTTGCAGGCCGTCGCCCAGCACAATGACGCTACAGCGGAGGTTGGCCGACTGGGCCAGTTGGAGGCTCGTCAGGTTGCTACCAGTCAGGATGCCCTTCAGCTGGGCAACCGCAGTGAACCGCAAAAAGGACAGGGGCTGCTGTCCCGTTTGGGGGCCCAGTTGGCCCGTCCGTTTGTGGCGCTGAAAGAGTGGATCGGCAATCTGCTGGGGGCCCGTACCGAAGCGCCCGCCCACTCTGCCCCACCGGCAGACAGCCTCTCCCTGGCCGATCAAAAGCGTCTGCTGCTGCAAAAGGCATTGCCCTTTACCCTGGGCGGCCTCGATAAGGCGAACGAACTCAATAACATAGATGCACAGCAGTTGGGGCAGGAACATGCCCGGCTGGCGACCGGCAATGGCGCTCTGCGCTCGCTGGCAACCTCACTGAACGGGATCAAGGATGGCTCCATGCGGCAGGAGAGCCAAACCTTGGCGGCCGGGTTGCTTGAACGTCCCATCGCCGGCATCCCGCTCCAGCAATGGGGGACTGTGGGTGGCAAGGTGACGGAGTTGATCGCCAACGCGACTCCGGAGCAGTTACAAGAGGCAATGAGCCAGCTGCACGCAGTGATGGCGGAAGTGGCCGACCTGCAACGCGCGGTCAAGGCCGAGGTTGCCGGTGAACCATTGCCAGCTGCCACCAGTGCCGAGGTTGTGGCGGCCCCACATGGTGAGGTCAAGCCTGCCGCCCGTGAAACCGTCGCCATGGCGCGCCAGACCGAGGTCACCGGTTACAAGCAGGCGCTGGAGCTCATCAGCTACCAGGCCAGCTATCTGCTGCGGGATCAGACTTCGACCGAGGTTACCCTGAGCAGTGATGATCTCAATGCCTTACACCAGCACATTGCCGATGGCTCCATCAATGGCTCCCATATGGCCAAGCTGCAAACCCGAGGTGATCTGCAGATCCTGCGTACATTGGCGCTCTCTCTTGCGAGCGGCAGCGATGCCAATGGTGCTTCTCTGGGCAATGCACTCGACAGTCTTGCCTCGGCGCGTCCCAACCAGCGGTTGGTGCTGGGCGGTCTGATGCAGTTTGCAGGTCAGACCGACCAGGCATGGGCAGACCAGACCGCCGGCAAGCCGGAAGATCGACTCGATGCAGGGGCGCGACTGCGCTTTGACACCGGTCACATGAAGGCTGAACTGGCCCGCCTTGATGACAGTGCGGCTCGGCAGGTACTGCAACAGCTGGAGAGGGATTTTGGTGATCGAGCCAAGGCTGTCTGTGATTTCGCGGTGGCACAGGTCTCTACCTTTGCCGACAGCGAGAGCAGCCCGGAAGCCGTATTGGTCTCCCGCTTGACCCGTATGGGCAATCTGGTGGGCAGTCTGACCGACGAACTCAAGGCACGCCTTCAGCTGCCCGAGTCAGCACGCGGTGAGCCGACCATGATCGACTCCGTCAGCCAGCTGACTCCGCTGGAGCTGGCGGCTCTGGCCCATATCGGTGTCGGGGCCGACTATCTGTAACAAGCTTGCTCGTTACCCGTAAGGCAAGAGTCATGGCGTTAAAACGGACACCTTCTGGTGTCCGTTTTTTTATGGAGAATGAGCCGGTTGTAAAGTTACGGCCGGTAGCGGGCGGCGGTGATGAACTGGCCGAAGGTCTCGCACCAGATGATCACGCTGTCGTAATCGGCAGGATTCACATCGGCAGGCAGGGGGACGATAAAGTTGTCGAAAGTCTTCACCGACCCGATCTTCACCATCTTCTCCTTCAGGCGGGCAAAGTCGGCCTCGGTCTCGACGAAGGTGGGCGACAGGTAGAGCTGGTAGTCGGGGCCCGGCGCCAGCTTGCCCATCAGGCTGATGGCATCGGGCCCTATGCTGACCTGCCCCTCACCCCAGTGCAGCCGGTCGCTGTCTTGCAGATCCCGGCGAAAGGAGCCATGAAAGCTGGCCTGGGCCTGCCGGGCGGCAACCTGCTCGTTGGCGGGGGCGGGCGGGGCGATTAGGATCGGCAGGGCATAGATGCCGGCCGCAAAGCCGGCGGCGCCCACCAGCAGATGGCTGGCCAGCAGCAGGGCCAGGGTCTTGCGTTGCATAAAACCTCGGTCGTTGATTAATTGATGGCTCCACCCTACCAGCAGGCCGCCGTCATGCCCAGCCCAGGAGGGGGCATAACGGTGGTTGCACGGGCATCGCGTTGGTGGGGCTTACTGGATGCTGACCGACAGGGTGTGGGGCACCTGCTCGCCGCGGCGGGCGGAGGCGCGCATCTGATAGACCTGGATCAGGTACTTGCCGGAGGCGGGCAGGGCGCCTTGCCACTGGCCATCGCCATCGTTGCGGCCCAGAGCTTCGGCCTGACCGGGCTGGGCACCGGGGGCGAAGACGTTGAAGTTGGCGTTGCTGCTGCCGCCAATCTTGACCGTCATGGTCTGGCCCGCCTTGGCCACCAGCGTGTAGTGGATGGTGTCGTAGCCCGCGAAGCTGCCCTTGAGCTGGGCGCTGTGGGCCCCCTTGGCAAACTGCACCGGGACCGTGGTGATCTTGTCGGCGGCCTGCGCACCGGCGGCGGCCATGGTGACGGCCAGCAGGGCGGCCTGGATTGCTCGTTTCATCGTTGCACCTCGTGAAGGGGCCCTGTCACCCTGGCAGAGCCGCCCTGACAAGATATGACTAAATCGGCGGACTGGCTATCCGGGTGGCGGCCGGGTCAGATGTGTCGATGGGGTAGATGTGGCGCGAACGGGGGAGATACCTGGCGACGCTATCTTTGCATGTTGCAGCGCAAGGCAAGCGACGGTCGCGCGGGTTGTTAAAGCCGGGCGCTGCTGACTGGCCCGGCTTGGTGTTCACTCCCTTTATCGCACGAATCAGTGCGCGGACAGGATTAGGGGTTGAAGCTGCGGGTGATCTTCAGCTGATGAATACCGCCGGAGCACTGGGCATCATTGCCCCAGGCGCTGACCGGCAGGCCGCGTTCCAGCGCCAGCAAGGCCATCTCGAACATGCCCCTGCCGGGGTAATCATTCAGGTTCTTGAAGACATGGAAGCTCGTGTTGCCCTGCTCATAATTCTTTTCCCATGAGATGACCACCGCATTGCCCGCGTCGGGGCCGCCACTGGCCGACTTGATATAACCGGCATGGACATCGGTCAACATGACCTGATCAAGACACTGCACATCGACCCGGTAAGTGGCCAAGGCACTGGTAGAGCACATCAGGGCGGACAAGGCTGCCAACATAACGAACTTCTTTTTTATGATCATTCTACACATCTCCATCTGTGTGTTTCAGGTGAATGGCGGAAATTAAAATGGAGAGGTGGAAAAGGCCATGGCTATTTAATTCAGATAAATCTGATATTGATGCTATATATCTTTTTTCAATTTTATTGTTTGGGTTGCTTATTTTGATTGGGTGATAACTTATTGATTTTCAATGGTTTGTTTTTGAATGTGGGTGTCACTATTTTTCATTGTCACGATGGTATTAAAGATGGTTGGATATATAAAACAATCCGTTTTTAATGCTTTGTTATTTATATTTAGCCATGTTTTGGCAGAAATCACGGCTTGATTGATGAGGTACAATAACGAGAAATGGGGCGCACAAAATATTTTTGTGGCTATTGCTATCCATCGGCAGCAGCCAGCCTGCATATGCATTTTGATGATCGGTAGAGAGGCTGGCTTATATGCGCGCGTATTCGATAACGGCTATCGCTCAAGGGAGTCCGCTGACGGGCATATCCCGTGCAACCTTGAACAAGACGCTGTGGGCGCGATGGCAATCCGATACCCTATGGCTCGGGTTCTTCTTTTATCACGGGAATGGAACATGCTGATCATCTTCAGTGGTTTGCCGGGCAGTGGAAAAAGCACCATAGCGCGAGCCCTGGCCCGGCGGCTGGGCGCCGTCTACCTGCGCATCGATACCATAGAGCAGGCCATTCGTGCCGAGGAACAGGCGGATCACGAGATGGGGCCGGCCGGTTATTTCGTTGCCTATGGGCTGGCCAGAGAGAACCTGGTACTTGGCTCGACCGTCATCACGGATTCCGTTAACCCCATCCAGCTCACCCGGGATGCTTACCACGATATCGCCCGCTCGGTCGGGGTGCCCTGTCTCGATGTCGAGGTGGTCTGCTCCAACCCAAGCCTGCACCGCGAGCGGGTCGAAAACCGGACGGTGGATATCGAGGGGCTGGCATTGCCGGATTGGCAGGCGGTGATCACTCGTGATTATGAACCCTGGGACAGTGAGCGTCTGGTACTGGATAGCGCCACTCTGTCGGTCACCCAGAGCGTGGAAAAGATTATCGCCGCATTGGCACAGGAATCGTAGGCTCGATTAGCGCAGCGTAATCGAACGATTGAGAGGCTTTGACTGCAACTGTTGTCGTGAAACCGGGGTGGCCAGCCAGAGGGAGAAATTCGGCTGGCTGTTATGGCGGGGGAATAGATTTACGCGAACGTCCGATTACGCCTGACGGCTAATCGAACCTACGGGTTGCCCCCTTCTCCCCTTGTGGGAGAAGGGTTGGGGATGAGGGGGTGTTTTGCCAACCCAAGGTCAATGTTGGGCTTCTCGATGTTCGGCACAGACCGGCATGCCCCGCAAGCCACCGCTTTCTGTAGGTTCGATTAGCGCAGCGTAATCGGACGAACGAGAGGTTTTGATTGTGGTTGTGGCCGTAAAATAGGGGCGGCTAGCCGGAGGGGGAATTCGGCTGGCTGTGATGGCGGGAGAGTTGATTTACACAAACGTCCGATTACGCCTTCCGGCTAATCCAACCTACGAGCTGCTCGGGTGAGGGAAAAATAGGTGGGTGTCACAGTTTTTAATTGTGTTAATGTGTTTTTATTAAATTTTTCAGGGATATGAGTAGCAATTATGGATATTGTAGATTTTATAAGGCAATTCATTTTTGAGTTATCAGGGCAATTGAAAGCATCAGACTTATACCTCACGATATTTGCAGCTTTATTAGGTGCAGTGGTCGGAGTACTACTTACAATCTTTGTGTCGTTTCTCTCTGGCTTTCTGAATAAATTAAGCTATAACAAGTCGGCAAGAATGCAAATTCATGATTTAACAGAATCTAATATCATGCGATGTAAAGTTAATATAGGTGTTCTAGATAATGAGATTGATGGATTATCTTCTCGGGGAAAATTCACATTGAATGGTCTTGCTTTGCTACAAGACTACGAAAATACGTTGCTTTATACACCCGCAAAATTTAGACCTACAGAGTTTTTTTTAATCCGCATGCAAACCACAGCATTGAACTCACATCATGCGCAACTAGCGTCAATGCTAGAACAAAGAGCTAGGCTCGATATAGAGATTAGAAAAGCCTCCCAAGGTGAGCAGGAGTGGGAATTAACAGGGCTAAGGCTCGAATATGATAGGCACCTTAAAAATAAGTTTTCTGAGATACAAGAGTTTACAAAAGCCCTTAGAGATTATGTTGACCTTGGATGCCTCAAACGATTTTTTATGAATTTCATTCCCCTGAAAGTGATTCAAAAAAAGTCAATGGAAGTGGTCATGGAAACTCCAACTCAGACCAACTAACTGGCACTCTACATCGTATGGGCGGACCTATTAGGTAGAGCTGTTGGTTGTTTATTAACCACCGCACTTCCTGTTTTATTAGTGAATGTTAAATATATTGGTAAGGACTCAATAAAAACGGCGCCTTAAGGCGCCGTTTTGAGATGTTGCTAACAAACCGTAATCACTGCAGCAGGGAGATATCCGCCACTTGCAGGAACAGGTTGCGCAGGTTGTTCAGCAGTGCCAGACGGTTGGCTTTGAGGGCTTCGTCGTCGGCCATCACCATCACTTCGTTGAAGAAGGTATCGACCGGCTCGCGCAGGGCGGCCAGACGGGTAAGGGCAGCCTGATAGTCACCGGCGGCGAACAGCGGGGCCAGTTCGGCTTGCAGTTCAGCAACCTGGGTGGCCAGCGCCTTCTCGGCCGCATCGACCAGCAGTTCCGGTTTGACGGCAGTCGGCAATTCGCCTTCGACCTTGGCCAGAATGTTGCTCACGCGCTTGTTGGCGGCAGCCAGTGCCAGTGCGGCATCCAGGGTGCGGAAGTGGCTGACGGCCTTGACGCGACGATCGAAGTCGAGCGGACGGGTCGGACGGCGGGCCAGCACGGCCAGCACCACGTCGGCGCCGATGCCTTCGTCCTGATAGGCGGCACGGAAGCGGCCCAGCATAAAGTCGACCACGTCGGTGACGACGGTTTTGTTGGTCAGCTTGTCGCCGTAGACGCGTACCGCTTCTTCAACCAGTTCAACCAGATCCAGATCCAGCTGTTTCTCGGTCATGATGCGCAGGGCACCGATGGCGGCGCGACGCAAGGCGAACGGGTCCTTGTCACCCTTGGGCAGCATGCCGATGCCGAAGATACCGGCCAGGGTGTCGAACTTGTCGGCCAGCGCGACGGCGCAGGCTACCAGACCGGACGGCAGGGCATCGCCGGCAAAACGCGGCATGTACTGCTCGTTGAGGGCCACGGCGACCGCTTCGTCTTCGCCATCGTGACGGGCGTAGTGCATCCCCATGACACCCTGGGTGTCGGTGAACTCGCCGACCATGTTGGTCATCAGGTCACACTTGGAGAGCAGACCGGCACGCTTGGCCTGAGCCACGTCGGCGCCGATACGCTCGGCGATAAAGCCGGCGACGGTCTCGATGCGCTCGACCTTGGCCTTGACGGTGCCCAGCTGTTGCTGGAACAGCACGGTTTCCAGGCGCGGCAGGCGGGAGGCCAGAGTCTGCTTGAGGTCGGTCTTGAAGAAGAACTCGGCGTCTGAGAGACGGGGGCGAACCACCTTCTCGTTGCCGCTGATGATCTGGCTCGGGTCTTTGGACTCGATGTTGGTGACGAAGATGAACTTCGGCAGCAGCTTGCCGTTCTTGTCGTAGACCGGGAAGTACTTCTGGTCACCCTTCATGGTGTGCACCAGCGCCTCGGCCGGCACGGCCAGGAACTTCTCTTCGAAGTTCGCGGTCAGCACCACAGGCCACTCGACCAGAGCGGTGACCTCTTCCAGCAGGTCGTCGTCCAGATCGGCCACGCCACCGAAGGCGGCAGCGGCCGCTTCGGCGTCAGCCTTGATCTTGGCCTTGCGCGCCATGAAGTCGGCAATCACCATGCCGCGCTCCTGCAGGATCTGCGGGTACTGGCTGGCGTTGTCGATGGTGAATTCGCTCTCGCCCATGAAGCGGTGACCGCGAAGGGTGCGGGCAGAGTCGATACCCAGAATGTGGGCGGGCACCAGATCCCCATCCAGCAGCAGGGTCACGGTGAAGACCGGACGCACGAACTGGATGGTCTTGTCGCCCCAGCGCATCATCTTCGGGATCGGCAGCTTGGCCAGTGCGGAGGCGACCAGTTCGCCCAGCAGATCGACGGCCGGACGGCCTTCGACCTTGGCGGTGTGGACCAGCCACTCACCCTTGTCGGTGACCAGACGCTCGGCCTGTTCAACGGTGATGCCGTTGCCACGGGCCCAGCCTTCGGCAGCCTTGGTCGGCTTGCCTTCGGCATCGAACGCCTGGGCCACGGCCGGGCCGCGCTTCTCGACGCTCTTGCTCGGCTGCTCGCCGGCCAGCGCGTGTACCTTCAGCGCCAGACGGCGCGGTGAGGCAAACCACTCGACGTCGCCGAAGGCCAGATCGGCCTTGGTCAGCTCGGCTTTGAAGTTGTCGGCAAAGGCTTCGGCCAGGGAGCGCAGGGCTTTGGGCGGCAGCTCAGCAGTACCGATCTCTACCAGAAATGTATGTTGTGCCATGTCCGTTCCTTAACCTTGCTTGTTCTCACTGCGCTGACACATAGGGAAGCCCAGCGCTTCGCGGGAGGCGTAGTATGCCTCTGCCACGGCCTTGGTCAGGGTGCGAATGCGCAGGATATAGCGCTGACGCTCGGTGACCGAGATGGCCTTGCGGGCATCCAGCAGGTTGAAGGAGTGAGCGGCTTTGAGGATGCGCTCGTAGGCAGGCAGCGGCAGCGGTTTTTCCAGTGCCAGCAGATTCTGGGCTTCCTTCTCGTACTGCTCGAAGCAGTGGAACAGGAACTCCACATCGGCGTGTTCGAAGTTGTAGGTGGATTGCTCCACCTCGTTCTGGTGGAACACGTCGCCGTAGGTGGTCTTGCCCAGGGGGCCGTCAGACCAGACCAGATCGTAGACGCTGTCCACGCCCTGAATGTACATGGCCAGACGCTCGAGACCGTAGGTGATCTCGCCGGTCACCGGCTTGCACTCGAGGCCGCCAACCTGCTGGAAGTAGGTGAACTGGGTCACTTCCATGCCGTTCAGCCACACTTCCCAACCCAGGCCCCAGGCACCCAGCGTCGGGTTTTCCCAGTTGTCTTCCACGAAGCGGATGTCGTGGATCTCGGGATCCATGCCCAGCTCTTTCAGGGAGCCCAGATAGAGTTCCTGAATGTTGTCGGGGGAAGGCTTGATGATCACCTGGAACTGGTAATAGTGCTGCAGGCGGTTCGGGTTTTCACCGTAGCGGCCGTCAGTCGGACGGCGGGACGGTTGCACGTAGGCGCAGGCGATGGGCTCGGGGCCCAGGGCGCGCAGGCAGGTCATGGGGTGAGAAGTACCGGCACCCACTTCCATATCCAGCGGCTGAATGATGGTACAGCCCTGGCGGGACCAATAGTCCTGCAGCTGCAGGATCAGGCCCTGAAAGGTTTTGACATCGAATTTTTGCATAATTTTTTTCGCGCGAAATGAAATCAGAGCAAGATTTGCTGAATGTGAACCGAAGGAGTATACCGTCTGGCATGGTCGGATAATAGGCGAAATTACAGCGGATTAATGTGATGGCGCTGCGCCGGGCCTGGGCGGGAGGGGTTGTCGGCACTCCCACGCCCGGGTTGGCATCGACCCCGGGGATTGGATGAAATGACAGGAGAGAGGGAATGGAGTTGCGTTGCGCCTGGGTGACCAAGGACCCGGAATATATCGAATACCATGACAAACAGTGGGGCAGGCCGGTCCATGATTCGCGCGAGCTGTTTGCCAAGCTCTGCCTCGACGGCCAGCAGGCGGGGCTGTCGTGGATCACCATCCTGAAGCGCACCGAGAGCTACCATCGCGCCTATGCCGACTTCGATCCGCTGCGCATCGCGCAGTTCGACGAGCAGGATGTGGAGCGGCTGATGCAGGACACCGGCATCATCCGCAACCGGCTCAAGGTGCAGTCGATCATCAAAAATGCCCGCGCCTATCTGGCGCTGGAGGCCGAAGGCGTCGACTTTGTCGATTATCTGTGGGGCTTCGTGGGCGGCGCCCCCATCGTCAACCAGCGCCAGGGCAACGGCGACATTCCGGCGACCTCGCCGGAGTCGGATGCCATGTCCAAGGCGCTCAAGAAACGTGGCTTCACCTTCGTCGGCAGCACCATCTGCTACGCCTTCATGCAGGCGGTGGGAATGGTGAACGATCATCTGGTGACCTGCCCCTGCCACGCCGAGTGCCAGCAGGGCCCTGCGCGCCAATAAACCGGGCGCAAGGTAAATAGAGAAGGGAGGCTGATGCCTCCCTTCTGCATGTCGGCATGGCGCCTGTCATGGGGCCGTCAGGCGATCCCGGCCTGGCGCAGGGAGCCCGAGTACTGTTTGTCGACCTTGGAGATATGGTTGAGCAGCCAGTTCTTGAGAAACACCAGCAGCTCCATGTTGAACTCTTCGTCGTCCGGGCCGTTGCGCTGCATCAGGGTATCGAGCTCCGCCAGCAGCCGGGCGTGTTCCTCTTTGTGGCGGCGCAACTCGGGGTAGCCCGCCTGCTCCATCACCTGCTCCTCGTCGGCGAAGTGCCGGGTGGCGAGCTTGAGCAGCTCGTCGAGCCGCTGCTTGCGAAGCTGGGCCGGACTCTTGTCGAGCACCGCCTGGTAGAGCCGGTTCATCGCCTCGAACAGGCCAAGATGCTGGCTGTCCATGCTGGGCACCTGCACCATGAAGGCCTCGTTCCAGTGCAGCAGATCCTGATCCTGGGTGGCTGAGCCAGCCTTGCTGACGTCGAACTGATCGCTGATGAGGCCGATCTCCTCGTTGGCCTGGTTCATGTCCCGGGTGTGGCTGCGGCTCTGGCGCGCCAGCTCCAGGCATTCGCGGGCGATGCTGGCGACCTCCATCACATTGCGGTTGGTCTCTTCGGTGACCTGGGCCTGCTGGCCGGCGGCGGTGGCGATGTGGCCGTTCATGTCGTTGACCCGGGTGATGGCCTCGACGATGGCGGTCAGGGTCTCGCCGGTGCCCGCCGCCTGGCTGACCGCCTGTTCGCTCACGTTGCGGGTGGTGTGCATGGTGGTCACCGCGTGGCGGGTGTTGTGCTGCAGCGCCTCGATACGCTGCTGAATGTCGACGGTGGCGGCCTGGGTGCGGGTCGCCAGCTGGCGCACCTCGTCGGCCACCACCGCGAAACCGCGGCCCTGCTCGCCGGCCCGGGCCGCCTCGATGGCGGCGTTGAGGGCCAGCAGATTGGTCTGTTCCGAGATGGTGCGGATCACCTGCAGTATGTTGCCGATCTGGGTGCTCTCCTGATCCAGCTGGGTGACTTCCCCGGCGGACTGTTCAATGTGGTCGGCCACCTGGCGGATCAGGGTGATGGTCTGGCTCACCTGGCGCTGGCCGTCGTGGGCCTGCTGCTGGGTCAGCAGGGTGTCCTGGCTGGCCTGCTCGGTGTTGTGCTCGATGTTGTGGACGGTGGCGGTCATCTCGTTGATGGCGGTCGCCAGCATGTCGGTATTCTGCTGGGCCTGCTGCATGCTGCTGAGGGTGCTGCCGGAGTGGGCCATCAGCAGCGCCATCTTGTCGTGGGTCTTGCGCGACACCAGTTGTACCGTGCCGATCAGGTTGTCGATATTGCCGAGGAAGCGGTTGAACACTTCCGCCAGATAGGCGAACTCGTCCTTGCCCTGGCTGTGCAGCCGGAAGGTGAGGTTGTGGCTGTGGTTGGCCAGCTCGACCAGCTGGCCCATCAGATGCTGCAGCGGGCCGACGGTCTTGCGGTAGATGAGCAGCAACATCAGCAGGATGACGGTCAGGCTGACGGCCAGCTGCAGCATGTCCTGACGCTGCAGGGTCTGGCTCTGGGCACGGATATCCTGTTCCCGCTGCTTGAACCCTTGCTGTTGCTGTTCCAGCACGGCCGCGACCTGGCTGGCGATGTTGTCGGTGAGGGCATCGAAGCCTTCGTTCGGCTGCTTCATCAGCTGGTTGCCAGCCTCGCGCCCCTCTTTCAGATAGATGTCCACCATCCGCTTGCCGATCTCCAGCTGACGGGTCAGCAGCGGGGTGAGTGGCGCCTGCAATTGTGGCAGCCGCTCCAGCAGCTGGCGAGCCGCCTGGGCGTGCTGCTCGGCCTCGCCGATGGAGTCCATCTCGCCGGAGACGGCGGCATCGGTCAGGAACTGCTGAACCTGGGTGGTGTGATACCGCAGCTCCTGCAGGGTGATCTGCTCGTTGGCGCTGAGGATGAGCTGGTTGGGCAGCTCACCGAGGCGGGCGGTCAGGCTGCTGCGCCAGAGCCCGCCCAGCACCATGGTGAGCAGAATGATGAGGCTGGCACTCAACAGCAGGTGCCGGATAGAGACGTTGCGAAGCAGTGCGGACATGAGAGACCCCTGAGCACTATTGATGGTGCATTCAATAGTAGCCAATGGAGACGTATTTGGTCCGTTGAACAAGGGGATAGGTCAGGGGGGGGGGTGGCCTGGTTCCGGCTGCCGGTTCAGGCGGCATCCAGCCAGCCTGCGGATACTGGGACGTGGGCAGAGAGGGGCGTGACGCTGATAACGTCACACCTTGGCACACCTCTGGGGTAGAATGCGCCCTCTTTGGATTTGAGTCGGTTTTTTTAGAGGTTTTTCATGCATTTCAAGACAATCGTTCCCGCCGTTGCTCTGGCCGTCGCCCTGAGCGGCTGTACCACCAACCCCTATACCGGCGAGTCCCAAACCTCCAAGGGCGCCTGGGGCGCACTGGCGGGCGCCGCTGCGGGTGCCGCCGTGGGTGCGCTCTCCTCCAGCAAGGGTGACCGCAAGAAGGGGATCCTGACCGGCGTGGCCGCCGGTGCCGCCTTGGGTGGTGGTATCGGCTACTACATGGACGTGCAGGAAGCCAAGCTGCGCGAGAAGCTGCAAGGCACCGGCGTCAGCGTGACCCGCAACGGTGATCAGCTGATCCTCAACATGCCGAACAACGTCACCTTCGACAGCTCCAGCGCCCAGCTGAAGGCCGCCGGTGCCAACACCCTGTCCGGCGTGGCCATGGTGGTCGCCGAGTTCGACAAGACCCGCCTGAACGTGGTTGGTCACACCGACAGCACCGGCTCCCGCGAGCTGAACATGAAGCTCTCCGCCCAGCGCGCCGATGCCGTCGCCGCCCAGCTGATCGGCCAGGGTGTGATCGGCAGCCGCATCGCTACCAGCGGCGTGGGCCCGGATCAGCCGGTCGCCACCAACAGCACAGCCGAAGGCAAGGCCCAGAACCGTCGGGTGACCATCACCCTGACCCCGACCGCCTAAGCGGCCCGGTTCGCAGCCATAAAAAAGGCCCCGCCAGCGATGGCGGGGCCTTTTTATTGGGCCGTTGCGAGCAATGACGCCTTGTTTTTTACCCCCTTCTCCCCTTGCGGGAGAAGGGGCGGGGATGAGGGGGATAATTGCCTCTTAGACTGCCGCAGTCAGCTGCACTTCTACCTTGTAGCCTTCGTGGGCCAGACGGGCTTGTACACAGGCTCTCACCGGTGCGGTACCCGCCGGAATCCAGGCATCCCACTGCTCGTTGAAGGCGGCGATGTCTGCAATGTCCTTGAGATAGATGTTGGCCATCAGGATCTTGTCGACGCCGGAGCCATTGGCTTCCAGCAGGCGCTGCAGGCTGGTCAGCACTTCGCGGGTCTGCTGGTGAATATCGGCGGTGTCGGTGGCGGGCACTTCCACCACGTAGAGGGTACCGTTGTGAATGACCACGTCAGACCAACGCTGGGTGGTGCCGATTCGGGTAATAGCTGGCATGGATTGCTCCGGTAGTGTGGCTCATTGACCCTTGCGGATCAGATAGCGGTAAGGGGCCTGCTCTGTCTCGCTGGCGACCAGGGTGTGATCCATGAAGCGGCAGAAACTGGGAATGTCGCGGGTGGTTGAGGGATCGTCGGCACTGACCAGCAGGGTCTCCCCGTCAGCCATCAGCCGCACTTTTTTACGCACCATCATGACAGGTTCGGGACAACGAAGCCCGATTGCGTCCAACTCGTGAGTCGCGTCGCAGAATAAAGCACTCATCAATAATCAACCTTCAACCAAATCAGCTGCCAATGATACTCACGGCGAAAAAATAATCAAACGACCTGGGCTGTCAACAGCATATGTAACCAAAGTGTTATCCGGCCCTACCCACACCCCGCCGTATGAGTAATATAAAAATTGAACCATATTCAACAAGGAGGTGTGAATATGCAGGTCTCCTACGGCAGATTACAAGCCTACGCAGGCATGGGGTTCTTGTCTTTCGCCATGATAGTGATGGGCAGCCCGATCGGTAACACCGGCACCTGGTTCGGTTCCATGGTGATGATCGGACTGGGGCTCTGGATCGAGCTCAGCGATTACTACGACGAGGATGAGGACGAAAACGATCAATCCTGACCCCAAGACTCTCACGATGACAAAGGCGGATATCTCATCCGCCTTTGTCGTTTCTGGCCGCAGGGAAAAGCGTCAGCGGGTCGAGCGCATGGCCCGCTCCAGATGCAGGGCGGTCAGCTGCGGGTTGGCTCTGGGGTCGTTGAAGAAGTTGCTCAGCACATCCATGATCGCCTGGCGCATGTTGGTCGGCGTCGCCATCCCCTCGGCCATGCTGGGCAGCAGGTTGCCCTCTCGCTCCGCCTGCAGGAAATCCTGGTAGGAGCGCACGGCGCAGCGGTCGAACTTGCTCATGTCCGGTTTGACCAGCGCCGGGATCGAACCCTTCACCCGGTTGAACTCCTGCTGGAAGCGCGGCGTCATCAGCAGCTGGGCCAGTTCGCCCTGGGCCTGCAGCTGGGCGGGATCCCGCTGCTTGAACATGGCGATGGAGTCGAGGTTGTAGCTGAACAGCCCCTGGCTGCCGGGGCTCGGCAGGCACTCGATATCCTCGCCGGGCCGATAGTTGCCGGCGCTCAGCTCGCCCTTTACCCAGTCCCCCATCACCTGCATGGCGGCGCCGCCGCTCTCCAGCAGGTTGGTGGCCTGGTGCCACTTCAGGCCGGCGTATTTCTCCGGCACATAGCCGCGCAACTGCTGGAAGCGGGTCAGCACCCGCACCATGTCGGGACCGGTCAGGGTGGCGCTGTCCTGTTCCACGAACGCCTTGCGGTAGAACGCTTTGCCGCCTTCGCCGAGCGCCACCGTTTCGAACAGCACCGCCAGCTGCCAGGGTTCGTTGCCGATGGCGAGCGGGGTGATCCCTTTCTCCTTGAGCCGGTCGGCCACGGTCACGAACTGAGCCCAGCTGGTGGGCGGGGTCAACTTGTTGCGCTCGAAGATCTTGCGGTTGAGCCACAGCCAGTTGACTCTGTGGATGCCGGTGGGTACCGCCATCAGGGCGCCGTTCTGGCTGAGGGTCTCCCGCACCATGGGTGGCAGCTGGGGGTACCAGCCGAGGTGCTCGGCCATGGGGCTGAGATCGCGCAGGAAGCCGAGTCCGGCCCACTCCCGCAACTCGAACCCCTTGAGGTGGGCAGCCTCCGGCGGGTTGGCCGCCAGCGCCCGACTTTTCAGCACCGTCATGGCGCTCTTGCCGCCTCCCCCTTGCACCGCGAAGTCGTTCCACTGGTTGCCCTGCTCTGTCCATTCTGACTTGAGCACCTCCACCGCCTTGGCCTCGCCGCCGGACGTCCACCAGTGCAGCACCTCCACCTGGGAGGCCTCGATCGGCAGAGACAACAGGGCGATGACAGAAAAAGACAACCACTTCATAAGGTTACTGCCTTGGTAGGGAGAGGGTGGCCTGCAGGCCGCCCTGCGGACGATTTTCCAGCACCAGATCGCCGCCGTGGGCGTGGGCTATGTTGCGGGCAATGCCCAGACCCAGGCCGGTGCCGGCCAGATCCGTGCTGAGCCGGTAGTAGGGCTCGAAGATGCGTTCGAACTGATCTTCCGGCAAGCCGGGGCCCTCGTCCATGATGAACAGGATCAGCATCTCTTCGTCGTCCATGATGATGATGCGCACCTTCTGGCCGTATTTGATGCCGTTGTCCACCAGGTTGCCGATGCAGCGCTTGAGGGCCAGCGGTTTGCCGCGGTAGGGCTGCTTGCAGTGGCCTTCGATGGTCAGCCGCTCGTCGTGCAGGTTCATGGCCTCCGCCATCTGTTCCAGCATGGCGTCGATGTCGAGCTGCTCGATGTTCTCGTGGATGTCGGTGTCCTTCACCGTCTGCAGCGCCCCCTTCACCATCAGCTCCAGCTCGTCCAGATCCTTGTTGAACTTGGCGATCTGCTGCTCGTCGTCGAGCAGCTCGACCCGCAGCCGCAGCCGGGTGATGGGAGTCTTGAGGTCGTGGGAAATGGAGCTGAACAGCCGCTCTCTATCGTCGATATAGCGGCGGATGCGGTGCTGCATGATGTTGAAGGCGCGGGTGGCCGCCACTATCTCGGAGGCTCCCTCTTCCTTGAGAGAGGGCTGGTCGATGTCCTTGCCGAGGTTGACTGCCGCCTTGGCCAGCCGACGCAGTGGCCGGGTCTGCCAGCGCACCAGCAGGAAGGTGAAGAAGCAGAGGAACACCGTCATCAGGGCGATGAAGCGCACCTGGTTGCTGGGCATGACGGTGTCATCCAGCGTCATGTAGGGGGCGGGCAACAGGGCCGCCAGATAGAGCCATTCCCCCGGCTCTATCTCGATCTGGGTCACCAGTACCGGCGGGTTGAGCGGCTCCAGCGACAGGGTATAGCGGGCCCAGGAGGAGGGCAGATCCGCCAGCAGGGTGTCGTTGTTGAAGACGTGCAGATCCTCTGGCCGCGAGAAGTCCACCTTGATCGCCATGGCGTCGGAGAGCTTGCGAGTCAGTACCCCCTGCACCTCCTTGAGCACCAGCGTCTTGCGCTCGCTGTCGGGGATGGCGCTGATGTGGATCTCCTCTTCGTTCAGGGAGACGAAGAAGCGGCTGCCGCCCATGTTGCGCAGCTGGTCCAGCGCGATGTGGCGATACTGCAGCGGCAAGGATTTGAAGAAGTTGACGGTGGAGGCGGCCGACAGCGCCAGGTTGCGGGTGGTGCTGAGCATGCCCTCCAGCTCCCGCTTCTGGATCTGCTGCATCCAGATGCCGGTGAGAATGGTCTGGGAGAGCAGGATCGCCAGCAGCAACAGCAGCAGCATCCGCGACAGCAGGGAGCGGGGTACCAAGACCCGCCAGAACCACCTGCTATTCATGGGATCTCTCGCCTTGTGTCGATCAGCATGCCGTCGCTACCTTGCCGGGCCATCATGGGATCTCGTGCACCTCGGCGATCAGCATGTAGCCGCTGCCGCGAATGGTCTTGATGATGCGCGGGCTCTTGCCGTTGTCACCCAGCTTCTGGCGCAGTCGGCTGATCTGTACGTCGATGCCGCGCTCCATCGGCAGGCTCTCGCGACCGCGAGTGGCGTCCGAGATGGTATCCCGGTCCAGCACCACGCCGGGCTGCTGCAGGAACATGCCGAGCAGCATGGCATCGCTGCCGGAGAGATCCAGCAGGCTGCCATCTTCGTGAGTCAGCTGGTGGCTCAGGGTATCCAGGGTCCACTCGGCGAAGCGCAGCCGACGGCTCGGCTCCTTCTCTTTCTCCGGCTGGCGAAATTCGGCGCGGCGCAGCAGCGCCTTGATGCGGGCCTGTAGCTCGCGCGGGCTGAACGGCTTGGCGATGTAGTCGTCGGCACCGAGTTCCAGCCCGATCACCCGATCCGCCTCGTCGGAAGCGGCGGTCAGCATGATGATGGGAACCTGAGAGTCGCGACGGATCTGCTGGCAGAGGGTAAAACCGTCGTCGCCAGGCATCATGATATCGAGAATGATGAGGTCCGGGCTGTGCTGGGCGAGCTGCTGGCGCATCTCGTTGCCCTCCGCTGCGGTCAAT
This sequence comes from Aeromonas dhakensis, assembly GCF_002285935.1. Taxonomy (NCBI): domain Bacteria; kingdom Pseudomonadati; phylum Pseudomonadota; class Gammaproteobacteria; order Aeromonadales; family Aeromonadaceae; genus Aeromonas; species Aeromonas dhakensis. The sequence continues at coordinate 895,254 of NZ_CP023141.1, forward strand.
ACCTCGAAGCCAGCCCTGGTCAGGTATTCATTGAGCAGCTCGCGGATCTCTTGGTCGTCGTCGACGATCAGCAGTTGTTTGCTCGTTGACATATGTATGTGCATCCACCCATTTTTTTGTGCAGATTGAACCTGTCGGGGGAGCAAAAAGCAAGCAAGCCCCCCATCTAATGTGAGGTTATGGGCAATATCCTCCCATATCCTGCCGTGCAAATAAAAAAGGCCGACCCAAACGGGCCGGCCAAGACGCAGATGCTGACGACAGAAGTGCACCCCGTGTGGCGCACTCCACAGACTCGATGACGGGGCAGTCTGACCGGCCCCAAAACCTGCGATACGGGCCGCTTCGCCGGGAAGCAGAAGCGGGCCCATATTGTAAAATTCGGCCCCTGGCGGGGTACTGCCCGGACCGGCGTACCAGTCCGGGGGATAGACTTACACTCGCTCGAACACGGTGGCGATGCCCTGACCCAGGCCGATGCACATGGTGGCCACGCCCAGGGTCGCGTCCTTCTCTTCCATCAGATTGATCAGGGTGGTGGAGATGCGGGCGCCGGAGCAGCCGAGCGGGTGACCCAGGGCGATGGCGCCGCCGTTCAGGTTGACCTTCTCGTCCACCACGTCTTGCAGACCCAGATCTTTCACGCAGGGGAGGGATTGGGCGGCAAACGCCTCGTTCAACTCGAACAGATCGATGTCACCGACGGTCAGGCCGGCGCGCTTGAGCGCCTTCTGGGTGGCCGGCACCGGGCCGTAACCCATGATGGCGGCGTCGCAGCCGGCGATGGCCATGGCACGTACCTTGGCGCGCGGGGTTAGACCGAGCGCCTTGGCGCGGTCCGCACTCATCACCAGCATGGCGGCGGCGCCATCGGACAGGGCCGAAGAGGTGCCGGCGGTGACGGTGCCGTTGACCGGGTCGAACACCGGGCGCAGCTGGCTCAGGGTGTCGACCGTGGTCTCGGGGCGGATCACCTCGTCGTAGTCGTAGAAGAAGCGGGCGCCGCTGGCGTCGTGCCCTTCCAGCCCGACGATCTCCTTGGCAAAACGCCCTTCCACGGTGGCGGCGTGAGCGCGGCGATGGGAGCGGGCGGCAAACTCGTCCTGCTGCTGACGGCTGATGCCGTGCAGCTTGCCGAGCATCTCGGCGGTCAGCCCCATCATGCCGGAGGCTTTCGCCACGGACTTGGCCATGCCGGGGTGGAAGTCCACCCCGTGGCTCATGGGCACGTGGCCCATGTGCTCGACGCCGCCGATGATGAAGATGTCGCCGTCACCCACCTGGATGGCGCGGGAGGCGTCGTGCAGCGCCTGCATGGAGGATCCGCACAGCCGGTTGACGGTGACCGCCCCCACCTGTTTCGGGATGCCGGCCAGCAGGGCGGCGTTGCGGGCGATGTTGAAGCCCTGCTCCAGGGTCTGCTGCACGCAGCCCCAGTAGATGTCCTCGATCTCGTTCGGGTCGAGGTTGGGGTTGCGCAGCAGGATGGATTTCATCAGGTGCGCGGACAAGTCTTCTGCACGCACGTTGCGGAAGGCGCCGCCCTTGGACCGGCCCATCGGGGTCCGGATACAGTCGACAATGACTACGTCTTTCATGAATGGATCTCCTTTCCGCAATCAGTAGAAGGTTTTGCCCTGGGCGGCCATCTCACGCAGCTTGTCGCTGACGCGGTAGAGCGGGCCCAGGTCGGCATACTGGTCGGCCATGGCGACATAGCGATCCAGACCGATAGTGTCCAGATAGCGGAACACGCCGCCGCGGAAGGGAGGGAAGCCCAGACCGTAGACCAGCGCGATGTCGGCTTCGGCTGGGGTGGCGACTATGCCCTCTTCCAGACAGAGCACCACCTCGTTGATCATCGGGATCATCATGCGGGCGATGATGGCGTCCTTGTCGAAATCCTGTTTCGGCTTGGCAATCGGGGCCAGCAGCTCGTAGCTGGCGGCATCGGCCACCTTCTTCGGCTTGCCCTTCTTGTCGGCCTCGTAGGCGTAGAAGCCCTTGCCATTCTTCTGACCGAAGCGGCTCGCCTCGTACATCACGTCGATGGCGGTGCGGCCTTCCTTGCTCATGCGCGCCGGGAAGCCCTGCGCCATCACGTCACCGGCATGGTGGCCGGTGTCGATGCCGACCACGTCCAGCAGGTAGGCGGGGCCCATGGGCCAGCCAAACTCCTTCTCCATCACCTTGTCGACGGCGGCGAAGTCGGCGCCATCGGCGACCAGCTTGTTGAAGCCGAAGAAGTAGGGGAACAGCACGCGGTTGACGAAGAAGCCCGGGCAGTCGTTGACCACCACCGGGGACTTGCCCATGGCGGCGGCGTAGGCCACCACGCGGTTGATGGTGTCGTCCGAGGTTTGCTCGCCGCGGATGATCTCCACCAGGGGCATGCGGTGCACCGGGTTGAAGAAGTGCATGCCGCAGAAGTTCTCGGGGCGTTTCAGGCTCTTGGCCAGCAGGGAGATGGGGATGGTGGAGGTGTTGCTGGCGAGCACGGCGTCTTCGCCGATCACGCCTTCCACTTCACTCAGCACGGCCGCCTTCACTTTCGGGTTCTCGACCACGGCCTCGACCACCACGTCCACATGCTTGACGTTGTCATAGCTGAGGGTCGGGGTGATGGCGGAGAGCACCTGGCCCATCTTGATGCCGTCGATGCGACCGCGCTCGAGCTGGCCGTTGAGCAGCTTGGTGGCTTCGCCCATGCCAAGTGCCAGCGCCTTCTCGTTGATGTCCTTCATCACCGCCGGGATGCCCTTGCTGGCGGACTGGTAGGCGATGCCGCCCCCCATGATGCCGGCACCCAGTACGGCGGCATGGCCGGTGGCCTTGTTTGCCTGCTTGGCGGCCTTCTTGGCCAGCGCCTTGATGTGCTGATCGTTGAGGAAGATGCCGACCAGCGCCTTGGCCACGTCGGTTTTCGCCAGCTTGATGAAGGTGGCGGCTTCGGCGGCCAGCGCTTCATCACGACCCATGCCGGCGGCGGCTTCCACCGTCTTCACGGCGGCCATGGGTGCCGGATAGTGTTTGCCCGCCACGGCGGCAACCATGCCGGCGGCGGTGGTGAAGCTCATCATGGCTTCCAGTTTGGAGAGACGCAGAGGGGCCTTCTTGGCGGCGCGGCGGCTCTGCCAGTCCAGCTTGCCCTTGATCGCGTCCTTGATCATCTGCACGGCGGCGCTGTGCAGCGCATCCGGGGCGACCACGGCATCGATAGCACCCACCTTGAGGGCGTCATCGGCACGGTAATCCTTGCCGGTGGTGATCCACTCCAGCGCGTTGTCGGCGCCGATCACCCGCGGCAGACGGACGGTGCCGCCAAAGCCCGGCATGATGCCGAGTTTGGTCTCGGGCAGACCGATCTTGGCCGTGGTGTCGGCCAGCCGGAAGTCGGTGGAGAGAATGGTCTCGCAGCCGCCGCCCAGGGCGTGGCCCTTGATGGCGGAGAGGGTCGGCACCGGCAGATCTTCGATGGCGTTGAAGATGTCGTTGGCCTTTTTCAGCCAGCCGAGCAGATCTTCCTGCGGCAGATCGAACAGTTCCAGGAATTCGGTGATGTCGGCGCCGACGATGAAGGCGTCTTTGCCGGAGGTGAGGATCAGACCTTTTAGTTCACGTTCTTGTTGTAATGCGGCGATCGCTTCGCTCAGGGAGAGCAGGGTAGCGCGATCCAGCTTGTTGACTGAACCCGGAGCATCGAACCTCAGCTCGGCAATGCCGTCTTCGAGGTAGCTGACCGTCAGGGTTTCGCCTTGGTAGATCATGAGAGTGTCTCCTTGTTCCCACATGGTGGGGGGTGGTGCTCCTTTATCCCCAGCAGGGGGCGAGGCTCACTATTGATCCAAAAGAAGACAATTTCAACACCTATTTAAAACATTTGTTTAACAGATGTCGAGTAAAAGCTCGCCTCAGATTAACAATCAAAATAAAGGCGTCTGATGACGCCTTTATTAACCTTGTGTGGCCTCAGCTGGCCAGCTCGGGCCGGTCGCGATACTGGCTCAGCACCTCGGGATCGGCGAGGGCGTGGGTGTTGTTGACGGGCCGATTGTGCACCACTTCCCGCACCGCCAGCTCCACTATCTTGCCGGACTTGGTGCGCGGAATGGCGTCTACCTGCAGGATGCGGGCGGGCACGTGGCGGGCGGTGCAGTGCTGGCGCACCTGCTGGCGGATGCGCTCGCGCAGCGCTTCATCTAGCTTGAGACCAGGCTTGAGCTTGACGAACAGCACCACCCGCTCGTCTTGCTGCCACTGCTGGCCGATGACGATGCTCTCTTCTACTTCCTCCAGTTGCTCGACGTAGCGGTAGATCTCGCTGGTGCCGATGCGCACGCCCCCCGGGTTGAGGGTGGCGTCGGAGCGACCGTAGAACAGGATGCCACCGGTCGGGGTCAGCTCGATCCAGTCGCCGTGGCACCAGATGTTGTCGAACCGCTCGAAATAGGCGGCGTGGTACTTGTTACCGCTGTCGTCCCCCCAGAAGCCGATGGGCTGGGCCGGGAACGGCTTGGTGCAGACCAGTTCACCCTTTTCACCCTGTACCGGCTGGCCTGCTTCGTTGAATACCTGCACCGCGAGGCCGAGGCCGCGCCCCTGACTCTCGCCGCGGTAGACGGGGCTGAGCGGGTTGCCGATGACGAAGCAGGAGCAGATGTCGGTGCCACCTGAGATGGAGCTGAGCTGCACATCCCGCTTGATCTGCTGATAGACGTAGTCGAACCCTTCGGGAGAGAGCACGGAGCCGGTGCTGCAGATGAGCCGCAGGTGCGGCAAGTCGTGGGTCTTGATAGGGGCATAGCCCTGCTTGTGCAGCGCATCCAGGTATTTGGCCGAGGTGCCGAACAGGGCGACCTCTTCATCGCGGGCCAGATCCCACAGCACGTTGCCGTCCGGGTAGAAGGGGGAGCCGTCGTAGAGCACCAGGGTGGCGCCGGAGGCGAGCGCGCTCACCAGCCAGTTCCACATCATCCAGCCGCAGGTGGTGAAGTAGAAGATACGCTCCCCCGGCTTGATGTCGCAGTGCAGCTGGTGCTCTTTGAGATGCTGCAGCAGGGTGCCGCCGATGCCGTGCACGATGCACTTGGGCTTGCCGGTGGTGCCGGACGAATAGAGGATGTAGAGCGGGTCGTTGAAGGCCATGGGCTCGAACTGCAGGGCGGCATCCGGCTGGTCGGCCAGGATCTGACGCCAGTCGTGACCCAGCTGCAGGGGGTGGTCCAGCAGGGGGATCATGACCGTCTGCTCTATGCTGTCGATCTGGCCGACGACCTCCGCCACCTTGTCCTGAATGTCGATGGCCTTGCCGTTGTAGCGATAGCCATCCACCGCAAACAGCACCCGCGGCAGGGTCTGGCCGAAGCGCTCCACCACGCTGGCTTCGCCGAAATCGGGGCTGGTGGAGGTCCAGATTGCCCCCAGACTGGTGGTCGCCAGCATGGCCACCACGGTCTCCGGAATATTGGGCAGATAGGCTGCCACCACATCGCCCCGGCCGATGCCCTGGCTGCGCAACCACTGGGCCAGCCTGGCCACCTGATCCGCCAGTTCGCGCCAGCTCCGGGTCTGGCTGGGGCCCCCTTCGATGCGGGAGATGATGGCCGGCGTGTCATCCTGGCGGCGCAGCAGGTTTTCGGCGAAGTTAAGCCGGCTGTCGGGGAACCAGCGGGTGCGCTGCATCTCCTGGCGGTTCTCCGCCACTATGTTGCCGAGCTCTCCCTTGACGCCGCAGTGCTGCCACACCAGCGGCCAGAAACGGGTTGTCTTCTCCACCGACCACTGGTAGAGCTGGGCGTAGCTGTGCAGCTGCAGGCCGTGGAAGCGGTTGACCTCGGCCATGAAGTGCTGGAGGTTGGATTGCTGAATCCGCTCCTGATCCGGTTGCCACAGGCAAAGGTTGTGCATGAGTAGTCCCTGACTGCATGTATCTACCGGCAGTGTATTGAATTGTTTTTTATTTGTTAATGGTTGGTTTTTGTTTCATAACAAAAGCCTTGTAACGTATGCGTTACCTCACGAAGCGATAGCTTGACGGTTCGAGCCTTGATTCGCTTGATGTTATGCTGAAACCACATTTCTCCCGGAGCAGGACGCCATGAGCAGCTACAGCCAACTTTTTGCCCAGCACCTCGACACCTTGCAGCAGCGCACCCGCGACATACTGCAACAGCAGGGACTGGGCGGTCTGGCCATCCACTCCGGCCAGACTCACCGCATCTTCCTCGATGATCAGGATTACCCCTTCAAGGTGAACCCCCAGTTCAAGGCCTGGTTGCCGGTGCTGGACAATCCCCACTGCTGGTTGCTGGTGGACGGGGTGAACAAACCGGTGCTGCTGTTCTACCGGCCGGTGGATTTCTGGCACAAGGTAGCGGACCTGCCCAACGCCTTCTGGGTCGACTTCTTCGATATCCGCTTCCTGACCCGTCCGGAGCAGGTTGCCGATCATCTGCCGGCCAACAGGCAGGAGTGGGCCTATCTGGGTGGCCATCTGGAGGTGGCCGAGCTGCTGGGGCTGGGCCAGCCCAATCCGGAGGCGGTCCTCAACTATCTGCACTACCACCGTGCCTACAAGACCCCCTATGAGCTGGAGTGTCTGCGCGATGCCAACCGCATCGGGGTACGCGGCCACATTGCGGCCAAGGACTCCTTCATGGCGGGGGCGAGCGAGTTCGAGATCAACCTGGCCTACATGAAGGCGGTCGGGCAGGGGGCCAATGAGGCGCCCTACGGCAATATCGTCGCCATCAACCGCAATGCGGCCATCCTGCACTACACCCATCTCTCCACCCTGCGGGTGCCCGATGCGGAGCGCTACTCCTTCCTCATCGACGCCGGCGTGGACGTGCACGGCTATGCCTCCGACATCACCCGGACCTGGGCCTGGCGGCGCGGCGAGTTTGCCGATCTGATCGCGGCGCTGGATGCCCAGCAGCAGGAGATCATCGAGGAGATCAAGCCGGGCCGCCGTTACAGCGAGCTGCATCTGCAGATGCACCACAGGCTGGCGCGCCTGCTGCAAGCTACCGAGCTGGTGGACATGTCGGTGGACGAGATGATCCACACCGGGGTGACCAACGTCTTCTTCCCGCACGGCCTCGGCCACTTCCTCGGCCTGCAGGTACACGATGCCGGCGGCTTCATGCAGGATGAGCGCGGCACCCACCTGTCGGCCCCCGAGCAGTTCCCCTATCTGCGTTGCACCCGGGTGATGGAGGTGGGCCAGGTGTTCACCATAGAGCCGGGCCTCTACTTCATCGACAGCCTGCTGGAGCCGCTGCGCCAGGGCGAGCAGGGCAAGCGTGTCAACTGGAACAAGGTCGAGGCACTGCGCCCCTATGGCGGCATCCGCATCGAAGACAACGTGGTGCTGCATGCCAACGGGGTGGAGAACCTGACCAGACAAGCAGGGCTCTGATGGCGGCGGACTATTCCATACCGGCCGCATCGCTGGAGGTGAGTGAAGAGATCAAGAAGAGCCGTTTCATCACTTACCTTGCCCACACGCCGACCGTCGAGGCCGCCAAGGCCTGGATTGGTGATATAAAGCAACAACATCCCGGGGCCCGGCATCACTGCTGGGCCTTCGTCGCAGGTGCCCCGCAGGACAGTCAGGTCTATGGCTTCAGCGATGATGGTGAGCCCTCTGGCACCGCCGGCAAGCCCATGCTGGCCCAGCTGATGGGGTCGGGTCTCGGCGAGGTCGCCGCCGTGGTGGTGCGCTATTACGGTGGCGTGCTGCTAGGCACCGGCGGTCTGGTCAAGGCCTACGGCGGTGGCGTGGGGGCGGCACTCAAGCAGCTCGAGACCCACATCAAGCGCCAACAGACCACCTCTCTCATCCAGTGCGACTATGTCGACATGGGGGCCGTAGAGGCCCTGATCCAGGCTTATCAGGGCCAGTTGCTGACGGCCGACTATGGCGCCAGCGTCACCCTGCAGGTGGCGTGGGAGTCCGCGCTCTGGGCCCGAATCGCACAGGAATTGACCGACCGAACCCAGGGTCGGGTATCCCTTCGTCCCTTAGATGGCTAGAATCCATCGCTCTTTTGGTCTGAAGAGGGAGCCGGAATGCAGATTCTGAGCATCATTCGTATCGTTGGCCTGCTGGTCGCACTGTTCAGTTCGACCATGCTGCTGCCTGCGATGGTTGCATTTGGCTATCGTGATGGTGGTGGTGCCGAGTTCGTCAACTCCTTCTTCATCGCTCTGCTGCTCGGCGCCGCACTCTGGTTTCCCAACCGTCATCAGAAGAAGGACCTCAGGTCCAAGGAGGGCTTCCTCATCGTCGTGCTGTTCTGGGTGGTACTGGGCAGCGTCGGGGCCTTGCCGTTCCTGCTGGGGGAGGTGCCCGGCATGACGGTGTCCGAGGCCTTCTTCGAGTCGTTTTCCGGTCTGACCACCACGGGGGCGACCGTGCTTACCGGGCTGGACAACCTGCCCAAGGCGTTTCTGTTCTATCGCCAGCTGCTGCAGTGGCTGGGGGGCATGGGGATCATTGTGCTGGCGGTGGCCATACTGCCGCTGCTCGGCATCGGGGGCATGCAGCTCTATCGCGCCGAAATTCCGGGGCCGGTCAAGGACAACAAGGTCACCCCGCGTATCGCCGAGACGGCCAAGGCGCTCTGGTTCATCTATCTGCTGCTCACCTCCCTCTGCGCCCTGGCGTACTGGATGGCGGGCATGACCCTGTTCGATGCCATCTGTCACTCCTTCTCCACCATGTCTGTGGGGGGCTTCTCGACTCACGATGCCAGCATAGGTTTCTTCAACAGCCCGGCCATCAACTTGATCACAGTGCTGTTTCTATTGCTGGCGAGCGTGAACTTTGCCCTGCACTTCATGGTGTTCGCCCACAAGCCGGTGCGCCTGAGCAGTTATCTGCGGGACTCCGAGCTCAAGGTGTTCCTGAGCATCCAGTGTGTACTGGTACTGATCTGCTTCGTCTCCCTGTTGTTCCACGGCCACTACGACACCTGGCAAGATGCGCTCAACCACGGCCTGTTCCAGGCGGTGTCGCTGGGCACGACTACCGGTTACAGCACCACCAGTTATGCGGATTGGCCCTCTTTTCTACCCATGTTGCTGATGTTCTCCGCCTTCATCGGCTGCTGCGCCGGCAGTACCGGTGGCGGCATCAAGGTGATGCGTTTCATGATCCTGTTCCTGCAGGGGATGCGCGAGCTGAAGCGACTGGTGCATCCACGCGCCATCTATACCCTCAAGCTGGGCCGTCGCGCCGTGCCTGAGCGGATTGTGGAGGCCGTCTGGGGCTACTTTGCCACCTATATCATTCTGTTCTTCATCTTTATGCTGTTGTTGCTGATGACCGGCTTGAACGAGGTGACCGCCTTCTCTGCCGTGGCGGCCGCGTTTACCAACGTGGGGCCGGGGCTGGGGGAGGTGTCGGCCAACTTCGGCAATATCTCGGCAACGGCCCAATGGATACTGGTGGTCGCCATGTTGTTTGGTCGATTGGAAATCTTTACGCTTCTGGTACTGTTTACCCCTGCATTCTGGCGTAGTTGAGGTTGGTATGGACAAGATTTTGGTGCTTTATTCTTCCCGTGACGGGCAAACGCGAAAAATCGTCGATGCCATGCTGGCTGAGATCGAGGGATGCGAGGTGGTGATGCAGGATCTGCACAGCCTGCCCATGTGCAACCTCAGCAAGTTCAAGAAGGTGCTTATCGGCGCTTCCATTCGCTATGGCAACTTCCACCCCAGCCTGTTCAGCTTCATTCA
>NZ_CP023141.1:910000-955000 GCF_002285935.1 Aeromonas dhakensis
GACTGGGGCGGTCTCCTCCCAAAGAGTAACGGAGGAGCACGAAGGTTGGCTAATCCTGGTCGGACATCAGGAGGTTAGTGCAATGGCATAAGCCAGCTTAACTGCGAGACGGACAGGTCGAGCAGGTACGAAAGTAGGTCATAGTGATCCGGTGGTTCTGAATGGAAGGGCCATCGCTCAACGGATAAAAGGTACTCCGGGGATAACAGGCTGATACCGCCCAAGAGTTCATATCGACGGCGGTGTTTGGCACCTCGATGTCGGCTCATCACATCCTGGGGCTGAAGTCGGTCCCAAGGGTATGGCTGTTCGCCATTTAAAGTGGTACGCGAGCTGGGTTCAGAACGTCGTGAGACAGTTCGGTCCCTATCTGCCGTGGGCGTTGGATGATTGAAGGGAGTTGCTCCTAGTACGAGAGGACCGGAGTGAACGAACCTCTGGTGTTCGGGTTGTCACGCCAGTGGCACTGCCCGGTAGCTAAGTTCGGAATCGATAACCGCTGAAAGCATCTAAGCGGGAAGCGAGCCCTGAGATGAGTCATCCCTGACCCCTTGAGGGTCCTAAAGGGCCGTTGGAGACCACAACGTTGATAGGTGGGGTGTGTAAGCGCGGCGACGTGTTGAGCTAACCCATACTAATTACCCGTGAGGCTTAACCATACAACACCCAAGAAGTGTTCGAAGGCTTGTAGCAGATACCGAGAACGAATAACTAAATCAGCTTTTTCAGATTGAAGATTTTGCCTGGCGGCAATAGCGCAGTGGAACCACCTGACCCCATGCCGAACTCAGAAGTGAAACGCTGTAGCGCCGATGGTAGTGTGGCATTCGCCATGCGAGAGTAGGACACTGCCAGGCACCCAATTGAAGAAGCCCGCTCATCTGAGCGGGCTTTTTTATTGCCTGAGATTCAGTCATTTCAGCACGCTTTCCCGTGCTATTCCCTCTCTATTCGCTCCGCACAGGGCAGCTCCATGTTGACTACCCCATCTTCCAGCTGGATATCGATCTTGAAACCAAGCCGTTTGGCCAGGTTGATCATGCCGCGGTTGCTGGGCATGGTCATGCCCGACAGCTGGCCAATGCCGCGCTCCCTGGCATAGCGCACAATCTTCTCCATCATCAGTTTGCCAAGCCCCAACCCCTTCAGATCGGACCGTACCAGAATGGCAAACTCGGCGTCGCTCAGATCCGGCGTCGAAATGGCGCGAACTACCCCTAAAATCTGATCTTTTCGTTCCCCATCCTGTCCCACGGCGACAAAGGCCATCTCCCGGTCGTAATCGATCTGGGTCATGCGGGCCAGCTCCTCGTGCCCTAGCTCCCCCACATCGGCGAAGAAGCGCTTGTACCTGTCTTCATCCGATACCTTGAGGACAAATTGCTTGTGGGCAGGTTCATCCTCCGGCCGGATAGGGCGCAGCAGCACATGGCTCTGATCCTTGAGCCAGGCCCCCTCTTCCAGTTCGGTGGGATAGGGACGGATAGCCAGCCTGCAGCTGCCCTCTTCATGGGGTTGCAGGGTCAGGCTGGCGTCCAGCACCACCATCTCGGCGCCGAAGGCCTGCAGCGGGTGCAGATCCAGCTGCTGGATCTCGGGGAAGGCGAGCAGCAGCTCCGACAGTTGGCACAGCACCTGGCCGAGGGCATCGATATCGAGCCGCTCCGGACTGGCTTGTTCGCGGATCTTGCGACTCTTGAGCGCCCCTATGATCTGGTAGCGTGCCAGCGCCTGGTTGAGTGGCGGCAGGGCCGCCATCATCTCCTGCGGCTCGGCCCCTGATTCACCGAGCAGGATGACAGGGCCGAACACCGGGTCTTGTTGCAGCCGGATCCGCAGCTCCAGGCCGCCGCTGCGCCGCGCCATTCGCTGTACCAGCAGGCCTTCGATGCGGGCACCGGGGTCGTGCTGCCTGACTCGATCCAGAATGGCGTCCGCAGCCTGGGCGACTTCGGCCGAGGTGCGCAGGTTGAGCATGACGCCGTGTACGGCCGACTTGTGGAGTATGTCTGGCGAGCGCAGCTTGACCGCGACCGGATAGCCGATCTGCTCCGCGGTCAGGGTGGCCTCGATGGCATCGGAGACGATCCAGGTCGGCAGGGTGGAGAGCCCAGCGGCTTGCAGAATGGGGTGTGCCAGATGGGTGTCGAGGGTGAGCTGTTTACGTTCCAGCGCCTGCCGGATAAGCAGTTGGCACTGGTCGACGTCAAGCCTGTCACCCTGCAGCGATGCGGGGGTTTCCATCAGTTGCTTCTGGTTACGGCGGTACTCCACCATGTGCATGAAGGCAGCGACCGCGCTCTCCGGAGTGCGGTAGGTGGGGAATCCTGCCTCGCTGAACAGCCTGCGCCCCTCCTGGGCCGAATATTCCCCCGCCCAGTTGGTCAGGATATTGAAGCGTCTGGCCCTGGGATGCAGTTTGACGTAGTCAATGAGGCTGCGGGCCAAGGCCGCGCCGCGGGCGGTGAGTGAAGGGGCATGGATGAGCAGGATGGCGTCAGCCTCCTCCCCTTGCAGCAGGTCGTCGAGTGCCTGCTGATAGTCGTGGATGTCGGCATCGCTGCCGATGTCGCGGGGTGGCATCGCCAGCTTGCCGCCACGCTCCAGCAACTTGTCGATCGCCATGTTGGCCAGGCCACGGCCGTTGGAGATGATAGCGAGCCGCTCCCCCTTGAGGGTCAGGGAGTGACTCAGGGTCTCGACGGCGGCAAACAGTTCGTGGGTATCCCGTACCCGCAGCATGCCGGCGCGACGGATGGCGGCGTCATAGACGTTGTCGAGCCCGTTGTCCGGTTCATGGCGGCCGCTCTTGAGCACCAGGATGGGCTTGTTGCGCGCGGCGGCACGGGCGGCCGAGAGAAAATGGCGGGCATCCTGCAGCTTGTCCATGTAGAGCAGGATGGCGCGGGTCACGCTGTCGCGGGAGAGCTGATCCAGCAGCTGACCGAAGTTGATGTCGCAGTGATCGCCAAGGGAGATGAAGGCCGAGAAGCCGAGTTCATGCTGTTTGGCCCAATCCAGAATGGTGGTGCTGACGGCGGCCGACTGGGAGAGAAAGGCGACCTGACCGGGCTTGGCGGCAATCGGTGAGAAGCTGGCATTGATACCCTGACCCGGCAACAACATCCCCATGCTGTTGGGGCCGAGCAGGCGGATGTCGTATTGCCGGCTCAGTCGCTGCAGTTGTTCGCGCTCAGGTGGGGTGAAATCGGCCGCCAGTATGATGGCGGCACCCACTCCCCGCTTGCCGAGCGCCTCGATGAGGGTCAGTACCCGTTCCCGCCGGGTACAGACGATGGCGAGGTCCGGGGCAAGGGGGAGGCTGTCGATGTCGGGATAGGTCAGCACGCCGGCAATGGCCTTGCTATGCGGGCTGACCGGCAGGATGGGGCCCTTGAACTGGCCGGCGAGCAGGTGCCTTATGACCACGTGACCGGCCTTCTGCGGGTCGGTCGAGGCGCCGATGACGGCGATTGACTGGGGTTTGAAGAGCCGATCCAGGCCGCTTGGTTTCATGGGCACTCCCGTGGGTGGCGGATGGTGCCAGTGTAATATGCATCCAGCGCCGGTTCTGTGACCGGCTGCGGATCACTGCTTGGTGAGGGCGTTGGCGCGGAGGTAAAACCTCAGTTCACCCTGGATCTGGCGTACCGCTGCCAGGTGGTGTTCCTGCAGATAGATGTCCTGTTCCTGATCCAGCAAGGTTGAGGGTACCCCCAGGCTTTGCAGGTACTCGTCGAACAGCAGCGAGCTGTTGATTTCGATCAGATTGGACATCATGGCGGGACTCCCTCTTCCACTCAGGTTGAACGTTCAGTCTAGTCTCTGATCTGCCCCTTGCCGTAGCTACTGTCATATTTGACATCGAGTCGCTCACATATCCGTGCAGCCATGCGCCCGGCGGTAGAGGAGGAGAGGTTATAGTGAGGAAGTGACAAGGGGAGGAGTGCAATGATCAGGAGCTGGCTGTGGTGCGTCATTCTGCTGGCTGGCAGCGTGCAGGCGGCCGAGACCCCCATCAGGGCCTGGAATCTGCTGCTTGATCACCCCAATCCCGCCGTGGCTGGTCTGTTGCGACTCTCCCTCGATCTGACCGTGCCCGAATACGGTCCCTATCGGTTGATTGCCAGCCCGCCGATGGAGCAGGGTCGGGCGGTCAAGGAGTTGCAGGGGGGCGAACTGGTGCAGGTCGGGGTGTTTGCGCCCGATGAGGAGCGCGAGCGCACCCTGCTGGCCATCCATGTTCCGTTGGCGAAAGGGTTGCTGGGCTGGCGGGTGTGCCTCGTTCGGCAGGGGGACGAGGGGCGGTTCGCCAACATACGATCGCTGACCGACTGGCGGCAGGCAGGGTTTCGCATCGGTCAGCACAGATCCTGGCCTGATACCCGTTTGCTCAAGGAGAACGGCCTCGACGTGGTGGTGGGTGGTCTCTATGAGGCCCTGTTCAACATGCTGCACAAACGGCGCTTCGACTGCTTCCTGCGCTCGGTCATCGAGATCGAGGATGAGCTCACACAGCATCCGGATCTGGCCATCGAACCCCACCTGGTGTTTCGCTATCCGCTGGCGCTGCTGTTTTTCGTCTCGCCCAGGTATCCGGAGCTGGCCAAGCGCATCGAGCTGGGTCTGCAGCGAGCCCGCCAGTCCGGTGACTATGAGCGGATATTCGAGGCGGGTTTTGGCAGCACCATCCGGCGGCTGCAGCTCGAGCGGCGGGTGATGCTGGAGCTGAGTAATCCGGATTTGCCGACCGGCAGCCGCGCCATGATGCAGGATCCCTCGCTCATCTATGCACCAGTGTTGCCCGCCTTGTCAGCGCAGTGATCCCTGTCCCCGCGCCGTATCCCAGAAGGCGCGGATCAGCGGCTCTTCCAGCCGCTTCTTGAGTACGGCGATGCCGACGTCGAACGGCTTTAGCGCCGGCTTGGGCTCGACGATGCGTACCTTGTCACCCATGGGGCTGTGGTCGATCACTGCCGCCGGCACCAGTCCCACGCCGAAGCCGAGCGCCACCATGGCGACAATCCCCTCGTTGCCCGCCACCTCCGCATAGATGTTGGGGGCGATCCCCTTGTTACGCAGCCATTGATCGCAGCGTTTGCGGGCCAGCCCCTGCTCCGAGAGGATCAGCGGCAGCCGCTCCCAGTCTGGCTCTCCCTGGGAGAACCACTGGTTCTGCTGCGGTGCGGTGCGAGGAGCGATGAACACCAGCGGTACCTGCTGCAGGCTGGCAAACTCCAGCTTGGATGAGAGGGCATCGGGGCGGGCGGCGATGGCGAGATCGGCCTCGTCGGCCAGGATCTTGTCCACCGCCAGCGCCGGGTCGCCGGTCTCCAGCTTGATCTCCAGCTGGGGATAGCGACGGCGGAAGCGCTCCAGCACCTCGGGCAGCAGGAAGTAGCTGGCGGTGACCGAGCAGAACACCCGCAGTCGGCCCTGCAGCGGTTCGTCGCTACGCTTGAGCTCCTGCTTGAGCTGGCGCCACTCCTGCAGCAGCTCTCCACCAAACTCGCGCAGCTTCTCGCCCGCCACAGTGAGTCGTACCGAACGGTTATCCCGCTCGAACAGCACGCAGCCGGTCTCCTGCTCCAGCCGCTGGATGGCGCGGCTGAGAGTAGAGGGACTGACCGCCATGGCGTCGGCGCTCTTGCCGAAGTGGAGGGAGTCGGCGAGGTGGAGAAACAGCTCGAGATTGCGAAGGTCCATCTTTCAGCTCCTGGCGCTGGATGTCTGCCCGATATCCAGCGGTGGGTGGTTCGCTCCCGTCATGTGATCATGAAGGGTTAACGTTTCAATTATTGCAACGTACTGTTTCGAATATATCAGTTCAGGCAATAAGTGTCCCGCGCTATAGTGGTTTCGACAACGCCGCCATCCGGCATGGAATCAATCGAACGGAGCAATCACCATGGCTAACTATTTCAACACCTTGAACCTGCGTCAGCAGTTGGCCCAGCTGGGCAAGTGTCGTTTCATGCAGCGCGAAGAGTTCGCGGACGGCTGCAACGTGCTGAAGGGCAAGAAGGTGGTGATTGTGGGCTGTGGTGCCCAGGGTCTGAACCAGGGCCTGAACATGCGCGACTCCGGGCTGGATATCTCCTACGCACTGCGCAAGGCCGCCATCACCGAGAAGCGTGCCTCCTGGCAGAAGGCCACCGACAACGGCTTCGCGGTTGGCACCTATGAAGAGCTGATCCCGACCGCTGATCTGGTGCTGAACCTGACCCCGGACAAGCAGCACTCCGACGTCGTCAAAACCGTGATGCCGCTGATGAAGCAGGGCGCCGCGCTGGGCTACTCCCACGGCTTCAACGTGGTGGAAGAGGGTCAGCAGATCCGCTCTGACATCACGGTCGTGATGGTGGCGCCGAAGTGCCCGGGTACCGAAGTGCGTGAAGAGTACAAGCGCGGCTTCGGTGTGCCGACCCTGATCGCCGTTCACCCGGAGAACGATCCCAAGGGTGAAGGCATGGCCATCGCCAAGGCGTGGGCCTCCGCCACCGGCGGCGACCGTGCCGGGGTGCTGGAGTCCTCCTTCGTGGCGGAAGTGAAATCCGACCTGATGGGCGAGCAGACCATCCTCTGCGGCATGCTGCAGGCAGGTTCCCTGCTCTGCTACGACAAGCTGGTTGCCGAAGGCACAGACCCGGCCTATGCCGGCAAGTTGATCCAGTTCGGTTGGGAGACCATCACCGAAGCCCTGAAACAGGGTGGTATCAGCCTGATGATGGACCGTCTGTCCAACCCGGCCAAGCTGCGCGCCTTCGAGCTCTCCGAGCAGCTCAAGACCCTGATGCGCCCGCTGTTCGAGAAGCACATGGACGACATCATCGCCGGTGAGTTCTCCCGCGGCATGATGGCCGACTGGGCCGAAGACGACGCCAAGCTGTTCGGCTGGCGCGAAGAGACCGGCAAGTCCGCCTTCGAAAACGCCCCGGCCTTTGCAGGCAAGATTGCCGAGCAGGAGTACTTCGACAATGGCGTGGTAATGGTGGCCATGGTCAAGGCGGGTGTCGAGCTGGCGTTCGAGACCATGGTGGCCTCCGGCATCTACGAGGAGTCTGCCTACTACGAATCCCTGCATGAGCTGCCGCTGATCGCCAACACCGTTGCCCGCAAGCGTCTGTACGAGATGAACGTGGTCATCTCCGACACCGCCGAGTACGGCAACTACCTGTTCGCCAACGCCGCGGTGCCCTTGCTGCGCGAGCACTTCATGCCGACCCTGAAAGCGGGCGACCTGGGTGCCAGCAAGGCGGAAGGGCAGAGCGTCGACAACCTGGCGCTGCTGGCGGCCAACGAGGCGACCCGCAACCACCCCATCGAAGCGATCGGCCAGGTACTGCGCGGTTATATGAAGGACATGAAACGCATCGCCGTTGGCGGTTAAGCCGGCATCGGGCTGGATGATGAAGGGGCGGGGATGACGATCCCCGTCGCCGGTCGGACTGGACACCCGATTGGCCAGCCAGCAAAACCAGCCCGACAGCCATAAAAAAACCCCGCTCATCGAGCGGGGCTTTTGCATTCAGAAAGGCCGGCTAAATCAGGCTTTCCACGCTTTCCAGGTGTTGATCAGACCGTTGGTGGAGCAGTCGTGGCTGGTAACAGCCTCGGCAGTGTTGAGCTCCGGCAGGATCTTGTTGGCCAGCTGTTTGCCCAGCTCCACGCCCCACTGGTCGAAGCTGAAGATGTTCCAGATTGCGCCCTGTACGAAGATCTTGTGCTCGTACATGGCAATCAAAGAGCCAAGCGTTTTCGGGGTCAGGCTCTTGAACAGGATGGAGTTGGTCGGGCGGTTGCCTTCGAACACCTTGAACGGCACCAGATCCTTGACCTGCTCCAGGGTCTTGCCAGCCGCCAGGAACTCGGCTTCGACCTGCTCCTTGCTCTTGCCGAAGGCCAGCGCCTCGGTCTGGGCGAAGAAGTTGGCCAGCAATTTCGGGTGGTGGTCGCCGATCGGGTTGTGGCTGATGGCCGGTGCCAGGAAGTCACAGGGGATCAGCTTGGTGCCCTGGTGGATCAGCTGGTAGAAGGCGTGCTGGCCGTTGGTGCCCGGCTCACCCCAGATGATGGGGCCGGTCTGGTAGTCAACCGGCTTGCCGTTGCGATCCACGTACTTGCCGTTGGACTCCATGTTGCCCTGCTGGAAGTAGGCCGGGAAACGGTGCATGTACTGATCGTACGGCAGAATGGCTTCGGACTCGGCACCATGGAAGTTGTTGTACCACAGGCCGATCAGCGCCAGCAGCACCGGCACGTTCTGCTCATAGGAGGCAGTGGCGAAGTGCATGTCCATCTCGAAGGCGCCTTGCAGCAGGGCCTCAAAGTTCTCGAAACCGACGGAGAGGGCGATAGGCATGCCGATGGCAGACCAGGAGGAGTAGCGGCCGCCAACCCAGTCCCAGAACTCGAACATGTTGTTGGTGTCGATACCGAACTCGGCCACGGCCTTGCCGTTGGTGGAGAGCGCAGCGAAGTGCTTGGCAACGTGGGCCTTGTCACCGGCGATCTTGATGAACCAGTCGCGGGCGGTCAGGGCGTTGGTCATGGTCTCCTGAGTGGTGAAGGTCTTGGAGGCCACCAGGAACAGGGTGGTTTCCGCATCAATCTCTTTGAGAGTCTCGGCAATGTGGGTGCCATCGACGTTGGAGACGAAGTGCATCTGCAGGTGGTTTTTGTAGGGACGCAGTGCCTCGGTGATCATCACAGGGCCCAGATCAGAGCCACCGATACCGATGTTGACCACGTGCTGGATCGCCTTGCCGGTGTAGCCTTTCCATTCGCCGCTGATGATCTTCTCGCAGAAGCCCTTCATCTTGGCCAGCACGGCGTTTACTTCCGGCATCACGTCCTTGCCGTCGCTCTCGATGGGGCGGTCGGAGCGGTTGCGCAGGGCCACGTGCAGTACCGAGCGGCCTTCGGTCATGTTGATCTTGTCGCCATTGAACATGGCGTCGATCGCGCTGCGAAGATCGGTCTCTTTGGCTAGATCAACCAGCAACTTGAGGGTTTCTTCGGTGATCAGGTTCTTCGAGTAGTCGACCAGGATGTCGCCACCGAAGGTGAGGGAGAATTTGTCGAAACGCTGGGGATCCTGGGCGAACAGATCCTTGAGCCGGGTCTCTTTGTTCGCTGCAAAGTGGGCTTCCAGTGCCTGCCAGGCCTGGGTCTGGGTTGGATTGATGTTTTTCATAGGATTATCAGTCTTCCAAGTTGTGTATGAACCTTGCAGGCAAGGCTCCCGCCAAACCTTATTATTCGAGCACTATACCGGGCCCATTATACCGAGCCCATGGTGCGGCCCGTGTAACAGAGCTTTACCAATTGTCTGCCATCGACCGAGTTTACAACCAAAACGCTGCGATTATGAGTCACTCATGGCAGCCGGATCTTGCGTTTGCGCATACTTGGTCGGGCTTGCTGCCGTTGAAAGGGCTTTCAGGGCGGGGGCATGCTGCGAGTGGGGTGGCAACCTGGCATGGCAGCCAAAAGAGTATTCGATAGACGCCTTTTCGCTCATTTCATGAGCAGGCGCAAATTGTCGGCGGCCCAAGATGGCTAGCATGGGTGTCGCATGGACGAGATCTCCCAGGGATGGCTACTGTCTGGAATGAGGAGATCGCTATGAAAGCTGTGTTGTCCCTGTTTGCCCTTAGCCTGATCGCCACCGGCCTCATCGGCCTGTTGACCCTGGTGCTGACCAGTGCGGCCCCTACCTTGCCGCTGCGGGTACTGGCGGTGATCGGTGCCGTGCTGGGGGGATATGTGCTGGTGCAACCGCTGCTCAACCGGGTGGCACGTCGGCTGGTGTAAGCCGACGCCACCGGAATGCTGAAAACAAAGTCCGGCCCATTGTGGCCGGCTTTTTTTATGGTCGTGTTCACCCCTGCCGAGGCCAGAGACGACAATGCCAGCCCGAAGGCTGGCATTGTGGGTGGCTGCAAAACCGCGTTTACGCCTGCGGCTTTTGCATGTGCATGACCATCTGCGGGAAGGGGATCTCGATGCCTTCGGCATCGAAGGTGAGCTTCACCTTCTCATGGAAGTCGAACCAGACTCCCCAGTAGTCGCCGGTCTTGACCCAGGGGCGCACGACTATGTTGACCGAGGAGTCGGCCAGCGCGGCGACGGCGATGTTGGCTGCCGGCTCCTTGAGGATGCGCGGCTCTTCGTTCACCAGCCGCTCCAGGATCTGCTTGGCCTTGCGGAGATCCGAGCCGTAGCCGATACCGAAGGTCATGTCGACGCGGCGGGTATCCATGCGCGAGTAGTTGACGATAGTGCCGTTGAGGATGGCGGAGTTGGGCACCACCACCATCTTGTTGTCACCTGAGGTGAGGGTGGTGGTGAACAGCTGAACGGATTGCACCACGCCATTGGTGCCTGCCACCTCGATGAACTCGCCTGCCTTGATGGGGCGGAAGATGATCAGCAGGAAGCCGGCGGCGAAGTTGGAGAGCGAGCCCTGCAGCGCCAGACCGATGGCCAGACCGGCGGCACCGATAATGGCGACGAAGGAGGCGGTCTGCACCCCGACCCGGCCCAGCGCGGCGATCACCACGAATACCAGGATGGCGTACTTGAGGATGCTGCCGACGAAGTGGGTGACAGTGGTGTCCAGCTTGCGGGACTGCATCACCTTGACCACGGCGCCGCTGATGAGGTTGGCGGCGATGTAGCCGACCAGCAGGGTGAGCAGGGCGGCCGCGATGTTGACGGCATACTCGATCAGCAGGCCCTGGTTGTTGACCAGCCAGGTCTGCGCTTCGGTAATGATTTCGGGTTCCATAGGGTGTCCTGTCAGGCGATAAAAGGTTTATGGCGCATGAATCTAACATTGGCATGCGACAGTCCGGGTCGCATCTGGTGCTCACCGCCTCTTTTGTGCCACAAAAAACAAGGGAGGCCAAGGCCTCCCTCTTTACTGCAACCCGTCTGGAGCGGCGTGGCCGCTACTTATCGCAAATTGAGCTTGTCAGCTCTGCAGCAGCTGGCTGCGGATAAACTGCCACTGATCTTCAAAGCCGGCGGTGGGTTTGATTTTGAACTCGGAGCGGACGAACTGGCTGATGCGCCCTTCGGTGTAGGCCAGCAGCAGGTTGGCCAGCATGGTTTCGTCGAGCTGGAAGCCCTGGCCTTCGCGCAGCCGTTTCTCCCGCAGCACCTGCTTGATCTGGGTCTCAAGCTTGTCGAACAGGATGCTGATGCGATCCCGCAGCCGGTCGTGCTCGCCCAGCAGGGCGTCGCCGTTGAGGATGCGGGTGATACCGGGATTGCGCTCGGCGAACACCAGCAGCAGCTGCAGTATGTGGTGGCAGCGGCTCATGGTGTCCTTCTCTTCGGCCATGATCAGGTTGACCCGTGACAGCAGGGAATCTTCGATAAAGTCGATCAGCCCCTCGAACATCCGCGCCTTGCTGGGAAAATGTCGATAGAGGGCTGCCTCGGAGACCCCCACCTCGGCCGCCAGACGGGCCGTGGTGATGCGCTGGCCTGGGCTGGTCTCCAGCATGTGGGCGAGCGCCTGCAGGATCTGATCGCGCCGACTCTGTTTCTGATTACTGCTTGCCATGGATTCCCCTAAAAAAACAATGGCCTGATTCTGTTATTAGGCACCGCCGCTCGGGCCGGTGTGGTCTGTTATTGGCGACCAGAAGAACCAAAACCGCCTTCACCCCGTTCGCTCTGATTGAACTCATCGACCAGTTGGAAGCTGGCCTGAACCACCGGCATGATCACCAGCTGGGCGATGCGCTCGCCGGGCTGCATGGTGAACGCCTCTTTGCCGCGGTTCCATACCGAGACCATCAGCTGGCCCTGGTAGTCGGAATCGATGAGGCCGACCAGGTTGCCCAGCACGATGCCGTGCTTATGGCCGAGGCCGGAGCGGGGCAGGATGGTAGCGCACAGGCCCGGATCCTGGATGTGGATGGCCAGCCCGGTCGGTACCAGGGTGGTATCACCCGGGGCCAGCGTCAGCGGGGCATCCAGCAGGGCGCGCAGATCCATGCCAGCGGAGCCCGGTGTGGCGTAGGCAGGCAGCGGATAGTCGGTGCCGATGCGGGCATCCAGAATCTTCAGTTCAATTTGTGTTGTCATAAATCGTTTTTATTGGAGTGGAGGTGGTCGATTGACTGGCTCAGCGCCGGTAATGGCGTGCAATCAGGGCAATCAGGTGACGAGCCAGCGTCAGCTTATCGGCCAGGGGCAGAGGGGCTTGACCCCCTTGCCAGAACACGGTGAGGGCGTTGTCATCGGCATTGAAGCCCTGGCCCGCACGGGATACGTCGTTGGCGGCGATCATGTCCAGCCGCTTACGCTGCAGTTTGTCGAGGGCGTATTGTTCCACATCCACGGTTTCTGCGGCAAATCCGACGGTGAAGGGTTTGTCTGACAAGGCCCCTACGGCGGCGATGATGTCAGGGTTTTTGACCAGGGTCAGCTGCATCTGGTCGTTGTCGCCGGTCTTCTTGATCTTCTGCTCGGCCACCTGGGCGGGGCGATAATCGGCGACGGCGGCGCAGCCGATGAAGAGGTCGCTCTCGCCGACCCGGCTCATGACCGCCTGGTGCATCTGCTCGGCGCTCTCGACGTCGACGCGGGTGACGCCGGCCGGGGTGGCCAGTGCCACCGGGCCGCTCACCAGTGTCACCTCGGCACCCGCTTCACGGGCGGCGCGGGCGATGGCATAGCCCATCTTGCCTGAGCTGTGGTTGCTGATGTAGCGCACCGGATCGAGTGCTTCACGGGTCGGCCCGGCAGTCAGCAGCAGCCTGACGCCGGCCAGCAGCGGCTCGACGGCGAGCTGCTGGCAGCAGCGTTCAACCAGTTCGAGGGGATCCAGCATCCGGCCCGGGCCCACGTCACCGCACGCCTGGCTGCCGGAATCTGGCCCCCACAGCAGAATGCCGCGACTGGCGAGGGTCTTGAGGTTGGCCTGAGTGGCGGCGTTGAGATACATCTGCTGGTTCATGGCCGGCGCCAGCGCCACCGGTGCCGGGGTGGCCAGGCAGAGGGTGGTGAGCAGCTCGTCGGCCATGCCAGCGGCCATGCGGGCCATCAGATTGGCGCTGGCGGGGGCGATCAGCACCAGATCGGCCCACTTGGCCAGCTCGATGTGGCCCATGCCCGCCTCGGCGGCCGGATCCAGCAGACTGTCGGCCACCGGGTGACCGGAGACGGCCTGCAGGGTTAGCGGGGTGATGAACTCCTTGGCGGAGCGGGTCATCACCACCCGTACCTCGGCGCCCTGATCTTTCAGGCGGCGTACCAGCTCGGCACTCTTGTAGGCGGCGATCCCGCCACTGACACCCAACAGGATGCGTTTATCGGCCAATCTCATCTGCTGTTTCTCTTCCGGCTCACTCTGACTGGTCGGCTAAGATACCACAGGCAGCAGTCGACGACAGAGGCTGACATGGGGGTCTTGTGGCCGGGCTCCCGTGATTTCTTTGCTATGTTTTCTCTCAATAGCGCAAAGGAGAGACAAATGAGCATCAAGGAGTGGCCAGAGGATGAACGACCTCGTGAGAAGCTGCTGCGTCACGGCCCGGGCGGCTTGTCCGATGCCGAGTTGCTGGCGATCTTCCTGCGTACCGGGGTTAGTGGCCTGAGTGCGGTCGATCTCTCCCGCAACCTGTTGAATCAGTTCGGATCGTTGCGCAATCTGCTGGGGGCGGACCGACGTGCCTTCTGCGAGGCGCATGGCCTGGGCCCGGCCAAATATGCTCAGCTGCAGGCGGTGCTGGAGATGGGTAAACGCCATCTGGCGCAGCAGCTGCAGCGGGGGGATGCGCTCACCTCGCCCCAGCTGACCAGAGACTATCTGCAGGCCCAGCTGCGGGATCGGCCGCGGGAGGTGTTTGCCCTGCTGCTGCTCGACAATCAGCACAGAGTGATTCAATTCGTTGAACTTTTTTACGGCACCCTCGACTCGGCGAGCGTCTGGCCCAGAGAAATCGTGCAGATCGCACTCAAACATAATGCAGCCGCCGTGATTCTGGCGCATAATCACCCGTCCGGCGTCGCCGAGCCCAGTAGGGCCGACCGCCAGATCACGGATCGGATCACGGCCGCCCTGGCCCTGATCGATATCAGAGTGCTGGATCACTTGGTGATCGGTGATGGCATCACGGTTTCTTTCGCCGAGCGCGGTTGGTTATGACTGTGCTCTGGCGCCGTATTAGTTGATCTTTGATCACGGATGCTGTATAAAATGCCGCCTTCTGTTTGCCCCGCAATCGAAGGCCAGCGGGGCAGATATTTGCTCGAGCAATGAAGTAAGATTTGGAGAGACTGACATGTCTAGAGTATGCCAAGTAACCGGCAAGCGCCCGGCAGTTGGTAACAACCGTTCGCACGCTAACAACGCTACCAAGCGTCGTTTCCTGCCGAACCTGCACACTCACCGTTTCTGGGTTGAGAGTGAAAAACGCTTCGTAAGCCTGCGCGTATCCGCAAAAGGCATGCGTATCATCGACAAGCGTGGCGTTGAAGTGGTTCTGGCTGAACTGCGCGCCAGCGGTGTTAAGGTATAAGGAATTAGATCATGGCTAAAGGTATTCGCGAGAAGATTCGCCTGAACTCCAGCGCCGGTACTGGTCACTTCTATACCACTACCAAAAACAAGCGCACCATGCCCGAAAAAATGGAAATCAAAAAGTTTGATCCCGTTGTTCGTCAGCATGTGATCTACAAGGAAGGCAAAATCAAGTAATTACTTGATGCTGCATTCCCAAAAACCCGGCCCTGTGCCGGGTTTTTTTATGGTCGGAATTCAGTACACTGCCGGTTCGAAGGGAGGCTTGTCATGTTCAAATTGAGCCGCAGAGGCTGGAACAACGTGATCATCGTGGTGGTGTTGATCGTGATCACCCTGTTGCACCGGCTGGAGATCGCCCAGCAGGAAAACAGCGCCAAGCGGGCGCGCCCGCTGTTGCCGGAGAGCGCCGTTGTGCTCACCTGGCAGGGGCCGAGCTGGCAGATAGAGCGCATCGGACAGGGCTGGCGCAGCGGGCCGGATCTGGGGCTCAGCAGTGCCCAGCTGGCGGCGCACATCGAGGCCTGGCAGGGCTGGTTGCTGCCGCCCGGCGAAGCCGTGCGCGGCAATCCGGTTACCCTCAAGATCTGGGTCGCTGGCCAGAGCGACCCCATCGAGGTGGGGCTCTATCAGGATGACGGCAAGTTTGCCGCCCTGCTGCCCCCCTCGACCTGGCTCAGCCTGAGCCAGGAGCAGTATCGCAGCCTGCTGCGTCCCGCTCCCTAACCCATTTTTCAGCGTCAGCACGAGGATCCCATGCCTGAATTACCGGAAGTCGAAGTCAGCCGCCAGGGCATATCGCCCTGGCTTACCGGCATCAAGGTCACTAGGGTGGTGGTGCGGGACGGCCGTCTGCGCTGGCCGGTGCCGGGGGAGATCCAGGAGCTGGTGGACCTCACCATCCACCGGGTCAGCCGCCGCGCCAAGTACCTGCTGCTGGAGACCGACTTCGGTACCGCCATCCTCCATCTGGGCATGTCGGGCAGCCTGCGGGTGCTGGACATCGGCACCCCGGCCGAGAAGCACGATCACGTGGATATCGAGCTCGAGAACGGCAAGCTGCTGCGGCTCAACGATCCGCGCCGCTTCGGCGCCCTGCTGTGGACCCGCGAGCCGGCCGAGGCACATGCGCTGCTGGCCAAGCTGGGGCCAGAGCCGCTCACCGACGCCTTCAATGCCGATTACCTGCGTGAGCGCGCCAAGGGGCGCAGCACCGCCATCAAGACCTTCCTGATGGACAACCATGTGGTGGTCGGGGTGGGCAACATCTACGCCAACGAGGCGCTCTATGCCGCCGGCATTCATCCCAAGCGGGCGGCGGGCAACATCAGCGCCGAGCGGCTGAGTACCCTGGTAGGGGAGATAAAGCGGGTGCTGGCCGAGGCGATTCGGCAGGGGGGCACCACCCTCAAGGATTTCACCAGTGCAGATGGCAAACCGGGTTATTTCGTGCAGCAGTTGCAGGTCTACGGGCGGGGCGGCCAGCCCTGTTTTCACTGCCACACCCTGCTCAGCGAAATCCGGCTGGGACAGCGTACGACTGTGTTCTGCTCCCACTGTCAGCGCTGAATTGCGGTTTTTTCGGCCTGAAACGGCCAAGTTGTAAGAGAGTATTTCCAGTCTGTTGAATATTTGCTCGCCCGTCACTACTATCTCGGCCGTTCAGGCGGTTTGAGACAATAAAATGACAGCTAAATCAATAGACTGGGACCATTTGTCCCGGCAGGGGCACTATTGTGCCCAAAAAATGGCGCGCTTCCTCTATCCCGATGACAGCGCCCGCAAGACCTTCAATCGCGCCAAGTTCGTGCTGCGCAGTCTGCTTTATCGGCAGCAGCTGAGCCGGGTGTTCGAGCTGTTCCAGGCCGAACCGCTCAAGGCCCTGCCTGCCCACTATCCCGAGCTGCTCGACAAGCCGATGCGACCCTATCGCTTCGCCGGCTCCACCGCGACCGAGCGGGCCGAGATGCTGGAAAACCACTATCGGCTGATGCTGGCTCGCTACCCGGATCTGATCGACCCGCTCTATCTGGGGGATGGCATCGAGCTTGGCCGTTATCCCGAGAGCGGCTGCCGCATCGTGCTGCGCCACGACGGCACCTTCCGCCGCGAGGCGGAGCTGGCCCTCTCCATCGTCGACCCGCAGGGCAAGCGGCTCTACAGCTGCGCCTTCTCGCTGGCCGGCACCCCCAACCAGCTGGCGGTGGTGATCGGTTCGGTACAGGGCCCGGAGCCCTGCATCGAGCAGGCGCAGGACAAGGTGCGTGCGCTGACCAAGGAGGGCCACGGTGTGCGGCCCAAGTCGCTGGTGGTGATGCTGGTGATGCAGCTGGCCGAGGCGATGCAGGCCGAGCATATCTCGGCGGTGCGGATGAAGGCCCACATCTATCAGGCCCGTCGCTACAGCAAGAAGAAGAAGGCCTGTCTGCAGGCGGACTATGACGAGCTGTGGCAGGAGTTCGGCGCCACCGATCTGGACGCCAACTTCGTGCGGCTGCAGCCCGCCCAGCGCAAACCGCTGGAGGAGATCGCCTCCAAGAAGCGGGCCATGTACCGGCGCCGCTACGAGTGGCTCGATCAGCTGACCCTGGCAGGCCAGCAGCTGCTGGGCCCGCGTCTGGCGGGCTGAGCCGCACAGGCCCCCCAGCAGCAAACAGGCTACCCTCGGGTAGCCTGTTTCGTTGTTATCTGGTCTGTTTGGCCTTGATGGCGGCCGCTACTATGGGGTCGACGAACTGACGGATGTCGCCGCCGTGCAGGGCCACCTCCTTCACCAGGGTGGAGGAGATGAAGGAGTTCTCCTCGGCCGGGGTGAGGAACACGCTCTCCAGCTCCGGCATCAGACGGCGATTCATGTTGGCCAGCTGAAACTCGTATTCGAAGTCGGAGACGGCGCGCAGACCGCGGATCAGCACGTTGGCCTGCTGCTCCTTGGCAAAGTCCACCAGCAGGCCGGAGAAGCCGACCACCTTGACGTTGGGCAGGTGGGCGGTCACCTGGCGGGCCAGCTGCACCCGCTCGTCCAGATCGAACAGCGGCCGTTTGCTCGGGCTGTTGGCCACCCCGACCACCACCTGGTCAAACAGTCTGGCGGCCCGGCCGATGAGATCGGTGTGGCCGTTGGTGACGGGATCGAAGGTGCCGGGATAGATTACCTTGTTGGTCATGCTGCTGATTCCTGCAACCGGGAAATTTGGTCGCATTATAGGGTCTGTTGGGGGATTGGCGCGACCGCAATGGGGCGAGTTTTGGCGCCCCGATGGCGGCTTTGCCGCGTCAAATCAGCACCGACGGGCGTCTTCGCTTGAGAATAGCGATACATCAGGCAAGAATACCGCATCGCGCATCAAGCCTCCTTGCGTTGGTGACAGGGAGCAAAGGGATTTTTTATGAAACGTATTCTGGTAGTCCGCAATGACAAGATTGGTGACTTCATGCTGGCCTGGCCGAGTTTTGCCATGCTCAAGCGTTCCATGGAGTGTCATGTGACTGCCCTGGTTCCCGCCTACACGGCGCCGCTGGCCCGCCTCTGCCCCTGGATTGACGAGATCATCCTGGATCCGGGCTCACGGGCCGACAAGGAACAACAACGTGCCTTGCAGGCACGCATCAAGGCGGCCGCCTTCGATGCCTCCATCTGCCTCTTCTCCAACTCCCGCAACGCCATGCTGGTGTGGAAGGCGCACATTCCCTACCGGCTGGCGCCGGCCACCAAGCTGGCCCAGGTGCTCTACAACCAGCGCCTGATCCAGCGCCGCTCCCGCTCCCAGAAGCCGGAGTACGAATACAACCTGGATCTGGTGCGCCGTTTCCTTGCCGACCAGCAGGTGAGCGCGGTGGAGCCGCAGGGCCCCTACCTCAGCTTCGATGCCGAGAGCCTGCAACAGGTGCGCGAGCAGGTTGCCGCCCGCCTGCGGCTCGATGCCGGTCGCCCCTGGCTGATGGTGCATGCCGGCAGCGGCGGCTCGGCCAACAACCTTTCCATCGAGCAGTACGCCCGCCTCATCATCAAGCTCAACCAGGCCTGTCCCGAGTTGCAGTGCATCCTGACGGCGGGGCCGGGGGAGGAGAAGATCGCCGAACAGCTGGCGGCCGAGCTGCTGGCCCACGGCGGCAACGGCTGGATCTACCGCTCCGAGGAGGGGCTGCCCAAGTTCTGCCAGGTGATGGCCAACGCCGCCCTGTTCGTGGCGGGCAGCACAGGGCCGCTGCACATCGCCGCGGCGCTGGATGTGCCCACCATCGGCTTCTTCCCGGCGCACCGCTCGGCAACGCCGCTGCGCTGGCGTCCGCTCAACAGCGAGGGGCGCCACCTGGCGTTCAGCCCGCCGGAAGACAGCGATCACCCGGAAGACATGAGCCAGCTCGATCCCAAGACCATGGCGGCGGCGATCGCCCGCTGGGCACCGCCGTTCTGGCGCAGCGAGCAGTGATAGCGGATAGCGCAAATGCAGACAGGGCCCTTGAAGGGCCCTGTCTCGTATGGGGGCTGCTCGCTGGCAGCGCCCGTCTGCGGCGGCTTACTTGTCAGCCTGTCCCGGTGCCTGCGGCTGCTGGCGGATCCAGAGGTCGGCGTACTTCACGAAGGTGGAATGGGCCGACAGGATGGCCAGCAGGAGCCCCTGCTTGCCGTCGAGGAAGCCGGCCTTGAGCAGGTACATCTTGAGGAAGCAGCCCAGCGCGTGCACCAGCCCCTGGCCGAGGGAGCCCTTCTTGCCGCGGGCGGTGCGCTGATCGGCCCAGGCGCGGGCATAGCCGGCGGATTTGACCAGGTAGTGCTCCAGATCCCGATAGGTGAAGTGGAGCAGGTCGCCGTGCAGGTTGACGATCTTCATGTTGGCGCGCACCTCAACCTTCTCGTGCACCAGCACCTCGTTGTAGCTGGTGAGATCCTTGGGATAGAGGCGCAGCACCCGGTCCGGGTACCAGCCGCTGTGGCGGATGAAGCGGCCGAACACCCAGGAGAGGCGCGGGATCGAGTAGATGGTGTCGCTGGCCGGGTTGGCCATGACGGCGGCGATGGCGGCTTTCAGCTCGGGGGTGAGCCGCTCGTCCGCATCCAGCCACAGCACCCAGTCGGATTGCACGTGGGACTGGGCGAGCCGGCGTTGGCGGCCGAAGCCTGGCCACACCGGATTGACGAAGAAGCGGGCGCCGAATTCGGCGGCGATGGCCGGGGTCTCGTCCTGGCTGCCGGAGTCCATGATGACGATCTCGTCGACCAG
Organism: Aeromonas dhakensis; assembly: GCF_002285935.1. Lineage (NCBI taxonomy): Bacteria > Pseudomonadati > Pseudomonadota > Gammaproteobacteria > Aeromonadales > Aeromonadaceae > Aeromonas > Aeromonas dhakensis. The sequence continues at coordinate 929,768 of NZ_CP023141.1, forward strand.
TCCGTCGAGGGAGGCGAGGCAGGGGCGCAGGTTTTCGGCTTCATTCTTGACGATAAGGACAGCCGCCAGAGTCGGTTTGTTCACGGATTAAAGGCCCTTGTTGGCGCCCGCCTGGCGGGCCATGCTCAAATTGGCGCCCATTCTAGCCTAAAACGGCAGGCGGAGCATGGTTCCGGCGGCGGGATGAGTGTTGGTTTCAAATGGGTTGTTTTTTGGCGCCAGGATGCATGGCAGCGGGATCTTCTGTTATTTCTCGGGCCATTCTTCGGGCATAATCTCGGCCAGCAACGATTAACCGCAGGGCGTGGCCCTGGAGAAGTGCGAGATGAAAATATTGGTGATCGGCCCCTCCTGGGTCGGCGACATGGTGATGTCCCAGAGCCTCTACAAGGCGATCAAGGCCAACCACCCCGACAGCGAGCTGCACGTGATGGCGCCCGCCTGGTGTGGTGCCCTGCTGGAGCGGATGCCGGAGGTGGACAAGGCCATCCCGATGCCGCTCGGTCACGGCGACTTCAAGCTGGGAGCCCGCCGCCGGCTCGGCAAGCAGCTGGCGGCCGAAAAGTACGATCAGGCCATCATCCAGCCCAACTCCATGAAGTCGGCGCTGATCCCCTGGTTTGCCCGCATCCCGGTGCGCACCGGCTGGAAGGGCGAGCACCGCTTCGGCCTGCTCAACGACATGCGCAGCAACAAGTCCGCCTTTCCGCTGATGGTGGAGGCCTACCTGGCACTGGCCTATCCCAAGGCGCAGATGAAGAGCCGGGCCGACATCCCGACCATTCCCCAGCCGGCCCTCAACGTCGATCTCGTCAATCAGGAGAAGGCGCTGGCGCGGCTCGGGCTGGATCGCGCCCGCCCGGTGCTGGTGCTCTGCCCGGGGGCCGAGTTCGGCCCGGCCAAGCGCTGGCCGGAGGGCCACTACGCCGTGGTGGCGCAAAAGCACCTCGACGAGGGCTGGCAGGTGTGGATCTTCGGCTCCGGCAAGGACGCGGTGGTGGCCAACACCATCCGCGACCGGATCAACCCGCTGTCGCGCCCCAACTGCCACGTGCTGGCGGGCAAGACCAGCCTGTACGAGGCGATCGACCTGATGGCGCTGGCCGGGCGGGTGATCGCCAACGACTCCGGCCTGATGCACGTCGCCGCCGCCCTCAACCGGCCGCTGATCGGGGTCTATGGCTCCACCTCGCCGCTCTACACCCCGCCGCTGGCGGACCGGGTCGAGATCGTCCACACCGACATCGAGTGCCGCCCCTGCTTCAAGCGCACCTGCAAGTTCGGTCACCTCAAGTGCCTGATCGAGCTGATGCCGGAGCAGGTCATCGAGGCCGGCCGCCGGCTGGAGTGCAGCGAGACGCCGGCCCCGCCGCTGGCGCCCGGCGAACCACCCCGTTTTGTCGCCGAGCCGGGCAAGCGCAGGGAGCCGCACTAGCATGGGCTATCGGCTGCTCTACAACCTGCTGATCCACCTGGGGCTGCCGCTGGCATTGCTGGCGCTCTACAAGCCGAAGAGGGGCAAACCAGGTTTTGGCAAGCGCTGGAGCGAGCACCTGGGGCTAACGCCCGCCACCGGGCAGGAGGCGCCGCTCTGGATCCATGCGGTGAGCGTGGGGGAGACGCTGGCCATCAGCCCCTTCATCCGCGCCCTCAAGGCCGAGCGGCCCTTCTTGCCGATCCTGCTCACCACCACCACCCGCACCGGCGCCGAGCAGGCTGCCAGGCTGGGGGATCTGGTGGAGCACCGCTACGCGCCGCTCGATTACCCCTGGGTGGTGGCGGCGTTCCTCAAGGCCGTCAAACCGCGCGCGCTCTGGGTGATGGAAACCGAACTGTGGCCAAACTGGCTGGCGGCCTGCGAGGCGCGTCACCTGCCGGTGACCATCATCAATGCCCGCCTCTCGGAGCGATCCTGCCGGCGTTACGCCCGTTTTCAGGGCGCCTTCGATGCTCTCAGCCGGCCGCTGACCCACCTGCTCTGCCAGCACCAGGACGACGCGGATCGCTTTCATCGGCTGGGAGTGGGACGCGAGCGGCTGGCGGTGACCGGCTCCATCAAGTTCGACATTCAGCTCGATGAGCAGGTGCAGGCCAAAGGTCGTGCCCTGCGCCAGTTGTTGGGGGCGGAGCGGCCGGTCTGGATTGCCGCCAGCACCCATCAGGGAGAGGACGAACAGGTGCTGGCCGCCTTTGATCTGTTGCTCAAACGTCATCCCGCTGCGCTGCTCATTCTGGTGCCGCGCCACCCCGAGCGGTTCGAGCGGGTGGCAGCGCTGTGCGCCCCCTACGGCTGCGTGCGGCGCACGGCGGGCAGTGCGGTGGGCGAGCGCGACAAGGTCTACCTGGGGGATACCATGGGCGAACTGCCGCTGATGCTGGCGGCGGCCGACGTGGCTTTCGTCGGCGGCAGCCTGGTCAAGGTGGGCGGCCACAACCTGCTGGAGCCTGCTGCGCTCGGCAAACCCTGCCTGAGCGGCCCCGCCTACTTCAACTTCAGCGACATCACCCGCCAGCTGGTGGCCCAGGGTGGCGCCGCCGTGGTGGCCGATGCCGCCGAGCTGGGGGAGCAGGTGAGCAGTCTGCTGGCCGACGAGAGCCGGCGCCGGGAGATGGGCGAGCAGGCCCGCGCCGTGGTGCTGCGCAACCAGGGAGCGCTGGCGCGCACCCTGTCTCACTGCCTCGCCAGCCTGGAGAACGACTGAGTCGGGAGTGGTGGGCATAAAAAAACGGAGCGCTTCGCGCTCCGTTTTGCATTTCAGAGACCGGCTCAGCGCATGATAAGGCCAAGCAGGATCCCTACCACACCGAAGTCGGCATCGCTGAAGGTGGTGTTGGCAAAGCCGAGATCCCCCAGCACCGGCAGCAGGAACACCGGCAGGAAGGTGATCAGCAGGCCATTGGCGAAGGCCCCGAGCATGGCACCGCGACGGCCGCCGGTGGCATTGCCGAACACCCCGGCCGCCGCGCCGACGAAGAAGTGCGGCACCACGCCCGGAATGATGACGGTGAGCCCCAGCAGATAGAGCAGCACCATGCCCACCAGACCCGCGGCAAAGCTCGACAGGAAGCCGATCAGCACCGCATTGGGGGCGTAGGGGAAGACGATGGGGCAGTCCAGCGCCGGCTTGGCGTTGGGCACCAGCTTGTCGGAGATCCCCTTGAAGGCCGGCACGATTTCGGCGATGACCATCCGTACCCCCTGCAGGATCACGTAGACCCCGGCGGCGAAGGTGATGGACTGCATCAGGGAGAACATGAACCAGTGCTTGCCCTTGGCGACTTCCGATACGTAATCCGCACCGGCAAACAGAGAGGTGATAAGGAAGATGATCCCCATGGTGAAGGAGATGGCCACCGGGGTATCGCGCAGGAACAGCAGGCTCTTGGGCACCTGCACCTCTTCGCTGCTGTGGGCCTTGTTGCCGAACTTGGCGCCGATCCAGCCGGCCAGCACGTAGGAGCAGGTGGAGAAGTGGCCGAGTGCCACGTCATCGGAGCCGGTGATCTGCTTCATGTAGGGGTGGGCGAGGGCCGGGAACAGCACCATGGTCACGCCGACCACCAAGCTGCCCACCGCGATGAGCGGGATGCCGCTCATGCCGCCGGCGGAGAGGATGGCCGCCACCATCATCGACATGAACAGGGTGTGGTGACCGGTCAGGAAGATGAACTTCCACGGGGTGAGCCGGGCGATCAGGATGTTCACCAGCATGGCGAAGAACATGATCATCGCCATCTCCTTGCCGAACGACTGCTGGGCGATGGAGACGATGGCCTCGTTGTTGGGTACCACCCCCTTGATGCCGAAGGCATGCTGGAAGATGGTGGCGAAGTCGCCCAGCGAGTTCACCACCAGGGTGGCGCCGGCCCCCAGGATGACGAAGCCCATGATGGTCTTGACCGTGCCCTTGATGCACTCGGTCACCGGTTTCTTCTGGGCGATCAGGCCGATGAGGGCGATCAGGCCAACCAGCACGGCCGGCTCCGACAGCACGTCAAACATCAGAAAATTGAAAAATTCCATGGTCAGCTCCAAGCAGATGGAAGCGGCGGCTCACCGGCCGCCCAGACAGTCGCAAAGGGGTTAGAGTGCGCCCAGTTCGCGCAGGGCGATGGCGAGTTTTTCTTTCATGGCGGCCTTGTCGACCATGTTGTCCAGCGAGACCAGCCGGCCGTCGACCCCCATGCTGACCAGCTGTTCGGCGATGTCGCGGGTGGCGACAAAGATCTCGGCGCTCTCGCTGCCGGCGGAGGCGAGATCCCGGTGATCCACCTCGGCCGTCACGGCCAGCTCCTTGAGAATGCTCTTGATGCTCATCTCCATCATCAGGCTGGTGCCCAGGCCGTGTCCGCATACAACCAGAATCTTCATGTTCTCTTCCTCTGTCGGGCGCAGGGCGCCACTCAATAACGCGCCAGGATGCGCAGGATGTCGTCTTTGCTGGTGGCCGCCATGATGGCCGCCACGTCTTCTTCATTCATGAACAGTTCGGCCAGCTGGGCGATGGTCTCCACGTGGGAGTTGCTGTCGCTGGCGGCCAGGGTTACCAGCAGCCGCACCGGGTCGTTGCCCTCGGAGCCGAAGTTGACCCCCTCCTTCAGCACGGTCAGCGCCAGTCCCAGCCGGTTGACGCCGTCTTCCGGGCGGGCGTGGGGCATGGCCAGGCCCGGGCCCAGCACGTAGTAGGGGCCGAGCTCCTCGTGGGAGCGATAGAGCGCCGCCACATAGGAGGGCTCGATGGTGCCGTTGGCCAGCAGGGGGGCGGTGGCCAGCTCGATGGCGTGACGCCAGTCGCGGGCGCCCGCTTCGATGGAAATGACCTCCTCGGTCAGCAATTGGGTCAGCATGGCAGTGTCCGGGCTGGATAAGATGGCGCCAATCTAGCGATCTTGCCGGCTGATAACTGTGAGCCTGATCGCGAAAGTTAGCGCTACCAGATAGCGCTAACATCGATCTGTGATAGCGCTATCATTTCTCTCACAGAAGGGATTCATCCTGCCCCTTGTCGGCCTCAAAGGGGGTAAAATCCGGTTTGAGCAAATAGTCAGTGCCCCGCTTTTGCCTTAAAGTGAGCACCCGTATGCCGAGGAAGGGAAAGGATGTCAGAAGCGAAGAAACGCCGTAGCACGGGTCGGGTGACCCTCAACGATGTGGCCCAGCTGGCCGGCGTGGGGGCCATGACGGTGTCGCGCGCCCTGCGCACCCCCGAGCTGGTGTCCGACAAGATGCGCGAGCGCATCGAGGCGGCGGTGGATGAACTCGGCTATATCCCCAACCGGGCGGCGGGGGCGCTGGCATCCGCCACCTCCCAGACCATAGTGGTGATCGTGCCCAGCCTGACCGACTGCGGCTGCGGCGAGGTGATCGCCGGGCTGCAGCAGAGCCTGCGCCGGGAGGGTTACCAGATCATGCTGGGGGATGCCCAGCACCTGAAACAGCAGGAAGAGAGCCTGCTGACCAGCTTTCTGCAGCACAATCCGGCGGCCGTGGTGCTGTTTGGCAGCGATCCCGGCGAGACCATCCGCCAGCGGCTGAAGGCGGCTCGCCTGCCGGTGGTGGAGGTGGGGGCCATGGCCCGCAGCCCCATCGACATGAACGTCGGGGTCTCCAACTTCGATGCCGGCTATCAGCTGACCCGCCACCTCATCGAGCGCGGCTACCGCAACATCGGTTTTCTCTGCGCCCGCCAGGAGCAGTGGATGCTGCAGCAGCGCATGCAGGGCTGGCAGAAGGCGCTGCTGGACAACTACCTCTCCCCCGACGCCATCATCAACACCTCGGAGCGACCCAGCTTCAGCACCGGGGCGGCCATGCTGGGGGAGTTCCTGCTGCGCTGGCCCGAGCTGGATGCACTGGTCTGCGTCAACGACGAGCTGGCGGCCGGGGTGCTGTTCGAATGCCAGCGTCGCCACCTGAACGTGCCGGGCAAGCTCGCCATCGCCGGTTTCGACGATCTGGACGTGGCGCGCGCCTGCTACCCGGCCCTCACCTCGGTCCGCATCCCCTATCAGCGGATGGGGCAGGAGGCGGCCGATCTCATCTTGCGTCAGCTGGCCGGTGAACCCGTCATGGGCTCGGCGCTGACCCTCGACTTTCAGCTGCAGAAGCGGCAAAGCAGCTGACCCTTTTCACACTCATCAAAGAGGCAACCATGTTCAAGGCTCTGTTACTGGAAAACCAAGAAGGCGAGACGGTACCGACCCTCACCCGGCTGGGCGAGAGCCAGCTGCCGGAAGGCGAAGTGCGGGTGGCGGTGAGTTACAGCTCCATCAACTACAAGGACGGGCTGGCCATCACCGGCAAGGGCAAGATAGTGCGCCAGTGGCCGCTGGTGCCCGGTATCGACTTCGCCGGTACCGTGCTCGAGTCTGCCGACGAGCGTTATCAGCCGGGCGACAAGGTAGTGTTGACCGGCTGGGGTGTGGGGGAAGGGCACTGGGGCGGCATGGCCGAACAGGCGCGGGTCAAGGCCGACTGGCTGGTGCCGCTGCCGGCCGGGCTGGATGAGCGCCAGGCCATGTGCATCGGCACCGCCGGCCTGACCGCCATGCTCTGCGTGCTGGCGCTGGAAGAGGCGGGGGTGACCCCGCAGAGCGGCGAGATCCTGGTGACTGGTGCCGCCGGCGGGGTGGGCTCTACTGCCGTCGCACTGCTGGCCGCGCTGGGTTATCAGGTGGCGGCGCTGACCGGTCGTCCCGAGGAGCAGGGCGAGATGCTGACCGCGCTCGGTGCCAGCCGCATCGTGCCGCGCAGCGAGCTGCTGGAGCCTGCCAAGCCGCTCGAGAAGCAGCTGTGGGCCGGGGCGATCGACAGTGTCGGCAGTCAGGTGCTGGCCAAGCTGCTGGCCCAGATGAACTACGGCGGCGCCGTGGCGGCCTGCGGTCTGGCGGGTGGCTTCGATCTGCCCACCAGCGTGATGCCCTTCATCTTGCGCAACGTGCGGTTGCAAGGGGTCGACTCGGTGATGTGCCCGCTGGCACGTCGCCAGCTGGCCTGGCAGCGACTGGCCCGGGATCTGCCCGCCAGCTTCTTCGCGCAGGCGGTGACCGAGATTGGACTGGAGCAGGTGGTGGAGGCCGCCGAGGCCATCACCCAGGGCAAGATTGCTGGCCGCACCCTGGTCAAACTTTGAACTCCCGCTGACTGGCGAGCCCCATTTTTCTGGATAGACTTTGAGTGCGGGTGCACTATCCAAGGAGAATGAGCATGGGTGGACACAAGCCGGATTACGACCTCGACGACGAGTGGGAGCCGGAATCCTGGGAGGACGAGCTGGATGAATGGGAAGACGAGAGCTGGCAGGACGATGACCCTCTCGATGACCAGTAATCCGCGTATTGAATACACAGGCGGGCCTCGGGCCCGCCTGTTTTTTTGGGCGGCTCACAGGAATGGGGAGAGGCACTTGGAGGCCGGCGGCGGGCTGGCTAGAATGAACTGCCCAAACGACACTCAAGGATGATTATGCGACTCTCGGTGATAGTGTTTGCCTCCCTGCTTGGGGGCTGTGCCTCCCATTCGGATGATCCGTGCGAGAAGGTGTGGAGCGAGGTGGGGGAGGCGGATGGCAAGCTGGGCCTGACCGCCGAGCGGGTCGAGTTCCATCAGGCCCAGTGCGGCGAGAAGGTGGATGCCGAGCTGTGGAAACAGGGACACCAGAAGGGGCTGGCCTGGTACTGCCGACCGGAACATCTCTATCTGGCGGGCCGTTCCGGTGAGGAGTACCGCGGGGTCTGCCCCAACGACGTCCAGGCACGCCGGCTGTTCGAGCAGGGGCGTCAGGGCTGGACCGATCAATAGCCGGTCAGGTTTCTTTCTCTTTCAACCGCAGCGGCTGACACAGATAGCTCTTGTCGTTGGCGCTGCGGGCACATTTGCCGCAGACGAACTTGGGTTTGCGCACGATTTTGCGCAGGGTCTTGAGATCGGCCGGGATCTCGCTGCGACGCCATTCACACAGGGTCTTGTTGCCCATTCCGACTACCTCGACAACTCAGTGGGCCCTAGTGTAATCAATTTTCATTTCTAAAGCAGCGAGCGGGCCCGGATGATCGCATGGCCCGCTCGTGATGACGGGACCTTACTGATAGAGGAATTTGGTGAAGATGAGCTCGCGTATCGCCTTCTTGCCGCTCTCTTTCACCAGCAGCTCGTTGGCCCGGGTCTCGCACTCCTTGCGCAGATCTTCACGGCTGACCAGGGACTTGATCTGATCGGCGGTCTTGCTGCCCATCAGGCGGATGATGGCGTCGCGGATCAGGGGGTCATGCTGCTCCAGCAGCTTGAGGTCGGCCTCGTTCTCGGCCATCAGCTCCACCGTCACCCGGACGTAGCCGAGGGTTTTACCGTCGCTCAGGTAGTTGGTGATGATGTCGGGATCCAGCAGGTGGTAGAGGAATCCCGGCTTGGCCGCCGCCGCTTCTCCTTCTGCGGGTGCTTCCCCCCCTTCGGAGGCATAGGCCTGGAGTGCACCGCAGCTCAGCAACAACACCAGCAGAAATTTGAATAGCTTCATATGGATGGCTCATCAGCAAGAGATACCCCATTTTTGATGTTGCCATCGGGGCCGTCAAGCACGGATGTTCTTACAATTCTCGATTGATTTACGGATAATAAACCGGATTTTAACCTGATAACGGAAATCTCCGGATGGTGAAGCTGTGAAGTCCGAGTTGACTGTTCCCCTTGTCCGGCTGGAGCCCTGGCGGACTCCCGCGCAGTGCGAGCCGCCCGAGGCCTTGCTGCCCTGGTTGCTGGAGGCGGACTCCATGACCCGGCGCCTGCGCCGCCACAATCGCCACTTTTCGGTGCAACTGCTCGGCAACCGCAGCGTCCCCCTCGATGCCGACGAGCAGCAGCTGGTGGCCGCCGATCATCCGGCTGGCCTGTGCCGCGAGGTGATCCTGCACGGTGATCGGGGGCCGGCCCTGCTGGGCTGGACTCTGTTCGCCGAGGCCGCCTTGCCGGACAGCGGCTTGCGCGAGCTGGGCGAGCAGCCTCTGGGTGAGCGTATCTTCGGTGACGAGCCTGCCCGGCGCGATCACCTGCAACTGGCCTGTTTCGAGATTGCGAGCAATCCCTGGTGCCCGGCCGGCATCGTGTGGGGACGCCGTTCCCGTCTGTTTCTGGGGCAATGGCCACTGCTGGTCCATGAACTCTTCTTGCCCTCTCTGTCATGCAACAAGGAGCTGGAGTGAATCTGTTAACCAAGGAGCGGGGACTGGCCTACGTGCAGTTGGCTCGCATCGACAAGCCCATCGGTACCCTGCTGCTGCTGTGGCCGACCCTGTGGGCGCTGTGGCTGGCGGCCGATGGCCTGCCGGATCTCTGGACCCTGCTGGTGTTCGTGGTGGGGGTGTTTCTGATGCGCTCCGCCGGTTGCGTCATCAACGACTATGCGGATCGCAACTTCGACGGTCACGTCAAGCGTACCGCCGGCCGGCCGCTGCCCATGGGCAAGGTCAAGCCGCGGGAGGTGCTGGCGCTGTTCGCCGTGCTGGCGCTCATCTCGTTCGCCCTGGTGCTGACCATGAACCCGCTCACCATAGGCCTGTCGTTCGCGGCCCTGCTGCTGGCGGTCTGCTACCCCTTCATGAAGCGCTACATCCCGATCCCCCAGCTGGTGCTCGGCATGGCCTTCTCCTGGTCCATTCCCATGGCCTACGCGGCCCAGGCCAACGCCCTGCCGGCCGTGGCCTGGCTGGTGTTTTTCGCCAACCTGCTGTGGACCATCGCCTACGACACCGAGTACGCCATGGTGGATCGGGACGATGACCTCAAGCTCGGCCTCAAGTCGAGCGCCATCCTGTTCGGCCGCCACGACAAGCGGATCATAGGCGCGCTGCAGCTGCTGACCCTGCTGATCCTGCTGCTGGTGGGCCAGCTGAGCGAGCTGGGATCCAGCTACTACTGGTCGTTGCTGGCGGCGGCGGCGCTGTTCGTCTATCAGCAGCGACTGATCCGCGAGCGGGCGCGGGAAGCCTGCTTCCAGGCGTTCCTCAACAACAACTACGTGGGGGCGCTGATCTTCGCCGGGGTGGTGATCAACTACCTGTGAACTCGCGTTCCCCCATGAAAAAGGCCGCAACATGCGGCCTTTTTCATGGGTGTGTACCTGCTCAGGTCCGGTTGCCCGCCTGAATGGTGCGGCGGATCTTGGTGCTGAGCAGCGGCACTATGTTGTCGGCCAGCGCCTGGAAGCGGCCCAGATCCGGCTTGCAGCCCGGATCCAGATAGCCTTCGCTGCGCAGGGTGTGGATCAGGGTGCTGAACAGCTTCTGGTCGAAGAACTCGGGGGCGTTGATGCCGTGCAGGGTGCCGAGGCGCTCCGCCATCATCAGGCCGTCCGCCTCCAGCTGCTCCGCCTCGATACGGGGCTGGGCCAGTACCCTGGTCAGCACGATGGCGTAGCGCTGCAGGGTCTCCTGGATGCTCTCGGCCAAGAGCAGCAGGCGGGTCTGGTTGACCGGATTGACCCAGAAGCCGCCGTCGCGGGCCTCGATCAGCTGCTGGCGCTGCAGTTCGGCCAGCAGGGCATCGATCAGCTCCGGCAGCTCATCCTCTTCGTAGCGCAGGAACAGCTCGGTCTTGAGCAGCGGGTAGATGTCGATGCAGCGGGCAACGATTTCGCTGCGGGAGATCCCCTCGCAGCGCTCGATCAGGGCCGCCACCAGCGAGGGTATGGCGAACAGATGGAGGATGTTGTTGCGGTAGTAGGTCAGCAGGATCGCCTGATAGCGGTCCAGGCTGATGATCTGCCCCAGCTTGTCCTCGCTCACCTCGAACTTGTTGAGCTCCACCGCCTGATCCAGCAGGGTCTTGGCATCCTCGGCCGGCATGGTGCTGTGCGGGCTGTAGGGCACCTGCTTGAGCAGGTCCAGATAGGTGTTGAGCTGGGCCTGCAGTTCGTCGCGGGTGAGGGCGTGGCGTTCGGCGGCCAGCAGCGCCAGTGCGCTCAGGGTCAGGCCGTTGACGGCGGCGGCGCCGTTGATGCGGGTCATCAGCAGCTCGGCCAGCTGGTTGACGGTGCCTGCCATCCACTCGGGGCGTTCCTCCTCGCCGATGTGCTCCTTCCAGGTCGGCACGTGTTCGTTGAGGTAGCTGTTGAGGGTCAGCGGCTCGCCGAAGTTGACGAAGCCGCGGCCGTAGTTGCGCAGCTTGCGCAGGATGCCGAGCACCTGCAGGAAGCTCTCCTTCTCCTTGCGGCTGCCCTTGAGCTCGTTGTGGTAGGTGTTCACCTCCATCACGTGCTCATAACCCAGGTAGACGGGGACGAAGGTGAGCGGTCGATCCAGTCCGCGCATCATGGCCTGCAGGGTCATCGCCAGCATGCCGGTCTTGGGTGGCAGCAGGCGACCGGTACGGGAGCGACCGCCCTCGGTGAAGAACTCCACCGAGTAGCCCTTGGCAAACAGCAGGTTGAGGTATTCCCGGAATACCGTGCTGTAGAGCGGGTTGCCCTTGAAGGTGCGGCGGATGAAGAAGGCGCCGCCGTGGCGGAAGATGGGGCCCGCCGGCCAGAAGTTGAGGTTGATGCCGGCCGCGATGTGGGGCGGCACCATGCCCTGGTGATAGATGACGTAGGAGAGCAGCAGGTAGTCCATGTGGCTGCGATGGCAGGGCACGTAGACGATCTCGTGACCCTCCTGGGCCAGCTGGCGCACCTTCTCGGCGCCGTTGACCGACAGGCCGCGATAGAGCTTGTTCCACAGCCAGCCGAGGAAGCTCTCGCCGAGCCGGATCAACCGGTAGGAGAAGTTGGAGGCGATCTCGTCCATGTAGCCATGAGCCCGTTTCTGGGCTTTATCGAGGCTGATCCCCTCGCGCTGGGCCTCCTCCTCGATGGCCTGCTGGATCACGCCAGAGTCGAGCAACTGCTTGAACAGCAGGTTGCGGTTGGGCAGCTTGGGCCCGGTGGCGGCCAGCTGCTGGCGGCTGAAGTGGGTGCGGGCCACCCGCGCCAGCTTGTGGGCGATGGCCTCGTCGGTGCCGTGCTTGTCCGCCATGTAGCGCAGGGAGAGCGGCGGAGAGAAGCGCACCAGGTTCTCGCGTCCTTTCAGGATCACGATCAGCGCCTTCTTGAGGCGGTTCGGTGCCAGGCTGCTGATGATGTTCCAGCCGGAGGCCTCCTCGCCTTCCCGACCCGGGGCACGGCCCCAGAACAGGGTGACGGGCACCACCTGGATGTCCAGCGCCGGATCCTGCTTGTGCAAATCCAGCAACTGGTGGAACTCCTGCAGGAAGGGGAGCGGCTTGCTGCGCTTGCCGAACAGGGGAGGCGGACGATCCAGACAGACATAGCGCGGCAGCAGCTGGCCGTTCAGCTCCAGCGGCGTGAAGGGGCCGGGCAGACCGAGATCCTCGCAGCACTGCTGCAGGGTCATCAGGTCGGTGATCGAGCTGGTCTTCAGGGCATAGACGATGGGTCTGGCCGGATCCAGCTTGAGTTCCGTGATGGGGTTTTCCGGCAGGCTCTTGTGATTGACCAAGCCGCTGACCGGCCATTGCAAGATGGCTCTGGAAATCTTCTGTCCAATGGACATGTGCGTCTGCTCTCCAAAAAAATGCGGCGTGAGCATAGCAAATCACCGACTGCTTGTCGCCGAGAGGTACGATGAGTCGGCTGCGCGGGATCAAAACCATGGCAAATGAACAGAGGGGCGCGACAAATGTCAGCTGCGGCTTGCCTTGGCCACTGCACTGTATATACTGCCAGTGTGCTGTATAAAAAGACAGGTGCCCATGCTATGAAACCCCTTACTCCCCGCCAGGCCGAAGTGCTGGAGTTGATCAAGGCGAACATGAACGAGACCGGCATGCCGCCGACTCGCGCCGAGATTGCCCAGAAGCTTGGTTTCAAGTCGGCCAACGCGGCCGAGGAACATCTGAAGGCCCTGGCCAAAAAGGGGGTCATCGAGATCATGCCGGGCACGTCCCGCGGCATCCGCCTGCTGCTCGAAGAGGAAGAGCAGCTGGAAGAGAGCGGTCTGCCGCTGATCGGCAAGGTGGCTGCCGGCGAGCCCATCCTGGCGCAGGAACACATCGAGAGCCACTATCAGGTGGATCCCGCCCTGTTCCACCCGCGGGCAGACTTCCTGCTGCGGGTACAGGGCATGAGCATGAAGAACATCGGCATTCTGGATGGCGACCTGCTGGCGGTGCACAAGACCCAGGAGGTACGCAACGGTCAGGTGGTGGTGGCGCGGCTCGACGAAGATGTCACCGTCAAACGCTTCCAGCGCAAGGGCAGCCAGGTGTGGCTGCTGCCGGAGAACGAAGAGCTCTCCCCCATCGAGGTGGATCTCGCCAGCCAGCATCTCACCATCGAGGGGCTGGCGGTCGGTGTCATTCGCAACGCCGACTGGATGTAATTCGTGCCAACAGGGCCTCCCATGGGAAGCCTTGTTGTTTCTGCGCTCCTTTCCCCGTGATTTCAATCAGATCCTGATACCCGGCACTTTTGTCTGCGGACGCTCGCCGCAGGCGATTCATTTCAGATATATCATTTGGTAAGGCTGGCTCACTGGCGTGAGCCTCCCCCCGATGCTCGGCAAGACGCGCAGCTTCGCGTCGCTGGTGGCAGGAACCCCGAGGGCAGCAGGGAATAACAAGCGCTTCGCGCCCGGTGCAGGCAGCATGTGTGCCTCGCCCGGGGGCAGAGGCGTCAGCGGGATAGAAGGGAGAGTGGCCAGCAGGGCGCCGGCAGTCGGCACAACAGCGGCACACTCGCGCAGTCGACACGCGGCAGACATCGGGTCGCCCCTTGCGGTGGTGGACGGTGCCGATCGACGTGACCTGTTGATCAAGGAGGACAGGTATGGCTTCAAGCTCGCCATGGGATCCGGGTCTGGCATCGCCCGTTTCTTCCATCACCCGTTTCATCAAGGGTAACCGGATGACCCGTTTCTACGCGCTCTGGGTACACCACAAGGGCGCCTGCTGGACCATCTGGCTGGGGTGCCCGAAGGACAAGATTGTCCGCCTGGTGCGCCTGTTTCACAGCCATCACGAGCAGGGGTTGGCCGATGATCTCTGGACCGCTCCTGTCATCCCGCTGCGCGCCTCGAGCCGCCGCCTGCACGAGCGGCGCCGACAACAACCTTGACCCGTTGCAACAGCCCCACCTCCCGGTGGGGCTGTCGTTTTGGGCGATTCGGCGTCGCTTTGCAGACCCTGGCGTCATCTTCTGACCAAAGTTGGCCAGCGAACGGGCAACCGTGACAAGGGAGTGACCGGCCCGGTGCTCACTGGGTTACAATAGCCCTTTCATTCTGGCCCGGCTGGCGGGCGTGTCGACGTAAAGGGTTTGTTTTTTATGGTGAAACCACGTTACCCCTTGCTGTTTCTGCTGCTGGTCGGGGGCATGATGGGCGGTTTTTACTGGAGCCAGCCCTCCCTGCCCGAGCATGCCGACTACTACCCGGCGGGGCGGGACATCAATCCGTTTGCCTTCACCGATCAGGATGGCCAGCCCTTCGTGCCGGCCAGCCTGACCGGCCACTGGACCTTCCTGTTCGTCGGCTACACCTTCTGTCCCGACATCTGTCCGACCACCCTGGCGGATCTGCGTTCCGTCTATCCCGAGCTGAAAAAGATCGCTCCGAGCAGCCAGGTGGTGTTCATCTCGGCGGATCCCCAGCGGGACGACGTGGCCCGCCTCAAGACCTACACCGCCTTCTTCAACCCGGAGTTCAAGGCGGCGACCGGCCCCCACGACAAGCTGTTTCCCTTCGTGCGCAATCTGGGGCTCATCTACTCCATCGCCGACCAGGGGGAGAAGGATTACCTGATCGACCACTCCGCCTCCATCGTGCTGATCAATCCGGCCGGCAAACTGGAAGCCGTGTTTCGCCCCCGTCTGAGCGAGGACGGGGTGCCCAGGGTGGTGATGGCGAGCATGGTGTCGGACTTTGCCAGGATAGTGCGGCTGGATGGCGAATAGTGATGAGCAACGGACGTCCTCCGGCATGTTGACCCCCGCCTGGTGGCGAGACGGGCGCCGCCATCGCGCCGTGTTTGCCCTCGCCCTGCCCATGGTCTTCTCCAATGTCACCACCCCGCTGTTGGGGCTGGTGGACACCTGGGTGATCGGTCATCTCGGCCAGGCCTGGTTCCTCGGCGGCGTGTCGGTCGGCGCCACTCTCATCAACCTGTTGTTCTGGCTGCTCGGCTTTCTGCGGATGTCCACCACCGGCCTGACCGCCCAGGCCCATGGCGCCAGCAGCCCGGCCGGCCAGCTCGACACCCTGGCCAGGGCGCTGGGTCTCGCCATCACGCTGGGGCTGGCGTTGTTGCTGCTGTTGCTGCCGTTGCTCCCCACCCTCATCGCCCTCAGCGGCGGCTCCACCGAGGTGCAGCACTATGCCGCCGAGTACGTCTCGGTACGGATCTGGAGCGCCCCGGCGGCGCTCTGCAACCTGGTGATCATGGGCTGGTTGCTGGGCATGCAGGATGCGCGCAGCCCCATGCTGCTGCTGATCTTCACCAACCTGGTCAACATGGGGCTTGATGCCTGGTTCGTGCTGGGGCTGGGCTGGCAGGTGAAGGGGGTGGCTGGCGCTTCGCTGCTGGCGGATTACAGCGCGCTCGGGTTGGGACTCTGGCTGGTGAGCCGGCACCTGCGCCGGCTGGCGCCGACGGCGTGGCAGGGGGCCTGGCAGCGCTGGCGCCAGTGGCCCGCGTTGCTGCGACTGTTGGCCCTGAACCGGGACATCTTCATCCGCTCCCTCTGCCTGCAGCTCTGTTTCGCCTTCATGACCCTGCAGGGGGCCAGGCTGGGAGACGTGGCGGTGGCCGCCAATGCGGTGCTGCTCAACTTTTTGATGCTCATCTCCTACGGGCTGGACGGCTTCGCCTATGCGGTGGAGGCCATGGTGGGGCGCGCCATCGGACGTCGGGATCGGCAGGGAGTGCGGGAGGCCATCGGCCTCAACCTCGGCTGGGCGCTGCTGATTGCGCTGGGCTTCAGCCTGCTGTTTGCGCTGGGGGGCAGCCGGCTGATTGGGTACATCACGGATCTGCCGGCGGTGATCGCCGCGGCCAATGCGCAGCTGCCCTGGCTCATCGCCATGCCGCTGCTGGCAGTCTGGTGCTTCCTGCTGGACGGGGTCTTCATCGGGGCGACCCGGGCCCGGGAGATGCGCAACAGCATGCTGGTGGCGGCCCTCGGCGGCTTCTTCCCGGTCTGGTGGCTCTGTCAGGGCTGGGGCGTGGCGGCCTTGTGGGCCGCGATGGCGGCCCTGATGGCGGGGCGGGGACTGACGTTGGGCTGGCTCTGCTGGCAGCTGGAGCGCGATGGTCGGCTGCTCCACTCACCCCATGGGGCGGGGGAGGCGCCGCAGGCCTCCTCCTGAGCCCGCTATCTAGCCAGGCTGATCCGGTTCAGACCTGCAGCGAGCCCGGGTAGCCCAGCTGGCGCCAGCTTTCGTAGACGAATACCGCCACCGCGTTGGAGAGATTGATGCTGCGGCTCTGGGGCAGCATGGGGATACGCAGCCGCTGCTCGAACGGCAGGCTCTCGATGATTTCGATGGGCAGGCCGCGGCTCTCGGGCCCGAACAACAGGGCGTCCCCGGCGGCAAACTGCACTGCCGAATGGGCGGTGCGCCCCTTGGTGGTGCAGGCAAATACCCGCGTCGGCGCCACCGCCGCCAGGAAGGCCTCGAAGTTCGGCCAGCGCTTCACCTCGGCGAACTCGTGATAGTCGAGCCCCGCCCGCTTCACCCGCTTGTCATCCCACTCGAACCCCAGCGGCTCTATCAGGTGCAGCCGATAGCCGGTGTTGGCGCAGAGGCGGATGATGTTGCCGGTGTTGGGCGGAATTTCCGGTTGGTAGAGCACGATGTCGAGCATGACGGCGTCCTGATGGGGCGAAAAGGGCGCCAGCATACCCAGCGCCCGGGCGGATGAAAAGGGCCTGCTCAGCCGATGGGCAGGCGGATGGTGATGGTCAGCCCGGCCGGGTGGTTGCTGCTGGCGCGGATGGTGCCGCCGTGGCGCAGGATGGCCTCCGCGGAGATGGCCAGCCCCAATCCGGTGCCGCCGGTCTTGGCGTTGCGGGCGTCATCCACCCGGAAGAAGGGCAGGAACAGCTGCGGCTGCTGCTCCACCGGTACGCCGGGGCCGTCGTCGCGGATGGTCATCACCCACTCCCGTCCCTCCCGGTACCAGTCCACCTTGATGAACTCGCGGGCATATTTGAGCGCGTTGCGCAGCGGGTTTTCCAGCGCCCGGGCCAGCAGATCGGGCCACATCCGCAGGGAGTCGGTGGGCAGCGGCGGCAACCTGAGCTGCTTGCCGCTCTGGTTTGCCTCGAACATGGCGTCGTCCAGGATGGGCTCCAGCAGATCGGCCAGCGGCATCACCACCGGCGCCTCCACATGTTGCTGCACCCGCGACAGGTCGAGCAGGTCGCCGATCAGCTTGTCGAGCCGGCCTATCTCCGATTCGATCCGGGCCAGCTCGTTGCTGTCACCCTGTTTGCGGCGGATCAACGCCTGCGCCAGCTGGATGCGGGTGAGCGGGCTGCGCAGCTCGTGGGAGATGTCGGAGAGCAGCTGTTTCTGCTTCTGGATCATGTTCTTGAGAGTATCGACCATGTGGCTGACGTGATCCGCCAGCTGGCCTATCTCGTCCCGCCGCCCCAGGTTGGGGATCTGCGCCTCCAGATTGCCCTCCGCCAGCTGGGAGACCGACTGCTGCAACTGCAGGATGGGGCGGGTCAGCCGCCAGGCCAGCAGCAGGCAGAGCGGGGTGCTGACCAGCATGGCGATGCCGAGGATCTGGATCGGGTGATCCAGGATCTGGATGAACAGGAACAGATAGGAGTTCTCGACGTTGAGGCCGAAGTAGACGTGGTAGATCTGGCCGCGATGCTCCATCTGGAAGGGGCCGGCGATGGCCCGCTTGTGCTCGCTGCCCAGCATGGGCTTGGCCGGGTTGTCCGAATCGAGCATGAAACGGACCACGAACTTGCTCAGGCGGGTGCTGGACTGCATCTGTCCCTTGGCGTCGCGCAGGTAGATGTTGTCCACCGGCAGCAGGCCGGCGGCGTCGATGGCCTGGGCCAGATCGAAATCCTGAGTGGGATCCGCCCCCTTCTGCAGCGCCTTCAGATTGTTGTTGAGACGGGCGATCTCGTGGGCCGGCAGCGGGATGATGTTGCGGGGATCCAGGGTCGGCAGGATCACCACGGCGGCCACCACCAGCAACAGCATGAACCAGAACCAGAGGAAGATCTGGGTGGAGAGACCGTTGAAGGTGCGGGCCGTTCTCATGCCTGTTCCAGCCACAGGTAACCACGGCCGCGCACCGTCTTGAAGCGGGGCTGGCCGTCGGTGCGCTCAGGCAGCTTCTTGCGCAGGTTGCTCAGGTGCATGTCGATGGCGCGATCGAAGGGCTCGAGCTTCTTGCCCAGCACCAGCTCGGAGAGCTGGCTCTTGCTGACGATTTGGCCTGGATTGCGCAACAGGCACTCCAGCAGGCCGAATTCGGTGGCGGTCAGCTCCAGCAGATCGCCGTGGCAGCTGGCCTGCTGCAGGCCGGGCTGCAGCACCAGATCCATGAAGCGCACCTCGTCCGAACCGCCGCCGCGCTGGGGCTGGCTGCCCTGGGTGCGGCGCAGGATGGCGCGCACCCGGGCCAGCAGCTCCCTGTCATCGAACGGCTTGGCCAGATAGTCGTCGGCCCCCGCCTCCAGCCCGTTGACCCGATCCTGGCTGTCGCCGCGGGCGGTCAGCATCAGCACCGGGGTGTCGTGGGTCTTGCGCAGCCGGGTCAGCATGGCGAAGCCATTGAGCTTGGGCATCATCACGTCCAGCAGGACCAGGTTGAAGTGCTGTTCGGCCAGCCGCTGCAACCCCTCTTCGCCATCCTCGGCGATGGTCACCTGGAAGCCTTCCAGGGTCAGAATTTCGGTGAGCAACTGGGTCAGCTCGAGATCGTCGTCGACCAGGAGTATTTTGTGCATCTGAAGTCATTCCGCTGATTTTTCGCGCCAGACTGGCGCAGGGGTCAGGGTATAATAGATTTTTAACCGCAAGAGGAAAGCCGGTTTTGAGCCATCAACAATATTCCCGCTGGGTGACGCTGGCCAGCATGGCCGCCGTCACCACCGCTACCCTGCTGATCACCGGCAAGCTGATCGCCTGGCTGATGACCGACTCCTCGAGCCTGCTGGCCTCCCTCACCGACTCCTTCATGGACGTGAGCGCCTCCATCATCAACCTGCTGGCCATCCGTTATGCCCTGTCACCGGCCGACGACGAGCATCGCTTCGGTCACGGCAAGGCGGAGTCGCTGGCCGGGCTGATCCAGTCAGCCTTCATCTCGGGCTCCGCGCTGCTGCTGGTGATGCACGGCATCTCCTCCCTGCTCAAACAGGCGCCGCTGGAGCGACTCGAAGCGGGTCTGTGGGTCAGCGGCGGCTCCATCGTGCTGACCCTGCTGCTGGTCAGCTTCCAGAGTTTCGTCATCCGCAAGACCAACAGCGTGGCTATCAAGGCTGACATGCTGCACTACCGCTCCGATCTGCTGCTCAACGGCGGCGTGCTGCTGGCACTGGTGCTGGCGGGGCAGGGCTGGTACTGGGCCGATGGCCTGTTTGCCATCCTGATCGGGCTGTTCCTGTTGTGGGGGGCGTTGCACATCGGTTATGAATCGGTGCAGGCGCTGCTCGATCGTCAGTTGCCAGCCGAGGAACAAGCGAGAATAATGGCCCTCTGCTGTGACGTCGAAGGTGTACACGGGGTGCATGATCTGCGCACCCGCCAGTCCGGTCCGACCCGCTTCGTGCAGTTGCATCTGGAACTGGACGATCAGCTCCCTCTGGTCAAGGCCCATCAGATTGCCGATGAAGCCGAACTGGCGGTTCGTCAGGCATTCGAGCGCATGGATGTCATCATCCACATGGACCCCATCTCCGTGGTGCACAAGGAACAGCAAGGCACTCCCTCAGAACAACAGTAGGCTGCAACATGGATGATCTGGTTGCCAGAACCTGGCAAAAAATTCAGCAAGAAGCGGCGAGCATGGCGACCGAAGAACCCATGCTGGCCAGCTTCTTCCACTCCACCATTCTCAATCACAAGAACCTGCGTTCGGCCCTCAGCTTCCAGCTGGCCAACAAGCTCGATAGCGCCACCATGCCCGCCATCGCCCTGCGCGAGGTGATCGAGCTGGCCCTGCGCAGCGAGCCCGAGCTGCTGACCATGGTCGCCGCCGACATCTGCGCGGTGCAGGAGCGCGACCCGGCGGTCGATCTCTTCTCCACCCCGCTGCTCTACCTCAAGGGGTTCCACGCCCTGCAGGGCTACCGGGTCGCCAACTGGCTGTGGCGCCAGGGGCGTCGTTCGCTGGCGCTCTACCTGCAGAACCAGATCTCCGTGGTATTCGGGGTGGACGTGCACCCGGCCGCCCGCATTGGCAAGGGCATCATGTTTGACCACGCCACCGGCATAGTGGTCGGCGAGACGGCGGTGATCGAGGACGATGTCTCCATCCTGCAGAGCGTCACCCTGGGTGGTACCGGCAAGGAGAGCGGCGATCGTCATCCCAAGATCCGGGAAGGGGTGATGATAGGGGCGGGCGCCAAGGTGCTCGGCAACATCGAAGTGGGCATGGGCGCCAAGATCGGCGCCGGCAGCGTGGTGATCAACCCGGTGCCGCCGCACACCACCGTGGCGGGCGTGCCCGCCAAGATCGTGGGCCGTCCGGAGTGCGAGAAGCCGTCGCTGGACATGGATCAGTGTCTCTGATCCCCTGACCGAGGCGAGTCGATGGCCAAGCGCTGGTCGGGTTATCTGATCCTGGGGATGTGGCTGCTCAACCTGCTGCACCTCTATCTGGGGTTCTCCCCCTGGCCGGCGGCCATCGCCGCCTGGGGAGCCTCCCTGCTCACCTGGCCCTGGCTGGTTGGGGCGGCGCGCCGTCAGGCGCTGGCCCTGTACGGGGCGGCACTGGCCCTGCTGATCTTCTCCTGCTGGCAAGGCGCTAGCCTCCAGCCGGCGGACTGGCTGCTGCCCAACATCAACATGCTCACCATGTTTGCGGCGGTGAGCACCCTCAATCTCGCCACCTCGGGCCTGCTGACCGGCACCACCTCATGGCAAGGGCGCAAGGGGCTGTGGAGCACCATGGCCAGCCTCAACCTGCTGGGGGCCGTCATCAACCTCTCGGTGCTCTTCATCATCGGCGATCGGCTGGAACGGGGCGGCACCCTGGAGCGGCGTCAGGTACTGGTGCTGAGCCGGATCTTCTGTGCGGCGGCCTTCTGGTCACCCTTCTTCGTCGCCATGGCGGTGGCGCTCACCTATGCCCCCGGTCTGCAGCTGTCGCAGATCCTGCCGTTCGGGCTGGTGGCAACCCTGCTGGCGATGGGGTTGACCGCCTGGCAGGTGGAGCGGCTGGGGGTAGCGGACTTTGCCGGCTACCCGCTGCGGCTGCAGACCCTGGGGCTGCCGGTGGCCCTGGCCGGGCTGGTGCTGCTGATCAAGCAGATCTGGCCGGATCTCGGCATCCTGGCGGTGATCGCCCTGGTGGCGCCGCTGCTGGCGTTTGCCTTTATGCCGAGCACGGGGCGAGGGCCTGCCCTCAAGCGGCAGGTGGTGGAGCGCTTTCCCGCCATCGGCGGTCAGATTGTGCTGTTTCTGGGGGCCGGTCTGCTGGCTGCCGGCATCAACAGCGCCTTGTCGGTGCTCGAGCTGGGCGGTGGCCACGGCTTGCCCTTCTTCCATCACTTCGGCTGGCTGGAGGCCTCGCTCACCCTGCTGCTGATCCTGCTGGTGGCCATCGTCGGGGTGCACCCGCTCATCAGCATCTCCGGGCTGGCGCCGCTGCTGTGGCCACTGGCGCCGGATCCCAGCCTGCTTGGCATGACCTTTTTGCTGGGGTGGGGGCTGGCCACCGGCACCAGCCCGCTCTCCGGCTCCAACCTGGCGCTGGCCTCCCGTTACAACCTGAGTGCCGGGGCCATTTTGCGCGGCAACCTGCTCTACGGCCTGCTGATGTACGGGGTCGCCTGTCTGCTGCTGGGGGCCTATATCGCCCTGCACAGCTGAGGTGTCCGGTTGATGTGAATAGGGGAGCAGATCGGATGCAATGGCGGCTTGTGCGGGCCCTGCCGTGGCCTCGGCGCAGGATGCGAGAAAAATAGACGTATATTTAGTCAATACATCCATGGAAGGCGCATTTTACAGCGCACCGGCTTGTTTGTGCCGATGCCATCAGGGTATGCTGGCTTCACGCGCTTGAATCGCCCTCTGTGGGGCATCGCAATTGAACATACAGGTATGCATATGTCACTAGAAGTCCTTGAGCAACTCGAATCCAAAGTACAATCCGCCGTCGACAACATCTCCCTGCTGAAGATGGAGCTGGACGAGCTGAAAGAGCAGAACAGCAAGCTGCAAGACGAGAACCATCAGCTGCGCAACGAGCACGTTGCCTGGCAAGAGCGTCTGCGTGCCCTGTTGGGCAAGATGGATCAGATGGGCGAAAGCATCTAATCCGTCGCTATACGCGAGAATTGAAAACGGGCCGCTCCATGAGCGGCCCGTTTGTTTGGGTCAATCTGTCAGTCAGAGCGCCAGCAGCTGCTTGACGGTCTTCTCGATGCCGTCCGCCGCCTCCACTATATTGCTGGCCAGCATGTAGGCGGGGGTGGAGATCACCTTGCGCTCCTGATCCACCACGAACTCGTTGACCGGGCAGTTGAGATGGCTGCCCCCCATTGCCTCGATGGCGTTGGCGGTGCCCTCGTCGTGGCCTATGGTGGCCAGGGTGCCGGCGCCGTAGATGAGCGGGATCATGGCTGGCGCGATGCAGATGTAAGCCGCCGGCTTGTTGGCCCTGGCAAAGCTCTGGCACGCCTTCAGCACATCCGGCTGGATTTGGCACTCGGCTCCCTTGATGGCGAAGTCGCACAGGTTCTTGGCGGCGCCGAAGCCGCCCGGCACCAGCAGGGCATCGTAGTCGGCTGCATCCAGCTCTGCCACGTCCTTGATCTGGCCGCGGCAGATGCGGGCGGCTTCGACCAGCACGTTGCGGCTCTCTCCCTCGCTCACTTCCCCGCTCAGGTGGTTGACGACATGGAGCTGCGGAACATTGGGTGCGAAGCACTGCACGGCGGCGCCCTGCCTGGCCAGTGCCAGCAGACTGATCACGGCCTCGTGGATTTCGGCCCCGTCAAAGACGCCACAGCCACTCAAGATCACGGCCACTTTTTTCATGACAGACTCCTCGTTGTTGAAAATGTGAGCCAGGATGGATTGTTGTACTTTTGTATGGTTATCGTTCGTCCTCCGCTGGTCAAGTCATCTTGCTGTGCTAGGATTGTTTCGTTTCGGATCCTGCCGCGTTTACTCCCTTAAATCTTTTTCCACATTGATCGAGATCATTTCAACGGTCTGGAGATCGGTTTTAATGATCTCAAATCATTGTTATATATGCGTTTTTCATTTTTTATCCACAGTGGTTTCACTGGGCTTCATCAATCACTCCATTTTTGAGCACAGAGTTATCCACAGCGTGGTGGTCGATGAGGATCCCTCGGCCGGGTCGCCCCCCCTCTTGGTGTGAGGGGGGCCCTGTGGCATCCTAGCGGCTGTTTATCTCTGGCAGGACGATTTCATGGCCCCTAGCAATCCCCTTATTCTGGTCGACGGCTCCTCTTATCTTTACCGCGCCTTCTTTGCCTCTCAGCAGGCCGATCTGCGCACCTCGACCGGTTTGCCGAGCGGCGCCGTCCGCGTCATGGCCAACATGATGCGCAGCCTGCGCAAGCAGTACCCCGACTGCCATGTGGCCGTGGTGTTCGATGCCAAGGGCAAGACCTTCCGCGACGACATCTATTCCGAATACAAGGCCAACCGGGCCAGCATGCCGGACGATCTGCGCAGCCAGGTGGCCCCCATCCACCAGATGATCAAGGCGATGGGCTTCCCCTTCCTGATGGTGGAGGGAGTGGAGGCCGACGACGTGATCGGCACCCTGGCCCGTCAGGCGACCGAGAAACAGCTGCCGGTGCTGATCAGCACCGGCGACAAGGACATGGCGCAGCTGGTCTCCGACCATGTCACCCTGATCGACACCATGAAGGACGTGAAGACCGATCGGGAAGGGGTGATCGAGAAGTTCGGCGTACCGCCAGAGCTCATCATCGACTACCTGGCCCTGATGGGGGACAAGGTGGACAACATCCCCGGCATGACCGGCGTCGGCGAGAAGACCGCGCTGGCCCTGCTGCAGGGGATCGGCAGCATCGACGAGATCGCCGCCAACCTCGACAAGGTGGCGGCGCTCGGCTTTCGCGGTTCCAAGGCGTTCGCCGACAAGTTCCGCGAGCAGGAGGAGCAGGTGCGCCTCTCTTATGTGCTGGCCACCATCAAGACCGACGTGGCGCTGGAGCAGAGCCTGGAAGAGCTGGAGCTTGGCCCCATCGACAAGGAGGCCCTGCTGGCGGTTTACCGCGAGTATGAGCTGCGCAACCTTATCAAGGAGCTGGAGTCCGGCGCCGAGGAGAGCGGCGCTGAAGGGGAGGAGGAAGGCGTTGCCCCGGCAGCCGCCATCGAAACTGATTATCGCTGCATTCTGGACGAGGCCGAATTTGATGAGTGGCTGGCACGCCTGCAGGCGGCGCCGCTGTTTGCCTTCGACACCGAGACCACCAGTCTCGACTATATGGAGGCGCGGGTGGTTGGCGTCTCCTTTGCCATCGAACCGGGCAAGGCGGCCTACGTGCCCTTCGGTCACGACTATCTGGGGGCGCCGGTGCAGCTGACCGAGGCTGTGGTACTCGGCAAGCTCAAGCCGCTGCTGGAAGATCCGGCCCGCCTCAAGGTGGGGCAGAACCTCAAGTACGATCGCAACGTGCTGCTCAACCACGGCATCGAGCTGCAGGGTATCGCCTACGACACAATGCTGGAGTCCTATGTGCTCAACTCCACCGCCAGTCGTCACGACATGGACTCGCTGGCCCGCAGGTATCTGAACGTCGAGACCATCTCGTTCGAAGAGATTGCTGGCAAGGGGGTCAAGCAGCTCACCTTCAACCAGATTGAGCTGGAGCAGGCGGCCCCCTACGCGGCGGAAGATGCCGACATCACCCTGCGCCTGCATCAGGCGCTGTGGGGCAAGCTTGCTGCCGAGCCGGGCCTCGCCAAGGTATTCAGCGAGATCGAACTGCCGCTGCTGCCGGTGCTGGCACGGATGGAGCGGCTCGGCACCACCATCGAGCC
>NZ_CP023141.1:960000-1092500 GCF_002285935.1 Aeromonas dhakensis
ACCTGTGGCTGGGGGTGAAAGGCCAATCAAACTCGGAGATAGCTGGTTCTCCCCGAAAGCTATTTAGGTAGCGCCTCGGACGAATACTACTGGGGGTAGAGCACTGTTTGGGCTAGGGGGTCATCCCGACTTACCAACCCCATGCAAACTCCGAATACCAGTAAGTAATATCCGGGAGACACACGGCGGGTGCTAACGTCCGTCGTGAAGAGGGAAACAACCCAGACCGCCGGCTAAGGTCCCAAAGTTCTGGTTAAGTGGGAAACGATGTGGGAAGGCTCAGACAGCTAGGATGTTGGCTTAGAAGCAGCCATCATTTAAAGAAAGCGTAATAGCTCACTAGTCGAGTCGGCCTGCGCGGAAGATGTAACGGGGCTCAAACCAGGCACCGAAGCCGCGGATTCACACTAAGTGTGAGTGGTAGGGGAGCGTTCTGTAAGTCTGCGAAGGTGTGTCGAGAGGCATGCTGGAGATATCAGAAGTGCGAATGCTGACGTAAGTAACGATAAAGGGGGTGAAAAGCCTCCTCGCCGGAAGACCAAGGGTTCCTGTCCAACGTTAATCGGGGCAGGGTGAGTCGACCCCTAAGGCGAGGCCGAAAGGCGTAGTCGATGGGAAGCAGGTTAATATTCCTGCACGACTTGTAATTGCGATGGGGGGACGGAGAAGGCTAGGTGGGCCAGGCGACGGTTGTCCTGGTGAAAGTGCGTAGGTGGTGTTTCTAGGCAAATCCGGAGACACAACACTGAGACACGAGACGAACGCACCACGGTGCGGAAGCCATTGATGCCCTGCTTCCAGGAAAAGCCTCTAAGCTTCAGATTACAAGTCATCGTACCCCAAACCGACACAGGTGGTCGGGTAGAGAATACCAAGGCGCTTGAGAGAACTCGGGTGAAGGAACTAGGCAAAATAGTACCGTAACTTCGGGAGAAGGTACGCTCTTGTTGGTGAAGTCCCTTGCGGATGGAGCTGACGGGAGTCGCAGTGACCAGATGGCTGGGACTGTTTATCAAAAACACAGCACTCTGCAAACACGAAAGTGGACGTATAGGGTGTGACACCTGCCCGGTGCCGGAAGGTTAATTGATGGGGTTAGCGCAAGCGAAGCTCTTGATCGAAGCCCCGGTAAACGGCGGCCGTAACTATAACGGTCCTAAGGTAGCGAAATTCCTTGTCGGGTAAGTTCCGACCTGCACGAATGGTGTAACCATGGCCATGCTGTCTCCACCCGAGACTCAGTGAAATCGAATTCGCCGTGAAGATGCGGTGTACCCGCGGCTAGACGGAAAGACCCCGTGAACCTTTACTACAGCTTGGCACTGAACATTGAACCTACATGTGTAGGATAGGTGGGAGGCTTTGAAGGCGTGACGCCAGTTGCGCTGGAGCCGTCCTTGAAATACCACCCTTGTATGTTTGATGTTCTAACGCAGGGCCCTGAATCGGGCTCGCGGACAGTGCCTGGTGGGTAGTTTGACTGGGGCGGTCTCCTCCCAAAGAGTAACGGAGGAGCACGAAGGTTGGCTAATCCTGGTCGGACATCAGGAGGTTAGTGCAATGGCATAAGCCAGCTTAACTGCGAGACGGACAGGTCGAGCAGGTACGAAAGTAGGTCATAGTGATCCGGTGGTTCTGAATGGAAGGGCCATCGCTCAACGGATAAAAGGTACTCCGGGGATAACAGGCTGATACCGCCCAAGAGTTCATATCGACGGCGGTGTTTGGCACCTCGATGTCGGCTCATCACATCCTGGGGCTGAAGTCGGTCCCAAGGGTATGGCTGTTCGCCATTTAAAGTGGTACGCGAGCTGGGTTCAGAACGTCGTGAGACAGTTCGGTCCCTATCTGCCGTGGGCGTTGGATGATTGAAGGGAGTTGCTCCTAGTACGAGAGGACCGGAGTGAACGAACCTCTGGTGTTCGGGTTGTCACGCCAGTGGCACTGCCCGGTAGCTAAGTTCGGAATCGATAACCGCTGAAAGCATCTAAGCGGGAAGCGAGCCCTGAGATGAGTCATCCCTGACCCCTTGAGGGTCCTAAAGGGCCGTTGGAGACCACAACGTTGATAGGTGGGGTGTGTAAGCGCGGCGACGTGTTGAGCTAACCCATACTAATTACCCGTGAGGCTTAACCATACAACACCCAAGAAGTGTTCGAAGACTTGTAGCAGATACCGAGAACGAATAACTAAATCAGCTTTTTCAGATTGAAGATTTTGCCTGGCGGCAATAGCGCAGTGGAACCACCTGACCCCATGCCGAACTCAGAAGTGAAACGCTGTAGCGCCGATGGTAGTGTGGCATTCGCCATGCGAGAGTAGGACACTGCCAGGCACCCAATTTTAGATTACGCGGTGAGCGTGGTCTTTACCGGTTAGTGTGCTGATATGGCTCAGTCGGTAGAGCGCATCCTTGGTAAGGATGAGGTCCCCAGTTCGATTCTGGGTATCAGCACCATTTTCAAGTAGTACAGCTTTTGCCTGACGGCAATAGCGCCGTGGAACCACCTGATCCCATGCCGAACTCAGAAGTGAAACGCGGTAGCGTCGATGGTAGTGTGGCATTCGCCATGCGAGAGTAGAACACTGTCAGGCACCCATTTAGAAGAGGCCTCCCATTCGGGAGGCCTTTTTGCATTGGAAATTTGCCGGTCTGATGGGTTTCTTTTAGTAAAAATGCTGGGATGTCAGCACGTTGCCCGTTACTCTTGGTCTGGTGTTGTCGCGCGTCATTGCCAGAGGAGTATGCATGGCCACGTTGAAGGAAATTGCACAGGAGGCGGGGGTATCCCAGGCTACCGTGTCGCGGGTGCTCAATGAAGATCCGACGCTGAGCGTCAAGGAAGAGACCAAGCAGAAGATCTTCGAGATCGCCGAGCGGCTGGAGTACAAGACCAGCGGTGCCCGCAAGGGGGTTCACAAGAGCAAGCTGCACTTCCTGGCGGTCTATGCCTACCCGCAGAGCACCGAGGTCAACGATCCCTACTATCTGGCCATCCGCTACGGCATCGAGACCCAGTGCGCCCGCCTCAACATCGAACTGACCCACTTCTACAATGGTGCCGAGGGGCGCGATCTCTCCGCCGTCGACGGTATCCTGGTCATCGGCCATCTGCCTGCAGAGCGTCTCGCCGCGCTCCACTCCCTCTCTGCCCAGTTGGTGTTCGTGGATTGCCGTTCTCAGGGGGACTTTGACTCGATTGACGTGGATCTGGCGCTGATCAGCCAGCAGGTCGTGGATTTTTTCATGGCCCAGGGACACCAGCGCATCGGCTATATCGGCGGTCAGGATGATGGCCCGGATCTGCGCGAACTGGCCTTCCTCGACTACGGTCAACGCCTTGGTGTGGTGCAGGAGAGCGACCTCTATCGTGGGGATTTCTCCAGCGCCTCCGGTTACAAGTTGGCCAAAGAGATGCTGGCCGGGGATTGGCCCAAGGCACTGTTTGTGGCCTCCGACTCCATCGCCATCGGCGTGCTGCGTGCCATCCACGAGAAGGGGCTGGCGATTCCGCAGCAGATCGAGCTTATCAGCGTCAACGATATCCCGACCGCCAAGTTCACCTTTCCGCCCCTCTCCACGGTGCGGATCCACTCCGAGTTGATGGGCTCCCAGGGGGTCAATCTGCTGGTTGAACGGCTGCGTGACGAGCGGGACATTCCGCTGCGGGTGCTGGTACCGAGCAAATTGACTCTGCGCGGTACTACACGATAGTTTTAGTAAAATGCCTCTGTTTTTAGTCGCGCCACCTTGCGGTGGTGCGACATCTCTCCCAAGTAAACCGCTTTCCCATATCTTCTAATAAACTCATATCATATTGTTTTATAGTTAATTTAATTACATCATGGCCTGCTGTTATCAACATCCATGCCACTCATCTATACCTTGCCCTCCTTTGTCTCCCGCTTCTGATCTCGCTCACAAAACCATCCGCTCACTGTGATCAGGTTAAAACTTTACCGATCTAAAACTGATATTTAGTAAATGTTTATCTAGAGTTTACCCAGTTAACGTTGCCTTGTTCCGGGAGGACATGTGAATAACTGGGAAAACGTCCAATTCGTTGGTGAAAACAGGCTGGCCCCGCGCGCCTACTTCTTCTCTTATGCCGACCACGCGCTGGCGGCCACCATGCAGCGCGAGCTGAGCCGCCGTTTTCTGAGCCTTAGTGGCCAGTGGCAGTTCCACTACTTCGATCACCCCCTGCAGGTGCCGGAGGCCTTCTATCACAGCCCCATGAGCGAGTGGGGCCAGATCACCGTGCCCAACATGTGGCAGATGGAAGGACATGGTCAGCTGCAGTACACCGACGAAGGTTTTCCCTTCCCCATCGACGTGCCCTTCGTGCCGACCAACAACCCCACCGGCGCCTATCAGCGCAGCTTCATGCTGAGCCCGGCCTGGGACGGCGAGCAGGTGATCATCAAGTTTGACGGGGTGGAGACCTACTTCGAGGTCTATGTGAACGGCCACTATGTCGGCTTCAGCAAGGGGAGCCGCCTCACCGCCGAGTTCGATATCAGCGCCTACGCCAACATCGGCGAGAACCTGCTGTCGGTGCGGGTGATGCAGTGGGCTGACTCCACCTATATCGAAGATCAGGACATGTGGTGGATGGCGGGGATCTTCCGCGATGTCTATCTGGTGGGCAAACCGGCCGCCCATGTGCAGGACTTCTTCATCCGCACCACGCTGGCCGATGACAATCAGAGCGCTACCCTGAGCTGCGATATCCAGCTGGAAAATCTTGGGGCGGCAGCCCGTGAGCACCGTCTGGTCTGGTCCCTGCTGGATCAGGGCCGCGAGATCGCCAGCGGCTCGCTCGATCATCTCGCCATCGACGGCAAGTGTGATTGCCACTTCACGCTGGATCTGGCCAACCCCCATCTGTGGAGCGCCGAAGATCCTTACCTCTACCAGCTGCAACTCTCCCTCTACAACGGTCGGGGTGAGCTGCTGGAAGTGATCCCGCAGCGAGTCGGGGTGCGTGAAATCAAGGTCAAGAATGGCCTCTTCTACGTCAACGGCCACTACCTCAAGCTGCACGGGGTGAACCGTCACGACAACGACCACCTCAAGAGCCGCGCGGTCGGTATGGATCGGGTGGAGCGCGATATCGTGCTGATGAAGCAGCACAACCTCAACTCGGTGCGCACTGCCCACTACCCGAACGACCCGCGCTTCTACGAGCTGTGCGACCAGTACGGTCTGTTCGTGATGGCGGAGACCGACGTGGAGACCCACGGCTTTGCCAACGTCGGCGATCTCAGCCGCATCACCGACGACCCCTTCTGGGAGCCGGTGTTCGTGGATCGCATCGAGCGCCACGTGCACGCCCAGAAGAACCACCCCTCCATCATCATCTGGTCACTCGGCAACGAGTCCGGCTACGGCTGCAACATCAGAGCCATGTACCGGCGCTGCAAGGCGCTCGACCCGACCCGGCTGGTGCACTACGAAGAGGATCGCGATGCCGAGGTGGTGGATGTGGTGAGCACCATGTACTCCCGCGTCTCCCAGATGAACTGCTTCGGCGAGTTCCCGATGGACAAGCCACGCATCCTCTGCGAATACGCCCACGCCATGGGCAACGGTCCGGGTGGCCTGAGCGAATACCAGCAGGTGTTCGACCGTCATCCCCACATTCAGGGCCACTACATCTGGGAGTGGTGCGATCACGGCATTCTGGATCAGGACGAGCAGGGGCGCCCGGTCTACAAGTACGGCGGCGACTACGGCGACTACCCCAACAACTACAACTTCTGCATGGATGGCCTCATCTATCCGGATCAGACCCCGGGGCCGGGCCTGCGTGAATACAAGCAGGTGATCTGCCCGGTCAAGGTGCGGGCGCTGGATCTGGCCAGCGGTCGGCTTGAGCTGGAAAACCGCTACTGGTTCTCCAATCTGGATGACATCCGTCTGCTGGTCGAGGTGAAGGTCGAAGGCGAGTTGCTGGCCAGCCAGCAAATCCGGCTGGAAGGGGTGGCGCCCGGTGCCATTACCGAGTTGCAACTGGCACTGCCATCCCTCGATGGGCGGGAAACCTTCGTCCAGCTGCGGGTCATCAAGGCCACCGCCACCCGCTACAGCGCGGCGGAGCACGAGCTGGGCCAGTACCAGTTCCAGCTGAAAGAGTCGACTCGTCAGTTGCGACCCTTTGCCAATCCCAACGCCACAGCATTGCAGATTGCCGACGAGCGCCTCGCGCTGACCCTGAGTGGCAGCGGCTTCGCCCTGCGTTTCTCGCGCCTCGATGGCAAGCTGGTGAGCTGGCAGCAGGATGGTGTCGAGCTGATTGAGCGAGCCCCGCGTCTCACCTTCTTCAAGCCGATGATCGACAACCACAAGCAGGAGTACGAGAGCCTGTGGCACCCGAATCACCTGCAGATCATGCAGGAGCACTTCCGCACTCTGAGTTGGCGTCAGCTGGGTGAGGCGGTCGAGGTGACGGTGGAGAGTCTGATCGCGCCGCCGGTGTTCGACTTCGGCATGCGCTGCCGCTACGTCTACACCCTGAGCCCGAACGGCCAACTGCATGTAGCGCTGTCCGGTCAGCCCTACGGCGGCTATGACGACATCATCCCGAAGATCGGCTTCGAACTGGGCATTCGTCAGGATCTCGACCGGGTGCACTACTACGGCATGGGGCCGGGTGAGAACTATCTGGACAGCCGCCAGAGCAACTGGATCGACAGCTTCCAGAGCACAGTGGGCGAGATGTGGGAGCACTACCCCTTCCCGCAGGACAACGGCAACCGCCAGCAGGTGCGCTGGGCGACCCTGACCAACCGTCACGGCGCCGGTCTCTACGTACGCCCCGATGCCCCCATCAACCTGAGCGTCTGGCCCTACAGCTGGGAGCATATCCACGCGGCGCAGCACATCAACGAGCTGGAGCCCTGCGGTTATCTCACCCTCAATCTGGATCACAAGGTGCTGGGGCTAGGTTCCAACTCCTGGGGCTCCGAGGTGCTGGACTCCTGGCGGGTGCGCTTCGAGCCGTTCAGCTTCGGTCTGACCCTGCTGCCCATCGCCCGTGGCAACCTCAATCCGGCTGCGCTGGCCGGGCTCGATCTCACCATCAACGGCGGGAGGAACCTCGCATGATCACCCTGGACAACCTGACCCTGTTCAAAAACATCTACCGAGAGGGCAAGAAGTGGGGCCGCTGCGTGGAGGCCATCGACAACCTGGCCAACCTCAAGCCCGGCATCTGCCACTCCATCGGTGACTCCCTCACCTACCGCTTGCAGGAGGGGGCCAGCCCGGCCACCTCATTGTTCGAGGGGCAGCGCCGCTACTTCGACGTTCACTACTACCTGGAAGGGGCAGAGACGGTGGAGTGGGCAGCCAAGTCGGATCTGCGGGTCGAGCAGGCCTATGACGACACCACGGATCGCGAGTGGCTGGCCGGTGAGGTGCGTGAGCGCCAGCAGGTGGGCAACGGCCAGGTGGTGATCTTCGAGAACGACGAGGCTTACCGATTCGTCGGCGACAGCCCGGTGCGCAAGGTGATCATCAAGGTCACCGTCGAAGGCGGCTACTTCAAAAACAAATAACAAGCCGCCGGTTCTGCACTGACAAAGCCGGAAGGGCGGGGCTCACCCTACAAATCATGCCCCGCTCTTTCGCTGCAATAACTACAGGTCTGGAGATGCACCATGTCTGATTCCAAACGCAATACGATAGGCAAGTTTGGTCTGCTGTCGCTCACCTTCGCGGCGGTATTCAGCTTCAACAACGTCATCAACAACAACATCGAAATCGGTCTGGCTTCGGCCCCGATGTTCTTTCTGGCCACCATTTTCTACTTCATTCCGTTTTGCCTGATCATTGCTGAATTTGTGTCACTGAACAAAAACTCCGAGGCGGGGGTGTATGCCTGGGTGAAGAGCTCCCTCGGCGGTCGCTGGGCCTTTATCTCCGCCTACACCTACTGGTTCGTGAACCTCTTCTTCTTCACCTCCTTGCTGCCGCGGGTCATCGCCTACGCCTCCTATGCCTTCCTCGGCTACGAATACATTCTCACCCCGGTGGCGACCACGGCCTTGAGCATGGTGCTGTTTGCCTTTGCCACCTATGTCTCCACCAACGGTGCCAGGATGCTGGGCCCCATCACCTCGGTGACCTCGTCCCTGATGCTGCTGCTGACCCTCTCCTACATCCTGCTGGCAGGTGCGGCACTGGTGGGCGGCGTGCAGCCGGCAGACCCCATCACGGTAGAGGCCATGGTCCCCGATTTCAACTGGGCCTTCCTGGGTATCACCACCTGGATCTTTATGGCGGCCGGTGGCGCCGAGTCGGTGGCGGTCTACGTCAATGACGTGAAAGGGGGCTCCAAATCCTTCGTGAAGGTGATCATCGTCGCCGGGATCTTTATCGGCGTGCTCTACTCCATCGCATCGCTGTTGATCAACGTCTTCGTCCACAGCGACACCCTGAAGTACACCGGCGGCTCGGTGCAGGTGTTTGAGGGGCTGGCAGCCCATTTCGGCTTGCCGGAGATCCTGATGAACCGCTTCGTGGGGCTGGTCTCCTTTACCGCCATGTTCGGCTCCCTGCTGATGTGGACGGCGACCCCGGTGAAGATCTTCTTCTCCGAGATCCCGGCCGGCATCTTCGGCAAGAAGACGGTCGAGCTCAACGAGAATGGCGTGCCAGCCCGGGCAGCCTGGATCCAGTACCTCATCGTGCTGCCGCTGATGGTGATCCCGACCCTGGGCTCCAACACAGCGCAGGATCTGATGAACACCGTCATCAACATGACCGCCGCCGCCTCCATGCTGCCGCCGCTGTTCATCATGCTGGCCTACCTCAATCTGCGGCTGAAGCTCGACCACCTGCCGCGGGAGTTCAAGATGGGCTCACGTACCACCGGCATCGCCGTGGTATCGGTGTTGATCGCCATCTTCTCGGTGGGCTTCCTCGCCTCCACCTTCCCGACCGGCGCCGACATCATGACCATCATCTTCTACAACGTCGGCGGGATCGTGATTTTCCTCGGCTTCGCCTGGTGGAAATACAACAGATACGAGGCCTCCCTCAGCGCCGAGGCGCGCGCCAAAGAGGCCGAGCCGGCGGCGCAGGTCGCCATGCAGGCGCCATAGGCACTGCATTGAATCCCAATCAGACCGGGTGGCCGTTGGCCACCCGCAAACCATTGAGCCAGATAAGGAGAAGAGCATGAGCGAGACGATCGAGTTTGCCGAATTCAAGCGGGTCGAGATGAAGGTGGGCAAGGTGCTGGAGGTGGTGCGCCACCCCGGGGCCGACAAACTCTACATCGTCCAGATCGACGTGGGGGGCGAGCGGCCGCTGCAGACCGTCACCAGTCTGGTGCCCCACTACCGCGAAGAGGAGCTGATGGGCAGCGAGGTGGTGGTGCTGACCAATCTCAAGCCCACCCGAATGCGCGGCGAACGCTCCGAGTGCATGTTGCTGTGCGCCGAGACCCCGGACGAGAGCCAGAGCGTGCTGCTGCAGCCGCGGGTGCCGATGGCGCCGGGCACCCCGATCGTCTGACTGAGATTGCGAGCCGGTGCGGGAGACTGCACCTGTTCACCAACGAGGCCACCAAGTGGCCCGATCATAACAAGAGAGTAAAGCGCGGGGCCGACAGACCCTTGCCGAACACATCACAGAGTCACAGCGTTACCCGCAGGGAGCGCGAGTCCACTGGAGGACACCATGTCTGAATCCGTACGCGGCACCATAGGCAAGTTTGCCCTGTTGTCGATGACCTTTGCCGCCGTGTTCAACGTGCGCAACATCGTCAACAACAACATAGAGCTGGGGCTCAGCTCCGCCCCCATCTTCCTGCTGGCGACCCTCGTCTACTTCATCCCGTTCGTCTTCATCATCGCCGAGTTCGTCTCGGCCAACAAAAACTCCGAGTCGGGCATGTACGACTGGCTGAAAAAGCCCCTCGGCACCCGGATGGCCTATCTGGGCTCGTTTCTCTACTGGTTCGTGAACCTGTTCTGGTTCGTCTCATTGCTGCCCAACGTCATCGCCTACGCCTCCTACGCCATGCTGGGCTATGAGTACAGCTTCTCCCCCATGGTCACCTCGATCATCTCCATCGTGCTGTTTGCGGCGGCGACCCACATCTCCACCAAGGGAGCGAGCTGGCTCGGCAAGATTGCGGAGATCGTGGCCTACGGGGTATTTGCCCTGTTCGCCATCTATGTGCTGGGCGCCCTCATGGCTCTGAGTGGGGATCATGTGCCGGCCCAGCCCATCACCCTGGAGGCGATGACCCCCACCGTCAACTGGGCGACGCTCGGCATCATGTGCTGGATCTTCCAGGCGGCGGGCGGTGCCGAGACGGCGGCGGCCTACCTCAATGACGTGAAGGGGGGCCAGAAGTCCTTCATCAAGGTGATCATCAGCGCCGGTATCGTCATCGGTGCCATGTATGCGGTCGGTTCCCTGCTGGTGAACGTGTTCGTACCGCGCGAGAGCCTCACCTATGCCGGCGGCATGGTGGAGATCTTCACCGGCATGGCCCAGTACTTCGGGCTCTCCGAGGCGCTGGTGGGCCGCTTCGTCGGCGTGGTGCTGTTCATCGCCATGTTCGGCTCCATGATGATGTGGACCTCGGCGCCGGTGAAGATCCACTTCTCCGAGATCCCCCAGGGCGTCTACGGCGAGAAGACCACCCAGCTCAACGAGCACGGCGTGCCGGTACGCGCCGCCTGGTGGCAGTTTGTCTTCGTGTTCGTGATGCTGGTGGTCAACGGCTTCGGTTCCGAGTCGGTGCAGCAGATGATGAACACCGCCATCAACCTCACTGCGGGTACCGCCATGCTGCCGCCGATCTTCATCATGGTGGCCTACTTCGTGTTCCGCTGGAAACATGACGACACCCCGCGCGAGTTCCGCATGGGGTCGCGCAAATTCGGGATGGGGGTGGTGTCGGTGCTGATCGCCATCTTCGTGGTGAGCATGAGCGCCTCCGCCTTCCCGAGCGGGGTGGATCTGGTGCGCGCCTTCTTCATCAACGTCTTCATGACGGCGGTCTTCTCGGCGCTGGCCTACTGGTGGATCTCCCGCTTCGAGAAGCGCCAGGCCCGCAAGCAGGCAACCGGTACAGCCAGCGGCAAGCTGGCCAAACAGAGCTGAAGCACAAGGCTGGCCGGATCCGGTGGCCAGCCGGGTTTGCTTAATTTCCGGCAGATAAAGGGGGGGCGCTCAACTTTGCGCCTCCCGCTTATCGGGGTAAGCTGGGGATCCGTTTCAACAGGAGCTGTGCCACAGCTCCTGTTGTGTTTCCTGTCGTCCCCGATCACCGGCCCCGCGCGGGGACGGGATCTGCTTTCACCGGAGACCGCTCGTGCGTCTGGATCCCTTTACCTCTGTACTGATCGTGGTGGTCGCGCTGGCCTCCTTCTTCCCCTGCGAGGGGCAGGTGGCCGTCTGGTTCGGTCTACTGACCAAGCTGGCGGTGGCGCTGCTCTTCTTCATGCATGGTGCCAAGCTGTCGCGCCAGAACCTGCTGGCGGGCCTCGGCCACTGGCGGTTGCACCTGGTGGTGATGGCCAGCACCTTCGTGCTGTTTCCGCTGCTGGGGCTGCTGCTCACGCCGCTGGTACCCCACTGGCTGAGCCCGGCCATCTACCTCGGTTTCCTCTACCTCTGCGCCCTGCCTGCCACCGTGCAGTCGGCCATCGCCTTCACCTCCATGGCCGGCGGCAATGTGTCGGCGGCGGTGTGCAGCGCCTCGGCCTCCAGCATCCTCGGCATCTTCCTCTCGCCGGTGCTGGTGGGGCTGATGATCAATGTGCAGGGGGAGGGGGTCGATACCTGGCACTCGATCCAGGCCATCATGGTGCAGCTGATGCTGCCGTTCGTGGTGGGCCACCTGTCGCGCCCGCTCATCGGCCGTTGGGTCGACAGCCACCGGCCACTCATCGGCAAGCTGGACCAGAGCTCCATTCTGCTGGTGGTCTATGTGGCCTTCAGCGAGGCGGTGGTGCAGGGGATCTGGCATCAGGTCGGCTGGTATGATCTGGCCAGTATCGTGCTGCTGAGCTGTGTGCTGCTGGCACTGGTGCTGGGCTGGAACGTCTGGATCAGCCGTCGCCTCGGTTTTGGCAAGGCGGACGAGATCACCATCGTCTTCTGCGGTTCCAAGAAGAGCCTGGCCAACGGGGTGCCGATGGCCAACGTCATGTTCCCCGCCGCCAGCGTCGGGGTCATGGTGCTGCCGCTGATGATCTTCCACCAGATCCAGCTGATGGTGTGCGCCGTGCTGGCCCGCCGCTACCACGAGCAGGAGGCGGTGCCTCAGGTGCAGCAGGGGTAAGCCATCGGGATAAAAAAGAGGGAGGCCATGGGCCTCCCTCTTTCGTTTGCCACCTCGTCAGCGTTTGCGCCAGACGGTGAGCTGAGCCACCGTGTGCTGGTACTTGCGGGCAGTCTCGCGGATGACGAAGGGGACGTCCCGCGGGGGCATGTGCTCCTCGAACTCTTCCGCCAGCAGCCGCTGAAGCGCCTGATAGGTGCCGAGGGCCTCGCCGTTCTCTCGCACCCCGCCGAGCCAGTTCGCCTTGGGGGTGTAGTCGGTCAGCCAGGTGTAGGGGCTGGTGAGCACCAGCAGGCCGCCGCTGCGAAGGCGCGGAGCAATGTCCCGCAGGAAGCGGGCGGGTTCCCGCAGCCGGTCGATGAGGTTGGAGGCGAGCACCAGATCGTAGTCGCCGTACTTGGGCTTGAGGTTGCAGGCATCCCCCTGGCTGAAGTGGACCCGCTCGCTCTGCTCGCGACCAAGCTCGTGGCGTGAGAGGCGCGCCTCGCAATATTCCACCAGATCCCCTTCCACCGGCACCGCATAGCGGAAGCTGTCCTGTCTTGCCAGGGTCAGGGCCACGTCGATGAAGCGGGCCGAGTAGTCCACCCCGTCCACGTGGGCGAAGCGGCGAGCCAGTTCGAAGCTGGCGCGGCCGGTGGCGCAGCCGATGTCGAGCGCCCGCTCATGGCGGCTGCACAGCTCGCTGGCAAGACCGGCCAGAGCCTCGGCGTAG
Source organism: Aeromonas dhakensis (assembly GCF_002285935.1). Classification (NCBI taxonomy): domain Bacteria; kingdom Pseudomonadati; phylum Pseudomonadota; class Gammaproteobacteria; order Aeromonadales; family Aeromonadaceae; genus Aeromonas; species Aeromonas dhakensis. The sequence goes on from NZ_CP023141.1 coordinate 973,027, forward strand.
TTGGCGACCCCGAAGTGGTTCGGCCCGTACTGGAAGTCGAGATACTGAGCGACCAGGGTGTCGGTTTCATAAGGGTTCACGATGACGGGCTCCTGATGGCGTGAGACTAGGTAGCGGAAGCCCGCGTGCTGGAAGAAGTGGCGACGGAAGGCGTAGCGGGAGGACTTGAGCGCCTCGTTGCCGGTGCTGATCCAGCTGCCCCCCTTGATGAGGGTGTGCTTGCCGTCGAAGGTGGGGGTGGAGAAGTCGTCGTAGAGGGGATGCACCTTGAACCCCTCGAAGCCGTCGATGGCGGTGTTGGTCCACTGCCAGACGTTGCCCACCAGATCGAAGAAGCTGCCCTGCGGGCAGGCATCCACCGGACAGGAGGACGCGAAGCGGGCCAGGTTGATGTTGCCGGGCGCCTCGATCCAGTCCGGCTGATCGCCGGTCAGCTGTTCGCGCAGCAGCATCCACTCCGCCTCGCTCGGCAGCTGGATGGGCAGGCCGGTCTGGGCCGCCTGCCAGCGACAGAAGGCGGCGGCCTCCAGCTGGTTCACCTCCACCGGCCAGTCCCAGGGCATAGGAACCTGCCTTGTCATCAGCCGTAGTTGCAGTTGCTCAGGTTCGAGGGGGTCGCCGACCCAGAAGGTGGGCATGCGCGCCCCGGCATACTGGCGCCAGCCCCAGCCTTCGTCATCCCACCAGGCACGGGTCTCGTAGCCGCCCGCCTGCACGAAATCGAAAAATTCTGCGTTGCTCACCAGCATGCGGCTGGCCTGGAAGGGGGCCAGTTCGACGTGGCGCTCGCCATATTCGTTGTCCCAGCCGTAGGTGGCGTCCTGTTTGCCAAGCCGCACCCGGCCGCCGGCCACCGGCAGCAGGGTGTTGGCGGGCACCTCGTCACGGCGATGGCGCGCCTCGGGGCAGACCGGCCACTGGGGCTGGCTGCGTACCCAGGCCAGCGGCAGCTGGCGGATCAGTACGCTGGAGGTCTCGAGGTGGATACGCTCGTGCTCTATCCCCATCAAGATGACCCAGGCCGGGCTCTGCCAGTCGATGGGCAGGGTCAGCGGCATCCGCTCGATGAAATCACACACCAGGGCGCGCACCCGGCCACGATAGTCGCGCAGCTCGCTGACGGAGGGCCAGTCGTAGTGGGTCTCGTCCAGATCGTCCCAGCTCATCTCGTCCACCCCGATGGCGACCATGGCCTCGATGCGGGCGTCGAGTCGCCCCTCGATGAGGCGTGCCGCCAGCAGCTTGTTGATGAAGAAGGCGGCGGTGTGGCCGTAGTAGAAGATGAGCGGGTGGCGCAGGGGGATCGCCTTGTCAAACCAGGCGCGCTCGTCGGCCAGGCAGTCGAACAGCGAGTCGTAGAGATCGAAGGTCTGGCAGAAGTAGGCGAGCAGCTCGCGGCGTTTTTGTTCGGGATCGCTGCCAGTCAGCAGCGGGGTTCGGGTCGGTTCCGGCAGGCCGGTGGCGGTGGAATAGAGAAGAGTGGCTTGGGTCACGCTCTGACTCCTTGTTGGCAGTGAAGACTGACAAGACAGTGGTAATGGCATTACCGCAATGGAGAGCTTTGTACGCACAAAGTATCACTATTGGCTCAACAGACCGGCTCGGCAACCAAAAACTTCCACGGTTTGTCAGCATAGCGACCCCGCGAACGGCTCGCCAATCGGCCATTCAGCTACCCGTTCGGGGATGGTCAGATTCGCCAGATTATGGTCTGAATGACTCTCTATTTGCTGCGGTCATGTAGCATAAAAATGGATATCTTCTTGAAAATCATGCGGTTGATTAACTGGCACAGGCTTTGCGATGGATGCTGACCAAGGGGCCGCGACTGGCCAATACACAATGAGGAGAGTGGCGATGAAATGGATGATGGGCGTGGTGCTGGCGGTCGGGCTCAGCGGGTGCAGCTGGCTGGATGATACACGGGTGAGCGGGGCGGGGGCCGTGATCGAGCAGCAGCACGGGATGGGCCGGCAGGTGACCCGGGTGCTGGCCGGGGTGCCTGCCAGTGTCCATCTGGTGGCCGGCGAGCCGCGCGGGGTACACATCCGTGGGCAGGAGAACCTGCTGCCCTACCTGGTGCTGAGCGAGCGGGGCGACAAGCTGGAGATCGAGGTGAAGGACGGTTACCGGCTCGACCCGACCGAGCCGCTGGAGATCACCATCACCCTGCCCGCGCTTCATGAGCTGGCGCTGGCAGGGGTCGCCAGCGGCGAGCTGCGCGGCTTCAAGGGGGAGGCGCTGGTGATGTCGGTGGCCGGGGTCGGCGATATCGTCGCCGACGGGCTCGAGCTGGATCGGCTGGAGGGCAACATCGCGGGAGCGGGCAGCCTGGCGCTGGGGAACAGCACGGCCAGGGCCGTCGAGCTCAACATCGCCGGCTCGGGGGATGTGCTGGGGGCCGGGCTCAAGGGGCGCGAGGTGGAGGTCAATATCGCCGGCAGCGGCGACGTGGAGGTCAGGGCGCAGGATCGGCTCAAGGTGGGCATCGCCGGCTCGGGTTCGGTCAGCTACTGGGGTGATCCCGTGCTGCAGAGCGAGATTGCCGGCTCCGGCGAGGTGAGCCGGCAGGGCAGCTGAATGGTCTTGTCGACCGACCAGAAAAAAACAGGCCCGTGACGGGCCTGTTTCGATCAGAGGTGGCTGGCGTGAAAGCGCAGGTGCGCCTCGATGAAGCTCGCCACGAAGTAGTAGCTGTGATCGTACCCGGGGTGGCGGTTGAGCTCCAGCGGCCACTCCTTGGTGGCGGCCACATCGGTCAGGGCATCGATGTGCAGCTGTTCGGCCAGGAAGGGATCGTCCAGCCCTACGTCCACCAGAGTCGGCAGTGGTTTGACCGACTCATTGCGCAGCAGCTGGCAGGCGTCCCACTCCTGCCACAGCAGGGGGTTGTTGCCGAGGTAGGCGCCGAGCGCCTTCTGGCCCCAGGGGCAGCGGCTCGGGTGGCTGATGGGGCTGAAGGCCGACACCGAGCGGTAGCGACCCGGCTCGCGCAGGGCGGCGATGAGCGCCCCGTGGCCCCCCATGGAGTGGCCGCTGATGGCCCGTTTTGTCGAGACCGGGAAGTGGGTCTCGATGAGCTCGGGCAGCTCGCGGGTGACGTAGTCGTACATCTGGTAGTGATCGCGCCAGGGGTGCTGGGTGGCGTTGACGTAGAAGCCGGCGCCCATGCCGAGATCGTAACCGGGGTCGTCCGCCACCTCTTCACCGCGCGGGCTGGTGTCCGGCGCCACCAGGGCGATGCCGAGCTCGGCGGCGATGCGCTGGGCGCCCGCCTTCTGCATGAAGTTTTCATCGGTGCAGGTGAGGCCGGAGAGCCAGTAGAGCACCGGCACCTTCTGGCCGGTGAGGGCCTGGGGTGGCAGATAGATGGCGAAGCGCATCTCGCAACCCAGCACCTCGGAGGCGTGGCTGTAGCGCTTGTGCCAGCCGCCGAAGCTCTTGTTGCTGCTGATTATGTCCAGATTCATCGGGGGAACTCCTGCACCCCGCCCACGGTGGCGGGCGGGGTGATCATGCTCAGTAGTGGATGACGGTGCGGATGCTCTTGCCTTCGTGCATCAGATCGAACGCCTCGTTGATCTGCTCAAGCCTCATGGTGTGGGTGATGAAGTCGTCCAGCTTGAACTCGCCCTGCATGTAGCGCTGCACGTAGCTCGGCAGCTCGCTGCGACCGCGCACGCCGCCGAAGGCGCTGCCGCGCCAGACCCGGCCGGTGACCAGCTGGAACGGACGGGTGCTGATCTCCTGGCCGGCACCGGCCACGCCGATGATGACCGACTCGCCCCAGCCCTTGTGGCAGCACTCCAGCGCCGCGCGCATCACCTTGACGTTGCCGATGCACTCGAACGAGAAGTCGACGCCGCCGTCGGTGAGCTCGACGATCACCTCCTGGATGGGTTTGTCGTAGTCGTTCGGGTTGATGCAGTCGGTGGCGCCCAGCTTGCTGGCCAGCTCGAACTTGCTCTCGTTGATGTCGATGGCGATGATGCGGCCGGCCTTGGCCAGGCGTGCCCCGATCACCGCGGAGAGGCCGATGCCCCCCAGCCCGAAGATGGCGACGCTCTCACCCTCTTTCACCTTGGCGGTGTTCATCACGGCGCCGATGCCGGTGGTGACGCCGCAACCGAGCAGGCAGACCTCTTCCAGCGGGGCGGCCGGGTCCACCTTGGCGATGGAGATCTCGGGCAGTACCGTGTACTCGCTGAAGGTGGAGGTGCCCATGTAGTGATAGATGGGCTGGCCATCCTTGGAGAAGCGGGTGGTGCCGTCCGGCATCAGCCCCTTGCCCTGGGTGGCGCGGATCTTCTGGCACAGGTTGGTCTTGCCGGATTTGCAGAATTTGCACTCGCCGCACTCGGGGGTGTAGAGCGGGATCACGTGATCGCCCACCTTGACGCTGGTGACGCCCTCGCCGACGGATTCGACGATGCCGCCCCCCTCGTGGCCGAGGATGCAGGGGAAGACCCCTTCCGGATCTTCACCGGAGAGGGTGAAGGCATCGGTGTGGCAGACGCCGGTGGCGACGATGCTGACCCGCACTTCGCCCGCCTGGGGCGGCATGACCTCGACTTCTTCGATGGAGAGGGGCTGGCCCGGGCCCCAGGCGATGGCGGCCTTACACTTGATGCTTTGAACCTGTGCCATGACGGATGTCCTTATTGTTGAGCAGGGTGAGGAGAATGGGTTCGGACATCCAGTGTAGTTTCCCGCTTATTTGGTGATAATAAGGCGAAATCTGAAATCACTTTTACAGACAGGTAATAATGTTCGGCTGGGAAGGGATCTGTGAATTTGTCAGCGTGGCGGAGCAGGGGGGCTTTACCCCGGCGGCGCGCAAGCTGGGGGTGTCGGTGGCGCAAGTGAGCCGGCAGGTGGCGCAGCTGGAGGATCGGCTGCAGGCCAAGCTGCTGCTGCGCACCACCCGTCAGGTGCGGCTCACCGAGCTCGGCGAGATCTACTATCGCCACTGTCGCCAGCTGCTGGACAACCTCTACGAGGCGGAGCTGGCGGTGGGCCGCCATCAGGCGGTGCCGCAGGGCACCCTGCGCATCACGGCCCCGGTCTCCTACGGCGAGAGCCGTATCGCCCCGCTGGTGAACGACTTCATGGTGCGCTTTCCCCAGCTGGAGGTGACCCTCAACCTCACCAACCAGCTGCTGGATCTGGTGCACGAGGGCTACGATCTGGCGCTGCGCCTCGGCCACCTCAAGGATTCCAGCCTGGTGGCGCGCAAGCTGGCGCAGCGGGTGCCCTATGTGTGCGCCTCGCCCGCCTACACCGCCCGCCACGGCATGCCCAACAGCCTCTCCGAGCTCACCCGCCACACCTGCCTGGTGGGCAACAGCGACGAGTGGCACTTCACCCTGGATGGCCGCCCCCACAGCGTGCGGGTGCACGGTCTGCTGCACTGCAACAGCGGCCACGCCCTGCTGGATGCGGCGCTCAAGGGGATCGGCATCATCCAGCTGCCGGACTACTACGTGAGCGACCACCTGGCCCAAGGCGAGCTTATCGAGCTGCTGCCGGAGCTGCGGGCGCCGGCGGAGGGGATCTGGGCCCTCTACCCCCACAACCGCCACCTCTCCCCCAAGGTACGGCTGCTGGTGGACTATCTGGCCGAGCGGCTGAGCGATCCCCATCAGCCCGCGCTGGTGCGCCCCGTCGGCTGACTTCGCTCAATAAAAAAGGCCCGCATCTGCGGGCCTTTTGCATGGCATGAAGGGCGGGCTATTCCCGCTCCTTGACGTAGGGGGTGCCGAGCGCCTTGGGTGCCACCGCCTTGCCGATGAAGCCGGCCAGCAGGAACACGGTCAGTATGTAGGGCAGCGCCTCGATGGCCTGCACCGGGATCGGGAAACTGCCGATGCTGACCCCTTGCAGCCGGATGGCGACCGCATCGAGGAAGCCGAACAGCAGGCAGGCCGCCATGGCGTTCCAGGGGCGCCACTTGCCAAACACCAGCGCCGCCAGCGCCATGAAGCCCTTGCCCGCGCTCATGTTGGGGATGAACTGGGCAGTCTGGGCCACCGCCAGGTAGGTGCCGCCGATGCCGGCCAGCAGGCCGCCGATGATGAGTGCGGTGTAGCGCATGCGCACCACCGAGATACCGGCGGTATCTACCGCTGCCGGGGCCTCGCCCACCGCCCGCAGGCGCAGGCCGAAGCGGGTACGGAACAGCACCCACCAGGCCAGCGGCACGGCGGCGAACGCCAGGTACTCCAGCAGGGAGTGGCCGCTCAAGAGCTCGCTGTAGAGCTGGCCAACGACAGGCACGTCATACAGCTCCTTGGCATAGGGCAGGTCGATGGGGGCGAAGCGGGCAGCGCCGGACAGCGCCGGGGTCTGACCGCCCTGATCGAACCAGTAACGGCCCAGGGTGACGGTCAGGCCGGCCGCCAGGATGTTGATGGCCATGCCGCTCACCACCTGATCACCGCGGTGGGTGATGGTGGCAAAGCCGTGCATCAGGGCGAACAGGATGGAGACGCCCACCCCGGCCCCCAGCCCAATCCAGGCAGAGCCGGAGACGGCTGCCGCCGCCGCGCTGGCGAACGCCGCCGCCAGCAGCTTGCCCTCCAGGGCGATGTTGACCACCCCGGAGCGCTCGCAGAACATGCCGGCCATGGCCGCCAGGATCAGCGGTGGCGCGGTGCGGATGGTGGCATCCAGCATCAGGATCAGAATTTCGAACATGATCAGGCCCCCTTGACTTGCGCAGAGCGGTTGGCAAACGCCAGATAGAGCTGCTCGATGCGCGGGCGCATCATGTGCTCGAGGGCGCCACAGAACAGGATCACCAGACCCTGCAACACCACCACTATGTTGCGGTCCACCCCGAACTCGAAGCTCAGCTCGGCGCCGCCCTGATAGAGGAAGCCGAACAGCAGGCTGGCGATGATGACGCCGACCGGGTGGTTGCGCCCCATCAGCGCCACCGCGATACCGGTGAAGCCGAAGCCCTCCACGAAGTTGAGCTTGATCTGGTGCAGTTCACCCTGCAGCACGTTGAGGGCGAAGAAGCCCGACAGCATGCCGGAGATCACCATGGCCAGGATCACCACCTTGGGATAGGAGATGCCGGCATAGGCGGACGCACTCTGGCTGGCGCCGACCGAGCGGATCTCGTAGCCCCAGCGGGTGTGCCAGATAAAGACCCACACCAGAGCTGCGCAGAGCAGTGCCCAGAAGAAGCTGATGTTGAGCGGGCTGTTCGACATCTCCATGCCGAATGCCCCCGCCAGTTCGCTCATCTTCGGCAGCCAGCTCGCCTCGGCGAACACCTTGCTCTCGGTGGCCATGGAGCCCGCCGGCTTGAACACCTCGACCAGCAGGTAGGCCATCAGGGAGGCGGCGATGAAGTTGAACATGATGGTGGTGATGACGATGTGGCTGCCGCGCTTGGCTTGCAGCCAGGCCGGGATGAAGGCCCAGGCCGCACCGAACAGGCCGCCGGCGATGATGGCCAGCGGCAGCAGCAGGGCGAACGGCAGGGAATCACCCAGCAGCAGACAGACCAGACCGACGCCGAGGCCGCCGATATAGGCCTGCCCCTCGCCACCTATGTTGAACAGGCCGGCGTGGAAGGCCACCGCCACCGACAGACCGGTAAAGATGAAGCCGGTCGCGTAGTAGAGGGTGAAACCGACCCCTTCACCGGTGCCGAAGGCGCCGTACCACATGAGCTCGGCGGCATCGACCGGGTTGATGTCGAGGTAGTAGAACAGGATGGCCGACACCAGGAAGGCCAGCAGGATGTTGACCGCGGGCAGTACGCCCACGGAGATCCAGGCAGGGATACGTGCTTGGCTCATGGACGAGCCTCCTTGGCAATCTGGTCGAAGACGGGAGTGTTGACCATCAGCAGGCCGAATCCGTTACAAGTGGCGGTGAGCTTCATGATGTGGCTCCTTGTGATTGGCTTGCCGCCACCTCGTCAGGAACTATGTTCGCCATCATCAGACCTATGGTGCGTTCATCCGCCTTGGCGGCATCCAGCTCACCGACGATGCGACCGTCGGCGATGACCAGAATGCGGTCAGAGAGGCTCATGATCTCGTCCAGCTCCACCGAGACCAGCAGCACGGCCTTACCCTTGTCGCGCATGGCGATGATCTGCTGGTGGATGTACTCGATGGCGCCGATGTCGACCCCGCGGGTCGGCTGGCCGATCAGCAGTACGTCCGGGTCCTGCTCCACTTCCCGGGCGATCACCAGCTTCTGCTGGTTGCCGCCGGAGAAGTTGGCGGTCTTGTGCTCGGGATGGGGCGGGCGCACGTCCCACTTGTCCATCTTGGCCTGGCAATCCTGCAGGATCGCCTCTTTGTTCTGCAGCCAGCCCTTGTTGTACTGGGGGCGGCGGTGATAGCCGAGGATGAAGGCCTCTTTCGCCTCGAAGCGGTTGATGAGCCCCATCTTGTGTCTGTCTTCCGGCACGTGACCGAGGCCGAAGTTGCGCACCCGCTCCGGGTCGGCCGGGTGGCTCACGCTCACCTCGTGGGCCTGACCGTTGCCGGTGATGGTGAAGCTGCCTTTGCTGGGCTTGAGGATGCCGCCGAGCAGGCTGAGCAGCTCGGACTGGCCGTTGCCGGAGACCCCGGCGATACCGACCACTTCACCGGCTCGCACCTCGAAGCTGACGGATTTGACCCGCTCCACCCTGGCGTCGTCCACATAGCTGAGGCCATTGACCTTGAGCTTGGCGTCGCCCGGCTGGGTCGGCCCCTTGTCGACCTTGAGGCGCACCTTGCGGCCCACCATCAGTTCGGCCAGCTGCTCCTTGTCGGTATCCCTGGTGGCGACGTGGGCCACCATTTCACCCCGGCGCATGATGGAGACCTGATCGGTGATGGCCAGGATCTCCCGCAGCTTGTGGGTGATGAGGATGATGGTGGCACCCTGATCGCGCAGCTTCTTGAGCACCTCGAACAGGTGATCCGCCTCTTGCGGGGTCAGAACCCCGGTCGGCTCGTCCAGGATCAGGATGCGGGCGCCGCGATAGAGCGCCTTGAGGATCTCGACCCGCTGTTGCAGGCCTACCGGCAGATCCTCGACCTTCTCGTGCAGCGGCACTTCGAGACCATAGTCCCGTGCCAGCTCGCCCAGCAGTTTTTCGGCCGCCGCCAGGCTCTTGCCCAGGTGCCAGCCGTTTTCCGCGCCGAGAATGACGTTTTCCAAAACCGTGAAGTTGTTCACCAGCATGAAGTGCTGGTGCACCATGCCCACGCCTGCGGCAATCGCATCTTGTGAGCCATGGGGTTTGAAGGGGTTGCCGTCGATGAACATCTCGCCTTTGTCGGCGTGGTAGAAACCGTAGATGATGCTCATCAGGGTCGACTTGCCGGCGCCATTTTCGCCGACGATGCCGTGAATGCTGCCTTTACGAACCTTAAGGTCGATCTGCTTGTTGGCGTACACTTCGCCAAACCGCTTATCGATACCCCTTAATTCGATGGCATAGCGATCTGTCTGGTCCATGATGCAGTCCTTGCGGGTCATGAAAAGAGACTAAAAACCGGCCCGTGCGGGCCGGTCGTTGGGTTGAGAGTAGTAGCGGTTACTCAGTATTTGCAGGTGCTGTCGCTCATATAGTCGTGCACCTTGACCTTGCCGGAGATGATCTCGGCCTTGATGGCCTCCACCTTGGCTTTCATCTCGGGGGTGATCAGTTTCTCGTTGTCTTTGTCGAGTGCCCAATCCACCCCGCCCTCGGCCAGGCCCAGGTTCTTGATACCCGGTTTCCAGGTGCCCTTGGCGGCGTCATCCCAGGTCTGGTAGGCGGCGAGGCCCACCGACTTGACCATGGAGGTCAGCATGGTGCCCGGTTGCAGGTGGTTCTGGTTGGAGTCCACGCCGATGGCCAGCTTGCCTTCGTCCTTGGCGGCCTGGTAGACACCGATGCCGGTACCGCCGGCGGCGGCATAGACAACATCGGCGCCCTTGGCGAACTGGGACTTGGCCAGTTCCGCACCCTTGGCCGGGTCAGCAAACGCTGCCGGGGTGGAGCCGGTCATGTTCTGGAACACTTCGATCTTCGGATTGACGTACTTGGCGCCCTGCTCGTAACCGCACTCGAACTTGCGGATCAGCGGGATGTCCATGCCGCCCACGAAGCCGACCTTGCCGCTCTTGGAGGCGATGGCAGCCAGGGCGCCCACCAGGAAGGAACCTTCATGCTCCTTGAAGATGACGGACTGGACGTTTGGCTTGTCGACCACCATGTCGATGATGGTGAACTGGGTTTTCGGGAACTCGGTCGCTACCTTCTCTACCGCGGAACCCATGTTGAAGCCGACGGCCACGATCGGGCCATTGCCACGGCTGGCCAGGCGACGCAGACCCTGCTCGCGCTGGGCTTCGTTCTGGGGTTCGAACTCCTTGACCTTGACGCCTTTGTCCTTGTTGTAGACTTCGACGCCATTGCGGAACACGGCTTCGTTGAACGATTTGTCGAATTTGCCTGCGGTGTCGTAGATGACGGCGGGCTGGGAGGCTGCCTGGGCAGAAAGGGCAGCGAGAGTGAGGGCGGCAACGGTGGCCAGCTTGAGCACTTTAGTCACGATCGTATCCTTGATTGTTATGTGAGGGTCCACAACCTGCCGGGGCAGGCCATAAAGCACGCCGGCTAACTGTAAGTGAGCCGTGGTACGGGTCAAGGAGATCATAAAGGAAAAACGTTTGCGTTAACGGTTTGAAATGTAAGCAAATGACTTTATAAGTTGTTGTTTTGATGCCTGTTTTTAGATTTAAATTCTGTGAATAATTGGCTCCAAATGACATTTCTGTTTGTATTCATGAGGTTATAAGCAAGCGTTTTCCTGAAATCGGCCAAAAAGTGGCTTCCAATGGTGCCAATTGATGGATTTTTCTCTGTGGTCAGGCCCCCGCTCGGGGCGGCGTAAAGCCGGAGGGCGGCGATCCCTCATACGCCGATTTGGTCTGCGGCGCCGCAGGTCGTATAATCCCCGCCTGTATAAATAAACAGGAGTGGTGATGGACGTTTCAACCCTGCTCGACGGGCTCAATGACAAGCAAAGAGACGCGGTGGCGGCCCCCCGTTGCAACCTGCTGGTGCTGGCCGGTGCCGGTTCGGGCAAGACCCGGGTACTGGTGCACCGTATCGCCTGGCTGATGCAGGTGGAACGCTGTTCACCCTTCTCCATCATCGCGGTCACCTTTACCAACAAGGCGGCGGCCGAGATGCGCGGCCGGGTCGAGAAAGTGTTAGGCAGCTCGCAGCGCGGCATGTGGATCGGCACCTTCCACGGCATCGCCCACCGATTGCTGCGGGCCCACCATCTGGATGCGGGCTTGCCGCAGGATTTCCAGATCCTCGACTCCGACGACCAGTACCGCCTCATTCGCCGGGTGCTCAAGGCGCTCAACCTCGACGAGAAGCACTGGGCCCCGCGCGCCGTGATGGGCTACATCAACGGCAAGAAGGACGAGGGGCTGCGCCCCGGCGACATCGATCTCTACGGCGATCCCGTCACCCGCACCTATCAGCAGATCTACAAGACCTATCAGGAGACCTGCGATCGCTCCGGGCTGGTGGACTTTGCAGAACTGCTGCTGCGCGCCCACGAGCTGTGGCTGAACAAGCCCCACATCCTCGAGCACTACCGCGACCGCTTCCAGAACATCCTGGTGGACGAGTTCCAGGACACCAACGGCATCCAGTACGCCTGGCTGCGGATGCTGGCGGGCGACAGCGGCAAGGTGATGATCGTCGGCGACGATGACCAGTCCATCTACGGCTGGCGCGGCGCCAAGATAGAGAACATCCAGCGCTTCCTGACCGACTATCAGGGGGCCGAGACCATCCGCCTCGAGCAGAACTACCGCTCCACCGCCAACATCCTCAAGGCCGCCAACTGCGTCATCGCCAACAACGCCGAGCGCCTCGGCAAGGAGCTGTGGACCGAGGGCGCCGAGGGCGAGCCGATTTCGTTGTACGCCGCCTTCAACGAGGTGGACGAGGCCCGCTTCGTGGTTGGCCGCCTCAAGGACTGGAAAGAGAAGGGCGGTTTGCTCGCCGACTGCGCCATCCTCTATCGCTCCAACGCCCAGTCGCGGGTGCTGGAAGAGGCGCTGATGCAGGACGCCATGCCCTATCGCATCTACGGCGGCCTGCGCTTCTTCGAGCGCCAGGAAATCAAAGATGCCATGGCCTACCTGCGCCTTATCAACAACCGTGGCGACGACGCCAGCTTCGAGCGGGTGGTCAACACCCCGACCCGCGGCATCGGCGATCGCACCCTCGAGATCCTGCGCAATAACGCTCGCGATCAGGGCCAGAACCTGTGGCAATCGGCCAAGGCCCTGCTCAATGACAAGGTGCTGACCGGTCGCGCCGGCAACGCGGTGCGCGGCTTTGTGGATCTCATTGACGCGCTGGAGGAGCAGGTCTCCCTGCTGCCCCTGCACCAGCAGGCGGATATCGCCATCCAGCACTCCGGCCTCAAGGCCATGTATCTGGCGGAAAAAGGCGAGAAATCCCAGGCGCGGGTAGAGAACCTGGACGAACTGGTCACCGCCTGCCGCCAGTACCAGCGTCCGGATGAGCTGGAAGACATGAGCGATCTCTCCGCCTTCCTCGCCCACGCGGCGCTGGAATCCGGCGAGAATCAGGCGGACGAATATGCCGACGCGGTACAGCTGATGACCCTGCACAGTGCCAAGGGGCTGGAGTTCCCGCTGGTGCTGCTGGTCGGCGTGGAAGAAGGCATGTTCCCCAGCCAGCAATCCACCGAGGAGTCGGGCCGCTTGGAGGAGGAGCGGCGTCTCTGTTACGTCGGCATGACCCGCGCCATGGAGAAGCTCTACATCTGTTATGCCGAAAGCCGCCGCATCTATGGCCGCGAGATGTTCCACAAGCCGAGCCGCTTTATCCGCGAGATGCCCGCCGAGTGTCTGGAAGAGATCCGGCTGCGCACCCAGGTCAGCCGCCCCACCCAGTACGGCCGCTTCAGTCAGAACGAGGTGCAGCAGAGCTTCGACGCCAGCGGCATCAAGCTCGGCCAGCGGGTGCTCCATCCAAAATTCGGCGAAGGGGTGGTACTCAACTTCGAAGGGGTCGGCCAGCAGAGCCGGGTGCAGATCCAGTTCGACGACGTCGGCGCCAAGTGGCTGGTGACGGCGTATGCAAGGTTAGAAGCGCTCTGATTATTCTCGCCTTTTGATGCAACCAACCCGGCTTAGGCCGGGTTTGTTATATATTTTTCATACTTTCCCACAGTTTTTTTCATGAAAAAAAGAAGAAACCATATCGTGAGAAAAAGACTACGGCAATAGCTGACAACGAGGCCATTGATATTCCGAAAAACAAACCAAAGCCTAGTTTGTTTTTTAAAAAAGAAACTATAAATGCCAAAAAACAAATCAAACATAACATGATAGCAAGTAGTAATGCTATCATGTCTAATGGGTTTTGTATCTTGTCGAATAAGGTTACGCTCACTGAAATATATGAAATAATCCCAGAAAAAATTGCAATACTGCCGAGAATTGATGACTTTGCATCTTCCATGTTTTTATTGAATGATGCGAACTTTTCATCTATTTTTCCATCTATATTACTTTTCTCGCTCTCCATAAGACTATTAAGATCTTCCTGTAATTTACTTTTCTCACTCTCCATCAGACTGTTAAGCTGCCCCTGTAATTCTTTTTTGCTCGCTTCAACCAGCGCATCTAATCTAAACATTGCACTGGGTTGCAAATCCCCCACCAACTTATTTATTTTTTCATCAAAATGATCAAAAACATCTTTTCTTAATAGCTGAAACTGTTCATCAGTTAAGTATTTCAATTCAGATTTTGTATTTTCTGAATTAAATGTTTTTGTATTTAATTTTTTATTAAAATAAGTCGTATCAAATATATTTTTCTCACCAAATATATTTTCTCTTAATATATCGAAGGCATCTCTCGTAGCTGTAAATGGAGATTTTAAAACAACATTATTTTCATCCTCTTCCCCTAAAGGAATGGCGTCAGGTGAACCTTCCTGCTCTCTGGATTTTCCGTTTTTGTCATCTTCATCACTTGGGTTGTTATCAGATGCCATTGCAACCTCTCTAATCTTTTAAAAAACGAATCGTTCACATTTTTCAATAGCTGTTGAGAAGATAGTATTAATATTCCCGAGATCTATCGAACTTGAAACCTCATTATTAACCTCTATAGTCACTAAATAAATATTTTCACGAGAGTCGTTTAAATGCCCATGAGAGAATTGATAGGAAGTATTTAAAGTAAGGCCATCCCTCTCTTCCTTGACAGAATATGAAACCTCCAATGAATCAATATTTTCACTACTTTTCAGGAGTTTCATTGATAGATATTTTTCAGGTGCGGGGTTAACATCGTAGCGCCTATTGACGATAGCAAACCTATTGAAATGCAATCCTAGAGAACTCATCAACAACTGCATAACACTAGAAATCAAAGGATTTATTTTACTTAGAGAATCCATTGAGCTTTCATTCAAAAAAGATTCATTAAAAGCCAAGTCAATTCTGTTTTTTGAAAAAGTAAATTTTACCTTTCCATCACTTCGCGTCATCTGCATCCTGGGAATTTCAGGAGGAGCATCGAATGGAATATTCATATATGTGGATGGTGAAATGAAATTAATTTGTGGCAATATTTTCCTTAATTCAAACGACATAAGTTCATAATCAATTGGATTATGATGTTCCTTAATAAAAGCACTGAATATAAATTCAAGGTTTCTCATATAAAACTCATTATCACTGCAAAGAGGAAAATTATTCTAAATCAAATATCACATAAAGTGAAAATAAATTCTGGTCCCCCCTTCTGATAGAGGCGTAGCGGTAAGGCTACGCCTCGTTCGTTAGATAAATGTATCGGATCACTTAACCAACTTGCTCTCCATCACCCCTTGCTTGCCCTCCTCTTCACTGACCTGACTCAGCTTGGAGCGGGCCATCAGGGCCGTAGGTTCGATTAGCGAAGCGTAATCGGACGATCGCGTAAGACGTTCGCGTTATCGGACGCTTACAACGGAACAACCCTTTTAGGTGTTTACTCCAATCCCCCCACCCCATCCACCGACCCGCCCCAATCCGGCGGATAGACGCCACTCGTCACATAACGATGGAAGGTGGAATACGGCCAATCGGCCACCCGGGTGACATGACCATGTTTGAGGGGGTTGATATGGACGTAATCCATATGGCGGCGGTAATCCTGCTCATCCCGGATCAGGTGTTCCCAATAATGGCGTTGCCAGATGCCCCGCTCCCCGTGGCGCAAGCGGGTATGGCTGCGTCGCTCGTTCACCGGCAAGGCGCGGGAAAAATGGCTTTTGATCAGCCGCCAACGCAGGGGGAAGTCGGTGTCCCCCTCCGGCAAAGAGAGAATGCAGTGGAGATGGTCGGGCAACACCACCCAGGCGTGAATGGCGAAGGGGTGAGCCTGTTGCACCTTGGCAACGCTGTGGCGCAGCAGGTCGATCTGCTCCACCAGCAACCGGTTGTTGCGCCGCTCCAGCAGGTTGACGGTAAAGAACCATGTTCCTCCGGGCCACCATGCCCGCCGCCAGTTGGCCATCCCCTTCCTCTCGCCTCGGCCGAAAAGCCAAGCATAGCCTTGCCTCACTTCGATCTGCTTGCAGGCCATGATGACGCGGATGTTCCATTACGCGATCGTCCGATTACGCTTCGCTAATCGAACCTACACGGACAGGAAATATGGGCCACCCACCTTTCTGACAGAGGCGTAGCTGGTAAGGCTACGCCCTGCTTGTGAGGTGAAAATATCTGGTCACTTAACCAACTTGCTCTCCATCACCCCTTGTTTGCCTTCCTCTTCACTGACCTGACTCAGCTTGGAGCGGGCCATCAGCAGGCCCATTTTGACCTCCTGCCAGACGTAGTAGTTTTTGCCCGCCTCGGTGCTGAGGGTCAGGGTGGCATCGTTCTCCGACTTGGAGGTGATGGTGTGGCTACCCGGCGTCACCTGCTTGAGGATATAGGTGTGGGCCACGGTGTCGCCGACCGCCATACCATCCACCAGCAGCGGCATTTTCACCGCCGCACCGAAGGTTTCATTGCGATAGATATAGAGGTTGGCCGCATCCTTGGGCGCCATAAACTGCTTGGCCTGCGCGTCTGCGGTGGCATCGGCCATGGGTACGGAAGCACAACCGGAAAGCAGCGCCGCCGACAGCAGGGCTGCCCCCATCATTATTTGCCTGAACATAGTGGTTTGGTTTGAGTGAGTTAACGGGATTTAAAGGTTCGCATGAGGCTTTGTGGCTGGGCAACCACTGAAACCGCTGCCGGTGTGACGGGATTCAATATTCCGGCAATTTACCGGCATGGTGCGGCACTTGGACGGTGCAGCGAACCGCGGCATGCCGCTTGTCATTGATGCCTAAATGGATGCTGACGCTACGCAGGCCAGGGACTTAGGTTCGATTACACCTCGCTGATCGAACCTGCACGGGCTGACAGGGAGAATGGCCACTCACCGTCTGACATCAAACATGGCCGTCAGTTATTCGAATGCGCTTGTACACCAGGGGGTTGCATGCTTGCCAGCTCACTCTGGACGGTCTGGAACAAGCTGATCAGGCGCGCTCGATAGGTGTGGTGGGTCAGCACCGTCTGTTGCCCATGGGCGGCGATGGCGGCGCGCTCTTCCTCGTGGTGCAGGTAATAGCGACAGATTTCCAGCAGATCCTGCTTGTCGCGGAAGATCACCAGATCCTTGCCCGGGGTGAAGAGATGATGCAGATCCTCCTTGTCGTTTGTCACCATGAATCCACCGGCGCCAAGAATATCAAACACCCGCATGGGGAGCCCAGACTCGACGAAACTGCGCACCAGATTCAGGTTGCTCCTGCTGCGTTGAAACAGGCGTGGCATTGCTTGGTAATGCTCTGCGTATCCGCAATAGCTCTGCGTGTGTGTCGCCCACTCCGGGTTTCCATACACGGCGACCCGCTCAAACCGGGCCGCCAGAGTCTGGATACAGGACACCCTTTCCCGATAGGAGTGTTCGCGGCCCAGCAGATACGCCAGTTTTTCATATTCGCTCAGGTAGGGTAGCCCGCTCAGCGGATACACCTCTTTGACAAGCCGTATATGAGATTCCGTGAGTTGTGCGGTCAAGGGCCGCCCCTCCAGGTGCGCATCGATGTGCCCAATCAACTCTTCCAGCGTTTGCAGCGGTCCGGGGGCCAGCCGTGGCTTGATGTGGGTCTGGTATTCCGGCGGGGTCAGGTTGGCGATGAAGGAGATATCGTGATCATAACCCGGCTCGGCTGGCAGTTGGCGCTGCTCGTTGATGGCGACCGGCAGGTAGTAGACGTTGCCATTGCTCCGCTCCTTGAGCCTGCTTGCTACGGCAAGGTCGTAGACAAACGTGAAGGAGAGGGGGTTGGAGATGGCGTCATGATGCATGCCATAGCAAGGTGTATCGACCACCCAGGCAATGTAGGGCTTGCGCAACGCTTCGGCCGCTTGAGAGAGGAGAGGGTTGAAGTTGATGCTGAAAAGGTAATCAAAATTGAGAAATGGCAGCCTGGTAAACACCTCGGCAGAATAGGCGATGCGAATCACGTTAAACCCCAACGCCTGGAGCGTGTCCATGCAGTCTCTCGCTATGGTGACATGCTCAAAGCAGAGTACGGTTGCAGCCTGATCCTTCATGTTTGCTCCCCTGTGTCTGGTCATGGAGCGGGGGTGATCTTGCAGGCTCCTGCGTCATGTCATTGAGCCCTGTACCCTCGTCATGTCCTGATGACTGTTTTGCTGCCTCATCATGGGATGGGCCTGTTTTTGGCCCTGGCCTTCTGGCTTGTCAGGACAGAGGGGTCGTCAAGGCGACGTTGTCCAAATTGGTCTCAATTGTCACTGGATAACGCGATGATGAGTCTCGCACGAAGCCTGGTGATCAACAATCACCCAGGCAGGGTGTCAACGAGTGACACATCTTCAGATGCGGGTACCCGTCTAGCTCCCCATATGCCCGATGACGTTTGGTCAATGGAACCAACATGCCGCTCTTGGCTGTAACTCGGGGGCAGAAAAGCGTGTGGGCGTAGGCAAGAGAGTCTGCAGGGCGGCTTTGATCACGCCGCCGGCCAAGGCATACTGCCCCGTCACCAAATGGGAGTCATTGATGTCTAAGTGGATGCCGACACTGCGCCGGATGGGGCGCTGGCTGTTGCGAAAAACGGCGCTGGCGCTGCTGAGCAGCCTGCTGTTTCTGATTTCGTTTACCCTGTTTCAATACGCATCCTGGTGGCCTGCACTGGCCGAGGGGACGCCTGTCCAATGGAGCGGTCTCTCCCCCAGTCATACCTTGGCTGAGCTGACCCCGGCCATGCTGGAGTTCAGCGCCGTACTTGCCTGTGTTTACTTGCCGCTGTTTTTGCTGACACCCCGTCCGCTGTTGTTGCCGCTCTTTGCCGGACTCTGGTTGTGGGAGACCTATGACATCGCCTTTATGACGGCAACCGCGTCGACCTGGCTACCTCACGAGATCATCTGGAGCTTTCTCCTGCCCCACACCCACTGGCTGCTGCTCACCCTGTTGTCGCCGCTGCTGCTGATCCGCCAGCTTGGCAGGCGACTATTTGCGGATACATCGGCAACACAGGCAGGGGGCGTCATCCTGGACGGCGGGCGGTAGCCAGAGGGAGCGATCGATGACGCGATCGTCCGATTCCACGAACGTCCGATTACGCTTCGCTAATCGAACCTACATGCAGGCGGGTTCCAACAGGTGAATGCCTCAAGCTCCCGCCTGTCGGGCTACCTCAACTGAAACGCCTTGACGATAAATTCGATAAAGAGCCGCACGTTGGGGGACTGCTCCTTGTGGAAGGGGTAGACGGCGAACAGGGCGTGTGGGTGGGGTTTCCAGTCGGGGAGCAGTTTGACCAGGGTGCCGTCCGCCAGTTCGCTTGCCACGAACTCGTGTGGCACCAGGATCACCCCAAGCCCTTGCACTGCCGCCTGTTTGAGGGCGATGCCGTTGTTGGCGCAGAAGCTGGCAGGGAGCACGTCCACAGTCACGCTCTCCTCTGCCCGGCTAAAGCACCACTTGCCGGGGGAAGCTGAGAGGCTGTAGCGCAGGCAGTTGTGGGCCTTGAGATCCTCCGGGTGGGCGGGCTGACCCGCCTCCTTCAGGTAATCGGGGGCGGCGCACAGCACCCGCTGCACCTGGCACAGGGGTTTGGCGCGCAGGGTGGAGTCCTCCAGGGTGCCAGCCCCCCGGATCACCACATCCAGCCCCTGATCCACCAGGTCCATATAGGCGTCGCTCAGGATCACCTCGATACCGATCGCCGGATAGCGGCGCTGAAACTCGCAGACGAGGGGGTTGAGCCGGATCAGCCCGTAGGACATGGGCATGCCGATCCTCAGCCTGCCCCTGGGGGTGAAAGAGGTGGCCATGATGGACTGGTCGGCGGCCTCCAGCCCGTCCAGTACGGCGCATATCTGGCGGTAATAGGTCATGCCGGCTTCGGTGACGCTCAGCCGCCGGGTGGTGCGGTTGATGAGGGCGATGCCGAGATAGGCTTCCAGCTCGTTGATGTTCTTGCTGACCGCTGCCTGTGAGAGGTGCAGGTCATCTGCCGCTGCCCTGAAGGTGCCCATCTCCACCACCCGGCGAAAGACGTTCAGCGCCGTGATCTTGTTCATCCTGCCCCCGATAATTCACCACTGGTAAATGATGGTGCCATTATGGCGCGGTGAATTCACCCAATCCGGCTCGCCGGGCGCCAGGTAACAGAGAGGCACAACAAGGGCGGCAGGGCCTTGACCCGACCGCCCGGTGTCGCGGTGGCCTATTGCACCTTGCCGGGGGCGGGGGGCAGGCTGATGCCGACATCGGCCCAGGGGTTGGTGCCGAGCAGCTGGGCGTGGGGCACGTCCGCCTGGTAGCGCATGGTGAACGCCCTGGGGCCGTGGGCGAAGGCCACCAGCAGCCCCTGTTTTGCATCCATCAACCCGGCGTGCATGCCGAGCCCGTGATAGCTGACTCGCACGGCCTTGTCCTCAAGGCCCACCTTGTCGATCTGGAAGCGGGCGATGCTGCCGTCTTGCAGGGTAAAGCCCCAGCGGAACGGCCCGCCGCTGACCACAGTCATCACCTCGTCGATGTCGGTGCCGTCCTCTGCAGAGTTGACGTGCATGCGGCCGTATTTCCCCAGTACGGCGCTGCGGGTGCGCTCGTCCAGCGCCATCAGGTCATAGACCTTGGGGTAGGGGCCGACGCCTGTCTCTTCGGTGGCGACGCCGCCCCCCTGCACCGCGGGCGCACGCCCTGCTAGCCTGGCCTGCTCCAGCAGCTCCCCCTGACTCAGGTTGAAGGCCGCAATCAGGGCGCCGTGCTCCGCTTTGGTCAACGCGCGGCGGTAGGAGGCCTCCAGCAGCGGCCTGGCGGCGTCGGGGATGTCGACGGTGACCACGTTGACGCCGATGGGGTTGAGCGCTTTGTTGACCGCCTCGACTCCGGTCACGGCGGCGCGGCCATCGCTGAACTGCACCGAGACCAGGTCACCGGCGAAGGTGTTGAAAGAGAGGGTCGAAGCGATGGTGCCGGCCAGCAAAGTAATATGGGTGAGTTTCATACAAGACTCCTCGTTAAGGTTCGAGAAGCAGTCTAGGGCGGTGGAAAGTACACTGAAATGGCACTCGGATGATATGAAAATTCACTGCCAGTAATGAATAGCAGGGGGCAGGGGGGCTACTTCGGGGGATAGTATCCCCTGCCAGAGGATGTGAGCTCGGATAACACAACGGGGCCTGGATTGTGGTATGACTCGGGGCATCACCCATCAGAACCCGTCGGAGGACACGATGATGCTGGCGTTGATCACCACGGCACACCACACCTGTTACCCCAATCCCATCGTCTTTCGGGCCGGAGAGCGGGTGCGCATCGGCCACGAGGATGACGAGTTTCCGGGCTGGGTGCGCACCTTTACCGCAGACGGTAACGAGGGGTGGGCGCCCCTGTCGCTGCTGACGCCGATCAGCACGGAGGAGGCGCTGGCACGCCAGGACTATACCGCCCGCGAGCTGGATGTGGTGGCGGGGGAGCGGGTACGGGTGGAGCTGGAGCTGGCAGGCTGGCTCTGGGTACATAACGATCAAGGGCAATCGGGCTGGATCCCGGCCAGCGCCATCGCGCCCGTCTCCTGAGGTCGTTGATGGTGGCGGGTGGGGTGTTGTGATCACCCGCCGGAACGATATGGCGCAGCAGACTGACGGATTCTGTGTGAATCCTGCGCTGCTCTCTCAATCAAGAGGGGGAGTTTTTCCCTGTCGCATCAGCTGATAAATCAGGCGGCCATGTTCTTTGCGATAGATGTCACTGTGCGCGCCACCACCACTTAGATAGGCGTTCTCACTGATGAGGCTGCTCGCCTCGATATATGTGATGTTGCTGCGGGCTGGGCCGCTGACACCGAACAGGTTACCGTGATGATCGGCGAAGGCGCAGCGAATAAGGGTGTTGGTATTGGAGCAAATCTCTGCATAGCTCCTGGCATCGCCGGCATAGCCTCCCCCGGGCGCCTTGTTCATGGCTTGGTCATTGATCGATGCCGTCAGCGCTACCTGCTTGACCAGAGGGCAAAACACCGTCGCTGAGGTCGATGTGGCGTTATCGGTTAGCCGGGTCAGTTTAAAGGCTCCTTGCAGGTTGATCAGGTTATCAATGCCCGCCGTGGGGAGCTGGTAGTGATCCTGATAAATGGCCGGACCAAAGCAGGCAGCCACATTGGAAGCACGGCTGCCAAAGCTATGGCCAATCAGCGAGGTCGTGAGTTGCGCTTGCTGGGCTTGAGGCAATGCGGCTTTTACTTCCGGCAGTGTCTGCTGTATCAGCACTCCCAGCCAGCTCAGGCCGAGTTCGTCGGCGTCGCCTGCCTTGGTGGGGAAGCTGGTGAGTCGATAAACCGGTTCAATCCAACTGCTGCTCCATTGGCTAGGCCAGGTGACACCGATAACCAGGGGATTGAAATCGGCAGGGGCACTGCGTTTCACATTGAGCATGATGGAGTTGAAGTTGCGAATGGCCTCCTCTTGCACCGTATTCCAGCCCATGACAATGACCACAATGTCGCTGTAAGGCTTGCCTGTATTGGCCTGCGTCATCAGGCGCTGAATCATGCTCTGTTTTAACAGCTTCAGCGCATCCCAACTGTCGTCATAACCGCAGACCTCTTTATCCTGGCAACGCCGATGCGTGGTGGCCATCGGTAGCAAATTCTGTTCGGCGCAGGGTTCAACCAGCTGGGATTGTGCGGGCTCCAGTCGTTGATAAAGGTTATACAAGGCACAGGTATGGTTTTCGGCGGATTGGGGCTGGGCCTGCTCTCGCAGAATATGCGAGATATACAACAACTTGGGCTGGTTTAATAATGCGTCTGTTGATGTCTTCAAGGTCTTCTCTGAGGGTGTGCTGACCTTCACGCTTTGTGGTGTAGAGACCAGATCACGCGGGCTTTTCTCCACGCCAATCAGATAACCATCAAAACGCAAACTCAGTTCATCCGGATAATAAAGAACAGAGTGATACAGCATGGTGGTTTCACCATCCGTACTCAATTGCTTTTCTGCCGAGGCAAGCCGGCGTTGAGGAGTATTGGTACAACCTTGTAATAGCAGACAGACAATCAGAAGGATTTTCCCGTACATGACTCACTCTCCTTGTTATGTGGCACCCCGATGAGGGTAGTCCGTACAGGTGAGTAGATGTAGTGGAAGGGGTTGAGCCACACCCTGTTCATGGTGATCCCCTTGCCGATAGCGTGCATGCTCCCATGACGCGGTGTGGGGACTGAGGTCGAGCGCAGAAACCCGGCCCCAACGGGGCGCGGCGGCCGGGTGAATTGTAAAGAGTAGGGTGACAGGGAAAGGGATCAGCCTAGTCTAATCAACTCGATGGGGGCGTAGCGCTCCCGGGAGTTGGCCAGCAGCACGCACTGCTCGTGCTCGGCCTGATAGGGGGTCAGGTTGTCGGTGTGGGCCTCTTTCAGTACGTCGACGGCGCCGGTGGCGGCGCTCATCACCCGCTGACCCGGTGTCAGCGCATTGCGGTTTCGGTCATAGATTTCCATGGCACTCTCCTTTGATGGTGCCCGGCGACATGCCCGGGCTGCGCGAATCAGCCTACGCCCCTGTAAAAGAGTGATGCATGTCACAGATCAAAAAAGAGCCAAAGAGGGCCTCGGCATATCGGCAGCCGCAGGGGCCGTCCAATCCTGTCGCTGGGCAGCTGGCCGGGTCCGGCATTTTGTGGGGGCGGGCTCGAACAAACGGGGGGATACGCTATAGTGGATGCCGCTCGTGCAACCGCCTTCAACCAACCGAGAGCGCATTATGAATCGTGAGATCGCCGCCCAGTTTATCAAGATGCTGACCAACCTCGACCACTGTCTGGCCAAGGCCGAGGCCCATGCCGCCGCCAAGAAGTTCAACGCGGAGAACTTCTTCAATGAGCGGCTCATCGTCGACATGCTGCCGCTGGCCAAGCAGGTGCTGATCTGCTGCGACAGCGCCCGCGCCGTGGTGGCCACCGCCAGCCTGAGCGAGCCGCCGGTGCTGGGGGATGACCCCAAGACCATGGCGGATCTGCGCGCCCATGTGACCAAGACCCTCACCTATCTGCAGAGCAAGCTGGATGCCGACTTCAGCCAGTATGCGAGCGGCCACTACACCCCCTACTGGGCCGGTGGCAAGGGAATGGACGGTCACACCTGCGTGCACGAGTACGGCATCCCCAACTTCTACTTCCACCTCACCATGACCTATGCCCTGTTGCGCCAGGCCGGGGTCGAGCTCGGCAAGGGAGATTACCTGGGCGCCATCAAGCTGCAATAAGCTGTATTCAGGAACGAAAATGCCTGCCCGCTGGCAGGCTTTTTTTATCTGCGAACGGGGGGGGGAATCAGATCTAGCTGCATGAGTGCTGGCGACGGCTCTGGGCATAAAGGCGTGGTCTTCGGCCCTCGCGCGGTTACAATCCGGCGTCAAAGTAGAAAGGGTAAGAGAAACATGAAGATCCGAGTAATGATGCTGGCGGCCTTGCTGTGCCATGGCGCCGCGCAGGCGCAGGAAAGCGTCGCCGCAAGCTGGCCCGACACCCCCGTCACCCGTCTCAAGGCGCAGGCGCTGCTGCAGACCCTCAATGCCACCCTGCTCAGCAACCCGAGCGCCACCGTCACCCTGCAGAACTGGTGCGCCGACCACCGGATGGCCGGGGAGCCGCGCATCCGCGCCCTGCGTGATCAGGATACCCGCAAACCGGCCGATGCCGCCGTCCGCGAGCAGCTCAAGATCGCGGCCGACGAGCCCGTCGGCTATCGCCGGGTACAGCTCGCCTGCGGCGATCATGTCTTCTCCGAAGCGGACAACTGGTATGTGAAAAGCCGCCTCACACCCGAGATGAACCGGCTCCTCGACATCAGCGATACCCCGTTTGGCCTGGCCGTCAAGGCGCTGAACTTCAGCCGCCGGACCCTCTCTTCCACCCTGCTGTGGGCACCCCTGCCGGCCGGTTGGGAGATGCAGATGCCCACCCTCACCAGCAGTGCCCAACCGCTGGCGATCCCCGAGCGGGTGTTGCAGCATAGGGCCATCCTCTCACGGGGGGATGGCGTGCCGTTCAGCCTGGTGGTCGAGACCTATCGCCGCGATCTCTTCGCCTTCCCGCTGGACAAGGCCCCCGGCCGCTGAGCCCGGATGGTGGTTTGGCGCACAGGCCACCAGCAATAAAAAAAGCCTGCCGGCTGGCAGGCTTTTTCGTGGGCGTCACTCAGCCCGGCGGGATCTCCGGCTCCACCAGGGCCGCCAGTTGGGCCAACGACTCCTGCCAGCCGAGATAGCACATCTCCACCGGGATGGCCGCGGGGATCCCCTCCTGCACGATGACGAGTTCGGTGCCGCACACCACCCCGGTCAGGATCACGGTCACGTGCATCACCCCCGGCAGGTTGGGGTCGTCGAAGCTGTCGGTGTAGCGAATGCGCTTGCCCGGTTCGAGCTCCAGGTATTCGCCGCCAAAGGCGTGGCTGTGGCCGTTGCCGAACTGGGTGAACGCCATTCGGAAGTGGCCGCCGACCCTGGCCTCCAGCTGTTCCACCTGGCAGGTGAAGCCATGGGGTGGCAGCCATTTGGCCAGCGCATCGGCCTCGATAAAGGCCCGGTAGATCCGCATCGGCGGCGCCTTGAGCACCCGATGCAGTCGCACTGTTCCTGTCTTCATCTCTCTTCCTCGTTGCCTTGGGTCCATCAAGGATAGTCGGTTGCGTCCGCTTGCCGACCAGAGGCCGGTTGCGGCGCCCTAGAAGGGGCCGTTGCGCTCGCGCAGCTGGTCGGGCAGGCCGTCGTGATCCCCCAGCTCGCGCTCGGGTACCGCATCCCAGTGCCGCTCACCGATGAAGCGATTGCGCTCGGGGTGCAGGGCGTAGTGGATGTGGTTGTCCGCCCGGTCGGTGTCGCCCACGCAGAGCAGCCGCACCGGCTGATTTGTGTTGTTGATGAAGGTGTGGGCCAGCCCGTCGCCCGCCTTGAAGCCGACTGAGTCGCCGGGTTGCAGCCGATGGAGCACGCCGTCGAGCCAGACGTCCGGAGTGCCTTCCAGCACGTGGACGAACTCGTCCTCGGTCTCCTCGGCGTGAGGCCAGCTGGTGCGCCGACCCGGCGGCAGCAGCTCGTGGTGAATGCCGAGACGGGCAAAGCCGTAGTGTCTGCCGAGGGCACTGCCCAGAGAGAGCGGCTCCTGGCTGCCGGAGTAGCGGCCGGGTTCGGGCTCCTGCAGCTCGCGCCAGTGCTTGATGCTGGGGTGACGGGTCATAGTGGTTCCTTTTCTATGGGGATGTGGTCACGGGAAGGGTCATCCTGACTGCCGGAGTGCGGGGAGAACAGCAGAGATTTGCTGGTCAGATGAGCCCCTCTGGCGAGGGGCCCGATCGTCGGGGCTACTTGGCCTTGACGCAAGGCATGGCGGGCAGTTCCCCCTGGGATGCCGGCCGGGTCATCTGGTAGTGGCC
Organism: Aeromonas dhakensis; assembly: GCF_002285935.1. Lineage (NCBI taxonomy): Bacteria > Pseudomonadati > Pseudomonadota > Gammaproteobacteria > Aeromonadales > Aeromonadaceae > Aeromonas > Aeromonas dhakensis. The sequence goes on from NZ_CP023141.1 coordinate 999,074, forward strand.
GGCGAGATCCCGATAGACGCGGGTATTCCACACCTCGCCGTTGTCGAGCTGGAAGGCGATGTCGTAGTTGATCCCGGAGACCACCTGGCTGCGCACCTCGAGAATGCGCTCCAGCCTGGCGGAGGTGTTCATGCGCGCCAGCACGCTGGCCAGCGCCGCTTCGGCCTCTGCGTTCGGCAACGGCTGACTCTGCCATCCGCCAGCCATGGGGGCGCACTCCTGCTGCTGCGGAGCCATGCTGCAGGCGCTCAGCAGGCCGGCAACCAGAATGGGAAACAGCGCTTTTTTCATATATTTTCCTCCAGCCAATAAAGTAATGACCTTATCAACATTCGGGCGATAACGCAGCTGTCATGGCTCCAAAAGCCCCCCTTTTGGGAGGCGGCCGGCCCGTTCAGCGACCCAGGTTGTCGGCCAGTTGCTTGGCGCGGCCGGCGGCCCACTGGTCGATCATCTTCGCCATCTCGCCGGCGGTGATGGGGCTCTCCTTGTGGGTGGTGTCCGGGCTCTCGCGCGCATCCATCACCCGCACCAGCAGCTTGCCGCTTTGGGAGTCGAGCAGCTGAGCCATGCTGCCCACCCTGAGCAGATAGGGCTCCTTGCCGATCACCTCGCGGGTGACGTTGATGGCGATCTTGGCGGGCAGCAGATCCCGCAGCTTGGGGTCGGGCCGGGTCAGGTCGAAGTTGGTGATGGCGGCCTGTACCCGCAGCACGCCAGGGCCGGGGGCGGTGGCGATCTTGACGCCGTGATTCAACAGCTCGCGCTGGAAGGTGGCGTGGTAGTAGCGGCCGATCTCGTTCTGCTCGTTGGCGGTCAGCAGGTACCACAGGCCGTTCTCCTGGCGGATGAACTGCAAGGGGTCGAGCAGCACCTGATGGTACTGGCGCAGATCCACACCGGACTCCTTGTAGATGCGCTGGTTGGGGTTGCTTTCGCTCTGCTGGAAGGCGGTCAGCGGGATCGCCTGCAGGCTGTGGGAGACCTGGTTCTTCACCGCGCAGCCACTCAGCAGAATGGCCACCATGCCCGCGATTACGGCTCTCTTCATCTCTTGCTCCTGATTGCGCTGCTTGTCCGACCCTGGCATCCGCTGCACAGGGCATGGCAAGAGAGATAACCGATTCAAAGAGCGCCCACAAGGACAGAATGCGGGGTGTTCAGGCCGGATCCAGCCTGGCGTAGATGGCTGTCCGGTTGCCGGGACATGACGCCAATACGATGATTTTGTTTCGGATCGGCAATCATTTGATCAAGGTTGCGGATATTGACGCCGTTCGCTCATATAATCGCCGCCATGACACTGATTCGGAAGGATTCGATGACCAGCCTGATGGCGGCCCTGTGGGGGCTGCTCTTCTCCTGCCTGGCCTGGGCGGCACCCAACCCCTTCGTCACCACGCCCCCTGACGGCACCACCACGACGCAGCCTGCCAGCATGGAGCCGCTGCTCTCCTGGTTTACTGGCGAGTTCTCCAGCCGCGAGCAGGCCAGCTACGACAGCCGCTTTACCAGCGCCGAGCTGCGGTTGGTGGAGATCTGGCCCGGCTACAAGGGCTTTCGCTGGGTCTATGCCGAGCAGTACCTGACCGAGCGGGCGGTGCGCCCGTTTCGCCAGCGCATCTATCGCTTCTCGCTGGTGCCCGATGGCCGCATCCTGATGGCCGAGCTGACCATGCCGCGAGCCATCGACTTCGCCGGTGCCTGGCGCCGGCCCGAGCTGCTCGACTCCCTCACCCCGCAGCAACTCTCTTTGCGCCAGGGCTGCGAGATCTGGCTGACTCGCCAGCCGTCGGGGGAGTACGCCGGCCACAGCAAGGTGGGCAGCTGCTCCACCAATTTCGGCGGTGCCAGCACCCTGGTGCAATACCTCTGGATCGGTCCCCACAGCGTGCGACTGCTGGATCGGGCCTATGACACCGATGCTCATCAGCGCTGGGGCAGCCCGGGGGAGGGCTATGTCTATCTGCGCCGGGTGAAGCAGCGCGGCGAATAGGCTTGCCCCCTACAGCTGGTGGCGCTGCTCGATCAGGTAGTCGATGAGCAGCCGCAGGCGCAGCGGCAGCGGCTCCCTGGCCGGGTAGAGCAGGTTGACCGGACGCGGGGCGGGCAACGCATCCGCCAGGATCTCCTGCAGGGTGCCGCGCGCCAGCTCCTCGCTCAGCAGGGCGCGCGGTTGCAGCAGGATGCCGGCGTGGTTGAGGGCGGCCACCTTGAGGGCGCCGCCGTGGTTGCTGATGAAGGGGCTGTCCCACAGGTGCAGCTGTTCGAGGGGAAAGGCCTCGGCCAGGCGTGACTGCCCGAGCCAGGGGCTGAATCCCAGACAGTGGTGGCTGGCCAGATCCGCCAGCGTGAGGGGAGTGCCGTGGCGTTGCAGATAGTCTGGCGATGCGCAGAACACCGAGCCCGTGCTGGTCAGTGGCCGGGCTATGTAGCCGGCATCCTTGGGCTGGCCGATCCGGAAGATGAGGTCGAAGCCGTCGCCGATGACGTCCACCAGCCGATCCGACAGATCCAGCTCGATGCGGATCTGCGGGTAGCGCTCCATGAAGCGGCACAGCAGCGGCGTCAGCCGGTAGCTGCCGAAGGTGACGGGGGCGTTGATGCGGATCCTGCCCGCCGCCTGGCCGGTATTGGCCAGGGTGTTCTGCTCCAGCTCCCGGTAGTGCTGCAGCAGGCTCTGGCAGCCGGCGAGGTACTCCTGGCCCGCTTCGGTCAGGCTCTGGCAACGGGTGTTGCGATTGAGCAGACGGGAGCCGACCCTAGCCTCCAGCCACTTGATGTACTTGCCGATCATGGCCGGCGTCATCGCGAAGCGCTCCGCCACGGCGGCGAAACTGCCCGCCCGGGCAACCTCGACGAAGATCTCGATGGCGGTCAAGCGGTCCACTCTAAACTCCTGGTTTATAAAGCCCGGCGCCACTATGTCTGGCTGGCGTCGCGGCTGTCAATATACTGGGCGGCAGCCAATCCACGCTGGAATCTCTCTCGATGACGCTCGACTATTACGCCCTCTATCTGCTGCTCGCCATCGGCACAGTGCTGAGCCCGGGGCCCGCCGTGATCTACACCATAGGCAACACCCTGACCCGGGGCGCCCGCCATGCCATCGCCGGCTTTTGCGGGGTGGCGGTGGGCATCCTGCTGGTGGCGAGCCTGGCCTCGCTGGCGGTGCTCTGGTTCACCCGCTGGCTGGCCGCGGGCCAGCAGATCCTCACCCTGGGCGGCGCGCTCTATCTGCTCTATCTGGGGCTCAACTCCTGGCGCCAGCGGGCGGTGAGCCCGGTGCCGGGGGCAGGGCCGGATCGGGATTGCCGTCGCAGCTTCATCAAGGGGGCGCTCATCAGCCTGCTCAACCCCAAGGCGATCATCTTCTTCACCAGCCTGTTCCCCCAGTTCATCGACTTTCAACACGGGGCGCTGGGTCAGTGCATGCTGCTGGCAGTCACCTTCAGCGCCGTGGTGCTGGTGGTGCATGGCGGCTACTGTCTGGTGTTTCACTGGGTGGGGGCGCAAGGCTATGGCGAACGCTTCGCCAGGGGGATCAACCGGCTGTCGGCGGTGATGTTCACCGGCTTCGCCCTGTTGCTGTTGTTTAAAGGACTGAGATAGAGAAGAAGGGGCTGGGGGGCCGCGTGGGATCTGCGAACCGGCTTGAAAGGGGAATAGTGGCGGGATGGCGTTTAACCGCGCCATCCCGTTGTTTTATCAGAGCTTGAACAGCGGGCGCAGGCGAATACCGATCAGGCTGCCGGCGAGGGCCATCAACATCCAGACCCAGCCGTGCAGGCTGCCCGATGCCGTGCCGTCGAAGAAGCCGCCGAGGTTGCAGGCGCTGTACATGGCGCCCATTCCCATCAGCAGGCCGCCGAGGATGGAGGCCAGGCTGTTGCCGAGCCGCATCGGGGCGAATTGGCCGCCACCGCTGATGCAGCGAGCCAGCATGGCCCCCAGGATCCCCAGCCAGAACATGCCGACCATGGGGTTGATGAACAGCGGCTGGGCCAGCTTGGGGTGCCCCTCGAACAGACCGAACAGGGAGGCGCCGCGCAGCGCCATGTCATAGACGGCGCCTGTGATGGTCCAGGCCGAGCCGTGCAGGGCGAGCACGCTGGAGTTGAGCACGGCGATGATGATGCCGCCGGTCAGCACGGTGAAGCGGCCGTCGCGCCAGAACAGGTTGCCGCCGCTGAAGAGGGGCTTGAGCTCACCGGTGCGCTTGAGTTCGCTCTTGCGAAACAGCAGGAACAGCGCGGCGACCAGCGCCAGGTTGAGCAGCATGCCGCTCCAGATATTGCCGGTCAGGTCTTTTGCCAGCACCACATGGCTGGAGAAGGTGGCCTCCAGTTCGGGGCGGAACTGGTTGCTGATCAGGGTGCCGATGCCGTAGCAGAGCAGCACCAGCCAGAAGCGGGGTTGCCCCTCGCCGCAGCAGTAGAGGGTGCCGGTGGCGCAGACGCCCGCCAGCTGCATGCCGATGCCGAACAGGAAGGCACCGACGATGAAGGGAATGCCGATGGCCATCACGTTGCCCACCATGGCGTCGCCAAACAGGGCGTGGCTAAAGGAGAGGAAGCAGGTGAACAGCAGAATTTCGATGGCGATGGTGAGCAGGTGAACCCGCACGTAGTAGCTGTTGCGCTTGGTCAGCATCTCGCGCCAACCGAACACGATGCCGAAGCGACTGAAGGAGAGGGTGAAGCCGAAGCCGAATCCGATCAGGGCCATCAGAGCCCATTTCATACCAAAGGTGTTGCCGAGCCAGAGTAACGCTCCCCCCGCGATTGCCACGATGGGGAGCGACCATTTTCGATTCATGCCTGTTGTTTCCTGTGCGTCATGGATGGAAGCCGTGCATCCTATTCCCACATTGAGTCCGATTCCAGCCCGGATCCGGTGGATGGCCGGAAAATTCGGGCAAAACCCCATCCAGATCAATTAACCCTGTGTTGCAGAGCGAAATGAGGATGAATCCGTTTTCGCGTAATAATTAATATCTCTGCCGTCTTGAATTGGAATTTGATGACGAAAGATGAATTTATATTTTGCGCCACCCAATATTTCTGGGTAGAATCTTGGCGTGTTATCAACAGGTGGAAGGATATTATGGACAGCGACAGTTGTAGCCGATTGCACAGCGCGATGTGGGCTAATCAGAACTGAGGTTGATATCCCTTCTTCTCCCTCACTCTGATCGCTCAGAGTGTGGCATCTAGCGAGTCATCCCGACTCTTGCAACCCAGTCCCGCCGGGATCTGTGTTGCTCCCCGGATTGTTCCACTCCCTCTGCGAGCCATGCCGCCTCGCGCCCCAGCAATTGCACGCCTTGTCACGCGAGCCCTTGGTACTGGGCACGTGTCTGCTCGTCATGGCCGCTCGAAAGTTTCTTCGTGAGCATGGTCAGCCAGGCTGGCGTGAAATAACAGGATGGACCGTGTGTATTGAAAACAATGTTGTTTTCGATAGGACGGGTTGCGAATTTAAATAATGAAAGTTTTTGCCATATATATTTCAAAATATGCCTTGGTGCTTTTGAAATATATTCATGGGGTGCGGTTGTTTCCCTGCTTAACCGGCCCATGAGCTGCCGCTCGTTATTGTTCGACCATCATGCCGTTATGGTTGCTTGCCGTTATCCTGATCTTCTTTTGTGCAATGAGTCGCCGTCGTCGCGATTCATGCCCTGTCGATAATGCCGCCGCGCGGATCTGCCCGCCGGCGATGACCAGCTGTGCCCTCGATATGTCGGGCCGGCTTGCTGCAGCCCAACTCGGAGGAACCGCCATGACCGAAGAGCCCAAACCTAGACCCTCGGGGTCCACGCCTGCCCACTCCTGATCCCTGCGGGACGGGATGCGGTGTCCTGACCCCTGATCCGACCTGACCATGCCGGTAGGCACGACGGCAGACATTTGTCTGACGGGCCGCCCTGCGCGCGGCGATTGACCGTGCCGGCATTGTGTTGGGTTCACAGCCTTCGATTTCAGTACTGACGCCAGGCCCGGCCCGCGACAGCGCCCGCTTGCGCGTAAAAATCAGGATAAAGAGTCATGAAGCAACAACATACCGCCAGCCGGCACAAGCAGAGAGGGTTCGTCGCCCCGGGCAGCCAGAAGGAGAAGCTCTCCTCCCGGGTGCTCGACGAGGCCGACAAGTCCCTCGAGTACACCCTCACCGCCGTGCGCGGCAACATCGACGGCCTCACCGCGACCGAGGCCGCCAACCGCCTGATCCAGTTTGGTCCCAACGAGGTGACCCACGACAAGCCGCCCCACGCGCTGATCCAGCTGCTGCAGGCGTTCAAGAACCCCTTCGTGATGGTGCTGATCGTGCTCGGGCTGGTCAGCTACGTGATGGACGTGCTGATGGCCGAGCCGGGCGACGGGGATTGGGTCAAGGTGATCATCCTCGGCGTCATGGTGGGGCTGAGCGGTCTGCTGCGCTTCTGGCAGGAGTACCGCTCCGCCAAGGCGGCCGAGGCGCTCAAGTCGCTGGTGCGCAACACCGCCACCGTGCAGCGTCGCCCCTCGCCGGGAGTCGCCCCCCAGCGCAAGGAGGTGGCGATGACCGAACTGGTGGCCGGTGACATAGTGCACTTGCAGGCGGGGGACATGATCCCGGCCGACATCAAGCTGATCGAATCCCGCGATCTCTTCATCAGCCAGGCGGTGCTGACCGGCGAAGCGCTGCCGGTGGAGAAGTACGACACCCTGGGCGCCGTGGCTGGCAAGTCGGCGGAAGGGAGCGCTGCAGCCGAGGGGGGGATGCTCGATCTGCCCAACATCTGCTTCATGGGCACCAACGTGGTGAGCGGCACCGCCCGCGCCGTGGTGGTGGCCACCGGCAGCGACACCTATTTCGGTTCGCTGGCCCGCAACGTGGTGAGCCACAAGCGCATCGAGACCAGTTTCGATCGCGGCGTGAACAGCGTCACCAGGCTGCTGATCCGCTTCATGCTGGTGATGGTGCCCATCGTCTTCATGCTGAGCGGCATCAGCAGCGGGGACTGGATGTCGGCGCTCACCTTCGCGCTGGCGGTGGCGGTGGGGCTCACCCCCGAGATGCTGCCGATGATCGTCTCCGCCAATCTGGCGCGGGGCGCGGTGGCCATGGCCAAGCGCAAGGTGGTGGTGAAGCGGCTCAACTCGGTGCAGAACTTCGGCGCCATGGACGTGCTCTGCACCGACAAGACCGGCACCCTGACCCAGGACAAGATCATCCTCGAGCACCACTACGACGTGCGTGGCAACCGGGACGACCGGATCCTGCAGCTGGCCTGGCTCAACAGCTTTCACCAGAGCGGCATGAAGAACCTGATGGACATCGCGGTGGTCGAGCACGCCGATGCGCTGGGGGAGAGCTGCAAGCCGGCCAACTACCGCAAGGTGGACGAGCTGCCGTTCGACTTCGTGCGCCGGCGCCTGTCAGTCATTGTGCAGGACGATCTGGGCCAGCAGCTGATGGTCTCCAAGGGGGCGGTGGAAGAGATGCTGGCCGTTTCCAGCGAGATCGCCGATGGCCAGGAGGTTAGGGAGCTGATCGACGCGGATCGCCGTGCCCTGCTGCGCCAGAGCGAGGAGTTCAACGCCGAGGGCTATCGGGTGCTGATCGTGGCGACCCGCGAGATCCCGGCGGGTGAGTGCAAGCAGAGCTATCAGACCCGCGACGAGGCCAAGCTGGTGGTACGCGGCTTCCTCACCTTCTTCGATCCGCCCAAGGATTCGGCCGCGCCGGCCATCCGCGCGCTGAACGAGTACGGGGTGGCGGTCAAGGTGCTGACCGGCGACAACCCCATCATCACCAGCAAGGTGTGTCGTGATGTGGGGCTGGCGCCCGGCGTGCCGCTGCTCGGCAAGGATATCGAGGGGATGGACGACGTGGCGCTGTGCGAGGCGGTCAAGCAGACCACCATCTTCGCCAAGCTCACCCCGCTGCAGAAGTCGCGGGTGGTGAAGGCGCTGCAGGCCAACGGCAATACCGTCGGTTTCCTCGGTGACGGCATCAACGATGCGCCGGCGCTGCGGGATGCAGACGTGGGGATCTCGGTGGACAGCGGTGCCGACATCGCCAAGGAGACCGCCGACATCATCCTGCTGGAGAAGAGCCTGATGGTGCTGGAGGAGGGGGTGATCAAGGGGCGCGAGACCTTTGGCAATATCTTGAAGTACCTCAACATGACCGCCAGTTCCAACTTCGGCAACGTCTTCTCGGTGCTGGTGGCCTCCGCCTGGCTGCCCTGGGCACCCATGCTGGCGATGCAGATGCTGATCCAGAATCTGGTTTACGACGTCTCCCAGATGCTGCTGCCGTGGGACAAGATGGACCCCGAGTTCCTCAAGCGGCCGCGCAAGTGGGAGGCGAGCAACATCAAGCGCTTCATGCTCTGGCTCGGCCCGACCTCCTCGGTGTTCGACATCAGCACCTACTGCCTGATGTGGTTCGTGTTCGGCGCCGGTGCCCTCTATGCCACCGCCAACGGCAGCATGGATCCGCTGGTCAACGGTCAGGCCATCATGAACTCCGGCTGGTTTATCGAGGGGCTGGTGTCGCAGACCCTGGTGGTGCATATGCTGCGTACCCGCAAGATCCCCTTCCTGCAGAGTACCGCCACCCTGCCGGTGCTGCTCTCCACCTCGATCGCCATCGCCATCGGCTGCTACCTGCCGTTCTCGCCGCTGGCCGAGCACTTCGGCTTCATCACTCTGGATGGGCCCAAGTACTTCATGTGGCTGGTGATCACCATGCTGGCCTACATGGGGCTGACCCAGACCGTCAAGACCCTCTATATCAAGCGCCACGGTCAGTGGTTCTGATGAAGGGCCAGTGAGAGGGCCGGTTACCCGGTCAGGAACAATGAACGCAAAGAGGGATGGCCCGGGCCATCCCTCTTTTTCATGGCTGCAAAACAGATGTCAGTGCAGGACCAGGGCAGAGGCCTCGCCGGCCATGCCGGTCAGGATGGAGAGGCTGACCGCGCCGAACAGCAGGCCGGTGACCAGGTTGAGCGGACGCTGCACGCGGCCGAGCAGGCGCTGGGCTCGCACGGTGGAGAGGCTCCAGGCCAGCACCCCGAACCAGGCCAGCGAGAGCAGGAACAGCTCCAGTACCAGCAGGCCGCGGGTCAGGCCGTCCACCTGGGGCGTCACCATGGCGGCCAGCAGCCCCATGAAGAACAGCAACGCCTTGGGGTTGAGCAGGTTGGTGGCAATGCCGCGCTGCACCCCCTTGCGCCAGCCCTGCGCTTCGCCGCCGGCGTGCAGGGCGAGCTCGGCCGAGCTGTGCCAGGCCGCCTTCAGCGCCCCCCAGCCGAGCCAGCCAAGATAGAGGGCGCCGACCACCTTCACCGTCATGAACAGCCAGGGGTGTTCGGCAATCAGCAGGCTGATGCCGGTGAGGCTGAGGGTGGCGTGCACCACAATCGCCAAGGCGATGCCCAGCGCCGCCCCGAGGGCGGTGGGCCTGTGCAGGCTGGTGCGCAGGATCAGCGCGAAGTCGGGGCCCGGGCTCGCCAGGGCGATGAGGTGGATGAGACCTATGGTCAGAAACAGGCTGGTGAACATGGTGAAACCTCGATGATGGTACGAGGCGACAGCATGGCGGATCGCGAGGGCGCAGGATTGTAAAAGATTGCAGTGCGGAGTTAGTCGACGCGCCCGCTGGCGGCCAGCATCTGCTGGCGAAAATCGGCAGGGGTGAGGCCGAACGCCTGGCGAAAGCCGTGGTGGAAGTGGCTCTGATCGAAGAAGCCGACCGCCAGCGCCACTTCGCTCACCGGCAGGCCGCTGCCGAGCAGGCGCTTGCTCTGCTCGAGCCGCAGCCGCTTGAGCCAGGCGTAGGGGGTCATGCCGGTCTTCTTCTTGAACTGGCGCAGGAAGGCGAAGCGATCCAGCCCGAACAGGGCGGCCAGATCTTCCAGGCTGTGGCGCTGATCCAGCCGGGCCATCAGATAGTCGCGCAGGTACCTGAGCTGAGGGTCGGCCAGGGCGTGGCGCTCGGGGGCGATGTGCAGCAGCTCGCCGAGCAGGGCCAGCAGTTGGCTCTCCGCCAGCAGGCCGTCGGGGCTGGGGTTGTCCAGGTACATGTGCAGCCGGGCGAAGCCCTGATAGAGATCGGGGCGGCTCTGCAACCCCTTGTCGAAGAAAGGCTCCGGGCTGTCTGGCAGCCAGCGGGCCAGCTGCTCGGGGGCGATGGCGAACACCCGCACCTCGTACCCTTCCGGCCGCAGGCTGAGGCCGTCGTGCATCTCGTCCGGGTTGACGGTGGAGAGCTCGCCGCGCACCAGGTGGTGGCTGTTGCCCTTGTGGATGAATTTCTGGCCGCCCTGCTGCACCAGACCTATGTGGTAGTCCAGGTGAACATGGCGGCCATAGCTGAACTCCCTGTGGTGGGAGTGGGAGAGTTCAACTCCCGGCAGCAGCCGGGATTGCCAGTAGTGGATGCGGGATTGGGGGGCGCTCATCGGCTATTGATAACCTGAAACCCGGGCATGGGCTTGTAGATTATTGCAGCGCCGGGCGGCGTCCCGTCAAGCCTGCTCCGCAGCCTGCCGGCGCTTGCCGCTGCGCAGCCCGTCCAGACTGAACAGCACCAGCGCGCTCCAGATGAAGGCGAAGGTGATCATCTTGTCCAGCGCCAGCGCTTCGCCATAGAGGGTGACCGCCAGGATGAACATCAGGCTCGGCCCTATGTACTGGAAGAAACCCAGGGTGGAGAGCTTGAGCCGGGTGGCCGCGGCGGTGAAGCAGAGCAGCGGCGCCGTGGTGACGGCACCGGCGGCGATCAGCAGCAGGTTGAGGTGCCAGTCATTCTGGGTGAGATGGCTGGTAGGGCTGTCGGCGATGCCCCACAGATAGATGGCGGCCGGCGGCAGCATGATCAGGGTCTCGATCAAGAGGCCGGTCAGTGCGTCGAGGGCCAGCTTCTTGCGAATGAGGCCGTAGATGGCGAAGCTCGAGGCCAGCACCAGGGCGATCCAGGGCAGGGAGCCGAAGGCGATGATCTGGATGGCGACGCCGATCGCGGCCAGTCCCACCGCCCACCACTGCAGGCGGCGCAGCTTCTCGCTCAGGAACAACATGCCGAGCAGCACGTTGAACAGCGGGTTGATGTAGTAGCCGAGGCTGGCATCCAGCATGTGGCCGTTGTTGATGGCCCAGATGAACAGCAGCCAGTTGCCGCCGACCGTGATGGAGGTGAAGGCCAGGGTGAGCAGCACCTTCGGCTGGCGCAGTACCGCCTGTACCTTGTGCCACTGGCGGCCGAGCAGGGTCAGTACCAGCAGCAGGGCGCACGACCAGATCATCCGGTGGGTCAGGATCTCGGCGGCCGGCACGGCGGCGATAGTCTTGAAGTAGATGGGCGCCAGGCCCCAAAGGGTATAGGCGCACAAGGCGTAGATGACGCCCTGGCGCTGAACGTGTTGCTGCATGCGGATAACCTTCACTGGAGAGGCGGATGCTGGAACGCATCGCAAAAAATCAGTGTAGCGATCCTTTTGCGGGGAAAGAAGCGAATAAATGGTGATCAGCGGATTTTAACGGCGTACTGCCCGGCTCAGCGGCCTCCGCCGCGGCGGATCTTGTCCACGTCCAGCAGCAGCCACAGCATGAGTGCGATGGCTGAGATCCACGGACCCCAGGTCACGTAGGCCTCACCGTGTCCCAGTATGTAGAACAGCAGCGGCAGTCCTATTACCAGAAACAGTACACTTCCCAGAAAAAATAACATTTTTATCTTTATATTTAAGGGCTTGTATATTTGATGATTATATCGATTGAGGCCGGCGATGAAAGGGTAAAAATGAAAAAGGGGGATTTCCCCCCCTTTTCGATAAATGAGCGTCATTTCTGATGCTATTCGAGCTGGATCCAGGTGCTTTTCAGCTCGGTGTACTTCTCCAGCGCATGCAGCGACTTGTCGCGACCGTTGCCGGACTGCTTGAAACCGCCGAACGGCATGGTCATGTCGCCGCCATCCCAGTTGTTGACGAACACGGTGCCGGCGCGCAGGGCGCGGGAGCCCTTCACCGCCTTGTTGAGATCCGCCGTCCAGATTGCGGCCGCCAGACCGTAGTCGGTGTCGTTGCCCAGCGCAATGGCCTCTTCCAGGGTGTCGAAGCCGGTCACCGCCAGCACGGGGCCGAAGATCTCCTCGCGAAAGATGCGCATCTCTGGGGTCACCTCGTCGAAGATGGTGGGCTCGATATAGAAGCCGCCGCTCTCGGTATTGGTGCGCTTGCCCCCCAGCAGCAGTTTGGCGCCCTGCTGCTGGCCGATGGCGATGTAGTTGAGCACCTGCTCCATCTGGATGTGATCCACCATGGCGCCGATGCGGGTGGTGGGGTCGAGCGGGTTGGCCGAGATCCACTCGCGGGCATGGGCCAGCAGCCGCTCCATGAACTGCGGCTTGATGCTGTTTTGCACCAGCAGGCGGGAGGCGGCGGTGCACACCTCGCCCTGGTTGTAGAAGATGGCGCCGGCCGCGCTGCGGGCGGCGGCGTCCAGATCCGGTGCATCCGCCAGTATGATGTTGGGGCTCTTGCCGCCGCACTCCATAAAGGCGCGCTTGAGGTTGGACTTGCCGGAGCACTGCACCAGATGCTTGCCGATCTTGGTGGAGCCGGTGAAGGTGATGCAGTCGACGTCCATGTGCATGGCCAGCGCCTCGCCGACCGTGTGGCCGAAGCCGGGCAGCACGTTGAACACCCCGTCGGGGATGCCGGCCTCCTTGGCCAGACCGGCGATGCGCAGGGCGGTGAGCGGGGATTTCTCGGAGGGTTTGAGGATCACCGAGTTGCCGGTGGCAAGTGCCGGGCCCAGCTTCCAGCAGGCCATCACCAGCGGGAAGTTCCAGGGGACGATGGCGGCCACGACGCCGAGCGGCTCGCGGGTCACCAGGGCCAGGGCGGACTCCTCGACCGGCGCGACCTGATCGTAGATCTTGTCGATGGCCTCGGCGTTCCAGGCGATGCAGTTGGCGGCGGCGGGGGCGTCATAACCCATGGCGTCACCGATGGGCTTGCCCATGTCGAGCGATTCCAGCAGTGCCAGCTCCACCAGATTGAGCCGCATCAGTTCGGCGAAGCGCTGCAGGATCTGCTTGCGCTGCTTGGGCGACAGACCGCTCCAGCGTTTGTCGTCGAAGGCGGCGCGGGCGGCCTGCACCGCCAGTTCGGCATCGGCGGCGTCGCAGGCGGCGACCTTGGTCAGCAGTTTGCCGTTGGCCGGGTTGATGCAGTCGAAGGTGGCGCCGTTGATGGCGTCCCGGTAGCTGCCGTCGACGAAGGCTTGCGAGGGCAGGGTCAGGTGGGAGGCCTTGTGTTGCCACTGGGCCAGGGTCAGGTCACTCATGTTCACTCCTTGAACCGGCAAAAAGTCAGTTTCCGCGTATCAATATGCTAAACATCCTGCCGCTTGTAAATCCATCCTGTAACAATTCGTTAAACACTTTGCCGGTTTGGCCTCATCCGGAATCCGTCCCGGCGAGGGTATCCGGCGGGGCAAACCGCACCGCAAGTGCGGGCCGTCGACGCCTGCCAAACCGACGCCCGGTACTAAGGGGCTGGTCGTGCTGCTGGGTCCGCCAAAGGGGAGGAGCTCCCCTCTCATGGCTTAGAAGCTGGCGGGGGTGTTGGCCGAGATCAGCACGCATTCGTGCTCATCCACATTGCGAAAACGGTGCGGGGTGCGGCTGTCGAAGTAGTAGCCGTCCCCCGGCGCCAGCAGGTAGACCTGCTCGCCGACGGTGACCTCCACCTGGCCCTGGATGACGATGCCGCACTCTTCGCCCTCGTGGCTCAGCATGTCGTCGCCGGTGTCGGCGCCCGGTGGCAGTATCTCCTGCATCATGCCGATGGCGCGGTTGGCGCGGCTGTGGCCCACCAGTCGGTAGCTGATGGGGTGGGTGCCGAGATCCGGCATGTCGGCGGCGCGGAAGATCACCTCGGAATCCATCTCCGTCTCATCGGTGAAGAAGGTGGCCAGCGACATGGGAATGCCTTCCAGCACCTTGCGCAGGGAGGCGACCGAGGGGCTCACCTGATTTTTCTCGATCTGGGAGATAAAGCCGTTGGTCACACCGGAGCGTTTGGCCAGCTCGCGCTGGGAGAGGGCGGCTTTGGTGCGAACCGCCTTAAGGCGGTGACCGATATCCATCGATAGACACTCCTTGACTGTTTACTATTATTAAATTTGTGTTAAATATCTTATACCACCCCGCTCAGAGCAGCTAGCCGGGTGACACCATATGGGGCAAGTTTGAGCCCTTTTTTAAGATTTTAGGTGTTTAATTTAATAGGCATTGGCCGACAGTTACTAAACACCTTAAGGATGAGGTGACCATGAAACCGATCAGCGACATCAATACGCCCTCCGACATGTCCGCCTTCTGGATGCCGTTTACCGCCAACCAGCAGTTCAAGGCGGCGCCGCGCATCCTGAAGTCGGCCGAGGGAATGTATTATCACTCAGAGGATGGCCGCAAGATACTGGATGGCACCGCCGGGCTCTGGTGTTGCAACGCGGGTCATGGTCGGCGCGAGATTGCCGAGGCGGTCTCCCAGCAGATTTCCCACCTCGATTTTGCCCCCACGTTCCAGATGGGGCACCCCCTGCCATTCGAGCTGGCCAACCGGCTGGTGGAGATCGCCCCCAAGGGCTTCGGCCACGTCTTCTATACCAACTCAGGTTCGGAATCGGTGGATACCGCGCTCAAGATCGCGCTGGCCTGGCAGCGGGCGCGAGGTCAGGGTACCCGTACCCGGCTCATCGGCCGTGAGCGCGGCTACCACGGGGTCGGCTTCGGCGGCATCTCGGTGGGGGGCATTCCCGGCAACCGCAAGTGGTTCGGCTCCCTGCTGGGCGGGGTGGATCATTTGCCACACACCCTCAACATCACCAAGAATGCCTTCACCAAGGGGCTGCCGGAGGAAGATCTCAGCCTGGCCGACGAGCTGGAGAAGATCGTCTTCCTGCACGATGCCAGCAACATAGCGGCGGTAATTGTCGAACCCATTGCCGGCAGTACCGGCGTGCTGATGCCCCCCAAAGGCTACCTCAAGCGGCTGCGGGAGATCTGTACCAAACACGGCATCCTGCTGATCTTCGACGAGGTGATCACCGGTTTCGGCCGCCTCGGCTCCCCGTTTGCCGCCCAGGAGTTCGACGTCATCCCCGACATGATCACCTGTGCCAAGGGGCTCACCAACGGGGCCATCCCCATGGGCGCCGTGCTGGTACAGAACCACATCTATGACGACATGATGGCGGCCGGTAAGGGAGCCATCGAGCTGTTCCACGGCTACACCTACTCCGGCCATCCGGTGGCCGCCGCCTCGGGCCTCGCGACCCTCGAGATCTACCGCAACGAAAACCTGCTGAGCCGCGCCGCCGATCTGGCGGGTTACTGGGAGGAGGCGGCCCATTCGCTGAAGGGCTGCAAGCACGTGAAGGACGTGCGCAACTACGGGCTGGTGGCGGGCATCGAGCTCGAGTCCATGCCGGATGCGCCGGGCAAGCGCGCCTACGAGGTGTTCGTGCGCTGCTTCGAGAAGGGGGCGCTTATCCGCGTCACCGGCGACATCATCGCCCTGTCGCCGCCCCTCATCATAGAGCGCAGCCAGATCGACGATCTCTTCACCCTGCTGCAGGACGCCCTGCAGGCCCAGGACTGACTTTTAACCGGTTGATGGCGCCCGTCGCGGCGCCACTTGCCCGTGCCTGCTCCCCGGGACGGCGCGGGCAGGGACGAATAACCCATCACGGAGGATTTATGACATACAGGGTCAGCAACTTCATCGACGGCGAGACGACCGAGAGCCGCAGCGAGCGCTTCGGGGCCATCTTCAACCCCGCCACCGGCCAGCAGCAGGGCCAGGTGGTGCTCAGCACCGCCGCCGAGTGCCAGGATGCCATCGCCAGCGCCGAGCGCGCCCTGGTCGACTGGGCGCAGACCCCGCCCCTGGTGCGGGCCCGGGTGCTGTTTCGCTTCAAGGAGCTGATGGAGCAGCACAGGGACGATCTGGCGCGGCTGATCAGTCGCGAGCACGGCAAGGTGTTCTCCGATGCTCAGGGCGAGCTGACCCGCGGTCTCGAGGTGGTGGAGTTCGCCTGCGGCATTCCCCACCTACTCAAGGGGGAGCATTCCCTCAACGTGGGCCGCGGGGTCGACAGCCACTCCATGATGCAGCCGGTGGGGGTCTGTGCCGGCATCACCCCGTTCAACTTCCCGGCCATGGTGCCGCTCTGGATGTTTCCGGTGGCCATCGCCTGCGGCAACACCTTCATCCTCAAGCCCTCCGAGAAGGATCCCTCCCTCTCCCTGCGGATGGCCGAGCTGCTCAAGCAGGCCGGCCTGCCGGACGGGGTGCTCAACGTGGTCAACGGCGACAAGGAGGTGGTGGACGTGCTGTTGACCGACCCGCGGGTCGGCGCCGTGTCGTTCGTCGGCTCCACCCCCATCGCCCAGTACATCTATGCCACCGCCTCGGCCCACGGCAAGCGGGTACAGGCGTTGGGCGGCGCCAAGAACCACATGCTGGTGATGCCGGATGCGGATCTCGAGCAGGCGGTCTCCGCCCTGATGGGGGCGGCCTACGGTGCCGCCGGTGAGCGCTGCATGGCCATTTCGGTGGCCGTGGTGGTGGGGGACGACACGGCCGATGCGTTGGTGGCCAGGCTGTCGCCGCTGGTGGCGGCGCTGCGGGTGGGCCCGGGGCTGGGCCAGAGCCCGGAGAACGAGATGGGGCCCCTCATCAGCCGCGAGCACCTGGCCAAGGTGCGCGGCTATGTGGATCAGGGGGTGGCCGAGGGGGCTGAACTGGTGGTGGACGGTCGCGGCCTGAGCCACGGCGAGGGTTACTTCATCGGCGGCAGCCTGTTCGACCGGGTGAGCCCCAAGATGCGCATCTACCGGGAGGAGATCTTCGGCCCGGTGCTGGCTATCGTGCGGGCGCCGGACTACGAGACGGCGCTCAGGCTCATCAACGAGCACGAGTACGGCAACGGCACCGCCATCTTCACCTGCGACGGCGACACAGCGCGGGACTTCACCGCTCGCGTGCAGGTCGGTATGGTAGGGGTGAACGTTCCCATCCCGGTGCCCATGGCGTTTCACAGCTTTGGCGGCTGGAAGCGGTCCATTTTCGGGCCGCTCAACATGCACGGGCCGGATGGGGTGCGCTTCTATACCCGGATGAAGACGGTGACTGCCCGCTGGCCCCAGAGCCTGCGGGCTGGCGCGGAGTTCTCCATGCCGACCATGAAGTAATCAACCATGCAGCAGCTAGCCCGGACATGGCCCGGTGGCAGGAATCCACCTTCGTTCGCCGCTATCACTGTGAAGGAGTAACAGATGCGACTGGGAATTCTCGATTGTGACCGGCTGGACCCCGATTTGGCGGGGGACTTCGGCCCCGTTTACTCCGAGATGTTTATCAAGGGCTTCCGGGCACTGGCCCCCGGGCTGGAATTTCGGGTCTGGTCGGCGCTCGATGGTGAGCTGCCGGCCGATCTGCACGAGTGCGATGCCTGGCTCATCACCGGCTCGCGCCACGATGCCTACAGCGACATCCCCTGGATCCAGGCGCTGCGCGACTGGATCCGGCGCGCCCACGATGCCGACGTCAAGCTGGCCGGGGTCTGCTTCGGCCATCAGGTGATCGCCCAGGCGCTGGGGGGCGAGGTGGTGAAGTCCACCAAGGGGTGGGGGCTGGGGGTGTCGGTCCATCCCATGCTGGCCAGGCAACCCTGGATGGAACCCGGGCTCGAGACCATCCGGATCCTGGCCAGTCACCAGGATCAGGTGGAGCAGTTGCCACCGGGGGCCACCCGGCTGGCGGGCAATGATTTTTGTCCCAATTTCATGTTTTTGCAGGGTGACCACATCGTGGCCATCCAGGGACATCCGGAATTCTCGGTGGCGTACAACCGGGCGCTGATCGAGCGGCGGCGGGACTTCCTGTCCGATGACCGCTATCAGCGCAGCCTCTCCTCGCTGGAGGGAGAGGTGGATTCGGCCACCATGATGCAGTGGTTGTTGCAATTTTTGGGCATCCTGCCCGGCGCCGACACGGCCGCCGGCGGGATCACAGCAGGAGAGCGAGCATGATTATTGGCGTACCCAAGGAAATCAAAAACCATGAATACCGGGTCGGCATGACTCCCGCCGGAGTGCAGGAGCTGACGGCCCGGGGACACAAGGTGCTGGTGCAGCAGCAGGGAGGCGAGGCGATCGGGCTGTCCGACGCCGAGTACCAGGCAGCCGGTGCCGAACTGGTGGCCAGCGCGGCGGAGATCTTCGCCCGGGCCGAGATGATAGTGAAGGTGAAGGAGCCCCAGCCGGAGGAGTGCGAACTGCTCAGACCGGGTCAGCTGCTGTTCACCTACCTGCACCTGGCGCCGGATCCGGTGCAGACCCAGCTGCTGGTGCACTCGGGGGCGGTGGCCATCGCCTACGAGACGGTGACCGACGATCGCGGCGGCCTGCCGCTGCTGGCGCCCATGTCCGAGGTGGCGGGGCGGATGGCGATCCAGGCCGGCGCCCACAGCCTGGAGAAGGCGCAGGGAGGCAACGGCACCCTGCTGGGCGGGGTGCCGGCGGTGGCACCCGCCAAGGTGGTGGTGCTGGGGGGCGGAGTGGTCGGTGTCAACTCGGCGCGCATGGCGCTGGGACTGGGGGCGGACGTCACCATCCTGGATCGCTCCCTGCCGCGACTGCGGGAGCTGGACAGCCTCTACGGCCCGGCCCTCAAGACCCTCTACTCCACCCGCACCAACATAGAGGCGTGCATCGCCCAGGCTGACCTGGTGATCGGTGCCGTGCTGATCCCGGGGGCGGCGGCGCCCAAGCTGCTGACCCGCGACATGCTCAAGCTGATGCGCAAGGGCTCGGTGCTGGTGGACGTGGCCATCGATCAGGGCGGCTGTTTCGAGACCTCCCACCCGACCACCCACGAGGAGCCCACCTACGTGGTGGACGGCATCATCCACTACTGCGTGGCCAACATGCCGGGCGGGGTGGCGCGCACCTCCACCTTCGCGCTGACCAACGCCACCCTGCCGTTCGTGCTGGCGCTGGCCGACAAGGGCTATGCCCGGGCGCTGCAGGAGGATCGCCACCTGCGGGCCGGTCTGAACGTGTTCAAGGGCAAGATCACCCAGGCGGCGGTGGCGCAGGCGCTCGGCTACGAGTACGTCAGCGCCGAGGCGGTTCTGGACTGACGCAGCCGGCGCGGGCCCGCCCGGCAAACGTCGAGCGGGCTCACAAACCCCGCGATTTCAGGGAGGGCCGCTGTGGCCCTTTCTCATATACTGGGCTCCCCTGTCAGTGAGGTCTCTTCATGTCCCGCATTCTGCTGCTCGCCAATCTCAACTGTGATCACGTGCTCTCCCTCTCCGAACCCCTGGTGGCCGGTGCCCGCCTGCAATACCTGGATCAGGGCCGTCGGCTCGGCGGTGGCGCCGCCAACACCGGCATAGGGCTGGTGTGGGCCGGCCACGAGGTGACCATAGCGTCGCGCATCGGGCTGGACGAAACCGGCGACTGGCTGCTGGAGCAGGCGGCGGGCTACGGCCTGGACTGCAGCCATGTGGAGCGCTTCGGCGGCGAGACCGGCGAGCTGCTGATCCTGGTGGACTCCACCGGCGAGCGTACCATCCTCCGGCGGCCACGGCGTCCGGATCTGCCGGGGGATCTGCCGAGCGAGGGGGTGGACTGCCTCTACGTGAACTATCCCGGCACCGCCATCATCGGCTACATGCGCCAGATGCTCGGCAAGAGCTTCGTGGTGGCCCAGTACCCCAAGGGCGGCCAGGCGCGTCGCCCCTGCCACGTGCTGGTGGCCTCCCGTTCCGATCTCGGCGAGGTGGACGACCTCTGGCAGCATGCCCGCCAGATCGCCGGCGAGCAGCTGGCCTGGCTGGTACTGACCGAAGGCAAGGCGGGGGCGGTGGCCATTCACGGCGAGGAGCAGATCCGGGTGGCGGCGCGGCCGGTATCGGTGGTGGACACCACGGGGGCGGGGGATGCCTTCGCCGGCGGTTTGATCCACGGGCTGGCGCGGGGCATGGCGATCCGGGAGGCGCTGCAGTGCGCGGTGGACTGGGGCGCCTTTGCGGTCGCCTCCGAGAGTTCCATCCCCTCCAGCGCTCTCAAAAACTGGCTCAAGCAGCCCCATTGAATCGGCAAAACGGTTGCGAATGACACATGGCAGCATCGGCGGGGGCGAGGGAGGAAACCGGCGAATTTCACCGTCAAAACCCGCCAAAACCTTGGGCTAACCCTGCAAGTTTGCGATCAATCAAAGAAAGTGTCGATTTATGTGCATCTTCATCGACACCCGCCTGAGCTGCTCTTAACCTTGACCTCCACGACTCAGATTAAGAGGCGGACGCTGCGCGGGCGCAGGGGTTCCCCTACCTCTTAGCTTTAGGTCGTCGTCCTGATTTCTGGCTTGTAGTAAGAGGCAAGTGCGACCATGCAACTGACACGATTTACCGACTATGCCCTGCGTACCCTCACCTTTCTGGCCGTCCAGCCGGGAGATCGCCTGTCGACCATCACAGAGGTGGCCGATACCTTTGGCATCTCCCGCAACCACGTGGTCAAGATTGTCCACCAGCTCGGCATCAAGGGGTACATAGAGACGGTGCGTGGCAAGCATGGTGGCATCCGGCTCGGTCGCTCCGCCGTCTCCATCAACCTGCGCGACGTGGTGATGGACATGGAGCACGTGCTCTGCCCGGTGGACTGCAAGCGCGAAAACTGCCGCCTCTCCGGTGGCTGCCGCATCCAGGGCATTTTGCGTCGCGCCATGAACGCCTTCCTCGAGGTGCTGGGCGAATACACCCTGGCCGATGCGGTGCGCGACCCGACCCGGCTCTGCCACCTGCTCGGCATCGAACAGGATTCCATTCTGGCCATGGCATAAGCTAGGCAAGCACGACAAAGGGGCCCGCGGGCCCCTTTGTCGTTTGCGCCGGACGCGGGATCAGGGTTGGGGGATCAGAGTGATGGCGCCGTGCAGGCAGGCGAGGCCGCAGGCGCCGCAACCGTCGCAGGCCGCCATGTTGATGCTGACGCCGTCGGCGCAGGCCTTGATCGCCTGCTGGGGGCAGGCATCTTCACAGAGCAGACAGTAGAAGCCCTGGCGGGCCTGACAGCTTGCCTCGATCCGCACCCGGGTCTGCACCTGACGGCCAAGTTGCAGGTCCAGGGCGCCGGTCGGACAGGCTCTGGCGCAGCTGCCGCAGTAGCTGCACTGGCCGCAGGCGAGATCGAGCAGCGGCGTGCCGGCGATGGGGGTGCCGTCGTATTCGGGCTGGGTGGCCGGCTTGAGCAGGCCGTTGGGACAGGCCTTGAAGCATTCGCCGCAGCGGGAGCAGAGGGAGAGGAACTGGGACTCTTCGATGGCCCAGGGGGGACGGGCTTCATGGCAAACCACCTCGGGTTTGCGGGAGCCTCCCAATGCCTGCGTCAGCCAGCGACAGAAAAAATGCGTCATGCCCACCCCTGATACCTATTAGGGGTTAATTTTATCCAAGTTTCCCTTCGCAAGCCAGAGAATAGCGCCGGCCAGGATCGCAAGCCGGGTTGCCCTTGTGTAAGCTAGGCGGGTCTTTTTGCAGGATTGAATGAACTCATGTGGTTATTTCTGTGGCGTGCTTCTCTGCTCTATGTCTTCCCCTTGCTGATGTGGGGCTACTGCCGCATCAAGGGGATCGAATTCGTCGAGCTCGACACCGGGGTTAACAGCCACAAATGGGTGGTGCTGGCCGCCTATCTGCTCTACGTGCTGATCTGGCTGCTGCTCAACCGCTATCTCGAGCTGTTCCTGCGCCAACGGGGTCGCAAATGATCGAGCCCGGGCTCTGGGCCCTGCTGCTGCCGGGGGCGCTGCTGGCCATCGGCATTGGCTGGGGGATCGGGCGGCGCAGCGGCACGGCGCAAGCCCGGGAATTGCTGCTGAGCCAGGAGCGCCTGCAGATGCTGCAGGAGCGTTATGACGAGCTGCAGGATGAGCGGCTGCTGGGCCAGCAGAAGCTGGATCAGCAGCAGACCCTGCTGATCAAGCTCACCGCCCGTCTCAAGGATGCCGAGGCCACCCTGCGTAGCGAGCGGCTGGCCGCCGCCGAGAAGCTGCAGTTGCAACATGAGGCTGAACAGCGCCTCAGCCAGCAGTTCGAGAACCTCGCCAACCGCATCTTCGAGCAGAACTCCGGCAACTTCCGCGAACTGAATCAGAACAGCCTGGATCTGCTGCTCACTCCGCTGAAAGAGCAGCTGGAAGGCTTTCGCCGTCAGGTGGGGGAGACCCACGCCCAGGAGACGGCCCAGCGTCACAGCCTCAAGTTCGAATTGGAGCGCCTGGCCGAGCTCAACGCCCGCATGACCGAGGAGGCGGCGGCGCTGACTCGCGCCCTCAAGGGCGACAGCAAGCAGCAGGGCAACTGGGGCGAGGTAGTGCTGGCGCGCATCCTGAGCGAATGCGGCTTGCGTGAGGGTCACGAATACCACACCCAGGTCAACATCGAGGTGGACAAGGGCAAGCGCTATCAGCCCGACGTCATCGTCCACCTGCCGCAGGACAAAGACATCATCATCGATGCCAAGGTGTCGCTGACCGCCTACGAGCGCTGGTACAATGCCGCTGACGAGCTGGAGAAGGCGGTCGCGCTGAAAGAGCACGTCGCCTCGGTGCGCAACCACATTCGCGAGCTGGGCCGCAAGGATTACCAGCAGCTGCCCGGGGTACGCACCCTCGACTACGTGCTGATGTTCGTGGCGGTGGAGCCCGCCTTCCTCACCGCGGTGGAGGCCGACCCCTCGCTGGTGCGCTACGGTCTCGACAACAACATACTGCTGGTGAGCCCCACCAACCTGATGGTGGCGCTACGCACCATAGAGAATCTGTGGCGCTACGAGCGGCAGAACCAGAATGCCCGCCAGATCGCCGAGCGGGCCGGCCGCCTCTATGAGAAGCTGCGCCTGTTCGTGGAGGAGATGCAGCAGCTGGGGGGCAGCCTGCACAAGGCGCAGGAGAGCTACGACAAGGCGATGGGGCGGCTGGTGAACGGGCGCGGCAACCTGATCGCCCAGGTGGAGCGCTTTCGCGAGCTGGGGGTGGAGGTGACCAAGACCCTGCCCGAGCCGCTGGTCAACCGGGCGCTGGAGCGGGAAGACCCGGCCGAGTGAGGTGGGGCCTCATGCTTCATGCAACAAGAAGGGCAGCCAGTGGCTGCCCTTCTGTATTGCTGCGTCCGCACAGGCTTTGCTCTTCGAACGTGTGAACTTACCGGCATGCGGGTTGCCGCCCTGGTCGGTTATTGCCTCCAGAAGGAGGGGAAGAAGATCACCGCCACGGTCAGGATCTCGAGGCGCCCCAGCAGCATGCCGAACGACAGGATCCACTTGGCCGAGTCCGGCAGGGAGGCGAAGTTGGCGCTGGGGCCGATGACCGGGCCCATGCCCGGGCCCACGTTGGCTACGGCGGTGATGGAGCCCGAGATGGCGGTCAGGGGATCCAGCCCGATGGCGCCGAGCAGGGCGGCGATCAGCAAGATGATGGCGAAGTAGGCCAGCACGAACGAGATCATCGAGCGGATGATGGCGTCGTTGACCGGCCGGCCGTTGTACTTCTGCGGGAAGACCCCGGAGGGGTGCATCAGCTGGCGCATCTGTTTCTTGAACAGGGCGAAGGCCACCTGCACCCGGAAGATCTTGAGGCCGCCGGCGGTGGAGCCGGAGCAGGCGCCGAGCGCCAGCAGCACGATGAAGATGATGCTGGTGAGCGGGCCCCAGGTGCCATAGTCGCCGAGGCCATAGCCAGTGGTGGTGAGCACGGAGACGATGTTGAAGCTGCTGATGCGCAGGGCATCCGTGAAGTCGTAGGTGCCCCGCAACCAGAGATAGACGGTGACCACCAGGGTGACCCAGACCACCAGCCAGAAGAAGCCCCGCACCTGGGCATCCTTGAGCAGGCTGTGATCGCGCCGGCTCAGGCTCTGCACGTAGAGCAGGAAGGGCAGGCCGCCGAGAAACATGAAGAGGGTACCGATCCAGTGCGCCGAGTTGGAGAAGTGGGACATGGATTGATCGGAAGTGGAGTAGCCGCCGGTACTCAGGGTGGTCATGGCGTGATTGACCGCCTCGAACAGGGTCATGCCGCTCACCCAGTAGGCCAGGAAGCAGAGCATGGAGAGCACCAGATAGACCAGCACTATGTTGTTGGCCACCGTCTTGGCGCGCGGGGCACTTTTATCCGACCAGTCCGAGCTCTCGGTCTGGAACAGCTTCATGCCCCCTACGTTGAGGTAGGGCAGTACCGCTACCGCCATCACGATGAAACCCACCCCGCCCAGCCACTGCAGGATGGAGCGCCACAACAGGATGCTGTGGGCCATGTTGTCGAGCCCGGACAGCACGGTGGAGCCTGTGGTGGTCACCCCCGACATGGTTTCGAAGTAGGCGTCGGTGAAGTTGATGTGGGTGATGAAGAAGAAGGGCAGGGCGCCAAAGATGCAGGCCACCACCCAGACCGAGGTGGTGAGCAGGAACATCTCCCGCACGCCGAGGTGAAACTCCGCCTTGCGGCCGTAATGAAGGCAGAGCAGGGCTGCGCCATGGGTGATCAGCACCGACTTGAGAAACTCGACGAACCCCTCTGAGCCGGTCAGCAGGGCCAGCAGGGTGGGCAGCCACATGAACAGGGCCAGTTTGGAGAGCACCAGCCCGAGGGTGAAGATGATGGGACGCAGCTTGATCATGCAAGATAACCTGGTCGTTGATTGACAAAAGACCCGGACAACCCCCTGGAGAGGCGGTGCCGGGTCTGCTTTGCGCTGCCTGGGTACATGGGCAGGTTACAGGAAGAAGGGACTTGGCTGGAACAAGCGCTCCACTTCCGGAATGTACTTCTTGTCCACCAGGAACATCACCACATGGTCGTCCTGCTGGATCTGGGTGCGATCGTGGGCGATCAGTACTTCATCCCCCCGAACCACGGCACCTATGGTGGTGCCGGGCGGCAGCTTGAGCTCGCCCACCGTCTTGCCGACCACCTTGGAGGTGTTCTCGTCACCGTGGGCGATGGCCTCGATGGCCTCGGCGGCCCCGCGGCGCAGGCTGTAGACGTTGGCGATGTCGGCCCGGCGCACATGGGTCAGCAGGGCCGAGATGGTGGCCTGCTGGGGCGAGATGGCGATGTCGATGGAGCCGCCCTGCACCAGATCCACGTAGGCGCTGCGCTGGATCAGCACCATGGTCTTCTTGGCGCCCATCTTCTTGGCGAGCAGGGCCGACATGATGTTGGCCTCGTCCTCGTTGGTCACCGCGATGAAGACGTCGATCTGGTCGATGTGCTCCTCCGCCAGCAGCTCCTGATCAGCCGCATCGCCACAGAAGACGATGGTGTGCTCCAGCACCTCGGAGAGCTGCTCCGCCCGCTTCTGGCTGCGCTCGATGAGCTTCACGCTGTAGCGCTTCTCCAGCTGGCGGGCGAGGCCGGCGCCTATGTTGCCGCCGCCGACGATCATGATGCGCCGGTAGGGGCTCTCGAGGCGCTGCAGCTCCGACATCACGGCGCGGATATGGCCCGCCGCCGCCACGAAGAACACCTCGTCATCCGCTTCTATGATGGTGGTCCCCTGCGGACGGATGGAGCGGCCCTGACGGAAGATGGCCGCCACCCGGGTCTCGATGTTGGGCATGTGATCGCGCAGGGTGGAGAGGGCATTGCCCACCAGCGGGCCGCCGTAGTAGGCCTTGACCGCCACCAGTCCCACCTTGCCGCCGGCGAAGTCCACCACCTGCAAGGCGCCCGGGTATTCGATCAGGCGGCGCACGTAGTCGGTCACCAGCTGCTCGGGGGCGATCAGGTGATCCACCGGCACGGATTCGGGCAGGAACAGCCGATCCCGCTCCACCAGATAGGCCGGGGAGCGAATGCGCGCCACCTTGTTCGGGGTGTTGAACAGGGAGTAGGCCACCTGGCAGGCGATCATGTTGGTCTCGTCGCTGTTGGTGACCGCGACCAGCATGTCGGCATCCTGGGCGCCGGCTTCGCGCAGCACCTTGGGATGGGCGCCGTGGCCGTTCACAACCCGCAGGTCAAACTTGTCCTGCAGCTCGCGCAGCCGATCGCTGTCGGTGTCGACTATGGTGATGTCGTTGTTCTCGCCGGCCAGGTTCTCGGCCAGGGTGCCGCCGACCTGACCGGCGCCCAGAATGATGATCTTCATAGAACAGCCTCATGGACGTCACCCTTGCCAGCTCTGCCTGTGTGCGCGGGGACAGTCATCAACATCATGAATCTCATAGGGAAAACGTGCTCGATATTGGGCAGTAACGGGTGCCGACCGGCGGCACCCCCGTACTTGCGGCCCTGCTTAGCGCTTGCTCAGCCTGGCGTAGTAGAAGCCGTCCATCTCGGCCTCGCCCGGCAGGAACTGGCGCCCCGGGCACTCCGGTGTGTCCTCTGCGTGCAGGGGCACCAGGGTGGCATCCGGCGTGGCCGCGAGGAAGGCGCGGATCTGATCGCGGTTCTCTTCCGGCAGCACGGAACAGGTGGCGTAGAGCAGAGTACCGCCGCTTTTCAGTTTCGACCAGAGGGCACCGAGGATGCGGCGCTGCAGTTCTGCCAGCTCGCGAATGTCCTGATCCCGGCGCAGCCACTTGATGTCGGGGTGGCGGCGGATGACGCCGGTGGCGGAGCAGGGGGCATCCAGCAGGATGCGGTCGAACTGCCCCTCTGGCCACCACTGATCCGGCGTGCTGGCATCGCCGTGGATCACCTTGGCGCTGAGGCCGATGCGATCCAGGTTCTCCTGCACCCGCTTGAGGCGGTTCTCGTCGGCATCGACGGCGACCACGCCGGCCAGCGCGGGCTGGCGCTCCAGCAGGTGAGCTGTCTTGCCACCGGGGGCGGCGCAGGCATCCAGTACCCACTCGCCCGGCTGCGGGTCGAGCAGGGCGGCCGCCTGCTGGGCGGCACCATCCTGTACCGAGCAGTCGCCGACCTCGAAGCCGGGCAGCTTGGTCACGTCGCAGGGACGCTCCAGCAGGATGCAATCCTCGCCCTCTTCACCGGCCACCGCGTTGATGCCGGCGTCGGCCATGCGGGCCAGCATCTGCTCGCGGCTCTGGCGCTGGCTGTTGTTGCGGATCCACATGGGCGGGCGCTGGTTGTTGGCCTCCATGATGAACTCCCACTCATCCGGATAGGCCTGACGCAGACGCTTGGTGAGCCACTCGGGGTGGCCGAGGCGCACGCTCGGCACGCGGTCGATACGCAGCAGAATGACTTCGGCGCTGCGCTGGAAGTTGCGCAGCACGCCGTTGATGAGGCCGCGCAGAGAGGTACCCTTGAGCAGCTTGACGGCGTTGACGGTCTCGGCCACCGCGGCGTGAGCCGGAATGCGGGTGTAGATGAGCTGATAGAGACCGACCAGGATGAGGTAGTGGAAGATGCGGCTCTTGTTCTTGAGCGGCTTGTCCATCATCTCGCCGACCGCCGCATCGAGGCGGGGCAGCCAGCGCAGGGTACCGTAGCAGAGTTCTTGCAGGAGGGCGCGATCGCGGGGCGCAACCTTCTCCTGGGCAGCAGGCAGAACGGCTGAGAGGGACTGGCCCTGATCCAGCACCTGTTGAATGACGAGAGCAGCCTGTGCGCGTGTTTTCATAGTGTTACCTTAGATGCGCAAGTCGGGGCCTGGGCCCCGCCTTGTGTCAATTCAGTTCAATTCAATTGCGTGCCGGGTTCAAACCAGTCGCGGCGAGAGTTGAGCAGATCCGTCACGGACATCGCCTTCTTGCCGGGCGGCTGCAGGGTCAGCAGGCGCAGTACCCCCTTGCCGGTGGCGACATCGATCCCCTGCTTGTCGGCCTTGAGCAGGGTGCCGGCGCGCTGGCCGTGATCCTGTGTGATGACCTCGGCCTGCCATACCTTGACGGTCTGGTCAGCCACCTCGAACCAGCTGATGGGCCAGGGATTGAAGGCGCGGATGCAGCGCTCGATAGCGGCTGCGTCCATCGACCAGTCGATGCGGGCCTCTTCCTTGGATAGCTTCTCGGCGTAGTTGGCCAGCGCATCGTCCTGCGCCTCGGCGGCGGTGTCGCCGGCGGCCATGGCATCGATGGTGTCGACCAGCGCCTGCGGGCCCAGCTCGGCCAGCTTGTCATAGAGGCTGGCGGAGGTCTCGTCGGCGGCGATGGGGCAGCTCATCTTGCGGATCATGGCGCCGGTATCCAGCCCCACATCCATCTGCATGATGGTGACGCCGGTTTCGGCATCGCCCGCCCAGATGGAACGCTGGATTGGGGCGGCGCCGCGCCAGCGCGGCAGCAGGGAGCCGTGCACGTTGATGCAGCCCAGACGTGGGGTATCGAGCACCACCTTGGGCAGGATCAGGCCGTAGGCCACCACCACCATCAGGTCGGCGCCAAGGGCAGCCAGTTCGGTCTGGGCCTCTTCCTTGCGCAGGCTAGCCGGTTGATAAACCGGCAGATCGTGGGCCAGCGCCAGCTCCTTGACCGGGCTGGCGGTGAGCTTCTGGCCGCGGCCGGCGGGCTTGTCCGGCTGGGTATAAACGGCGACGACCTCGTGGTCGGAAGACAACAACGCCGCCAGGTGACGGGCGGCGAAGTCGGGAGTACCGGCAAAAATCAGTTTCAGCTTATTCAATGGGGCAGATCCTCAGAGGACTTTGCGATCTTCACGGGCCATCTTTTCCAGCTTCTGGCGAATGCGCTGGCGCTTGAGCGGGGAGAGGTAATCAACAAACAGCTTGCCGACCAGATGGTCCATCTCATGCTGGATGCAGATGGCGAGCAGATCGTCTGCTTCCAGCTCGAATGCCTTGCCGTGGCGATCCAGGGCGCGCACCTTGACCCACTCGGCGCGGGGCACCAGGGCACGGCTGCCGGGTACGGAGAGACACCCTTCCTCGATACCGGTGCTGCCGGCCTGCTCGATGATCTCGGGGTTGATCAATACCAGAGGATCTTCACGGTTTTCAGAGACATCGATCACTATGATGCGCTGATGAATGTCGACCTGAGTGGCGGCGAGGCCGATGCCTTCCTCCGCGTACATGGTTTCGAACATATCATCTACAATGTGTTGTAACTCGGGTGTAAAGGTCTCGACAGGGGCTGCGACGGTACGCAGACGCTCATCGGGGAAACGCAATACATCTAGAATGGCCATAGTTTTTTCTTTAGTTTCGTATAAATGCAGTCAATATTGGCGTAATTCTAGTCATTTACGCCGACAAAAAACAGCAACACTTTGCGCGCAGAAGTAACAGGGAGTGTTATGTATCTGAAGCAAACCATCCTCGCCTGCCTGTTGGCCACGTTGAGCCAGGGAGCTCAGGCCGACCAGCTCAAACTGAAGGCAGGCTATCCCGAGACCTATGTGGTGCAAAAAGGCGACACCCTCTGGGATATTTCCGGCCAGTATCTGGCAGAGCCCTGGCTCTGGCCAAGGCTCTGGAACATCAACCCGCAGATCGCCAATCCCCACTGGATCTACCCGGGTGACGTGCTGCACCTGAGCTGGGTCAATGGCGAGCCGCGGCTCGGCAAGGCGACCCAGGGCGGCAAGCAGGTGATCCGTCTCTCTCCCAAGAGCCGCTACGAGAACAAGGCCAACCCCATTCCGACCCTGCCGCTCAGCGAGATCGGCCCCTTCCTGCAGACCGACCATATTCTGGCAAACAGCCAGCAGGCGAAGCAGTTGCCCTACGTGCTCGGTAATGATGAGGCCCATATCGGCATGCTGGAGGGCGATACCCTCTACGTGCAGGGTTCGCTGATCCCGGGCCAGGATTACGGCATCTACCACCCTGGCGCCATCTACAAGGATCGGAAAACCGGCGAGCAACTTGGGCAGGAGGCGGTCTTCGTCGGTACGGCCAGGGCGGAGGCCCTGCTGCCGGATGGCCGTACCCGGGTCACCCTCAGCCACAGCAAGCGGGAAGTGTATCAGGGAGACAAGCTGATGCCGTTCCCGCCGCAGGAGAGCCTCTCCGCCGTGTTTACACCCAAGGCGGCCCCCGTCATCTCGCCCGGCTATATCGTCGATCTGCCGAGCAAGGCCCGGGGCGGCGGCAAGTTCGATGTCGTGCTCATCAACAAGGGTCTGCGGGATCAGGTGGCACCCGGCGATGTGCTGGAGATCCTGCGACCCGGGACCCGGCTGGTGAGCAAGAATGGCAAGGTCGCCTATCGGGAGTACTCTTCCGTCTATGACAAGGCCTTCTATTCTGCCGGCAAACCACCGCTCCCCTCGGAAGCGGTGGCGCGGGTCATGCTGTTCAAGGTGTATGACAAGTTGAGCTACGGGCTGATCCTGCAAAGCCAGAACATGGTCGGCACCGGCTATCAGGTCAGCAATTTCTGACGTGACGCTTCCATCCGGGCGACTCGCGCTGTGGCTGACACTGGATGCCGTCACCGGTATCGGCCCGGTCACTGCCGCTCGCCTGCTAGCCCATTTCGGCGGCGACATCGCCGCCCTGTTCGACTCGGAAGACGGCACCTTGCGAGAACTGGGTCTGCAAAGTGCCCAGATCCGGCAGATGCGATGGCCTCTGCCGGTGGTCGAACAGGGGCTGAGCTGGGCAGCCGAGCCCGGCAATCATCTTCTCTGCCCCGACGATCCCGCCTATCCACCTCTGCTCAAGGAGATCCCAGCCGCCCCTCTGTTGCTCTACTGCCGCGGCAATCTGGCAGCACTGTCTGTTCCCCAGTTGGCGATGGTCGGCACGCGCCACCCGACCTATGCCGGCAAGGACAATGCGTCCCGCCTCTGCAGCGAGCTGGTCGGGTGCGGATTGGCCATTACCTCCGGTCTGGCGCTTGGCATCGACGGGATTTGTCATCAACAGGCGCTGACAAACGGGGGGATCACCCTGGCAGTGCTGGGCTCCGGGCTCGACAGCCTCTACCCAAAGCGTCACCAGGGGCTGGCAGAGCAGATCCTGGCGCAGGATGGTGTGCTCATCTCCGAGCTGGTGCCCGACAAGGGGCCGCTGGCGGAACACTTTCCACGGCGCAATCGCATCATCAGCGGCCTGTCGCTGGGAACCCTGGTGGTGGAGGCTGCCGAGCAGAGCGGTTCGCTCATCACGGCCCGTTACGCGCTCGAACAGGGACGGGATGTCTTCGCCGTGCCGGGGGCACCGCAGAATGGGCAGGCGCTGGGCTGCAATAAATTAATCCAGCAGGGGGCCAAACTTGTGTTGAGCGCGGCCGATATAGTGGAAGAGCTGCCGGGATTCTGTGCCCTGAGCCATCAAGGGACGGATATGTCTGAGCAGCAGCATAATAGCGAATTGCCTTATGCCGATTTGTTGGATAACGTAGATTACGAGACCACGAGCGTGGATACCGTTGCCGAGCGGACCCAGCTTCCTGTCGAAGTGGTATTGGGCAGGTTGGTTGAGCTGGAGCTGGCCGGAGCAGTGATGGCGGTAGCCGGTGGATACGTCAGAGCGAGGAGGGCGAATCATGT
Source organism: Aeromonas dhakensis (assembly GCF_002285935.1). Lineage (NCBI taxonomy): Bacteria > Pseudomonadati > Pseudomonadota > Gammaproteobacteria > Aeromonadales > Aeromonadaceae > Aeromonas > Aeromonas dhakensis. The sequence goes on from NZ_CP023141.1 coordinate 1,030,584, forward strand.
TTGATGTATTGATGTACCTTTTCGAGACCTACATCCACAGCGATGCAGATGTGACGGTCGAACAGAACGAACTCACCGATGAACTGAGCCGCGCCGGTTTCGACAAGGAGGAGATCGAAAAGGCACTCGACTGGCTGGAAAGACTGGCCAATCTGCACGACAGCGAGCGGGAGGTCTACGTGGCCGCCAGCACGCAAGGCTCGATGCGCATCTATGCCCCGCAAGAACTGGCCCGTCTAAGCACCGAGTGCCGCGGCTTCCTGCTGTTTCTGGAGCAGGCCCAGGTGCTCAACGCCGAAACCCGCGAAATCTGCATCGAGCGTCTGCTCGAGCTGGACAAGCCGGATATCGAGCTGGATGACCTGAAGTGGGTGGTCATGATGGTGCTCTTCAACGTTCCCGGCAGTGAAAACGCCTACCAGCAGATGGAAGAGCTGGTGTTTGACGAGTCAGATGGCGTCATCCACTGACAGCCCGCAGCCGCGCTGGTAGAATCCGGATCATCTGGATTTCAAGGCGCGGCCCATGTCAAAGATCGATCACCACCTCTTTTCTGCCCACGAGCATGCGCTTGAACGTGAGCCATGCCCGCAGTGTGGTGCCGAGCTGGTGATCCGCCAGGGCAAGCACGGCCCTTTTCTGGGCTGTTCCGCCTACCCTGCCTGCGACTTCATTCGCTCCCTGACCCCCTCCGGCCGTGACATCGAGAAAGTGCTCGAGGGCTCTGCCTGTCCGGACTGTGGCCAGCCGCTGGCGATCAAGAAGGGGCGCTATGGGTTGTTCGTGGGCTGTACCCAATATCCGGCCTGCCAGCACATCGAATCTCTGCAGGAGAGTGACGATACCCAGGTGCTCTGTCCCGAGTGCGGCAAGGGTCATCTGATCAGTCGCACCTCGCGTTATGGCAAGCAGTTCTACTCCTGCGACGGCTATCCCCACTGCAAATACGTCGTCAATGACAAGCCGGTTGCCATGCCTTGTCCGCAGTGCGGCTGGGGCATCATGGTGGAGAAAAAGGTGCGGGGGAGCGTGCGCTGGATCTGTCCGCAAAAGAAATGCGGCCACCAGAGCGAGCGGGTATAATCACGCCGCCTTGAGCGAATTGAAACGTTTTCGGCAACCTTCCACCCCCTACTTGGAGTAAGGAAATTCCCGCCATGACTAAACCTTTCGTTGCCGTATTGATGGGCTCTGATTCCGATTTTCCCGTGATGCAAACCACTCTTGAGGTTCTCAAGTCGTTCGACATCGCGGTGGAAGTGAAGGTGACTTCCGCACACCGTACTCCGGCGGCGACCCACCAGTACGTAACCGATGCCGAAGCCCGTGGCTGCAAGGTCTTTATCTGCGCCGCCGGTCTGGCCGCTCACCTGGCAGGTGCCGTGGCTGGCATCACTACGCGTCCCGTGATCGGCGTGCCCATCGATGGTGGCCCGCTCAAGGGGCTGGATGCCCTGCTCTCCACCGTGCAGATGCCGGGTGGTGTGCCGGTGGCAACCGTGGCTATCGGTAAAGCCGGTGCCAAAAATGCCGGCTATCTGGCAGCCCAGATGCTGGCGGTGGCCGATGATGAACTGGCGGCCAAGGTTCGGGCCGAGCGCCAGAAGAATGCCGATGAGGTGCTGGCCAAGGATGCCGCCCTGCAGGCTCAACTCAAGTAAACCCCGAGACGGCAACCACGGTCAGCTTCGCTCTGTTGTTGGCAGGGGGATGAAGGGGGCTACAGTGGTTGCCACCCTGCGGGGTCAACCTTAATTGATGATGAGGCGACAGCCCGGCTGTCGCATTTTTTATGTCCAAAGAATTTGAACTTGCTGTTGCCGCACTCCAGCACGATGGGGTGATTGCCTACGCTACCGAAGCGGTTTTTGGCCTGGGATGTGATCCCGATTCCGAAGCGGCGGTACAGCGCCTGCTGGCGATCAAGCAACGACCGGTAGAGAAAGGGTTGATCCTGATTGCCGCCGATCTGGCCCAGCTGCAGGATTACATCGATTTGGACCAGCTCACCAGCGAGCAGCTGGCCAGGGTGGAGGCCAGCTGGCCCGGTCCCTTTACCTGGATCATGCCGGCTCGTCCCGATACGCCGGCCTGGCTGACCGGACAATTTGACACCCTGGCCGTGCGCGTCACGGCCCATCCACAGGTACAGGCGCTGTGTCGTGCCTTTGGCAAGCCGCTGGTCTCCACCAGTGCCAATCTGACTGGCGAGGAGCCTGCCCGCCGGCTGGCCGACATCGGCGAATTGCTGGCCAGCCAGCTGGCCTATATCCTGCCCGGCGAGGTGGGGGGGCAGGCCAACCCATCCGAGATCAAGGATGCCAGAACCGGTGCCGTCATTCGCCCCTCCTGAGCGGCGTTGGTGACGAGGTCTGGTGGCTATGCGGACGGGCGGAGTGCCGGTTCGAGGACATCACAATAATAGGGTCAGGCGACGATCCTGGCTGACTGGAGACAAGATGAGCAAACCGGATGTAGCCCAGGTCAAGGCCTTCCTGCTGCAGTTGCAGGACGACATCTGCCGTGGACTGGAGCAGGCTGACGGTGCCGGGCACTTTGTGGAGGATGCCTGGCAGCGTGAGGGGGGCGGCGGTGGTCGTACCCGGGTGCTGCGCCATGGCGCCGTGATCGAACAGGGGGGAGTCAACTTCTCCCATGTTTATGGCGATGCCATGCCTGCTTCCGCTACGGCCCATCGCCCCGAGCTGGCCGGCCGCAGGTTCGAGGCCATGGGGGTGTCGCTGGTGATCCATCCACACAACCCCTACGTGCCGACCAGCCATGCCAATGTGCGCTTCTTCATCGCGGAAAAGGAGGGGGAGGTGCCCATCTGGTGGTTCGGAGGGGGCTTCGATCTGACGCCGTTCTATCCGTTCGCAGAAGACGTTCGGCACTGGCATCAGGTTTCCCACGACCTCTGCCAGCCGTTTGGCGACGACATCTATCCCGAGTTCAAGTCCTGGTGCGATCGCTACTTCTTCCTCAAGCATAGAGGCGAGACCCGTGGTGTCGGCGGTCTCTTCTTCGACGATCTCAATCGCTGGCCGTTTGCCGACAGTTTTGCCTTCATGCGAGCGGTGGGTGAAGGCTACCTCGCCGCCTATCTGCCGATTGTCGAGCGACGCAAAGGAGATGCCTATGGCGAGCGGGAGCGGGAGTTCCAGCTATATCGCCGCGGTCGCTACGTGGAGTTCAATCTGGTATATGACCGCGGTACCCTGTTTGGTCTGCAGACGGGGGGGCGCACCGAGTCGATCCTGATGTCGATGCCGCCACTGGCCCGCTGGGAGTATGACTGGCAACCGGAGGCTGGCAGCCCGGAGGCGCAGCTCTACACCGACTATCTCAAGCCGCGTGAGTGGCTGTGAAGCAAGGGGCCATCGCGGCCCCTTCTTGTTGCCGATATTCGACTTGTTCCCGCGGGGGAAAACCCGTTAAATCGGGAGATTGCCCTCTAAAGGAACGCCTTGATGGATCGTTATCTGGTTTTTGGCCACCCGGTGCGCCACAGCAAATCCCCCTTCATTCATACTCTCTTTGCCCGGCAGACCCAGCAAGAGCTGGAATATGGTCTGGCCGAGCCGGCAGTCGAGGAGTTCGCCACCGCATTGCGTGCCTTCTTTGCCCTGGGCGGCAAAGGGTGCAACGTTACAGTCCCCTTCAAGGAGCAGGCATTTGCCCTGGTCGACCGGTTGAGCCCCAGGGCCAAACGGGCGGGGGCGGTCAATACCATCAAGTTGACCGATGACGGCGTATTGCTGGGGGACAATACCGATGGGGCCGGGTTGGTGGCTGACCTCAAGTCCCACGGGATGAATTTGGCCGGCAGCAGGATCCTGTTGCTAGGAGCGGGTGGTGCGGCGCGCGGTGCGCTGGCGCCCTTGCTGGCCGAACAGCCGGCCGAAGTGGTGATCGCCAACCGGACCCACGCCCGGGCCGAGCAGCTGGCAGCCGAGTTTGCTGATCTGGGGTCCGTCAGTGCCCAGACTTACCCACAGCTAGCCGGTCCTTTCGATCTGATCATCAACTCCACCTCCGCCAGTCTGCAGGGAGAGCTCCCGCCGCTGGCTCCTGCCCTGATCCATGCCGACATCGCCATCTACGACATGATGTATGGTACGACGGATACCCCTTTCATTGGTTGGGCCAGACAACATGGTGCCCGCCAGACCATGGACGGGCTGGGTATGCTGGTGGAACAGGCTGCCGAAGCGTTTGCCGTGTGGCGCGGAATCCGGCCAGGGACTAAACAGGTATTGAGAGAACTGCAACGCAATCTGGGGACCCTATGAATCAAGGCATCCTGTTTCCCGAGCTGGCGGACTGGCAACCGCATGAACAGCGCATCCATTTTCCCGCCCAGCAGATGGGTGCACTGGTCGACTGCTACATCAGCCGCCGGCGACTGGAAAAAATGACCGGTCTCTCCCTGGCCAGGGAGGAGGACATACTGCGGGCCTTCGAAAGCGTGCGTTTTGACATCGAGGAGATGGCTGAAAAACTCATTGAAGAACAAGAGTTTGCAGAGGATGGTGCAATCTATCTGTGATTTTTACGAGTTTTTTCTCAAAGCAGCGGAACTTGTACCAAGAGACGTGGACTAACTAGATAGTTGAGGAAGTGCTAGCTAGTCACCTTTATAACGCCCCGGTATTCGTACTGGGGATTTTTTTATCTGCATGAAAAGTAAGAAAATTTATGTAATTCATTTTCCGTGAAACTAAATTACATAAATTACTTTCACTTTCTGCTGCTTTGCTATACAGTTAGCAACGTAGGGTACAGAGGTAAGATGTTCTATCTTTCAGACCTTTTATTTCACGTAATTGAATGTGGCTGAATAGCAGCCCCGGTGAGTCATCATCGGGGCGTTTTTTTATGGGTTGCGTTTAGAGTAAATGCTTTAATGTTGGTGAATATTTGTTAGAATGAAAGGGCTTCTTGAGGAAAAACCAGTCGTCTTTGTTCTCAAGATTTAGCTTCTTCCCAATTTTTGAACTGATTGTTTAAGGCCGGTACTGCATCTGCAGCATCGGCCTCATTTTTATCCCTCCACCACAGAAAGTGTAATTAAATTTCATTTTGGTACTTATTAAGCGATATCGCCGCTTTTTCTCTGCATGAATTTGAAAACGTTGCCAATGGGATGAAAAGTTAATTGTTATATAAAATTAACTGTTTATCCCATTGATCAATATGGTTATTCAGATTTTTGGAGGGAGGTAAGCCAAGCGTGGATGGAGGGCAGAGAAGGGGACTCACAGGCTGAAAGCCTTTCAATCAGCGGAGGAGCCGCTCCGCCAATTGCATGGTTGTTTGCCGCGTCAACAAGAGGGGAGCTATTCCTCGATCGACTCTTGTTCGTCGTCAATCACCTCATCGGCGCCAGCCTGATACCAGCCGGTCAGCGTCTGGGCCAGCTTTTCCACCCCGATGTTGTTCAGCGAGGAGAAGGCTTCCACCTGGATATGCGGGCCCAGTGCCGCCACGGCCTGGCGTACCTTGATGACCTGATTGTTGCGCGGGCCCGGGCTCAGCTTGTCGGCCTTGGTCAGCAGCAGCATGACAGGCAGTGCGCGGTGGGCGCTCCACTCCAGCATGTTCATGTCGGTATCTTTGAGTGGGTGACGGATGTCCATCAGGATCACCAGCCCTTTCAAGGACTCGCGACGCTGCAGATATTCAGCCAGGGACTTTTGCCACTTAAGCTTCATTTCCAGCGGAACTTGTGCATAACCGTAACCCGGCAGGTCGACCAGACGCTTGCCCGGCTCCAGCTCGAACAGGTTGATCAACTGGGTGCGACCCGGGGTCTTACTGGTACGCGCCAGGTTCTTGTGCTTGGTCAAGGTATTCAATGCAGATGACTTACCGGCGTTGGAACGGCCGGCAAACGCAATCTCGACACCCCCATCATTTGGCAGGTGACGGATGTCGGGTGCGCTGGTCACAAAATGCACCTTATTGAAATTCAGAGTTTGTGTATCCAACGTAAATTCCCCATAGAGATAGAGGGTTATAGAGTTACTTTTTTGTGAAATCGTGTAAAATGGCGTCGCTTAAACGCGTTTATTTTAACATGCCTTCAGCGGCATGGGATCTGGAAGCCTAATAACGAGAAGTTGGAACGCCATGAAGAACCTAGTCATTACTCTTGCTCTGATGGTTGGCGTAACGGGGATGGCACAAGCCAAGGGCGATGCCGCTGCGGGACAAACCAAGGCTGCCGTTTGCGCGGCCTGTCACGGACCGGACGGAAACAGCCTTGTCGACATGTATCCCAAGATTGCTGGTCAGCACGCATCATATATCAAAAAGCAGTTAGTTGAACTGAAGGCTGCAGCTTCCGGCCAAACTGGTCGGGTTGCTCCCATCATGGGGCCGATGGCGCTTCCCCTGTCCGAGCAGGACATGGAGGACCTGGCTGCCTACTTCTCCAGCCAGAAGGTGACGCCGATCGCCGTGCCCGATGATGCTGTGGCGGCAGGCAAGGCGCTCTACATGGGGGGCGACATGAGCCGCGGTCTGGCTGCCTGTACCGCCTGTCATGGTCCTCGTGGTTCCGGGGTCGAGCAGGCCAAGTATCCAAGCCTCTCCGGCCAGCACCCAGCCTACATCAAGGCCCAGCTCACCGCCTTCCGGGCTGCCGCTCGTGACAACGATCCAAACGGCATGATGCGGGACGTGGCCAAGAAGCTGACCGATCAGGATATCGAAGTGCTGTCCAAATATGTGGCGGGTCTGCACTGATTGCGGTCGTTTATCCAGCCCGTTGATATTGACGAGGAGCCAGTGGCTCCTCGTTTCTTTTGGCCTTTAACACCATTTGGCCAATTTTTTCTCACATTGTTGTAAGAGATCTCCCATTCATGAGCCTGGCCAGGGCTTAAAAAATTCGGGAATAATGCTTAGTAATTCATTAATTTCAATATGTTAAATGACAATAGATGGATTATTTCCGTTTGAAAACGTTCCTGGTGGATTGAGCCACTTTATTAAGTTGATACAGTGGATGCATGGAGTGGCCCGCAGGGCAGTTCACGACAGGGATGACGTGAAAGACAGGATGTCGAGGCGGCAGGACGCCACGGAGCCATACAAGTGGCAGGCAAAGGATTGAAAAACCAGGATGGTGACCGTTCAGGAAGAGCGGGGCTGCGGGACGCAACCACCCCAGAAGATGACCGGATGTCGTCGGCATGGGTCAGGCAAGCACACGCACATTCAGGATCGACCAATTAAGGTCAGGACGACCACACACAAAGATATGATGCGCAGACGTATCACCACGGACAGGGTGATTTGCAGCCAGGGATGGGACTCGCATAAACATATCAAGGCAGCTTCGGCTGCCTTTTTTCTTTTGGGTCATTAACCCGCCCGGTCATTCTGTGTCAAAATACCAGCAACATGCCCAGAGGATGCCGATCCTGCGGTATTTGGCGGTCATTCATGGCCGGATGGGTGCGGGATCCCACTTTTTTGTTTCTCGTCCATCACTCCCGGTATCAGCATCCTCCCCGGCCCACATCAGGCCGGGAACGGGTTTCAATCCAGTCATTTGTCGGAGTCAGTCATTCATGTCGGCTAAACAACCCAATCGCAAGCCCGCCGGTAAGCGCAAAGAATCAGAGGCCAGTGCCCAGGAAGGCCGTGAGCGCAAGCGCGCCGCCAAGCGTAAGGGCTTGAAGGCCGGATCCCGCCAGCAAGTCGAGCAGAGCGGCAAGAAAGGCGGTACCAAGCAGGCCAAGGACCCGCGTATCGGTTCCCGCAAGCCGGTTGCCCTGATCGTGGAAGAGAAGGGTGGCAAGCCGGTGGCGCCTAAACCCGCCAAAGAGAAGAAGCTGGTGATGACCCCCGAGCAGGAGCTGGCCTCCATCGAGAATGATGATCGCCTCAATGACCTGCTGGATCGTCTGGATGCCGGTGAAACCCTGGAAGCGACCGAGCAGGCCTGGGTCGATCAGCGGGTCGATCGCTATCAGGAGCTGATGGACGAGCTTGGCATCATCGACAACGATGACGACGAAGACGACATGGACTTTGATGATGCCGACTTTGACGAGCCGAACCAGCCTGCCTCCGAAGAGGAGCTGTGGGATCGTTTCACTCAGGTTGACTATCAGCCGGAGCCCAAGCCTGAGCCGAAGAAAAAGTGATGAGTGGATGGATGCTGGCCGCCCTGTTGGGCGGCCTGATTTTGTTGGGGCTGGCCTTCTATGCCGGTTCCCTGCTGGCCCGTCTCAAGCGCCAGCACGACAGCCAGCAGCAGGCCATCGCAGCTCGCAATGAGCGTATTCTCGAGAGCGTCAGGGTCATCGCCCACGCGGTACGAGACGGCCAGTGCGACTACTCCGAAGGTGCCATCCGGCTGACCAACCTGCTCGATGCACTGCAGATCAAGGGCGGTCGTGCCTTTGCCGGTGAATTTCCGGGTCTGTACGGTCTCTACGAGAAGGTGAAAGAGATGCCGACCCATGAGGCGAGGCGGGCCCTCAAGCGCAATGAAATCATGAAGATGGATCTCGAACGCAGTGGCTATGAGGCCGAGCTGGAGGCGCAGATCCTCAAGGATGTGGCCCGACTGAAGGATTTTCAGTTAAGCCGGTGAGCCAATAACAACAAGAGGAAGCAAGCGTGCAAGCAGAACAGATTGTGTGGGATCAGGCCCTGATCGAAAAATATAATTACAGCGGCCCGCGTTATACCTCCTATCCCACTGCGCTGGAGTTCAACGAGGGCTTCGGTTATCCGGACTTCGTCCAGGCCGCGAGCCAGTATCCGGCGCGCAACCTGTCGCTTTACGTGCACATCCCCTTCTGTCACAAGCTCTGCTACTACTGCGGCTGCAACAAGGTGATCACCCGTCACCGTCACAAGGCTGACCAGTACCTCGATTTCCTCGAACAGGAGATCAAGGCGCAGGCCCCGCTGTTCAAGCAGCGGCTGGTGACCCAGCTGCACTGGGGCGGCGGCACGCCCACCTATCTGGATGAACCCCAGACCCGCCGACTGATGGCCATGTTGCGGGAGCACTTCCATTTCGCCGAAGAGGGAGAGATCAGCATCGAGGTGGATCCGCGCGAGATCGAGCTCTCCATGCTGGATGTGCTGCGAGAAATCGGCTTCAACCGCATCAGCCTCGGCGTGCAGGATTTCAACAATGAGGTCCAGGTCGCGGTCAACCGCGAGCAGGACAACGACTTCATCCGCGCCATGCTGGAGCGAGCCCGCGAACTGGGTTTCCGTTCCACCAACCTGGATCTCATCTACGGCCTGCCCCATCAGAACCGTGAGAGCTTCCACCACACCCTGGAAGAGGTGCTCAAGACCGACCCGGCGCGCCTCTCCATCTTCAACTATGCCCACCTGCCGAGCCGCTTTGCCGCCCAGCACAAGCTGAAGGAGGCGGACATGCCGGCGCCGCAGGAGAAGCTGGCCATGCTGCAGGACACCATCGCCTTTCTGACCGGTCGCGGCTACCAGTTCATCGGCATGGATCACTTCGCCAAGCCAGACGACGAACTGGCGGTGGCCCAGCGTGAGGGCAAGCTGCATCGCAACTTCCAGGGCTATACCACCCAGGGGGATTGCGATCTGCTGGGACTGGGGGTCTCCTCCATCAGCATGATCGGCGACGCCTATTCCCAGAACCAGAAAGAGCTCAAAGCCTACTATGGCCAGGTAGAAACGCTGGGACACGCCCAGTGGAAGGGGTGCTCTCTCAATCGGGACGACCTGATCCGCCGCGAGGTGATCAAGCGCCTCATCTGCGATTTTTCCCTGAACTTTGCCGCCGTCGAGCAGGCCCATGGTCTGGTGTTCAAGGAGTACTTCGCCGAGGACCTCAAGCTGCTGCAGACCTTCATCGATGACGGACTGGTGTGCATGACCGAAGAGGGGCTGGAGGTGGTCTCCACCGGTCAGCTGCTGATCCGCAATATCTGCATGTGTTTCGATGTTTACCTGCGGAGCAAGGCGCGCCAGCAGCAGTTTTCCCGGGTGATCTAAGCCGGTCGATGCTGTTGGAAAATAAAAAAACCGCCGAGAGGCGGTTTTTTATTGGGCTTGGCTGTACTCAGCGCTGGGCTGCGCGGGCGCTCAGCTCGGCCTTTTCGCTCTCGCTCAGGAAGGCCAGGGTCAGGCCATTCTGCTGGGCGGTGCGGATCTCGCTCATCGTCATGCCGGCGGCCGGAGCGGCTACTTCATATTCGTGGGGCAGGTCGATCCCCTCGACCGCCGGGTCGTCGGTGTTGAGACAGGCCAGCACGCCGGCGGCCAGGAACTGGCGGATCGGGTGCTCGATCAGGCTCGCCACCGTGGTGGTTTGAATGTTGGAGGTGAGGCAGGATTCGATGCCGATGCGGTGCTCGGCCAGATAGGCCATCAGGGCTGGATCCTGAATCGCCTTGACGCCGTGGCCGATACGTTCGGCCCCCAGCTCGCGAATGGCCTGCCACATGCTTTCGGGGCCGGCGGCTTCACCGGCGTGCACGGTGACGCGCATGCCCGCATCGCGCACCCGGCGGAAGTGCTCGGTGAACAGCTCGCCCGGGAAGCCCAGCTCGTCGCCGGCCAGATCGATGGCAACCAGCTTGTCGCGATGAGCCAGGCAGGCATCCAGCTCCTGCTTGCACTGCTCGGTGCCGAAGGTGCGGCTCATGATGCCGATCAGGTTGGTCTTGATGCCGAAGTCGCGGCTACCGGCCGCCACGCCGTCGATGATGGCTTCGACCACGCCCTGCGGGTGCAGCTTGTGGGCCATCGCCATGTAGGCCGGGCTGAAACGCAGCTCGGCATAGTCGATGCCGGCGCGCAGCAAGTCTTCCACGTTCTCGTAGGCCACTCGGCGGCAGGCATCGTAGTCGGCCAGCACAGCTACGCCCCAGTCCAGTTTCTTCAGGAAGGCGACCAGGCTCGGCTCGTTCTCGACGATCTGCACGTGCGGGCGCAGCGCTTCGAGTTCGTCTGCCGGCAGCTGGATATTGTGCTGACGTCCCAGCTCGAGGATGGTCTGCGGACGGATGTTGCCGTCCAGATGGCGGTGCAGGTCGGTCAGGGGAAGAGATCTGTCAATCATGATGGCGCCTTCTTCGAGTCGGGTTGGAAAGCCTGCCATTCTAGGCGGGGCTTCCAAAAAAGATACCCCGTTTGAAATCAAACGGGGTCTTATTGGTCGGCGATTTGCCAAGGCGTGATGGGAATCGTTTTTCCTCGGGACTCAGGAGAGGTCGAGTTCCTTCAGCTTGCGGGTGAGGGTATTGCGTCCCCAACCGAGCAGGCGCGCCGCCTCCTGTTTGTGGCCATGGGTATGGTCCAGCGCGGTCTCCAGCATGATCCGCTCGAACTGGGGCAGGGCATCGGCCAGGATGTCGGTCTCCCCCAGGGCCAGCTTGGCGGCGACCCAATCCTGCAACTGCTGCTGCCAGCCGCCGGACAGCGCCGGCTGGCCCGGCTCGGCGGTGCTGGTGATGGGGGTCAGCAGCTCGGTGGGCAGGTCGCTCACCAGCACTTCCTGCCCCGAGGCCATCACGGTGAGCCAGCGACAGACGTTCTCCAGCTGGCGCACGTTGCCAGGCCAGGGCAGGCGGCTGATGTAGGCCTGAGTATCCGGATGCAGGCTCTTGGCCTCCACGTTCAGCTCCTTGGCTGCCCGCAGCAGGAAGTGCTGGGCTAGTTGGGGAATGTCTTCGCGCCGCTCCTTGAGGGCGGGAATGTGGATCCGGATGACGTTGAGGCGGTGGAACAGGTCTTCCCGAAACTCGCCGTCGGCTACCCGCTTCTCCAGATTCTGGTGGGTGGCCGCGATGATCCGCACATCCACTTGCACCGGCTGATGGCCGCCAACCCGGTAGAACTGGCCGTCGGCCAGTACCCGCAGCAGCCGGGTCTGCACATCCAGCGGCATGTCGCCGATCTCGTCGAGAAACAGGGTGCCGCCGTCGGCCTGTTCGAAGCGGCCGTGGCGGATGTTGTTGGCGCCGGTGAAGGCCCCCTTCTCATGGCCGAACAGTTCCGACTCGATGAGATCTTTCGGGATGGCCGCCATGTTGAGGGCGATGAAGTTCTTGTGGGCGCGTGGGCTGTGCTTGTGCAGGGCGTGGGCGACCAGCTCCTTGCCGGTGCCGCTCTGGCCGTTGATCAGTACCGAGATGCTGGAGCGCGACAGCCGGCCGATGGCGCGGAATACCTCCTGCATGGCCGGCGCCTCGCCGATGATCTCCGGGCTGCTGGCCGGATCCTGCTGGCGTGCCTTGCGCTTGGTGCGCTGCTCCTTGAGGTGATTCTCGGCGCGGCGCACTAGAGTCACAGCCTCGTCGATGTCGAACGGCTTGGGCAGGTATTCGAAGGCGCCGCGCTGGTAGGCGTTGACTGCGCTGTCGAGATCCGAGTGGGCGGTCATGATGATGATGGGCAGGTCGGCCTGGCGGCGATGGATCTGCTCAAGCAGGCTGAGGCCGTCGATGCCGGGCATGCGGATGTCGGAGAGGATCACGTCCGGCGAGCGCATCTCCAGCGAGCTCAGCAGCGCCTCGCCGTCGGCGAAGCTCTCGCACTCGAAGCCTTCACTGCCGAGGGTGCGCTCCAGCACCCAGCGGATAGAACTGTCGTCATCGACGATCCACACTTTTGCTGTCATGACGTTCCCTTATTTGCGAAGCGGTAGAAAGATGGTGAATTCGGTATGGCCTGGCCAGCTGATGCAGTCGATCCGCCCCTTGTGCTGGTCGATCAGGTTCTGGGCGATGGAGAGGCCGAGCCCGGTGCCTCCCTCCTTGCCGGTGATCATCGGATAGAAGAGGGTGTCGCGGATGGCATCCGGGATGCCGGGGCCGTTGTCGATGATCTTGATCTCGGCCGCCAGCCGGTAGCGCTGGCCGTGGATGGTGATCTGGAACGCGGTGCGGGTCTTGATGCGGATGAGGCCGGTCTGCTCGCCGATGGCCTCGGCGGCGTTGCGCACCATGTTGAGAAAGGCCTGCTGCAACTGGTCCGGCTCCATCTCGAACTCCGGAATGCTGGGATCGTAATCCCGCTCGATGCGCACCGTTGGTGGCAGCTCCAGCTCTACCAGCCGGCGCACCTGCTCCAGCACCGAGTGTACGTTGTGCATCTGGTGACGACCGGGGCGCTGGGGGCCGAGCAGCCGGTCGACCAGCACCCGCAGCCGATCGGCCTGTTCGATGATGATGCCGGTATATTCGCGCAGGGCGGGGTCGGGCAGCTCCTTTTGCAGCAGCTGGGCCGCGCCGCGCAGACCGCCGAGGGGATTCTTGATCTCGTGGGCCAGGCCGCGTACCAGCTCCTTGGCCGCCTGCTGCTGGGCATGTTGCTGCAACTCCTGACTGATCTTCTTCTGCTGGTCTATCTTGCGCAGCTCAACCACCATCAGCCGCTGTTCGTGGTCGGCCAGTGGACTGACGCTCATCTCCACCAGTCTGGGCTCCCCCTCCACCACCAGGGTGACTTCGCTGTCGGTGAAGCCCTGCCCCGAACTGAGGCACTGCTTGAGGCGCTGCAGATCGAGGGAGATATGTTCCAGCAGATGGGGCAGCTCGATGCCGATCAGCCGGCGCTGACTGAGGGAGAGCAGCTGCTCGGCGGCGGGGTTGACGAACTGGATACAGAGCCGTTCATCCATCAGGATGACGGCGGTCAGCAGGTTGTCGAGCAGTATCCTGGCTTGATCCGGGCGGGTTGGCACTGGTTTCTCCCTAAAACGGTGCTATACACCAGCTATGCACCAATGTGGTGCATTTAGTCTACCCGTATCGAGGCACAGGATCACCCCTTGTTGTTGAGCGGGGTCGCTTTGGGGGCTGAATTGATGCTGGCCCGGTGCAGGTAGAAGGTGACTGCCTTGGATTTAGCAAGGATCGTACCGTCTTTGGCTAGCAGCTCGAGCTGGGCCTCGTGGGCACCGCGATCCAGGTTTTCGACCCGGATGGCGAGGGCGTTGTTGACGAGAGGGGCCGCCTTGCCGTCCAGGGTCAGGCGCACGTCATACTGGGTAGGCGGCTGGGGCCTGACCTGGCCCTGGAACACCACGTTGCCTGTGTTGTCGCGCAGGGTGCTGCCCTGTTCCGGGGAGAGCAGTTCGATCACCAGCTTGGCCGCTTCCTTCTCTTTTTTGGCATCGACACCGGTCAGGCTGTTGAAGTTGTCCACCTGGACCGAACGGGGGGCAGTGCCGATGAAGGGGGCGACGCGCAGATCGACCTCCTTGGCCTTCTGTCCCGGGGGCGGTGCATCCGTGTAGTGGACGACCCCCTGGTTGTCGGTCCAGGAGTATACCTTGGCGGCCTGGGCGGCACTGGTGGCCAGCAGCAACAGGCTCAGCATCCATACTGGGTAGGCGGTTTTCATCCATCTCTCCTTGACGGGATTCTGCTTAATCCTATCAGAGAAAAAACCCGCCTGTCGGCGGGTTTGGTCAAGTTCTGAGCTGGGATCCGGATTAAACGGAGTAGTACAGTTCAAATTCCAGCGGGTGCGGGGTCATGCGCACGCGGTCAACGTCCTGCTGCTTCAGCTCCAGGTAGGAGTTGATGAAGTCGTCGCTGAACACGCCACCGCGGGTCAGGAACTCGCGATCCGCATCCAGAGCGGCCAGGGCTTCGTCCAGAGAGCCGGCCACGGTCGGCACTTCGGCAGCCTCTTCCGGCGGCAGATCGTACAGGTTCTTGTCCATGGCATCGCCCGGATGGATCTTGTTGATGATGCCGTCCAGACCGGCCATCAGCTGGGCAGCGAAGGCCAGGTACGGGTTGGCAGCCGGATCCGGGAAGCGGACTTCGATGCGGCGCGCTTTCGGGCTCGGTACCACCGGGATACGGATGGAGGCAGAGCGGTTGCGGGCGGAGTAGGCCAGCATGACCGGTGCTTCATAACCCGGAACCAGACGCTTGTAGGAGTTGGTGGTCGGGTTGGCGAAGGCGTTGATGGCCTTGGCGTGCTTGATGATGCCGCCGATGTAGTGCAGCGCCATCTCGGACAGACCGCCGTACAGGTCGCCGGCGAACAGGTTGACGCCGTTCTTGGCCAGAGACTGGTGGCAGTGCATGCCGGAGCCGTTGTCACCGAACATGGGTTTCGGCATGAAGGTGACGGTCTTGTTGTAGGCGTGGGCCACGTTGTGGATCACGTACTTCAGTACCTGAACTTCGTCAGCCTTCAGGGTGAGGGTGTTGAAGCGGGTGGCGATCTCGTTCTGACCGGCAGTGGCCACTTCGTGGTGGTGAGCCTCAACGACCTGGCCCATCTCTTCCAGCACCAGACACATGGCGGCGCGGATGTCCTGAGAGGAGTCGACCGGGGCAACCGGGAAGTAACCGCCCTTCACGAACGGACGGTGGCCTTTGTTGCCGTGCTCGTAGTTGGTACCGGAGTTCCAGGCGGCTTCTTCGGATTCGATCTTCACGAAGCTGTGACCCATGGTGTTCGAGAAGGTGATGTTGTCGAACATGAAGAATTCCGGCTCCGGCCCGAACAGCACGGTGTCGGCGATACCGCTGGCTTTCAGGAAGTCTTCGGCACGTTTGGCGATGGAGCGCGGATCGCGGTCGTAACCCTGCATGGTAGCGGGTTCCAGCACGTCACAGACGATGTTCAGGGTGGTCTCTTCGGTGAACGGGTCCAGCTTGGCAGAGGCAGGATCCGGCATCAGCACCATGTCGGATTCGTTGATGCCTTTCCAGCCGCCGATGGAGGAGCCGTCGAACATCTTGCCGTCTTCGAAGAAATCTTCGTCGACCTGGTGGGCAGGGATGGATACGTGCTGCTCTTTACCCTTGGTATCGGTAAAGCGCAGGTCGACAAACTTGACTTCGTGTTCCTGGATCAGGGCCAAAACGTTCTGGGCTGACATGCTAAGTAACCTCCGGTGTTAAAACTCTTAGGGTGAATGCGTCATCACATTCACATAAGCCAGTATCGTGCCAAGTTTGTGACAGCTTGATTTCAGGGCATTTGCGACTACGGGCCTGCCCCGAGACTCGCTATCTCAGCGCGTTACGCCTCAAAGTAGTGCAACCTTGGATCGTTTTGGTGCACTAAAATGGTGCGTGGTATACGGTCGGCCCCTATCTAAGCAGGCTTTGATGAGAAGGTCTATGATCCTGATCCCCTGTTATGCGCGAATGTACTGCAATTCTGCTAGGCAGATCACAAAGGCGAGAGTACAATTAGCGCCCAATTTTACCCGGTGATTTGAGGCGAGAATGTTAGAGAATTTACGCAATATTGCGATTATTGCGCACGTTGACCACGGCAAAACCACGCTGGTGGACAAGCTGCTGCAGCAATCCGGCACTCTGGATCGCACCAGCGAAGGTCAGGAACGGATCATGGACTCCAATGATCTGGAACGGGAACGTGGCATCACCATTCTCGCCAAGAACACTGCGATCCGCTGGAACGACTACCGCATCAACATCGTGGATACCCCGGGTCACGCCGACTTCGGTGGTGAAGTTGAGCGTGTGCTCTCCATGGTTGACTCCGTACTGCTGCTGGTTGACGCCGTTGACGGCCCGATGCCGCAGACCCGTTTCGTGACCCAGAAGGCGTTCGCCCAGGGTCTGAAGCCGATCGTGGTCATCAACAAGATCGACCGTCCGGGTGCTCGTCCTGACTGGGTAATGGATCAGGTCTTCGATCTGTTCGACAACCTGGGAGCCACCGATGAGCAACTGGACTTCAAGGTTGTTTACGCCTCTGCACTGAACGGTTGGGCCACCCTGGATCAAGACGTCGAGTCCGAGAACATGGAACCCCTGTTCCAGGCCATCGTCGACAACGTGGAAGCGCCTGCCGCGGACACCGACGGTGCCTTCCAGATGCAGATCTCCCAGCTGGACTACAACTCCTACGTGGGCGTTATCGGTATCGGCCGCATCACCCGTGGTCGCGTCAAGACCAACCAGCAGGTGACCGTAGTGGGTGCCGATGGCAAGACCCGTACCGGTAAAGTTGGCCAGGTGCTGGGCTACCTGGGTCTGTCCCGTACCGAAGTGGCCGATGCGCAAGCTGGCGACATCATCGCCATCACCGGTCTGGGCGAGCTGAAGATCTCCGACACCATCTGCGACAACGGTGCCGTTGAAGCGCTGCCGCCGCTCTCCGTTGACGAGCCGACCGTGAACATGACCTTCCAGGTCAACACCTCTCCGTTCGCCGGTAAAGAGGGCAAGTTCGTGACCTCCCGCAACATCCTGGAGCGTCTGAACCAGGAGCTGGTCCACAACGTGGCCCTGCGTGTGGAAGAGACCGACGATCCGGACAAGTTCCGTGTCTCCGGCCGTGGTGAACTGCACCTCTCCATCCTGATCGAAAACATGCGTCGCGAAGGCTACGAGCTGGCGGTATCCCGTCCGGAAGTTATCCTGCGCACCGTGGATGGCGTTCTGCAAGAACCGTTCGAAACCGTAACCGTGGACGTGGAAGAAGCACACCAGGGTTCCGTCATGGAGCAACTCGGCCTGCGTAAGGGCGAGATGACCAACATGACTCCGGATGGCAAAGGCCGTGTTCGCCTCGACTTCATGATCCCTAGCCGTGGCCTGATCGGCTTCCAGACCGAGTTCATGACCCTGACCTCAGGTACCGGTCTGCTGTACCACACCTTCGACCACTACGGTCCGCACAAGGGCGGCAGCATCGGTGAGCGTCAGAACGGCGTGCTGATCTCCAACGCTACCGGCAAGGCGCTGACCTATGCCCTGTTCGGTCTGCAAGACCGTGGTCGTCTGTTCATCGGTCACGCGACCGAAGTGTACGAAGGCCAGGTGATCGGTATTCACTCCCGTTCCAACGACCTGACCGTCAACTGCCTGAAGGGCAAACAGCTGACCAACATGCGTGCCTCCGGTACCGACGAAGCCCAGGTGCTGACTCCGCCGATCCGCATGTCGCTGGAACAGGCTCTGGAGTTCATCGACAACGACGAACTGGTTGAAGTCACTCCGAAGAGCATCCGTATCCGCAAGAAGCTGCTGACCGAGCTGGACCGCAAACGCGCCGGTCGTGCTTGATCCGCTGCATCAGCGATGAAAAGAGGCCTGCGGGCCTCTTTTTTTATGGTCGTTTCCCGCAGAAGGGGCAACGGTCGCGCCCGGACGAGTCGCATTCGGCCGGCTCGCGGGTGGTCAAACGGTGACGGGATCTGACACAATGTCGACATGATGAAGACATCGGGAAGCACAATGCAGCTGAAATCCGGTGGCCGTCTCGGTCACGCCCTCTCTTTCTTGCGCCATGATGGGCGCCATTTTGCCCAGTTCGTCTGGGGCCGTTTCCAGCAGGACAGGCTGACGGTCACCGCCGGCTATCTGGCCTATGTCACCCTGCTCTCCCTAGTGCCCATGATAGCCGTGGTGTTCGGCATGATGTCGGCCTTTCCTGTGTTCCAGAGCCTGAAGCAGGCGATGGAGCAGTTCGTCTATCACAACTTCGTGCCCACCGCCGGCGAGATGCTCAAGGAGTACATCGACGGCTTCGTGGCCAACGCCACCAACACCACGGCAGTCGGTATCGGTGCCCTGATCGTGGTGGCGCTGATGCTGATCTCGGCCATCGACAAGAACCTCAACTACATCTGGCGTTCGACCCGGAGCCGGCCGCTGGCCCAGGCATTCGCCATGTACTGGATGATCCTGACCCTGGGCCCCGTGCTCATCGGGGCCAGCATCGCCATCTCCTCCTATATTTTCTCGCTGCGGCTGTTCGGGGCCGAGAGCCTGTTCGGCATCGGCTACCTGCTGCTGCGCGGCCTGCCATTCCTGTTCTCTGTGCTCACTTTCCTGCTGGTCTATACCGTGGTGCCCAACTGCAAGGTGCGGCTGATGCACGCCTTCATCGGCGCCCTGGTGGCGGCCACCCTGTTCGAGCTGGCCAAGCGCGGTTTTGCCATCTACATCACCAACTTCCCCTCCTATCAGGCCATCTATGGTGCCCTGGCGACCATCCCCATTCTGTTTGTCTGGGTCTACCTGAGCTGGCTGGTGGTCTTGCTTGGCGCGGAAACCACCGCCTGCCTTGGTGAATATGAGCGGCCTGCCTCAGAAGAGCTGGCTTGAACCTTGTTGTTGGCATTGGCGACCATGCTGTTTGTCTGGACCTATGTGGACTGCCTGAGCTGGCTGGTGGTCTTGCTTGGCGCGGAAACCACCGCCTGCCTCGGCGAATATGAGCGACCGGGTGCCGATGAGTTGGCCTGATCCGGCCCCTTGCTGTTAGCATCGACGACCGCCCCCGTCAGTAGATGGGGGCGGTCGTTTCGTTTTGAGAGGAGAGGGATGTGATTGCACTGATTCAGCGGGTCAGCGAGGCCAGCGTAACGGTAGAGGGCGAGGTGACCGGAGCTATCGGTCAGGGTCTGCTGGTGCTGCTCGGGGTGGAGCAGGGGGATGACGAGGCCAAGGCCGACAAGTTGCTGCACAAGGTGAGCGGCTACCGCATCTTCTCCGATGAGAACGGCAAGATGAACCTCAACGTGAGCCAGGCCGGCGGCAGCCTGCTGGTGGTCTCCCAGTTCACCCTGGCGGCGGACACCAACAAGGGGATGAGACCCAGCTTCTCCGGCGGTGCCCACCCGGTCGAGGCCGAGCGGCTGTACGACTACTTCGTGGCGCGGGCCGCCAGCGGCATACCGACTGCCACCGGCCGCTTCGCCGCCGACATGAAGGTGGCGCTGGTCAACGACGGCCCGGTCACCTTCTGGCTACAGGTCTGACGCCAGCGGATCGCGCGGGCTGGTGTGCAGCAGTATGTTGCGCAGCCCTGGCACCGGGTAGGGGGTGGTGGGACCGACCCACTGCTCCAGCAGCATCAGCACCCGGGTCAGCTCGAGGCGGGTGCGCGGCAGCAGGTTGATGATGAGCTCGCCGTTGAGGCGGGGGGCCAGCGCCTGATAGATGCGCTCCTGGAACAGCAGCGGCGGATTGCCGTCCTGGCTGAACAGATCGAGCAGGATGAGGTCGTACTGTGCCTCGCTCTGCTCCAGAAAGGCGAGGGCATCGGCCTGGTGCAGGGTCGGTGTACGCTGGCTGCCTTGTTCGGGCTGAAAGAACAGCTGATAGAGAGTGATCACCTCTTCATCGAGGTCGACGCACTCGTGGCGGGCATCGGGCCAGCGTCGACGCAGATGGCGAGTGAGATCGCCGCCCCCCAGCCCCAGCTCGAGGATGCTGGCGGCCTGTTCGGGCAGCAGACAGGCGATCACCTGTTGGTGCGGCAGGCAGAGGGTGGCGGGTTCGGCCAGGGACATGGCCGACTGCACCACGCCGTCGATCTCCAGCCAGCGGTGATGGGCATTTTCCTGCACGGTGAGCCGGCGCTGGGGCTTGGCGCTGAGGTGCAATAAGTGGTCGGCTTGGTACGCTTGCAGATTGAAGTCCATGAATTTGCACGGCAAGATGGTTTTCGACCAGTGTAACTCAAGGATGGAACTATGTACCGGGTGGTCACCCCCCAGACGGCAGCCGAGCTGGATGCCCATTATCAGTTGAGCTGGGAGGCATGGGTGCGCAAGCCCTTCCGTCTGTCCGTCGGCGCCAACTCAAGGATCGCTTTATGTACCGGGTAGTCACTCCTCAAACCGACGCCGAGCTGGATGCCTACTACCAGTTGCGCTGGGAACTACTGCGTAAACCCTTCAATCTGCCTCTCGGTTCCGAGCGGGATGAATACGACACCGTCGCCATTCACCGGCTGATGCTGGCCCCCGACGGCACACCCATCGCGGTGGGGCGTCTGTTTGTCGGCGGTGACGAGGCGCAGATCCGCTTCATGGCGCTGCGCCCCGAATTTCGCGGTCAGGGGCTGGGTGCCCGCATGGTGCAGGATCTCGAACAGCTGGCCTGCAGCGAGAAGGTGAAGCGACTGGTGATGAATGCCCGCCAGGAGGCGGTGGAGTTCTACCGCAAGTGCGGCTTTCTCGAGGTGGGGGAAGGCCCCGTCTCCTTCGGCCGCATCCCGCACCGCCAAATGATCAAGTCTCTGAGCCCGCTGCAGACCATCCAGTACCGCCCCGAGTGGTGCCAGGATCTCACCACCCGCTGGTCGCAGGGCATTCCCATCAGCGAGAAGATGGGGGTGCACATCACCCACTACGACGGTCAGACCTTCCACCTCAAGGCCAATCTGGCGGCCAACCTCAACGTGCATGACACCATGTTCGCCGGCAGCATCTACAGCCAGTGCGTGCTGGCGGGCTGGGGCCTGATCTGGCTGCAGCTCAAGGAGGCGGGACTGGTGGGGGATACTGTGCTGGCGGAGGGCAACATCAAGTACTACCGGCCGGTCAAGGAGGAGCCGGAGGCGCGGGTGGCCCGCGAAGGCATGCCCGCCGTGCTCGAGCCGCTCAAGGCCGGTGAGTCCGCCAAGTTCAGCCTCAAGATCAAGCTGTTCAGCGGCGACAAGCTGGCAGCAGAGTTCCTCGGTCACTACGTGGTGCAGCCGGTCAAGCGGCCGGGTCAGTAGCGGCGCGCGGGATCCCATCAAACAACAAGGCCTCATCACGAGGCCTTGTTGCTTTCTATCGGCTAGCCGTTGGCCGCCTGCGCGGCCTGGGCCTTCGGCGCCGGTCGCCAGAGCGGGCTGCCGTTGCCCTGGGGCGGGTAGCGCACCCCTGTCTCCCAGCCACAGCCGTCCGGCTTCTGCTGGAAGCCCCAGCTGAGGGTCGGCTCGGCGAGCGGCCCGCGCCACTGGCCGAGCAGTTCGGCGCAGTGCTGGCCGTTGAGAACGCCCAGATCCAGCTGCCACTGCTCATTGACCAGATCGACGCTGCCCTGCAGCCCCAGCAGGTGGGTGATGGTAGAAGCTCCGGCCTGCTCGATCTTCAGCTGGCCCTGGGCCACCTTGCCCTGCAGCTTGATGCGATAGAAGGGGGTGTCCCCCTCCTGCATCGCCTGCCAGAGCTCGGCCGGGGTGAGGGTCGGCGCCGCCGCCTGCTTGAACCACTGATCCAGCAGCGGATCTATCTGCACCTTGTCCCAGAAGGGCTCGGTGGCATCGAGGGCAATATTCCCCTGCAGGGAGTTGCGCCAGGCGCCCGGGGTGCCGCCGTGCAGCGCCTGCAGATCGGCGCTCAGGTCCATCTTGCCGGCGAAGGAGACAGGGGAGTGGAGGATCTTGCCCCACTGCACCAGATCCAGTTTCTCGCCCTTGAGCTGCACCCGGCTGGTCTGGCCCGGCTCGCGTCCCCACTGGCCGCTCAGGCTGAGGCTGCCCTCATCCGGCAGCGAGCTGGTGAGCTTGTTGAGCTGCCAGGAGCCGGCACTCAGCTCGCCATCCAGTTCGCCGTTGCGGGCGCTGAGGCCGTCCCACACCAGTTCGAACCAGGCGCTCTCGAGGCGGGCCCGGCCTAGCAGCGGCCCTGGCTGATTGCCGCGCAGGCTGAGGTCGGTCAGATAGAGCTGCCAGCCGGTCAGGGAGAGGGGCAGGGTATCGTCGAAGGAGAGCACCTTGAGCTTGTCGAAGGCCAGCTTGCGGATGTCGATCTGCTGCGGGCGCCAGCTCTGCCAATCCTGCCACCACCCTTCCGGCAGGCTGATGTCCATGCCGCTCAGCGCCATGTCCTTCAGGGTCAGCTTCTGCTGCAGGGGATCGAAGGAGAGCTCCAGGTTGAACTCCCCTTCATAGGCCTTGCCCTGCAGCTCGGCATCCAGCTGCTGGGGCGAGAAGGCGACCTTGCCCTGAATGGCCTCCAGCTGGAACAGGCCACGGCCGAGATCGCCGAGGGTTCCCGAGAAGTAGCCGCTGGGCGTGCTGCCGGCCTGCCAGTTGAAGGCGGTCAGCTGGCCGCTGAGGTTGTTGAGGGCCAGCTCCTGCTCGATGTCGTTGAAGCTGAGATCCCGGATCTGGCCGAGATCCAGGCTGACCTGGCGCAGGGGAGATTCGGCTTTGGCGAGGGTGCCCCACTCGATGCGCATGCCCTGGCTCTTGAGGTTGTTCAGCCGCAGGCTGCGGGCGGGCCAGTCCAGCACCATGCCGGTCTCGAGCAGACCGTCGAACAGGTTGGCGGTCAGCTTGTCGGTGCTCAGCACCTGCCCCTCCAGCCGACCGGCCAGGTTGAGGCGGGAGAGGGCCCAGGCCGGGGTCGCCAGCTCAGTGATGTTGAGGGTCAGGTTGGCCTGGGGCGGGCGCACCGGGTTGAGCAGCTGCCAGTCGCTCAGGGTGGCGTTGAGGCCGCGCAGGGTCAACCCGTCGCTCTCCAGGCTGAGCCGGTCTATGGTGCTGTCGGCGATGGTGAGGGAGTGCACCGGCAGGCTCGGCAGCTGGTTGGGCAGCGGCAGCTTGATGGCCGGGCGAATGAGGTCGAGATGGGCGATGCGTACGTCCCGGTTCAGCCAGTCGATGCTCTCTATCTCGAGATAGATCTTGTCGAGGGTCACGGCGTTGCCGTAACTCACCTGCTCCGCCAACAGGGTGTAGGGGTGAAGCGGGTTGAACACAAGTCGGCCTATGGTGACGGGTACGCCAGTCTGCTGGCTGAGCCAGCCGGCGATGGGCCCCTTGGCCCGCTCGGCGTCGAACAGGCCGAGCCCGACCCAGACAAACAGCAACAGGAAGGCAAGGGTGTAGAGCAGGCCGCGCAGCCAGGAATTCATAAGCGCTTTCCTCCTGTATTGGTTGGGTGATCAGGCGTTGGCAGCGTGATCCCGCAGGTCAGGTATTGGAATAGTGATCCCGCAGACCGAGCCAGCGTCGTATCAAGGGCTCGACATGGCCTGGGTGTCTATCCAGCAGGCAATGTGCCCATCTTCTGCCTCTGCCTTGGTCAGGCATTGGAGTAGTGATCCCGCAGGCCGAGCCAGCGTCGTATCAAGGGTTCGACATGATCTGGGTGGCGGTCCATCAAGAAGCGCGCCATCTTCTGCACCTGCGGGATGAGCGGTTGATCCCGCACCAGATCGGCGATCTTGAGATCGGCCAGGCCAGTCTGGCGGGTGCCGAGCAGTTCCCCCGGGCCGCGCAGCTCCAGATCGCGCTGGGCGATGAGGAAGCCGTCGTTGGTCTCCCGCAGCACCCCGAGCCGGCTCTGGGCCGTCTTGGACAAGGGAGCATGATAGAGCAGCACGCAGTGGGAGGCCACCGAGCCGCGCCCGACCCGGCCGCGCAGCTGGTGCAACTGCGCCAGCCCCAGTCGCTCCGGGTTTTCGATGATCATCAGGCTGGCGTTGGGCACGTCCACCCCCACCTCGATGACGGTAGTGGCGACCAGCAGTTGCAGTATGCCCGCCTTGAACTCCTCCATCACCCGCTGTTTCTCGACCGGCCGCATCCGGCCGTGCACCAGCCCGATGTGCAGGCCGGGCAGCCGATTTTGCAGCTCGGCGGCGGTGTCCTCGGCGGCCTGGCACTCCAGTACCTCCGACTCCTCGATCAGGGTGCAGACCCAGTAGGCCTGCTTGCCCTCCTCACAGGCCAGTCTGACCCGTTCGATCACGTCCTGGCGGCGACTGTCCGGCAGCGCCACCGTGGTGATGGGGGTGCGGCCCGGCGGCAGCTCGTCGATGATGGAGGTGTCGAGGTCGGCATAGGCGGTCATCGCCAGGGTGCGGGGGATGGGGGTGGCGGTCATGATGAGCTGGTGGGGATGTACCCCCTCCCGCTCTCCTTTTTCCCGCAGGGCGAGGCGCTGATGCACACCGAATCTGTGCTGTTCGTCGATGATCACCAGGGCGAGGCGCTGGAACACCACCTGCTCCTGGAAGATGGCATGGGTGCCCACCACCATCTTGACGCTGCCGTCGGCGATGGCAGCCAGCGCCTCCTCCCGCGCCTTGCCCTTCTGCTTGCCCGCCAGCCAGCCCACCCCGATGCCGAGCGGTTCCAGCCACTTGGCGAAGTTGATGGCGTGCTGTTCGGCCAGCAGCTCGGTCGGCGCCATCAGCCCCACCTGACAGCCGTTGCCGATGGCCTGCAGGGCGGCCAGCGCCGCGACCAGGGTCTTGCCGGAGCCTACGTCCCCCTGCACCAGCCGCATCATGGGGTGGCTCTGCTGCAGATCCTTGCCTATCTCGGCCACCACCCGGTTCTGGGCACCGGTGGGGGTGAACGGCAGGGCACCGAGCAGCTGTTCCACCAGGGCCGGGGCCGGCTTGAGGGCGCGGGCCAGCTGGGTCTGTGCCTGGGCCCGCACCTTGAGCACAGATAGGTTGTGGGCCAGCAGCTCCTCCAGCACCAGTCGCTGCTGGGCCGGGTGCTGGCCGCTTTCCAGCAGGGCCAGCGCCACCGAGGGGGGCGGACGGTGCAGCAGCTTCAGAGCCGCGGCCAGATCGATCTGCTGGGGATAGAGGCCGGCGGGCAGCAGCTCCTCCACGCCGTAGAGGTCGAGCTGGGCCAGCGCCTGATCGGTGAGGCTGCGCAGGGTGAGCTGGCGCAGCCCCTCGGTGGTCGGATAGACGGGGGTGAGCGCCTCTTCGGTCTGGCCGGCCTGCTCCTCGCCGAGCAGCTTGTACTCGGGGTGGGCCATCTCCAGCCCGTACTTGCCGGGGCGCACCTCGCCGAAGCAGCGCATCAGCCGGCCCGGACTCAGGCTGTTCTTCTGGGCGGCGGTGAAGTTGAAGAAGCGCAGGGTGAGGGTGCCGGTGCCGTCGCTGATGCGGCAGACCAGCATGCGGCGGCGCCCCATCACCAGCTGAGTGTCCTGGATCTCCCCCTCGACGGCGCCGTGCAGGCCGGGCGGCAGATCGCCGATGGGCCACACCTGGGTGCGGTCCTCGTAGCGCAGGGGGAGGTGGAACAGCAGATCCTGCACCGTGGCCAGCCCCAGCCGCTCGAGCTTTTCCTGCATCTTGCTGCCGACGCCCTTGAGGCTGTCGAGGGAGATTTTATCCAATTTCATCAATTAGATGCCCGAAAACACTGTAAATATGTCCAGATGATAGGGTTTATTGCCGTCCCGACGCAAGCCGCGTCGCGCGGTTGGGGCTCGGCTGGTGGGGAGCGGAGCCCCCAATGACAAGGGCCTGCCGAGATGCGGCAGGCCCTTGTGAGGATACCCGAGGTCGCGATGCGCGGTCAGATGATGCGCTTGAGCAGGATATGGGCCTTGACCCTGTGGATCCGGGCCAGCAGCTTGCGCACTTGATCCGGGTAGTCCTGGATCTGCTCGATCTGATCGAAGTGGCTGATGCGCTTGGTGTTGGTCAGGATGTTCTCGCGCTCGGCATTGAACTGGGGCCGCAGCAGGTGGCGGCGATCGTAGACCAGCAGGCCGTTCTCCAGATCCAGCGCCCAGGCGCGGGGATTGAGGTTGTTGCCGGTGAGCAGGGCCCACTCGTCATCCACGAAGATCCCCTTGAGGTGGTAGGAGTTGCGCTCGCAGCACCAGAGCATCAGGTTGAGACGGCCGGCATCGATGTGATGCTGGTTGCGCTCGGCGAACTTGCGCAGGTTGGTCTCGTACAGATAGGGCAGACCGCCGATGGTGGAGAATTTCTCCTCCGGCGGAATGAAGAAGTCGTTGGCGGTCTTGTCGCCCACCACGATCGTCACCTTGCAGCCGCGCTTGAGCAGGGCCTCGATATCCTTGTTCAACTCCTTGGGCGGGTTGAAGTAGGGGGTGCAGATGAAGATCTCCCGCTCGGTGGCCCGCACCAGGGTGCGGATCATCTTGTTGAGCTGGTTGCCGCGCTTGCCCAGGCCGCTCATCGGGGTGATGGCCACCTCCTGGCTGTTGACCGGCATGGTGTCGAAGCGGTACTGGCCGAGGCGCAGGTTGTGCTTGAAGCGGCGGATCGGCCCCTTCAGCTGCTTGGCACTGGGGATGTCGGTGCGATCCAGCCGCTGCACCGCCTCGCTGCGCAGGAACAGGTCATCCACGTAGTTGACCATGCTGCGGGTCAGCTCCGGGCTGGTGATCTGGTGATAGCGGTCGAAACGGTAGCGATCCTGCTGGTGCAGGTAGATGTCGTTGAGGCTGGCACCGGAGTAGAGCAGGGTGTCATCGAAGATGAACCCCTTGAGGTGCAGCACTCCGAGCAGTTCACGCCCTTTCACCGGCACGCCGTAGATGGCGATCTGGTGCTCGTGGCGAGCGGCCATCTCCTGATACATCAGGTGGTTGCCACCCTGCTTGCCCTTGCCGATCAGGCCGCGCTGGGCACGGTGGAAGTCGACGAACACCTTGACGTCGAGGGCCGGGTTGCGCTGTTTGGCGGCATAGAGGGCAGAGAGGATCTCCCGTCCCGCCTCGTCATCCTGCAGATAGAGCGCCACCAGATAGATGCGGCGAGTCGCGCTGGCGATGAGCGAAAGGATCCGGCTCTTGAAGTCCTTGGCGCTGCTGAGCACTTCAAACTGGTCTGCGGCGACGGCGATCTGGGGCAGGCGCGCCAGCAGCTGTCGATAATGTGCCGATGAATGCATAGAGAAACCTGAAATCACTGCGTTAAGCGTTCCACTCGGAGCGATGGATAGGCGATTCTAGCAATCTCGCCCTGTTAGCCAAAGAAAGAATCGTCATAAAGATGAAAAAGGCCTCACATCGGAGGCCTTTTTCTGCACGGTCGCGATCAGAGGAAGCTGTAGATCAGCATGGCCATCACGCCGCCCGTGGTACCTATGATGGTTTCCATTACGGTCCAGGTTTGCAGGGTCTGCTTCTCGGTGAGACCGAGGTAGCGGTTGGCCAGCCAGAAGCCGGAGTCATTGACGTGAGAGAGCACTATGGCCCCGCCGCCGATGGCGATGGTGACCGCCGCCAGCTGGGCACCGCTGAGACCGCGCGGCTCCAGCATCGGCAGCACCAGGCCGCAGGCGGTCAGCATGGCGACGGTGGCGGAACCCTGAATGACCCGCACCGCGGCCGCCAGGATGAAGGCCAGCGCAACGATGGGCAGGCCGGAGTCCGCCAGCATGTTGCCGAGGGCGGCGCCGACACCGGAATCCACCAGCACCTGCTTGAACACGCCACCGGCACCGGTCACCAGGATGATGACGCCGGCCGGCTGGATGGCGCCGTTGCAGACGCTCATCACCTCGTCACGGGACATGCCGCGGCGGATCCCCAGCAGGTAGAAGGCGGCCAGGCAGGCGACCATGATGGCGGTGAAGGGGTGGCCGATGAACTCCAGCCAGCCGTGCAGAGGCGTGCCAGCATCGACGAAGCGGCCGACGATGGTTTTGAGACCGATCAGCAGCAGCGGCAGGCCGATGAGGCCCATGGCCAGCCCGAAGGAGGGCAGGTTCTGGCCGTCGTCATGGGCACTGCTCTGGGCGTCGGCCGGCAGCGGCACGTCCACTACCTTGCTGATCAGCTCGCCAAACAGCGGGCCGGCCAGGATCAGGGCCGGAACGGCGGCGATCAGGCCGAACAGGATCATGTAGCCGAAGTCGGCACCCAGCTGGGAGGCCACCAGGATGGGGCCCGGCGCCGGGATCAGGAAGGCCTGGCAGGTGGCGATGCCTGCCAGCAGGGCGATGCCGATCTTCACCACGCTGCCGCCGCCGCGGCGGACGATGGCGAAGGCGACGCCGATCAGCAGCACCACGGCCACGTCGAAGAACAGCGGCAGTGCGCAGACGAAGCCGGTCAGCGCCATGGCCCAGTTGGCGCGCTTGACGCCGAACTTGCCGAGCAGGGTGTGGGCCACCCGGTCGAGGGCGCCGGTAACTTCCATCACCTTGCCGAACATGGCACCCAGTGCCACCACCACGGCGACGAAACCGAGGGTGCCGCCCATCCCTTTCTGGATGGTGGCGGCGATGTCGGCCGGGTTCATGCCGGCGGCGAGTCCCGCCACCATGGAGACCAGGATGAGGGAGACGACCGCGTGCAGGCGGGCCTTCATCACCAGAAAGAGCAGCAGCACGATGGAGCCGGCGGCCGTCATGATCAGGGAGAGGTCAGACATTGTTGTGCATTCCTTGTTCCAAGTTCAGTATCGACACCCTGCCGATCCATCGGCAGACCATATCTTTATGATTTATTTAGATTTATGGTCAGGGCTCAAACTCGCTTGCCCAGGTGACTATGAGTGCGCTCAGTCTGTGGCAGACTTCACAATTCTTGTTGTTACCGGTAACATGTTACCGGTAACGTGCTAAGTTAGAACCCATCGGCAGCACGTTTTTTGAAAAATGAGATAGAGGTCAAACAATGGCGGGTAAGAGCATTATCGTGATGGGTGTGTGTGGTAGCGGCAAGTCCAGCGTGGGCCTCAAGGTGGCCAGCGTGCTGGGCGCCAAGTTCATCGACGGTGATGATCTGCACCCCAGGGCCAACATCCAGAAGATGGCCGGTGGCAACCCGCTCAACGACGAGGATCGCGCCCCCTGGCTGGAGCGGATCCGCGACGCGGCCTACAGCCTGGAACAGAAGAACGAGGTGGGCGTCATTGTCTGCTCGGCCCTCAAGAAGCAGTATCGCGACCAGATCCGCGAGGGCAACGAGTCGGTCAGCTTCCTCTTCCTCGACGGCAGCCAGCCGCTGATCCTCGAGCGGATGCGGGCCCGCAAGGGCCACTTCATGCGCGAAAGCATGGTACAAAGTCAGTTCGATACCCTGGAGCGCCCGGACGGCGAAGCCGGTGTATTCCACATCGATATCGACGGCACCTTCGAACAGGTGGTTGATCGCGCCGTCACCGCATTGGAGCAAGCCCAATGATCCATCAGGTTATTTCCAGCGTCACCGCCCGCATTCGCGAGCGCAGTGCCGCCCGTCGCCAGGCCTTCCTGGCCCGCATCCAGCGCCAGGCCGATCAGGGCAAGACCCGAGCCGCGCTGGCCTGCGGCAACCTAGCCCACGCCGTGGCAGCCTCCAGCTGTGACGAGAAGGGTCGCATCCTCGACATGACCCGCGCAAACGTCGGCATCGTCACCGCCTACAACGACATGCTGAGCGCCCATCAGCCCTATCAGGGCTATCCGGACATCATCAAGGCCGCGCTGGCCGAGCTCGGCCACAGCGCCCAGGTGGCCGGCGGTGTGCCCGCCATGTGCGACGGCGTGACCCAGGGCCAGCCGGGGATGGACATGTCCCTGTTTTCGCGCGATCTGATCGCCCAGGCGACCGCGTTGTCGCTCTCCCACAACACCTTTGACGCCACCCTGCTGCTCGGCATCTGCGACAAGATAGCGCCGGGCCAGATCATGGGAGCGCTCTCCCACGCTCATCTGCCCACCGCCTTCGTGCCGGCCGGCCCGATGGCGAGCGGCATCAGCAACGACGAGAAGGTGAAGGTGCGCCAGCAGTACGCCGCCGGCGAAGTGGGTCGCGATGCCCTGCTCAAGATGGAGTGCGGCGCCTACCACGCGGCCGGCACCTGCACCTTCTACGGCACCGCCAACACCAACCAACTGGTGTTCGAGGCCATGGGTCTGATGTTGCCGGGCTCCGCCTTCGTGCACCCGCACAGCGAGCTGCGCCGCGCCCTCACCGAGGAGGCGGCCCGCCGCATCAGCGCCATGATCCCGGGTTCCCCGG
Organism: Aeromonas dhakensis; assembly: GCF_002285935.1. Classification (NCBI taxonomy): domain Bacteria; kingdom Pseudomonadati; phylum Pseudomonadota; class Gammaproteobacteria; order Aeromonadales; family Aeromonadaceae; genus Aeromonas; species Aeromonas dhakensis. The sequence goes on from NZ_CP023141.1 coordinate 1,061,020, forward strand.
CCTATCGCCCCCTGAGTGCGGTGATCGACGAGCGCTCGCTGGTCAACGGGCTGGTGGCCCTGCTCGCCTCCGGCGGCAGCACCAACCACAGCATCCATATGGTGGCGCTGGCCCGCGCCGCCGGTCTGGTGCTGACCTGGGACGACATCAGCGATCTCTCCGACGTGGTGCCGCTGTTGGTACGCATGTACCCGAACGGCCCGGCCGACGTGAACGCCTTCGAACAGGCGGGTGGCGTGCCCGGCCTGATGCGCCGGCTGGCGCAAGAGGGGCTGATCCACCTGGATGCCACCCCGGTCTTCGGCGAGATGCAGGATTACCTCAGCCGCCCGGCACTGGTGGATGGCAAGCTGGTATGGCAGCCGGTGGGCGAGAGCAGTGATGCGAGTGTATTGTCGCCTTCCGGTAGCCGGTTCCAGGCCACCGGCGGCACCAAGCTGCTCTCCGGCAATCTGGGCCGCGCCGTGGTCAAGGTCTCTGCCGTGGCCCCCGAGTATCGGGTGATTGAAGCCCCGGCCCGGGTCTTCTCCTCCCAGCATGCGGTGGAGGCGGCCTACAAGGCGGGCGATCTCAATCAGGACGCCGTCATCGTGGTGCGTCACAATGGCCCGGCCGCCAACGGCATGCCGGAGCTGCACAAGCTGATGCCGGTGCTCGGCAACCTGCAGAAGGCGGGTTACAAGGTGGCACTGGTCACCGATGGTCGCCTCTCCGGTGCCTCCGGCAAGATCCCGGCCGCCATCCACGTCACCCCGGAAGCGCTGCACGGCGGGGCCATCGGCCTGCTTGCCGATGGCGACCTGCTGCGGGTGGACGCGGTAACCGGCAGCCTCGACTGCCTGACCGATTTGAGCGGCCGTACCCAGGCCGAGATCGACCTCACCCTGGAACAAGAGGGGTGGGGCCGTGAACTGTTCAGCGTGATGCGTCGCGCGGTATCGAGCGCCGAGTGTGGCGCCACCATCTTTGACTAAGGAAGAGCTATGCAGAACTGGAAAGTGACCCCGGCCGAGGTGTTTGCCGCCTCCCCGCTGGTACCCGTGATGGTCATCAATGAGCTGGATCAGGCCCTGCCGATGGCCAAGGCGCTGCTGGCCGGCGGCATCTCGGTGTTCGAAATCACCCTGCGCACCCCGGTGGCACTCGATGCGATCGCCCTCATCGCCAAGGCGATGCCGGAGGCCATGGTCGGTGCCGGTACCGTGCTCAACTGCGCGCAGTTTGACGCCGCCGTGGCCGCCGGTGCCCGCTTCGTCATCTCCCCGGGGATGACCCCGGCCCTGCTGGCCCATGCAGCCAACAGCACGGCGCCGCTGATCCCGGGCGTGGCCACCCCATCCGAGGTGATGCAGGCGCTGGAAGCGGGCTACGACCACCTCAAATTCTTCCCGGCCGAGGCGAATGGCGGCACCAAGGCGCTGGCCGCCATCGCCGCGCCGCTGCCCCAGGTGAAGTTCTGCCCCACCGGCGGTATCGGCCCGAAAAACGTGGCCGATTATCTGGCGCTCAAGTGCGTCGCCACCGTCGGCGGCTCCTGGATGCTGCCGGCCGAGGCCGTCAAGAACGGTAACTGGGAAGAGGTGACCCGACTCTCCCGCGAAGCCGTCGCTCTGGTCGCATCCTGATTTGACGCCGGCGTGAGCCGGACCTTCCGTTTGCCAAGCAAGCAGGCCACCCTCGGGTGGCCTGCTCTGTTTTAGCTGCATGGTGGGGATTTGGGCCTCAGCCCAGGCTGTCCCCCTCGTACAGGGAGAAGCCCATGTCGAGCCGGGTGTCGGCCAGCGGCTGGCCGTTGAGGCGGGCCAGCAGCATGGTGGCGGCCGCACGGCCGATCTCCTTGCGCGGCGTGACGATACTGGCCAGCTTGGGGGTCATGGCGTGGCCGATGTCGAGGGCGTTGCTGCCGGCGATGGCGATCTGCTGGGGCACGGGTATCCACTTGGCCTGACACTGCAGCAGGGCGCCCACCGCCAGGTCATCGTTGGTGCAGAACAGGCCGTCCAGATCGGGATAGCGTACCAGCGCCTGCTCCAGCAGCTGGCCGCCGAGGGTGAAGCTGGAGGATTGCTCGGTCAGCAGGTGCTGGCCGCTCAGGCCGAAATCCTGCATCGCCTGGTAGTAGCCCTCCATCCGCAACTGGGTACGCACGTCGAGCCGGGCGCCGAGATAGACCAGCTTGCGTCGGCCCCGCCGCAGCATCTCTGTTACCATGGCCCGGGCGGCCGCCCGGTGATCCATGCCGACCACCATGTCGATGGGGCTCTGCGGCAGATCCATGGTCTCCACCACCGGGATGCCGGCGGTGGCAATCATCTTGCGGGTGCGCTCGGTGTGCTGGCTGTCGGAGAGGATCAGCCCATCCACGTGATAGGAGAGCAGGGAGGCGACCTGCTCCTCTTCCCGCTCAGGGCTGTAGCCGTAGTGAGCCAGCAGGGTCTGGTAACCGGCGGGCCGGGTCACCGATTCGATGCCATGCACCACGGCGGAGAAGACCTGGTTGGAGAGGGAGGGGATCAGGATGCCGATCGCCTTGCTGGTGGCGTTGGAGAGAATGTCCGGCGCCCGGTTGGGGATGTAGCCGAGATCCTCCACCGCGGCGGCGATCCGCTCGCGGGTGCCCTCGGCCACGGCTTGCGGGTCGCGCAGGTAGCGGCTGACGGTCATCTTGGTGACCCCGGTCAGGTCGGCTATGTCCTGCAGGGTGGGGCGGCGCTTGCGGGTATCGTTCATCTCTGGATCCGGGACAAATGTTACGTGTAACATTACCGTTTTTTTGTAACAAAGTCAGCATATGACGCCGTCAACAAGGGGAATCTCAGGATGATCAAGGCCAAGTGCTTTGAGGGTGTGCGCTTCGAGCAGCAGGACCTGGCTGGGGAGCAGTTTCAGGGATGCCGTTTCATCGGCTGCAACTTCTCCAGGCTAGATCTCGGCGAGAGCCGTTTCGTCGACTGCAGCTTCTACGATCGGGAGAGCGAACAGAACTGTTTGCTGCAGGGCTGCAATCTGCGCGAGGCGAGTTTTCTGCGCTGCGATCTCACCATGGCCGACTTCAGTCACAGCCAGTGCCTCGGACTCGAGCTGCGCGACTGCCAGGCGATGGGGATCAACTTCTCCCGCGCCAGCTTTGCCAACCAGATCACCGTCAAGAGCTACTTCTGCGAAGCCCATCTTACCGGCAACAACTTCAGCTACGCCAATTTCGAGGGCTGTCTGCTGGAAAAATGCGAATTGAGCGGCAATCGCTGGCAGGGGGCCAACCTGTTCGGCGCCTCGCTGGCGGGCTCGGATCTCAGCGGCTCCGAGTTCGGCCAACTGGACTGGAGCCGCATCAACCTGCAGGGCTGCGATCTGCGTCAGTGCGATCTGCCCGGGCTGGATCTGCGGCGGGTCAATCTGCACGGGGTGCAGATCAACGAAGATCAGCAACAGGCCTTGCTGGAGCAGATTGGGCTGGTCGTCTTCCCTTGAACAGCCTGAAAAAGAGGTAATTTTTCACCAAAGGTGGCGCGTCGCCGCGCGCTGCCGGAGGGACGACAGCCTGCGCAAGGCAGGCTGTCGGGGGAGGAGGCAAGTCGGCGTCAGCGCTTGGCCAGCCACTTGGTGGGGTTGATGGCCTCGCCCTGGTAGCGAATTTCGAAGTAGAGGCCGGGTCTGTCCTGGCCGCCACTGTCACCGACCAGCGCCACCGGTTCACCCTGTTCCACGTTCTGGCCCACCTGGCGCAGCAGCGACTGGTTGTGACCGTAGAGGCTCATGTAGCCGCGGCCGTGATCGATCACCAGCAACATGCCGAAGCCGTCCAGCCAGTCGGCATAGACCACCTGGCCCGGTGCCACCGCCTTGACCTGGGTCCCTTCGCTGGCGCCGATCAGGGTGCCCTTCCACTTCAGCTCGGCGGTGCGCGGCGAGCCGTAGGCGATGAGGATCGGCCCCTGCACCGGCCAGCGCAGGCTGCCATTGGTCTTGAGCCCGCTGTAGTAACCGGCGCTGCTGATGCCGGAACCTCGTTCAGGCTTGCTGGTGGTGCTCTCCCGGCTGGCGGTCTGCTGCTGGGCCGCCTTGCTCTGCTGGGCAGCGAGCCGCTCCTGTTCGGCGCGGCGCTGTTCGACCAGCTTGCGTTGCCGCTCCTGTTCCGCCTTCAGCTTGGCAAGGCGCTCCCGCTCGCGGCGCTCCTGCTCTTCCCGCTGGCGGCGCAACTCTTCCAGCCGTGCCTTCAGCGCTTTCTCCGCCTTGACCAGCTTGGTCAGCTTCTGTTCGTCATCCTGCACCGACTGCTGCAGCTGGTTGCGCACCTTGGCGCGGCTCTGCTGGCTGGCCAGCAGACTTTGATGGTGCTGCTGCTGTTCGGTGAGCAGGGATTGCAGCCGGCTTTCGGTCTCTTTGGTGGCCTGCTGGTTTTTGGCCAGCTTGGTACGGGTGGCCCGCAGGGCTTCGATGGCCTCGATGCGTGCCTTGTTGAGGTAGTCGTAGTAGTCGAGGGAACGGCTCAGTTTGGCCGGATCCTGCTGGTTGAGCAGCAGTTTGAGGTAATCGTGGTTGCCGGCGGTGAAGGCGCTCTCCGCCTGTTTGGCCAGCAACTGCTTCTGGCGGCTGGCCTGCTGCTCCAGATCCAGCTTGTCCTGTTGCAGCCCCACCAGCTTCTGCTGGTTCTCTCTGAGCTGCTGTCTGGTCTGGTCGAGCTTGGCGGCGGCGGCCGAGATGGCCTGCTCATCGGCCTTGAGCTGGGTGTTGAGCTTGGCCAGCTCCTGTTTGCTGAGCTTGATGGTCTGCTGCTGTTCCTTGATCTGGGACTGCATGGCGCCCAGCTGCTGGTTGGCAGCCCAGGCCTTGCCCGGCCCGAACGACAGACAAAAAAACAGCGCGCCGGCCAACAGGCCGACGCGACTGGTTTTGGTTGAAATCACTTCGCATCCCCGCATGGGGAAGGATTATTTCAGAATCATCAGGGGCTTGCCAGTCATTTCCGGCGGCACCGGCAGACCCATCAGAGTCAGTATGGTGGGGGCCAGATCGGACAGTTTGCCGCCTTCCAGCACCTCGGCCTTGCGACCGAAGTAGATGAGCGGAACCGGCAGATTGGTGTGGGCGGTATGGGCCTGACCAGTCTCTTCGTCCATCATCTTCTCGGCGTTGCCGTGGTCGGCGGTGATCAGGCACTCGCCACCCACTTCAGCCAGGGCCTCGGTGACGCGACCGATGCAGTGGTCAACCGCTTCACAGGCTTTGACGGCCGCATCGAACACGCCGGTGTGGCCAACCATGTCGCCATTCGGGTAGTTGCAGATGATGACGTCGTATTTGCCGCTCTTGATGGCACCAACCAGCTTGTCGGTCAGCTCTTCGGAGCTCATTTCCGGCTGCAGGTCGTAGGTGGCCACTTTCGGGCTGGCAACGATCTCGCGATCTTCGCCAGTGAAGCAGGCCTCTTCGCCGCCGTTGAAGAAGAAGGTGACATGAGCGTACTTCTCGGTCTCGGAGATGCGCAGCTGGGTTTTGCCCTGCTTGGCCAGCCACTCACCCAGGGTGTTGACCAGGGCGGTCGGCGGGTAGGCACAGGCGGTTTTGATGTCGGCCGCGTACTCGGTCAGCATCACGAAGTTCAGCGCCGGGGTGGCGGTGCGGGCGAAGCCGGTGAAGTCGCTGTCGACGAAGGCGCGGGTGATCTCGCGGGCGCGGTCGGCACGGAAGTTCATGAAGATCAGCGCATCGCCATCCTGCATGGGGGCGGCTTCGCCGATACGGGTCGCCTTGACGAACTCGTCGTTCTCGTCGCGAGCATAGGCGGCGGCCAGGGCTTCGCTGGCGCTGTCGGCGGTGAACTCGCCCTTGCCTTGAGTCATCAGGTCATAGGCTTGCTGTACGCGATCCCAACGGTTGTCACGGTCCATGGCGTAGTAACGGCCGATCATGGAGGCGAAACGACCCTTGCCCAGACGGGCGAACAGGGCGTCGAACAGCTCGATGGAGGACTGGGCGGAGCGCGGCGGTACGTCGCGGCCATCCAGGAAGGCGTGGAAGTAGATCTGCTCGGCGCCACGCTTGGCGGCCATCTCGATCATGCCCATGATGTGCTCTTCGTGGCTGTGTACGCCACCCGGGGACATCAGGCCCATGATGTGCACGGCCTTGCCCTTGCTCACGGCAGTGTCAACAGCCTTGGCCAGCTCGACGTTCTCGAAGAAGGGGCCGTCCTGGATGTCTTTGGAGATGCGGGTCAGTTCCTGATAGACGATGCGACCGGCGCCAATGTTGACGTGGCCCACTTCGGAGTTCCCCATCTGACCGTCCGGCAGACCCACGTCCAGGCCGGAGCCGGAGATCAGGGTGCTGGTGTAGTCACGGGCGAGACGGTCGAGGTTGGGAGTCTTGGCGGCAGCGACGGCGTTGTGCTCTTGCTTGGTGCTGTAGCCCCAACCGTCCATGATGACCAGAACCAAAGGTTTCTTAGCTGTTGACATAAGGCTATGTCCTCTCGGATAGGAATGAATTGCGGGAAGTGAAACTAGCGTAATATTACTACATCTGCCGAAATAGTCACCTGATAGCCAAGCCCCGTCCGGCGGGGCCCGCACCCTGTTGCCGAGCTGTTTCTCCTTTGTCGCCGGCTTGTCGCATTGCACGACGAATCCTCGGTCAGGCCTGCCAGATACCGCTTTTTATGTTGCTGTCGCATCCCGTATCCAGCCGATGGGAGCCCGCTCCCGCTTTGCCGCCAAGATGGCTGATCTTGGCTGGGTCCCCATGTATACTCGGGCACTTGTCTTGGTCCCTGGATAGTAGAAGATGCAAGAGTATTTGGATTTTGCGGCCCGCAACCCGCTGCTGACCGCAGCCTGGTTCGGCCTGGCGGGCACTCTGGTTTACACCACGGTGCGTGCCCGTTTTTCTCCGGTCAAGTCGGTGAACAACCACACCGCCACCCTGCTGATCAACCGTGAAAACGCCACCGTGGTGGACATCCGCAGTCAGGAAGAGTTTGCCAAGGGCCATCTGGCCGGTGCCCAGCACCTGCCGCTCAGCCAGATCCAGAGCAATAACCTGGGCCCGGTTGAAAAGCATAAAGATGCCCCCATCATAGTGGTGTGCGAGTCGGGGATGACCGCTGGTGGCGCGGGTCGCCAACTGAGCAAAGCCGGCTTCAAGCAGGTATATGTGCTCAGCGGTGGCATGGCCCAGTGGCGTGCAGAAAATCTGCCGGTGACCAAAAAACGCTGATTTAAGGGCCTGCGCCCACCTATTTTCATAAAAAGGAATCAAACAAAATGGCTGAAGAGATCAACAACCAGGAAGTACAACCGGAATTCCACATCCAGCGCGTCTACACCAAGGACGTCTCCTTCGAAGCGCCGAACACCCCGCACATCTTCCAGAAAGAGTGGCAGCCGGACGTCAAGCTGGACATGGACACCAAGACCAACATCCTGGCCGACAGCGTCTATGAAGTGGTACTGACCCTGACCGTCACCTGCAAGCTGGAAACCGAGACTGCCTTCCTGTGCGAAGTACAGCAGGCCGGTATCTTCACCATCGGCAACCTGCCGGAGCCGCAACTGGCCCACTGCCTGGCTGCCTTCTGCCCGAACATCCTGTTCCCGTACGCCCGTGAAGCGGTGGCCAACCTGGTGAGCAAGGGTTCCTTCCCGCAGCTGAACCTGGCACCGGTCAACTTCGATGCCCTGTTTGCCCAGCACATGGCACAGGCTCAGGCTCAGCAGGCGACTGCGGAAGCCTGATAATGGCCGACCAGATCGCTATCTCGGTCTTGGGGGCGGGGTCTTACGGCTCCGCCCTTGCCATTTCTCTGGCGCGCAACGGTCATCCGACCCTGCTGTGGGGTCACGACCCTGCCCATGTCGCCGAGCTGGAACAGGACCGCTGCAACAAGGCATTCTTGCCGGATGTCCCCTTTCCCGCCGATCTGCAGCTGACCGCGGATCTGCAACAGGCGGTGCAAGCCGCCCCCGTACTGCTGCTGGTCGTGCCGAGCCATGTGTTCGGCCAGGTGCTGGCCCGGGTCAAGCCCTTCCTGCGCCCCGATACCCGTATCGCCTGGGCCACCAAGGGGCTGGAGCCGGACAGCGGCCGTCTGCTGCAGGACGTGGCGCGCGAAGTACTGGGTGACGAGATGCCGCTGGCGGTGATCTCCGGCCCTACCTTCGCCAAGGAGCTGGCTGCCGGTCTGCCGACCGCCATCTCGGTGGCCTCGACCCACGACGACTTCGCCGACGATCTCTCCCTGCTGCTGCACTGTGGCCGTTCGTTCCGGGTCTATACCAATCCGGACTTCATCGGTTTGCAACTAGGCGGGGCGGTCAAGAACGTCATCGCCATCGGCGCCGGTCTCTCCGACGGGCTGGGTTTTGGCGCCAACGCCAGGACTGCGCTCATCACCCGTGGCCTGGTAGAGATGCAGCGCCTCGGCGCCTCGCTCGGGGCCGACGCCAAGACCTTCATGGGGATGGCAGGGCTCGGGGATCTGGTGCTGACCTGTACCGACAACCAGTCGCGCAACCGTCGCTTCGGGTTGGCCCTCGGGGCTGGCAAGGATGTCGACACCGCCATGGCCGAGATCGGCCAGGTGGTGGAAGGCTATCGCAACACCAAGGAGGTGCATCTGCTGGCGGCCCGCTGTGGCGTCGAGATGCCCATCTGCGAGCAGATCTTCAAGGTGCTGTACGAAGGCAAGAATCCGAAAGAGGCGGCCATCGCCCTGCTGTCGCGAGACAAGAAGGACGAGTGAACCGCCCGCCGCAGAATGCAAAAGGCCCCGCCAGCTGGCGGGGCCTTTTCTTTGCCGAAAAAGAGCAAATCAGTAGTAGGAGTGATCACCGCGCTGGTGCTCGGTAGCATCCTTGACGCCGTTGAGCTCGCCCGGGAACTTCTCCAGCAGCTGCTTCTCGATCCCCTCTTTCAGGGTGTAATCGACCATGGAGCAACCGTTGCAACCACCGCCGAACTGCAGGATGGCCAGCTTGTCCTCGGTCAGTTCGACCAGGGTGACCTTGCCGCCGTGACCGGCCAGCATGGGGTTCACCTCGGACATCAACACGTACTCGATACGGTCGATCAGCGGGGCGTCGTCGGCCACTTTGCGCATCTTGGCGTTCGGGGCTTTCAGGGTGAGCTGGGAGCCCATCTGATCGGTGACGAAGTCGATGGTGGCATCCACCAGGAAGGGGGCGCTCAGGGGATCGACCATGCAGTCGAAGCCGCTGAAGGGCAGGTGTTGATCTTCCGGATCGACCGCGTCGGGTGGGCAGTATGATACGCCGCACTCGGCATTCTGGGTTCCCGGATTGACCACAAACACCCGGATATTGGTGCCGTCAGGCTGCTTTTCCAGCAATTTACGGAAATGGGCCTGGGCGGTGTCGGAAATGCTGATCATCACTATCCTCATAAACCTGAGTGTACGACTAGGGTATTCATGATAACTCTGTTGGCAAGGCTTGGGTAGCATGCCGTTGGCTACTTGAGGTGCTTGAGGGTACGACAGACGGCCCACACTTCCACCTTTGTGACTCCGCTCTCATGGAGCAAACGGGTGAGATGGCCGGCGGTCGCACCCGTGGTGACCACATCGTCGAGCAGCGCAACGTGCTGGTAGGCGTGGGGGCGGATCTGGAAGGCGCCGCGCAGATTGCGCCGCCGCTGGCCCGCACTCAATTTGGTCTGCTGCGGCGTTGCCCTGACCCGGCGCAGCAGCCGATTATCGCAGGGGATGCCGGTCAGCTCGCCGAGGGCGCGGGCTATCTCTTCCGCTTGGTTGAAGCCACGCCACCACTGGCGCCACCAGTGCAGGGGGACTGGAATGATGGCCTGTGGCGGCTCGCGGCAATCCAGATGATCCGCCAGCACCCTGGCGAGCAGCGGGGCCAGCAGGATCTGGCCGGAATACTTCAGCCGTGGGATCAGCATGGGGTAGGGTGGCCGGTAGTCACCTATGACCTGCAGTCGCTCCCAGGGCGGCGGCCTGCGCTGGCAGCGACCGCAGATTGGCTCGCGTGCGTCATCCAGTGCCGGCAAGGGGGCAGCACACAAGCGGCAGGTGTGGTCAGCCTGCAGCAGGGCCTGTCGACACCAGCTGCACAATAGGGGATCAACATCGCAAGGTTGCTGGCAGAGCAGGCAACTGCCCTGCCAGTCGGCATGACTGCCGAGGATCGGACTTGCTTTGGCGAGCAGCCGCTTTAACATGCTGACCCCAACAGAGTGAACAGGATCTAGAGTCTAGATGAGCGTATCGGTAGAGCGGTTTGGTCAGGGGCCCGATCTGGTGCTGTTGCACGGATGGGGGATGAATGGCGCGGTCTGGCACGGCATTGTGCCGGCCCTGGCGGCTCGCTATCGCGTCCATCTGGTGGATCTGCCCGGCTTTGGCAACAGCCCGCTGGCGGGTGAGGCAGAGTACAGTCTGCCCTGGCTGGCGGAACAGGTTGCTGCCATCCTGCCGGAGCAGTGCCATTTGTTGGGTTGGTCCCTCGGTGGTCTGGTGGCCAGCCAATTGGCCTTGAACCATTCCGAGCGACTGCACTCTCTCATCACGGTGGCCAGTTCCCCCTGTTTCATGGCACGCGACGAGTGGCCGGGGATCGCCCCCAAGGTGCTGACCGGGTTCAACCAGATGTTGGCGGGGGACTTCAAGCAGACCATTGAACGCTTCCTGGCGATCCAGGCCATGGGCAGCGAACATGCCAGAGATGACATCCGTCAGTTGCGCCACTGGCTGGCGGAGCGGCCCGCTCCACAGCTGGCCGCGCTGGAGGCGGGGCTAGGTTTGCTGGCCGATGTCGATCTGCGCGATGAGCTGGTGCAGTTGAACCTGCCCTGGCTACGGGTCTACGGCCGGCTGGATTCGCTGGTGCCCAAAGCCTCCATTCCTCTGCTGGACGAGCGCTACCCTGCCAGCCGCAGTGTGGTGCTGGAAAAGGCCTCACACGCGCCCTTTATTTCTCATCCACAGCAGTTCATTGAAATCATTGAACATTTTGTAGGTTGAAAAATAGCCAATTTGCTTCATTAATCCTCTGGGGTGACGGATAATTAATCCAGTGTCAGAGGAGAATTGTCATGCGTATAGATTCTGCATTGAACAGCGGTGTACAGGGGTTCCAGCGTGCGGAGCAGGTCGCCGACAAGGCATCCAATCAGATCGCCAGGCTCAACACCCCGAGCGGTGACAAGATACAGTTGCCCGAGGAACTGGTGAACCTCAAGAGTGCCGAGGTGCAGGCCGGTGCTTCCGCCAAGGTGATCCAGACCGCCAGCGACATGATGGGAACCCTGATCGACATCCGGGTGTGACATGAACATCAATGTCAGTCTGCCGACCATCATTCCCAACCAGCTGCAACCGCAGACGGAATCGGCACGCACTGACAATCGCCGCGCAGCCCTCATCCCCCAGAGCCGCCAGACCGAGGCCTTCAATGCCGAGCCCGAGGTCGGCTCCCAGAAAGACAAATCCAGATCCACTCAGGCCAACGCCAATCAGACCTCCCAGCAGGCCCGGGAGGGCTCCCAGACCGGCAACCCGCAGGCTACCGTCGACAACCGTTTCGTCGAGGCCACTGGTGAAGACGGCCAGCGCAACAAGCAGCAGGATCCCAAACAACAAGAACAGCAGCAGAAACAGGAGCTGCAGGTCAAGGAGCTGGCAGACAGGGATCAGGAGGTGCGAACCCACGAGCAGGCGCATCAGAGCACTGGCGGTCAGTATGCCGGCAGCCCGACCTACCAGTTTGCCATGGGGCCGGATGGCAAGCGCTATGCCACCGGTGGTGGCGTTTCCATCGATATCAGCGTCATTCCCGGTGACCCCAGGGCCACCATCGCCAAGATGCAGCAGGTACGTGCCGCCGCACTGGCGCCGGCGCAACCCTCCTCCCAGGACCTGAGTGTGGCAAGGAGTGCCGCGGCCAAGGAGGCACAGGCCCGCAAGGCGCTGATCTCCTCCGATCCGGACTCCACCTTGAAGGCCGATGGCAGTGTCAAGACCGGGGTGTTGAATGGCTACATGGAGCAGCGCAACCAGGTCATCGCCCAGCGCTATCAGCAGGCGGTCAAGCCAGCGACTCCGCAGAGCTTCAACCTGAGCGTCTGAGCCTGGCAATTCCCCCTGTTTTTCCCCCGCACGCGACTATTTGCAACTACTCTGAGGGGTAATCCCATCCACACTCACAGGAGTCGTCATGCACTTTGATGAAGTCAAACCGGAAGATTTTGCCACCTTCTCCCGTGTCCCTCCGCCACACCTCCAGATGGAGCAGTTTTTGATGCAGCTCGGTGGGGGCGGTACCGAAGGCACCCATTTCAAGAAAAAGGTGATGCTGGCGGCAGGGTGGAGTCATACCGGCGTCGTCTCTTATGGCAAATATCCACAAGAGGCCTGCAAGGCATTCAACCGGCTGCGGGAGGTGCTGGCGGCCCATCAGGAGGCCGACGCTATTCTGAGCGCACTGGCCGAGTGAAGCGGCTGCACCACCGGCACAAAAAAGCCCCTCACGGGGCTTTTTGCATTCTGGGGGCTTATTTCTTCAGTTTGGAGAGAGCGGCGGCGAAGGCGTTGCCCATGGCGCCGTCGGTCGGGGCGCTCTGACGGGGGGGCTGTTTCGGCTTGGCGTTGTTACCGGTGTGGCGCGGCTCGGCCGGTTTGCGCGCCGGCTGGCCGGCCTTCTCATCCAGACGCATGGTCAGGCTGATGCGCTTGCGCGGTACGTCCACCTCCAGCACTTTCACCCGGACGATGTCGCCGGCCTTGACCACCTCGCGAGGATCCTTGACGAAGCGATCGGTCAGGGAGGAGATGTGCACCAGGCCATCTTGATGGACGCCGATGTCGACGAAGGCGCCGAAGTTGGTGACGTTGGTGACCACCCCTTCCAGTACCATCTCGGGCCCCAGATCGCTGATTTTCTCCACCCCTTCCTTGAAGGTGGCGGTTTTGAACTCGGGGCGCGGGTCACGGCCCGGCTTGTCCAGCTCGCCGATGATGTCGGTGACGGTGGGCACGCCAAACTGCTCGTCCGTGTAGTCGGCGGGTTTGAGGGTGCGCAGCAGGCTGCTGTTGCCGAGCAGGCTGTCAACAGTCTGCTCCAGTTTGGCGAGGATCCGCTCCACCACTGGGTAGGACTCCGGGTGCACCGCCGAGCCGTCCAGCGGGTTGCTGCCACCGCGAATACGCAGGAAGCCGGCACACTGCTCGAATGCCTTGGGACCGAGCCGGCTCACTTTCAGCAACTGCTGACGGTGCTGGAAGGCGCCGTTCTCGTCCCGGTAGGCGACGATGTTCTGTGCCAGGGTCTGGGAGAGGCCGGAGACCCGGTTGAGCAGGGCGACCGAGGCGGTATTCACATCCACCCCCACTGCGTTCACACAATCCTCGACCACCGCATCGAGGCGGCGGGCCAGCTGGCTCTGGCCGACGTCGTGCTGATACTGGCCGACGCCGATGCTCTTGGGGTCGATCTTGACCAGCTCGGCCAGCGGATCCTGCAGCCGGCGGGCGATGGAGACGGCGCCGCGCAGGGAGACGTCCAGATCCGGGAATTCCAGGGACGCGAGCTCGGAGGCGGAGTAGACCGACGCTCCCGCTTCGCTCACCACGATCTTCTGCGCCTTGGCGGCCGGGTAGCGCTCGAACAGGTCGCTCACCAGGCGGTCGGTTTCCCGCGAGGCGGTACCGTTGCCGATGCTGATAAGCTCGACCTTGTGCTTCTGGCACAGCTCGCTCAGGGTCTTGAGGCTCTGATCCACCTGACGCTTGGGCTCGAATGGATAGATGGTCGCGGTATCGACCAGCTTGCCGGTGGCATCCACCACGGCCACCTTGACCCCGGTGCGGATGCCGGGATCCAGCCCCATGGTGCAGCGCATGCCGGCCGGTGCCGCCATCAGCAGATCCTTGAGGTTCATGGCGAACACCTTGATCGCCTCCTCTTCCGCCGACTCGCGGATGCGGCTAATGAGCTCGGTCTCCATCTGCAGGGACAGCTTGATCTTCCAGGTCCAGCTCACCACCCCCTGCAGCCACTTGTCGGCCGGGCGACTTTGCAGGTTCAGTCTGAGGTGATGGGCGATGATCCCCTCGCAGGGGCTGGCGCTCTCGTCGTCACCGGTGACCAGCGCCAGGTTGAGGATCCCCTCGTTGCGGCCGCGCAGCATGGCCAGCACCCGGTGGGAGGGGGCCTTGTGCAGCGGCTCGTCGTGCTCGAAGTAGTCCTTGAATTTGGCCCCTTCCTGCTCCTTGCCTGCCACCACGCGGGCGCGCAGGGTGGCGTTTTGCCACAAATAGCCCCGCAGCTTCTCAAGGAGATCCGCCTGCTCGGCGAAGCGCTCCATCAGGATGTAGCGGGCACCGTCGAGGGCGGCCTTGTTGTCGCTGATCCCCTGCTCGGCGTTGAGGAAGCGGGCCGCCTCCTGTTCGGGATCTTTCATCGGGTCGCTCAGCAGCAGGTCTGCCAATGGTTCCAGCCCCGCCTCTATGGCCATCTGCCCCTTGGTGCGGCGCTTGGGTTTGTAGGGGAGGTAGAGATCTTCCAGCCGGGTCTTGCTGTCGGCCTCGTTCAGCTCGCGGGCCAGCTCGGGGGTCAGCTTGCCCTGCTCTTCGATGGAGCGCAGGATCACCTGGCGGCGATCCGCCAGTTCGCGCAGGTAACCGAGCCGGCTTTCCAGGGTGCGCAGCTGGCTGTCGTCCAGACCGCCAGTCACCTCTTTGCGGTAACGGGCGATGAAGGGGACGGTGGCGCCTTCGTCCAGCAGGCGAACGGCGGCCTGCACCTGTTCCGGGCGGGCATTCAGCTCACCGGCAATCTGATGTTCTATTACGTGGCTTTGCATCGAGGGTCTCTGTAGTCGGGTCCAGAACAACGGGCTGGCGCGAGGGCGATGTCGCCGGGCAAGAGGCTGTCAGGGCGGTACTCAAGGTATCAGCCAGGCCACTGCCGCGCGGGCCGGTTGGCGCCGCAAGGCGCCGGGTGTGAGCACTATATGGGCTCGGGCAGCGGGATGCCAGCCCTGGTAGAGAGGACGGTGTCCGCCCTGGATGAGAGGCGGAGCAAACCCATGCTGGCTGTGGTAGCCGGTTGGCAGGGCAGGTGGCTGTGGTGTGACAGGGGCTTATTTGGGATAGCTGATCTCATTGATGTACCAGCAGGCGTCACCGACTGGCGTACGCACTATGGCCTCGTCACCCACCTCTTTCTTGAGCAGGGCACGGGCCATGGGGGAGTCGATGGAGATGTAATCCTTGCGCTCGAAGATCTCGTCATAGCCGACGATGCGAAAGCGCTTGGTCTCTCCCTCCTCGTTTTCCACTTCGACCCAGGCGCCGAAGAAGACCTTGCCCTCCTGGGCGGGGGAGTAGTCGACGATCCCCAGCTCCTCGAGGCACTTGCGCAGGTAACGGACCCGCCGATCGATCTCCCGCAGCCGCTTCTTGTTGTACTGGTAATCCGCATTTTCGCTGCGATCGCCGAGGCTGGCCGCCCAGGCCACTTTGCGGGTGGTCTCGGGGCGCTCCTCGCGCCAGAGGAAATCGAGCTCCTGCTTGAGCTTGTTGTAGCCTTCACGGGTGATCAACTTGGTCTTCATGGAGGGTCCCTGTGTCGATGGGGCGGATGAGCCTCTTATGGCTCGGCAGATCTTATCCGCTGTCGCCTTGCTGTCGAGCAAAAACTGGCGGGCCGGATGACTCTGGGGGCAGGGGAAAAGTGGCGTCATGCCGGCAGCACGGGCAATAACCGGTAACATATTTATGCTTTGCCGTTACGAGTCCGGGCTCTAGTATTGGCAGCATATCGAGAGGAGAGGCAAGCAATGAGTCAGCAATACAAGGTTCTGGTCGTCGACGATGATTTGAAATTACGTTCCCTGCTGGAGCGCTACCTGACCGAACAGGGGTTCGTGGTTCGGGGCGTCGCCAATGGCGAACAGGCCGACCGCCTGCTGACCCGAGAGAACTTCAGCCTGATGGTGCTCGACCTGATGCTGCCGGGGGAAGACGGCCTCTCCATCTGTCGCCGCCTGCGCGAGGCTGGCAACCAGATCCCGGTGCTGATGCTGACCGCCAAGGGGGATGAGGTGGACCGCATCGTCGGCCTCGAGATGGGAGCCGATGATTACCTGCCCAAGCCGTTCAATCCTCGTGAACTGCTGGCCCGGATCCGCGCCGTGCTGCGCCGCCACACCGTCGAGTTGCCGGGCGCCCCCTCTACCGCCGAGAAGGTGGTTAGCTTTGGCAGCTACCAGCTCAACCTGGCGACCCGTGAGTTGAGTCGCGATGGCGATCCGGTGGCACTGACCAGCGGCGAATTCGCCGTGCTCAAGGTGCTGGTGAGCCATCCGCGCGAGCCTCTCTCCCGCGACAAGCTGATGAACCTGGCCCGTGGTCGCGAATATACCGCCACCGAGCGCAGCATCGACGTCCAGGTCTCCCGCCTGCGCCGCCTGCTGGAGCAGGATCCGGCGCAGCCCCGTTATCTGCAGACCGTCTGGGGTCTGGGCTATGTATTCGTGCCGGACGGTGACGGCGAATGAAGAAAGTGAGCAGCATGTTCTCCCGCATGCTCTGGTTTTTGGCCGCCGTGCTGGTGGTCTATCAGTTTGTCTCCTATGCCACCTTCTACAACTATCTGCTGGCGCCGACCGTCAAGCAGATCAGCCACCTGTTGGCCAATCAGGTCAAGCTCATCTTCCCGGTCGAGAGCAACCAGCTGGCGCTCAGTGAAGATGCCGAGGCGCTGGTCTACGTGGCGACCGGCAGCGACATCTATACCCAGACCGAGGCGGAGCAGCACGGGCTCAAGGAGTCCAAACCCTACACCTATCTGGAAGAGAGCATCAGTCGCGAGCTGGGGGGCAAGACCAAGGTGCGGGTCGAGATCCAGGACCACTACATCATCTGGATCCAGCCGCCCCAGGCCAACAAGGTGTGGGTGCGCATCCCGCTGACCGAGATCGAGGATGACGACATCGAGCCGCTGATCCTCTACATGAGCGTGCTGCTGGTGGTGACCCTGTTCGCGGCCTGGCGCTTTGCCCGCCAGCTGGTGCGGCCGCTGGAGGAGCTGGAGGCGGGGGCCGTGGCGGTTGCTCGCGGCAACTTCCCCGATGCGCTTGGGGAGCAGGGCTCGCGGGAGGTGCGCCGGCTGACCCGCACCTTCAACCACATGTCGAGCTCCATCAAGAGCCTTATCGAAGAGCGAAACATGATGATGGCGGGCGTTTCCCACGATCTGCGTACGCCGCTGACCCGTATCCGGCTGGCGACCGAGATGATGTCCTCAGGGGATGAGTATCTCAAGGAGAGCATCAACGCGGACATCGACGAATCGAACGGCATCATCGACCAGTTCATCGACTACATTCGTCCGGACGAGGGGCTGGATACCCAGCCGGTGGACCTGACCCAGCTGATCCACGATGTGCTGCTGGTGCAGACCGACCAGGGGCTGGAGGTGGAGCTCGAGCTGCCAGCCGAGGCGGTGCGGGTTGCCTGCAACCCCATCAGTATCCGGCGCATTCTCAACAACCTGTCGGGCAATTCGTTGCGCTACGGGGCGAGCCGGCTGCAGGCCGAGCTCAAGGATGACGGTCACTGGGTCCGGCTGCGCTTGTCGGATGACGGTCCCGGCATTCCGGAACAGGATTACTACCGGGTACTCAAGCCCTTCACCCAGGGCAACGAGGCGCGTACCGGCAGCGGCAGTGGGCTGGGGCTGGCCATCGTCGCCAAGATCGTCTCCCAGCATCACGGCACCATCAGGCTGGGGCGTGCCGAGCAGGGGGGCTTGCTGGTGGAGATCCGGCTGCCCAAGAACCAGCCGCTGGAGTGGATTGATTGAACGAAGGGCGCATCCGTGGATGCGCCCTTCTGCATTGTCAGGCCTGCGGCTCGGTCGCCTTGCGGTGACGCTTGCCGTATTTCAGCTGCTGGATCAGCAGGGCGGCGACGATGAGCGCCAACCCGATGGGGGTGGCCGGGTGGATGGTCTCGCCGATCAACAGGTTGAGCAGTACCAGCGAGGCAAAGGGCGAGATGAAGATGAGGTTGCTGATGGGCGCCGTGTTGGTGGCGTGGCGCAATGCCATCAGCCAGAGCACGAAGCCGAAGCCCATCTCGAACAGCCCGACATAGATGGCGCCGGCCCATCCCTGCCAGGCGGTCATGGCAAAATCGGAGAGCAGCCAGGTCGCCACGACGATGAAGGGCAGGCTGATGATGAAACCGAGCAGCAGGCTGACGATGGGATCCCCCTGATTGCGGGTGTTGAGGATCCAGTAGCCGGCCCAGATGAGGGTCGACACCAGCGCCAGCGTCACGCCGAGGGGGCTGTCGAACTGCAGACCGAACACATCCCCCTTGGTCGCGATCACCAGAGCACCGAAGTAGCCCAGCACGATGGCCACCCCGTCGCGGCGGCGCAGCTTCTGGCCGAGGAAGGGGACTGCCAGCAGACTGAGGGTGATGGCCCAGGTGTAGTTGAGGGTCTGCGCCTGCTGGGCGGGCAGCAGATCATACGCCTTGAACAGCAGCAGGTAATAGAGGAAGGGGTTGAGCACCCCCAGCGCCAGATAGTAGAGGGGGCGGCCCTTGATGTAGCTGAGCAGCAGCGGCAGCTTGCCCTGACAGGCCACGATCACCCCCAGCGTCAGGGTCGAGATGCAGGCCGCGACCAGCAACAGCTGCACCGGCTCGAAGTAGGTGAGAGAGATCTTGAAGGCGCTGGCCACCGTCGACCAGAGGGCGACGGCGCAGAGGCCATATTGATAGGCTTTTTTCTGATCTTTGAGCATGAGACGTCGTTCCGGTGATCAAGGCAGTGGCACAGTCTACCAGCCTGTTTGCAACATTGTCGTTACCCGCGCCGGACGGGGGATCATGTGGCGGTGGCAGAGATCCATCCGTCACATAAAATTGTGCACATTCTGTTCGCCTTCCCTTGCGCAGATTGAAAAAATCCGTATAATCCCCTCCGCTTACCCATGAGGTAAGCCAGACGATATGTCTGCTTGCTGAGTTTTTCGCTTGCGAAGGCCAGCCATACAGTCTCCCCGATATGGGGAGAAACGTGAAAAATCACACCTCTGGCGGGAGTAATCTCGGTCGGGCGGTGTTGATTTATGTTCTTTTATCTATTGGAGCTCTGTCAATGCAGAACCAAAGAATCCGTATCCGCCTGAAGGCTTTCGATCATCGCCTGATCGATCAATCCACTGCGGAAATCGTTGAAACTGCTAAGCGCACTGGCGCGCAGGTTCGCGGTCCTATCCCGCTGCCGACTCGCAAAGAGCGTTTCACCGTTCTGATCTCCCCGCACGTCAACAAAGACGCGCGTGATCAGTACGAGATCCGCACTCACAAGCGTCTGGTAGACATCGTTGAGCCGACTGACAAGACCGTAGACGCTCTGATGCGTCTGGATCTGGCAGCTGGTGTAGACGTCCAGATCAGCCTGGGTTAATTACGGAAAGAGGTTGATAACAATGACAATCGGTCTTGTAGGTCGCAAAGTGGGTATGACTCGCATCTTCACTGAAGATGGCGTTTCTATCCCCGTGACTGTTATCGAAGTTGAAGCTAACCGTGTAACTCAGGTCAAATCTGTAGAAACCGACGGCTACAACGCTATTCAGGTTACCACTGGCTCCAAGAAAGCTAGCCGCGTAACCAAGCCGGAAGCTGGCCACTTCGCCAAAGCTGGTGTAGAAGCCGGTCGCGGTCTGTGGGAATTCCGCCTGAACAACGGTGAAACTTTCACTGTTGGTAGCGAGCTGAAAGTAGATCTTCTCGCTGACGTTAAGCTGGTAGACGTTACCGGCACATCCAAGGGTAAAGGTTTTGCCGGTACTGTTAAGCGCTGGAACTTCCGCACCCAGGATATGACCCACGGTAACTCTCTGTCCCACCGTGTACCTGGCTCCATCGGTCAAAACCAGACCCCGGGCCGTGTATTCAAGGGCAAAAAGATGGCTGGTCACATGGGTGCTGAGCGTGTAACGACTCAGAACCTGGAACTGGTTCGTGTTGACGCTGAACGCAACCTGCTGCTCATCAAAGGCGCAGTACCGGGTGCAACCAACGGCAACGTGATCGTTAAACCTGCCGTCAAAGCGTAACGTCTGAGGAGATAGTAATGGAATTGGTAATGAAAGACGCCAAGAGCGCTCTTGAAGTTTCCGAGACTACCTTCGGGCGCGAATTCAACGAAGCTCTGGTTCACCAGGTTGTCGTTGCTTATGCCGCTGGTGCCCGTCAGGGTACTCGTGCGCAGCTGACTCGCTCTGAAGTGTCTGGTGGCGGCAAAAAGCCGTGGCGTCAGAAGGGTACTGGTCGTGCCCGTGCTGGCTCCATCCGTTCGCCCATTTGGCGTTCCGGTGGTGTGACTTTTGCTGCTAAGCCGCAAGATCACAGCCAGAAAGTAAACAAGAAGATGTACCGCGGCGCTATCCGTAGCATCCTGTCCGAGCTGGTACGTCAAGAGCGCCTGATCGTTGTTGAGAAGTTCGGCATCGAAGCTCCGAAAACCAAAGAACTGATCGCCAAGCTGAAAGAAATGGAACTGTCTGACGTTCTGATCGTGACTGCTGAAGTCGATGAGAACCTGTTCCTGGCTGCTCGTAACCTGTACAAAGTTGACGTGCGTGACGTTGCCGGTATCGACCCGGTCAGCCTGATCGCTTTCGACAAGGTTCTGATGACTGCTGACGCAGTTAAGCAAATCGAGGAGATGCTGGCATGATCCGTGAAGAGCGTCTGCTGAAAGTTCTGAAGGCTCCGCACATCTCTGAAAAGAGCACCATGGTCGCAGAAAAGCAGAACACTATCGTGTTCAAAGTTGCTGTTGATGCCACCAAGGCGGAAGTCAAAGCTGCAGTTGCGAAACTGTTCGAGGTCGAAGTTGAGACCGTCCGTACCCTGAACATGAAGGGTAAGACCAAGCGCGCAGGTGCACGCGTAGGCCGTCGTTCCGATTGGAAAAAGGCTTATGTGACCCTGAAAGCTGGTCAGGACATCGACTTCATGGGCGCAGCCGAGTAAGAGGAGTTCTGAAAAATGGCAATCGTTAAGTGCAAGCCTACTTCTCCGGGCCGCCGCCACGTCGTCAAGATCGTCAACCAAGACCTGTACAAGGGCAAGCCCTTTGCAGCTCTGCTGGACAAGAAAGACAAGTCCGGTGGTCGTAACAACAACGGCCGCATCACCACCCGTCACATCGGCGGTGGTCACAAGCAACACTACCGTATCGTCGACTTCAAGCGCGACAAAGACGGTATCCCGGCCAAAGTAGAGCGCCTGGAATACGATCCGAACCGTACCGCAAACATCGCCCTGGTGCTGTATGCAGACGGTGAGCGTCGTTACATCCTGGCTCCGAAAGGCCTGAAAGCTGGTGATGCAATCGCTTCTGGTGCTGATGCCGCAATCAAGGTAGGTAACACCCTGCCGATGCGCAACATCCCGGTCGGTTCTACCGTTCACGCTGTTGAGATGAAGCCTGGTAAAGGTGCCCAGCTGGCTCGTTCCGCTGGTACTTTCATCCAGATCCTGGCTCGTGAAGGTAACTATGTAACTCTGCGTCTGCGTTCCGGCGAAGTACGTAAAGTTCTGGCCGAGTGCCGCGCCACCATCGGTGAAGTTGGTAACTCCGAGCACATGCTGCGTCAACTGGGTAAAGCCGGTGCAAACCGCTGGCGTGGTATTCGTCCGACCGTTCGCGGTATGGCGATGAACCCGGTAGACCACCCGCACGGTGGTGGTGAGGGTCGTAACAAGGGCATGCAGCCTGTGTCCCCATGGGGCCAGAAGGCTAAAGGCTTCAAGACCCGTAAGAACAAGCGTACCGACAAGTACATCGTACGTCGTCGTAACAAGTAATTGTTAACATAGAGGAATCACCATGCCACGTTCTCTCAAGAAGGGTCCATTTATCGACCTGCACTTGCTGAAGAAGGTAGAGAAAGCGGTGGAAAGCGGGGATAAAAAGCCGGTTAAGACCTGGTCCCGTCGTTCAATGATCATCCCGAACATGATCGGTTTGACCATCGCTGTCCATAATGGTCGTCAGCACGTTCCGGTTTTCGTTACCGAAGAAATGATCGGTCACAAACTGGGTGAATTCGCACCTACTCGTACTTATCGCGGCCATGCTGCTGATAAGAAGGCTAAGAAGCGCTAAGGGATAAATGATGGAAGCTATCGCTAAACACCGTTATGCCCGTACTTCTGCCCAGAAAGCTCGTCTGGTAGCCGATCAAGTACGTGGTCTGTCCGTAGACAAGGCTCTGAACATCCTGACCTTCAGCCCGAAAAAGGCTGCAGTTCTGGTGAAGAAAGTGCTGGAATCTGCCATTGCAAACGCTGAGCACAACGAAGGCGCCGACATCGACGCCCTGCGTGTTGCTACTATCATGGTCGACGAAGGTCCCTCCATGAAGCGCATCCGTCCTCGTGCCAAAGGTCGCGCGGATCGTATCCTCAAGCGTACCGCTCACATCACCGTAGTGGTATCCGACGCTAAGGCTGGGAGATAAGCAATGGGTCAGAAAGTACATCCTAATGGCATTCGCCTGGGTATTACCAAGCCTTGGAATTCTACCTGGTTCGCGAACACCAAAGACTTCGCTGACAACCTGTACAGCGATTTTCAAGTACGCCAGTTCCTGACCAAGGAACTGAAAAACGCGTCCTTGTCCAAGATCACCATCGAGCGTCCGGCCAAGAGCATCCGTGTGACCATTCACACCGCTCGTCCGGGTGTTGTGATCGGTAAGAAAGGCGAAGACGTTGAAAAACTGCGCAAAGCTGTAGCCACTATTGCTGGCGTGCCTGCTCAGATCAACATTTCCGAAGTCCGCAAGCCGGAGCTGGATGGCAAACTGGTTGCCGACAGCATCACTTCCCAGCTGGAGCGTCGCGTAATGTTCCGTCGTGCTATGAAGCGCGCCGTACAAAACGCCATGCGCCTGGGTGCCAAGGGCATCAAGGTGGAAGTTTCCGGTCGTCTGGGCGGCGCTGAAATCGCGCGTACCGAATGGTACCGTGAAGGTCGTGTGCCCCTGCACACCCTGCGTGCCGACATCGACTACGCAACTTCTGAAGCCCACACCACTTACGGTGTGATCGGCGTTAAAGTTTGGATCTTCAAGGGCGAAGTTCTGGGCGGTCTGGCTGCTGTCAACGCTGCCGCTGCTCAAGAGCAAGCTCCTGCGAAGCCCAAGCGTGACAACAAGCGCCGCGCTGCCAAGTAAGGAGATTCGGTAAATGTTGCAACCAAAGCGTACTAAATTCCGCAAGACCCACAAGGGTCGTAACCGCGGTCTGGCCAACTCTGGTAACGAAGTATCCTTCGGTACCTTTGGCCTGAAGGCGACATCCCGTGGCCAGCTGACTGCTCGTCAAATCGAAGCAGCCCGTCGTGCCATGACCCGTCACGTTAAGCGTCAGGGTAAGATCTGGATCCGTGTGTTCCCGGACAAGCCGATTACCGAAAAGCCCCTCGAAGTTCGTATGGGTAAAGGTAAGGGTAACGTGGAATACTGGGTTTGCCCGATCCAGCCTGGCAAGGTTCTGTACGAGATGGACGGTGTACCTGAGGCTCTGGCGCGTGAAGCGTTCGCCCTGGCCGCAGCCAAGCTGTCTGTTCAGACCACTTTCGTAATTAAGACGGTGATGTGATGAAAGCCCAAGATCTGCGTCAAAAGAGCGTCGAAGAACTGAACCAGGAGCTGCTGGGCCTGCTGCGCGAGCAATTCAACATGCGCATGCAAGCTTCCACCGGCCAGCTGGCTCAGACTCACACTCTGAAACAAGTGCGTCGTGACGTCGCACGTATCAAGACTGTACTGACTGAGAAGGCAGGTGCGTAATGACTGATAAAATCCGTACTCTGCAGGGTCGTGTAATCAGCGACAAGATGGACAAGTCCATCACTGTCGCCATCGAGCGCAAGGTAAAGCACCCGATCTACGGTAAGATCATCAAGCGCACTACCAAGCTGCACGTGCATGACGAAAACAACGAATGCAAAGCTGGCGACCTCGTGGAAATCCGCGAATGCCGCCCGCTGTCCAAGACCAAGTCCTGGACCCTGGTTGCCGTTGTAGAAAAGGCCTAATCGGTACTTTGTAGTCTAAACGGCCCCTTGACGGGGCCGTTTGTTTTTTAGGCTACCTTTTCTAAAAATCCTGTGTTATAGTTTCGCGCCTTTTGAAGGCAGCCAGATCCCGAGAGGGATAAGAAGTAAACAAAGCGGAGCACTAAGATGATCCAGATGCAAAGTATGCTGGGTGTTGCCGACAACTCCGGCGCTCGCAGTGTAATGTGTATTAAGGTTCTGGGTGGTTCGCACCGCCGTTACGCCGGCATCGGCGACATCATCAAGGTTTCCATCAAGGAAGCTATTCCTCGCGGTAAAGTGAAGAAAGGTGATGTGTATAACGCGGTGGTCGTACGCACCCGTAAAGGCGTTCGTCGTCCGGACGGCTCTGTCATCCGTTTCGACAACAATGCGGCTGTGTTGCTTAACAACAACCAGCAGCCGATCGGTACTCGTATTTTTGGCCCGGTGACCCGTGAACTGCGTAATGAGAAGTTCATGAAGATTGTGTCCCTGGCACCCGAAGTACTGTAAGGAGTCGAACGATGGCAGCTAAAATCCGTCGCGAAGACGAAGTGATTGTTCTTACCGGCAAAGACAAGGGCAAGCGTGGCAAAGTCACTCAAGTTCTGATTGCTAAAGGTAAGGTAATCGTGGAAGGCATCAACCAGGTGAAGAAACACCAGAAGCCGGTACCCGCACTGGGTCAGGCTGGCGGTATCGTCACCAAAGAAGCCCCCATCGATGTATCTAACGTAGCGCTGTTCAACTCTGCCACTGGCAAAGCTGACCGCGTTGGTTTCCGGATTGAAGACGGCAAAAAAGTTCGCTTCTTCAAATCCACCGGCGAACTTGTGAAGTAATTGGAGTTTAACGATGGCGAAACTGCATGATTACTACAAATCAGATGTAGTAAATGAACTGACCAAGCAGTTCGGTTACAAGACTATCATGCAAGTCCCTCGGATCGAGAAAATCACCCTGAACATGGGTGTTGGTGAAGCGATCTCTGACAAGAAATTGCTGGAAAATGCTGCTGCCGATATGGCTGCCATTTCCGGTCAGAAGCCGCTGATCACCAAAGCTCGCAAATCTGTTGCGGGCTTCAAGATTCGTGAAGGCTACCCGATAGGTTGTAAAGTAACCCTGCGTGGCGAGCGTATGTGGGAGTTCCTGGAACGGCTGATTTGCATCTCCGTACCGCGTATCCGTGACTTCCGTGGCCTGAACGCTAAAGCGTTCGACGGTCGTGGTAACTACTCCATGGGCGTGCGTGAGCAAATCATCTTCCCGGAAATCGACTATGACAAGGTCGATCGCGTTCGTGGTCTGGATATCACCATCACCACTTCCGCGAATACCGATGAAGAAGGCCGTGCTCTGCTGGCTGCCTTTAACTTCCCATTCCGCAAGTAAGGTTAGGGTTATGGCTAAAACATCCATGAAAGCACGTGAAGTAAAGCGTGCGAAGCTGGTAGCCAAGTACGCGACCAAGCGTGCCGAGCTCAAAGCTATCATCGTTGATATGAACGCTTCTGAAGAAGCGCGTTGGGATGCTGTTCTGCAACTGCAACAGCTGCCCCGTGATTCCAGTCCGTCCCGTCAGCGTAACCGTTGCAACATTACTGGTCGTCCGCACGGTTTCCTGCGTAAGTTTGGTCTGTCCCGCATCAAGGTGCGTGAGCATGCCATGAAGGGCGAAATTCCAGGCCTGAAAAAGGCCTCTTGGTAAAGAATCTCGGGAGTTAGACTATGAGCATGCAAGATCCGATCGCGGATATGCTGACCCGCATCCGTAACGGTCAGGCGGCGAGCAAAGTTGCGGTTTCCATGCCTTCTTCCAAGCTGAAAGTGGCTATTGCCAAAGTGCTGAAAGAAGAAGGTTACATCGCTGGCTACTCCGTAGCTGGTGACGTGAAACCGGAACTGGAAATTGAACTGAAATATTTCCAGGGCAAGCCGGTTGTAGAACTGATCCAACGCGTGAGCCGTCCCGGCCTGCGTATTTACAAG
Organism: Aeromonas dhakensis; assembly: GCF_002285935.1. Classification (NCBI taxonomy): domain Bacteria; kingdom Pseudomonadati; phylum Pseudomonadota; class Gammaproteobacteria; order Aeromonadales; family Aeromonadaceae; genus Aeromonas; species Aeromonas dhakensis. Next base: position 1,087,134 of record NZ_CP023141.1, read on the forward strand.
CGCACTACTGATCTGCCGAAAGTTATGGGCGGTCTCGGTGTTGCTATCGTGTCCACGTCTAAAGGTGTGATGACTGACCGTGCTGCCCGTAAAGCAAGCATGGGCGGTGAGATCATCTGCTACGTCGCTTAATAGGAGGTAGGAAATGTCTCGTGTTGCTAAGGCACCCGTCACTATTCCTGCTGGCGTAGAGGTGACTCTGAACGGCCAGGAACTGTCCATCAAAGGTGGTAAAGGTTCCCTGGTTCGCTCTATTCACGCCGGTGTAGAAGTGACCAAAGAAGACAATGTACTGAAGTTCGCCCCGCGCGATGGCATCGCTGGTGCTGACGCTCAGGCCGGTACTGCCCGTGCATTGGTCAACAACATGGTAATCGGTGTTACCCAAGGCTTCGAGCGCAAGCTGCAGCTGGTTGGTGTAGGTTATAAAGCCTCCATCAAGGGCAATGCTGTTGCGCTGGCTCTGGGCTTCTCTCACCCGGTAGAGCATGCGCTGCCGGCTGGTGTGACCGCTGAGTGCCCGACTGCCACAGAAATCGTTCTGCGTGGTGTCGACAAGCAGCTGGTTGGCCAAGTCGCCGCCGATATCCGTGCTTACCGCGCTCCGGAGCCCTACAAGGGCAAGGGTGTACGCTATGCCAACGAGCAAGTGCGTACTAAAGAAGCTAAGAAGAAGTAAGGTAACACTATGGACAAGAAAGCAGCTCGTCTCCGTCGTGCTACTCGTGCTCGGAAAAAGATGCAGGAACTGGGAGCTACCCGTCTGGTTGTTCACCGTACCCCGCGTCACATCTATGCGCAGGTTATTGCAGCCAACGGTTCCGAAGTTCTGGCCTCTGCTTCCACAGTAGAGAAGGCCATCAGTGAAGCTCTGAAATACACCGGTAACGCAGATGCTGCTACCGCTGTAGGTAAGGCTATCGCCGAGCGTGCCATTGCCAAAGGCGTTCAGAACGTATCTTTCGATCGTTCCGGTTTCAAGTATCACGGTCGCATCGCTGCTCTGGCAGCTGCTGCACGTGACGCTGGTCTTCAGTTCTAAGCTAGGAGTCGAAGATGGCTAAAGTCGAATCTCAAGCCGGCGAACTGCAAGAAAAGCTGATTGCAGTAAACCGTGTTTCGAAAACTGTTAAAGGTGGTCGTATCATGTCCTTCACCGCGCTGACCGTGGTGGGTGATGGTAACGGCCGTGTAGGTTACGGTTACGGTAAAGCCCGTGAAGTTCCGGCCGCTATTCAAAAAGCGATGGAACAGGCTAAGCGTAACCTGAACAAGGTTGAGCTGAACAACGGCACCCTGCACCACCCGGTGAAAGGTGTTCACTCCGGTTCCACCGTGTTCATGAAGCCGGCCTCTCAAGGTACTGGTATCATCGCAGGCGGCGCTATGCGTGCCGTTCTGGAAGTTGCTGGTATCCACAACGTGCTGGCTAAGACCTACGGTTCCACCAACCCAATCAACGTTGTTCGCGCCACTGTAGACGCTCTGGTTCAGGGTCAATCCCCGGAACAGATCGCTGCCAAGCGTGGTCTGCGCGTTGAAGAAATTCTGGGGTAATGCGACATGGCTAACACTGTAAAAGTAACTCAAACTCGCAGCTCTATCGGCCGTCTGCCAAAGCACAAGGCGACTCTGCGTGGTCTGGGTCTGCGTCGCATTGGTCACACCGTTGAGCTGGAAGATACTCCCTGCGTACGCGGCATGATCAACCAGGTTTATTACATGGTTAAGGTGGAGGGCTAAGCATGCGTCTGAATACTCTGTCTCCGGCCGCTGGTTCCAAGCGCGTTAAGCACCGTCCGGGCCGTGGTATCGGTTCTGGTCTGGGCAAGACCGGTGGTCGTGGTGTTAAAGGTCAAACCTCTCGTTCCGGTGGCGGCAAAGTCCGCAACGGTTTCGAAGGCGGCCAGATGCCTTTGAAAATCCGTCTGCCGAAGTTCGGTTTCTTCTCTCGCAAATCTTTGGTTTCTGCCGAAGTGCGCCTGAACGAAATCGCCCTGGTAGAAGGTGATGTGGTCGACGTGAGCACTCTGAAGCAAGCCGGTGTTATTACCAAAAACATCGTGTTCGCTAAAGTTGTTCTGTCTGGCAACATTGACCGTGCTGTGACCGTTCGTGGTCTGTCCGTCACCAAGGGTGCACGTGCAGCCATCGAGGCCGCTGGCGGTAAAATCGAGGAATAATCAGTACAATGGCTAAGAAACCAGGATTGGATGTTAAAGCACAGGGTGGTCTGAGTGAACTGAAGAGCCGTCTGCTCTTCGTTCTCGGGGCGATTATCGTTTTCCGTGCAGGCTCTTATGTGCCGATTCCTGGTATTGACGCCGCCGTACTGGCCGAGTTGTTCCAACAACAGAAGGGCACCATCATTGAGATGTTCAACATGTTCAGTGGTGGTGCACTCTCGCGTGCTTCTATTCTTGCGCTGGGGATCATGCCGTACATTTCGGCCTCGATCATTATCCAGCTGCTGACTGTGGTTCACCCCGCTCTTGCTGAACTCAAGAAAGAAGGTGAATCCGGCCGTCGCAAGATTAGCCAATATACCCGTTGGGGCACGCTGGTTTTGGGAACTTTCCAGGCCATTGGTATTGCAACCGGTTTGCCGAATATGATGCAGGGACTCGTGACTCATCCGGGTTTGGGCTTCTATTTCACAGCCGTTGTGAGTCTGGTCACCGGTACCATGTTCTTGATGTGGTTGGGTGAGCAGATTACCGAGCGTGGGATTGGTAATGGTATCTCGTTGATTATCTTCACAGGTATCGTTGCTGGTCTGCCTCATGCCATTGGCGCTACGGCCGAACAGGCACGTCAAGGGGAATTGCACATCCTGCTGTTGTTGTTGCTGGGCTTGATTGTTTTCGCAGTGACTTACTTTGTGGTGTTCGTGGAGCGTGGTCAGCGTCGTATCGTCGTTAACTATGCCAAACGTCAACAAGGCCGCCAGGTATTCGCAGCGCAAAGCACACACCTGCCGTTGAAAGTAAATATGGCCGGTGTGATTCCTGCGATTTTCGCATCCAGCATCATCCTCTTCCCGGGGACCATTACCTCTTGGTTTGGTCAGGGGGAGGGCAAGGTTGCCGATATCCTGCAACAGGTCTCTATGGTCCTGCAGCCGGGTCAGCCCTTGTATGAGATGCTCTATGCAGCAGCCATTATCTTCTTCTGCTTCTTCTATACCGCGCTGGTGTTCAACCCCCGCGAGACAGCAGATAACCTGAAGAAGAGTGGAGCCTTTATCCCGGGGATCCGCCCGGGCGAGCAGACAGCACGTTATATCGATAAGGTTATGACCCGCCTGACATTGGCAGGTGCGCTCTATATAACCTTTATCTGTCTGGTACCCCAGTTCCTGATGACTGCCTGGAACGTTCAGTTCTATTTCGGTGGCACCTCGCTGCTGATTATCGTGGTAGTTATCATGGACTTCATGGCTCAGGTTCAGACCCATATGATGTCTCATCAGTATGGCGACGTCCTGAGGAAGGCCAACCTGAAGGGCTACGGCCGCTAAAGGTCGGCGTAGTTACGGAGTTAAGCAATGAAAGTTCGTGCTTCCGTTAAGGCAATCTGCCGTAACTGCAAAATCATCAAGCGTCACGGTGTGGTGCGTGTGATTTGCAGCGAGCCAAAGCATAAACAGCGCCAAGGCTAATTTTTTACGGTTAGTACTTGCAACAAATAGTTGTGCTGGCTAATATAGCCAGCCAACTTTTGTTGTGTATTGGTTGACCGCCACGTATCCGCTCACGGGCTTTGTGGTGGTCGTAATCTACTATATGTAGGAGTGAATAGTGGCCCGTATCGCTGGCATTAACATTCCTGACCATAAGCATGCAGTCATCGCTTTGACTGCTATTTATGGCGTCGGTCGTACCCGCTCCAAGGCCATCTGTGCCGCAGCCGGTATCGCTGAGAATGTGAAAATTAAAGACCTGGACGAAGCTCAGATCGAGAGTCTGCGTGAACAAGTAGGTAAATTCACCGTTGAAGGTGACCTGCGTCGTCAGATTTCCATGAACATCAAGCGATTGATGGATCTGGGTTGCTACCGTGGTTTGCGTCACCGTCGTAGCCTGCCTGTTCGTGGTCAACGTACCAAGACCAATGCTCGTACCCGTAAGGGTCCGCGCAAGGCTATCAAGAAGTAACGGGAAGGTAGAAAATGGCTAAAACTCCGACTCGTGCTCGCAAGCGCGTTAAAAAGCAAGTGAGCGACGGTATTGCGCACGTTCATGCATCTTTCAACAACACAATCGTGACCATTACTGACCGTCAGGGCAACGCTCTGTCTTGGGCTACTTCTGGTGGTTCCGGTTTCCGTGGTTCTCGTAAGTCCACCCCGTTCGCTGCTCAGGTAGCTGCCGAGCGCGCTGGTGAGATGGCCAAAGAATATGGCGTGAAGAACCTGGAAGTCATGGTTAAAGGTCCGGGTCCCGGTCGTGAGTCTTCCATCCGCGCTCTGAACGCGGCTGGTTTCCGCATCACTAACATTACTGATGTGACTCCGATCCCGCACAACGGTTGTCGTCCTCCCAAGAAGCGCCGCGTGTAACGCTGTAGCTACTTGGTCTAGGATTGTTGGAGAAAGAAGATGGCAAGATATATCGGTCCTAAGCTTAAGCTTAGCCGTCGTGAGGGCACCGACCTCTTCCTGAAGTCTGGTGTTCGTGCGATTGATTCTAAGTGCAAGATTGACACCGTTCCTGGTCAACACGGTGCGCGTAAAGCGCGTCTGTCTGACTACGGTGTTCAGCTGCGCGAGAAACAAAAAGTTCGTCGTATCTACGGCGTATTGGAAAAACAGTTCCGCAACTACTACCGAGACGCTGCCCGTCAAAAGGGTAACACCGGTGAAAACCTGTTGCAGCTGCTGGAAGGTCGTCTGGACAACGTCGTCTACCGCATGGGCTTCGGTGCTACCCGCGCTGAATCTCGTCAGCTGGTGAGCCACAAGGCCATCATGGTAAACGGTCGCGTTGTGAACATTCCTTCTTTCCAGGTTTCCCCTGAGGACGTGATCTGCGTTCGTGAGAAGGCTAAGAAGCAAGCGCGTATCAAAGCGGCCCTTGAGGTTGCTGGTCAGCGCGAGAAGCCGACTTGGGTAGAGGTTGATGCCGCTAAAATGGAAGGTGCTTTCAAGCGTCTGCCAGAGCGTTCCGACCTGTCTGCCGACATTAACGAACAGCTGATCGTCGAGCTTTACTCCAAGTAAAGCTAGCTTCTAAAGAGAGGACACAATGCTGGGTTCTGTAACAGATTTTCTTAAACCGCGGCTAGTTGACATCGAGCAAGTTAGCCCGACTCATGCGAAAGTGACTCTTGAGCCACTCGAGCGTGGCTTTGGTCACACGCTGGGCA
>NZ_CP023141.1:1097500-1552500 GCF_002285935.1 Aeromonas dhakensis
GGCTGGGGGTGAAAGGCCAATCAAACTCGGAGATAGCTGGTTCTCCCCGAAAGCTATTTAGGTAGCGCCTCGGACGAATACTACTGGGGGTAGAGCACTGTTTGGGCTAGGGGGTCATCCCGACTTACCAACCCCATGCAAACTCCGAATACCAGTAAGTAATATCCGGGAGACACACGGCGGGTGCTAACGTCCGTCGTGAAGAGGGAAACAACCCAGACCGCCGGCTAAGGTCCCAAAGTTCTGGTTAAGTGGGAAACGATGTGGGAAGGCTCAGACAGCTAGGATGTTGGCTTAGAAGCAGCCATCATTTAAAGAAAGCGTAATAGCTCACTAGTCGAGTCGGCCTGCGCGGAAGATGTAACGGGGCTCAAACCAGGCACCGAAGCCGCGGATTCACACTAAGTGTGAGTGGTAGGGGAGCGTTCTGTAAGTCTGCGAAGGTGTATCGAGAGGTATGCTGGAGATATCAGAAGTGCGAATGCTGACGTAAGTAACGATAAAGGGGGTGAAAAGCCTCCTCGCCGGAAGACCAAGGGTTCCTGTCCAACGTTAATCGGGGCAGGGTGAGTCGACCCCTAAGGCGAGGCCGAAAGGCGTAGTCGATGGGAAGCAGGTTAATATTCCTGCACGACTTGTAATTGCGATGGGGGACGGAGAAGGCTAGGTGGGCCAGGCGACGGTTGTCCTGGTGAAAGTGCGTAGGTGGTGTTTCTAGGCAAATCCGGAGACACAACACTGAGACACGAGACGAACGCACCACGGTGCGGAAGCCATTGATGCCCTGCTTCCAGGAAAAGCCTCTAAGCTTCAGATTACAAGTCATCGTACCCCAAACCGACACAGGTGGTCGGGTAGAGAATACCAAGGCGCTTGAGAGAACTCGGGTGAAGGAACTAGGCAAAATAGTACCGTAACTTCGGGAGAAGGTACGCTCTTGTTGGTGAAGTCCCTTGCGGATGGAGCTGACGGGAGTCGCAGTGACCAGATGGCTGGGACTGTTTATCAAAAACACAGCACTCTGCAAACACGAAAGTGGACGTATAGGGTGTGACACCTGCCCGGTGCCGGAAGGTTAATTGATGGGGTTAGCGCAAGCGAAGCTCTTGATCGAAGCCCCGGTAAACGGCGGCCGTAACTATAACGGTCCTAAGGTAGCGAAATTCCTTGTCGGGTAAGTTCCGACCTGCACGAATGGTGTAACCATGGCCATGCTGTCTCCACCCGAGACTCAGTGAAATCGAATTCGCCGTGAAGATGCGGTGTACCCGCGGCTAGACGGAAAGACCCCGTGAACCTTTACTACAGCTTGGCACTGAACATTGAACCTACATGTGTAGGATAGGTGGGAGGCTTTGAAGGCGTGACGCCAGTTGCGCTGGAGCCGTCCTTGAAATACCACCCTTGTATGTTTGATGTTCTAACGCAGGGCCCTGAATCGGGCTCGCGGACAGTGCCTGGTGGGTAGTTTGACTGGGGCGGTCTCCTCCCAAAGAGTAACGGAGGAGCACGAAGGTTGGCTAATCCTGGTCGGACATCAGGAGGTTAGTGCAATGGCATAAGCCAGCTTAACTGCGAGACGGACAGGTCGAGCAGGTACGAAAGTAGGTCATAGTGATCCGGTGGTTCTGAATGGAAGGGCCATCGCTCAACGGATAAAAGGTACTCCGGGGATAACAGGCTGATACCGCCCAAGAGTTCATATCGACGGCGGTGTTTGGCACCTCGATGTCGGCTCATCACATCCTGGGGCTGAAGTCGGTCCCAAGGGTATGGCTGTTCGCCATTTAAAGTGGTACGCGAGCTGGGTTCAGAACGTCGTGAGACAGTTCGGTCCCTATCTGCCGTGGGCGTTGGATGATTGAAGGGAGTTGCTCCTAGTACGAGAGGACCGGAGTGAACGAACCTCTGGTGTTCGGGTTGTCACGCCAGTGGCACTGCCCGGTAGCTAAGTTCGGAATCGATAACCGCTGAAAGCATCTAAGCGGGAAGCGAGCCCTGAGATGAGTCATCCCTGACCCCTTGAGGGTCCTAAAGGGCCGTTGGAGACCACAACGTTGATAGGTGGGGTGTGTAAGCGCGGCGACGTGTTGAGCTAACCCATACTAATTACCCGTGAGGCTTAACCATACAACACCCAAGAAGTGTTCGAAGACTTGTAGCAGATACCGAGAACGAATAACTAAATCAGCTTTTTCAGATTGAAGATTTTGCCTGGCGGCAATAGCGCAGTGGAACCACCTGACCCCATGCCGAACTCAGAAGTGAAACGCTGTAGCGCCGATGGTAGTGTGGCATTCGCCATGCGAGAGTAGGACACTGCCAGGCACCCAATTAAACGGTGATGTGAAAGCACATGACCGGCTGCGAGGATGACACCTCATAAAGAAGCGGCAAATGATTTAGCGAAAGCTAACCGAATGCGGAGCGGTAGTTCAGTCGGTTAGAATACCGGCCTGTCACGCCGGGGGTCGCGGGTTCGAGTCCCGTCCGCTCCGCCACTAACAAGAAGCCCAGTCGAAAGACTGGGCTTTTTTTTCGTTTCCGACACCGTCCTCATTTCCCCCGAATTGCCTCTTTTTCCTCACGCGACTCAGTAAAACACGCAGAGCCAGACGGTGGTCATGTGGGGGGTGGTGCCACTCGAGCCCGATCTTCCGGCGGGCGAGGCGAGGATACTGATGTGATCCATGGGAACTACTGAAGCTGAGACTCTCTTCGGATCTTTGGTGCAGTATGCCGCCAACAATGGCATGAGGGGGAATGGCAACCCATCTACGCAGACTTGTTGCTTGAGTGTCGTGGAAGACTGAATAGCGCCTCTATGCTTCGTCACACATATGAAGTGCAGCTTTAATGTCTTGGCGCTTCTTTCAGGCCTTTAGAGAGGTCTTGTCGAAAGACACAGTCAAGGTATGGGCGAGAGTGACGAGCAGCAGGAACAGGCGCAGGGACGTGGCATGCACAACATCTGCAGCGTGAGTGATGTGATTGGGTTGTTTCTAATAAAAAGCGCAAAAAGAAAAGGGGACGGCTGCTGCCGTCCCCTCGAGTCATTTCGTCCAGTCCCTGAACTGCAACGCTCCCTGCAATCCCTGACTTTATCCTGATCCTTCGGAATATCCCCTTCCCAATCCGTTGAGGTGTCCTGTGGCCATCCTAGCCAGGCAATCGATCCTGATTGCTGCACTCTCTCCATCCTGGAGGTGTCCGTTACCACATCCAGTGGTGTTCCTTGCGTCATCCTGACAGATAACCATCCGGGTTATCTCGCTTCATCCTGAAGCTGTTCCTGCTCGCCTCCGGCGAGGTTCCTGTTCGTCCTGAAGAGCAACCATCCTGCTGCTCTGCCTCATCCCGAGGTGTCCTCAACCACGTCCCGCGGTGTCCTGTATTCCCTTTGATAACCATCCTGGCTATCGGCCTCATCCTGAGGTGTTCCCTGCCCACGTCCTGTGGTTTATTCCCTGCTTATGCGCTGCTTCTGCATCCTGCCGAACCAGCTTCGTCCTTGTGAGACCCATATTAAGGGAACCAGAGGGCGGAACAAGGGAGGAGTTGGCGTTGTCGGCGTGATGGGAACGCTTAAACGATCATAGTTGTGATAATAAATTCATATTAATCATGCTTTTAGTTTGTTTCACGGGAAAGCATAAGGATTCAAAGATGGCTTCGCGTACGGTTCGACACAGTGGCCTCTTACAGCGGCGATGGCTGATCTCTCACACGCAAAAACAGGGCGAAAACGATGGTAAAAACAGGCTCAATTCCGAGGGTAAGGCTTAAAAATTAGTTGAATAAATATGCTCAAAAAGAATACAAAAAGCCGGGCTTGGCCCGGCTTTTTGAGAAGGTGTCAGCTGACGCGGCTACCCGGTGTCGGATATGCCTTGCGCAAGGATTCTGGCGCCAGCACTTCCAGGTTCCCGCTCATGTTGTTGAGCCAGGTACGGAACTCCGGAGTGTCCTGCACCTCGGTTTCCACCACCACGCTGCGCTTGTCGTAGCGGGTCATGCGCGGGTTGTGGCCGGGGATCTGGCCGTCGACCAGGGTCGGACAGTTGGCATCGATGCGGCCGACGAAGCGGATCGGCCCGCTGACATCCTGGTACCCCTGATCGCGGATCAGTTTCTGGATATTGAAATCCTTCGGCTGGGTCGCGCTGAAGTTGGTCAGCTCCACGTTCTTGATGTGGTCGAACGGGATGCCGTAGACCTTGGGATCCAGCTCGGACAGGGTGCAGAGCAGGGTCGGCCCCTCCGCCTGGTTCAGAATGCCGAGCGGATTGATGCGGTCATAGCAGAGCCACACGGTGCGCTCCTTGATGACACGCTGGATCTCGGCGCTGAACTTGCGGCCACGCCACAGAGCATCGCGGATCAGGGTGCTGCGGCGGATCTCCGGGTTGCCGGCAAACGGACGCGGTGACTGGTGCACGCTCTCGAGCCAGCGTTCCGCCAGTTCGCTCTGGCTGTCACGGATCACCTGGCTGGCCTTGTCGACCAGCGGGTTCAATTCGGTCAGGACACTGGCGGGCAGCAGCTGGCTGGCCTGGTCGCTCCAGGTTTTCAGCGCCACTGCCAGCGACAGCGGCATGATGTTGGCAAAATCGTTGAGGCCATGGCGCTCGAAGCACCAGCCGTGTGGTTTGCTGCGTTCATCCGAGGTGAGATCGAACAACCCCATGCCGGACATCTCTTCCAGGTCCCGTTGCACGGTACGCAGACTGACATGAATGCCTTCTTCTTCCAGTTTTACCTGGAGTTGGCTGGCGGTCAGCTTGTAAGGGCGGTGCGGGATGCAACGCGCCAAGGTCAGTTGTCGTAACAGCTTCTTACTCATGGTGCATGCCTTCACTGGTTTAGCGTTGAGTGTATCCTAGCCATGCCTTGCGACAGTCTATGTCGCAAGTTTTGCTGCGACAACTGTCGCCATTTTCATACAAACCAAGCTAACTACATGATCATAAAAGAGAACGCTCTCTTTTCTGGCAGCAATTGAGGCTAAAAAATGATGAAAATTCGCCAAATGAAAGTGCTGCCTTACGGATTTGGCGTAGAAGAAAAAACAGAAATGATGGGTAAGCGCAGAATATGATGTGGAGGAGATGACTCTCCTCCACCGGGCGGGGATTTTTGGCTGTCGGATCAGGCCAGCCAGGACCAGGCAGACTTGGTGATGGCGGCGCCCACCATGTAGCCGAATACCGCCAGGGCCGCGAGGCCGGCCACCAGCTTCTGGCTGCGCGCAGGGCGCTTGAGCGCCATGACGCCGAAGCCGATGTAAACCACCAGCGCGATCAGCTTGGCCATCAGCCAGGGCTGCTGACCCGGGCTCATCTGCAGGGTCACCGCCAGCACTACCCCGAACAGCAACAGTAAGGTGTCGTTGACATGGGGCAGGATCTTCAGCCACTTCTGCTGCAGGCGGGCACTGCCCCCCAGGGCCAGCAGCCAGCGATAGAGGAACAGCAGCACGCTGACCAGCGCCAGCGTCATGTGCAGGTGTTTGAGCAGGGGGTAATAGGCAATCATATTGCTTCCTTGTCGTTGTCGGGCAGACCGCTGTTCCAGTTGTGGGCGTGAATGCGCTCCTGTCCTTCCTGATCGTCTTGCAGCAGATCGGAGAGGATGTCCCGGTATTGCAGGCTCTTGTTGATATAGGTGTGTTCGTCGTCCAGGTAGTTGACCTGCTCCCGCAGCAGCCAGTTGTCGTGCTGCTTGAAGGTCTGCCCGGCCCGCCAGGCCTGGTTGGCCCGAAAACCGAGCTGGGTCAGGGCTTCCACCCCCAGATCCACGGCCGAACCCAGGGTTTCCCGATACACGCTGCCCACGCCCTGACGCAGGATCTCGTGAGCGTGGGGACGATCCTGGGCTCGCGCCAGTATCTTAAGGTGCGGGAAGTGTTTCTTCACCATTTCAATCACTTCGAGTGACGTTGCAGGGTCGTTGATGGAGAGCACCAGCAATTTGGCCTTGTGGGCACCGGCGGCGTGCAGCAGGTCGAGCCGGCTGGCATCCCCGTAGAACACCTGATAGCCATACTTGCGCAGCATCTCTATCTGGCTGGCATCCTGCTCTAGGATGGTGGTACCTATGCCGTGGCCGTGCAGCAAGCGTCCCACTATCTGGCCGAAGCGGCCGAAGCCGGCGATGATCACCGGGTGCTCCACCAGCTCCGGCTGCTCGTGCTGTGGGACCTCGCTCTGGTTGCGGTAGTCGAACCAGGGCTGGATCACCCTATCGTTGAGGATCAGCAGCAGCGGCGTCAGCGCCATGGAGAGCGCCACCACCAGGGTCAGCAGGGCTATGGTATCCCCCGGTAACACCCTGTTCTGGGCGGCGAACGAGAACAGCACGAAGGCGAACTCCCCCCCCTGGGCCAGCGCCAGCCCGAAGGTCCAGCGCTGGCTCGGCGAGATGCGGATGATGAAGCCGAGCGCCATCAACACCAGCCACTTGAGTAGCATCAGGCCGACCACCAGGGCCGGGATCAGCAGCGGATGTTCGGCAAACAGCCCGAAGTTGATACCGGCGCCCACCGACATGAAGAAGAGGCCGAGCAGCAGCCCCTTGAACGGCTCTATGTCCGCCTCCAGTTCGTGGCGGTATTCGCTGTCCGCCAACACCACGCCGGCGAGGAAGGAGCCGAGAGCGGGGGAGAGGCCGACCGACTCCATCAGCACGGCGATGGCGATCACCAGCAGCAGGGCGGCGGCGACGAAGATCTCCCGCATGTGGGACTGGGCGATGGAGCGAAACACCGGGCGCATCAGGTAATGACCCCCCAGCACTATGCCGGAGATGGCGGCCACCACCAGCAGGCCGTGTTGCCAGCCGGCCAGCTCCGAGCTGCCGCTGCTGGCCACCGGCGCAATGGCCAGCAGTGGCAGGATCGCCAGGATGGGGATGACGGCGATGTCTTGGAACAGCAGCACCGCGAAGGCTGAGCGGCCGCTCTCGCTCTGCATCAGTTTGCGCTCCTGCAGGCTCTGCAGCACGATGGCGGTGGAGGAGAGCGCCAGAATGAGGCCGATGGCCAGCCCCTGTTGCCAGGGCAGGCCGATGAGGTGGGCCACGCCGGTCAGGGCTGCCGTGGTGAGCAGCACTTGCAGTCCGCCGGTGCCGAGAATGGGCCCCTTCAGCTGCCACAGCAGCGCCGGCCTGAGCTCCAGCCCGACCAGAAACAGCATCAGCACCACCCCAAACTCGGCGAAGTGCATCACGTCTTTTTGCTCACCCACCAGCCCCAGCAGGAAGGGGCCTATGATGATCCCCGCCAGCAGGTAGCCGAGCACGGATCCCAGCCCCCAGCGCTTGGCCAGCGGCACCGCGATCACCGCGGCGGAGAGGTAGATGAAGGCATCGAACAGCAAACCGTGTCCCATCAGCGGATCCTCCGCGCCGTGGTGGAGGCCGATGAAGGCAGGCCGGGCTGGCGCCCGGAGCAGGTTCGGGTCATGGGAGTACCTCCAGCAGATCGCGCAGATAGGGGCTGCCGCCGAGTTGTTCCGGGGTCAGCTGCTCGTCGCGCAGGGCGCACAGCAACTGGCGATAGTCCTGGCCGCAGCGGCGCAGCGCCTCCGGGTCCCGGATCTTGTGAAAGGAGTGCAGCACGAACGGGGGCAGCCAGCTCATGCCACACAGCTGGGCCGTCTGCTGAAAGGGGAGCAGGAAGTCGAGCAGCGGGCGCTGGTTGTAGCCGGCGCTGCAGTAGGATTCGGGGGCACCACCGGTGGTGATGGCCGACAGCCACTGCTTGCCGTTGAGGGCGTGGGCTTCCGGGCCATAGGCGTAGCCGTACTCCAGCACCAGATCCATCCACTCCTTCATGATGGCGGGGCAGGAGTACCAGTAGAAGGGGTGCTGGAAGACGATGATGTCGTGTTCAGAGAGCAGGGCCTGCTCCCGCTTCACGTTGATGAACATGTCCGGGTAGTGCAGATAGAGGTCGTGCAGGGTGATGCCCTCCAGCCCGTCGATGGCCTGCAGCAGCTGCTTGTTGGCCCGGGAGCTCTGCAGCGCCGGGTGTGAGAAGATGACCAGAATGCGTTTCATGGGGTCCTGACCTGAAGAGGAGTGGATGCCGGCAAAAGATGCATTGCGCAGCGACGTTAGCAAGAAGCGCCGTGGCCCGCCAGCTCCGGGATCAGCTCGCGCAGCGCCGGATTGAGGGTCTGGTGGGCGGGATAGCAGAGGCCGATGCGCCGGAACATCCGGGGCCCGCTCACGGGCACGGTGCACAGCCCCGCCTCGTCCTCCACCAGCCCGTCCGGCAGGAAGCTGATGCCGATCCCGGCCAGAACCAGCGCCATCACCAACCCCTTGCTCTCGGCCTTGGCCACCAGATTGAGGGTGAGCCGATCACAGGCCAGCAGGCCTATGGTCTGCTGATGGGCCTCGCAGGGTGGGCACTCAATAAAATCATAATGTTGCAGCTCGGCCAGTTCGAGTTGCCGGCGGCCGGCGAGGGGATGGTCGCGGCGCACGCACAAGACATAATCCTCCTCCCACAGCGGCAGAAAGATCTCGTCCTCCCGGCGCAGGGCATCCAGGGTCAGCCGACAGTCGGCAGGCGTCCCGTAATCGGAGAGGGTGAGATCCAGCTCGGGCAGCACCGCCTGCACCTGCTGCAGCAATCCCGCCACCCGCCGCCGGCTCAGGTCCGGCATGATGGCAAGATTGAGCCGAGCACGCGTCGCCTTCTGGCGAAACAGCTCGGGCAGCCGACGAGCCTCCTCCACCAGCTTGACCGCGTGGGGATAGAGGTAGTGGGCCGGATCCTTCGCCTCCACCCCCTTCTTGCCCCGGATGAACAGGCTGTCACCCAGGGTCTCTTCCAGCTGGCGCAGCCCCGCCGAGAGGGAGGGCTGGCTGACGTGGCAGCGTTCGGCCGCCGCCGTGATGTTCTTCTCTTCATAGATGGCGATGAAGAAGCGCAGCAGTCTCAGATCCAGCATAAGCCCAACCATAGTTTTTTCAGATGATAACCAGCGGAAAACAATATTTATCACTGATGGATGCAGTGACTATAGTGATCCCGTTCCGTGCTGGCCAGCCGCTTGTTTGCTCAAACCGACTCTTGAATCAGAAGGAAAACATCATGTCCAAGCCTCTCGTCGTGATCACCGGTGCCTCCGCCGGGATCGGTGCCGCCATCGCCCGCGCCTTCTCCGCTGCCGGCCATCCGCTGCTGTTGCTGGCCCGCCGGGTCGAGCCCATGCAGGCGCTGGGCCTGCCCGATACCCTCTGCATCGGGGTCGACGTGACCGACACCACCGCCATGAAAGCCGCCATCCAGCAGGCCGAGGCGCAATTCGGTCCGGTCGGCTGCCTGGTCAACAATGCCGGCGTCATGCTGCTGGGCCAGGCCGACGTGCAGGATCCGGCCGAGTGGCAGCAGATGCTCAACATCAACGTGATGGGGGTATTGAACGGCGTTCACGGCGTGCTGGCCGGGATGAAGGCGCGCCGCAGCGGCACCATCATCAACATCAGCTCCATCGCCGGTCGCAAGACCTTCCCGAACCATGCCGCCTACTGCGCCACCAAGTTCGCGGTACACGCCCTGACCGAAAACATCCGGGAAGAGGTGGCCGATGTCGGCGTGCGGATGGTGACCATAGCCCCAGGCGCGGTGGAGACCGAGCTGCTCAGCCACACCACGGACGAGAGCATCAAGGCCGGCTACCACGACTGGAAGGATCAGATGGGCGGCGTCATTGCGCCCGAGGTGATCGCCGAGGCAGTGCTCTATGCATGGCACCAGCCGGCCAATGTCTGCGTGCGCGAGATCGTGTTGGCGGCCACCCGTCAGCAACCTTGATGGAGGCTGACTGGAAGAGGGGGGAGGGCTTGACCCTCCCCCTGGGCCAGGGGTTACCATAGGCCACCTTTCGTCAATGAGTCGTCTCATGGTTCTGACCCGTCGCCAACTCGCTCGCGCCCGCCGCTGGCTCCCCCTGTGGAGTCTGCTGATGGTGCTGATGTCGTTTGGCAGCAGGGCGGCGACCGATCTCTGTACCCTGACGCCTCATTGCAGCCAGAGCGAACGCACCCTAGAAAAAGCCATGCCCTGCGGCAGCTTCACCTCGGCGCTCGCCATGACGGTGCTCAGCAGTGACAGCCTGACGGTTGCCATGCTGGAGCCCGATGCCCCGGATTTCATCTCCCCTTCCCAGTTCATGCCGGATGTCCCGACCGACCGGCTGGAGCGTCCTCCCCGCACCCTGGCTTGAATCTGACCCCCGTTCCCGGGCATGTTTTATTCAATCTGAGGTGAGTTATGTACAAATCCCTGCTACTGGCCGTGCTGGCCGGTACCGTCAGCTTTTCTGCTCTTGCGGCCGAGAAGATGACCGTCTACAAATCCAAGTATTGCGGCTGCTGCCAGGCCTGGAACAAGCACATGGAAGAGAATGGCTTCGAGCTCGAGGTCATCGAAACCGAACAGCTTGCACCGGTCAAGCAGCAGTACGGCATCACCCCGCAGCTGGCCTCCTGCCACACCGGCGTGGTCAACGGCTATGTGATCGAGGGACACGTGCCCGCCGCCGATGTGCAGAAACTGCTCAAGGAAAAACCGGCGATCCGCGGCCTGACCATTCCGGGCATGCCCCAGAGTGCGCCGGGCATGGATATTCCGGGTCAGCCCTATCAGGTGCTGAGCATCAGCAATGAGGGCGCGACCAGGGTCTGGTCGAGCTACCCCGGCTGATGAAGACTGGCCGTGAGCGGACACACTTCCATCATGTGAGGCACACCTGAGCGAGCCCGTGTCGCTCACGGTCAGGTATGGGGGCCGCCATCGCGAGATGGCGGCCCTTTTACATCCCGGCGCGGGAGAACTTGCAACTGAAGGCGACAAGGGGCAGATTGGTCCCCTGTCCAAGGAGCCAAGGCTCAGGTCCGCCAACCCTTTTAAAGCGCAAAGGATGCGACATGTTCACCTTTTCCCGAGGGCTTCTGCTGCTGGCTTGCCTGGCCGCCGTTCCCTGTTCATATGCCAATGATGAGTCCGCCATGCCCACACGCGACACCCAGATCCAGCCTCCCGTGGCCGCCAAACACCCCCATGCCCTGAAAAAACACGGGGATACCCGGGTCGACAACTACTACTGGCTGCGCGATGACGAGCGCCAGAAACCCGAGGTGCTGGCCTACCTGGAGGCCGAAAACGCCTACACCGACGCCATGCTCAAACCGGTCAAGCCGCTGCGCGACCAGCTCTATCAGGAGATGGTGGCCCGCATTCCCCAGCAGGACGAGTCGGTGCCTTATGTGAAGAACGGCTATCGCTACCAGACCCGCTACGAGCCGGGCAAGGAGTACGCCATCTATTCACGCAGAAAAATTGGTGAAGAGGCTACAAGCTTGCTGCTGGACGGCAACCAGCGTGCCGAGGGCCACGAGTTCTACGCCCTGGGGGCGCTCGAGGTGAGCCGCAACAACCGCTGGCTGGCGGTGGCGGAAGATTTCCTCTCCCGCCGCCAGTACCAGATCCAGTTCTTCGATCTGGAGAGCGGCAAGTGGGCCGCCGACACGCTTCCGAACACCTCCGGCAATCTGGTCTGGGCCAACGACAGCAAGACGGTGTTCTACGTGCGCAAGCACCCCAAGACCCTGTTGCCCTACCAGGTCTATCGCCACGAGCTGGGTACGGATCCCGCCAAGGATACCCTGGTCTACGAGGAGAAGGACGACACCTTCTATGTGAGCCTCTATGCCACCACCTCGGAAGATTTCATCGTCATCGCCCTCTCCAGCACCACCACCGGCGAGGCGCGCCTCATCGATGCCAACGTGCCGACCCAGGCGCCGCGGGTGTTCCTGCCGCGCCAGGTGGATCACGAGTACAGCCTGGATCACTACCGCGGCCGCTTCTATGTGCGCTCCAACAAGGACGGCAAGAACTTCGGCCTCTACGAGACCAAAGAGAGCCCGGTGGAGCGCTGGAAGGCGGTGATCGCCCCCAATCCGGATGTGCTGCTGGAGAGCTATGCCCTGTTCAAGGAGTGGCTGGTGCTGGAGGAGCGCAGTCAGGGGCTGACCCGGCTGCGCCAAGTCAACTGGCAGAGCGGCGAGCAGAAAGAGATCGCCTTCGACGATCCCGCCTATGTCACCTGGCTTGCCTACAACCCGGAGCCGGACACCAGCGCCCTGCGCTATGGCTACTCCTCCATGACCACGCCGTCTTCCACCTACGAGCTCGACCTGAACAGCGGCAAGCGCACCCTGCTCAAGCAGCAGCCGGTGGCGGGCTTCAAGGCCGACCAATATGCCAGCGAGCGGCTCTGGATCACTGCCCGTGACGGCGTGGCCGTGCCGGTGTCGCTGGTCTATCGCAAGGACAAGTTCAAGAAGGAAGGGACCGGCGCAGGCACCAATCCGTTGCTGGTCTACGGCTACGGCTCCTATGGCGCCAGCATGGATCCGGACTTCAGCAGCGCCCGGCTGAGCCTGCTGGATCGCGGCTTCGTCTACGCCATCGCCCACATTCGTGGTGGCGAGGAGCTGGGCCGCCACTGGTATGAGGATGGCAAGCTGCTGAAGAAGCAGAACACCTTCAACGACTTCATCGACGTGACCGAGGCGCTGGTGGCGCAGGGCTATGGTGCCAGGGATCAGGTCTACGCCATGGGCGGCAGCGCCGGCGGCCTGCTGATGGGGGCCGTCATCAACCAGGCGCCCCAGCTCTATCGCGGCGTGGTTGCCCAGGTGCCCTTCGTCGACGTGGTCACCACCATGCTGGACGAGTCCATCCCCCTCACTACCGGCGAGTACGACGAGTGGGGCAACCCGAATCAGAAGCGCTACTACGACTACATGAAGGCCTACAGCCCCTACGATCAGGTCAAGGCGCAGGCTTACCCGAATCTGCTGGTCACCACGGGTCTGCACGATTCCCAGGTGCAGTATTGGGAGCCGGCCAAGTGGGTGGCCAAGCTGCGGGAGCTGAAGACGGATGATAACAAGTTGTTGCTGAGTACCGACATGGACGCCGGCCACGGCGGCAAGTCGGGCCGCTTCAAGGCCTACGAGGATATCGCGCTGGAGTTTGCGTTTATCCTGGATCTGGCCAAGCCAAAAGCATAAGTTACCAAGGTTGCAGCCCTTGCCAGACAAGGGCTGCAAAAGAATCTCCTTTCCCTCTTCCCGCCTGCCGTCCGGTAGCACAACCAATTAATCTTCGATCGGCAAATTAATGATCGGCTTCAAATTTCTGGCGACCGATATCCTTCATTTTGTGTTTTTGTTTGATTTATGTTGGCGCCGTGTGCTTAATCGATGCCGTTATAACTCTTTAATTGGCCCCCTCGGTGCCAATTATCTCTGGTTGGCATGAAGCCGACTGTCTCACCACAGGATGCTGGTGGCTTTTTGGGGAACGCTGGTCGTTCACCCATTTCCTCATCGCGAGGTCACGGACGACCGCCGACGCAGCACGGCGGTTTGTCTTGCATTCGCCCGTGGAACGGGCGAGCTGAATCAATCAAAAAGGATGAACAACATGAAAGGATTATCCCTGGCGTGTGCCTTGTCGGCAGCTCTGGTCGGTGTCTCGTTTGGTGGTCCGGTACAGGCGCAGGAGCGCTTCGTGACCATAGGTACCGGCGGTCAGACCGGTGTCTACTACGTGGCGGGCCAGTCCATCTGCCGCTTCCTCAACCGCGGCGCCGCCGATCACCAGATCAAGTGCAACGCCCCGGCCAGTGGCGGCGGTGTTGCCAACGTCAACGGCATCCGCTCCGGCGAGTTCAACTTCGGCATCATGCAGTCCGACCACCAGTACAAGGCGATGAAGGGCGTCGAGCCGTTCAAAGCCGAGGGGCCGATGGATGACATCCGCGCCGTCTTCTCCCTGCAGAGCGAAGTGTTCACCATCCTGGCCCGCAAGGACGCCAAGATTGCCGGCTTCGACGATCTGAAGGGCAAGCGCGTCAACATCGGCAACCCGGGCTCCGGCCAGCGCGACACCTTCGAAGAGATCATGACCGTCAAGGGCTGGGACAAGTCCGTGTTCAGCCTGGTCTCCGAGCTCAAACCCGCCGAGCAGGCCTCTGCCCTGGGTGACAACAACATCGACGCCATGAGCTACTTCGTCGGTCACCCGAACGGTGCCATCCAGGAAGCCTCCACCACCACCGATACCGTGCTGGTGCCGGTGACCGGCCCCGAGATCGACAAGCTGCTGGCCGAGAAGAGCTACTACAGCAAGGCCGAGATCCCGGGTGGTCTGTACAAGGGCAGCCCGAACCAGACCCCGTCCATCGGTGGCAAGGCCGTACTCTCCACCAGCGCCAAGGCTGATCCGGAAGTGGTCTACCAGCTGGTCAAGTCCGTGTTCGACAACCTGGATCGCTTCAAGCGCCTGCACCCGGCTTTCGCCGACCTGAAGGAAGCCGACATGATCAAGGTGGGTCTCTCCGCCCCGCTGCATGAAGGCGCGGTGCGCTACTACAAGGAACGTGGCTGGATGTAATCCGGTTGCGGTTTCGGATGTGCCCCAGACTCGCTCCTCCCTCGGGGGGGCGAGTCTCATTTATTGCAGTACCAACAGAGCCACACTATGCAGCAAACACAACAACAAGAGGCGCTCTCGGCCGAGGAGCTGATCGCCCAGGATGTGGGAGCCCGCCTGCCGGTGGGCACCATGAGCTGGATCATCGCGGGTCTTGCGCTGATCTGGTCCCTGTTCCAGCTCTGGATCGCTTCGCCGCTGCCGTTCTCTCTCGGCATCGGTGTTCTCAACGACACTGAAACACGCTCGATTCACCTGGCTTTCGCCATCCTGCTCGCCTATCTGGTGTTCCCGGCCATGCGCAGCTCGCCGCGCGACCGCGTGCCGCTCGGTGACATCGCCCTTGGCCTCATCGGCGCCGCCGTCGCCAGCTACCTGTTCATCATGTATGAGCAGCTGGCCCAGCGCCCCGGCAACCTGACCACCATGGACTTCGTGGTCGCCTGTATCGGCATTCCGCTGCTGCTGGAAGCCGCCCGCCGTGCCCTCGGCCCGGCCCTGGCGGTGATCGCCATCGTCTTCCTGGCCTACAGCCTGGCCGGCCCCTGGATGCCCTCCCTGCTGGCCCACCGTGGGGTGAGCCTGCACGCGCTGGCCAACCACCAGTGGATCACCACCGAAGGGGTGTTCGGTATCGCCCTCGGGGTCTCCACCAGCTTCGTCTTCCTGTTCGTGCTGTTTGGCGCCCTGCTCGAGCGCGCCGGTGCGGGCCACTACTTCATCCAGCTCGCCTTCAGCCTGCTCGGCCACCTGCGCGGCGGCCCGGCCAAGGCGGCCGTGGTGGCCTCGGCCTTGACCGGCGTCATCTCCGGCTCCTCCATCGCCAACGTGGTGACCACGGGCACCTTCACCATCCCCATGATGAAACGGGTCGGCTTCTCCAAGGAGAAGGCCGGCGCGGTGGAAGTGGCCTCCTCGGTCAACGGCCAGATCATGCCCCCGGTCATGGGCGCCGCCGCCTTCCTGATGGTGGAGTACGTGGGCATTCCCTACGTCGAGATCATCAAGCACGCCTTCCTGCCGGCGGCCATCTCCTACATCGCCCTGCTCTACATAGTGCACCTCGAGGCGCTCAAGCTCGGCATGCAGCCCATCGGCAACCGTCAGCCGCGCCCCTGGCTGCGCCGCCTGACCGGCTTCGCCTTCGGTGCCGCGCTTATCAGCGGTCTCTCCATGGCGGTCTACTACGGCCTGGGCTGGCTCAAGCCGGCGCTGGGCGACTACGCCCTGCCGGGGATCAGCGTGCTGCTGGCCGCCGCCTATCTGGGGCTGCTGAAGATCGCCGCCAGCAACGAGCCGTTGCCGTCGGAAGATCCGGACAAGCCGCTGGACGAGCTGCCGGAAACCCGCGCCGTGCTGCTCTCCGGCCTGCACTTCCTGCTGCCGGTGGTGGTACTGGTGTGGTGTCTGATGGTGGAGCGACTCTCCCCGGGCCTGTCGGCCTTCTGGGGCTCGGTGATGCTGATCATCATACTGCTGACCCAGCGCCCGCTGCTGAACTGGCTGCGCACCGACGGCAAGCATGACTACGGCAGCTTCACCGACGGCGTGGTGGATCTGCGCGAGGGGCTGATCGCCGGTGCCCGCAACATGATCGGCATCGGCATCGCCACCGCCACCGCCGGCATCATAGTCGGGGCCGTCTCCCAGACCGGGGTCGGCCTGGTGCTGGCGGATCTGGTGGAGTTCCTCTCCATGGGCAACCTGCTGCTGATGCTGCTGCTGACCGCCCTGCTGAGCCTGATCCTCGGCATGGGGTTGCCCACCACCGCCAACTACATAGTGGTGTCGAGTCTGCTGGCGCCGGTGATCGTCACCCTGGGGCAGCAGAACGGCCTCATCGTGCCGCTCATCGCCGTACATCTGTTCGTCTTCTACTTCGGCATCATGGCCGACGTGACCCCGCCGGTGGGGCTGGCCTCGTTCGCCGCGGCCGCCGTCTCCAAAGGGGATCCCATCAAGACCGGGATCACGGCGTTCTACTACAGCCTGCGCACCGCGGCACTGCCGTTCCTGTTCATTTTCAACACCGACCTGCTGCTCATCAACGTGGACTTCGCCCACGGCGTGCTGATCTTCATCGTGGCCACCATCGCCATGCTGATCTTCGCCGCCGCCACCCAGGGTTACTTCCTGGTGAAGAGCCGCTGGTACGAGAGCGTGCTGCTGCTGCTGGTGGCCTTCACCCTGTTCCGTCCCGGTTTCTGGATGGACATGCTGCACGACCCGTATCGCGACGCCGCGCCGGCCGAGCTGGCCCAGACCATGGGCCAGGTGGAGGCCGAGAGCACCCTGCGCCTGCGGATGGAAGGGGAAGATGCGGTGGGCAAGCTGCGCCGCTTCACCGTGCTGCTGCCGGTGCCGGATGGCGCGAGCGGTGAGGATCGTCTGACCAAGCTGGGGATCCAGACCTATGAGCAGGACGGCAAGATCCTGATCGACAGCGTCACCTTCGGCAGCCAGGCCGCCGAGCTGGGGCTGGAGATGGATCAGCAGATCCTGAGCGTCAAGGCGCCCACCGAGCGCTGGCCCAAGGAGCTGATGTGGCTGCCGGGCTTCCTGCTGTTTGGTGCCGTGATCTGGCTGCAGCGGCGCCGTCAGGCACGCTGATCCCGCACTCAATAAAAACGGCGCCACGATGGCGCCGTTTTTATTTACCCCGTGTGGGGTTATTCCTGCGGAGCTTGCTTTATGCGGCAGGTTGAAAGGCTGTTGCTTCACCTAGCTCAGTTCCGGCTGCTCTCATACCTATTCAACGCGGCACATCATGATATCTATACGGGCCACGGGAGGGCTTATTCTTGCGGATCCTGCTCCTGCAGCAGGCTCAGGGTCTGTTGCTCCACCTGGCTCAATCCCAGCTGCTCGCAGGCTTGCTCAAAGCTGATTCCCAAGTGACACATCATGATGTCTGATACCGGGAGGGCTTATTCTTGCGGATCCTGCTCTTGCAGCAGGCTCAGGGTCTGTTGCTCCACCTGGCTCAATCCCAGCTGCTCGCAGGCTTGCTCAAAGCTGATTCCCAAGTGGCACATCATGATGTCGATGGCGGGCAGATAGTTTCTCATTGCTTCTTCCATGGTGATCCTCCGAACCCGTTCCTTATGCCCGAACCGGGTGGACGGGACAATTAGACTTTAGGCGTAGAGTGCTCGTTTGCTGAGCGCCTCTGCCACTGGCCGGGGGAATTTGTTACTCTCCCTGTCAGCAAGAAGATGTTGCCGTATGACTGCGAGCGACACGTGAGGAGCAGGGCATGTTATTGAGTTTCTTGATCATCGCATCGGGCTGGTGGCACATTCGTGCGGCCTACGGCTCAGACTCCCGTCAGTTCTACATCAGCAAGCCGCTGACCATGCTGCTCATCATAGCGCTGGCGTTCGGCTATCAGGGCTATGACCACGACGGCTCCCACGCCTGGATCCTGCTCGGTCTCTGCCTGTCGCTGGCCGGCGACGTGCTGCTGATGCTGCCGAGCGACCGCTTCATCCAGGGGCTGGCGGCATTTCTTGTCGCGCACCTCTGCTACATCGTCGGCTTCGCCCAGGGGCCGCTGGTACTGAACCTGGTGGACGGCCTGCTGTTGCTGCTGGTGGCCGGCATGGTGTTCGGCCTGTTGTGGGGCAAGCTCGGGGAGATGAAGATCCCCGTCTTCTGCTACATGCTGGTGATCATCGGCATGGCCTGGGTGGCCGCCGGTGCCTGGCACGCCTCCCTCACCGCCGGCAGCGCCGCCGCCCTGGTGGGGGCACTGATGTTCCTGTTCTCCGACAGCATGCTGGCGCTGGACCGCTTCCGTCGCCCCTTTCCCCATGCCACCGCCTGGGTGATGAGCAGCTACTTCGCCGCCCAGTTCCTGATCGCCGCCTCGCTGGCGGGTTGACCGGCGGGCCGCAATAAAAAACGGGCCTGCCGGCCCGTTTTACTATTCCCTTCCCACTCTTTCACGCTTCGACCGGTTCGGCATCCGGCGCCCTCGGGGCCGGCTGCTTGAGCAGCAGCATCAGGGCGCTGGCGATCAGCAGGAAGATACCCATCACGAAGAACACCTGGTTGTAGGCCATGATGGCCGCCTCGCGGCTGATGGTGTTCGACAGCATGGCCTGAGCCTGCAGACGGGCCAGTTCGGGGTCGGAGCCCTGGGCCATCATGCTCTGGGCCAGCTGCAGCAGATAGGCCTGTCCCTCTATGCTGGTGGCGGCCAGGGTACTGCCGATCTGGCTGACATGGGTGCGGGTGTCGTTGTCGATCAGGGTGGCTATGATGGCGATGCCGAAGGCACCGCCCAGGTTGCGCAGCACGTTGAGCAGGGTGGAGGAGGAGGGGATCTCGTCCGGCGTCAGGCTGGCGGTCGCTACCAGGGAGAGCGGCACCATGATGAAGGGCTGGCCCAGCGCCCGCACGATGAGCGACTGGATCAGCTGGGGCCCGGCGTAGTCCGCGCTCATGTTCATGTTCATGAAGCAGCTGACGGCGAACACCAGAAAACCGAAGCTCACCAGATAGCGCGGGTCTATCTTGTGGGTCAGCTTGGGTACCAGTGGCAGCACCAGCAACTGGGGCAGTCCCATCCACATCAGCACCTCGCCGATTTCCAGCGCGTTGTAGTTGTGGATCTGGGTCATGTAGAGCGGCAGCACATAGATGGAGCCCATCAGCGCCATGCCGAGCACCAGGTAGGCGAAGCAGGCCAGCGCGAAGCGCGGGTTGTGCAGCAGCCGCAGGTTGACCAGCGGGTGGCGGCGCAGCAGCTGGCTGATGACGAAGAACACCAGCGCCACCACCGAGATGACGGTGAGCCGCACGATGAAGCTGGAACCGAACCAGTCCTCCCGGTTGCCCTCTTCCAGCACCACTTCCAACAGGCCCAGCCCCACCGCCATGGTAAGGATGCCGATGAGATCCACCCGCTTGATCACCTCCCAGTCCACCGGCTTCTTGTCCAGCCCGTGGGCCAGCATGGCCATCACCAGCAGTCCCGGCGGCACGTTCAGGTAGAAGATGTAGTGCCAGGACATCTGTTCGGTCAGCCAGCCGCCCAGGGTTGGGCCGATGGCGGGGGCGAAGGTGGCGCACAGGCCGAACAGCGCCATGCCGGTGGCTCGCTTGTGCAGCGGCAGCAGGCTGACAATGAGGGAGAAAGCCATGGGGATCAGCGCCCCGCCGGTGAAGCCCTGCAGCGCCCGAAAGACGATCATGCTGGTGAGGTTCCAGCTGAACGAGCAGAGCACGGAGGCGATGATGAAGGCGCCTGTGGTCCACAGCAGGTAGCGCCGCACGCTCAGCCCCCGGCTCAACCAGCCGCTCAACGGGATGGCGATCATCTCCGCCACCAGATAGGAGGTGGAGATCCAGGAGCTCTCGCTCAGGGTGGCCGACAGGGCCCCCTGAATGTCCTTCAGGGAGGCGTTGGTGATCTGGATGTCGAGGATGGCCATGAAGGCGCCGATGAGGCCCCCCATGACCGCGATCCAGTTGCGGCGTGGTATGGCGTCCATCAGTTGGCGGCGACCACGGGATCAGGGCTGCGGGTGTCGACGATCACCTCGGTGGAGAGGCCAGGCAACAGCTTGCCCGCCAGCGGCCCCGGCTCCGGAATGCGGATCTTGACCGGTACTCGCTGCACGATCTTGGTGAAGTTGCCGGTGGCGTTCTCCGGCGGCAGCAGGGCGAACTTGGCACCGGTGGCCGGCGCCAGGCTGTCGATGATCCCCTCGACCGGCTGATCCGGATAGGCATCCAGGATCACCTCCACCTTCTGGCCGGGCTGCATGTGGAGCAGCTGGGTCTCCTTGAAGTTGGCCTCGACCCACACCTGCTGCAGCGGCACCAGGCTGGCCACCTGCATGCCGGACTGGACGTAGAGCCCGGCCCGCAGACTGCGCTTGCCGATGATGCCGTCGGCCGGGGCCCGCAGCTCGGTATAGGCCAGCTCCAGCTTGGCCTGCTCCAGCTGGGCGGCGCTCAATGCCAGCCTGGCCTGGTTTTGCTTGGCCTCGGCATCCAGCACCAGCAGCCGCTCGCGGGCGGCCTGCAGGGCCGCTTTGGCCTCCTGCTCCAGGGCCTGATTGACCTGCAAGCCGGCACGCACCTCGTCCAGGCTGTCCTGGGAGCTGTAGTGGCGCTGGTTGAGCTGGCTGACGCGGCGCACCTGCTGCTGGGCCCGAACCTGTTCGGCATTGGCCGAGCTGACCTTGGCCTCGGCCTGGCGAATGAGGCTCAGCTGCTGGGTGCGGGTGGCGGCGAGATTTTCCGCCGTCGCCTGATTGAGGCGCAGGTCGGCTTCGGCCTCGGCCACCTTGGTCTTGTACTCCCGGTCGTCGAGACGGGCGATGAGCTGGCCGGCCTTCACCGGCTGGTTGTCGGTCACCAGCACTTCGCTGATGTAGCCGGAGAGCTTGGAGCCGATGCCGGTCACCTCGCTCTGCAGGTAGGCGTTGTCGGTACTCTCGAAGTAGCGGCCGTGCAGATACCAGTAACCGGCAAACAGCAGGCCGAGCAGGGCCAGTATCATGGCGGCCAGCAGGGGGATCTTCTTGTGTTGACTCATGTGGGGGATTCCTGAACTTAAGAGAGGCAGGCTAACACTGGCCAACTGTTTCGATTAGTATCCATTTATGAGATATACAGTTTCACTGGTGCAACAATGGATCTGAACGCTGCATTGATTCTAGTGCGGATCGTCGACAAGGGGTCCTTCACGGCGGCCGCCCAGGAGCTGGGCATGACCAAGGCGACGGTGAGCCGGCGCATCGCCGAGCTGGAGCAGCGCCTTGGCGTGCGGCTGCTCTACCGCTCGACCCGCCAGCTCACCCTGACCGAGGCCGGTGAGCAGTACTATCTGCGTTGCAGCAAGGCGGTGGACGAGCTGGCCCAGGCCGAGCTGATGGTGAGCGCCAGCCAGCAGGAGGTGACCGGCACCCTCAAGCTGGCGGTGCCCATCGAGGCAGGGCAGCTGGTAGTAGGCAGGTTGGTGGCGGAGTTTCTGCAGGCCTATCCCGGTCTGCAGGTGGAACTGGAGCTGACCAATCGCATCGTGGATCCCATCAACGAGGGGCTGGATGCGATCGTGCGGATCGGCGACATGAGCGACTCGAACCTGGCGGCGCGGCGGTTGTGGAGCAACGCCCGCCTGATCTGTGCCAGCCCGGCGTACCTGGCGCGCAGCCCCGCCATCACTCATCCCGAGGATCTGGTACAACATGAGCGGGTGGCGGTGACCAGCGGCTTTCTGGCCTCGCACTGGTGCTTCGAGCGGGATGACAAGGAGGTGCTGGTTGACCCTCCCTCCCGCTTTCGGGTTAATAATATAACCTGTGCCAGAGAGGCGGCGAAGGCCGGGCTGGGGCTCGCCTCTCTGCCCGCCATGCTCTGCCACGAGGAGCTGGCGAGCGGGACCTTGGTGTCCGTGCTGCCCGAGTGGCAGCAGCCCAGGGTACCCATTTACCTGCTGTTTCCGGAGCGGCGGCTGATGCCGCGAAAATTGCGGGTGTTCATCGATTTCATCGTGGCCAAGGGGGCCGACTACGGCATAGACACCCTGCTGTAGCCGGCCAGAGTCGGTGCCGTGGTAACGGCATCGCGGGGGATCTGAGGGGGAAGACATGGATCACTGGATCAATCTGTATCGGGCTTCCCATTCGCTGGAGGCCCACGCCCTGAAAGGGGCGCTGGAAGTGGAAGGAGTGCCGGTGCGGCTCAATGGCGAGGCGCTGTCGGGCGCCCTGGGCGAACTGCCGGTGGACATGCTGCAGGTGACCCTGATGGTGCGCGAGCAGGATCGCAGCAAGGCGGGACGGGTCATCGAACGCTATCAGCAGCGCCAGGGCAACGGCTGGCTGTGCGGTCAGTGCGGGGAGGAGAACGGCGCCAACTTCGATGTCTGCTGGCGCTGCCACCACGATCCCCACGAAAATTAATCGCTCGCCCTGCCTCAGCGCAGGGTGAAGTCGATATCCTCCCCCGCGCTGGCGTCGTGATAGGTCGCCAGATCCAGCTCCCGCTCGCTGCGGGCAATCAATACGGAAACCAGAATATCGCCGGAGACGTTGACCGTGGTGCGCGCCATGTCGAGGATCCGGTCGATCCCGGCGATCAGTGCCACCCCCTCCAGCGGCAGTCCCACTGCGGTCAGGGTCAGCGTCAGCAGCATCAGGCCGGTGCCCGGCGTGCCCGCCGTGCCGATGCTGGCCAGGGTGGCGATGCTGATGATGGTCAGGTAATCCACCAGGTGCAGATCCACCCCGAAGGCCTGAGCCACGAACAGGGCGGTGACCCCCTGATAGAGGGCGGTACCGTCCATGTTGATGGTGGCGCC
Organism: Aeromonas dhakensis; assembly: GCF_002285935.1. Classification (NCBI taxonomy): domain Bacteria; kingdom Pseudomonadati; phylum Pseudomonadota; class Gammaproteobacteria; order Aeromonadales; family Aeromonadaceae; genus Aeromonas; species Aeromonas dhakensis. Next base: position 1,120,339 of record NZ_CP023141.1, read on the forward strand.
GATGGGCAGCACCTTGGCGGTGATGGCGGGGGAGACCCCGAGCCGGCGCTCGGCGCAGGCCAGGCTGATGGGCAGGGTGCTGTTGCTGGAGCTGCTGGTGAAGGCCACCGCCTGGGCATCGACGATGCTCTTGAAGTAGTGCAGCGGATTGAGGCGGGCCAGCAGGATCAGCAGGCTGCTGTAGACGCCGAGCACGTGCAGCAGGCAGCCGAGGTAGACGGCGCCGATCACCTTGAGCAGCGGCAGCAGCAGGCTCATGCCGTACTTGCCGGTCATCCAGGCCATCAGGGCGCAGACACCGTAAGGGGCCAGCGCCATTACCATCTGGGTCAGCTTGAACATCCCCTCCGCCAGCGAGGTGAAGAACAGGATGGCGGGGCGGCCGCGCCGACCGGTTGCGTTGAGGGCGAGGGCGAGGGCCACCGCGAACACGATCACCTGCAGGATCTTGCCATCCACCATGGCCTGCACCGGGTTGTGCGGCACCAGGTGGCTCAGCACGCTGGCCAGGGTGGGGGACTCCGCCATGCCGACCCGTTCATAGGGTCCCATATTGGCGCCCATGCCGGGTTCCAGCAGCCAGCCCATCACCAGGCCGATGCAGATGGCGACGGCGGTGGAACAGAGGTAGAGGCCGATGGCTTTGCCGGCGATGCGGTCTAGGGCCTTGCCTTTGAGCAGCGAGGTGAGGCCGGCGATGACCGAACAGAAGATGAGAGGCACCATCAGCATCTGGATGGTGTTGACGAACAGCACGCCGATGGGTTTGAGCAGCAATGCCTGTTCGCTGAAAGCGGCGCCGAGCCCGATCCCCGTCAGCATGCCGAGCAGGGTCTTCAACCAGAGCGGACGGCGGGTCCAGATCCGCCAGGGCTTGAAAGCCAGTCCATGGAACAGCATGACGCCAATGTCCTTATATTCGGTCTGCGGTAGCAAAAAGGGGCGTTAGTGTAGCCATCCCCTGCTTAGGTTGCCACATTATCGACAAAGCCGCGGCCATCACCAGTACGGACGCAGGGAAATCGGCAATTTGTTGGCCTATATCAAGGTCGTCGGCAGTGGGGCAGGATTTAATAGGCATCAAATATGTCTATTCAAGAGGTTTGCAATGACTCAATCGGTACACGGCCACGAAGTGATGGAGATGATGCTGGCGCAGGGCGGCCAGTTCACCCGGGCCAGCCTCAAGCAGGCCATCGACGCACGCTTCGGGGCGGATGCCCGTTTCCACACCTGCAGCGCCAGCGAGATGGATGCCGAGGCGCTGATCGACTTCCTGGCCAAACGCGGCAAGTTCATCGAATCGGAGCAGGGTTTCCAGACCCGCGCCGACAAGATCTGCAACCACGGTTGATCCCCGCCGGCGAGCGCCTGCCGCGCTCGCCGAATCCCGCCGCCTTTGTTATATTCGCCCTCTTTCCCCTCCTCTGTTGAAGGCTTGGCCTGGGCGTTGTATGGATACTTTCTCCGCTGCCGTCATGTTGTTTCTGATCATGGATCCGCTGGGCAACCTGCCGGTCTTTTTGTCGATCCTCCGTCATATCGATCCCAAGCGACGTCGCAAGGTGATGATGCGGGAGCTGCTGTTCTCGCTGGTGATCATGATGGCCTTCCTGTTTGTCGGGCAGCAGATCCTCAATTTCCTCAACCTGCGCCAGGAGGCGGTCAGCATCGCCGGCGGCATAATCCTGTTCCTCATCGCCATCAAGATGATCTTCCCGAGTGAAGGGGGGGTGACCGGGCTGGCCGCGGGGGAGGAGCCCTTCTTGGTGCCCATGGCGATCCCCATGATTGCCGGCCCCTCGATCCTGGCCTCCCTGCTGCTGTTGGCCAACCAGGAGCCGACCCGGATGGCGGACTGGTCGCTGGCCCTGCTGATGGCCTGGGGCGCCAGCGCCGTGATCCTGATGTTCTACGAGGTCTTCAACAAGCTGCTGGGTGAGCGAGGACTCACCGCAGTGGAGCGGCTGATGGGTATGCTGCTGGTGATGATCTCGGTGCAGATGCTGCTCGATGGGGTGCACCACTACCTGGCGGTGACCGGTCAGAACTGACTGGCTAACAGGAAAGACGTGGGGCTCGACGAGCCCCGTTTTTTTGCCTGTGATCCGGCGTGGTGGCTATCAGGTGCCTGCGGCTGCCGAAGGGGCCGGCTTGCTCAACCTGTCAGGTGCTCGCGGCCAGCGCCTGTATCAGGACGGTTCGGCAGCAGTGGGCTCCAGTTTGCTCATGATCAGCGCCAGCAGGGTTTCCCGCAGCCAGCGGTGGCCAGGATCCTCCTCGTGGCGCTGATGCCAGATCAACAGGTGGGAGATGCTGTCGAGGGCGATGGGCAGCGGCAGCGGTACCAGCGGGTAGACCTGAGTGGCATGGCGGGCGTAGAGCCGGGAGAGGGTCACTATCATGTCCGAGTGCATGCCCATCCGCAGCGCCGCCTCGAAGGAGGGGACGGTCGCCTCGATGCGGCGGTAGAGATCCTGCTCCGCCAGCTTGTGATCCAGCATCCAGCGGTCGCGCCCCTCGCAATAGGTCTGCACGTGGGGATAGGCCAGGTAGCGGGTGAGATCCCATTCGGGTTCGTGCAGGGCAGGGTGGTCATGCTGCACCAGGCAGGTCAGATCGTCGATGGCGAGCAGTCGCTGACAGATGGCGTTGGGCAGGGTATCGAGCCGAAAGTCAGAATTGATGCAGTTTTCCCGCACCGTGAAGGCGATGTCCACCTGGCCCTGGCTCATCTCGGTCAGGCTGTTCTCGGTCCACTCCTCGTAGCGCAGCCGGATGCCGGGTGCCTGCCGTTTCAGCTCGCTCAGGTAGAGCGGCGCGAACAGAGTAAAGGCGCTGTCCATGCTGGCGATGACGAACTCCCGCTCGGTGGTGGTCGGGTCAAAATCCGGCGGCTGGATCAGGTTGTCCAGCGACAGCAGGATCGGCTGCAGTTGCTGCTGCAGGCTGAGGGCGCGTGCGGTGGGTTCCAGCCCGTAGGCCGAGCGTACGAACAGGGGATCGTCGAAGGTTTCCCGCAGCCGGCCGAGCGCCTTGCTGACGGCAGACTGGCTCAGATGCAGGCGGCGGGCCGCCCGGCTGCCGTTTCGTTCCTCCAGCAAAACTTGCAGTATTATCAATAGATTGAGGTCGATACGCCCCAGCTGTTCCAGCAACATGATATGAATCCTCTTCAATTCTTAGATGAATTTATACCATTTGTTTTCATATCTAGGCGAACTTATGCTCGAAACGTCTCTCGCCTTCAATGGCGGCTGGTACAGGATGTAGTGGTTGAGGGGACAAGTAGCATCAAGCAATACGGCGGCCTTCGGGTCGCCGTATTTTTTGGTGATTTATTTGCAAACTTGCGCCTGTCTTGATTTTGCCCAACAATCTTTGCGCCTTCTTTTGATACAAACGATCGGTATCTATCAGTCAGGAGTATCCCTATGGGACTCGGTGGAATTCATATCTGGCATTTGTTGATCCTGCTCGTCGTCGTGGTCGTGGTGTTTGGCAGCAAACGCCTGGCCGGCGCCGGGGAAGATCTGGGCACCGCCATCAGGGATTTTCGTAAAGCCTTGCGTGACGATGAATCACAGCCGAAATAAGTGGGAGTTGAATGATGTCCGTAGAAGAGAAAGTGGAATTGAACGAGACCTGTGACAGCTGCGGCTGCTTCGCCGAAATTGGCACCATCATCGGCGAGGGTGACGATGTGATGGAGCTGGTGATCGAGGCCGCCGAAGAGGCCGATGCCCGCGCCAAGCTGGCCGCCTACGAGGAGCTGGCCAAGCAGGTCACCGCCGAAGCCAAGAGCAGCAGCGAACTGAGCCAGGGCGCCAACGGCGTGATCCTGAAAGCCCGTCTGCAATTCACCTGCACCGCTGAAAAACTCATTTTCGAGATGCGTGCCCGCTCTATCTGAGCCCCCTGAAGACACGGCAGGCTTGCCTGCCGTGCTGACCCTTCTGCTGTGGGTCTGCGTTCTATAGTTAGTTATCCCACAGACGGTTTTGCCCGACGGGAGTCGGCCAACAGAAGGCGATCTCATCATGGTTCAGCGCAGGCTCTTCGCCACACCTCTCCACGTCGCTCATCATCTGTTTGACCAGCCCGGACAGCCACTGGCGGTGACGCCATGAGGCGGCGCTGGCTCTGGAGCCTGCTCATTCTGTGGGCGCTGCCGCTGCTGGCGGCGGATCTCAAGCCTCAGCGGCTGCCCCAGCCAGGGGATCTCGCCAGCATATTGCAAAAGAAAGAGCTGAGGGCCCTGGTGGTCTATGAGCGGGGCTTTTTCTTCCTCGACAAGGGGACCCAGCACGGCATCCTGGTCAACCAGCTGCAGGGATTCGAGCGCTGGCTGAACCAGACCTATCTGGCCAAGGAGAAGATCAAGCTCAAGATCATCTACATCCCGGTGCGCCAGGACAAGCTGCTGGACTACCTCGCCGAAGGGCGTGGGGACCTGGTGGCCGCCAACATGACGGTGACGCCGACCCGGCGCGAACAGGTGACCTTCTCCAACCCGGTGATCGCCCCCATCGAAGAGTGGGTGGTGAGCCAGCACAGCCTGCCGACCTTCAACCGCATTACCCAGCTCTCAGGCCGGCGGGTCTGGGTGCGGGCCAGCTCCAGCTATTACGAGAGCCTGCGCCAGCTCAACTGGCTGTTTCGCGAGCTGGGGCTGCCCCCTGTCTATATCGAAACCGTGCCTGAATACCTGCAGGACGGAGATCTGCTGGAGATGGTGGCGGCCGGCATCATACCGCTCACCGTGACCGACAGCTTCAAGGGGCGGATCTGGCTCGGCATGATCAGCGGGCTGCGAGCCCACAAGTTGATCCCGCTGCGGGACAACGGCCGCAGCGCCTGGGCCCTGCGCAACAACAGCCCAGAGCTGCTCAAGGCGGTCAACGATTATCTGGCCGATGCCGGCAAGCGCACTCTTTACAGCGACATGGCCCTGCGCCGCCTGCTGGCTCGCAACGACCAGATGAGCAACATACTGGCGCCGGATCCGCTGGGCCGGTTGTCGACCATCCGCAAGGTGCTGGAGCAGCAGGCCGACAAGTACCGGCTGGACTGGCTGATGTTGGCGGCGCTGGCCTACAAGGAGTCTGGCCTCAATGCCAATATCCGTTCCGAACGGGGGGCGGTGGGGATCATGCAGCTGTTGCCGAGTACCGGCAGCGAAGTGGGCATTCGCGGCGCTCGCCTCGCCAGCCTGGAGGGTAACGTGGAGGCGGCCTGCCGCTACATGCGGTTGATCCTCGACACCTATTTCAACGATCCCAAGCTGGACGTGCTCAACCGCCACCTGTTTGCGCTGGCGGCCTACAATGCCGGCCCGAACCGGGTGCAGGCGCTCAGGGCCAAGGCCGAGGCCGCCGGGCTGGATCCCGACGTCTGGTTCGGCAACGTGGAGCAGCTGGTGGCCAACGAGGTAGGCCAGGGGCCCATCAACTATGTCAGCACCATCTATAAGTACTATGTGGCCTACCGCTTCAGTCTGCCCCAGCTGGAGGGCAAGGCGGCCGCCATCGAGGCGGTGGCCCAGCCCTGACGTCCGGCTAGTGCGATGGTGCGGGCGAGGTGAAGGGCTGCCAGGCCTGATCCCTGTGTTGCAGATACCAGGGGGTCAGCTGGCCGCTCGGCGAGGGATCCGGCTCACTGGCCTGCGGTCTGTGACTGATGGCGGTGCGATCCGTGAGTTCCATGGTAAATTCCTTCATCCTGTTGCTACGAGGCCCTTAGCCAGCGTTATGCCATTTCCTCATGACAGGCGGATGACGCCATGATCCCCGCTGAATTCGCCCTGATAGACCAGCCCGAGCTGGCGCTCAAGCTGCGCTGTCAGCTGATCCGCGGCGCCAGAAGCCGGATCCAGGCCCAGTACTACAGCTGGGAGGAGGACAGCAGCGGCAAGCTGCTGCTGTCGGAGCTGCTGCATGCCGCCAAACGCGGGGTGCGGGTGCAGCTGCTCATCGATGACCTCTATGCCGGCGACAACCGCTTCCTGGAGATGGTGGCCCATCAGCCGGGCATCGAGGTGCGTCTGTTCAATCCCTTCTGGTTGCGCGGCTGGCGGCCACTGACCCTGCTGCTGGAAGGGCTGCTCAGCTTTCGCCGCATCAATCACCGCATGCACAACAAGCTGCTGCTGGTGGATGGCAGCCAGGCGGTGATCGGTGGTCGCAACATCGGGGATCGTTACTTCGGACTCGGCGGTGCCCCCCAGTTCGTCGATCTGGATCTTGCCTGCCGCGGCCCGCTCTGCCAGCGGGTCGAGCAGGGGTTCGATCAATTCTGGCGCAGCCGCTGGAGCCACCCGATCCGCCGTCTGTTGCGCCGCCCGCTGCAACGGGCCGAGGTGCAGGTGGTGAACGACTTCCTGCTGACCCTGAACGAGCCGCAGATCGCGGCCGTCTATGACCTGCCGGCCAGCCTGTTCGATCCCGAGCCCATCCCTCTGTGCTGGCATGCCGGGCGGGCCGAGGTGTGGTTTGACCGCCCCGGCAAGGGGCTGGTATCCCGGCCCACCACGGCGCGCCTGCTCTGGCGCAAACTGGCAGACAATCAGGGCACATTGCGCCTGGTCACCCCCTATCTCATCCTGACCCGGGGGCTGCGCCGCCGACTCAGGCAGCAGCGCCAGGCGGGGGTGACCATCGACATCCTGACCAACTCCCTGGCCAGCACGGATGTGCCGCTGGTGTACGGCGCCTACCGCCGTCACCGCCCCTGGCTGATACGCCAAGGCATAGCGCTGTCGGAGCTGGAGGGGGCATCTCTCAGCCTGCACGCCAAGCTGATCCTGGTGGGGGAGGAGGAGGCGCTGCTCGGCAGCTTCAATCTGGATCCGCGCTCCCTGCTGCTCAACACCGAGCTGGTACTGCATCTGGCCTGCCCCGTGCTGTGCGCCGAGCTGCAGCAGTGGCTGACGACCTGGCAGCAGCGTTCATCCCACTCGGTGGCTGCCCCGCCCTCGACCCTGCGCCGCCTGCTGGCCAGGGTCAGTGACTGGTTGCCGTTGCAGCGCTGGTTGTGAGTGGATCACGGCTTGTGCGAGATCTCGCAAAGCCTTGTGCGCCTTCGAGGATAACGTTTGCCATCCAATGGCGATGGAGTGATTTATCGTATTGTTTTTAATCAGATTGTTTTCTAGTTGAAGTTGGATGAGCGGCAGATGCTTGCATAGATGGCCGAATATATCGGTTTTTTATTTTATTTATCTGCGTAATATTTCAACTGCAAGGACAACACGGCGGCTTGCCGTCGTGCGGAAGAGGGTCGTGAAGGGAATCGGCCGACTGGATCGCTCCAGCCGGAGCCTGCTTCAGATGGGTAGCGGAAACTCAGGAAGCAGGAGAGGAACCCGACGGGACCGGATTCCAATATGGAACATGCTATTTGCGAGGGGGTGACATGCGAGTGTCACCCCATTTTTTATGGCCTGCTGGCTGGGCTGAACAAAAAGACCGCCGATTGGCGGTCTTTTTGTTTGTGTAGTCTGACGGTCTATGGTCAGGCGATGCCTGCCAACAGGCGGCTCCAGTTACGCTTGGCCACGGTGAAGGCATCGTGCAGGCTGCGATACTCCAGCTGCAGTTTCAGCTGGTCGTAACGGGCCAGCGCCTTGCGCTTGCGCTGCTCCAGCAGGCGTTTGCGGCTGGCGTAGTAGTGCTGCAGCTGCTGGCTCAGCTTGTCGTACTCCTCCTGCAGCAGCGCCTGCCACAGTTCCCTGTCGTCTTGTCTGTGCAGCCTGGCCTGGGCCCGTTTCAGCTGCATCTCCAGCCTGGCCTGCTCGATCCGCTCTTCCGGGCAGGCGCGCAGATCCCGTGCCAGCCCGCACCAGGCGGCACTGCGGATCAGCCACTTGGTGGGATCGAACTGCCACCAGCGGATGCCGTTGCGATAGTCGTTCTCGAACAGGTGGTGGAAGTTGTGGTAGCCCTCGCCGAAGGTGAAGAAGGCCAGGATGCCGTTGTCCCGCGCGCTGTTGCGGTCGGTGAAGGGCTGGCTGCCCCAGATGTGGGCCAGCGAGTTGATGAAGAAGGTGGTGTGATGGGTCATCACCATGCGCAGCACTCCGGCCAGCAGCAGCATGCCGAGCAGATCGCCGTGGACGAGCCCCAGCAGCAGCGGGATGCCTATGTTGGTGGCCAGGGTCAGCGCCAGATAGTGCTTGTGCTGGAAGGCGACCACTGGGTTGTTCTGCAGATCCCGCACGTTGCTGTAGTCGTGGTAGATGTCGCGCTGATATTCCCGCAGCATCCAGCCGATGTGGGAGAACCAGAAACCGCGGCCCGCACTGTAAGGATCCTTCTGGTTGTCATCCACATGGCGGTGGTGGCGACGATGATCGGAAGACCAGTGCAGCGCCGAGTTTTGCAGGGCGAGGGCCCCGCCGATGGCGAAGATCCACTGCAGGAGCGGGTGCGCCTTGTAGGCCTTGTGCGACCAGAGCCGGTGGTAGCCGGCGGTGATGGAGATGCCGCAATAGCAGAACAGCAGCAGGAAGCTGCCCCACTGCCAGAGGTCATAGCCATGGGTCATGCCGTACCAGGGCACGGCGATCAGGGCGGTCAGCCCGGAGAGGGCGAACAGCAGGGTGTTGGTCATGATGATCGGGGGGCGTTCCATCTCACTCGGTTCCTTTCAGCGAACAGCTGTGCGCTATTTTCCATGCAGCCGGAATTGGGGTCAATGGTAAAAAAGTAGGAGACAAACCTGATCCTGGCGCAGCCTTCGGGTTATCATTTGGCCTCGATAACCTGAAGGTGACTGTTTTCGTGGGTATTCGCGCGCAACAAAAAGAAAAAACCCGGCGTACTCTGATCGAGGCGGCGTTCAGCCAACTGTGCGCCAATCGCAGCTTTTCCAACCTCAGTCTGCGGGAAGTGGCGCGGGAGGCCGGCATTGCGCCCACCTCCTTCTATCGTCATTTTCGCGACATGGAGGAGCTGGGGCTGACCCTGGTGGATGAAGGCGGCCTGACCTTGCGCCAGTTGATGCGCCAGGCTCGTCAGCGCATTGCGGGTGGCGGCAGCGTCATCAGCACCTCGGTACAGACGTTCATGGAGTTCGTCGAGAACAACCCGAACATCTTCCGGCTGCTGCTGCGCGAGCGCTCCGGCACCTCTGCTGCATTTCGCCAGGCGGTGGCGCGGGAGATCCAGCATTTCATCGCCGAGCTGACCGACTACCTCGAAGCCACCACGGGGGCGCCGCGGGAAGAGGCCTACATCCAGGCCGAGGCCATGGTGACCATCGTCTTCAGTGCCGGTGCCGACGCCCTCGACATGACCAGCGAGGAGTGCCGGGCCCTGTCCGATCGCACCATCCGTCAGCTGCGCATGATCGCCATGGGCGCCGAGGTCCAGAACCAGAAGCGCCGTGAACCTCTCTCTTAAGTCAAAGGATGGACAGCTCCATGCATGACCAGAACACGATTCCGAAGAAACCCCTGCTGCTGGCCCTGCTCATCGGCATCTGTGGCGATGCCTCCCTGACGGTCTTGTCAGAGTCTGCGGTGCCCTTCTCCTTCTTCCCGATGATCGCCTTCGTGCTGGCCGCCTATCAGCTCTACCAGCACTACCGTCATGTCTCGCTGGAGGGCAACACCCCGGTCTGCATGCTGCTCAGCTTCTTCATCGGCGTGTTCGGCCATTCGGCGCTGGTCAAGGTGCAGTACCCAGAGCTTGGCAGCAACTTCTTCTCGCTGATCATGATGTTGTTGCTGCTGGCTGTGCTCTCCATCAAGCTCGGTATCAGCGTGGGGAAAAAAGAGAAGGAGTGACCAGCACTCCTTCCATCACCACCATGACAGAGCCGGGATCACCCGGCTTTGTTGTCTTCGCCGCGCCGCTTGGCATCGACGATGGCCTGCAGCCTGGCGCGGATCTCAACCATGCCGAACACCCCGAACACCAGCACCTGGGTGAACTCGAGCCGGCTCACCGCGAAGTAGGGCTTGCAGGCGGCCTTGACCATGCTGGCCTGCACCCAGTGCATCAGGATCACGATCACGCCGCACACCGGCAGGAAGCCGTTGAGCTTGCCCGGCAGCGGGGCGATCAGGCTGACCAGCACGCCGAACCAGAAGAACAGGATCAGACCCATCGCCAACAGATTAAACACCCGCTTCATCGTTTACCTCCCGCACATAGCATTGATAGCAGACCTGATTCGATCGGCCTGTTTGTCCTTGAGTCGTTGTCCAGATTGACGGGGAGGGGGTCGTGCCCATCTTCCCCTGCCATCCGGTTGTTAAACCGCGGCGTCATTCTGGATCTCCCGCAGATAGAGCTGGTAGCAGACCTGGTTTGATCGACCTGCTTGTCTTTGAGCCTTTGTCCAGATTGACGGGGGTTAGTGCCCATCTTCCCCAGCCACCCGGCTGTTAAACCGCGGTGTCATTCTTGAGCTCCCGCAGATAGAGCTGGTAGCAGACCTGACCCGCTTGCTTGTCCTTGAGCAGTTGCCAGCTGGCCGGCAGCGGCAGATCGGCCATCTCCTTCTCCCGCTCCAGATAGATTAGGGCGTCAGGCGCCAGCCAGCCGCGCTGCTCCAGCAGCTCGCACACTTGGGGCAGCAGCTCGCGGCGAAAGGGGGGATCGAGAAACACCAGGTCGAACGGCGTGGCCGGCCCTTGCAGCCAGCTGACGGCATCGGCCTGGATCACCTGACCCTGGCTGCTGCCGAGGGTGGTCAGGTTCTTCTTGATCTGCTCGGCGGCGCCCCTGTCCATCTCGATCAGGGTGACCTGCTCGGCGTAACGCGACAGCGCCTCCAGCCCCAGGCCACCGCTGCCGGCGAACAGATCCAGGCAGCGGGTGCCGCGCACATGGGGAGCCAGCCAGTTGAAGATGGTCTCCTTGACGCGATCCGTGGTGGGTCTGAGTCCTTCCACATCCCTGACCGGCAGTTTGCGGCCTCGCCACTGGCCGCTGATGATTCTTACAAAACCCGATTTCCCCTGCGGGGTTGGGCTCTTGCTCGGGCCGTTACGGCTGGATTTCACTCTGGGCATCGCGTTTCGTCGTCAGAAAATAAAGTGATAGTATAAGGCGGTTCATTTTTATGCCGACCCGCCGAGGGACGGCTATCTTAGCAGTCAGCCTTTGATGTGAGTATTTTTAGATGGCAAAAGGTTTGTTTTCCTGGCTGGGTTTCGGCCGCAAGAAAGAAGAGGCTGAGGCTGTCCAACCACAGACACCGCAAGCCACCCCGACTACCGTTGAGCCCGAAATCACGGCTCACCCGGCTCCCGTTTCCGAGACGACTGTTTCCGATAGTACGCCGGCCGTCGCTGCTGAAGTGCCCGCCAGCGCACAGAATTCCGTTTTGCACGATGATTGCTGCCCGCCTGCCGAGCTGGACGACCATGGTCCGCTAGTGGTGGAGGAGTGCGCCTCCGATCTGGAGCCGGTGATCGTCAATGAAGCCCTGATCGCCGAAGAGGAGCGCGCGGCTGCCGAGGCGCAAGCTGCCGAAGCTGCCCGGGTTGCGGCCGATCTCAAGGCAGCGGAAGAAGCTCGCCTTGCCGCAGCCGCTCAGGTTGCCGAAGAGGCTCGTATTGCCGCCGAAGTCCGCGCCGCAGAAGAGGCTCGCATTGCCGCCGAAGCCCGCGCCGCGCAAGAGGCCCGTATTGCCGCCGAAGCCCGCGCCGCGCAAGAGGCCCGTATTGCCGCCGAAGCCCGCGCCGCAGAAGAGGCTCGCATTGCTGCCGAAGCCCGCGCTGCCGAAGAGGCTCGCATTGCTGCCGAAGCCCGCGCCGCAGAAGAGGCTCGCATTGCCGCCGAAGCCCGCGCCGCAGAAGAGGCTCGCGTTGCCGCCGAAGCCCGTGCGGCAGAAGAGGCTCGCATTGCCGCCGAAGCCCGTGCCGTGGAAGAGGCCCGTATCGCCGCCGAAGCCCGCGCCGCAGAAGAGGCTCGCCTTGCTGCCGAAGCCCGTGCCGCAGAAGAGGCTCGTATTGCCGCCGAAGCGCAGGCTGCCGAGGAAGCCCGGATCGCCAAAGAGGCCCAGCGGGCGGAAGATCTGCGCCTGGTGGCCGAGATGGAGGCTGAGGCTGCCGCACTGGCCGCACTGCCACTGGCAGCCAAGGTGGACGACGACACCCAGGACAAGCCGCAGCGGGAGGGCTTCTTCGCTCGCCTCAAGCGTAGTCTGGTGCGCACCAAGGAGAATATCGGTTCCGGCTTCTTCAGCCTGTTCCGAGGCAAGAAGATCGACGACGAGCTGTTCGAGGAGCTGGAGACCCAGCTGCTGACTGCGGATCTCGGCGTCGACACCACCACCCGTATCATCGAGGGGCTGGTGCAGCACGCGGATCGCAAGCAGCTCAAGGATGCCGAGGCGCTCTACGGCCTGCTCAAGCAGGACATGGGCGAGATGCTGGCCAAGGTCGAGCAGCCGCTGGTGATCGACACCGACAAGAAGCCTTACGTCATCCTGATGGTGGGCGTGAACGGGGTCGGCAAGACCACCACCATCGGCAAGCTGGCCAAGCAGTTCCAGGCCGAGGGCAAGAGTGTGATGCTGGCCGCTGGCGATACCTTCCGCGCTGCCGCCGTCGAGCAGTTGCAGGTGTGGGGTCAGCGCAACAACATTCCGGTGATTGCCCAGCACACCGGCGCCGACTCCGCCTCCGTCATCTATGATGCCATCGAGGCTGCCCGCTCGCGCGGGGCCGACGTGCTGATCGCCGATACCGCCGGCCGCCTGCAGAACAAGAGCAACCTGATGGAAGAGCTCAAGAAGGTGGTGCGGGTGATGAAGAAGCTGGACGATGCGGCGCCCCACGAAATCATGCTGACCCTGGACGCAGGCACCGGCCAGAACGCCCTGAGCCAGGCCAAGCTGTTCAGCGAGGCGGTGGGGCTGACCGGCATCACCCTCACCAAGCTGGATGGCACCGCCAAGGGCGGCGTCATCTTCGCGGTGGCCGACAAGTTCCAGATCCCGATCCGCTACATCGGGGTGGGCGAGGGGATCGACGATCTGCGTCCGTTCGTCGCCAACGACTTCATCGAGGCGCTTTTCAGTCGCGAGGAGTGAGTGTCTTCGCGATGAGCAAGCTCGGGCGCTGTGAGTTGAGCGCCCCCTGCCCCGACCCAGGCCGGGGCTTGTCACTGTCAGGGAACCGTTATGATCCGTTTTGACAAGGTCAGCAAGGTTTACAGCGGCGGCCATCAGGCGCTGCAGAAGGTCAGTTTTCATCTGCGCAAAGGGGAGATGGCCTTTCTGACCGGGCACTCGGGCGCAGGCAAGAGTACCCTCCTCAAACTCATCAGCGTAATGGAACGGCCGACCGACGGCCGTGTCTTCTTTCATGGCGACGACGTCAGCCACATCAAGCGGGGGGAGATCCCCTATGTGCGCCGCCAGATCGGCATGATCTTTCAGGATCACCGCCTGCTGATGGACAGAACCGTGTTCGACAACGTGGCGTTGCCGCTGGTGATCGACGGCTACAGCCATGGGGACATCAACAAGCGGGTGGCCGCTGCGCTCGACAAGGTGGGGCTGCTCGGCAAGGAGCGCTACCAGCCGCGCATGCTCTCCGGCGGTGAACAGCAGCGGGTCGGCATCGCCCGTGCCATCGTCAACAAGCCGCCGCTGCTGCTGGCGGATGAGCCGACCGGCAACCTGGATCCCCAGCTCTCCATGGATATCATGCGGCTGTTCGAGGAGTTCAACCGCTTCGGCGTCTCCGTGCTGATTGCCACCCACGATCTGGGGCTGATCGCCCGCATGCGCTATCGCACCCTGACCCTCAAGGCGGGTCGCATGTATTCGTCCGGGGAGGAGCTCTGATGGCCATTCGTGCGCGTCATAAACAGCCGCCGCTGCGGCGTTTCATGATGTACTGGGTTGACCACGCCCGCCAGGCCTTTGCCAGTCTGGGGGAGCTGTGGCGCAATCCGCTCGCCTCGCTGATGACGCTGGCGGTGCTGGGGGTCAGCCTGGCGCTGCCCTCCTGCTTCCACGTGCTGCTGAAAAACGCCGAGGTGGTGGAGGGGAGCTGGCAGACCAGTTCCCAGATCTCCCTCTACCTGCGCAAGGATCTGCCCGAGCAGAACATCCTCGACATGAAGCAGCGGATCCTGCTCTACCCGGAGGTGGAGTCGGTCACCTACATGAGCCGGGATGAGGCGCTCAAGGAGTTTCGCGAGATCTCCGGCTTTGGCGATGCGCTCGACTACCTCGACAGCAACCCGCTGCCGCCGGTGCTGAGCGTGATCCCGGATCCGCGCTGGCAGAACCCGGAAGGGGCGGCCGAGCTGCTCAACAAACTGAGCAACGAAGACGGGGTCGAGCAGGGCAAGCTGGATCTGCAGTGGCTGACCCGGTTGCAGGGGATCATGAACCTGCTGCGCCACACCATCACCGGCATCGCCGTGCTGCTGCTCTCCGCGGTACTGCTGATCGTCGGCAACACCCTGCGCCTGAATATCCTCAACCAGCGTTCCGAGATCGAAGTGCTCAAGCTGGTGGGGGCGACCGATGCGTTTATCCATCGTCCCTTCCTTTATACCGGCATCTGGTTCGGGGTCATCGGCGGCATGCTGGCCTGGTGGCTGACCGAGGTGATGGTGATCTGGAGCGAAGGGGTGGTGAAGGAGCTGGCGGGCCTCTACAACAGCAACTTCCGGCTGGTGGGCATGGGAGCGGTGGACGGGATCAACCTGATCCTGCTTGGGGCCCTGCTGGGGCTGATCGCCTCCTGGTTTTCGGTCCATCGCCACATTCGCGACATCGAACCGTCCTGATTAATTTATCAGCGTTTCAAAGCGCTGGATTTTGCGACCTGGATCAAGTAAAAGAGTGGCCGTTTCTGGCACGGCCACCGTTCTGGGAGTAATCTGGATAGCACCAGTCTTCAGGATCTTCTCTGGATCCTGTGAACCTTCTGATTTATAAGCAGTCTACAATTGCGAAGAATTTATACGGGTGTGGCCCCTATGCCTTGCTCGTCTGACTTGGCAAGCATGTGAAGGTTGCGAGCTCCGCAACAATGGACTTAGCATGCTACTTTTCGGGGGTCCTTCATTGTGACCCCCTTTTTTTGACTGTTCATTCATGATTCATCCTGCCGGCCTAAGATGATTCCGGTTCAGACATGCCCGTCATGTTTGATGCAGGCCGCAGAATGGCGTCCGGTCAGTAGACAGGCCCTCTCAGGGTGTTAGACTGATTCGATTGAAAAGTAAGAGGTAGAACATGGGAACTTCATTGCAGCGCACTATGGCTCTGATTCCGCAAGGTAGTCTGGAAGGCTATATCCAGGCAGTAAACTCGATTCCGGTGCTGAGCGCAGAGGAAGAGCGTGAGCTGGCTGAGCGTTTGCAGCAGGAAGGCGATCTCGAGGCTGCCCGTCAGCTGGTTATGTCGCACCTGCGTTTTGTCGTTCACGTCGCCAAGAGTTATGCCGGTTACGGTCTGCCCCAGGCCGATCTGGTGCAGGAAGGCAACATCGGCCTGATGAAGGCGGTCAAGCGCTTTGACCCGAGCGTCGGCGTGCGTCTGGTCTCCTTCGCGGTGCACTGGATCAAGGCTGAAATCCACGAATACGTGCTGCGCAACTGGCGCATGGTCAAGGTGGCAACCACCAAGGCCCAGCGCAAGCTCTTCTTCAACCTGCGCAAGTCCAAGAAACGTCTCGGCTGGCTGAACCACGAAGAGGTGCAGGCCGTGGCTGCCGACCTCGGCGTCTCCGCCGCCGACGTCACCGAGATGGAAGCGCGCATGAGCAACTACGATCAGGCGTTCGATCTGGTCGGTGATGAGGACGAAGAGGGCGGTTTTGCGCCGGTCCACTATCTGGAGGACAAATCCTCCGATCTGGCCGCCACCATCGAGAACGACAACTGGGACGATCATGCGACCCGTCGTCTGAGCTCGGCCCTGGCCACCCTGGATGAGCGCAGCCAGCACATCATCCGTGCCCGCTGGCTGGACGACGACAGCAAGACCACCCTGCAGGAGCTGGCCGATACCTACGGCGTCTCCGCCGAGCGGGTGCGTCAGCTTGAGAAGAATGCCCTCAAGAAGCTGAAGGATGCGATGGAAGCGTAATCCTGTGCGCCGGGCGGGTTCGTCAGCTTGAGCAGCACGCACCCAAGCAGCTGAAAGATACGAGGGAGGCCTGAGCCTCTTGATGAAAACAGGGCCTGATGGCCCTGTTTTTGTTTGGCGGGGATCTGGTCGGCCTTGCCTTGGTTACCCTTGTGTATGGTATGTTGCCGCCACTGCCACAGTAGGGAGAGCAGATAGTGAAACTCTTGAACGACTTGTTTACCAACAACCGCGAGTGGGCGGAACGGATCAAGGCCGAGGATCCCGAATTCTTTGCTACCCTCTCCGCCCAGCAGGCCCCCGAATACCTCTGGATTGGCTGCTCCGACAGCCGGGTACCCGCCAACCAGCTGATGGGGCTGCTGCCGGGGGACGTGTTCGTCCACCGCAACGTCGCCAACCTGGTGGTACACACCGACTTCAACTGCCTCTCGGTGCTGCAATACGCGGTCGAGGTGCTCAAGGTGAAGCACATCATCGTCTGCGGCCATTACGGCTGCGGCGGCGTCAAGGCGGCGATGCAGAACCAGGAGCTGGGGCTCATCGACAACTGGCTGCGCAACATCAAGGATGTCTACTTCAAGTATCGCGAGCAGCTGGATGCCATCGAGGATGAGCACGAGCGCTTCGACTACCTGTGCGAGCTGAACGTGGCCGAGCAGGTGGCCAACGTCTGCCACACCACCATCATCCAGAACGCCTGGCGCAAGGGGCAGGAGCTGGCGGTGCACGGCTGGATCTACGGCATCAAGGACGGTCTGCTGCACGATCTCGATCTCTGCATCAGCGGGCCCGAGCAGATCCCGGACGTCTATCGCGCCTGGCCGGACATGCGTCCGCCCCATCGCCGTCGCTGAGGAGCATTCCGTTGGCACCGGCTCTCTATCTGCAGATCAAGCAGCACATCCTGGACGGGATCCGCGAACGCCACTATCAGGCGGGCGACCGGATCCCGACCGAGGCCGCCCTGTGCGAGCAGTTCACCGTGAGCCGGATGACGGTCAACAAGGCGCTGCGCGAACTGGTGGCCGAGGGCTGGCTGGTGCGCACCGCCGGCTCCGGCAGCTTCGTGGCGGACCGGCGCACCGAGTCGCCGCTGCTGGCCATTCGCAACATCGCCGACGAGATCGCCGAGCGGGGCAGCGAGTACAGCGGCCGGGTGATCCGGCTGCAACGCCAGGCCGCCGACGAGAAGGTGGCGGTGCAACTGGGGCTGCGGGTCGGGGCGCCCATCTTTCACAGCCTCATCGTCCATCAGGCCGACGGTGAGCCGCTGCAGCTGGAGGAGCGCTTCGTCGATGCGGAGCGGCTGCCGGAGTATGGCGAGCAGGATTTTGCCAGCCAGACCCCCAATCGTTATCTGATGGAGGTCTGCCCCCTCTCCGAGATGGAGCACGTGGTGGAGGCGGTGCTGCCGAGCGCCGGCGAGGCCGGCTTGCTGCAGGTACGGGTCGACACCCCCTGCCTGCTGCTGCATCGGCGTACCTGGTCCGACGGTTATCTGGTCTCCTATGCCCGTCTGCTCTCGCCGGGCTCCCGCTACAAGTTGAGCTCCAAGACCAGCCTTAGCTAATTGTATATACATATCATTTTTGACAAAGCCCGCCTCTGGCGGGCTTTTTTGTGTTTAAGCTCTAATGAACACGCTGTTATCAAGATGTGAACTTGATCCTTTCTTTCCCGTCATAGATCGGATATAAGTTAATGTATATACATTTAGAGGTCGGTATGAACAAGGAACTGTTGAACTGCGAGCGGGTCTGGCTCAACGTGACACCCGCCACCCTGCGCTCCGATCTGGCTGACTACGGTCTGCTGGAGCCCCATGCCCTCGGCGTTCATGAGGGGAGGATCCACGCCCTGGTGCCCATGCAGGATCTCAAGGGCCCCTATCCCGCCCATTGGCAGGACATGAAGGGTAAGCTGGTTACCCCCGGCCTCATCGATTGCCACACCCACCTCATCTTCGCCGGCAGCCGCGCCGAAGAGTTCGAACTGCGCCAGAAGGGGGTGCCCTATGCCGAGATCGCCCGCAAAGGCGGCGGCATCATCAGCACGGTGCGTGCCACCCGTGCCGCCAGCGAAGATCAGCTGTTTGAGCTGGCGCTGCCACGGATCAAGTCGCTGATCCGGGAAGGGGTCACCACGGTGGAGATCAAGTCCGGCTACGGCCTCACCCTGGCAGACGAGCTCAAGATGCTGCGGGTGGCCCGCCGACTGGGAGAGGCGCTGCCGATCCGGGTCAAGACCACCCTGCTGGCAGCCCATGCGGTGCCGCCGGAGTATCGTGACGATCCCGACTCCTGGGTCGAGACCATCTGTCAGGAGATCATCCCGGCCGCCGCCGAAGCGGGTCTGGCCGATGCGGTGGACGTCTTCTGTGAACACATCGGCTTCTCGCTGGCCCAGACCGAGCAGGTCTATCTGGCGGCGGATCAATATGGCCTGGCGGTGAAGGGGCACATGGATCAGCTCTCCAACCTGGGCGGCAGCACGTTGGCTGCCAACTTCGGTGCCCTCTCGGTGGATCATCTGGAGTATCTGGATCCGGAAGGGGTCCAGGCGCTGGCTCACCGCGGTGTGGTCGCGACCCTGCTGCCCACCGCCTTCTATTTCCTCAAGGAGACCAAGCTGCCGCCGGTCGCCGCCCTGCGCAAGGCGGGGGTGCCGATGGCGGTCTCCTCCGACATCAACCCCGGCACGGCCCCCATCGTCTCCCTGCGGATGGCCATGAATATGGCCTGCACCCTGTTCGGCCTGACCCCGGTGGAGGCCATGGCCGGGGTGACCCGCCACGCCGCCCGGGCACTTGGCGAGCAGGAGCAGCTGGGACAGCTCAGGGTCGGCATGCTGGCGGATTTCCTGGTCTGGAACTGCGGCCATCCGGCCGAACTCAGCTACCTCATCGGCGTCGATCAGCTGGTGAGCCGAGTGGTCAACGGGGAGGAGACCCTGCATGGATAAGATCAACGGGATCGACATGTCGGTCTGGCAGGGGCGTCAGGATCCGGAAGACGGTGAACTGGCCCTGCGCTGGCATGACAGGGTGCGGCCCTGGCAGGGGCGCGGTGAACCCGGCGTGGTACTGCTCGGCTTTGCCTGCGATGAAGGGGTACGCCGCAACAAGGGGCGCGTCGGTGCGGCCGGTGCGCCGCTGGCGGTGCGCAAGCTGCTCGCCAACACGGCCTGGCATCTGGGCCAGCCGGTCTATGATGGCGGCGACGTGCACTGTGAGGATGGCGATCTCGATGCCGCCCACGAGCGGCTGGCCGAGCGGGTGGCCGCTGCCCTCGAGCAGGGCCAGTTCCCGCTGGTGCTGGGGGGCGGCCACGAGGTGGCCTTCGGCAGCTGGAGCGGCCTCAACCGTCATCTGGGCGGCCGTGGCAGGGTGGGCATCATCAACTTCGACGCTCACTTCGACCTGCGCATGAAGCAGGAGCAGGCGAGTTCCGGCACCCCCTTCTTCCAGATTGCCGAGCAGTGCGTCGCCCAGGGCTCGCCTTTTACCTACGCCTGCCTCGGGGTGGCCGAGACCGCCAACACCGCGGCCCTGTTTGCCCGTGCCGAGGCGCTGGGGGTGTGGCACGTGCTGGACGAGGCGATGACGCCGACCGAGCTGCCAGTCTTGCTCAACGGGCTGGATGCCTTTATCGCCCGCTGTGACCACCTCTATCTGACCATCGATCTGGACGTGCTGCCCGCCGCCGTGATGCCGGGGGTAAGTGCCCCTGCCGCCCGCGGCGTGGAGCTGGCGGTCATCGAACCGCTGATCGCCCATATCCGGGCCAGCGGCAAGCTCAGGCTCGCCGATCTGGCCGAGTACAACCCGAACCTGGATCAGGACAACCGCAGCGCCCGCGTGGCCGCGCGCCTGGTTCACCAGTTGACCAAGTAGCGGCGCACCGCGCCGCCTGACCGTATCGCTAAACAAGGAGTGTCTATGTCTGTACAACACCAGGATCCCCGCCACGATCCGAGCCGGATCATCCGTGCTCCCCACGGCACCCAGCTGACTGCCAAGAGCTGGCTCACCGAGGCGCCCCTGCGGATGCTGATGAACAACCTGGATCCGGAAGTGGCCGAGCATCCCCAATCCCTGGTGGTGTACGGCGGCATCGGTCGCGCCGCCCGCAACTGGGCCTGCTACGACAAGATCGTCGAGGTGCTGACCCGCCTCGAGGAGAACGAGACCCTGCTGGTGCAATCCGGCAAGCCGGTCGGGGTGTTCCAGACCCACAAGGACGCACCGCGGGTGTTGATCGCCAACTCCAACCTGGTGCCGCACTGGGCCAACTGGGAGCACTTCAACGAGCTCGACAAGAAGGGCCTGATGATGTACGGCCAGATGACCGCCGGCTCCTGGATCTACATAGGTACTCAGGGGATCGTGCAGGGCACCTACGAAACCTTCTTCGCGGTGGCGAACCAGCACTTCAACGGCGAACCCAAGGGGCGCTGGATCCTGACCGGCGGGCTCGGTGGCATGGGCGGCGCCCAGCCGCTGGCCGCCACCATGGCCGGCTTCTCCATGATCGCCGTGGAGTGTGACGAGACCCGCATCGATTTTCGCCTCAAGACCCGCTACGTCGACAAGAAGGCCTACAGCCTGGATGAGGCGCTGGCCATGGTCGAGGAAGCCAGGCAGAGCGGCACCGCCGTCTCCGTCGGCCTGCTCGGCAACGCCGCCGACGTCTTCGCCGAACTGGTGGCCCGCGGCATCACGCCGGACGTGGTGACCGACCAGACCTCTGCCCACGATCCCATCCACGGCTACCTGCCCCAGGGCTGGAGCGTGACCCAGTGGCGTGACCTGCAGAAGAGCGCGCCGCAAGAGGTCAACGTGGCGGCTCGCCGCTCCATGGCTCGCCAGGTCGAAGCCATGCTGACCCTGCAATCCCGCGGCGCTGCCACGCTCGATTACGGCAACAACATCCGCCAGATGGCGCTGGAAGAGGGCGTCAAGAATGCCTTCGACTTCCCCGGCTTCGTCCCGGCCTACATCCGTCCGCTGTTCTGCCAGGGGATAGGTCCGTTCCGCTGGGTCGCGCTCTCCGGCGATCCGGAAGACATCTACAAGACCGATCAGAAGGTGAAGGAGCTGATCCCGGACGATCCCCACCTGCACAACTGGCTCGACATGGCCCGCGAGCGCATCGCCTTCCAGGGCCTGCCGGCGCGGATCTGCTGGGTCGGCGTCAAGGATCGGGTACGCCTGGGCCTGGCCTTCAACGAGATGGTGAAGAACGGCGAGCTGAAGGCCCCGGTCGTCATCGGTCGCGACCACCTGGATTCCGGCTCCGTGGCGAGCCCGAACCGCGAGACCGAGTCCATGATGGACGGCTCCGACGCCGTCTCCGACTGGCCGCTGCTCAACGCCCTCCTCAACACAGCCGGCGGTGCGACCTGGGTCTCCCTGCACCACGGTGGCGGGGTCGGCATGGGCTTCTCCCAGCACTCCGGCGTGGTGATCGTCTGTGACGGCACCGACGACGCCGCCAAGCGGGTCGGCCGCGTGCTGCGCAACGACCCGGCCACCGGGGTGATGCGTCACGCCGATGCCGGCTACGAGATTGCCATCAACTGTGCCCACGAGGCGAAACTGGATCTGCCGATGATTGATGGCGCCAACGGTGTCAAAGGAAAGGTGTAACACCATGTTTGAATTGACTATTACCCCGGGCGAGCTGGATCTCGCCACCCTGCGCCGCGTCAGCCGCGAGCCGGTACACGTTTCGCTGGATCCCGCCGCTCTGGCGGGGATCCACGCCTCCGCCGCCGTGGTCACCAAGGTGATCGAACAGAATCGCGTGGTGTATGGCATCAACACCGGCTTCGGCCTGCTGGCCAACACCCGCATTCCGGTGGAGCAGCTGGACGAGCTGCAGCGCTCTATCGTGCTCTCCCATGCCGCCGGTATCGGCGAGTACATGGATGACGCCACCGTGCGGCTGATGATGGTGCTCAAACTCAACTCCCTGGCCCGCGGCTTCTCCGGCATCCGGTTGGTGGTGCTGGAGGCCCTGATGCGCCTCATCAACGCCGAGGTGTATCCGGTGGTGCCGAAGAAGGGCTCCGTCGGCGCCTCCGGCGATCTGGCGCCGCTGGCCCATATGAGCTGCCTGCTCATCGGTGAAGGCAAGGCGCGCTACAAGGGCGAGCTGATCGACGCCACCACGGCCCTCAAGATTGCAGGCCTGGAGTCCATCGCACTGGCACCGAAAGAGGGGCTGGCACTGCTCAACGGCACCCAGGCGAGCACCGCCTTCGCGCTGGAAGGGCTGTTCCACGCCGAGGATCTCTACGCCGGCGCCATCACCATAGGCGCCATGAGCGTGGAGGCGGCCCTCGGCAGCCGCCGTCCGTTCGATGCCCGCATCCACGCGGTGCGCGGCCAGCGCGGCCAGATCGACGCGGCTGCCTGCTACCGCCACCTGCTGGTGGATGGCAGCGAGATCGGCATGTCCCACCACAACTGCGAGAAGGTGCAGGATCCTTACTCCCTGCGCTGCCAACCGCAGGTGATGGGCGCCTGCCTGACCCAGATCCGTCAGGCGGCCGAGGTGCTGGTGTGCGAGGCCAACGCGGTCTCCGACAACCCGCTGGTGTTTGCCGAGGACGAAGACATCCTCTCCGGCGGCAACTTCCACGCAGAACCCGTGGCCTTTGCCGCCGACAACCTGGCGCTGGCGATCGCCGAGATCGGCTCGCTCTCAGAGCGTCGCATGGCACTGCTGATCGACTCGCGCATGTCCGGGCTGCCGGCTTTTCTGGTCAACAACGGCGGCGTGAACTCCGGCTTCATGATCGCCCAGGTCACCTCGGCGGCGCTCGCCTCCGAAAACAAGACCCTGGCCCACCCGGCCTCGGTGGACAGCCTGCCCACCTCCGCCAACCAGGAGGATCATGTCTCCATGGCCACTTTCGCCGGTCGCCGGCTGGCGGACATGGCCGAGAACACCCGCGGCATCCTGGCGGTGGAACTGCTGGCGGCTGCCCAGGGCCTGGATTTCCGCGCGCCGCTGCGTTCCACCGAGCTGGTGGAACTGGCCAAGGGCCGCCTGCGCGAAGAAGTCAGCTTCTACGACAAGGACAGGTATTTCGCGCCGGACATCGAGGCGGCCGCCGCCCTGCTGGGCCGGGCCAGCTACAACGACCTGATCCCGGCCGGCGTGCTGCCGAGCCTGTAAGCGGCCATCCAGCCCATGACAAAAGACCGCCCATCGGGCGGTCTTTTCGTTGCTGTGGTCGATGATTCAGCGGTTATTCGTGCTCGAACATCAGGAACAGGTAGACCACGAACAACACCAGGTGGGTAGCCCCGTGCAGCGCATTGGTGCGGCCGCTGCTGAAGGTTACCTTGCACACCATAAGGGTGGTGATGAGCAGCACCATGTCGGCGGCGGAGAGGCCCAGACGCACCTCCTGCCCCAGCATGGCGCCGATGAACAGCACGGCGGGCACTGTGAGGGCGATGGTGGCCAGCACAGAGCCGAAGTAGAGGTTCATGGCCCGCTGCAGCTGGTTGTTGAAGGCCGCCTTGATGGCGCCGACCGCCTCGGGAGCCAGCACGATACAGGCGACGATGAAGCCCCCCAGCGCCGGCGGCGCCGCCAGCACCTTGACCCCGTGGTTGATGGGAATGGCGAGGGTCTTGGCCAGCAGGATCACCACCACCAGATAGGCGAGCAGCAACAGGGTGTGGTAGACGTTGCTCTGCAGCGGGCCGTGGTGCTCTTCGTAATCCTCGTGATCGCTGTCGATGAAGAAGTGGCTGTGGCTGCGGGTCTGGATCAGCAGGAAGACGCCGTAGAGCAGCACAGAGATGATGATCAGCATCCAAGACATGGCGCTCGACATGCTGCCGATGTTGCCCCCCTCGGTGAAATTGGGCAGTACCAGGCAGAGCAGCGCCAGCGGAATGATGGCCACCAGATAGGATTTGACCCCGTCCAGATTGAAGCTCTGGGTGTGGTAGCGCCAGCCGCCAAACAGCAGGGTGAAGCCCACCAGGCCGTTGGTCACCAGCATCACCACCGCAAACATGGTGTCGCGGGCCATCACCGGATTGGGTTCGCCGGTCAGCATGACGGAGGAGATCATCACCACCTCCAGCGAGATGACCGACAGGGTCAGGATCAGGGTGCCGAAGGGTTCGCCCAGCTTGATGGCGAGGGCATCGGAGTGGCGCACCACCGAGAAGATGGCCCAGGTGACGATGGCAAGCAGCACAGCCGACACCGGAAGATAGATCCCGAGCGGAGTCGTCTCTGTCAGCAGGTCGCTACCTAGCGTCTTGAAGAAGAGCAGGGTGAGCAGGCCGACGGGCAGGGCAATCTCTTGCCGGATAAATGACTTCATAGGCAGTGGTTCTCATCTCGGGGCGGCGTGAGCCGACGGGTATGGAGCAGGATGGCACGTTACCGCAGTGACGGCCCTGCCAATGATAAAGGCTGTTGTCCGCGCAAGGAAAAAACATTTTGTTGCAAGATATGAGGGGAGCCGCATCCTCACCCGCTGCTAGCACAGAGTGGTGCTCGCCTGTGCGGTCGAGGGGGCAGAGGCTGGCTCAGCGCTCGCCCCCGTGGTTCTGGTACCAGGCCAGCAGCCAGATCTTCAGCTTGGTCAGGGCCATGGGCGGGGCATAGACATAACCCTGGATCAGGTGCACGCCGTGCTGGTCCAGATAGTCCACCTGATCCTGGCGTTCGACCCCCTCGGCGATCATCTCCATGCCCGACTCGCGGCCAAAGGCGATGGTGGCATCCAGCACGCTGCGTTTGAGATCGTCTGTGCCTATGGTGTCGACGAACATCTTGTCGATCTTGATCTGGCGGATGCCGAGTCGCTGCAGGTAGGCGAAGCCGCCGTAACCGGTACCGAAGTCATCCAGCTTGAAGTGGTAGCCCCGCTGCTGCAGGGCGCCGATCTCGGCGCTCGCCGTCTCGATGTCGGTGATGGGCTTGCGCTCGGTCAGCTCGAAGGTGAGCTGGGCGGGAGAGGGCCAGCCGTGGCGCAGCAGCAGGTTGCGCAGGTGCGGTTGCTCCAGGTGGGAGGCCACTATGTTGACGCTGACCCACTGGCCGGGGATGAGCTTGGGCAGGTCGGCGATGACTTTTTCCAGCAGCTGGCTGGTCATGGGCAGGATCAGCTCCTGCTCTTCCGCATAGTCGATGAAGGCTCCTGGCGGGATCAGGCCGCCGCCCCGCTGCCAGCGCAGCAGTGCCTCGAACCCCACCACCTGCTGGCTGCGGCTGTCCACCACGGGTTGGTAGAAGGGGACGAACTCCCGCCGCGCCAGTCCGGCCTGCAACAATCCCTTGAGAGAGCGCCGGTAGTTGCGCAGCCCCCAGTAGGCCGCGACCAGCAGGGCCCCGATGGCGGCGCCGCACCAGAGCCCGTAGTAGCGGGCCTGCTGCAGGGCGTACTGCTCGAGTGCCCGGCCCGCCCACAGGGTCTGCCGGATCTGCTCGTGGGGATCGAGAAAACTGAGGCTGAGGCTTTGACTGCCTGCCTCCTCCTTGATGGCGCTGTCGCCGCGGGGGAAGGTCGGGCTGGAGCCCCCCGGTTGCAGCTGGCTGAATTCGAGGTAGAAGCAGTTGGCGCAGGGATATTGCAGCAGGGCGTGGCTCCAGCTGTTGCTCAGCACCCAGTAGACTATGTTGCCGCCGCTGCGGTAGTAGGCGACTATCTCCTGTTCGGTGTTGAAGCGGGCCTGGGTGGCCGCGATCCCGAAAGCATCCTTATTGGGGTAGGGGGGCAGCTCGGCCAGGGTGAAGGGCAGATCCATCCCCAGGCTGGAACAGCCGCCACCGGAGGCGAGCAGCAGCCCCTGAATGCGGATGTGTTCGTTGTAAAAACGGGGGGCTCGCAGCAACGCCATGTCCTGCTCGCCGCAGTCAAAATGGAACTGCACCAGCTGGTTGCGAATGCTCTCGTCCAGTACCTGATGTCGCTCCACCAGGGCGGCCTTGATCTCCTCTTTTTTCTTCTGCAGCAGCTGGTGGGCCAGGGTGCCGCCGAGCAGTTGGCTGAGGGGAAGACTGGCCAGCAGCGGCAGGCAGAACAGCAACAGAGTGAGCCAGAGTGGGGAGATGGTTCGCAAGGGGCACCTGCCTGATGGGCGAATAGGATGCATATGAGTGGCATCATCATAGTGCATTAGCTGCATCGATTTGAGCGGAGGCGATCACACTTGTGTCGTAGATTTATAATCTGCTGATAAATAATGGTTTTATAAAATCGGATGCTGAAGATTCAATCGCTGACCTGTCATAAATGACAATTGTCCAGCTTATCTGAAGTGGCTAGAGTAGCCGTGCGGTTTGACTCACCGTGTGTTCAATACTCCTGTATCTGTTTTTTTGTCAGTAGCACAGAGTGTTAGTTTTGATATGAGTGTTTCTTTTGGTCCCCTCTGCGGGACCATTTTTCTGCCTGTCATTCGGCCATGGCCCTGAGCCCTGCCTCCCTTTCTCTTCCTTGATCCTCCTTTTTTGGCCGCCACCCTGTCCGGGGCTTGGTGTTCTCGCACCTGTTTGGGTATGCTCGCCCGCTTAATTCCAGAAGCGGGATCTTCGTCCATAGGCGCGCTTCAAGGTTGGCTGATACGATGAAGCCACATGGAAGTTGTCGGGCATACGGAAAGGTACATGAAACTGACCACCCAGCTTGTCTCGTTTATTACCCTGTGCGTCATCGCGGCCATGGCCATGGTGCTGCTTGGCGGGGTGTTCAGCTTTCGCGAGCTGGGCATGGAGCTGCAGCAGAAGAAGGTCAACTCCCTGGTGGAGATCATCGACAAGCAGCTGGAGATCGCCGACGATCATCAGGATCTCACCCGCTGGCTGCCGACCCTACTGCGCTCGGCCCACGTGGTTGAGCTGGAGATCCGCCAGAACAAGCAGCGGATCTACTGGTTTCGCGACGTGCAGCAGCCGACCGACGAGAGCCTGCTGATCCCCTATCACCAGGCCATTCCCCATCAACCCGACATGCAGGCCGACTTCAAGCTGGAGCGGCCGTTCAAGGAGTTCGAGTACTCCATCAAGGCCATGTCCGGCATCTCCCTCGGCATCTTCATCGTGGTATTCGGCCTCTGGTACTCCATCCGCTGGCTGCGCTTGCAACTGAGAGGGGCCGAGCTGCTGGCGGAGCGGGCCCAGCTGATCCTGGACGGCAAGCTGACCAAGCTGGCCCACGATCCGGTCGACGAGTGGCCGCAGTCCGCCAGCCAGGCCCTCGATTATCTGCTGGCCGAGCTGGCGGATGCCCGCAAGGAGCGCAGCCGCTTCGACAACTTCATCCGCAGCAACGCCTTCGTCGACAAGCTGACCGGCATCGGCAACCGGCTGTTCTTCGACAACCGGCTGGAGAGCGCCATCATGGAGGCGAGCGTGATGAGCGGCGGCGTGCTGCTGATCGAGCTGGCCGGGCTGGAGGAGCTGGATCCCGAGCTGAACGGCCGCCAGAGCCAGGATCTGCTGATGGAGGCGAGCGCCTCCATCGCCGCCTTCGTGCGCAAGCACAACGGTGCCCTGCAAGCCCGCTATGCCGGCCAGGTGTTTGCGGTGCTGCTGCCCAACATGTCGGAGAGCGAGATGGTGGATGCCGCCGGCCAGCTGCACAAGAGCCTGCAGCGACTGCACTGGCCCGAGGCGGTCAATGCCGACACCGCCGTCTATCTGGGGGCGGTCTGCTATCAGGCGCAGGATTCCCTGCTCAAGGTGCAGGAGGAAGCGGAGCTGGCGCTCAAGAGCGCACAGCTGCAGGGTCACACCGGCTGGTTCCTCTACGAGAAGCAGCTGGACGAGGAGCAGAGCAGTAAGGGCACGGTGCGCTGGCGCACCCTGATCGGCCGGCGCATCGAAGAGCACGGCATCGACTTCTACGTGCAGCCGGTGCAGCAGGAGCGGGATCAGGTGGTGCTGCAGCAGGATCTGCTGATCCGGATCCACGACGAGCAGGGGCGGGAGCTGCAGGCCGGTGTCTTCATGCCGATGGCGGAGAAGGCGGGGCTGCTGCTGCCGCTGGATCGGCTGGTGGCACAGCAGACCCTCGCCCTGTTGCGTCAGCGCTCCGAGCAGAGCTGTCCCATCAGCCTGACCCTCTGCGCCCAGAGCCTGCTGCACCGGGAGTTCCAGCGCTGGCTGTTCTTCGATCTGTTCCAGCTGCCGCGTAGCACCAACGAGCGCTTGATCCTGCAACTCTCCGAGGCTCAGGTCACCCGCCACTACGAGGCGCTCAAGCGGCCGTTGCGGGCGCTGCGCATGCTGGGCTGCCAGCTGGCCATCGATCACGCTGGCCAGGATGTGGTGAGCACCCAGTACATCAAGGAGTTCGAGATCAACTTCCTCAAGCTGCACCCCAGCCTGGTGCGCGAGATCCATACCCGCCAGGTCAATCAGATGGCGGTGCGCAGCCTGGTGGGGGGCTGTGCCAACACCCGCACCCGGGTCATCGCCGTGGGGGTGGAGAGCGGCGACGAGTGGAAGATGCTGCGCCACCTCGGGGTGCACGCCGGGCAGGGCCCCTGGTTCGCCGAGCCGGAGCGGCTGGTGCTGGAACCGGCCGGCGCCTGATGAATGCAAGAGAGGGTCGCCTGGGCGACCCTCTCTTTTTGTGGTTCAGCGTGGTGGCTCATGGCTTGCGTTGCGCCCGGCCCGCCGTCACAGGCGCCCCTGCTCTCTCAGCCCCGCCAGCCCCTGCATGCCGCCGGTGTGGATGAAGACGATCTTGCTGTCGCGCGGGATGCGGCCTGCCGCCAGCTCGCGAAACAGCCCCCACATCGCCTTGCCGCTGTAGATGGGCTCCAGCGGCAGACCCGTCTCGGCGCTGAAGGCCTGCACCCACTGCCAGAGCGCCGGACTGAATTTGGCATAGCCGCCGTCGTGGTGATCCAGCGCGATCCGCCAACCGGGCGTGTCGGCGGCGGCAGGATGGAGTCGGCGCACCTCGTCGGCAATGAAGCTGCCCCCCTTGAGCACCGCGATGGCGAGGATCTGCTGTGGTGCCCGCTTGCCGGCGATGAGCCCGGCCAGGGTGCCGCCGCTGGCGCAGGGCAGCACCCAGAGATCCGGCGAGAAGGGCACTTCATCGACCAGCTCGGCCACCCCGGGAATAGCCAGCGGGCTGCTGCCCCCTTCCGGCACTATCAGGGTCTCTTCATTTTCGAATTGGGCCAGCCAGGCGGGATCCTGCCGCCGCCGGTAGCTTTGACGGTCGACAAAAACGAGATCCATGCCCCAGCCTTTTGCAGCGCTCAGAGTGCAGTTGCTGACGGCTTCCGGCTCCCCGCGTATGATGCCGGTAGTGCGCAGGCCAGATTGGCACCCCGCCGCCGCCAGGGCATGGATGTGATTGGAGTAGGCGCCGCCAAACGAGAGCAGACGGCGTTTGCCCTGCTCCCTGGCGTGCAGCAGGTGGTACTTGAGCTTGCGCCATTTGTTGCCCGAGATGGCGGGGTGGATCAGATCGTCCCGTTTGCACCAGAGCTGGACTCCATAGGCGCTCAACAGCGGGTGCGAGACAGCTTGCAGCGGCGAGGGCAACAGTGCGGGCTGCAGGGTCGGCTGCGCCATCAGGGACGATTGGGGTGACAATGAGTAATCGGTCATTTATCTGGAGGCTAATGCTCTGTTTATGCTAAGGTTTAATCCGTTTTGGGCAGCCAGGTGCGGGTTTCAATGAAACAATTTTTCAGACGTTCGACCCCCAGTCGTCAGGTAGGACTCCTGCTGGCCAGCGATCGGATCATGCTGGCTTCGCTCGGCAACCCGCCCATCTTCGCCACCCGCGCCATCAATGGCCCGCAAGAGTGGCCCCAGGCCATGGCCGAGCTGTTCAGCCGCCACGGCCTCGCCAAGTCTAAGGTGCGAGTCGCCCTCGCGGCCAGCCTTTATCAACAGGTCCAGATCGACAAGCCCGCCGTCCCCGATGCCGAAATGGCCGGAGCCCTGCCCTGGGCGATCAAGGATTACGTCAGTGAATCCGTGCTGCAGCTCGCCATGGATTATGTGGATCTGCCCACCCCGCCGGCGGGCCGGCCGCGCATCAACGTGATCTGCGTGCCCAAGGCGCGGGTGCAGCAGCTGGCGGATGCGGTCAACGGCATCGCCAGCCTGGACGCCATCGTCAGCGACGAGCTGGCAATGACCGCGCTCTACGAGCCTGATCAGACGGTGCGCATGCTGCTGTGGCAGCCGAAGGGGCAGGATCTGCAGCTGCTGGTGTTCCATCAGGGAGGGCTCTGCTTCTCCCGCCAGTTGCGCGGTTTCGGCGCCCTCACCGGCGAGCATGAGCCTGACGCCATGCTGCTCGATTCGCTGGCGCTGGAGATCCAGCGCTCCCTCGATTATCTGGTGGGCCAGCTCAAGCTGCCGGAACTCGGCCAGATGCAGCTCGCCATCGCCTCGCCCTTCATCGGTACCCTGGTGCGCCACATGGAGCAGACCTTCGGCTTTGCCGTCTCCGCCATGGCCAACAAGGCGATCCTGTCCGGCGTGGAATATCTCTCGGCTTATGCCGCCGCCCTGGGAGGTGAGCAATGAGCGCGCTTGCCATGTCGACTGCCAAGGCCAGCAAGTCCGAATTACTGTCTGGCATCGAATATCTCTCGGCCTATGAAACTGTCCTGGGGGAGGATGCCTGATGAAACGCCAGATCAACCTCTACGGCGCCGAGTTTCGGCCCAGACGGCAGTGGGCCAGCCTCAACCAGATGGCGCTGGTATGGGGCGGCAGCGTGCTGTTGCTGCTGTGTGCCTCCGGCGTCATCGCCTGGCAGCAGCACGCTGTCGAGCGCGAGCTGGTGCAGGTGCGGGCGGCGCTGGAGATCAAGCGTGGCGAGGCGCAGCGGCTGGATGCCGAGCTGGCCCGTCACCAGGCCGATGGCCTGCTGCAACAGCAGCTTGTCACCAAGCAGGAGGAGCTGACCGCCAAGCAGGGCCTGATGCGGCAGCTGGGCAGCCTGGCGCTGCAAAAATCCCAGGGCTATGCCGGGCTGATGGCCGATTTGTCCCGCATCCGCGATCCGCAGCTCTCCTTGCAGCGGATCGAGATCGCCGACGGCTACGTCAACCTGTCCGGCTTCGCCGGGCGCAGCCAGGATGTGCCGGCCTGGGTCAACCGTTTCAAGCAGACCCCGTCGCTGACGGGCAAGCAGTTTGGTGAGCTGACGTTAAGCCGTGACAAGGAGGGCCGGCTGGCCTTCCAGCTCAGCGGCATCGAGCGGGAGAAGCCCTGATGAGCCTGAAAGAGCAGTGGCAGGCATGGGCCGACAAGATCGCCGCCCTCAGCCAGCGCGAGCGAGTCCTGATCCTGCTGACCGGGGTGGTCGTGGTCGGCGCCGTTGCCATCTATGGCTGGCTGGATGGGGCCGCGGTGCGGTTGGAGCAGGAGCGGTTGGCGCTGAGCACTGCCCAGCGGGATCTGGAGATCATGGATCTCGAGAACCAGGGCAAGCAGGCCAAACTGGCGCGGGATCCGGATCTGCACGTACGTACCCAGCTGGCACAGCTGGATGGCGAGCTGGGCAAGCTGGACGCCGAACTGAAGGCCCAGACGGTGGATCTGATCCAGGCCCACGAGATGCCGGCCGTGCTGGAGGCCCTGCTGTCGCGTTCCGCCAATCTGCACATGGTGGCACTCACGTCGCTGACGCCGGAGCCGCTGATGGCGGGCGAGCAGCGCATCAACCTGTTCAAGCACGGCATCCGGCTCAAGCTGGAAGGCGGCTATTTCGATGTGTATCAGTATCTCAAGGCGCTGGAGGGGCTGCCGCGCCACTTCTACTGGAAGCAGTTTGACTACCAGGTGCAGGAGTATCCCAAGGCGGTGGTGGAGATGGAGATCTACACCCTCAGTACCAGCAAGGAGTTTATTCGTGGCTAGATGGTTTCCCCTGTGGGCGTGTCTGTTCAGTCTGCTGGCCCAGGCGCAGCCCGAGCTGTTGCAGGATCCCACCGCCCCTTTGAGTGGCGCGACCAGCGGCGCCAGTGCAACCGGCCAGCGCGAGGCCGGTCTGCCCAGGTTGCAGAGCATCATGCTGGGCAACGGCCCGGCACTGGCGGTACTCAACGGCAGCAGTTATCGGGTCGGCCAGCTGGTCGACGGTTATCGCGTGGTGGCCATAGGTGCAGATGCCGTGGTGCTGGAGAAGGGGAGCAAGCGCCAGTCGCTGACCCTGTTTGCCAGCAAGGTCCGGATCTGAACGCGCTCCACCCGGGATGGGCGGAGCCAGGTTTGTCGAGTTTAATTGCAAGTCAGGGTGCACTTATTACATGAAAAAACATCATCTCTGCCTGATCTCCGCCGCCGTGTTGACGGCAGGCTGTACCAGCTACCGGCACCCCGAACCCGTGCAGGCCAAGGACGCACTCAGGCATGCCATGACCGAGCAGAACAAGGGCGGGGCGCTGACCAGCGTACCCAAGTCGGTACAGAGCGAACTGCTGCAGCTCAATCGTCCGCCCCAGGCCATCAGCATGCCGGAACCGCGGCTGCGCATTGCCGCCCACGACGTGGATGCGGTGGAGTTTTTCGGCTCCCTGTTCAAGGGTTCCCGCTACAGTGTGGCGGTGCACCCCGGGGTGGCCGGCCAGATCTCGGTCGAGCTCAAGGACGTGACCCTGACCGAAGTGCTGGCGGTGGTGGGCGACATGTACGGCTTCGACGTGCAGCGCAAGGGCAACGTGTTCCACGTCTATCCGGCCGGGCTGCGCACCGAGACCATTCCGGTCAACTACCTGATGATGTCCCGGCGCGGTCTCTCCCGCACCTCGGTCAGCACCGGCGGGGTGACGGCCAACGACAACAATGGCAACAGCAACAGCTTCGACAATGCCAACAACAGCACCAATAACAACAGCACCAGCAACCGCTCCTCCAACGGCAGCTCGAACAGCGACAGCAACGGCACCCGCATCGAGACCGACACCAACAGCGACTACTGGACCGATCTGCGCGATACCCTGCAGACCCTGATCGGCAGCGGTGACGGCCGCGCCGTCATCACCAGCCCGCAGGCGGGCCTGGTGACCATCCGGGCCTATCCGAAGGAGCTCAAGGCGGTGCGCGAGTTCCTCAATCAGTCAGAGAGCCACTTGAAGCGTCAGGTGGTGCTGGAGGCGCGGATCCTGGAGGTGGCCCTCAACGAGGGTTACGAGCAGGGGGTGGACTGGAGCGGTCTCTCCGCCAGCTGGGATGGCAACAAGGGCATCACCGGCGGTGGTTCGGCAGCACCTTCCCAACTGCCCACCACCCCGAACCAGATCTTCAGCGCGCTGGGCGGCGGGGCCGGCTTCAAGATTTCCGACGGCAACTTCAACGTGGCGGTCAACCTGCTCAAGACCCAGGGTGACGTGAATACCCTCTCCAGCCCGCGGGTGACGGCGACCAACAACCAGAAGGCGGTGATCAAGGTGGGGACTGACGAGTATTTCGTCACCAACGCCTCCACCACCATCACCACCAACTCATCCGGGGTGTCCGACAAGACCCCCAACGTGGAGCTGACCCCCTTCTTCTCCGGCATCGCGCTGGACGTGACGCCGCAGATCGACGAAGAGGGCAAGGTGCTGCTGCATATCCACCCCTCCGTCATCGACACCGAAGAGCAGAACAAGGTGATCGACATGGGCACCACAGGCGGCAAGCTTGAACTGCCGCTGGCCAAGAGCTCGATCCGCGAGTCCGATACCGTGGTGCAGGCCAACAATGGCGACATCATCGTCATCGGTGGCCTGATGAAGACCGACAAGCAGGAGATCGTCAGCAAGGTGCCGCTGCTGGGGGACATTCCCTGGGTCGGCGAGGCCTTCACCAACCGCCGCGAAAGCACCAAGAAGGTGGAGCTGGTGATCCTGCTTAAACCGACCGTGGTGGAGAAGGACACCTGGCAGAACGAACTGCAGCGCTCCTCCGAGCTGCTCGACAAATGGTATCCGCCCAAGGGCTGAGTCATGATCCTGGACCGGTTTGATCACGTGCCAGGGGCCATCACGGGCTCCCTGGCAGAGAGGGCAGGGGATTGTCCATGTACCTGAACCACTTCGGTTTGCAGGAGGCTCCCT
Source organism: Aeromonas dhakensis (assembly GCF_002285935.1). Lineage (NCBI taxonomy): Bacteria > Pseudomonadati > Pseudomonadota > Gammaproteobacteria > Aeromonadales > Aeromonadaceae > Aeromonas > Aeromonas dhakensis. The sequence goes on from NZ_CP023141.1 coordinate 1,154,474, forward strand.
TCGGCCTCACCCCCAACACCGGTTTCTATTACGGGTTGCCCCCGCACGAGGAGGCGCTGCAGGTGCTCAACTGGGCGCTGGCGCAGGGGGAGGGCTTCATCAAGGTGACCGGCGAGGTCGGCACCGGCAAGACCCTGCTCTGCCGCAAGCTGCTGAGCGAACTGGGCTCCGAGGAGCGGCCGGTGCGTCTGGCCTGGTTGCCCAATCCCCACCTCAACCCGGCCGAGCTGCGCATCGCCCTGGCGCTGGAGCTGGGACTGGCGGTGCGGGATCAGAGCGAGCTGGATCTGACCGATCGCATCCATCGCCACCTGATCGCCTTGCACCAGCAGGGGAGCCGGGTGGTGGTGCTGATCGACGAGGCGCAGGCGCTGCCAGACGAGACGCTGGAGGCGATCCGGCTGTTTGGCAACCTGGAGACCGAATCGAGCAAGCTGCTGCAGATCGTGCTGTTCGGCCAGCCCGAGCTGGATGCCAGGCTGGCCAAGCCTCATCTGCGCCAGCTGCGCCAGCGGATCGGCTTCTCCTACTGCCTGCGGCCGCTGCGTTTCGATGAAACCCGGGCCTACCTGGAGCACAGATTGCAGATTTCCGGTTATCGCGGTGCCCCGCTGTTTGGCGGCCGGGCGCTGCGCCAGTTGTGGCGCGCCTCGCGCGGCATTCCGCGACTCATCAACATACTGGCGCAGAAGTGTCTGATGCTGGCCTATGGTCAGGGGGCGCGCCAGATCGACAGCCGGCTGGTGCGGTTGGCCGTGCGCGACACCGACGATGCCCGCCGCTTCGTGCCGCGGCGCTGGTGGCCTCTCGTGCTGCTGCTGGGCTGCGCCCTCGCCTATGGAGTCTGGCAATGAGCGTGATCAATCAGATGCTCAAGGATCTGGAGCAGCGTCAGCAGGGGGGCGAGGGGGCTGTCTATGTGCCACCCGTGCGCCAGCAGGGCTGGTGGATGTTGCTGCTGACCCTGATCTGCGGGCTGGCCCTCGGCATTCTGGGTTGGCGTACCTGGATCTACTGGCAGCAGAGCCAGCGGGTCGTCGAGGCCCGTCAGCAGCAGGCGGCCGGCGAGCCCAAACCGGACGCCATCGCCCGTGCGGTTCCCGCAGCGGTGCCGGCCAGTGCAGAACAGGAGCCGGTGGATCAGGTGGTGGCGTTGCCGACCCCGCGCCACCTTGCCGTCCCGCCTACCGCCGAGCCGCAGGAGGCGCAGGAGGCGCAGGAGCGCGCAGCCGATGACGCCGACGTGGCCGCCATCGATGAGGAGGGGCCGAGCGACGAGGAGCTGCAACCTGACCTCTATGCCGAGCTCGCGGCGGAGCAGGAGGCCCCCGCGGCCGCGCCGCGCAAGCCCGGTGTGCTCAAGATAGAGACGGTCAACCTCTCCGAGGCCGAACTGGCCACCCTGGCCGAGCGCAAGGCCACCACCGCCATGGCCAAGGGGCAACTGCGCGATGCCCAGGACAACTACTATCAGGTGCTGGCCCACGATCCCCGCAATCAGGGGGCGCGCGAGCAGCTGGCGGGCCTGCTCTACGGCGAGGGGCGGCTGAGCGAGGCGAGCCAGTTGCTGGAAGAGGGGCTCAGATTCGATCCCGAACAGGCCGATTTTCGGTTGCTGCTGGCGCGGCTCGCCATCAGCGGCGGCGATCAGCTCAAGGCGCTCGGCTGGCTGACCGGCCATCGACCGGATCTGGCCAGCAATCTGGATTACTACGCCACCTGGGCCGGGCTTAGCCAGGAGCTGGGTCAACATGCCGAGGCGGCGGATCTCTACGTGAAATTGTTGCGCCAGCAGCCGGATCAGGGCCGCTGGTGGCTCGGACTCGGTGTGGCCGAAGATGGTCAGGGTCACAGCCAGCGGGCGCTGGATGCCTATCGCAATGCCCAGTTGCACGGCAACCTGGGCGAGGCGTCGACCAGCTGGCTCGAACAGCGGATTGCCCAGCTTGCCCCCTGACGGGCGGCCGGGATCACTTTTTTGGAGTTTGCATGGCACAACCCAGACTGAAAATGCGCCTCGGCGACCTGCTGGTACAAGAGCAGATCATCTCGGATGATCAGCTGCAGCTCGCCCTGCAGCAGCAGCGTCAGACCGGCCGCAAGCTGGGGACCACCCTGATCGATCTTGGCTTCATCAGCGAGGTGCAACTGCTGCAGTTCCTCGCTCGCCAGCTGGATGTGCCCTTCTTCGATCTCAACAACCTCACCATAGATGCGTCGGCGGTGCCGCTGCTGCCGGAAGTGCAGGCGCGCCGCTACCGTGCGCTGGCGGTCAACCTCACCGACAACAAGGTGACGGTAGCCATGTCGGATCCGGCCGATTTGAGCGCCCTCGACGCCATCGCGGCGCTGCTGCGCCCGCGGGAGATGGGGCTGGCGGTGGCGCGGGAAGGCCAGCTGCTGGAGTATTTCGACCGCCTCTATCGCCGCACCCGCGAAATAGAGAGCTTCGCCGAACAGCTGCACGAGGAGTATCAGGACGCCGGCTTCGAGCTGGGTTCCAGCAATCTGGGGGCTGGTGACGAGGGGGAGGCGACGGTGGCCAAGCTGCTGCGCTCCCTGTTCGAGGATGCGGTGCAGGTGGGAGCCTCCGATATTCACATCGAGCCGGACGAGAAGGTGCTGCGCATTCGCCAGCGTATCGACGGCATCCTGCACGAGAACATCCTGAGCGAGGTGCGTATCGCCCAGGCGCTGGTACTGCGCCTCAAGCTGGTGGCCGGCCTCGATATCTCCGAGAAGCGGCTGCCGCAGGATGGCCGCTTCAACATGAAGGTGCGCGGCCGCGACGTGGATGTGCGGATGTCGACCATGCCGGTGCAGTACGGCGAATCCGTGGTGATGCGGCTGCTGGACCAATCTTCCGGCATCCTGTCGCTGACCGAGACCGGCATGCCGCCGGAGATCCTGACCCGCTTCCGGCGTCAGCTCAAGCGACCCCACGGCATGATCCTGGTGACAGGGCCGACCGGCAGCGGCAAGACTACCACCCTCTATGGCGCCCTCTCCGAGCTCAACCAGGCCAGCCAGAAGATCATCACGGTGGAAGATCCGGTGGAATACCGGCTGCCCAGGGTCAATCAGGTACAGGTCAATCCCAAGATCGGACTTACCTTCTCCCACGTGCTGCGCTCTACTTTGCGTCAGGACCCGGACATCCTGCTGGTGGGCGAGATGCGGGACAACGAAACGGTGGAGATCGGCCTGCGCGGCGCCATCACCGGTCACCTGGTGCTGACCACGCTGCACACCAACGATGCGGTTACCAGCGCCCTGCGTCTCATCGACATGGGGGCCCCCGGCTATCTGGTGGCGAGCGCGCTGCGGGCCGTGGTGGCCCAGCGGCTGGTGCGGCGGGTGTGCGAGCACTGCGTCGAGGAGAAGGCGCCGGATGAAGGCCAGGCCACCTGGCTGACCGTGCTCTCCGGCGAAGCGCCGGGCCAGCACGTCTATCACAAGGGGCGCGGCTGCCAGAGCTGCAACTTTACCGGCTATGCCGGCCGGATCGGGGTGTACGAGCTGCTGGAGCTGGATCAGCCCATGATGGACTCCCTGCGTCGCAACGACGCCGAAGGGTTTGCCAAGGCGGCCCGCCAGCACCCGCACTACCGGCCGCTGGCGCTGACCGCGCTCGATTACGCTCGCCAGGGGATCACCTCGGTGGATGAGGTACTGCGGCTGGCGGAGGACCTGGGGTAAGTGATGACCAACTTCATCGGCAATGAACACGGCCGGTTGGCGCGAGGCGCACCATGAGCAGCTTTGCCTACAAGGGGCGCGACAGCCAGGGCAATGCCGTCAGCGGCGTGGTGGACGCGGCCACCGAGATGGCTGCGGCCGAGCAGCTGATGCGCCGCGGCGTGATGCCGACCGAGCTGAAACCCGGCAAGGCGAAGGCGGCCGCCCTCGACTGGTCCCTCTTGCTGGAGCGGGGCGTGCGGCTGGACGAGCTGGTAGTGTTCAGCCGCCAGATGTATGCCCTGACCCGGGCCGGCATCCCCATCCTGCGCGCCATCGCCGGGCTGGAGGAGAGCGCCCACAGCAAGCCGCTCAAGCGGGCGCTGCACGCGCTGGGAGAGGATCTGGGCAACGGCCGGCCGCTGTCGAGCTCGATGCAGGCCCACCCCAGGGTGTTCAGCAGCCTGTTCGTGGCCATCATCCACGTGGGGGAGAACACGGGTCAGCTGGAAGAGGCGTTCTTGCAGCTTGCCAACTATTTCGAGCTGGAGCTGGAAACCCGCAAGCGGATCAAGACCGCCATGCGCTACCCCAGCTTCGTGCTGATTGCCATCGGCATCGCCATGGTGATCCTCAACATCATGGTGATCCCGGTCTTTGCCGGCATGTTTGCCAAATTTGGCGTCGAGCTGCCGCTGGCGACCCGGATCCTGCTCGCCACCTCTCACTTCTTCGTGCACTACTGGTGGGTGATGCTCGGTGTGTTGCTGGCCATGGTGTTCGGCTGGCGGCGCTGGGTGAGCACGGTCAAGGGCAAGCTGACCTGGCACAGATGGCAGCTCAAGTTGCCGATCGTCGGCACCATCATAGAGCGCTCCCTGCTGGCCCGCTTCGCCCGCAGCTTCTCCATGATGCTCAAGGCCGGGGTGCCGCTCAACACGGCGCTGAGCCTGGTGGCCGATGCGGTAGACAACGCCTGGATGGCGGGCCGGATCCGCGACATGCGGGCCGGCATCGAGCGGGGCGAGAGCCTGCTGCGCACCGCTGGCAGCAGCGGCCTGTTCACCCCGCTGGTGATGCAGATGATCGCGGTGGGGGAAGAGACCGGCCAGGTCGATGATCTGCTGCACGAGGCGGCCGAGTATTACGAGCGGGAGGTGGATTATGACCTCAAGAGCCTCACCGCCCGGATCGAGCCGATCCTGATCGGGATCGTGGCGGTCATGGTCTTGATCCTGGCGCTGGGTATCTTCACGCCGATGTGGGACATGATGCGGGCCGTACGCGGCAAGTAAGCCGGTATCTTTACCGTCAGTGGGGCGGGGAGTGGATAAGCGGCAGAGCGTGGAGCGAGATGGGTGAGTCGACAGTCACTACAGGATGAGCACTGGCTGGGGAGCTATCGGCGGCTGGCCGTGGGGATCCTGTTGCTGATCATGGTGGCGACCCTGGCCCGGAGCTATCTTGTCCACCGGGAGGAGGCGCTGGCCGTCAGCCTGACCCTGCTGGGGGAGCAATTTGCCGAGCGCGCACAAAGGTTGCATGGGCTCTGGCTCGATCAGCGGCGTCCCGCCGTGCTGCATGCCGATGGAATGGCCTGGCAGTTTGATGAGCGGGGCTGGCCACTGGGTGCCGGTACAGTGATGACGCCGTCGGAAAACTGCCGTTGGCTGTGGGAGCAACTCATCGGTACCGCTGCGTCGACCCAGCCGCCGGTGCAGGCGTTGGCGAGCCTGGATGGCGAAGGGTGCCAGTTCGGCTGGGAGAATAATTGGCTGATTTATCAATTTTCTGACGGCAGAGTGCGCCAAAAGCCCTGAATGAGCCTCATTTTGCGATTCAGTTAAATGATTTTTTTATATCTGCATGAAATAATGCGGGTTATTACGGAGGGTCCATGACAACAACGCGACTGGTACCAAGATATTCCGGTGTGGCGATTCCCCATCGGGCGGCGGGTTTCTCGTTGATCGAACTGGTGATCGTCATCGTCATCCTGGGGATCCTGGCGGTGACGGCCTTGCCCCGTTTTCTCGATGTGACCGACGAGGCCAAGAAGGCCAGCGTGGAGGGGGTCTCCGGCGGGTTTGCTACTGGTGTATCGCTGGTGCGGGCTCAATGGGAGGCCGAAGGGCGCGCCAAGCAGGACAGCCTCAATACCGTGCTCTATGACGGCTCCCGCTTCTACCTGACCACGCCGACCGATACCCAGGTCAGCAATGGCGAATTGTCGCCCGGTTACCCCATGGATACTTCGGCGGGCGGTGGCATCGACGTGGACCCGGTCAATCTGACGGCCCCGCGCTGTCTCAAGATTTGGGAGGGTCTGCTGCAGAACCCGCCCAAGGCTACCACCAGCTTCAGCGAGGTGCGTGGTAGTGGCAATGACCTGAAATACTATGTCAGTGTGACCAATAACGGCCTGGACTCGGTCTGCCGCTACTATCTGGTCAATAGTTTGAGTAAGGGTAGTGATGGCAAGTATCAGGATCCACAAGGCAGCACTGATGCATTCATGAGTTTCAGTTACCGTCCGGCTTCCGGTCAGGTGACCACCAACATTAATTGACAGAGGAAAACAAGATGAAAAAACAGGCGGGTTTTACCCTGATCGAACTGGTCATCGTGATCATCATTCTGGGTATCCTGGCAGTGACCGCTGCACCCAAGTTCCTGAATCTGCAGGATGATGCTCGCAAGGCTGCTGCTGATGGTGTGAAGGCATCCTTGCAAAGTGCGGCCAACCTGGTTTACAGCAAAGCTGCAATTCAGGGTATCGAAAAGTCTTCTGCTGCTGTATCTGTTGCGGGAACTACTGTTAAGGCTAAGTTTGGCTATCCGACAGCAGATACCATTGCAAGCGTAGTTACCTTAGATGGATGGGATGAAGTATCTGCATCCAAAGGGACCTTCAAGCCAGATGCTGCAGGCAATAACGCTAATTGCCAAGTCAAATACAATGAGGCATCAGAGAGTGCTCCCTTTAGTGTTGATGTCAGTGGTTGTGGTAACTGATTGTTTGAGAAGGCGAGGCTTCGGCCTCGCTTTCTCTTTTCCCTGAAGAGAATCCCCATGCCTGCAACCAAGGGCTTTACCCTGATTGAACTGGTACTGGTGATCCTGTTGCTAGGGATTCTAGCCGCCTTTGCCGTGCCCAAATGGCTGGGCAAAGGCGGCGTTGAAACCCAAACCCTGCGTGATGAGCTGCTGACCCGGCTGCGGTTGGTGCAGACCATCAACATGCATGAACCCGCCGACCGCTGTACCCAGCTGGTGGTGGAGGCTTCCCGTTTTGCCCATATCACGCAGGCGGTTGCCGGTGCGGCGTGTCCGGTTCCCGGCCCCATGGCCGGCTGGAGCGACAATCAGCGCACCCGTGGCCGCCTGGTCACCCCTTCCACCGGTATGAGCATCTCCCTCAATAACGCCAGCAGTTTCGTGATCCGTTTTGATCAGATGGGCAGGCCGCTCGGGAGTTGTGCCACGGGCTGTACCTTGCGGGTCAGCGATGGCCAGGAGACGGGCGGCATCAAGATAGAGTCGGAGGGCTTCATTCATGAGAGCCCCTGATCGCGGTTTTACCCTGATTGAACTCATCGTCGGCATAGTGCTGCTGGCGGTGGCCTTGACCGGCATCCTGGGTCTGCTCGTCAACCAGGCCCCCAGCGCGGTGGATCCGGTGCAGCAGGTGCGGGCGGCTCAGCTGGCCCAGCGGTTGGCCGGCGAGATCCAGCAAAAGTCGTTCGACGAGCAGTCGGATCACAACGGTGGCCGTTATCGCTGTGGCGAGACATTCAATGGCCAGTTTTACGGGGATTGCAGTTGTCCAGTTGGTGTGACTTGCACCCAGAAGCCTCCTGCTCCGGCGATTACTGGTTGGCAGACCAGCCAGTATGGCCCCGATGGTGAGCCCTCTCCCTATGCCTATAACGACGTGGACGATTTCGATACCGCCGGCAGCTGGCAGGATGCCAGTTTCTACACCCAGAGCGGCGGCATCATCGCCAGCGACGAGTATCGCAACTATCAGGTCAGGATTGCGGTGAGTCCGGTCAACTTCAGCGATGGCACCTTCAAAAGCTGTGCGTCCCCCTGTTCGGTGGGCAAGCGCATCGATCTGCAGATCAAACTGCCGGATGAGAGCGTGCTCGACTTCTCCTTCTATCGGGGCAACTACTGATGCGGACGGCGGGCGGTTTTACCCTGATCGAGCTGGTGATGGTGATCCTGCTGCTGGGGATCATGGCCACCTTCGCCAGCCAGTTCATCGGCATCGGCAGCCAGATCTACGGGGATGCCAGCAGCCGCGAGCAGCTGATGAGTGATGCCCGCTTCGCCATGGAGCGGCTCAACCGCGAAGTACGCAATGCGCTGCCGGGTTCCGAGCGCATCGAGACCCTGGACGGCAGCTGGAGCGACAGCGGCCCCTGCCTGCGCTTCTGGCCCATCAGCACCTCCAGCCGTTACATCGCCCTCAACCGGAATGTGTCCGGCAGCACAACCACCCTCGAATTGGTGATGGCCACCCCCGCCTCGGCCGTCGCTCCCTTGAGCCCGGATGCCAGTGCAGTCGCGGCGGGGGATCTGCTGGCCGTCTTCCCGCTGCCCGATGCCAACCAGCCTTCGCTCAGCAATGGTTGCGAGTACGGGCGCTGCGTCGCCAGGGTCACCGAAGTGCTGGCTCCGGTTTCGGGGGCACAGACCCTGCGCTACGCCGCGACCGAGAGTCTGGCCGGCCTCTCCCCTGGCAGCCGGGTCTACTTTGCCCGCGAACAGGTACGCTATTGTGTGCAGGCGGGGTCCATGTACCGCGCCAGCATGGCGCTGAATGGTGCAAGCGCGGCCATGCCGCTGGGGATCCTGATGGCCGACTCCCTGCGGGCCGGCTCTTTCTATCGGGAGGCCACGGCCTTCAACAGCGAAGGGGAGTTCGGCGTGCGGCTGGTGTTCGAGCGCAAGGGGGAAGCGGTCACCTTCAACCACAAGCTGGGGGTGTTCAATGTTCCCTGAGCGGCGCCAGAGCAAGAAGATGGGGGGCAGTGCCCTGCTGATCGCCCTGTTCGTGATCGTGGTGATGGCCATGCTGGCGGCGGTCATGGGGCGTTTTCTGCTCGACAGCAGCGAAAAGAACACGGTGGAGGTGCGCAGCGTGCGGGCCCTGCTGGCGGCCCAGAGCGGGCTGGAGGTGGCGCTGTATCGACTGTTCCCCAACCGGACGGCGGCCCAGCCCCAGCCACCGGCACAGTGCGAGTCCAGCAGAATGATCAGTTTCGCCGGCAACCCCGGGCTGGTCGACTGTCAGGCGGTGGTGCAGTGCCGCACCCTGGCGACCAGCTACAACAACGTGACGAGCACCGGCTATCGGCTCGAGAGTGTCGGCACCTGCGGTTTGCGCAATGACCTGACCAGTGCCAGTCCAGACTTCAGGGTGAGCCGCACCCTGATGGTCGAAGCGTATGACGGAGGCTGATGATGAAATGGTTGTGGGCGCTGGCCCTCTTCACTAGCCAGGTCTGGGCCTTCGATCCCATCGATACCGGCACCTTCTTTCCGGCCGTGGTGCAGGGTCATCATGATGACAACAACGATGTTTGCCACCAGATCAGCGGCTATCAGCTGAGCCAGCTCAACAACGCCAAGATCAACGGTACCGGCGGGTTGCCGCTCAACTTCTGCTCCATCCAGCCGGATCAGAACAATACTCCCCGTTGCGATAACGGAGCGGGTGGCTACAAGGTCTGCACCGTCACCGGCAGCGATATCCGCGGCCTTGCGCTGACAGGCAACAACAAGTTCCCGACCATAGCTGCCAGCAATGACCTGACTTGCTCATCAGGCGCTCAAACTGCCTCCAACGCTGCCTATCGCACCATGAAAGTGGACGGCTGCACCATGACCTTCCCCAGTCGCAGCTCGTATCAGATCAAGACCCTGACTCTGCTTAACAAGGCGACTCTGATACTGGGGGACGGTGACTATTTCATCGACAAGTTGAATATCGACAACGTGACCATTCGCCTCTCCGGTAGCGGCACAACCCGGATCTTTGTCAATCAGGACGTCACCCTGCTCAATACGGTCAGCGTAAACAGCAATGGTCAGGGGAGCCTTGTCTGGGTTAGCTACGGCAACATGGTGCTCGATAACGCCACCACATTTTATGGCTATCTCTACACCGACGGCCGTTTGACCATGAACAACAATGCCACCGTCTATGGCAGGGTGACGGCCCGCTACCTGACCATGGATACCCAGTCCAGCATCAACGACTACTCGGTGCCGCCGCCGTTGACCTGCTTTACCGACGATTTCGACAGCGGCCAGATAAACCCGGACAGCTGGGTGGTGGCCCAGCGCAACAACAGTACCCTGCCATCGGTACAGAATGGCCGCCTGCGACTCACCCAGAACGTCACCGATCAAGCCACCTCGGCTACCTTCCAGCGCCTCTTTCCGGGGGCCGGCAACCTGGTGACGATCGAATTCGATCAATACGCCTACAAGACCTTCGGCACGAGCGGGGCCGACGGCATGGCGGTGGTGCTTTCCGATTCGACCCTGACGCCGCAGCCGGGGGCCTTCGGCGGCCCGCTGGGCTATGGCTACAAGACCGGGATCAGCGGCTTTGCCGGCGGCTGGCTCGGGGTCGGGCTCGATGAGTACGGCAACTATGCCAACGAGGGGGGAAGTGCCAACCTGGGGTCGCGGCCGCAGGCGGTCTCCATCCGCGGTTCGGGGTCGGGCACCTCAGGCTACAACTATCTCGCCGGTACCGGCAGCTACCTGAGCCCGACCGTCGACAGCGGCACCAACGGCAACCGGCCCCATCGCTATCGCATCACGGTCGACTCCCGGGTGGCTGGCAGCTCGCTGGCCACGGTGGAGCGAGACACCGGGGCTGGTTACAGCTCCCTGATCGGCCCCCTCAACATGGCGAGCCAGGCCGGTCAGGCGGCGGTGCCGGCCAATTTCCTGCTGTCGCTGACCGGCTCCACCGGCTCGGTCACCAACTACCACGAGATAGACAACGTGCGGATCTGCGCTCTGCGATCCAGCCCGGTGGGTACCCAGATCGATCACTTCGAGTTCGATCACAGCGGCAATGCGCTGACCTGCAACCCGGAAACCCTCACCATCCGGGCCTGTGCCAACCCGGATTGCAGCGTGCTGATCACCGATCCGGTCAGCGCGACCCTGCTCCCCACCACGACGACCAGCGGCGGCTGGGTCGGGGGCAACGTAGTCAACTTCAGCGGCGGCAGCACGACGTTGCAGCTCAGAAACACGACGGCAGGCGCGGTTACCGTGGGGGTCAGCGGTTCGACGCCCTCGACCAAGCCGCTCAGCACCACCCTCTGCCGCTCGGGTGGCGGGGCGTTGAGCAGCGCCGCCTGCACCCTCACCTTTGCCGACAGCGGCTTCATCTTCGATGTGCCCGACACCTACTCGAACCAGCCGCAGACGGTGGCCATCAAGGCGGTCAAGAAGAGCGACGTGACCAAGCAGTGCGTACCGGGGTTTGCCAACCAGAGCAAGAGCATCAAGTTCTGGAGCAGCTATGTCTCGCCCGCCAGCAACATCTACAACAGCAGAATGAGCGTCAACAACAGCGTGATCGGCACCAGCCAGGGCAATGCCACTGCGCTCTCCCTCAGCTTCGATGCCCAGGGGCAGTCGAGCATGACGGTCACCTATCCGGATGCCGGCAAGGTTCAGCTGGATGCCCGCTACGACGGCACCGGCAGTGAAGCTGGCCTGGTGATGCTGGGCTCGGATGCGTTTGTGGCGCGGCCGGTGGGGCTCTGCATCACGACCGCAGCGGCAGCATGTACGGGCAACTATGCCAGCTGCCCGATCTTCAAGAAGGCGGGGGAATCATTTCAGGTCGACATCAAGGCAGTGGCCTGGGAGTCAGCCAACGACGGCGACATCTGCACCGGCAATCTCGCGACCCCCAATTTCTCGCTCAGCGGCATCGCCCTGAGCAATACCCTGGTGGCGCCGACGCCGGGCAAAACCGCCAGCCTGGGTAAAACCAGTTATGACCATGGCGCCGCGGCCAACGGGACGACCAGCATGGAACAGAGCGTCAGCGAGGTGGGGGTGTTCAGGTTGACGGCGACCCCGCCGACCAATGGCTACTTCAATACCACAGTCCCGCCGAGCCAGAGCCAGCCGGTGGGCCGCTTCATCCCGGCCGACTTCGAGCTGGTGAGCGGCGACATAGTACCGGCCTGCGATCCCTTCACATATATGGGGCAGCCCTTCGGGGTTGCGCTGGATGTGCGCGCCCGCAACCTGGCCGGTGCCCAGACGGCGAATTACACGGGGGATTTCGCCAAGGGCAGTGCGTTTATCACCGCGGCCAACGACAAGGATGGCAAGACCCTGTCGAGCCGCCTGCGCAGCCTGCAGCCGCTGCCATGGCTCGATGGACGAGCCGCCTTTACCGGCAGCAGCGAGTTCGTTCGCGTGTCTGACGTCCAGCCGGATGGCCCCTACAAGTCGCTGCTGTTTGGCCTATACATGCGGGATAACGATGGCGACAGAAGCCTGATCGCCATGCCCAATTTCAACGATGGGGTGGTGGGTGACTGCAGTGGTGGCAGTTGCAACGCCCGCCTGATCGACACAGTGCCGATGCAGGTCTATTTCGGCCGGCTGCTGGCGAAGACCGAGACCGGGGTGGCATCGGCCGCCTTGGCCGTGGCGCAGCAGATGCAGTATTACGAGGCCGGTGGCTGGCAGCAAAACAGGCTGGATCAATGCACCTTGCTGTCGCTGGCCAATCAGGGCTTCAGCTTCTCGGGCGCAGGCCAGAGCCTCGATACTGCCAGCAGCGAGCTCAACATAGGGGGCAATCGCAAGATAAAGCTGGGGCTGGGCAGCTCGCCACCGGGCGGCATGGCGGCGGTGGCCAAAGATGGCGAAATCCTGCTGCAGTTTGGCAAACCCGAGATAGCGGTGCGCATTCCCTATCGGGTGGAGCTAGTGAAACAGCCGACACAGCCACTCTGGCTGTCGGATCCCCAGACTCTGCAGGGGGAGGCCATTTTCGGCTCAAGTCGCGGTAATGACAGAATTATTTATCGGCGCGAAGTGATGCATTGAGCGGGGCTGCGGGGGCGCTGGCCGGCCGCCGGCCCCCTATCCCCTTGTTTATTAGCGTTTGCCGGCTTGTGCGGGTGAGTGATGACTCGCATTTTTGTCGCGCCCGATGGGCTGGCGACAGTTTGAGCGCTTGCCGATTGGGGTGGGCATTGGTAAAGTTAGCCGGTTTTCTGCACCTCCAAATTCTTAGGATTTCCCGTAGCCATGTTCAAAAAGCTCAGAGGCGTCTTTTCCAACGATCTGTCGATCGACTTGGGAACTGCCAACACCCTGATCTATGTAAAAGATCAAGGGATCGTCCTTAACGAACCCTCAGTTGTCGCCATTCGCCAAGAGCGCGGGAACGCCAAATCGGTCGCTGCTGTCGGTCATGCCGCCAAGCAGATGCTGGGTCGTACCCCGGGTAACATCTCCGCTATTCGCCCGATGAAAGACGGCGTGATCGCCGACTTCTACGTGACCGAGAAGATGCTGCAGCACTTCATCAAGCAGGTTCACGACAACAACTATTTCCGCCCCAGCCCGCGTGTGCTGGTGTGCGTACCGTGCGGCTCCACCCAGGTGGAACGTCGCGCCATCAAGGAATCCGCTCTGGGCGCCGGCGCCCGCGAGGTTTACCTGATCGATGAACCCATGGCTGCCGCCATCGGTGCCGGCCTGCCGGTCTCCGAAGCGACCGGCTCCATGGTGGTCGATATCGGTGGTGGTACCACCGAAGTGGCCATCATCTCCCTGAACGGTGTGGTTTACTCCCAGTCCGTCCGCATCGGCGGCGACAAGTTCGACGAAGCCATCATCAGCTACGTGCGCCGCAACTACGGCAGCCTGATCGGGGAAGCCACCGCCGAGCGCATCAAGCACGAGATCGGCTCCGCCTATCCGGGCGAAGAGGTGCGCGAGATCGAAGTCCGTGGTCGCAACCTGGCCGAAGGTGTGCCGCGCAGCTTCACCCTGAATTCCAACGAGATCCTGGAAGCGCTGCAAGAGCCGCTGTCCGGCATCGTCTCCGCCGTGATGGTGGCGCTGGAGCAGTCACCGCCCGAGCTGGCCTCCGACATCTCCGAGCGCGGCATGGTGCTGACCGGTGGTGGTGCCCTGCTCAAAGATATCGACCGTCTGCTGATGGAAGAGACCGGCATCCCTGTGGTGGTGGCCGAAGATCCGCTGACTTGCGTGGCCCGTGGCGGCGGCAAGGCGCTGGAGCTGATCGATATGCACGGTGGCGATCTGTTCCACTACGAATAAGACCCAAAGCCGGCCAGCGTGCCGGCTCTTTTTTGACGACCCATGAAACCCATTTTTGGTAGAGGCCCTTCGCTTCAGTTACGGTTGTTTCTCGCCGTCATCATCTCCATTGCTGCCATCGTCGCGGACTCCCGCTTCGGTGTGTTCAGCCACGTCCGCGTCTACCTCAGCTCACTCGTCAGCCCGCTGCAATACATGGCCAATGCGCCAGGCACCCTGCTTGACACCATGTCGACCCAGGTGCAGACCCGGGCCGGCCTCATCGAGCAGACCAAGCAGCAGGAACAACAGCTGTTCACCCTGCGCTCGCGCCTGCTCAAGATGGATCATCTGGAGCACGAGAACCAGCGCCTACGCGAGCTGCTCGGTTCGCCGGTGCACAAGGAGTCCCGCAAGATGGTGGCCGAGCTGCTGTCGGTGGATTCCGACCCCTTCAGCCATCAGGTGCTGATCAACAAGGGGGCGCTGGACGGTGTCTACAACGGCCAGCCGGTGATCAACGATCAGGGGGTGATAGGTCAGGTGCTGCACGTGGGCTCCACCACCAGCCGCGTCCTGCTCATCACCGACTCCAGCCACGGCATCCCGGTGCGGGTGCTGCGCAACGACTTGCGTGCCATTGCCTCCGGCAGCGGCGAGCTCGACAAGCTGGAGCTGCGCAACCTGCCGCGCAATACCGACGTGCAGGTCGGCGATCTGCTGGTCACCTCGGGCCTCGGCGGCCGCTTCCCGGAAGGGTATCCGGTGGCGACCGTGACCCGCTCCGACTACGTGGAGGGCAAGCCCTTCGCCCAGGTCGAGGCCAAACCGCTGGTAGCGCTGGACCGCCTGCGCTATCTGCTGCTGCTGTGGACCGACAAGAAACCGGAAGTGCATGACGATGAAGAGGCCCCGGCTACCACGCCGGCGCCTTCTGCTGCGGGAGCGACGCGCTGATGTTACAACCCGCCAGCGGCAGGATCTGGATCTGGATCTCGATCCTGCTGGCCTTGAGCCTGTCGATCCTGCCGCTTCCTTTCCAACTCGAACCCTTCCGGCCTGACTGGCTCGCCATGGTGCTCATCTACTGGGCACTGGCGTTGCCGCACCGGACCAACGTCGGTACCGCCTGGGTGGCGGGCCTGCTGTTGGACGTGCTGCTCGGCAGCACCCTCGGCGTGCGGGCCATGGCGATGGCCATCACCACCTACCTGGCGGCGTTCCAGTTCCAGAAGATCCGCAACTTCTCCCTCTGGCAACAGGCGCTGATCATCGGCTGCCTCTCGCTGGTGGGCAAGGTGACCATCTTCTGGGCCGAGCACCTGTTCAGCCGGGCCAGCCTCAATTTCGCCTACTTCTGGTCGACCCTGAGCACCATGCTAATATGGCCCTGGGTCTTCCTGGTCTTGCGCAAGGTGCGCCGGCGCTTCAATATCAAGTGAATGTGAGTAAAAACAACTAATTGTAACCGTACCTCATCTCATCAAGCGATTATGAACAAGCACAACGAACTGCAACTCTATCTCGCCTCGGGCTCACCCCGCCGCCACGAACTGCTGACCCAGCTGGGTTACCGTTTCGAAGTCCTCAAGCTGGATGTGCCGGAGCAACGGGAAGAGGGTGAAAAGCCCCAGGATTACGTGTGCCGGCTGGCACGCGACAAGGCGATGGCCGGCGTGGCCGCCGCGCCCACGGCGCTGCCGGTGCTGGGGGCCGACACCATAGTGGTGCTGGGTGACCGGGTGCTGGAGAAGCCCTCCGATCTGCTCGATGCCAAGGACATGCTGGAGGCGCTCTCCGGCAAGGTGCATCAGGTGATGACGGCGGTGGCGCTGGCCACCCCGGAGCGCTGCGATGTGCGGCTGGTCACCACCAATGTGGCCTTTCGCAAGCTGGACGAGGCCGAGATCGAGGCATACTGGCGTACCGGCGAGCCGTGCGACAAGGCCGGCGCCTATGCTATCCAGGGCATCGCCGGCAAGTTCGTCAGCCGCATCGAGGGGAGCTACAGCGCCGTGGTCGGCCTGCCCTTGCTGGAAACGGATCTGCTGATCAAGCATCATCTGGAACAGGTTCGCTAATCCCGTCGCCGCCGTGGTCAGCGCCGCCGCCTCGCTGGCCGGCATGGCATTCGAACAGGGCGGCCAGAATTTGAAGCCATCACAGGCAAGGCATAGGTCGGTGACAACCGCCGGCTGTTTCTTACTGCGTTACTCACCGGTTGCGCGCCGGTTTGGCTGCCAGAATTTAAAACTAGAAAGGCAAGGTAACTTATGTCGGTAGAACTGCTGGTAAACGTCACCCCCTCCGAAACCCGGGTCGCCCTGGTCGAGAACGGTCTGCTGCAGGAAGTGCACGTGGAGCGTCAGGCCAAGCGTGGCATCGTGGGCAACATCTACAAGGGCAAGATCAGCCGGGTGCTGCCCGGCATGCAGGCGGCCTTCGTCGACATCGGCATGGACAAGGCGGCTTTCCTGCACGCCTCCGACATCGTCCCCCACACCGAGTGCGTGGCGGTGAAGGAGAAGGAGCAGTTCCAGGCCGGCAACATCGCCGAGCTGGTGCGCCAGGGGCAGGACATCATGGTGCAGGTGGTGAAAGATCCGCTAGGCACCAAGGGGGCCCGCCTCACCACCGACATCACCTTGCCGTCCCGCTATCTGGTGTTCATGCCGGGCAGCGCCCATGTGGGTGTCTCCCAGCGCATCGAATCAGAGGCGGAGCGCGAGCGCCTCAAGCGCACCGTGGCCGGCTATGTGGACGAGCTGGGTGGCTACATCATCCGTACCGCCGCCGAAGGGGTGGGTGAGCAGGAGCTGGAGCAGGATGCCGCCTTCCTCAAACGCCTGTGGCGCAAGATCCTGGAGCGCAAGCAGAAGTATCCCCCCTGCAAGATCCTCTACGAGGATCCCAGCCTGGCCTTTCGGGTGGTGCGCGACTTCGTCGGCGCCGAGCTCGACAAGATCCGGGTGGACTCGCGCCAGAGCTTCGATCAGCTCAAGCGCTTCACCGAGGAGTACGTGCCTGAGCTGGCCGGCAAGCTGGAGTACTACTCCGGCGAATCCCCCATCTTCGATCTCTACGACGTGGAGAACGAGATCCAGCGCGCGCTGGAGCGCAAGGTTGAGCTCAAATCCGGCGGCTACCTCATCATCGACCAGACCGAAGCCATGACCACGGTGGACATCAACACCGGGGCCTTCGTCGGCCATCGCAATCTGGAAGAGACCATCTTCAATACCAACGTCGAGGCGACGGCGGCCATCGCTCGCCACCTGCGCCTGCGCAACCTCGGCGGCATCATCATCATCGACTTCATCGACATGCAGTCCGAGGATCACCGCCGCCGGGTGCTGCACAGCCTGGAGCAGGCGCTGTCGAAGGACAGAGCCAAGACCAACGTCAACGGCTTCTCCCAGCTCGGCCTGGTGGAGATGACCCGCAAGCGTACCCGCGAGAGCCTGGAGCACGTGCTCTGCTCCGAGTGCCCCGAGTGCAAGGGGCGCGGCCGGGTCAAGACGGTGGAGTCGGTCTGCTTCGAGATCCTGCGGGAGATCATCCGGGTCAACCGGGCTTACGACGCGGATCAGTTCACCGTCTATGCCGCCCCGGCGGTGGCCGACTATCTGCGGGGCGAGGAGTCCCACAGTCTGGCGGAGCTGGAAGTGTTCATCGGCAAGCAGGTCAGGGTGGTGAGCGAGCCGCTCTGCGGGCAGGAGCAGTTCGACGTGGTGATGATGTAATTGGTCTATCGCTGGCTGAGTCGGGGCTGGTTGGCCCTCGGGGTCTTCTTCGTGCTGCTGGCCATCCTGGTCAGTCTGGTACGCGTTGGCGGCCCCCTGCTCAATCAGCACAGACAGGCGCTGCTCGATACCCTGCTGGCCGACAGCAAGCTGGAGGCCAGCGTCGATCGCATCGGGCTGGACTGGACCCAGCGCGGCCCGGCCCTCGAGCTGCAGCAGCTGGTGATCGCGCCGAACTCGGGTCGCTTCGCCCTGCGCCTTGGCAAGGTGTGGGCCCACCTCGACTTCTGGCGCTCCCTCAACGAACTCAAGCCGGTATTTGGTCAGCTGATCCTGAGCGATGGCGACATAGCGCTGGATTTGAGTCAGCCCGCGGAGCCGGAAACCGGTGACGGCAGCGACCAGCAGCAGGCCCTGCTGCGCTTTCTGCTGACCCAGCTCTCCACCTTCGATATTCACGACACCCGCCTCAGCCTCACCACGGCGCTGGGGGAGGTGCGAGCCCTCGACATCGCCCAGCTGCGCTGGCAGAACCGCGGCAAGCGCCACCAAGGGGTCGGCAAGGCCTACCTCATCAACGGGGTGGGCGAGAGCACCCTCGACCTCATCGTCGACGTGGATGCCCCTCAGGTGCGGCTCGACCGGCTCAAGGGCCAGCTCTATCTGGGGGCCCGCCAGCTCGACATCAGCCCCATGCTGGCGCGCACCCATGCAGGGGAGCCCAAGGTGAGCGGCCAGCTCGACTTCCAGCTCTGGAGCGAGTTCAAGGCCGGTCAGCTGGGGGATTCGCTGTTGGCGTTCGGCGACAACTACCTCATCTGGCAGGATGAAAAAAAACAGGGTGACCTGCACCGGCTCGGGCTGCAGGGGGGCAAGATCCAGCTGCGCCGGGACGGCAAGGAGTGGCAGTTTGCCAGCCACGACGTCACCTTCAAGCTCGACGGCAAGCCCTGGCTGCACAGCCGGCTGCAGCTCGAACGGGTCGGCGATCGCATCCAGGGTTATGTGCCGGCCATCGATCTGGACCAGATCGCCAATCTGAGCCAGCTGGTATCGGGGATCTATCCCGAATTGACCGAGACCCTCAAACGCACCCGCCCGACCGGCAAGATAGAGGATCTGATCCTGCAGGCGGATGCCGGCTGGCAGGGGCTCTCCGTCAGCGGCCAGCTCTCCCACATCAGGGTCAACGCCTGGCGCGACGTGCCCGGCGTGCGCGACCTCAACGGCGAGTTCTGGCTCACTCCGACCGGCGGCAGCGCCAGGCTGCAACTGGCAAACGATGCCATAGACCCGGCCCGCCACTTCAAGGAGCCGATCCCCGTCGATCGCTTCTCGGCGCGGCTCGACTGGTGGCAGGTGCCGCAGGGCTGGGTGCTCTATGGCCAGGATCTGGTGCTGGACAACCCGGATTTGAGCCTCGCCAGCCGCTTTCGGCTCGAGCTGTTCGAACACCCCTTCCTCGCCCTGACCGGCCGCATCGACGTCAAGAATGCGGCCAACGCCGATCGCTACTATCCGCTGCAGGTGATGGACAAGAGCCTGGTGGACTACCTGAGCGGGGCCATCAAGGGGGGCAAGGCCAAGGGGGCTGACCTGCTCTGGTACGGCGAGTTCCGCGACTTCCCCTACAGCAAGGGCGAGGGCATCTTCCAGGTGGCGGTGCCGCTCAAGCAGGCCTCCTACGAATTCTTCCCCGGTTGGCAACCGCTTACCGACCTGCAGATCGATCTGCTGTTCCAGAACGCCAGCCTCGACATGAACAGCCGCGCCACCCGGCTCGGCAAAGCCAGCTCCGACTCGGTGCACGCCTGGATTCCGGATCTCTACCCGGGGGCCCACCTCTACGTGGATGCCAAGGTTGAGGGCGAGGGCAAGGCCATCAGTGACTACCTGCAGGACTCGCCGCTCGGTGGCTCGGTCGGTCAGGCGCTGCAGGAGGTGGAGATCCGCGGCCCCATGAAGGGCTCGGTCAAGCTGGATATTCCGCTGGATGGCGAGAGCGAGGTCAAGGCCAGCGGCGACGCCCTGTTCAGCAACAACAAGGTGCGGATCACCAGCCTGGATCTGCCGCTGGAGCAGGTTCAGGGGCGGCTCGAGTATGACAACGAGCAGACCCGTTTCAGCAACCTCAAGGCGAGCCTGTGGAACCAGCCGCTCACCCTCGACTATCAGGGCCGCCAGCAGCCCAATCGCTATCAGGTCGATCTCAAGTTCAAGGGGCAGTGGGACAGCCGCCGCCAGCGCCAGGACATCCCGGCGCTGGCCATCCTCAAGGGGCGCAGCAACTGGGCCGGCAGCCTGGGGTTGACCCTGCCGAGCGATCAGCCGTTCAGCTTCCAGCTGGCGCTCGACTCCAACCTGCAGGGGATGGGGCTGGATCTGCCAGCACCGCTCGTCAAGGCGGCCGACAGCCGGCTGCCGCTCAAGGTGACCGCCCGCGGCCGCGACGGCAGTGCCGACATCCGTGCCGTGCTGGGGGCCGACGTCGACATGCAGAGCCGGCTGGTGTACGGCGACGGCGTGCCCTACCTCAGCCGGGTGCGGGTGGACGTGGGTCAGCCCGGTGCCCGGGTGCTGCGCGACCGGCCCATGCTGCTCGCCATCAACCAGCAGCAGGCCGACGTGGCCGGCTGGCTGGCCCGCCTCAAGCAGTGGCTGCCGGCCAGCACGGCGCCGAGCGGCAATGCGGTGGTGGGCCCCTCTTTCTTGCCGCAGGAGTGGTGGGTGGACGGCCAGCTGGCCCGTGCCGACATCGGCAGTGCCAACCTCAAGGCGGTGCACTTCACCGTGGGGCCGGTCAATCAGGCCACCGAGGTGATGATCGACAGCCCGGACGTGATGGGGGTGGTGCGCCTGCCGGTCTCCGATCGCCAGCCCATCGATGCCAAGTTCGCCCGTATCTACTGGTCCGGCAAGAGTTCGGATCTGAGCCCGGATCCCGATGCCAGACAGGACAGAGCCATCATGGATGCCATCCCCTGGCTCACCTTCAGCTGCGTGGATTGCCGCTTCGGTGAGTTGCCGCTGGGGGAGGTGAAGGGGGAGCTGATCCCGGGGGCCGACAAGATGAGTCTCAAGGGGCTGGAGATGCGGCTGGCGGGCAGCCAGCTGAGCGGCAGCGCCGAGTGGCTGGCCGGGGAGGGCGGCATGCAGACCCGTGCCCGCGCCCACATCAGCAGCAACAACAGCGAGCTGCTGCTCAAGCGGCTCGGCTACACCTCGCCCATCGGCGATGCGCCCGGCAAGATGGCGCTGGACTTGAGCTGGCGCGACGTGCCCTACCGGCCGAACCTGCCGACCCTGGCCGGCAAGGTCGACTACCAGCTGGAAGGGGGCACCCTGCGGGAGGTCAACGACAAGGGGGCGCGACTGCTCTCCCTGCTCAGCCTCGACTCATTGCTGCGCAAGCTGCGCCTCGATTTTCGTGACGTGTTCGACAAGGGCTTCTACTTCGAGTCCATGTCGGCCTCCGCCAGGATCAAGCAGGGGGTGGTGGAGAACGACGACTTCTACATGAAGGGGGCGGCCGGCAACCTGCGCGGCGAGGGCGTCGCCGACCTGGTGCGCTGGCGGCTCGACTACGAGCTGAGCTTCTCGCCGAACCTGGGCGGCACCCTGCCGGTGGTGGCGGCCTTCTCGCTGACCCCGATCACCGGGCTCTACGTGCTGGCGCTCTCCAAACTGCTGGAGCCGGTGGTGGACGTGGTCACCCGCATCGATTTCCGGATCTCCGGCCCGCTCGACGACCCCAAGCTGATCGAGGCGGGGCGCAACCGGGCCCGCATCAAGCTCAATCAGCAGCAGAAGGAGGCGGTCGATGCGGTGGCCCCCAACCTGCCGGCGCAGGAGGTGACCCCCTTCCTGCTCAGCCCCAAGCACGCCGGCCCCGCCCAGCGCTGAGCGGACGGTTCGGCAACATCACAAGGAGTGAGCCATGATCCGACATATCCTGCTGATCGCCTTCAAGCCGGGCACCCAGATCGAACAGATAGACGCGGTGCGCGCCGCCTTTCTCGCCATCCCCCATCAGGTCAGCGGCGTGCTGGCGGTGGAGTGGGGGCGGGATGACAGCCCGGAGGGGCGGGCCGAGGGCTTCACCCACAGCGTGCTGATGACCTTTGCCGACGAGGCGGCCCGCCAGCGCTATCTGCCCCACCCGGATCACGATGCCCTCAAGGCCATCTTCCGCCCGGTGCTGGAGCGCATCATAGTGCTGGATTACACCCTGCAGGCTGGCGATGCGGTCATGCTAGGGTCGCAGTCATGATGGACGAGGCTCGTTGGGCCAAGATTCCACCGCTTCAGTTCGCACTGCTGCAGGCAGTGGTGGAACATGGCAAAGCCCATCCCGCCATTGCTGCCGGGGTGGTGGTTGGCTCGCTTGCCAAGGGCACGGCTGACCGGGTATCCGATGTCGATGTATTGCTGCTGGCCGAACCGGGCTTTCATCAGCATGGGGAAGAACTGGTACGTTCCATCGTGGGCGAACGTACGGTGTTCCACTGCTGGCAAGGAAGACATGAAGATGTCTGTTCCTACTGGCGTTATATCTTCCTGGATATGTCCAGCATCGAGATCCATATCCTTGATCGCGATGCCGGTTTTCCGCTTGCCAAGCCTTACTTGCCTCTTTTTGATAAAGCCCATTCGCTATCGGCACTGGAGGTCGCGGGGCCTGCTCCCAGCCATTGGGATTTCCCTGCCTACATGGGAGACGGTGATGGTCTGGTGTGGGAGCTGTTCGACTGCCTCAAATGGGCGGAACGGGGCGAACGGGGATTAGTCAGGCATCATCTGCGTAAACTGTTGGCAGAGATGGATAAAGACCCGAATATTGTGGATCGCGAGTAACGTGGACAAGGAGAGAACCATGTGGTTAGCCGCAATACAGCTGGTATCAGGCCGTCACTGGCAGGATAACCGGGAGCAGATCGCCGCCGAGCTGGCCCTGTTGCCCAAGGAGCGGCCGCTGCTGGTGCTGCTGCCGGAGAATTTCGCCCTGTTTGGCGAGCGGCAGGGCTATCTGGACGGGGCCGAGACCATAGGTCCTACTCTGGGCGGAGCAGCGCCGATCCAGCAGCAACTGGCCGAATGGGCCCGTGACTACGGTATCTGGCTGGTGGCCGGGGCCATGCCCACCAGCATCGCCGGTTCCGACCATATCCACACCAGTACCCTGGTGTTTGACCCCAGCGGCGAGCGCAAGGGCCATTACCACAAGATCCACCTGTTCGACGTGGACGTGGCGGACAATCACGGCCGCTATCGGGAGTCGGAGACCTTCAGCCCCGGCGAGGAGCCTGTGCTGGTGGACTCCCCGTTTGGTCCCCTCGGCCTCTCTATCTGTTATGATCTGCGCTTTCCCGAGCTGTACCGCCGGCTGGCCCGCGCCGGCGCCCGCGTGCTGCTGGTGCCTGCCGCCTTCACCGCCGTGACCGGCGAGGCGCACTGGGAACCCCTGCTGCGGGCCCGCGCCATCGAGAACCAGTGCTACGTGGTGGCCGCCAATCAGGGCGGCACCCACGAGACGGGGCGCCAGACCTGGGGCCACAGCATGGTGATCGACCCCTGGGGCAGGGTGCTGGCCAGCCTGGCCAGCGGGCGCGGCACCGTGCTGGCGCCGCTGGATACTGGTCTTGTCGACGAACTGCAACGCACCATGCCGGTGCTGGGTCATGCCCGTCTGCTATGAACATGTGCAGGTTCGATTCGCCCTGTGGTGGGGGAGTCGGACGCTTGCAAACCCGATGGTGGGTTGGACGTCCACTGACGTTTCGCCAAGCGAACCCACGGTCGGGGATTTAACCGTTACGACATCTCGCATCGAGAGTGGAGAGAAAGATTGAGTCTATTGAGCCAGGTTAGTGCCTCCCTGTTGGCCCCGAACGATCTCGACGAAGGGCGCCTGCAGCAGCTGCTCGGCAGCCTGATGAGCCATCAGGTGGAGTTCGGCGACCTCTATTTCCAGCGCAGCTGGCACGAGTCCTGGATGCTGGAGGACGGCATCGTCAAGGATGGCAGCTACAACATCGATCAGGGGGTGGGGGTACGCGCCGTCAGCGGCGAGAAGACCGGTTTCGCCTACTCGGACGAGCTGAGCCTGCTGGCGCTGCAACAGTCGGTGACTGCCGCCCGTGGCATCGCGGCTGCCGGTGCGCAGGGCAAGGTAAAGGCGTGGGCCAGAACCTCGGCAAACCTGCTCTACCCGGCGCTGGATCCGCTGCAGACCCTCGACAAGCAGCAGAAGATCGCCCTGCTGGAGCAGATGGACAAGTTCGCCAGAAGCCTGGATCCCGCCATCAATCAGGTGATGGCCTCCATCAGTGGCGTCTATGAAGAGGTGCTGGTGGCCGCCACCGACGGCACCCTGGCCGCCGATGTGCGTCCGCTGGTGCGCCTCTCGGTGACCGTCATCGCCGAAAAGGGCGATCGTCGCGAACGCGGCAGTGCCGGTGGCGGTGGCCGCTTCGGCTACGACTATTTCCTCGAACTGGACGGGCTGGAGAGCCGGGCGTTTGGCTATGTGCGCGAAGCGGTGCGCCAGGCGCTGGTCAACCTCGACGCCATCGATGCACCGGCCGGCACCATGCCGGTGGTGCTTGGTGCAGGCTGGCCCGGCGTGCTGCTGCACGAGGCGGTGGGTCACGGTCTGGAGGGGGACTTCAACCGCAAGGGCTCCTCTGCCTTTGCCGGTCGCATCGGTGAGCAGGTGGCCTCCAAGCACTGCACCATCGTCGATGACGGCACCCTGCCGGGTCGGCGCGGCTCCGTCTCCATCGACGATGAGGGGACGCCGGGCGGCTACAACGTGCTGATCGAGAACGGCATCCTCAAGGGTTACCTGCAGGACAAGCAGAATGCCCGTCTGATGGGCGTGCCGCTCACTGGCAACGGCCGGCGCGAATCCTACGCGGCCCTGCCGATGCCGCGCATGACCAACACCTACATGCTGGCGGGTCAGTACGACCCGGCCGAGATCATCGCCTCGGTGAAGAAGGGGATCTATGCCCCCAGCTTCGGCGGCGGTCAGGTGGACATCACCTCTGGCAAGTTTGTCTTCTCCGCCTCCGAGGCCTACCTCATCGAGGATGGCAAGATCACCGCGCCCATCAAGGGGGCGACCCTGATCGGCAACGGCCCCGAGGCGATGAGCCAGGTCTCCATGGTTGGCAAGGATCTCGCGCTGGATCGCGGGGTCGGGGTCTGCGGCAAGGAGGGGCAAAGCGTGCCGGTCGGTGTCGGCCAGCCCACCCTCAAGCTGGATCAGCTCACCGTGGGCGGCACCCAGTAAGGGCAGTGAGCGGCACTCCCGTGATCGCCAAACCCCGGCCAGGTGCCGGGGTTTTGCTATCCGGGATCATGGGAAACAAAAAGCCCCGGCAAGGGCCGGGGCTGCAGATACGGGGCTCGGTCAGTTGACTGAAATGGCGCGGGCGTCGATGAAGAAGCGCGCATTGCCTTGTTGGTCGACCCTGATCTGGGCAACCAGACGATCGCTCTGTTTGTACTCCCACCGGCTCTTGATCCGGGTCAGAGCGGGGCTGGCGGCACCGACCACGTTCAGATATTCATGAAACAGGCTGTAGCTTCCAATCTCGGTCAGCATCTTTTCCATTTGCACATCTCCTGAAGTGAGTGGGTGTCCATCCACAAACCTACCAAGCACACTCTGAATCGAATCTGTATAAAAAACAAACTAACTCATTTGTGTGTCAGCAACATGATCAGGCGCAAGATCAGCGCCGATTTTTGCGCATTTATGACACCGTTTTCAGTCAGGGCTGGCGCGGATCCTGCAGTTGATCAAGGGTGCCGGATACGTGTGGCAACGCGGGTGCCATTTGTACCGTCGGCGCACTGTGGAACACCGGATCCTGGGCCACCTCCTTGATGCCGTTGATGCAGAACTGCATACCCATGCAGACCAGCAAGAAGCCCATGATCCGGGTCATGGCGTCGATGCCGGTGGCGCCCAGGATCTTGCAGACCGGATCCGCCAGCTTGAGCACGCCCCAGCTGAGCAGGCTCATCAGGGCGAAGGCGGTGACCATGGCGGCATAGATGGTGAAGCGGTTGTATTCGTCCGGCAGCTCGGCGATTTGGGCGGCGCCGCTGATCACCAACGCCATGGTGCCGGGCCCGCACATGCTGGGCATGGTGAGCGGCACGAAGGCGATGCTCTGGTTGATGTCGACCCCGTCCGCCTGGCTGGGGGCCGGGAACAGCATGCGAAAGCCGATGAAGGCGATGATGAGACCGCCGGCCAGGCGCAGGCCAGGAATGGAGATCCCGAACAGATCCAGGATGGAGGAGCCGATGAAGAAGCTGACGCAGAGGGTGGCAAACAGATAGATGGCGGCCAGGTTGATCTGGCGGCGCACGTGTTCGCGCGACATCCCCTTGCTCAGCCCCAGCAGCAGGGTGGCCGTGGTGGGCGGGTTGACCATGGGCAGCAGCGCCAGCAAGGCGAGAAATACGACCTGAAAGAACATCATGAACCTCGGATGACTAGGGTGGAGGAGTGTCCCGGGCCGTCGAGGGGCCCGAGAGGGAGGCTATCTTATGTCGGTCGGGCTGAACACCAGCCATATGAAAAAATCCCCGCACTGGGCGGGGCTCGGGAGGATTCAGGCGGCCTGTGGCGCGCTCTGGCGCTGACTGCGCTGCTGCAGCCAGAGCCACAGGCCGATGGCAAAGCCCAGCACCGACAGGCTGACCACATAGTGGGAGGGGGCCAGCATGTCGCTCTTCATCCACAGGGTCACCAGCATGGGGGTGAGGCCGCCGAAGATGGCGTAGGCCACGTTGTAGGAGAACGACAACCCGGAGAAGCGCACCACCGCCGGGAAGGCGTTGACCATGACGTAGGGCACGGCGCCGACGATCCCCACCGCGAAACCGGCCAGGACATAGAGCGGCACCAGCTGGCTGGTGTCACTCGCCAGCCCGTGATAGAAGGCGTAGCTGGCGCCGGCCAGCAGCAATGAGCCCAGCATGAAGGTGGGGCCGCTGCCGAGGGCATCGATGAGCCGGCCATAGACGATGCAACCCAGCGTCAGGGCCAGAATGGCCAGCGAGTTGGCGGTCAGTGCATCGGCCGGGCTGATGCCGTGCACCTTCTGCAGGTAGGTGGGGGTCATCAGGATCACCACCACTATGCCGGCGGAGAGCAGCCAGGTGAGCAGCATGGAAATCACGACGCTGCTCTTGTGGCTGCGCAGCACCGTCTTGAGCGGCAGCTCTTCCGCCAGCGCCTTGTTGGCCTGCATCTCGGCAAAGACCGGGGTCTCGTGCAGCCAGCGGCGCAGGTACATGGCGACGATGCCGAACACCCCGCCAAGCACGAAGGCCAGACGCCAGCCCCAGTCGCTCACCTCGCTCGGGCTCATGCCGCGGTTGATGGCGGTGGCCACTAGGGAGCCGAGCAGGATGCCGGCCGTCAATCCCGCGGTGAGGGTGCCGCAGGCGACCCCGATCCGGCGGGCGGGTACGTGCTCCGCGACGAACACCCAGGCGCCGGGCACTTCACCCCCGATGGCGGCCCCTTGCAGGATCCGCAGCAGCAGCAACAGCAGGGGGGCGGCGATGCCAAGCACGGCGTAGGTGGGCAGCAGGCCGATCAGCAGGGTGGGCAGCGCCATCATGATGATGCTCAGGGTGAACATCCGCTTGCGGCCGATGAGATCGCCAAAGTGAGCCATGATGATGCCGCCCAGCGGACGGGCCAGATAGCCGGCGGCGAAGATGCCGAAGGTCTGGAACTGGCGCAACCACTCGGGAATGTCGGCGGGGAAGAAGAGCTCGCCGATCACCACGGCGAAGAAGACGAAGATGATGAAGTCGTAAAATTCGAGGGCACCGCCCAGCGCCGCCAGGCTCAGGGTCTTGTAGTCCTGTCGGTTGAGGGGACGGCTGTGGTCGTAAGCTTGCGTGACTGTCGTCATATCCTTATGTTTCCCATCGTCTTTTTAGTTATTGTTCCCCATCCTTGCAGGGGACACGCTCACTACCGAGGGTATGCTTTTGCATCCCGACCTGTAAATCGCACAATTCGCAACACTGTCTTGCAGCTTTTTGGTGCAGCAAGGCGAGGGTGGGCACCGCGCCCGGGGCGAATGACAACCAAGGTGTGCCGGCTGGCCGCCAGTGCCCGGCCACCGGATTGCTGGAGATATCATGACGAAGACCAAGGTGCTGCTCTCCTGGAGCAGCGGCAAGGACAGCGCCTGGGCGCTGCACACACTGCGGCAGGATCCTGCCATCGAGGTGGTGGGGCTGTTCACCACCCTCAACCAGGCGTTCGAGCGGGTGGCCATGCACGGGGTGCGCAAGCAGTTGCTGCTGGCGCAGGCCGAATGCGTGGGATTGCCGCTGACCACCATCGACCTGCCCTGGCCCTGCAGCAACGAAGATTACGCCCGCATCATGACCGACTTCATCGCCGACGTGGTGGCGCAGGGGATCCGCCACATGGCGTTTGGCGATCTCTTTCTCGAGGACGTGCGCGCCTATCGGGAGCGGCAGCTGGCGGGGACGGGGATCACGCCGTTGTTTCCGCTGTGGGGCAGCAAGACAGACGAGCTGGCGCAACAGATGATGGCGGCAGGGCTCAGGGCCAGGATCAGCACCCTGGATCCGCGCAAGCTGCCTGCCACCCTCGGCGGGCATGAGTTTGATGCGGCCTTGCTGGCGGCGCTGCCCGCCGGGGTGGACCCGTGCGGCGAGAACGGCGAGTTTCATACCCTGGCCTGGGATGGCCCCATGTTCCGCCAACCGCTGGCCATCCGGATCGGCGAGACGGTGGAGCGGGACGGCTTCGTCTTCACCGATCTGCTGCCCGCCACCGCCTAGTCGCGGTTAGGCTCCCGTTCGCCCTTGTCGTCGTTGTAGCGCAGGGCGATCTCGTGGAACTGCTGGTGGATGGAGGCAAAGGCGTCCGTGATGTCGGGGTCGAAGTGGTTGCCCCGCCCGGCGAGTATGATGGGCACCACCTCCTGGTGGGACATGGCGGCCTTGTAGCAGCGCTTGCTGATGAGGGCGTCGTACACGTCGGCCAGCGCCATCAGCCGGGCCGAGAGGGGAATCTCGTCGCCGATCAGACCGTAGGGATAACCGGTGCCGTCCCACTTCTCGTGGTGGTAGCAGGCGATCTCCTTGGCCAGCCGCAGGAACTCCACCTCCACCCCGAGCGCCTCCTCGGCGTGGACGATGGCCTCCTTGCCGAGGATGGAGTGGTGTTTCATCTGGGCAAACTCCGCTTCATCCAGCTTGCCGGGTTTGAGCAGGATGCGGTCCGGTACGCCGACCTTGCCGATGTCGTGCAGGGGGGCCGACTTGAACAGCAGATCTATGGTCTTGGGGGTCAGTTCGGCATGGAAGCGGGGGTGATCGCAGAGGGTCTCCGCCAGCAGCCGCACATAGTGCTGGGTGCGCAATATGTGGTTGCCGGTCTCGTTGTCGCGGGTTTCGGCCAGCGAGGCGAGGGAGTGGATGGTGATGTTCTGGATCAGCTCGTTCTCCCGGGTGCGCCGCTCCACCTCCTGCTCCAGATAGGCGTTCTGATCGTGCAGCAGATCCCGCGCCGTTTTCAGCTCCAGGTGGTTTCTGACCCTGGCCAGCACGATGGCGGGGGAGATCGGCTTGTGGATGTAGTCGACGGCCCCGAGTGCCAGGCCGTGCGCCTCCGCGCTCTCCTCCACCTGGGCGGTCAGGAAGATCACCGGGATCTCCCGCGCCTGCGGCATCTCCTGTAGCGCCTGCATCACCTGGTAGCCATCCATCTGGGGCATCACCACGTCGAGCAGGATCAAGTCCACCCGGGGGCCGGTCGAGAGGATCTCCAGCGCCCGCTGGCCGCTGATGGCTATCTTGACCCGATAGTGGGGGCTGAGCAGGGCGCTGAGCAGGGAGAGGTTCTCCGGCGTGTCGTCGACCACCAGCAGGGTGGGTTTGGTATCTGGATCCAGCAAGTTGAGCATGATGGTGCCCTCACTCTTGGTTGAACAGATCGGGTCTGAGGGCCCGGACTTGTTGCAGATGAGCCAGTGCATCGTCGAAACGAAAATGGCTCATGGCCTCACCGATGGCTGGCGCCCTCTCCCCCAGCAGGGGGGCGAGCCGGGCCTGATGGCGCTGAAACAGGGTGAAGGCTTCGGCATCATCCTCCAGCAGCAGCCCGGTGAGTCGGTTCAGCAGGGGAGCGGTATCGATCTTCTCCTGTTCTGGCTGCTCGGGTACTTCGTCTGGCAGCAACTGCAGCAGCCCCTGCGCCAGTTGTGCTTGCAGTTGCAGCCCCTGTTCGGCCAGTGGCAGCAGAGCGGCAGCCTCGTCGCCCCGGGTGATGGCGTTTTCCAGTGTGGCCGCGATCTCCTGCAATGATTCGGCGCCCAGGGTGGCCGCTATTCCCTTGAGGGTATGGGCATGCCGGTGTGCCTCTTCCCGTTCGTCTGCCTGCAAAGCGGTCAGCAGGCTTGCTATGGGTTGCGTACCCTGCTGGGCGAAGCGCAGCAGCAGATCCTGATACCAGCCCCAGTTGTTCATCAGCCGCTGCAAGGCCCGCTCGGCATTGAGCCCGAGCTCGCACAGCTGTGGCAGCAACGACGATGCCGGGGGCGGTTGCGACGTTTTGAATCTGGCCCCGACCTCGCGGCTGAAGGAGGTTGCCCAGCGTTGCAGGGCGTCATAGAGCTTGTCGGGATCGATAGGCTTGGCGATGTGATCGTCCATGCCGGCGGCGAGGCAGCGCTCGCGATCGCCGGCCATGACGTTGGCGGTCATCGCCAGGATCGGAATGTGTTGCCCGGTTCCCTCTTGCTGGCGCAGTTGCCGGGTGGCGGCCAGCCCATCCATCACCGGCATTTGCATGTCCATCAGGATCAGGTCGTAGAGGGCCTTGGTCGCCATATCCAGGGCGATGGCACCATTGCTGGCCACGCTTACTTTGGCGCCGACCGCCTGCAGCAGTTCCAACGCCACCTGTTGATTGAGCTCATTGTCTTCCGCCAGCAGGATCTGCAGGCCGTCGAAGCGATAGTGATGGGTCGCCTGATGCTTGAAGGAGAGGGTCGCTGCCTGTTGCCCGAACAGGCCGATGACGGTATCGAACAGCACGGAGGCGCAGACCGGCTTGACCAGTACCCGATCAAAACCGGCAGCATCGGCCTCGCGAAAGATCTCCTCGCGCCCGTAGCCGGTCACCATGACCCGATAGGGGCGCCGGCCCGCACCTCGGGCGATGAGACGACGCCCGGTCTCGATGCCATCCAGCCCCGGCATGCGCCAGTCCAGCAGCACCACCTCATAGGGGGTTCCCTGCTGCTCGGCATCCGCGATCATCTGCAGGGCCTGTTGGCCGGACTCCGCAGTGTCCACCACAAAGCTCATGCCGCGCAGCAGGGCGGCCAGTATGGTACGGGCACTGGCGCTGTCGTCGGCCACCAGCATGCGGCGGCCGCGCAGATCCAGGCTCGGCAGATAGCGGGATCTGCGCCTGCCGCGGCCGAGCCTGGCGGTAAACCAGAAGGTGCTGCCCTGGCCCGGCTCGCTCTGCACGCCCACCTCGCCCCCCATCAGGCCCGCCAGCTTGCGGCAAATGGCAAGGCCAAGCCCGGTGCCGCCGTACTTGCGGGTGGTGGAGCTATCCGCCTGCTGGAAGGACTGGAACAGCCGCTGCTGCTGATCCTGGCTCATGCCGATCCCGGTATCCTGCACCGAGCAGTGCAGCAGTACCTCCTGCGGCAGCTTCTCCAGACAGCGGACCTTGACCAGGATCTCTCCCTGCTCGGTGAACTTGACCGCGTTGTTGGCGTAGTTGATGAGGATCTGGCCGAGACGCAGGGGATCGCCATAGAGCAGGGTGTCGAGCTGGTGGTCGACCTCGAACAACAGCTCTATGCCCTTGGCTTCCGCCTTTTCACCCACCAGGGTGGCAAGGTTTTCCAGCACGTGGTCGAGATCGAACTCGATCCGTTCCAGATCCAGCTTGCCCGCCTCGATCTTCGAGAAATCCAGGATGTCGTTGATGATGCCGAGCAGGTGCTGCGCGGCGCGCTGGATCTTGCTGACATAGTCGAGCTGCTGCGGATCGAGCCGGGTCTGCAGGGCGAGGTGGGACATGCCGAGGATGGCGTTCATGGGGGTGCGGATCTCGTGGCTCATGTTGGCGAGAAATTCGCTTTTTGCCCGGGTCGCGCTCTCCGCCAGTTCATAGGCCTGTTCCAGCTCCTGGTTCTTGGCCTGCATTACCGCAAACAGCTCTTCCCGGGTCGGTTCGGCGAACTGCTGCTGCATCTGTTGTTGCCGCCCGGCATCTGGCCAGTGCGGCAACCGGCAGACCAGGGCGAGGAGATTGTCGGCGTGCACCTCCAGCCGGATGTTGCCCGGATGCATGTCGGCAGGGGCGGGGGAGAGCGGGACATCGGCTGTGAGGGTGAGCCACAGCTCCTGCGCCTCTGGTTCCAGCCACAGCTGCAGTTGCAGTGGATCCGAGGTCGCCATCAGCTGGCGCACCAGCTCTGAGGTTGCCCCCGCCAGCGGGGCCACGAAGGTCGGCGATTTGTCGAGGCAGGTGAGCACCTGGATCACTTTGCGCCGGGCGGTGAGGGCCGCCGCAGGGCCGGACAACAGGGTTTCACCGATCAGTTGCCGCATCTACTTCTCCTCTGCCGGCAGCACGCGCAACACGATGCAGCTGGCATCGTCGGTGCTGCGGCCGCTGTGGGCGATGACCTGGTGGGCCAGCGTGGCGGGCTCGGCGGCAAGATCCAGTGCGCCGTCGCGCAGGTTGAGGGATTCGCTGATGCCGTCCGAGTAGAGCATCACCACGTCTCCGGCGACGAGGGGCTGGCGCTGCAGCAGAGGGGTGGGGAAACGCTCCCCCAGCACCCCGTCGCGGGAGATGCCGCGCCAGGGGGCGTGACCGCGCAGACAGATGCGGGTATTGCCGATGCCGGCATAGCTCAGCTCACCCCGCTCGCCGTTGACCAGCGCCACGCCGGCGGCGGCTCCCCGGGTACCGATGCAGCGCTGGTGCAGCAGTTGCAGCAGACGGGCGGGTTCCTGTTCACGGGTCTGCTGCAACGTCGCTTCCAATATCTGTACCAGCTGGTTGGCAGAGGCGCCGTGACCGCTCACGTCGATCAGGACCAGCGACACCCCCTCGGGCCCCGGCCGGATGAAGGCCAGATCGCCGGAGACCCGCTCCGGGTAGCAGGGACGGTTCTCGCTGGCCCATGCCAGGCCAAGGCCGGCGTGCAGATGCCCAGTGCACGAGAGGGGAGAAACCGGCCTTGGCTCCACGGGGGCCGCACCCAGCCACTTGCGGGCCTGCACCAGGGTACCTCCCTCCGGCGGGGTGCTGATGGTGAGTTCAGACATCATGCGCCGCACGCCGGGCAGCCCCAGCCCCAGGGTACCCGAGGTGCTGTAGTGCTCCTGCATGGCTTGATGTATGTCGGGGATGCCGGGGCCCTGATCGCGGGCGATGATGTCGATGCAGGGGCGTCCTCTGGGATGGTGGAGGGTAAGGGTGATCTCCCCCCGTTCGGCATACTTCAGGATGTTGCTGCCAAGCTCGGAGACCACGGTGGAGAGCATGGTGCGATCCACCTCGGAGAGGTCGGCGATGAAGGGGAGGCGACGCACCGCCATCACCGTCAGGTGCAGATCGATGTCGTGACGCAATGGGTAGCGGGCCTGCTGGGTGCTCAGCTCCTGCTCCATGGTGCCTACTCCTCGCCCTTGAGGGTTCGGGCATGGGCGAAGGCGTCGTCCATGTCGAGAAAGCAGCGCAGCGGTCCCGGCTCGACGTCGGCCAGCGCCAGGAAGGCGGCGATCCCCGCATTCAGCCCCACCAGCAGGCAGACGGCTCCCAGCAGGCGGCACACCTCGGCCAGTTTGCGAACCTGCCGAAACTCGTGGTGATCGAGCAGCATGACCCCGGAGAAGTCGAGCAGCACCGCGTGCTGGCGCCCCTGCACCAGCCGCAGGGAGAGTGCCTGCATCAGTTGCTGCATGCCTTCGTCACCGAGGTCTGGCCGCATGCTGACGACGATGCAGCCAGCCACGTCGGCGATGCCCAGATCGTTGTTGAGCAACATGATCGGCGCTCCTAGAGGGTGGATCCGACCCGCTTGAGGGCGATCTCGAACGCATCCCGCAGGGTCGCCGTGGTTCGGATGTCACCGACCGATACGCCCAGCTCCACCATGGTACGGGCGATGGCTGGCGAGACGCCGGAAATGATGGCCTCGCACCCCATGAACTGGGTCGCCTTGGTGATCTTGATCAGCTGATTGGCGACCCCGGTGTCCACGGTGGCGACCCCGGCGATGTCCAGCACGAAGACCCGGGCCCGGGTCTCGGCAATCTTGGTCAGCGACTTGTTCATCACGTCGGCGGTGCGCATGGAGTCGATGATCCCCACCAGCGGCAGCAGCAGGATCCCGTCCCAGATGGGGGTCACCGGGGTCGACATCTCCTGCAGCGACTTGTGCAGCTCCTCGCGCACCCTGGCGGCCTCTTCGGCCTCCTCCATGGCGCGCTTGAGCTGGTGATGCTGCTCCACCTGAGCCGTGATGTCGGTGGCAAACTTGACGATCTTGCTGGGTTTGCCGGTCAGATCCAGCACCGGGTTGTAGGATCCCTGGATCCAGACCTCCTGCCCCTGCTTGCCGATCCGGCAGAACTCTCCCGCCAGGTATTCGCCGCGGCGCAGGGTCTCCCAGAAGGCGCCATAATCGGCCGACTGGGCATAATCAGGGTCGACAAGCAGCCTGTGGTGTTTGCCTTTCAGCTCATCCAGCTGATAACCCACGATCTCGAGAAAGCGCGGGTTGGCATCGAGAATGGTGCCATCCAGCGAGAACTCCACCTTGCCCATGACCCGGCTCAGGGCGTTGAGCTGCCCCTCGAAGTTGGCGTTGAGCTGTTTCTGCTCGGTCAGATCCATGCTGTATTCGATGATCCGGCTCAGCGCGCCCTGCTCGTCCAGCAGGGGGCTGCAACTGCCCCGCAGCCAGATGTCCCGGCCGTGCCGATCCAGCCGGTGAAACTCTCCCTCCTGCTCCCTGCCCGCCTTCAATGCCTCCCAGTGGGCGGCATGAGCAGGCGAGTCGAGCACGTCGTGCGGCAACAGCATGGCGTAATGCTGGCCCTTGAGCTCGCTTAGCTGATAGCCCATGATGGCGAGAAAACGCGGGTTGGCGTCCAGGATCTGCCCGTCAGGAGAGAGTTCGAGTCTGGCCATCAGCTGGTCGATGGCATCGAGCCTGGCCTGGGGTGAAGAGGGAGTCGCTGTGTTCGGGTGGGCAACGGCGGTGTGCACGTCCATGGCATCTCCAATAAGGCGCAATTGACTTGAATGTCACTAGAAAGCGTACAGCAGTTATAGCCCACCGGGGCGAGAGCGTGGGACAAGAAGTGCCGAAAGAACCTGTCTGCGGGCGGGCCCTGGGCCTGGGGGCTTCGTCATGAACCTCCTGTATCGCGACTACCCCCAGGGCGCGCTCACGTCCCTTCACTGTCACGACGGCCCGCAGTTTTGCTACCTGCATCGGGGCGGCGGCGTGATCAGCAGTGAGGGGACAGGCGTGCTGCTGGTGGCGGGTCAGCTCTGTCTGATCCCGGCCGGACTTGCCCATGAGTTCAGGGTGCTGCGCCACTCCCAACTCAGTCTGGTCTATCTGGATGACCTGGATGGAGGGGGCGAGTTGACGACCCGCCAGGTGAGCCCGCTGTTGGTCGGCCTGTTCGATCGGCTGGCAGACATGGCGGAGCCGGGCCTCAGGGATGCCTATCTGACGGTACTGGCAGCCGAGCTGAGACATACGCCGGCGGCGACCGGATTCATGCTGAGCGCGGGGCTGGATGTGCGGCTGCTGCGGGTGCTGGAGCAGGTCTGCAGGCGCCCTTCCATCGAATACGGGCTGGCGGAGCTGGCTGCCGGTTCAGGGGCCTCGGTGCGCACCCTCAACCGGCTGTTCAGTCAGCAACTGGGCTGCAGCTTTCGACAATGGCGGCAACAGGTGGTGATGGGGCGAGCCCGCCAGTTGCAGCAACAGGGCCAGCCGCTGTCGCGGATAGCCCTTGAACTGGGGTACGGGGATTTCAGCGCCTTTTCTCACGCTTTCAATCGCTGCTTGCGGGAACCGGCGGGGCCGTGAGGCGGGAGCCGAGATCCCGGTCGGCCGGCTCCCCCGCCAGCAGGCAGGTCAGTTCATCGGTGTGGCTCAGGCGCTCGCCCTGAAAGGTGAACAGGGCGCTCACCTTGCACTCGATCCGTGCGCCGTCGTGACGCCAGGCCCGCACCCGATGCAGGGAGTGCACCCGGTTTCCCTCTGCCAGCAGCGAGACAAAACGGATCTCGCAGCGGGCCAGGCTCTGGCGCAGCGCCAGCAGGTGTTGCTCGAAGGCGGCGCGATCCAGCCGCTGGTCATCCACCAGCTGGACATAGTCCGGGCAGAACCAGTGATCGAGTTCGGCCGGGGTGAAATCGGGGTCGCAGATGACCCGGTTGAGGCAGGCTTGCAGCCGTTGCTTGTAATCCAT
Organism: Aeromonas dhakensis; assembly: GCF_002285935.1. Classification (NCBI taxonomy): domain Bacteria; kingdom Pseudomonadati; phylum Pseudomonadota; class Gammaproteobacteria; order Aeromonadales; family Aeromonadaceae; genus Aeromonas; species Aeromonas dhakensis. The sequence goes on from NZ_CP023141.1 coordinate 1,190,779, forward strand.
GATGGGCTCCTGAGTGGATGGGAGCGGCCAGTATGGGGCCTGTGGTCTGCTCCGACCTTGGCGTCTACGCCATCCTGTTTGGCGATTGCGCCAAGATGGGGGCTTGCGGTGGTGATGCGTGCCACCTGGCCCTGTTTTGTGGCGGGTTTCACGGTTTCCTGTGCCGGCATGGGGCAGGATCGGCCCCCTGTTTCCTTCATGTCACGAGCCGTATCATGTCCTTATCTCCCCGTTTTGCCCTGCTTGCCTCCCTGATTGCCGCCAGCCTGACCCTGCCTGCCGTGGCCGTCGAAGCCCCGGTCAGCCCTGCCGGTGTCACTGCGGTGACCCTGTCCCAGCAGGCGCCCATTCACTGGGTGTCGGTGGCGCAGATTGCCAGGAGCCTGGATGGGTTGCCGCCGATGGCGGTCGGTTTTGACATCGACGACACCCTGCTCTTTTCCAGCCCGGGGTTCTATCGCGGCAAGCAGGAGTTCTCGCCCAACGACGAGAGCTACCTGAAGAACCCCGCCTTCTGGGAGAAGATGAACAACGGTTGGGACGCCTTCAGCGTGCCGAAAGAGGTGGGCAAGGCGCTCATCGCCATGCACCTCCAGCGCGGCGATCACATCTATTTCGTTACCGGCCGTTCGGCCACCAAGACCGAGACCGTCAGCCAGACCCTGCAGCAGACCATGGGGATCCCCGCCGATCGACTCAACCCGGTGATCTTCGCCGGTGACCAGCCGGGCCAGAACACCAAGGTGCAGTGGCTCAAGGAGAAGCAGATGAAGGTCTTCTACGGCGATGCCGATGGCGACATCAAGGCCGCGCAGGAGATCGGCATTCGCGGCATCCGGCTGCTGCGCGCGGCAAACTCCACCTACCGGCCGCTGCCGCTGGCTGGCGCGTTGGGGGAGGAGGTGATCGTCAACTCCCAGTACTGATGTTCATCCCTGCATGAGAAAAGGGGCCGGATCCTGTCAGGAGCCGGCCCCTTTTTTGGGCGTCTAGCGGGTGGCGAAGGTGTTGCAGCTGGCGGGCTTGCCGCTGTCAAAGCCGCGCTTGAACCAGGCGTAGCGCTGGGCCGAGCTGCCGTGGGTGAAGCTGTCCGGGATCACCCGGCCCTGGCTCTGCTGCTGCAGACGATCGTCGCCGATGGCCTGGGCGGCGTTGAGCGCCTCCTCCAGATCACCGGTTTCCAGCGCCTGTTCCCGCTCCATGTAGTGGCCCCAGACACCGGCAAAACAGTCAGCCTGCAACTCGAGTTTGACCGACAGCTTGTTCTGCTCGGCCCGGCTCAGCCCCTGCTGCTGCTCACGCATCTTGCGCTCGATGCCGAGCAGGTTCTGCACGTGGTGGCCCACCTCGTGCGCCACCACGTAGCCCTGGGCGAAGTCGCCGTCGGCTCCCAGCTTGTCGCGCATCTCCTGATAGAAGGAGAGATCGATGTAGACGGTGCGATCCGCCGGGCAGTAGAAGGGCCCCATCACCGACTGACCCTGGCCACAGCCGGTACGGGTTGCGCCGCGATAGAGCACCAGTTTGGGGGCTTGATAGCGGTTGCCGCTCTGCTGGAAGATTTCGCCCCAGGAATCCTCGGTGGAGGCAAGCATCACCGAGGTGAACCTGGCGAGGGGATCCTTGGCCGGCTGAGACATCTCCTGACGCTGGGGCTGGCTCTGGGCGGTCGGCTCGCTGAGCAGGGGGGAGAGATCCACCCCGTAATAGCCGGCCACCATGACCACCACCAGCAGGATCAGACGCCCCTTGCCGCCGATGGGGATCCCGCCACCGCCCCCCTGCTGGCGCCTGTCTTCCACATTGTTGCTCTCGCGGCGATCTTGCCAGCGCATATGCTTGCTCCCCTGCTGTCCGGTGGCAGTAATGATAATGGCTGGCGGGACGGCTTGCCTAACGGGAGCAGGCCGGCGACCGGGTTGCCGCCGGCGGGCAAGAAGGTTTATTCGGCCCAGGGCATCTCGGGCAGGGAGTCCAGAAACTGACCGTAGCGCTCGAGGTTGAAGGGGCCCTGATCCGCTTCCATCGCCATCAGCTCGGCCCCCAGGGCGCAGGCGATATATTGCAGCGCCTCCTCGCGTGGGGTGCCCTTCATCACCAGCCGCATCAGGGTCGCCTTAACCTGCAGCGGGTGGCCGTCGCTGAGCTGGTTGTCGACCATCTCCAGCAGGGTTTGCTCGTCGAAGAACTCGGTGGGTTCGCTCATGTGCTGTGCCTCGTCATGTCATAAGGGATGCCAGTATAGCGATATAGCCATTAACACATTGAAATATTTCGATAAAAACATTTCTGTATGGGCTGTTTTTGTTACTCATAATTAATGTGGGTTTGCGGTCTGCAAACGACAACCATCATGAAATCGCATGGACGGATACCAATATGCCCACCATAGACTCGCTGTTATCCAAGCCCCAGAACCTGCCCAACGTGCCCGAAGTCATGCGCGAACTGGTGCAGACCTTCAATGAGAAAGAACCGGATATCCTGTTGATTGCCAAGAAGATCAACAAGGATCCGGTGATCTCCGCCAAGCTGCTGCGGCTGGCCAACTCCGCCAAGTTTGGTGGCAGTCGCCAGGTCGCCACCGTCAACGAGGCCGTGGTGCGGCTCGGGGTCGACGTGGTGCGCAACATGGTGTTCGCCTGCGGCCTGACCGGCTCCATCGGTGCCGTGCCCGGCATCGAGCTCAAGCATTTCTGGGGCAAGGTGTTCGACGTGGCCGAACTGGCCAGGCGGCTGGCCAAGCTCAAGGGCATGAAGGGGGAGGAGGTGTTCACCTGCGCCCTGCTCTACGACATGGGGCGGCTCATCATGCACGTGGGGCTGCCGGAGAACATGGTGAACCACATCAAGGATCTGGAGCCCAGCAAGGGGCGCGCCAAGGCCGAGGAGCTGGTGGTCGGCTTCAACTATGCCCAGACCGGGGCCGAGATGGCCAGGCGCTGGCAATTCCCCCTGAGCATCTGTCATGCGGTGGAGTATCACTACAACCCCTTGCTGGCCAAGGAGTTCTCTGCCGAGGCTGCGATCATCCATCTGGCCATCGCACTGGCGGCGCAGTCGGATGTGGGGGAAGCGGCGCCGCCCGAGTGGCCAACCCAGGTGGCCGAGCGGCTCGGCCTCGCCTGGCCCGATTGCGCCGCCGTGTTCGTGGCGCTGCGCGAGCAGGGCAACGGTTATGCCGGCTTGCTGGCGGCCTGACGCCACCCATTTCATCGACCAGGGCCGCACCGCGGCCCTTTTTCATGGTGACGGCCTTGCCAATGAGCGGTTGCGGGGGCAGTCTTGGGGCCTGTCTCTTCTAAGCGAGCCCTTGTCATGATCCTCTCCGAGCGCCTGGAACTGCGCGAACTGACGGTTGCCGATGCCCCCTTCATTCTCGAACTGCTCAACGATCCCGACTTTCATCGCTACATCGGCGATCGGGGCATCCGCACCCTGCAGGATGCCGAAAACTACATCCAGCAGGGGCCGGCGGTCAGCTATGCCCGTCATGGTCACGGTCTCTATCTGGTGGCAAGGCGCAGCGACGGAGCCAAGCTCGGCATCTGCGGCCTGATCAAGCGCGATACCCTGCCTTGTGAAGACATCGGCTACGCCTTCCTGCCCGCCTGGCGCGGTCAGGGTTATGGCATCGAAGCGGCACAGGCGGCGCTGCAGGATGGTCGGGAGCGGCTCGGCATCGAGCGAGTGGTCGCCATCGTCACCCCGGGCAACGCGCGTTCGGTAGCGCTGCTGGCCAAGCTGGGGCTGGTGCAAAGCCGGTTGGTCAAACTGGCCGAGGATGCGGATGAGTGTCTGTTGCTGGAGGCTGAAGGGGTAGAGGCTTGCCCGATCTGAGGGGCTGCGGCATGGCTGGCAGGATATCAGCAGGGCCGGGGGAATGAGGCAAAGAGGCCGCCGTGAGTTGCGGCCTGTCTGCATCGGGCGCTGCCGGTGGGCAGGCAGGATCAGTTGAGCTCTTCGATGGAGAACTCGCCGGCAATGCCGTCACAGGAGACGGCGAAGCCGCCGCTGAAACGGGTGCTGAACTGGATCAGAAACGCATCATAGTCGTGCTCTTGCACGGGCAGGTTGATGGGCTTGCTGCGACGCAGGGGTTTGCGAGTTTGTACGCTTTTCATCATGGTATTTCTCTATATAAATTAAGTTTTTGCTCCTTGTATTGGCAAATGTCAGGTCGATGGGCGCGGCCAGCCGTAGGCTGACGGGCGCGCAGGAATACCCAGCCCGGTTCAGGGGCGTCTGCACTTTCAAGGAATACGCCAAGGACCACGCGGATGCATGATGCTACTTGGGAGTGGGCAGATCGGGTCTGCACCGTGAGAGCCGGGCAACGCAGGCAGACAGCCTGAACGGTTCTCAGGGCGAGTAAATCAGAAGAAGGTTATGCGGGTACTGACAGGATTCATCGTGAGGTGAAGCATTGCAGGGCAAACATAAACAGGGCTGATTAACTAGCCGGCGCGCATTCTCTCCTCGACATGGGTAAAAAGCAAACAGTTATTTGCAGTTTTTCTTTCACGGCCGTCTGGCGACCACAAAAAGGGCTCCCGAAGGAGCCCCTTTTTCATCATCAGGTGACCATCAGCCAATGGCTCAGTAGTCGCCGCAGGCCTTCTTGGCTGCGGTGATCATGGGGGTGATGGTCATGCCCTGTACCACGATGGAGAACATCACCACCGAGTAGGTCATCACCAGGATCACCTGGCGCAGATCGACGCCGTGCTCCGGCAGCATCATGACGCCGGACGGCAGTGCCAGCGCCATGGCCATGGCCAGACCGCCGCGCAGACCGCCCCAGGTGAGGATCCGCACCGAGAACTTGTTGTAGCTGCGGAACTTGCGGAAGGCCACATAGGGCAGCGACACGCTGATAAAGCGGGCGGCCAGGCAGAGCGGCACCGCGATGACCAGCAGGATCCAGTCTTGCCAGGCCAGATCCAGCAGCACCAGCGCCAGACCGATCAGCAGGAACAGCAGGGCGTTGAGGAACTGGTCCATCAACTCCCAGAAGTGATCCAGGTGATGGCTGCTCTGCTCGGAGAAGCCGCTGTGACGGGTCCAGTTGCCGATCATGATGCCGGTCACCACCATGGCCAGAGCGCCGGAGACGCCGATCATGTTGGCGAAGGCGAAACCGGCGGTCGGGATGCAGAGGGTCAGCAGCAGCTCCAGCGAGCCGTCATCGGTGGCGCTGATCATCACGTGGGCGATGAGACCCAGCACGGCACCGAACAGGATGCCGCCGAGGGCCTCATGCAGGAACAGGCCGGCCACGCTGCCGAAGGTGGGCTCGACGCCGCCAAACGCCACGGCAAACACGGTGGCGAAGATCACCAGACCGACACCGTCGTTGAACAGCGACTCCCCCTCGATCTGGATGGCGATCTGGGGTGGTGCCTTCATCTTCTTGACGATGGCCAGCACGGCGATGGGGTCGGTGGGGGAGATCAGGGCACCGAACAACATGCAGTAGACCAGCGGCACGTCCCAACCCAGCAGCTTGGCGATGAACCAGAAGCCATAGCCGATGAGGAAGGTGGAGAGCAGGGTCGCCAATATGGCCAGAATGGTGATTTCCCACTTCTGGCTGCGCAGGGCTTTCAGGTTGATCCCGAGACCACCGGCGAACAGCAGGAAGCCCAGGATCCCCTTCAGCAGGAAATTCTGGAAGTCGATGCTTTCCATGGTCTTGACGGCCAGGGGTTCCAGATTGAACCAGCCCAGCTTACCGAACAGCACCATCAGTGCGGAGATCAGCATGGAGCCCGCAGTGATGGCGATGGTGGTCTGGATCTTCACAACATACTGATTGGCAAAGGCGATAAAGATCGCCAACGCTGCCAGGAAGCAGAGTGTGTAGTAGACGCTCATAGTTATTTTTCTCTTTAGTAAACAGCAAGCACGTATCCCTATTGAGGACGGGCATAGGGTACTCTTGGGTCACATGTTACTCATTACCCATTTGTGAGTATATAGAGCGCCAATATAGACAGATAGACGGCTAGATTTCCATTTGATTTGTTTGCTGTTAGGATGCTGTTTACGCAGTTGCATGGATGTAAGAGGAACGAGCGGTGTCGAACAAAAAGTCGGATGTGACAAACAAGCTGGAAGCCTGCCTCAAGGAGCGGATCCTGATCATCGACGGGGCCATGGGCACCATGATCCAGGGCTACAAGCTCGGTGAGGCGGACTACCGGGGGGAGCGGTTTGCCGACTGGCATACCGACATCAAGGGCAACAACGATCTGCTGGTGCTGAGTCGCCCCTCTGTCATTCACGAGATCCACGATCAGTACTGTGCCGCCGGCGCCGACATCCTCGAGACCAACACCTTCAACGCCACCCGCATCGCCATGGCCGACTACGAGATGGAAGATCTCTCGGCCGAGATCAACCGCGAGGCGGCCCGGCTGGCCCGCGCCGTGGCGGATGAGTGGACGGCGAAAGAGCCCCACAAGCCGCGCTTCGTGGCAGGCGTCTTGGGGCCCACCAACCGCACCGCCTCCATCTCGCCGGACGTGAACGACCCCGGCAAGCGCAACGTCACCTATGACCAGCTGGTGGCCGCCTACACCGAATCGACCCATGCCCTCATTGAGGGCGGTGCCGACATCATCCTGATCGAGACCATCTTCGATACCCTCAACGCCAAGGCGGCCGCCTTCGCGGTGGACCTGGTGTTCGAGGAGCTGGGCTATAGCCTGCCGGTGATGATCTCCGGCACCATCACGGACGCCTCCGGCCGCACTCTCTCGGGCCAGACTACCGAGGCCTTCTACCATTCGCTGCGCCACGTCAGACCCGTCTCCTTCGGTCTCAACTGCGCGCTGGGGCCCGACGAGCTGCGCCAGTATGTGGAGGAGCTGTCTCGCATCAGCGAAACCTTCGTGAGTGCCCACCCGAACGCCGGTCTGCCGAACGCCTTCGGCGAGTACGACCTCGATGCCGTCGAGATGGCGGAGCATATCCGCGAGTGGGCCCAAAGCGGCTTTCTCAACCTAGTGGGCGGCTGCTGTGGCACCACCCCGGCCCACATCCGCGCCATGGCAGACGCCGTGGCGGGCATCAAGCCGCGCGCCTTGCCGGATCTGCCGGTAGCCTGCCGCCTGTCGGGCCTGGAGCCCCTCATCATCACGGCGGACTCCATGTTCGTGAACGTGGGTGAGCGCACCAACGTCACCGGCTCGGCCAAGTTCAAGCGGCTCATCAAGGAGGGGCTCTACGACGAGGCCCTGGACGTCGCCAAGCAGCAGGTGGAAAACGGCGCCCAGATCATCGACATCAACATGGACGAGGGGATGCTGGACGCCGAGGCGGCCATGGTGCGCTTCTTGAACCTCATCGCCGGCGAGCCGGATATCGCCCGGGTGCCGGTGATGATCGACTCCTCCAAGTGGGAAGTGCTGGAGGCCGGTCTCAAGTGCGTGCAGGGCAAGCCGGTGGTCAACTCCATCTCCATGAAGGAGGGGGTGGACAAGTTCATCGAGCAGGCGAAACTGCTGCGCCGCTACGGCGCCGCCGTCATCGTGATGGCGTTCGACGAGGTGGGGCAGGCGGATACCCGCGCCCGCAAGTTCGAAATCTGTCAGCGCGCCTACCGCATCCTGGTGGATCAGGTGGGCTTCCCGCCGGAAGACATCATCTTCGACCCCAACATCTTCGCGGTGGCGACCGGCATCGACGAGCACAACAACTACGCGGTGGACTTCATCGATGCGGTGAAGGACATCAAGGATAACCTGCCCCACGCCATGATCTCCGGCGGCGTCTCCAATGTCTCCTTCTCGTTTAGGGGCAACGAGCCGGTGCGCGAGGCGATCCACGCCGTCTTCCTCTACCACGCCATCAAGAACGGGATGGACATGGGGATCGTCAACGCCGGCCAGCTCGCCATCTATGAAGACATCCCGGCCGAGCTCAAAGAGAAGGTCGAGGCGGTGGTGCTCAACCTCAATGACAACGCCACCGAGGAGCTGCTGGCCATCGCCGAGAAGTACCGCGGTGCCGGCGCCCAGGCCGAGGATCCGCGGGAGCAGGAGTGGCGCAGCTGGCCGGTGGGCAAGCGGCTCGAACACGCTCTGGTCAAGGGCATCACCGACTTTATAGAGGAGGACACCGAAGAGGCGCGCGCCGGGGCCGAGCGGCCGCTGCACGTCATCGAGGGGCCGCTGATGGACGGCATGAATGTGGTGGGCGATCTGTTCGGCGCCGGCAAGATGTTCCTGCCCCAGGTGGTGAAGTCAGCCCGGGTGATGAAGCGGGCGGTGGCCTATCTGCAGCCCTATATCGAGGCTGAAAAATCGGGCGGCTCCAGCAACGGCAAAATCGTGTTGGCCACCGTCAAGGGCGACGTGCACGACATCGGCAAAAACATCGTCGGCGTGGTGCTGCAGTGCAACAACTTCGAGATCATCGACCTTGGGGTCATGGTGCCTTGCGAGACCATCCTCAAGACGGCGCGGGAGGTGGGGGCTGACATTATAGGCCTGTCGGGCCTCATCACCCCGTCGCTGGACGAGATGGTGCACGTGGCCAAAGAGATGGAGCGCCAGGGCTTCAAGCTGCCGCTCTTGATCGGCGGTGCCACCACCTCCAAGGCGCACACCGCGGTGAAGATAGAGCAGAACTACTCCGAGCCCGTGGTCTATGTCTCCAACGCCTCCCGCGCAGTGGGGGTGGCCCAGAGCCTATTAAGTGCGGATCTCAAGGAGGCGTTTGTCGCCCGCATCGACAAGGAGTACGAGATCGCCCGCGAGCAGCACGCCCGCAAGCAGCCGCGCTCGCGCCCCATCACGCTGGCGGAGGCCCGCGCCAACCGCCATCAGCTGGACTGGGTGGGGTATGAGCCACCGGCGCCCCGGGAGCTCGGCGTACAGAAGTTCGAGAATGTGCCCATCTCGGTGCTACGCCCCTACATCGACTGGACGCCGTTTTTCCTCAGCTGGGAGCTGGCGGGCAAGTTCCCCCGCATCCTGGAAGATGAAGTGGTGGGTGAGGAAGCGACGCGCCTCTTTGCCGACGCCAACGCCATGCTGGATCAGCTGGAAAAGGATCAGAGCGTGCGCTGCGCCGGCATCGTCGGCCTGTTCCCCGCCAACGCCGTGGGGGACAGCATCGAGGTCTACACCGACGAGTCGCGCACTGAAGTGAAAAAAGTGCTGCACCACCTGCGCCAGCAGAGCGAGAAGCAGGGCTTTCCCAACTACTGTCTGGCGGACTATGTGGCGCCGAAGGAGAGCGGCAAGCCCGACTGGATCGGCGCCTTTGCGGTGACCGGCGGCATCGGTGAAGAAGCCATCGCCAAGGCCTACAAGGCGGATCACGACGACTACAACGCCATCCTCATTCAGGCGGTGTGCGACCGTCTGGCAGAGGCCTTTGCCGAGTACCTGCACGAGCAGGTGCGCAAAGTGCACTGGGGCTATGCCCCGGACGAGGCGCTCTCCAACGAGGAGCTGATCCGCGAGAATTACCAGGGCATCCGCCCGGCCCCCGGCTACCCGGCCTGCCCGGAGCACACCGAGAAGGGGAGCATCTGGGAGCTGCTGGACGTGGAACAGGCCATCGGCATGCAGCTCACCGAGTCCTACGCCATGTGGCCGGGAGCGGCGGTGTCCGGCTGGTACTTCTCCCACCCCGACAGCAAGTACTTCGCGGTGGCCCAGATCCAGCGGGATCAGGTGGAGGACTACGCCGTACGCAAAGGGATGACCCTGGCAGAGGCCGAACGCTGGCTGGGGCCGAACCTGCACTGAGGGGTCGGCCCGATTGATCCTCGCTGAAGGAGGCGGCATCCAGACCCGGGAGACAGACCAGTCTGGTGCCGTCGTTTGACAAGCGGGTGACAGCAGGATGGCAGCGCACGTTTCTGTGTGGTTTGTCTTGTTGTCAGGAGAAACAATTGGCGTTGTCTTGGCGCTGTGGCACTTTATACTCTCCCGCCCCATCCTGCCCAGGCACTGCCTCCTAGCGGAATTGTCATGAAGATCGCCATTTTATCCCGTGAGCCGAAAAACTACTCCACCCGCCGTCTGGTCGAGGTGGCGCAGGCGCGCGGTCATCAGGTCGAGGTGCTCGACACCCTGCGCTGTTACATGAACATCGCCTCCCACAACCCCTCCATCCATTACGAAGGACGGGAGCTGGAGAGCTATGATGCGGTGATCCCGCGCATCGGGGCCAGCATCACCTTCTACGGCACCGCCGTGCTGCGTCAGTTCGAGATGATGAACACCATGGCGCTCAACAGCTCGGTGGCCATCTCCCGCTCCCGCGACAAGCTGCGGGCCATGCAACTGCTCTCCCGCCACGGCATCGGCCTGCCGGTGACCGGCTATGCCCACAGCACCCACGACGTGCCCGACCTCATTACCATGGTGGGCGGTGCGCCCCTGGTGGTGAAGCTGCTGGAGGGAACCCAGGGGATCGGCGTGGTGCTGTGCGAGACCCAGAAGGCTGCCGAGAGCGTGATCGAGGCCTTCATACAGACCAACAACAACATCCTGGTGCAGGAGTACATCCGCGAGGCCAACGGCGCCGACATCCGCTGTCTGGTGGTCAACGGCAAGGTGGTGGCCGCCATGCGTCGCCAGGCCCAGCCGGGGGAGTTTCGCTCCAACCTGCATCGGGGCGGCACCGCCGAGGCGATCAAGATAAGCCCGGAAGAGCGGGCCACCGCGGTGCAGGCCGCCAAGATCATGGGGCTGGACGTGGCCGGGGTGGATATCCTGCGCAGTGCCCGCGGCCCGCTGGTGCTGGAGGTCAACTCCTCCCCTGGTCTGCAAGGGGTGGAGGCTGCCTCCGGCAAGGACGTGGCCGGCAAGATCATCGAGTTTCTCGAGCTCAAGGCGAGTCGCAAGCACAAGCCGGCGGAGTGACGCCGGGCTTGCCGCCAACGCATTGCAAACAGGGCGCCTTTGGGCGCCCTGTTGTTATCTGGCGGGTACCACAGCGCCCTCATCCTAGCCCTTAGGGCACTCTGAATTGACGGGAAGAAGGGTCGGGGATGAGGAAGGAGCGCTATGCCTTATCTTTCGCGGGGTCGTTGGTGATCATCACCAGCCTGGCGCTGAAGATGCCCTCTTCCAGCCGGGTCTCTATCTGCCAGCCCAGCTTCTCGCAGATGCGCTGGATGATGGTGAGGCCGCAACCGTAGCCGAGGATCTGATCCGGCGCGGCGGCAGTGGGGTTGCTGATGGTGAGCAGGGGGCCGACCAGCTCGATGTCGATGTGCCCCTCGGCGTAGCTAAGGGCATTCTTCAGCAGGTTGCCGAGCGCAATGGCGAGCAGAGAGAGGGGGGCCAGCGCCTCGCTCTCATCGTCCAGCTGCAGCCGGATATCCAGCTCCTCCCGCTGCAGCAGCGGGGCGAGACGGGCCAGCTCCTGGCGTATGAGCGGTGCCACCTGTTGGGGCGGGCGCTCCACCTCTTCCTTGCGGCCCAGCAGTAGAAAGGTCTCGGTGAGCAGCGCCATCTCGTCGGCGGCGGCGCGAATGCGGGTGGTGGCGCGGGCGGCGGGGGCGGGCAGATCGCTCACCTTGCCGAGCAGGGCGGCCGAGCCCTGGATCACCATGTTGGGGGTGCGCAGCTCGTGACTGGCGAAGCGGCTGAACTCCTGCTCGCGGGCAAATACCGCGGCCACCTCCTGCTTACCGGCCAGCAGTGCCAGCTCTATGTCCCTGAGCTCCTGCCAGGGGGCGTCGGGCACGAAGTCCGCCTGATCCGGGGTGAGGTGAGCGACCCGCTGTTGCAGCCGCTGCAGCGGCCGGGTGATGTGGCGCACCAGCCAGATGCCGAAGCCGATGCAGCCGAGCAGCAGGGTCAGCCCGATCAGCCGGGTCGCCAGGTGCAGCTGATCCTCGTAGGGATCCAGGTAGTCGTCGGCGTCGTCGTTGAACACCAGATAGAGCAGCCCCTTACCGGACGGATGGGGCCGCACCAGGAAGTGCTTGTCCTCGTCCCCCAGCACGTGTTCGTAGAAACCGGGGCTTCGGTAGGGTTTGAGCCAGACCGGCAGGCGGCCGGCCTCGGTCCAGTAGCTGGAGAACTGGCGCGGGCTGGGGGCGGGGGCCGCCATGCCGAGCCGCAACCAGTCGTCGCTGTAGCGGGTCACCTCCGCCTCCAGCCAGTGACGCAGGCTGAGTTCCTCCATCTTGTCCTCCGCCACCACCATCAGCAGGCTGATGATGATCAGCAGCAGCAGGCCGGCGCCGCTCAGGGTGAGGATCAGGCGACGGCGCAGGCTGGGCAGGCTCATGATGGCCTCCCTGCGGGCAGGTTCAGGCCGCGCTGGCGGCCCGTCATGGGGTCACCAGTCGATAGCCCTGGCCGTGCAGGGTTTCCAGCATGGGAGCAGGGAAGGGCTTGTCGAGGGCGTTGCGCAGGGCATAGATGTGGCTGCGCAAGGCGTCGGAGTCGGGCTCCTCGTCGCCCCAGACGGTGTCGAGCACCTCCTGGCGGGTGACCAGCGCGGGGGCCCGGCGGGCCAGCAGGGTGAGGATCTGGAACGGGATCTTGCCGAGCTTGAGCTCGACCCCAGCCCGGGTGGCGCGGCCGCTGGCGGGATCCAGGGTCAGCTCGCCCACGCACAGGGCCCCCATGTCGCTGCGGGGGCCGCGCAGGGCCAGCGCCTGCAACCGCACCTCCAGCTCCTCCATGGCGAACGGTTTGACCAGGTAGTCGTCGCCGCCGGCCTTGAAGCCCGCCAGCTTGTCATCCAGGCTGTCGCGGGCGGTGAGAAACAGCACCGGGGTCGGGATCCCCTGCTCCCGCAGGCGGGCCACCGTGCTGAGACCGTCGAGGCGCGGCATCATGACGTCCATGATGATGACGTCGAAGCGCTGCTCGGCCAGCAACTGCAGGGCCGCCTGGCCGTGGTAGGCGCAGTCCAGCCGGTGGCCAGCCAGCTCCAGATAATCCATGATGGTTTCCGCGACCTGGGGATTGTCTTCCACCACCAGTATTTTCATGCTTTGATCTCCTGGTCTTGACCGCCATTTCACGGTCATCTCACACCGGATGAGGCATCCTGTGTGGCAGTGTAACCCCGAGGATCCCCGATGAAGAAGTCTCTCTGCACTCTCCTGCTGCTGATCTTGTTGCCACTCGGCGCTGCGCAGTCGGCGGAGTTCAAATTGACCGGCCGCACCACCTGGCAGCTGGGCCAGCTGATGGTCAACGGCATTCCCTTTGTGCTCGACGAACAGACCCGTTTCAAGGACGGGCTGAGAGAGGACGATCTCGGCGGCACCTGGGTCGATCTGGAAGGGGTGGTCGAGGGCGAGCTGCGGATGATCCGGGAGATCGAGAAGCTGGAGGAGGATGACGAGATGGATCTGGAAGGGCCGGTGGAACAGGGGCGGATCTGGGGTTATGTCACCTCGGACGACAGCCTGGCGCCGTTCGAAGGACGCTGGCTGGAGCTGGAGTGCAAGTTTGACGGCATGCGCCTGAGCCGCTGCCGCGAGGATGATTGACGCACGACAAGACGAATCGGGCGGAAAAAACCACTCCCCGGGCCCATAGTTAAACCTCGCACGGTTTGACCATGGGCCTTTTGCTATGACACGTACCTCCCTCCTGCTGCTGGCACTGCCGCTCTGCGCTTTGGCCGCCGATGGCGAGCTCTGGCTGGTGGAGCTGGAACACAACGATGGCCTGCGCCTGCAGTTTCAGGGGGCCGAACTCGAGCTCGGCAATGCCGCGCTGAGCGGGGTGGCAGGCAACGATGAACTCAGACCCGGCATGCATCTGGCCATCCTCAACCGTGACGGAGTCGCCGAGCGCATTGGCATGGCCGACGCCATCGCCGGATTCTTGCCGACCAGCCAGTGGCGCCGGGCCGAAGCCTCCCTGCTGGCCGTCACGGGCCGCGCCCTGCGGCTACAGGGGCTTGGCGTGCTGTCCTTCGATGACGATACTCGCTGGCTGAATGGCAGCCCGGCCGACCTGCAACCGGGCCGCAAACTGGTGCTCAGTCGTAACCAGCAGGGCCACCTGACCGAGATCCTGATAGCCAATCCGGAAGATGAACCAGAATAAGAGCCATGTTATCCCGCTACTTAATATATATTTTGCTAAATTAGAGATATCTTTTTATCTATATTCTAAAATATGATTAAGTGATGAATGAAATAATAAAGTGAATGCTCTGATATTATTTTTGTTAATATAAAAACCTTCAGTTAATTATTTTATTAATGTTATACATGCATCAAAACGTGGTCTGGATCGCATATTAAAGCCAATATGACTGATATTGTCGTACTCACATGTCACCTGCTGATATATAAGCGCTGGTGAATGTATGTCAATGTTCAATATATTGGGGTTGCTATGCAAAAACTAAAAATAACTGGCTTGTCATTGATCATATCCGGCCTGCTGATGGCCCAGGCTCACGCGGCAGAGCCCGTCTATCCAGACCAGTTGCGCCTGTTCTCGCTGGGTCAGGAGGTCTGTGGCGACAAGTATCGCCCTATTACTCGAGAAGAAGCGCAGAGCGTTAAAAGTAATATTGTCAATATGATGGGCCAGTGGCAAATAAGCGGTCTGGCCAACGGCTGGGTAATAATGGGACCGGGTTATAATGGTGAAATAAAACCTGGCTCGGCGTCCAATACCTGGTGTTACCCGGTCAATCCTGTTACCGGAGAAATACCCACCTTGTCAGCTCTGGATATTCCAGATGGTGATGAGGTGGATGTGCAGTGGCGACTGGTACACGACAGTGCGAATTTCATCAAACCAACCAGCTATCTGGCGCATTATCTCGGCTATGCCTGGGTGGGCGGCAATCACAGCCAATATGTCGGTGAAGACATGGATGTGACCCGTGATGGTGATGGCTGGGTGATCCGCGGCAACAATGACGGCGGCTGCGAGGGTTATCGTTGTGGCGAGAAGACGTCCATCAAGGTCAGCAATTTTGCGTACAACCTGGACCCTGACAGCTTCAAACATGGTGACGTGACCCAGTCTGACCGTCAGCTGGTCAAGACGGTGGTGGGCTGGGCGATCAACGACAGCGACACCCCGCAATCCGGGTATGACGTCACTCTGCGTTACGATACTGCCACCAACTGGTCCAAGACCAATACCTATGGCCTGAGCGAGAAGGTGACCACCAAGAACAAGTTCAAGTGGCCACTGGTAGGGGAAACCGAACTCTCCATCGAGATTGCGGCCAACCAGTCATGGGCATCCCAGAACGGGGGTTCTACCACCACCTCCCTGTCGCAATCCGTGCGGCCGACGGTGCCGGCCCGCTCCAAGATCCCGGTGAAGATCGAGCTCTACAAGGCTGATATCTCCTATCCCTATGAGTTCAAGGCCGATGTCAGTTATGACCTGACCCTGAGTGGCTTCCTGCGTTGGGGTGGCAATGCCTGGTATACCCATCCGGACAATCGCCCGAACTGGAACCACACCTTCGTCATCGGGCCGTACAAGGACAAGGCGAGCAGCATTCGCTACCAGTGGGACAAGCGTTACATCCCGGGTGAAGTGAAGTGGTGGGACTGGAACTGGACCATCCAGCAGAACGGCCTGTCTACCATGCAGAACAACCTGGCCAGAGTGCTGCGCCCGGTGCGGGCTGGGATCACCGGCGATTTCAGCGCCGAGAGCCAGTTTGCCGGCAATATCGAAATCGGTGCGCCCGTGCCCCTCGCGGCGGATGGCAAGGCGCCTCGAGCTCTCAGCGCGAGAAGGGGAGAACAGGGCCTGCGACTGGAGATCCCGCTCGATGCGCAAGAGCTCTCCGGGCTTGGCTTCAGCAACGTCAGCCTGAGCGTGACGCCAGCAGCCAATCAATAACGGCAGTGCGTTGTAGTGATGAAACCGGGCCTCTGGCCCGGTTTTCGTTTGCACTGGTCGGGCTTGTTAAAGGCTTGTGCTTTCCATTTCCCCACTTATACTGGCGCCATCTTGTCGGAGTGCTGACCGTCGAACGACGCTAAGCTGAGACCGTTAATTCGGGATCCGTGGAACCTGATCAGGTTAAGACCTGCGAAGGGAAACAAGGGTAACTTGCGGGTTACCGCGCCGGGGAAGAAGCATCTTCCCGCCAGCCAGAGGCAGATCGCCTCTGGCCGCTACAGGCGCACAGGGGGAGGCTGTCCCATCCGGTTGTTCATAGGGCGCCGGGTTTCCAGAACAAGGGAAACACGGGACGGCAGAGCAGGGAAGATCCATGCCCGACTCACTCCCCCCGAACACATCCCGCCGCAAGTTCATCTTCTCCTCGAACTCCAGACAAGCAAACACCCATAACTTCAACCAGTTAATGTGAGTTTTGCTATGTCTACCAATGTTTCTGATACCAATAAATCCAGCCGCCGCGAGCAGCGCTCCAGCGCCCAGACCTTTATCGACAACCTCAAGGGGATGGCTCACCCCAACTCCCGCCGCATCTTCATCCAGGGTTCTCGCCCCGACATCCGTGTTCCTTTGCGGGAGATCCAGCTGGCCGACACCTTCGTCGGCGGCACCAAGGAAGCCCCCCAGTTCGAGCCCAACGAGCCGGTGCCGGTTTACGATACCTCGGGCCCCTATGGGGAAGAGGCCGCCCCCATCGACGTGCGCCGCGGTCTGCCGCGCCTGCGCGAAGCCTGGGTGCTGGAGCGCGATGACACCGACGCGCTGGACGGGCTGAGCTCCACCTTCACTCAGGAGCGGCTGGCGGACGAGGGGCTGGATCACCTGCGCTTCGAGCATCTGCCGAGCGCCCGCCGTGCCAAGCCGGGCCGCCGGGTCACCCAGCTGCACTATGCCCGCCAAGGCATCGTCACCCCCGAGATGGAATTTATTGCCCTGCGCGAGAACATGGGCCGCGAGCGGGTGCGCTCCGAGCTCCTGCGCACCCAGCATCCGGGTCAGGGCTTTGGCGCCAGACTGCCGGAGAACATCACCCCCGAGTTCGTGCGCGATGAGGTGGCCGCCGGTCGCGCCATCATCCCCAGCAACATCAACCACCCGGAAGCGGAGCCCATGATCATCGGCCGCAACTTCCTGGTGAAGATCAACGCCAATATCGGCAACTCGGCGGTCACTTCCAGCATCGAAGAGGAAGTGGAGAAGCTGGTGTGGTCCACCCGCTGGGGCGCCGACACAGTGATGGATCTCTCCACCGGCCGCTACATCCACGAGACCCGCGAGTGGATCCTGCGCAACAGCCCGGTGCCCATCGGTACCGTGCCCATCTATCAGGCGCTGGAGAAGACCAACGGCATCGCCGAGGATCTCACCTGGGAGCTGTTCCGCGACACCCTGCTGGAGCAGGCCGAGCAGGGGGTGGACTACTTCACCATCCACGCAGGAGTCTTGCTGCGCTTCGTGCCCATGACCGCCAAGCGCCTTACCGGCATCGTCTCCCGTGGCGGTAGCATCATGGCCAAGTGGTGCCTCTCCCACCACAAGGAGAACTTCCTCTACGAGCATTTCCGCGAGATCTGCGAGATCTGCGCCGCCTACGACGTCAGCCTGTCGCTGGGTGACGGCCTGCGTCCGGGCTCCGTCTATGACGCCAACGACGAGGCCCAGTTCGCCGAGCTGCGCACCCTGGGCGAGCTCACCAAAATTGCCTGGGAATACGACGTGCAGGTGATGATCGAGGGCCCCGGCCACGTGCCCATGCACATGATCGAGCGCAACATGACCGAGCAGCTGGAGCACTGCCACGAGGCGCCTTTCTATACCCTGGGGCCGCTCACCACCGATATCGCCCCGGGTTACGATCACTTCACCTCCGGCATCGGCGCCGCGCTCATCGGCTGGTACGGCTGCGCCATGCTCTGCTACGTGACCCCCAAGGAGCACCTGGGCCTGCCCAACAAGGAAGACGTGAAGCAGGGGCTCATCACCTACAAGATCGCCGCCCACGCAGCTGACCTTGCCAAGGGCCACCCGGGCGCCCAGATCCGCGACAACGCCATGTCCAAGGCGCGCTTCGAGTTCCGCTGGGAGGATCAGTTCAACCTGGCGCTGGATCCCGACACCGCCCGTGCCTACCACGACGAGACCCTGCCCCAGGAGTCCGGCAAGGTGGCGCACTTCTGCTCCATGTGCGGGCCCAAGTTCTGCTCCATGAAGATCACCCAGGACGTGCGCGACTACGCCGCCAAGCTGGAAGCGGTGGAGATCAAGCTGGTGGGCATGGATGGCCAGCAGGAGCGGGTGGTGGCCGAGGTGGAGAGCGGCATGGCCCACAAGGAGCCCGAGACCTTCAAGCAGACCGACGTCGAGAGCGGCATGGCGCGGATGGCCGAGACCTTCAAGGAGACCGGCGGCGAGATCTACCACCAGGCGGCGACCCTGAAGCAGGCCGCAGGGGAGGAGGCGTGAGCAGCGAGCGCGGGGCTGTCAGCCCCGCCGACCTGTCCGCCGTGACGCAGGCCCGTCCCGTGGTCTGGACCATAGCGGGATCAGACTCCGGCGGCGGCGCCGGTATTCAGGCCGACTTGCACACATTGCACGACCTCGGCGTGCATGGTTGCTCGGTCATCTCCGCCATTACCGCCCAGAACTCGGTGGCGGTGAAGATGGTCGACCCTGTGCTGATGCAGACCTTCACCGCCCAGATCGACGCCCTTGGCGTCGATCTGCCGCCCGCCGCCATCAAGATAGGCCTGCTGCCGACCCGGCTTCACGTCGAGGTGCTGGCCCGCCGACTGGCAGCCATCGAGGCGCCCTTCGTGGTCTACGATCCGGTGGCCATCGCCAGCACCGGCACCCCGATGGCGGAGCCCAATATGCTGGAGGCGGTGCGCGAGCAGCTGTTGCCGCGCCTCTCCTTGATCACCCCCAACGGCCCCGAGCTGGAAGCCCTGACCGGACTGCCGGTCAGCAGTCCCGAACTGGTGCGCCTCGCTGCCCGCCGTCTGCGTGAACTCGGCGCTCGCGCCGTGCTGGTCAAGGGGGGGCATCTTGAGTGGAGCGGCGATCTCTGCCTCGACTACTACCAGGATGAGCAGCGTGAATTCTGGCTCGCCGCACCGCGCCTCGATACCCGCCACGGCCATGGCACCGGCTGCTGTTACGCCAGCGCCATCGCCGCCGTGGTGGCGCAGGATTATCCGGTAGAGGATGCCATCACCCTCGCTCGCGCCTACCTGCAACAGGGCTTGGCGGCGGCGCAAGGAGTGGGGGCAGGCCCGGGCCCCATCGCCCATCTCGGTTGGCCCGCCGCTCTGGCTCACTTCCCCCGCGCCGTATTGGCGGGGTCAACCCTCGATCGCCGCTTCGGCCTGTATGAATCGAGCAGCGCTCGCCTGCCGCAGGGCCCCTTCGCCGCGACCGAACACAGCCTCGGCCTCTATCCGGTGGTGGATTCGGTCAAGTGGCTGCGCCGCCTGCTGGGGCAGGGGGTCAAGACCATACAGCTGCGCATCAAGAATCTGCCCGCCGCTCAGGTGGCACCGGCCATTCGCGATGCTGTGGCGCTCGGTCGCCGCCATGGGGCGCGGCTCTTTATCAACGACTACTGGCAACAGGCCATCGAGGCGGGCGCCTGGGGCGTGCACCTGGGGCAGGAGGACATGGAGACCGCCGATCTCGCCGCCATTCAGGCGGCCGGGCTGCGCCTTGGCATCTCCACCCACGGCTACTTCGAGCTGATGCGGGCCCGCGAGCTGGCCCCCTCCTATATAGCGCTCGGCCATATCTTCCCGACCAACACCAAGGCGATGCCTTCGCGCCCTCAGGGGCTGGCGCGGCTGCACCGCTACCGCGCCCTGATGTGCGACTGGCCTACGGTGGCCATCGGCGGCATCAGCGAGGAGCGGGTCGCGGCGGTAAAAGAGAGTGGGGTCGGCAGCATCGCCTTGGTCTCGGCCATCACGGCGAGCGACGACTGGCAGGGGGCGACCGAGCGGCTGCTCGCCGCCGTGGGGGCGGGGGACGAGCCACGTTCGGCCTGTGTGATGCGGGAGGTGGAACATGCGCTCTGATGCCGCATCTCTCAGTGACAAAGAGTATCTCAGATACGGCCGCCAGCTGATGCTGGCGGAAGTGGGGGAGGCGGGTCAGGCGCGGCTCAAAGATAAGTCCGTGCTGATCGTGGGCCTCGGCGGGCTCGGCTCGCCGCTCGCCCTCTATCTGGCTGGGGCCGGTGTGGGCACCCTCTGGCTAGCCGATGGCGATACTGTGGATTCCAGCAATCTGCCGCGCCAGATCCTGTTCGACTCTGATGCAGTCAACCACTCCAAGGCGGAGCTGGCCCGCGAGCGTTTGGCCGCCCACAACCCGCTGGTGGAGCTGATCGCCATCAACCAACGGCTCGATGCCGCCAGCCTGCCCGGTTTTGTGGAAGAGGTGGATCTGGTTGTCGACTGCTGCGACAACCTGGCCACCCGCCAGGCCATCAACGCCGCCTGCGTGGCCCAGGGCAAACCCTGGATCTCCGCCGCCGCGGTGGGCTGGCAGGGACAGCTTATGGCACGAGTAAACAGCGATCACGCCTGCTACGCCTGCCTCTATCCGCAGGATACCAAGGTGAGTCAGAGCTGCGAGACCAGCGGCGTCACCGGCCCGCTGGTCGGGGTGATGGGTACCCTGCAGGCGCTGGAGGCACTGAAACTGTTGCTCGGCCTGCCGAGCCCGGTCGCCGGCACCCTGCGCCGCTTCGATGCGCTGGCCCATCAGTGGCAGACCCTCACTCTGGCTCCCGACCCCGACTGTCCGGTTTGCGGGCCGCACAAGGAAATCACCCCATGACCTTGACCATTCGACTCAACGATAAAGCCCAGCCGCTGGCGGCAGGGCAGAGCGTGGCCGACCTGCTGGCCGCCCAGGACGTCCATCCTCAGGGGGTGGCGGTGGCCCTTAACGGCGCCGTGCTGCCCCGTGGCCGCTGGGCCGAGACCCGTCTCAACGACGGGGATGAACTTCACCTCTTTACCGCCATTGCCGGAGGCTGACATGCTCAAGATTGCCGATCACACCTTCTCTTCGCGCCTCTTTACCGGCACCGGCAAGTTTGCCCGCCCGGATCTGATGGCCGCCGCCATCGAGGCGAGCGGCTCCCGGCTGGTCACCATGGCCATCAAGCGGCTCGAACCGGGCAAGGCCCACGACGATATCCTGAGCCCCTTGCTGCAACTCGGGGTCAAGTTGCTGCCCAACACCTCCGGCGCCAAGACCGCCGCCGAGGCGGTGTTTGCCGCCCACCTGGCCCGTGAGGCGCTGGGGACGAACTGGCTCAAGCTCGAGATCCACCCCGATCCTCGCTATCTGCTGCCCGATCCCATCGAGACGTTGAAAGCCGCCGAGCAGCTGGTCAAAGAGGGCTTCGTGGTGTTGCCCTACTGTGGGGCGGATCCTGTGCTGTGCAAGCGGTTGGAAGAGGTGGGCTGCGCCGCCGTGATGCCGCTCGGCGCGCCCATCGGCTCCAATCAGGGGCTGGTGACCCGGGAGTTTCTCGCCATCATCGTCGAGCAGGCCAATGTGCCCGTGGTGGTGGATGCGGGCATAGGTGCGCCGAGCCACGCGGCCGCCGCCTTTGAGCTCGGCGCCGATGCCGTGCTGGTCAACACCGCCATCGCGGTGAGCGGCGACCCGGTCGTTATGGGCCGCGCCTTTGCGCTGGCTTGCAGCGCCGGGCGCAGCGCCTATAAGGCGGGCCTCGGCGTCCGCGCCCTGCAGGCGCAAGCCTCCAGCCCGCTCACCGATTTTCTGGGGGCGTTATGAATCAGGGTTTAGAAGGGATGGATGCCTCGGCTATGGGCTCGCTACCACAAGATCAGCTAGCTGTTCGCCCCCCTCTCCCTCTGGGAGAGGGGCTGGGGGTGAGGGTTCTGGGGGAAATGGAATCAGAGACAGCCCCCTCCTTTCTCGACCGTTGGCAGGAGCTGGAGTGGGACGATATCGGCATGCAGATCCGCGCCAAGACGGCCGCCGATGTGGCACGGGCGCTGGGTTCACCGCGCCGCACACTGGCCGATTTTATGGCGCTGATTTCCCCGGCCGCTGAAGGCTGGTTGCCGCAGATGGCAGCCGAGGCCGAGCGGCTCACTCGTCAGCGTTTTGGCAACACCATCGGCTTCTATGTGCCGCTCTATCTGTCGAACCTGTGCGCCAATGACTGCACCTACTGCGGCTTCTCCATGAGCAACCGCCTTAGGCGCAAGACCTTGAATGCAGAGGAGATCGAGCGCGAGTGTCTGGCCATCAAGGCGCGCGGTTTCGACAGCGTGCTGCTGGTGACCGGCGAGCACGAGCACAAGGTGGGGCTCGCCTATTTTCGCGAGGTGTTGCCCATCATCCGCCGCCACTTCAGCACGGTGGGGATGGAGGTGCAGCCCCTCTCGCAAGCCGAGTACGCCGAGCTGAAAACCCTCGGCCTCGACGCCGTCATGGTCTATCAGGAGACCTACCACGCCCCCACCTACGCTCGCCACCATCTGCGCGGCAACAAGCGGGACATCGCATGGCGCCTCGCCACGCCGGATCGGCTCGGCCGTGCCGGTATCGACAAAATCGGGTTGGGGGCGCTCATCGGGCTCTCCTCGGATTGGCGCGCCGACAGCTACTTTGTCGCCGAGCATCTGAGCTGGCTTGAGCGCCACCACTGGCAGAGCCGCTACTCGCTCTCCTTCCCGCGCTTGCGCCCCTGCACCGGTGGGCTGGAGCCTGCCGTGGTCATGTCGGATCGCCAGCTGGCCCAGCTGATCTGCGCCTGGCGCCTCTTCTCGCCCACCCTGGACTTGTCCCTCTCCACCCGCGAGTCGGCCACCTTTCGCAACGGTGCGGTGCGCCTTGGCATTACCCAGATGTCGGCCGAGTCGCGCACCCAGCCGGGAGGCTATGCCGAAGGGGATGCCGAGGAGCTGGAGCAGTTCGCCATCCACGACGACCGCCCGGTGGGGGAAGTGGCCGCCGCCGTGCGGCAGGCAGGGTTGCAGCCGGTGTTTAAAGATTGGGAACCCTTCTTGGGTCGCTAACGACGTTTACACCTGCAGTAAGAGATAGCGGCAAGCAGATCGGAGGGGCAGCTCCCCGCCACTGCTTGCCGCTTTGCTTTGTTTGCTCCAGCAGGATTGTCTCTCTGGTGTAACGATTGTCGTTGGCATTGTTTCGCTGGCGTAAAAATAGCTGTGGGTGAATGGAACTCTGTGCGAGGGGTTGCCTTATCCACCCTATGTCCGATTTTGAGCTGGGTTTAGGAACATAAAAGGGCTTCCAGTTCCTCTGTAGGCCATCGAGGTTGAACAATCAAAAACGAGATGACATTTTCTGGGTGGCTTGACAAATCAAAGAAAACGCAAGATCATGCAAGGACATTTCACCGAGCACCCTTCTGGGCTACACCAACTCCTTGTTAGAGGATCTCTAAGTATGCAAAAACCGTGGGAATTAAATCCGGCATTATCACAAGAGCGACTAAAACGACTTGCATCTCTTATCCGAGATGTCAGAGATGATGTTATTGACAGGCATGATGATGAACTTGGTGATACTGCCCGTGCGACAGGTATGAGAGCGTATGAGTGCTCGCGTAACAGAATTATTCGTGCGGCTGCAGATAATGCGGGATGGCCATGGCTTGGAATTGTCAAACCAGATGGAAAATTTACCTTCTCTGTTAGTTCTGTTCCCGTTCGGCTATATCGTGGGAGACCCTCTTGCCCAGAGGAACGCAGATTAATTCCTTCTGTTGAAGCGATGAAACAAATGTCGCTATTGCCCCCAGAGATTGGGGATGCCGCAACTGTGCTTTGGTTTTTTGCCATTGAAGTAGATGAGTTTCGCTATGTAGAACGAGTCACGTTTGCTGGTTTTCAGAATAGTGTTCAAGTTTCCTGTTGGGAAATTGCACTTGATGAGCGTGTAACAGCTTTGGGTCTTATTAACGAAGACCTTCCTGAGCCTATTAAAACTGATAAAGCATCTATCTCCATCAAGAGAAAAATCAAAAAAGTGGAGGATAGTGACAATGGTTAGTAGATTATGTCCATGACTTTCTATGGTGAGCGACTTCGTCTGGCTCGCATATTAAATGGCTTTACCCTGCAAGAGTTGGGTGAAGCTGTATCTGTATCTAGGCAAAGCATACATCAGTATGAAAGTGATATTCGTGCTCCTGCATCTGATGTCACGAATGCTCTTGCTGAGTATCTAAGAGTACAGCCAGATTTTTTTGAAAGACCTCTTTCTGGTGATGTGAAACCAGAACAATGCCATTTTAGAAAGAGACAGACCACCCCTGTGGGTGTGAAAGAACGAGTTCAGGCATACAGTACAATCCTTGAGCAATTAGTGACAGAGTTGCATGAGCATTTGGATATGCCTGAGAATAAATTTAATCTTATCGACAACAGTAAAATAGATGTATTAACTTCGCCGATAATTGAAAAGATTGCGGAAGGAGCAAGAGAACGATGGGGGCTATCGCTAGATGCACCCATCGATAATATGATCAATGTTGTTGAAAATCAGGGTGCAATTGTTACTTGCTTTGATGGTGTTTCTGAAAAGGTTGATGCTTTATCAGTTAATAGAAAATATCCAATAATAATTCGAAACTCCGCCAAAGAAAGTGTATGCAGAATGCGTTTTGATCTAGCCCATGAGTGTGGGCATCTAGTTATGCATGATGGGATTGAAACTGGTTGCAAGCAAACTGAACGTGAAGCGGATGCCTTTGCTAGTGCCTTTCTTTTTCCTCGAAGCTCTTTTGCAAGAGAGTTTCCATCTTGCTTGGGAAGAGATGGCATTATTAATTGGAAAAAAGTATACGATCTCAAGATTAGATGGAAGGTTAGTGCAAAGGCAATAATATATCGCGCCCATTTTTTGGGTTTTATTAACGCGCAGCAATATAGAGGTGCCAATGTTTGGTTTAGTCAGACACGGCAAACAAGGAAAGAAAGATTAGATGATGAACTGGCTATGGAAGAGCCACATGTTTTACAGGAGAGTATCTCGTTACTTAAGAATGAATTAGGAATATCATTTGATATGCTTGCTAAAAAGCTTGGAGTACATGCAAGACTGTTAGCAGATATCTGTGGTGTTCACTATGAAGAAGTTGATGAGATTGAATTTGACGATGTAGTTGTTCCTTTCAACTTCTGACTATTATCGATGGCCCCTATAGGGGCCATTACATACAGTACGTGATTTATTTAAAAATAATTTCTTATAGTCTTTGTGAAAAATATCTACTCTAAATCTAAAAAATGTGTAACGATTTTTATAAATCAGAGTGAACCTATCACTCTAGATAATAGTATTTTGCTTATCCGGTGTAATAATCTGACTTAGTGTTAATTTCTTTCTGCCAATTAAATAGTAGAGCTTGAAGTTTTTATTTTAGAGATGAAAAGGATTACTAGTCCCTGTTGCCAGATATTCCTATATCCAAAGTACGTAGGTTATCTTTTCCAACTCACAGCTGCTTGAGGTACTTGGTTAGCGAGAAAGGCAGAGCAAATTCCTTCATCCCGGCCAATCTATCCAACTCTGCTTGGCCGACTTGCTGCAACTGAGCTTGTTGGGCGGGAGTGAGCGTTGTTGCTCTCGCCTTGATCAGGGTGTCGAGAAAACTGCGGTCTCCCTCAACCGCCTGATGGAACGCCTTGATCTCCAGTGCATCCACTTCTGCTGCCGTGCAGCGCTCCATGCTTTTCTCATGCAAATAGATCAGAACAGTCGCTTGCTGTGCTTTCTCCAGTGACCAGAAGAGGTCGCTTTTCGTGGGCAGTGTGGCGCTGTGTTGTGACTTGATCGCTTCGCACCGCTCAAAGGCCGGATCCAGATCGTGTAGTGACAGGGCAAGGGTGCTGGAGCTGGTTGCAAGCAGCGCAAAGAGCAAGGCAAGGCGCCTGTAGAAGGGGAGACTCCAGCTATCCGGCGCCTTGTCTATTGCAGGGCTGTTGCGGCTGCTCATCGGCTTATGACTGCTTTTTCAGGAAGTAACTGATATGCCCCGGCGGCATATCGGGCAGCTGGCCAAAGACCTCGTAGCCCTGCTTCTGGTAGAAGGGGAGGGCCTGAAAACTGGTGGTTTCCAGATGGTAGTTGCTGATGCCCTTGCTTTGGGCGTACTGCTCCATGGCGCCGAGCAGGCGGCCGCCCCAGCCATCGCGGCGGATGCTTTCGTCGATCCAGAGCCAGTCGACGTGCAGCCAGCCCCACTTGATATCGGCGATGATGCCGCCGTGTACCTTGCCCTCTTCATCCTTGATAAAGCTGGCGATCTGCTCGCGCAGATGGGTGCCGGCGTGACCCGTGTTGAAGCCCGAGAGGCCAATGCGCAGCGCTTCGATCTCATCGTCCTGAGGCGGTTGGGGTGGGGTGAGTTGCATAGTGCTTCCTGCTTGAGTGTGATGATCTCTGTCGGGTTCCGGCGTGTTGTGCGCCGGGCTTACCGCTGCGTTACTGTTGATGTTTTACCGGCACTACCCTAACGGAATCGGGTGAAGCCTTGCCACCCTTTTGTGCCCTCCGCTTCGCCAGTCTCTGTCGCCCGGTGGTGGTGGGCGCATCGACCCCGCCGGGGTTTGTCTCTAGCATAAGGAGGATGCGGGGCAGGGGCTCCGCCATGCGGGCGGTGGTTGATGCCCGTTTACGGACTTTTGGCGGAGAGAAAAGATGAAGCTGCGTTCCTTGTTGATGGTGGGGGCCCTGCTGCTGGGCGGTTGTGCGGTCAATCCCTACGGTGGCACTCAGGCTCCTGTCAGTGAACCGGACCAGCCAGTGAGCCAGCCGGACAAGCCGGTGACCAAGCCGGATACCGGGGCGCCGCTGCCCAAACCGGTGGCACCGACCGGGCTGGCGCTGGCCATGGCCGACGCGTTTGTGCAGGCCCCCGAGGTGCGGGAGCTGGCGCAAAGTGGTCAGCCGGTACTGCTGCTCACTCCGCCCCAGAACGGCACCGGCGAGCCGGTGGACACCCGCGCCATGGCAGCGGCCATGAGCAAGCGCATCCAGAGCAAGAGCGGTTTTCGCTTTGTCGACCCGGGTCAGGTGGCGGCCATCACCGGCCAGCTGGAGTATCAGCAGGGCAGGATGAACCCGGCCTCTCTGGTGCGGCTCGGTCGCCAGACCGGCGCCGGCTACATGCTGTACGGGGATCTGGTGGCCGAGGGCAGCCGCTATCGGTTGTCGATGACCCTGATGGAGCTGCGCAGCGGCGAGCTGCTCTGGAGCGGCAGTCGCTCCGCCAGCCACTGAGGATGCCGAAGGGCTGACAGGTTTGTCAGCCCTTCACGCTTTGGGCGGGGCCAGCAGGTTGAGGTAATCGAGCAGCGAGAAAGGGTGTGCAAAGCCCGTCAGCTTGGCCAGCCTGTCCAGCTCTGTCTGTCCAACTTGCTGTAACTGTGCCTGCTGAGCCGGCGTGAGCGTCGTGGATCTTGCCTTGATCAGGGCATCGAGCAAGGCGCGGTCTCCGGCGACTGCCTGATGAAACGCCTTGATCGCCAGGGCCTCTACCTCTGCGGCGGTGCAGCGTTCCATGCTCTTCTCATGCAGGTAGACCAGCACCGTCACCTGCTGCTCTCTTTCCAGCGACCAGAAGCGATCCTCTTTGGGAGGCAAAGCGGGTTTGTGGCGGGCCTTGCTTGCCTCACAACGCGCAAACGCCGGATCCAGATCGTGCAACGACAGGGCCATGGCGCTCTGGCTTGTGGTCAACAGCAGACACAGTGCACCCAAGGCCGAGCTGAGGAGCTTGGGTTTGCCCTTGCCCTCGGTGGTGAGTGGCGACAGCGACCTCATACCTGCTTTTTCAGAAAATAGGTGGTATGCCCCGGCGGCATGTCCGGCAGTTCGCCAAAGACCTGGTAACCCTGCTTCTGGTAGAAGGGCAGCGCCTGGAAGCTGGTGGTTTCCAGATGAAAGTTGCTGATGCCCTTGCTTCGGGCGTACTGCTCCATGGTGGCAAGCAGGCGGCCGCCCCAGCCATCCTGGCGGATGCGCTCGTCAATCCAGAGCCAGTCCACGTGCAGCCAACCCCACTTGAGGTCGGCGGTGATGCCGCCGTGCACCTTGCCCGCTTCATCCTTGATAAAACTGGCGATGTGCTCGCGCAGGTGGGTGCCGGCCTGGCTGATGTTGTAGCCCGACAGGCCGATGCGCAGCGCGTCGACATCCTGCTCGGCAGGGGGTTGGGGCTGGGTCAGGTACATGGTCTCTCCAGAGCCGGGTAAAGGGCCTCTATCAATAACCGTTCAGACTCAATGCGGTCAAGTGATTGCCCGACCTCAATGGCTATCAGTCTGCTGGGCGGGCAACTCGCGTCACAGCTGCGGGAAGTAGCAGGCGGCCATGTCGACCGGGTGATCGGGGCTGCCGGGCAGGTAGAAGTGCCAACCCGCATCGGTGAAGGCGCGCAGCTCGCTCTCCACGAACTTGAGGGCGAGGCTGAGGGCCTGCAGGGCATCGACGCCATAGATGAAGGTCTTGTTGCCAAGGCCGTCCAGCTTCACCTTGCAGCGCCAGTCACCGCCGGCGGACTTGGGATCCGGCTCGGGGGCTCCGATGGCAATCTTCACGGTCAGCGGTTCTCCCTCGATGCTGATGGCATCGAAGCGTGCTTTCACTATGGCTCTCTTCATCTGGACGATCCTTTTCCGGGGGCCGGCGTCTGCCTGGCCGGGCTGATGGGGGGTGAGTCGGCCGGGAGGGCAGACTCAGGAAGGTCAGCCTAATGGATGCGGGCGCCACAGACAACGGGCGCAGCGGCGCCTTGTGAGGTGGCTTGAAGATCCATGATTGCTGCTCTTTTGATCAACGGGCGGCGGGGCAAGCGCTATTTTCCCGCATTGCTTGATGCGCATCCATGAATGGCCGGATTCGCTGCTGGTTCGGCGCCGCACCCGGCACGATAATTGGGGCAGGCGCCCGCCCGGTGTGCGCCTCTCGTCCCCCGGATCCAAGGAAACCGCATGGCACTTTCGGTCGAGCAATTATATGAAGTGATGGCCCAGCTGCCCGATCCCGTCTTCATTCTGAGCGAAGACGGCTACTACATCGAATACATCGGCGGGGTGGAGCAGCAATCCTATCAGGATGGTAACCCGCTGGCGGGCAAGCGACTGGCCGATGTGCTGCCCGCCGACATGACCCGCTGGGTGATGGATCAGGTGACCCTGGCTCTGGATTCGGGCCAGGTGCAGGTGGTGGAGTACGAGCTGGCTGCGGTGGAGGTGGAGGGGATCGACGCCTCGGTCGGGCCGCAGGGGATGCAGCGCTTCGAGGGCAAGATTGCCCCGCTGCCCTCTCGCTACGACGGCAAGCGGGCGGTGGCCTGGGTGACCCGCAACATTACCCGCCAGCACGAGCTGCAGCAGCGGCTCAAGCTGCAGAGCGAAACCGACCAGCTGACCGGCCTCTACAACCGCCGCTATTTCTTCGAGCACTGCCGGCAGCGGCGGGAGAGAGAGGCCCCCTGCAGTCTGGTGATGCTGGACATAGACCACTTCAAGCAGATCAACGATCGCTTCGGCCATCAGCAGGGCGACCGGGCGCTGCAGCGCTTCTGCGACTGCGTGGCCGCCCAGCTGCGGGCGGACGATCTGTTCGTGCGCAGCGGCGGCGAGGAGTTTCTGATCCTGCTGCCCGGCATGAGCGAGCCGGATCTGCAGGCGCTGGCGGAGCGGATCCGGGCCGCCGTGGCGGCGCTGCCGGCGGATCCGGTGGCCTTTACCGTCAGTCTGGGCACCACCCTGGTGCAGCCGGGGGAGGAGATCAACCAGGCGCTGGCCCGCGCCGACGAGTGGCTCTATCGGGCCAAGCGGGCGGGTCGCAACCGGGTCGCTCACTGCCCTGCGGGTGGCCAGCGCAAGGGGGCAAAACAGGGGAAGCCAACCCCCTGATATATGGCGGCAGGACCGGCACCAATATATCGGCGGCGGTCGGGGTCATTCATTGCATAATTGGCTGATATTGCCGGGCTGATGCTGTTAATATTAACGGGCCACTCTCTGGCCTTATTCAAGTTGTTGAGCAACTCATCGAGGTTTTGTCGTTATGTTATCAGACGGAGCTGAATTGATTATCTTGAGGCCAAAATGACACATCTTATTTCCTTTTGAAACAAGCTGATTCAAACAGTCATGAATTATTAACCTTGACCTTTATGGCGATTTCAACGATGGTAGCGTGGCATCCCCGTTTCCTCTTGGTGATCATGTTGATCGCAGGCGGGCTTGTTTTTTCTACGATCCGGTCGATATGCCGCGGCATGTCGCCACGCCTAATTACACGGGCCAATAAAATATAAGATGACAGATTAATAAGGTGTATATCGCAATGAGTGTTGCTATTGCTGAGAAGAGTAATTCCGCATCAAAGTTGAAATGGGAGAAAAGTGATTCGGTATGGACCATGGGCTTATATGCCACTGCAGTCGGTGCCGGTACACTGTTTCTCCCAATTACCGTTGGCAGTAATTCGCCGGTTATTTTGCTGTTTATATTATTGATGGCATTTCCGCTTTCTTATTATTCCCATCGGGCATTGAGTCGTTTTGTATTATCCAGCTCCCACCGGGAAGGGGATATTACCCACGTGGTGGAAGAGCACTTCGGTGCGCGGGCAGGCAAGCTGCTGATGCTGGTCTATCTGATGGCCTTCTACCCCATCATTCTGGTCTACAGCATCTCCATCACCAATGCGATCCAGAGCTTTGTGGTGCACCAGCTGGGCAATGCCGAGATCCCGCGCGGCCTGCTGGTGCTGGGGGTGATGCTGGGGCTGCACCTGGTGTTGCTGGCGGGCAAGCAGATCGTGGTGTCAGCCATCAGCGTGCTGGCCCTGCCCATGGTCGCCTTCCTCATCGGCCTCTCCATCTATCTGCTGCCCCAGTGGAGTCTCTCCTACTTCAGCGAGAGTCAGGGGGTGGACTGGCGCGACCCGGCGTTCTGGAAATCCCTCTGGCTGATCGTGCCGGTGATGGTGTTCTCCTTCAGCCACGCCCCCATCATCTCCTCCTTCAGCGCGGCGCAGAAGAAGCGCTGTCAGGCGAGCGCCGACCAGCGCGCCAAACGGATCATCAAGTGCAGCAGCCTGCTGATTTGCGGCAGCGTGCTGTTCTTCGTGGTGAGCTGCGTGATGAGCCTGAGTCAGGCCGAAATGGCGCAGGCCCGCATCGACAATATTTCGGTGCTGTCGGCGCTGGCGAACAAGTTCTCCAATCCGCTGATCGCCTATGTGGGGCCGCTCATCGCCATTCTGGCCATGTCCAAATCCTTCCTCGGCACCTCCATGGGGGTGAGCGAGGGGACGGTGAGCATGGTGAACGGTGCCTGTCAGGGGCTGGGGCTGTCGCTGCGTGAAGCGACCATAGCGCGGGTCTCGTCGGTCATCCTGTTCGTGGTGACCGGGGTCATCACCTACTTGAACCCGAACGTGCTGGAGATCATCGAGAAGGTGAGCGGGCCGCTCATCGCGGTGATCCTGTTCCTGCTGCCGGCCTGCTCCATCTATCGTCTGCCTGCCCTCCAGCGTTATCGCGGGGCGAGCACCCTCTTCGTGCTGGTGATCGGGCTGCTGGCCATCTCGGCCCTTATCTACGATCTGCTGTGACGGCGGATCCCGCACAAGTCAAAAAGGGCGACCATCTGGTTGCCCTTTTTCTTTGGGTAGCCGTTAGCCGAACAGGGTGGAGACGCTCTGGCCGGCCATCAGCAGGCCGATGGCCAGGGCGCTGAACCAGACCAGGGTGGCGCTCACCAGCAGGTAGCCGCTGGCGACGAACAGGCCGTCGCGCTGCAGCATGCCGATGGCCAGCAGCAGGATGGCCCAGGCCGGCATGGCGTTGGTGAAGGGGATGGCCCCGAGCGGCAGCATCAGCAGCAGGGCCGCCAGCATGATCAGCAGACCGTTGCAGCGGTTGATGGTGCTGTTGCCGGTCAGCAACAGCAGGCGCGGGCGGATGAAGCGGTCGATGCGGGCCAGCAGATCTGCCCCCTTGTGCAGGGTCGGTTTGAGCTGCTCGGCGGCGAAGCGGCGCTCCATCAGGATGGCGGGCAGCCAGGGCACCCGGTTGAGGGTGATGCCGATGCCGATGAACAGGATCAACAGGCCAAAGGGGGTGCTGACGCCGGGGATGGAGACCGGCAGCAGGAAGGGCACGGTGAGCAGCACGCAAAACAGCAGCATGCCCTGCTCGCCGACCAGGGCCAGCATCTGGCGCAGGCTGATATGGCTATCCTCGATGGCGTGAGCGGTGGCCCGCAGGGTGTCGGAGAGCTTGTTCTGGGGGTCGTTGAGTTGCGCGGCAACCATTCCCTGTGTCCTTCTGGTGAGTGGCACCGGCCCACCATGAGCCGGTTGCCGGCCAGCATACGGGGCAGAGGTTAATCGGGGATGAATAACGGGCGGGACGGCCGAGTGTGATCCTTGCGGCGAAAACGGCGTGATACAGGCTGGGTTTAGGATAGGGGCCAGGAGGCTCTGATATGCTTGACGGGCACTGGTGCAGCGCACGGAGGAGCCGTGATGAAACGAGCAGGGATCATGATGATGGGGCTGTTGTTGCCGCTGGGGCAGGCCTGGAGCGCAGAGGGAGAGGCCGCCCCCGGCTGGCAGGTGACGCCGTTCTTCGGCTACAGCTCGGCCATCGACTTCGAGGCCAACGACGACCCCCAACCGACGCCCGTCGCCACCCGGCTGGAGTCCTTGCAGGGGGAGCGCTCCGGCAGCTGGGGCCTGTTTATCAGCAGGGAGGTGGACGACCCCGGCATGATAGAGCTGCTCTACAGCCACCAGTCCACCCACCTCTCCCCCGATCAGCCGGAGCGGTTGACGGTGGACACCCTCCACTTCGCCGGGGCGCTCACCCTGTCGGACAACCTGATGGCCCCCTATATCGGCGCCGGGATCGGGGCGACCCGTTTCGCCGCCTACGACAGCGACGTCGCCCCCTCCATGTCGCTGGCGCTCGGGGTGCAGCCGCGCCTGACCGAACATCTGGCGCTGCGGGCCGAGGTGCGCGGTTATGGCGCCCTGGTCAACGACAACAGCCAGTTTCTCTGCAACCCGGACCAGTGCGTGTTCAAGGTGCGCGGCGAGCTGGTGACCCAGTGGCAGGCCAATATCGGCCTGACCCTGCGCTTTTGAGCCTGATGCACCGCAGCGCCCTGCCGCCCCTGCCCCGTACACTGCCTTCGTTGTCGACCCCGCGGCTGCTGTTGCGGGCGTTTGATGCCAAAGACAGCGCCGATCTGTTCGCCATCTACGGGGATCCTCTGGTGATGCGCTTCGTCGGCGAGCCGCCGTTTCCCTCCCTCGCCACCGTGGCGCAGATGCTGGCGAGCGTGGAGCGGTTGCTGGCCGCCGGCGAGTCGCTGGAGTGGGGGTTGGTGGTGCGCGACCGCAGCCGCCTGATCGGCACCTGCGGCCTGCACAGCTTTGCGGGCGAGGCTGGTCTGCGCCAGGTGGAGGTGGGCTGCATGCTGGCTCGCAGACATTGGGGAGAGGGATGGATGACAGAGGCGCTGACGGCCCTGATCGCCTATGCCCGCCAGCTCGGCCTTGCCACGCTGGTGGCGGATATCGAGCCGGACAATCTGCCCAGCCAGCGGCTGTTTCGGCGGCTGGGCTTTGTCTGGCAGCAGGATGGCTGCTACC
Source organism: Aeromonas dhakensis (assembly GCF_002285935.1). NCBI lineage: Bacteria > Pseudomonadati > Pseudomonadota > Gammaproteobacteria > Aeromonadales > Aeromonadaceae > Aeromonas > Aeromonas dhakensis. The sequence goes on from NZ_CP023141.1 coordinate 1,224,357, forward strand.
GCCTGGCGCTGGGCGAGGGGATCACAGCAGACCGCGGGTGAGGCGGCTGAGGGGCTCGTTGACGTCGAACAGCTTGAACTGCACTGCGCTGGCGCCCATGGCGAGCACCCGTTGCTCGTGCATGGTGGCGTAGGCGAGGGCGCTCGCCTCATCCTCGAACAGATAGATGCCACCCGCCTCGCCGGTGCGCGGGTTTTCGGTCCAGATCTTGGAGATGAAGCCCGGCTCCCTGGTGATGGACTCGGCCAGCGGCATGGCCGCGCTCGTGAGGGCCGGCCCCATCAGCTCGGCGGGGAAGTTGAAATGGATCTGCAGCAGGCTGGGCATGGTGCACCTCTCGTGGGTGTTGATTGACGGAATCCGCATCATAGGAAGCCGGCAACTTGGCTGCAAGAAGGCACATTTTCGTGGCATAGTTACCGCAAAGTAACCACTCGCGAGCCATCCCTTGTCCTCACTGCCCTGTCCCGCCTACCGGGTGCTGCGCCTGCTGGCCGGCAAATGGAAACCGGCCATCCTGTTTCATCTGCGCGCGCAGACCCTGCGCTTTGGCGACCTGCGTCGCAGCCTGCCCGAGGTGAGCCAGAAGGTGCTCACCGCCCAGCTCAAGGAGCTGGAGAGCGACGGCGTCATCATCCGCACCCTCTACCCGGACGTGCCGCCCCGGGTGGAGTACAGCCTGAGCCCGCTCGGGGTCGCCCTGATCCCCCTGCTCCAGCAGATGCACGACTTCGCGCTGAGCCACGGCGATCTGCTGGCGCTGAGTGAAGCGGAGGCGGCCCGCGAGGAGCCCTATCTCGGCGAGCCCAGTTAATCCTGCGCCGGCCAGACCATCACCCACTCGGTGCAGCCGGTGTGGGGATCCACGGTGTCGGCCGCCACCTGAAATCCTTGCGAGCGATAGAAGTCGCACGCGGTCCGGTTCTGCTGATAGACCTGCAGCCGCAGGGCCGGCAACTGCCCCTTGGCGTGTTCGAGCAGGGCCTTGCCCAGCCCTTTCCCCTGCTGCGCGGGGGCCACGAAGAGGGCGGCCAGGGAGCCCTCGTGCAGGGAGTAGAAGCCAAGCAGCTGGTCACCCAGGCAGAGCACCTGGCTGTCGGCGGCGGGCAGATAGATCTCCCGCATCGGCGCCAGGTTGGCGTGCCAGTAAGCGGGCTCGATGAAGTGGTGGGCCTGCAGGGAGGCTTCCAGCCAGATGGCGAGGACGGCCTCGGTGTCGGCCGGGGTGAAGGGGCGTATCTGCATGAGTGTCTCGTCTGGATTCGTCAAAAGAGGGGCATGGTAGCAGCACAGGCTCTGCCGTCACCCGCCAGCGGACAAAAGTGGAGCCCTCGTAACAAAAAAGGCGACCCGCAGGTCGCCTGTTGCCGTTAGCCGGCGTAGGGGAGGGAGGAGTGGTGCAGCACGATGCGTATCTTGCCGTCGTCCCCCTTCTTGAAGCCCCAGGTCTTGTCGACCGTGGTCTGCTTGTTGTCCCGGTCGGTCAGGTGCACCTTGCCCATGGTGAGGGCCATGTCGCCGTTGATGTAGACGGCGGCATTGCTGTAGTCGTAGCTCTGCCAGTTCTTGAGGGCGAAGCCGCTGTCGGCGGGATAGGCCTTGTTGTTGCCGACGAAGTAGGCCAGCGCCCCCTCCCGGTTGATGCGAAAGGTCTGCTCGCCGCCGGCCAGGGTCGGCTTGAACAGTACCGGCCCCTGAGCGTAGCCGTAGGCGCTGTCGAGCACGGCGCCGGCGGTGGCCCTGGCCTTGTCGATGCCGCCGCTGCGGTAGTCGTCGCTGATCTGGATCAGGGCCTTGCCCCAGGCATCCTGGGCGGCCTTGATCTCGGCTTCGGTGATGTTGTTGTTGGCGATTTCGGCGGCGCTAAGAGAGCCGCTGGCGGCGAGCAGAACGAGGACAAGGCCAGCTTGCTTGGTAAACAGGGTCTTGGTGAACAACGTCATGGGATGATGACTCCTGGGTTCGCGTTTAAGGAGTCCCGGAGTTTATCTATCCGCGATGAATAAAAATTGAACCCATCATTCAGCCTCGAGTGGGGAGGGATCTGCCTCCCTCCCATCCTCTATTCCCTCAGCGGGCCCGCAGCAGCCAGCGACTGGCCGGGATCGCCGCCAACAGCCGATAGCCGAGCAGGGTGAGCGCCAGCAGCGCCGGCACCTTCAGCAGCTCCCACCACAGCTGCTTGCCCTGCGGGCCGAAGATCATCAGCCACACCACCAGCATCATGTGCAGACAGTAGAGGCCCAGCACCTTGGGGGCCTGGCGTTCGAGCCAGCTGCCCCGGCCCCAGCCGGGGTTGGCCAGCAGCAGGCCGAACAGCCCCAGCGCCCAGGGGAGCGAACCCAGCAGGAAGTCGTGGCGGTTGAGGGGCACGGCGGCAAAGTGCAGCAGCCCTGCGGCCTCTAGGGCGTAGAGCCCCATCCCCGCCATCATCAGCAGGGCGCAGCGCCTGGCGTCCGGCTGCCAGGCACGCAGGCGCAGCTCGGCGCCGAGAGCCACGAACAGCAGCGAGAAGAAGGGGCCGTTGCGGGTCAGTAGGGCCCATTCACCCCCCAGCAGAGTTGGTCCATAGGAGCCGCCGAGCAGGGCCAGCCCGTAGAGCAGGACGCCCAGCAGCAGGGCCAGCCGGGCCTGCTGGCAGAGCGCCAGGATCAGCACCGCCAGCATCAGGGCGGGCAGGAACCAGAGGTGGATCATGCCGCCCACCCACCAGGCGTTGAGCGGATCCCCCAGCTGCATCTGCCACTGGCCTGCCATGGCCGGCAGGTAGCCCTCGCTCACCGCCGCGAGGGGGTTGAAGGGGATCAACAGGTAGAGCAGGCTCCACGCCAGCCAGAGCCCCAGCAGCGGGCGGCAGTAGCGCAGCGCCACCGTCAGCGGGTGGCCTGCGGCGAGGGCGGGTTGCAGAAAGTAGCCGGCACAGAGGAAGAACAGCGGCACCGCGAAGCGGCAGAGCTGGTTGATGACGCCACCGAGCCAGAAGTAGAGGGTGCCGTCCCACAGGGTGGGGTCGAAGGGGTTGCTGAAGGGGGATAGGTGAATGGTCATCACCGCCAGGATAGCCACCACTCGTCCGCATTCGATGCTGGAGATGCGCATGCTGCCTCTTGCCGCTGGGATTGAGGGCGCACCCTATCAGCCGCAGGCGCTCCCTATCCAGCCGCCAGGCCGGCAACTGTGAGCCCCATCGGCGTCCGGTTACCCTTTGTTACCCGAGGTGTGGGCAAGGTTACCGCCGCCGAGAGACAGATCCCGTTTTGTCGTCGGTAAATGCGCTAGAGCAGGGCCACCAGCACGGTGACCAGGGCGCCCAGCAGCAGCAGGGAGATGCCGCGCGCGGCCGGGCCGTGCAGCTTGTTCCACATCAGCAGGCTGGTGAGGGCCAGCAGTAGCATGGCCAGCGCCGCCAGATCCCCCACCAGCTGCCATGGCAGGCCGGTGCCCATTCCGCGGTGCAGCCGGTTGAGGCTGGCGGCGAAGTTGGCCTGCTGCAGTTCGGTGCGCACCAGCAATGTGCCTTCCACATAGCTGGCGGCCACGCTTTCGCTCAGGGTGACGCCGCGCATCTCCCAGCGGGCCGGCAGGGTGAGCGGGCCGTCGGGGGTGGGCAGGGTCTGGGATGGGGTGAGCTGGACGCGCCCCTCCTCGAACCCTGCTGCATAGCGTTGTTGCAGCAGGCTTTTCAGCTCATCCGGGCTGGTCAGCGGCGCGCTCAGCACTATCTCTTCGCTGGATTTGTCGGTGTGGGGGCCGGGCAGCGGCAGCACGGCCCTATGTTGCAGCCAGAGGCCGGTGAGGCCGTAGAGCAGCATCAGGGTGAGGGTGGCAAAGCCGGCCCAGGCGTGGATGCGGCGCACCCACTTGTTGTTGTGCAGGGGGAGTTTTCTGCGTCTCATTGCTCGGTGCTTCATAAAAATCTGGCCAGCAGGAGCTGGCCAGAGGGATCGGGAAAAGGGAGGGATCAGAAGCGGTAGGCGGCGCTCAGATGCAGTTGACGGGGTGTGCCCGGCATGATCTGGGAGGCGCTGGTGGCGCTGACGAAGTAGTCGTGATCGGTCAGGTTCTCCACGCTCAGCTGGGCTTCCCACTGCTGCCAGCGGTAGCCGGCCCGGGCGTCGAAGCGGGCGTAACCGGGCAGGGTGGTGGTGTTGGCGTTGTCGGCGAAGCGATCGCCCACCGCGGTCACCCCGGTCTCACCGAACCAGCCCTGCTTGCCGCTCTGATAGCCGGCGAACAGCTCGCCGTTCTGGCGAGAGACGTTCATCGGCCGCTTGCCTTGCAGATCGGCGTCCGCCTTGACCTGCTCGGCATCCTGGATGGCGATGCCGCCGCGCAGGTAGAGCTCGTCGGTCAGCTGGGCGCGGGCACTCAGCTCGATCCCCTCGGTGCGCTGCAGGCCGGTGAGGATCACCTTGGTGGGATCCAGCGGATCCTTGCTGCGCTTGTTGTACATCTCCAGCCGGTAGAGGGAGAGGGTGGTCGCCAGGCGGCCATCCAGCCAGTCGCTCTTCACGCCGCCCTCGTACAGCCGGGTGTGCTGGGGATCCAGGTTGTTGTTCTTGTCGCCCGGGGTGATGCCGATAAGCTCCCCGCCCACCGGGGTGAAGGTCTTGCTGTAGGAGACGTAGAAGGCGTGCTCCTCGATCGGGTTCCACACCAGGCCCAGGCGCGGGCTCAGGCTGGTGACCGAGACGGTCTCCTCCTTGTTGAGGTCGTTGCGGCGGCTGGTGACGGTGAAGTCGTCGCGGCGCAGACCCGCCAGCAGGTGCCAGTCGCCCAGACTGAGCTGATCCTGCACATAGAGGCCGTAGCCGCGCACCTTGTGGTTGGCGTCGCTGGAGAGCTTCATGGCGCCATCGTAGGTGGGCAGGGAGCCCGGATCATAGAGGTTGCCGGCCGGGATCGCGGTGGCGTTCTGGTAGAGCTTGGGGGTGCGCTCCTGCCAGTTCTGCTCGAAGCCCACCAGCAGGCGGTGCTCGACGGGGCCGGTCTGCAGCTGGCCTTCGACCTCGGTGTTGCTGATCAGGCTGTTGGCCTTGAGATCCTGTTGCCAGCGGGCGCGGGTCACCTTGTCACCCTTGACGCTGGTGACATAGGTGTTGTCGAACTGGCTGTCGAGGCTGGTGTAGCCCAGCTGCTGGCGCAGTTGCCACTGATCGTTGATGTCCCAGCTGAGGCGCGAACGGGTGGACTGGGCCACATCGTCGATGAAGTCGCGGCGGGTATCGCTGTAGACATACTCCTTCGGCACGTCGGCCGGGCGGCCGTTGACGCCGGGGATGCCGCGATCCGGGGTGCGGTCGTGCTCGTTGCGCTCGTACTGCAGCAGCCAGTTCAGCTTGTCGTTGATCTCCCAGTTGACGGAGGGGGCCAGCAGGGTGCGCTTGCTGGTCACGCCGTTGCGAAAGCTGTCCTTGTCTTCCTGGGCCAGGTTGAGGCGCACCTGCACCTGCTCACCCGCTTCACCGTTGAGATCGGCAGCCAGTCGGCGGCTGTCGAAGCTGCCGACCTGGGCGCTGACGCTGGACTCCAGCCCCTTCTGCGGCTTCTTGCTGACCCGGTTGACGATGCCGCCTGTGCTGCCACGGCCATAGAGCACCGCCGCCGGCCCCTTGAGCACTTCGACCCGCTCGGTGTTGCCAAGGTCGCGGGTGTACTGCATGTCGTCGCGAAAACCGTCCAGATAGAAGTCGTTGCTGGCGCTGAAGCCGCGGATGTTGACGCCGTCGAAGCGGGTGTCACCGCTGGCGTTGACGCCGGGGATGCCGGTCAGGGCCTCGCTCAGGGTGGGCTGGCCGAAGGCGGTCAGCTCGCTGGCCTTGACGCTGTCGATGGCCTGCGGCACCAGCTTGGCCGGGGTGTTGGTACGGGTCGCGGTGGCGACCTCTTCATGTTGGCTGCGTTTGCCGACCACTGTCATGGTCTCGTCTTCGGCGTGTGCGCCGGCGCTCAGGGCCAGCAGGGCGACACTCAGCAGAGTGCGCGGGTGGTGAGGTGTGTGCATGTTGCGTGTTGACTCTTGAAGAAGCGACCTGATGGTCTGAACTTATTGATTTATTTGTAATTATTTTGTTCTCTCTCATTTGAGAGGATGCTAATGATATTGATTTTCATTAGCTGTGCAATAGAAACATGTTTTGACGATGGGGCTGGGTATCGGATGACTCGCCCTGCCGGCAGGGGGCCCTGTCGGCAAGGTAACGGGAGGAGAGAAGAAGGGGGATGAGGGGCTCAGTGGTCGGCGGCGGCGGGGGCGATCCCGGCCAGCTGCTTGCCCAGCACCAGCCGCGGCGCCGGGTCGGTCTGCAGCGGGATATCCTGCAGCGGGGTGCCCTGCAGGTTGCGGTGGATGATGTTGGCCGCCATCCGGCCGAGGGCCTGATAGCTGCTGATGGTGCCGATGGTGCAGCCGTGCTCCACATAGAGCTCGGCGCTGCAGATGGTGGGGATGCCCGCCTCGTTGAGGGCGGCCAGTAGCTCGGGGGCGATGGAGAGCAGGTAGCTGTCGGCGGCGAGAAACACGATGCTCTCTTTGGCGTCGCGCTGCAGCCGCTTGAGTTCGCTGGCCAGTCGCCGCTTGTCCGGTGCGATGCGCCAGGTGGTGAGTTCCCACTGGTAGCGACGGGCCTCGCGCAGCAGCATCTCGCCGGTCAGCAGGGTGTTCTGCTCGCGCGGGTTGAACGGCAGCAGCAGCCCCTTGCTGGCGGGCAGATAGCGGCGGGCGTTGGCGAGCTGCAGCGCCATCGGCACCATGTTGCTGGTGCCGGCCACCATCCGGTTTTCCGTCTTGTCGTCGGACAGGAAGCCGGCCCCGACGGGGTCGGACACTATGCTGAAAATCAGCGGCTTGCGGTTGCCCACCAGGCTCTTGACCATGGCCGTGGCGGTGGTGCCGAAGCAGTAGATGTAGTCGTAGTCGGCGAGGGAGGGCAGCAGCTGCTGGCGCAGCAGGGTGGCCAGCGCGGTTCTGTCCTGATTGGCGTTGAAGGTGACGAAGGTGGGGTGATGACCGAGCCGGTTGAGCTCGTCGCGAAAGCCGCGCTCGGCGTCCGTTTCGCCGCGCCACAGCACCATGGCGATGGTCAGCGCCTGAACGGGCAGGGCGCAGAGCAGGCAGCAGCAGATGAGCAGGCGTAGCGGCATGTTGATCTCCTCGTCTTGGCTCTGTTGAGCCTAGATCATGGAGGGCCGGGCGCGTCGGGGCGGACAAAAAAGAGCGCGCCGGCATCAGCCGGCGCGCGCAGAGCAGAGGGGCCCGACTTAGAAGTCGTAGCGGGCCGCCAGCTGGAAGTCATCCTTGACGTTGAGCTTGCCGCTCTCTTTGCTGTCGAGGTTGTTGATGCGGTACTCGCCGATGACGCGCAGGTTCTTGTTGAACTTGTACTGGGCGCCCAGGGTGTAGTAGTCGATGGAGTCGTAGTCGGCCTTGCCGGACTGCTCCACCTTCTGTTTGTTCCACAGCGCCATCAGGCCGAAGCCGTTCTCGAAGTTGTAGCCCAGCGCCCCTTCCCAGCCGGTGTGATCCTTGCCGGTGGCCAGGAAGTCGCTGCCGTCCGCATAGCTCAGGGCGGCGTAGACGGCCTTGTTGTCGTACTTGGCGGAGAGCAGCCACAGCTTGGCATCCTCTTCTCCGTTCTTGTCGCGGATACCCACGTTGTAGGCGGTACCCAGCGCCAGATTGAACGGGAAGGTGTAGGCCACGGCGGCGCCGTAGGCGGCATCGCTGTCCTTGCTGGTGGTCTCTTCGGTGTCACCGCCATCGAACTTGTAGCTGGTATCGATCTGGAAGCCGTTGAACAGACCAGAGTACTTCAGCACGGAACCGGCGCGGTTGGTGGCGAAGGTGTCGGTCTTGGCGCCGAGGGCCTCGTTGCCGTAGCCGTCGGAGAGGGAAACGTCAGTCCAGTCGGCCAGGAAGCCAGGGGCCCCCTTCTGGCGACCGAAGGTGATGTTGCCCCAGTCGGCGCCGACACCAGCGAACGCCAGACGGGTGCGCAGGTTGTCGGAGTTCTCGCTGATGGTCTTCTCGCTGTCGTTGATGTACATCTGCACTTCGTACTGGGCCAGCGCCTTCAGTTGGCTGTTGATCTGGCTGTCGACCTTGGCGCCGAAGCGGACGAACTGGTTGGCGCCCTGCTTGTCGCTGTACTCCTGGGTTCCGTTCGGATGGGTGCTGTCGACCCCTTCCTTCTTGTCACCGAAGAACTGGCCGGCGTAGATGCGGCCGTACAGATCCAGGGTGGTGGTGTCATTCTTGTAAACTTCAACGGCTTGAGCCTGGAAGGCCGCGGTGAGAGCCAGTGCCACTACAGTCAGCTTTTTCATCTTAATCCCTTGTGTTGCAAGCTTTGTTGTAAAAGACGGGGGCCATGCTAGGCAGGGGGGATGACAGCGGGGTGACACTCTCGTGAAGTGTCGGTGGCGGTTTGATGTCAAATTGGTGAAAGGGCCGTGTTTTGTGTGACGAACCGCCACTTTTGCGCGCAAAGGTTTGCCCTTGTGGTAGAATGCCGCCCGTTTTCGAGCTCCAAAGGTTGGATATGCGATGAGACGTGAACTGGCAATCGAGTTTTCCCGAGTGACGGAAGCGGCTGCACTGGCTGGCTACAAGTGGCTCGGACGTGGTGACAAGAATATCGCCGATGGTGCGGCCGTTGCGGCCATGCGCCATATCCTCAATCAGATCCAGATCGATGGTGAGATTGTGATCGGCGAGGGTGAAATTGACGAAGCTCCCATGCTCTACATCGGCGAGAAGGTGGGCACCGGCATGGGCGACGCGGTGGACATCGCGGTTGATCCCATCGAGGGTACCCGCATGACCGCCATGGGTCAGGCCAACGCCCTGGCCGTGCTGGCCGTCGGCGACAAGGGCTCCTTCCTCAAGGCCCCCGACATGTACATGGAGAAGCTGATCGTGGGTCCCAAGGCCAAGGGTGCCATCGACCTCGATCAGGCCCTCGAGCTGAACCTCAAGGCCGTGGCCAAGGCGCTCGGCAAGCCGCTCTCTCGTCTGACCGTGATCACCCTGGCCAAGCCGCGTCACGACAAGGCGATCAAGGAGATGCAGGGGCTGGGGGTGCGGGTGTTCGCCATTCCCGACGGCGACGTGGCAGCCTCCATCCTCACCTGTCTGCCGGACAGCGAAGTGGACATGCTGTACGGCATCGGCGGCGCACCGGAAGGGGTGATCTCGGCGGCGGTGATCCGTGCGCTGGACGGTGACATGCAGGCCCGCCTGGTGCCCCGTCATCAGGTCAAGGGCGACAGCCCGGAAGTGCGTGCGCTGGGCGAGCAGGAAATTGCCCGCTGCGAGGCGCTCGGCATCGACGTGAGCAAGGTGCTCAAGCTGGAAGACCTGGCCAAGAATGACAACGTCATCTTCTCGGCCACCGGCATCACCAAGGGTGATCTGCTGGACGGCATCACCAGCGACGGCGTCATGGCGACCACCGAGACCCTGCTGATCCGTGGCAAGTCGCGGACCATCCGTCGCATCAAGTCGATCCATTTCCTGGACCGCAAAGACAGCGTGGTGCGCGACATCATCCTGTAAGCTGGATGCGCGCGGGGTAATCCCCATGGTACCACCTGAAAAGCCCGACGCTGTCGGGCTTTTTGTTGCCGGTCGGCAAGGGCTATTTCATGGTGTGGCCGGGATAACAGTGAGGAAAATCCCCGCCCTTTGCTACACTGGCGCACCCTGCCGAGGAAAGCATTACATGGAATGTCGTCAAGGTTGCGGTGCCTGCTGCATCGCCCCCAGTATCAGCAGCGCCATTCCCGGCATGCCCGACGGCAAACCGGCCGGCGTGCCCTGTGTGCAGCTCGATGCGCGGCTGGGCTGCAAGATCTTCGGCCAGCCCGAGCGGCCGGCGGTGTGCAGCGGTTTTCGTCCCATGCAGGACGTGTGCGGCTACCACCGGGAAGAGGCCATCTGGCTGATCGGGGAGCTGGAGCGAATGACATCCTGAGTCTGACCCTCTCCCTCAGGGAGAGGGTAGGGTGAGGGTGGTAGCTGGTTCCCCCCCTCATCCCCGACCCTTCTCCCGCGAGGGGAGCAGGGAGGGCAGCCATCCGGAGCAATCTCAATAATCCCAATAGAAAGAGGCCGCAACTGCGGCCTCTTTCTATTTTGCGACGAACGGACGTCAGACGTCGGCCAGCTGCAATGCCTGGCGATAGTACTCGTTGGCCTTGTTGGTCAGCCGGCGCTTGTCCATCACCTGGCCGAGGGCGTGGTAGACGGCGGCATTGGGCGCCTTCGCCACCTCCTGCTCCAGCAGACGCTGGGCCTCGTCCAGCTGACCGGCCAGCAGGTAGACCTGGGCCAGCGCCGCGTCGACGCCCGGCTGATCCTGGATCTTCTGCAGCAGGGTCAGCAGGGGCTGATAGCTGTCGAGCCTGAGCTTGGGCAGACGGGCCAGCAGCTGGGGCGAGACCTGTTTGCGCAGTGCATCGAGCCACAGCTCGGCCGCTTCATTGTCGGCCCCCAGCTGGCGCAGGCGATCGCCATAGGCGGCCAGCAGCTCGGGATCCTGGCGCAGCTTGCGCGGCAGCGCCTGCCACACCGGGCGCAGGGTATCGAGGGCGCCGCTGGCGGCGCTGAGGCGGCCACGCCAGGCCTGTTGCAGCAGATCCTCTTCCTGTTTGGGGGTGAGCTTGCCCACCTTGTGCAGCGCCGGAATAAGGTCGATGAGGGCGGTCCAGTCCTCGCGGGCCAGGTGCACCTGGCGCAGCTGGTCCAGCACCATGGGATGGCGCGGGTTGAGGGAGTAGACGGATTCCAGCATGGCCAGTGCGGTGTCGTACTGGCCCTGCTCGATCTGCAGCTGGGTCTGGGTCAGGGTCAGCGCCAGCTCGGCCTTGGGGTTCTCCTCCTGCGCCTTTTGCAGGTATTGATCCCGGCGCACGTCATCGCCCCGTGCCTGGGCCGCCTTGGCGGCGCTCAGGTAGTTGAGCAGCGGGGTGTCGCTGTTGCTGGCGCCCTTGAGCATCAGCTTCTCGGCCTGGCTGTAGTGCCCCTCGGCCATGGCCAGGGTGGCGGCCACGGTCTGCTGGTTGGCCTTGCGGCGCCGGCGCGAGCCGTACCAGCCCAGCGTCTTGCGGCGCAGGCCGAATACCCGGCCCAGCACCCACTCGACAATGAGCAGCAGACCGTAGAACAGCACCGCCAGGATCACCGCGCTGGTGACCGAGGACTCCACCGTGTAGTTGCCCAGCGAGATCAGCACATAACCCTTGTTGCCGGAGGCCTGCGGGCCGAAGATGAGGCCGGCCACCATCACGGCCACCAGTACAATCAGACGAATCATGGTGCCCTCCTCAGTTGCTGGCCAGAATGCGCTGCAGGCGCTCGGTCAGCACCTCTTCCAGCATGGCCTGGGTCTTGAAGCGATCCGGGTAGTTGAACTGGATCTGCTCCCCCTTGAGCTTGTCCAGCTCGGACTGCATGTAGTGGGTGGCGCTGTTGTCGGTGTCGAAATACTGGGTCAGCCAGCGTTGGGCCTTGTCCAGGCTGTCGTCATAGAGGGCCTGCTGCTCGCGGTAGACGGCGAGCTGGGCCTGCAGCAGCTTGGTCTTGAGGTTCTCGCGCAGGAAGATCTCCTGCTGCGGGGAGAGGAGGGCCTCCACCGCGCCGTCGCGACGGCGGATGGTGATGAAGTTTTCGGTGAACTTGACCCAGTTCTTCTTGAGATTGCTCTCCCACTCGTCCGGGTTGGTGCTGACGGCCTGATCCGGCTCTGCCTTGGCTTCCGGCATGCTGACAGTAGAGAGCGGCAGCAGCTCGATCTGATCGGAGAGGGCGGCCAGCTTCAGGGTCAGCCCTTCGCGATCGATGCGCGGCATCCCCTTGAGCTGGGCGATGTCTTCGGCCAGCGCCTTGCGAATGGGCATCAGGCTGGGATCGTTGAAGGCCTTGATGCGCTCATCGGCATTGCCGAGCAGAGTGATGGCGGAGACGAGGTCGTGTTCCAGCCACAGCTTGCGACCGGCCATCCGCACCAGGTATTCGGATTCGGCCAGCATCCAGTCGTTGGGGCGCTTGTCGTTGAGATCCAGCACCCGGGTCTGCAGACCCTTGAGCTCGTCCTGCAGCAGTTGTTGCTGCTTGCCGAGGGCGGCCAGCTGTTCGCCATCCTTGCTGTTGCTCTGATCCAGTTTGGCCATGGCGTCAGCCAGCTGTTGCTTGAGGGCGCCAAGTTCGGCCTGCTGGGCCACCGCGTTCTGGTGGCCGTGCAGATAGAGTCCGCCGGTCAGGCCGAGGGCCAGCAGGATGGCGATACCGCCGAGCACTGCACCCGAGCCGCCCTTCTTGTTGTTGCTGACCTGCTGGCCGGGTTGCTTGTTGTCGGCCACGGAGGCCGCGGCACTCGGCTGGACTTCTTGCTGTTCAGTCATTCCATCTTCCTCAGTTCCAGAGCGGCCGTCAGGGCCTGGTTGGATGCACCCTGGGCAATCGTGATATGGGTAAAGCCCGCCGCCGCGGCCAGTTCGGCCACCCGCGGGCTGGGGACCACCAGCTGGCGGTCGTGCAGCCAGGGCTGCTGCCGGTCCGGGACCAGTTCCAGCAGCCGTTGCAGCAGTTCGCCACTGGTAACGAGCAGGCTGTCGAGCCCGGCCGCCTGCCAGTGGCGGGTCAATGCGTCCCCGTCCAGAGCGGGGTAGTGGCGCTCATAGGCCGCACAATAGTGCACCAGTGCGCCGCGTGAGGCCAGCGTCCGGGCGATGAGATCCCGGCCGCCATTGCCGCGCAGGATCAGCACCCGCTTGCCGTTCACCTGTTGCAGACCGGGCAGGGCCAGCAGCCCCTCGCTGCGCGGATCCTCCGGGCAGGCTGCCGTGATGCCGGCGGCCGAAAAGGCGTCCGCGCTGGCCTGGCCGACTGCAAAGTAGTCAATATTTGGCCAGGTCTGACCAGTTTGCAACAGAAAATGATGAGTGAAATTAACTGCATGCATACTGACGGCGATGACGATGTCGGCCTGGGGCAGCAGTTCGGGCAGGCGCTGCAGCTCGCCGCCCGCCACGGTTTCCAGCAGCGGGCAGCAGAGTGGTGTGTGGCCGTGCTGGCGCAGCAGTGCCACCAGTTCGGCGGCCTGGGCGGCCGGGCGCACCACCAGCGGGACCATCAGGGTTGGCTCCGGCATGGCGGCCATGCTTCGAACCGGCCCGCACTCATGCCCGGTAGACCTCGGCGAGGATGGCATCGGCACCATCGGCCAGCAGGCGCTGGGCCAGGGTGTGGCCGAGGGCCTCGCCGTCGGCCAGTGGGCCGCGGATCTCGTCGCGGATGACGCGGCTGCCATCCGGGCTGCCCACCAGGCCGCGCAGCCACACTTCCTCTCCCTCTACCAGGGCGTAGGCCCCGATGGGGACCTGACAGCCCCCCTGCAGGGCACGGTTCATGGCACGCTCGGTCAGCACCCGGATGCGGGTCTCGGGGTGTTCGAGCGGGGCCAGCAGGGCGTGCAGCTCGTGATCGTCGAGGCGGCACTCGATGCCGACCGCGCCCTGGCCATTGGCGGGCAGGCTCTGTTCCGGCTCGATGAAGGCGGTGATGCGGTGCGCCATCTCCAACCGTTTCAGGCCGGCGGCGGCGAGGATGATGGCGTCGTATTCACCGGCGTCCAGCTTGGCGAGACGGGTGTTGACGTTGCCGCGCAGGTCGCGAATGACCAGATCCGGGCGTGCCGCGCGCAGCTGGCACTGGCGGCGCAGGCTGGAGGTGCCGACCACGGCGCCTTGCGGCAGCTCGTCAATGGCGGTGAAACGGTTGGAGACGAAGGCATCGCGCGGATCTTCGCGCTCGCAGATGGTGTGCAGGCCGAGCCCCTCGGGGAACTCCACCGGCACGTCTTTCATGGAGTGCACGGCGATGTCGGCCCGTCCCTCCAGCATGGCCGTTTCCAGCTCCTTGACGAACAACCCCTTGCCGCCGACCTTGGCGAGCGGGGTATCCAGGATCTTGTCACCCTGAGTGCTCATGGGGACCAGCTCGACCTGCAACTCGGGGTACAGGGCTTCCAGCCGGTCTTTGACGAAGTTGGCCTGCCACATGGCCAGGGGGCTCTTGCGAGTGGCAATTTTCAGGGTTCGGGCTGCCATATCAATCAGTTGTTTCATCTTTAGAAGGAAAACGATCTTACCACCCTTTGCAGGGGCTTTCATGGCACAGCCGGCAAAAGCGGGGCCAAGCTCAAAAACAGCGGCTGAAAATGATTTTCATTAAACTAAAATGCAAGGTTAATTGATTGAAATTTAAAAAATTTATTGCTTTCCAATGATACTGTTTAGTGACTTGTCATAAATAATCCGGCGATTGTGTGCGGGCTTGTTTACCACCGCTGTTTGCATTGTTAACATGATCACACTTTTTTGACGTCTCCCCGTTTTGGTGCGTCATTTATCACCTCGTATAGGCAGGGCATTGCTGGTAAAACTCGACACGCTGGTGGCGCGCTACGACGACATCAATCGTCTCAAGACGCAGCGGGCGTTAGGTCTCATGAGTCGCTACGGGCAGCAGGTCTTCCAGCTGTTACCCGTCATGCTGCACTTCAATCATCCCCTGCTGCCCGGTTATGTGGCGGGGGATGTGCCGCACGGCATCTGGAGTTTTACCGCCAACGACGCCCAGCAGGCCTTCATCGAGGATCTCTGCCAGAACGCCAACTGCCAGAACGGCCTCACCACCCATGACAAGTCGATCCAGGGGCTCTACTCCATGGGCAGCACCTCGTCCATCGGTCAGTGCTGCCACTCGGATCTCGACATCTGGGTCTGCCACGTGGCCGGTCTGTCGCAGGAGCGGCTCGCGCTGCTGGATCTCAAGTGTCAGCAACTCTCCAAGTGGGCCGAGCAGCGGGGGGTCGATCTCAACTTCTTCCTGATCCCCGAGGACAAGTTCCGCCAGCGCAACGACGCCCAGATGCAGGGGGAGAGCTGCGGCAGCGCCCAGCACCTGCTGCTGCTCGACGAGTTCTACCGCAGCGCCATGCACATCGCAGGCAAGCGGCTGCTCTGGTATCTGGTGCCGGCCGAGTATGACGATCACTACGACGACTACGTCAACGGCCTGTTCGCCCACGGCAAGCTGAGCCAGGATGACTGGCTCGATCTGGGGGGCTTCAACCGCATTCCGGCCGAGGAGTACTTCGGCTCCGCCCTCTGGCAGCTCTACAAGGGCATCGACTCCCCCTACAAGGCGGTGCTCAAGTCGGTGCTGATGGAGGCCTACTCCCACGAGTACCCCAACACCCGCCTGCTGTCGGTGACCAGCCGCGACTGGTTCCAGCACAACGAGGGGATGCACTACCGGCTCGACAACTACTGCCTGATGCTGGACAAGGTGACCAACTACCTCAAGTCCATCGGCGACATGCAGCGGCTCGATCTGGTGCGCCGCTGCTTCTATCTGAAGGTGTGCGACGGCCTCAGCCATCCGAAAGAGGATCACTCCCCGGCCTGGCGCCGCGAGCTGATGACCCAGCTGGTGGACTACTGGGGCTGGAGCCGGGAGCGGCTGCAGCATCTGGATCACCGTCAGGAGTGGAAGGTGGAGGACGTCAAGGTGGCCTACGCCGAGCTGCTGGAAGCCCTGATGCAGAGCTACCGCAACCTCATCCAGTTCGCCCGGCGCAACAACATCAGCGAGTCCATCAATCCGGAAGACATCGGCATACTGTCGCGCAAGCTCTATGCCGCGTTCGAGAGCCTGCCGGGCAAGGTGCAGCGGATCAACCTCAAGATAGCGCCGGACCTGAGCGAGCCGGATCTGAGCTTCGTGCAGGTGCCGCACGGTCGCCTGAACCGCGCCGGCTGGTATCTCTACAAGCATTCGCTGGAGCCGGTGGACATCATCGGCCGGGCGCCGCTGGAATATAACGGCTACATCAGCAAGTTGGTCTCCTGGGCCTACTTCAATGGCCTGCTGACGCCCCAGTCCCGGGTGCACCTGTTCAACCAGGGCTCGGATCTGCACATCGACAACCTGCACCAGTTCTGTCGCGATCTCTCCGGCACCTTCCCGGTCAAGTATCCCCGTGCCACCAACCTGGCCCTGAGCCGGCCCTGCGAAATTCGCCAGCTCTCCATCTTCCTCAACCTGGAGACGGACCCGACCAGTCACTGGGTGGGCCAGGTGATCGAATTCGACGCCAACGCCGCCGACGTCTTCTCGTTCGGCCGCAACCTGGAGTGCCTGGTGGGCTCGGTGGATCTCGTCTATCGCAACTCCTGGAGCGAGATCCGCACCCTCCACTTCCAGGGGGAGGAAGCCGTGGTAGACGCCCTCACCACCATACTCGGCAAGATGCACCAGGATGCCGCCGCCCCTGAGATGATCGAGGTGTTCTGCTACAGCCAGCATTTCCGCTCCCTGGTGCGCAGCCGCTTCCAGCAGCTGGTGGCCGAGTGCATCGAGCTGCGTCTGGCCCGCGACAAGCAGCAGCTGGTCAAGACGCTGGCGCTCGGCAAGGAGAAGTACGGCATCTTCTTCGAGCGGCGTGGGGTGTCGGTCAAGAAGCTGGAGAATGCGGTCGACTTCTACCGCCACATCTCCCACAACAAGCTGGATCACTTGCCGCTGCGGCTCGACAAGACCCACAGCCAGCACCTGCCCGGCATCGTCGACGCCTACGCCAGCGAGGGGCTGGTGCAGTTCTTCTTCGATACCCGGGACGCGGGCACCAACATCTATATCCTGGACGAGGCGAACCGGGTGGAGATCTACCAGCACTTCGCCGGCAACAAGGATGAGCTGGTGCAGGGGGTGAACCGCTTCTACACCTCCAGCCACGAGCGCTTCAGCGACGCGGGCCAGTTCAGCAACTTCAACCTGCCCCAGTACTACGAGATAGTGCAGATCAATGGCGAGCTGGAGGTGATCCCCTACCGCAGCCAGGGTCAGTTGCGTGACGGTGGCCAGGGGCGCGAGCTCGGTTCCGCCGCCGGCGCGGGGTAGGGCAGGGGCCCGCCCGGCGTGCGCGCAAGCGCCCCGGTCTCGGCCCCCTGCTGCACAGGATCATCGCCCATATCGAATGAAAACGGCCTGCATCTGCAGGCCGTTTGGCTATCCGAAGTTGACTCAGCCCGCGAGGCGGGCCAGCAGCCAGCTGCGAATATCGCCCAGCTGCGGGCGGCAGATCTCGTGGCGCATGGGGTACTCGTGCCACTCGGGGGAGAGTCCGGCCGCTTCCAGCCGGTTCTTGGCGTCCCAGCCCATGGAGAGGCTCACCACGTCGTCATAGATGCCATGCATGTAGCAGATGGGCAGGCTGCGAGCGGCCTCGCTCATCTCGCCGAGCAGGGCATCGGGCGCCGCCAGGTAGGTGGACATGCAGAGCAGGCCCGCCAGGCGCTGCGGCAGGCGCAGGGCGGTGAAGGAGGCAATCACCCCCCCCTGGGAGAAGCCGGCCAGCACGATGCGCTCGGGGGCGAAGCCCTCGGCCACCAGTTGCTCGATCAGCGCGGCGATGCGGGCCGCAGACTCCCTGACGTGGGACTCCACGGCGCGATCCGCCGGATCCTCGAAGCTTCTGATGTCGTACCAGCCGCGCATCTTGTAGCCCATGTTGATGGTGATGGGCCGCTCGGGCGCATCGGGCAGCAGGTGACGCACCGGCAGGTCGGCGGGCAGGGCCAGCGCATCCACCAAGGGGGCCAGGCCGGCGCCGGAATCCCCCAGCCCGTGCAGCCAGATCACCGCATGACGGGCATCGGCAGGGTGCAGGTCGATCATGGGAACTGGACGGGCTCGCCCGCCTGGGAGCTACAGGCCTGGCTCAGCAGGGTCTTGAGCTCGTGGCCGAAGCGGTTGTCGATCCAGCTCTCCCCTTGCAGCTCGAAGTGGAAGCCGTTCTCGCGGGTGGCGACCCAGATCTGGTGCAGGGGCTCCTGCTTGTTGATGATGACCTTGGTCTTGTTCTCGAAGCTCAGGGTCAAGACCCCGCCAGCGCGTTCGCAGTCGATATCCGGATACCCCTCGTCGATGGTGTCTTCCACATACTGGAAAAAGGCGTCGGTCAGGGCGTGATACTCGTGATCCTTCATCGGTTTATCCTGTTGCTTTTAACAATGTGAGTGCGATTATAGAGGGCCAAAAATTTTTTCGCAGCGAACCATTATGATTACCCAGCTTACCAAGTGCCTGCTTGCCACTCTTCTGTCTCTTGGTTTGGCCGCGTGTGGCCTGACGGGACCGCTCTATATGCCACCCCCCGAGCAGCCCCAGACCCAGAGCACACAGCAAGCACAGACGCCTGCGACCGCCGAGGCAGCCCCAGAGGCCGCGCCGCAATAATTTAGGAAGGAACCGCCCCCTTGGATCACTTTAACTACGACGCCGATGGCCAGCTTCAGGCCGAACACACCTCGCTGCAACAACTTGCCGAGCAGTACGGCACCCCGCTGTACGTCTACTCCCGCGCCACTCTGGAACGCCACTGGCACGCCTTCGACAAGGCAGCGGGCGACATCCCCCATCTGATCTGCTACGCGGTCAAGGCCAACTCCAACCTGGCGCTGCTCAACCTTCTGGCCCGCCTGGGTTCGGGTTTTGACATCGTCTCCGGCGGCGAGCTGTCGCGGGTGCTGGCGGCGGGCGGTGATCCGGCCAAGGTGGTCTTCTCCGGCGTCGCCAAGAGCGAGGCCGAGATGCGCCTCGCACTGGATAAAGAGATCCTCTGCTTCAACCTGGAGTCGGAAGCCGAACTGGAGCGTCTGAACCGGGTGGCGGGCAGCATGGGCAAGAAGGCCCGGGTGTCGGTGCGGGTCAACCCCGACATCGACGCCGGTACTCATCCCTATATCTCCACCGGCCTCAAGCAGAACAAGTTCGGCATTCCCATCGAGCTGGCGCCCGCCATCTACCGCAAGGCGGCGGCCATGGCCAACATCGAGATCGTCGGGGTGGATTGCCATATCGGCTCGCAACTCACTGAATTGAATCCCTTCATGGAGGCGGCCGACAAGCTGCTGCGGCTGATCGACGGCCTGGCGGCGGAAGGCATCCATATCCACCATCTGGACGTGGGCGGGGGTCTGGGGGTCAACTATGGCGCCGAACAGCCACCCCATCCCAGCGAATATGCCGAGGCGCTCAAGCAGAAGCTGGCGGGCCGGGATCTGACCCTGCTGTTCGAACCGGGCCGTGCCATCGTCGCCAACGCCGGCGTGCTGCTGACCCGGGTCGAGTACCTCAAACCGGGCGAGAGCCGCAACTTCGCCCTGATCGACGCCGGCATGAACGATCTGCTGCGCCCCTCGCTCTACGGCGCCTGGATGAACATCATCGAGGTGGACAGTCGCGCGAGCCACGAGCAGGCGGTTTACGACGTGGTCGGCCCGGTGTGCGAGACCGGCGACTTCCTCGGCAAGGAGCGCACCCTGGCGATCTCCGAGGGCTCCTTGCTGGCGGTGCGTTCCGCCGGTGCCTACGGCTTTACCATGTCCTCCAACTACAACACCCGTCCGCGCGCCGCCGAAGTGCTGGTGGACGGGGCGCAGTCGTTCCTCATCAGAGAGCGCGAGCAGTTGGCGGATCTCTGGCGCGGTGAGCATTTGCTGCCCTGATGGTTGATGGATTTCTCTAAGCGTTCCTCCGGGTGAGAGCGTGAACAAGGGTACAGGAACGCACGATGTTGATAGATTTTTCCAAGATGCACGGCCTCGGGAACGACTTCATGGTGGTGGATGGCGTCACCCAGAAGGTGTTTTTCAGCAATGACGTCATCAAGAAGCTGGCGGATCGCCACTTCGGCATCGGCTTCGACCAGCTGCTGCTGGTGGAGCCGCCCTATGATCCCGAGCTCGACTTTCACTACCGCATCTTCAATGCCGATGGCAGCGAGGTGGAGCAGTGCGGCAACGGTGCCCGCTGTTTCGCCCGCTTCGTCCGCCTCAAGGGGCTGATCAACCGGGATCGCATCGCGGTGAGCACGGCGCGCGGTCGCATCGTGCTGCAGCTGGAGGGGGAGAACCAGGTCACGGTCAACATGGGGGTGCCCCAGTTCGAGCCGGGCAAGATCCCGTTTCGGGCCCAGAAGGCGGAAAAAACCTACCTGCTGCGGGCCCAGGAGCATACTGTGATGTGCGGGGCCGTCTCCATGGGCAATCCCCACTGCGTCATCGAGGTGCCCTCGGTGGCCGATGCGCCGGTGGAGACCCTGGGTCCCATCATGGAGCGCCATGAACGCTTTCCCGAGCGGGTCAACGTCGGCTTCATGGAGACGGTCAACGCCAGCGAGATCAAGCTGCGGGTGTTCGAGCGCGGGGTGGGCGAGACGCTCGCCTGTGGCACCGGCGCCTGCGCCGCCGTGGTGATCGGCATCAGCCAGGGCAAGCTCAAGGAGCGGGTCACCGTCACCCTGCCGGGGGGCAAGCTGACCATCGCCTGGAAGGGGCCGGGTCAGCCGGTCTACATGACCGGGCCGGCCGAGCACGTGTTTGACGGCCAGATAGAGTTATAGGTACGGGCGGGGAGCCCCCGTACTGCCAAGCACTAATGTCGGGGCCCTTGGCCCCTTTTTCGGATGGACCAACCAAGTTATGAGCGAACTCAAACGGCAGGAACCACTGGTGGATGAAGCCACAGTGCTGGAGTACCTGGCCCGTTATCCCGAGTTTTTCCAGCGCCACACGGCCATGCTGGACCGGATCCGCATTCCCCATGAACAAAAGGGCGCCATCTCCCTGGTGGAGCGCCAGCTTGACCGCCAGCGCGAGCGCATCGAGCAGCTGGAGCAGGAGATTACCGAGCTGATGGGGATCGCCAGCGAGAACGAGCGGATTTTCCGGGTCTATGCCGATCTCTACGGCGAGCTGTACGGCTGTCGGAGCCTGTTCGAGGTGAGCGCCGTGATGGGCAAGGCGTTCGTGCAGCGGCTGCGACTGACCGGCCTGCGGCTCTGGCTCAGCCCGAAAAAATTCCAGTTGAGCGGTCCCGAGCAGAAGTTCATGGCGGAGGGCAAACAGCTCGAACAGCTGCTGGGTCAGCGCCTGCCAGGTCAGGATTATTACTTCGGCCGGCTCAACCAGAGCGAGAAGCAGGCGCTGTTCGGTCACGACGTGCTGGTCAACTCGGTGGCCCTGATGCGGCTCGGCGATCTCGGCGTGCTGGCCTTCGCCAGCTCGGACCCGAGCCACTTCACCCCCCACAACGACACCCTGCTGCTGGGTCAGCTCGGCCGCCTGCTGCAGCTGCGCCTGCCCGAGCTGGCCCGTGGCTAAGGCGCCGGCCAGCCCCTCCACCAAGGCGGCGCCTGCCGCCGAGCCCCTGCCGGCCGCGCTGGCGGGGGAGCTCGCGGCCTTCATCGAATACCTGCGGGTCGAGCGCCAGCTCAGCCCCCACACCCGCAGCAACTACCAGGCCCATCTGGAAGCCATGACCGCCGAGCTGGTGAAGCTCGGGGTCGATGACTGGGCCCGGCTCGAGGCGAGTCAGGTGCGCAGCCTGGTGACCCGGATGCACAAGGCCGGTCTTGCGCCCCGCTCGCTCGCCACCAAGGTCTCCGCCCTGCGCAGCTTCTGCGACTGGCAGGTGCGCCAGGGGCGGCTGGTCGCCAATCCGGCCCGCGGTATCGTCACCCCCAAGCAGGGACGGCCATTGCCCAAGAATCTGGACGTGGACGAGATGTACCAGCTGCTCAACATCACCGACGAGCAGGATCCGCTGGCGGTGCGGGATCGCGCCATCATGGAGCTGATGTACTCCTCCGGCCTGCGCCTCGCCGAGCTGGTGGGGCTCAATCTGGCGGACGTGAAGCTCGACGAGCGCCAGCTCAGGGTGACCGGCAAGGGCTCGCGGGAGCGGGTGCTGCCGGTGGGGCGGATGGCGGTGGAGTGGCTGCAAAAATGGCTCAAGCTGCGCCCGCTGCTGGCCGGCGACGAGCAGGAGGCGCTGTTCGTCTCCAAACGCCGGCAGCGGCTGTCGGCCCGCTCGGTGCAGGAGCGGCTCGACGGCTGGGGCAACAAGCAGGCGCTCAACGCCCACGTCCATCCCCACAAGCTGCGCCACAGCTTCGCCACCCACATGTTGGAGTCCTCCGGTGATCTGCGGGCAGTGCAGGAGCTGCTGGGGCACGCCGATCTCTCTACCACCCAGATCTACACCCACCTCGACTTCCAGCACCTGGCCAAGGTGTATGACAGCGCCCACCCGCGGGCGAAGCGGGATCCCGCAACCCCGGACGACGAATGACGGGGGCCGGGTAGACGGCCCCGACAAGAGGAGAGACCATGCAGTTCTATCGCCGCTGGCAGCCGGTGGCCGCCATCTCGTTTGACCTCGACGACACCCTCTATGACAACGGCCCCGCCATCGAGCGAGCCGAGCAGTGGATGCTGGCCCACCTGCGCAGCGAATACCTGGCCACCGCCATGCTGGACAAGCCGCGCTGGCTGGAGCTCAAGCGCAACCTGCTGCTGGAACAACCGGCGCTGCGCGACGACGTCAGCCTGGCGCGCCGGCACGGCATCCAGGCCGCGCTGATGGCAGGAGGCATGGCCGAGGCTCGGGCCGCGCAGGAGGCAGAGTCGGTGTTCGCCGCGTTTCTGGCCGAGCGCTCGAAGATAGAGGTGAGCGACCAGACCCATGCCCTGCTGGCCCGGCTGGCGGTACGCTACCCGCTGGCAGTGATCACCAACGGCAACCTGGATCTGGCCCAGGCTGGCCTCGCGGATTACTTCACCCTGGTCTGCAAGGCTGGTTTTGGCAGCAGAATGAAGCCGGCGCCGGACATGTTCATGCAGGTGCAAAAGGCCCTGGGGCTCGCCCCCGACCGCATTTTGCACGTGGGGGACCACCCGCAGACCGACGTGCTTGGGGCCCGGCTGCACGGCTTCAAGGCCGCCTGGCTCAATGAGCATCAGCAACCCGGAGAGCAGCTTCAACTGCTGCCGGACGTGGAGCTGGCCGCGCTGGGCGAGCTGGCCGACCTGCTGCTTTAGTCAGTCCTCAACAGCCGCCAGTTCACAGCCGACATGCATCTCATGTCGGCCGCTCATTCACCGTAGGCAGCCGCCGTCACAAGGGTCATGCCGGAGTGGTCACTCGCTGCGGCAAATCAGACCACGGAGATCGTAAGGGGCGGGCTGGTTGACCCGGCAGTAGCCAATCCCGGCGGGCAGCGCCTGTTGCAGGGTGATGGCGGTCTCCTGGTAGTGGCAGACCAGATAGAAGGGGCGCGGATTGTGGCGATCCAGGCTCCAGTAGTGGATGGCGTGGCTGTCGCCGTTGTCCGGCTTGAGCTGGGCGCGCTCGTCGGGGTCGCCGTCGAACAGGGACAGGTTCTCCAGCCGGTGGCGAAGAGGCTGGTGCTGCTCCCCCAGCTCGTTGCGGGTGACGGCCTGCCACCCCTGGGTTGTCCCAAGCCGTTGTTGGCGGGTCTCGATGGTGGCGGGGCAGTCAAATTGCAGGGTGGCGCTCAGGGCCAGCGCGGTCAGCAGCATGCAACACGTCCGAATGGAAAGTATGGGCTCCCATGCTACGTCATCGCCCGCCAAACAGCGCCATCAGTTTGTCCAGCAGGTCCCGTGGCGGGGCGATCTGCTTCATGGCCTCCGCCTCCCGCGCCAGCAGCTCCTGCTGCTCCTGCTGACGGGCACTCAACACCTTGTAGAGCGGCTCGAGCAGGGAGCCACGCTGGGCCACCAGCTCCTGGAACATGGCCTGATTGATACGATAGGTTTCGACGGTCCCCTGGGCCCGCACCGTAAACGGGCTGGGCTCGCCGGTGAGCAGGCTCAGTTCGCCGAAGAAGTCGCCGGCATTGAGGGTGCCGAGCGGCAGCTCGCGCCCCTCCACCTCCACCAGCATCTGGGCATCCCCCTTCACCAGCACGAACAGCCAGCCGGAGACCTCCCCCTGGCTCAGCATCCGATCGCCGTTGACGAAGGGGGCGAACTTGACCTGATCCGCCAGCCGCAGCAGCTCCTCCTCCTGCAGCATGGCGAACAGCGGCAGGCGGCGCAGGGTGTCGGTGCGCTCGGCGGTATGGCGCTTGTGGCGCTGATCCTTGTGATCCTGATCCGAGGTCATGAAGACGTTGAAGATGGGCGGGGTGAGGCGCCGGTCGTTGCGGCGCAGGGCGGCATCGATCAGGGTGCGCACCGCCGAGTCGGTGGGGTCGTCCACCGCCAGATCGGTGAGCCAGTAGCGCACCGCGTAGCGGGCGATGCCGTTCTCCACGTTCATCAGCAGGCAGTCCGGTTGCGGGCTGGCGGAGACGTTGCGGATGCGGGTCTCCCGCAGTGAGTGTTCCACCAGGGCGATGATCTGGGTGGGCAGGGTGTCCAGAGTGATGTCGAACCAGACCCAGCGGCGCCACTGCAGGGGGGCGTCGCGGCGCCGCCCGAGCACGGTGAAGCGCTGCTTGAGCAGGTGGCTGTTGGGGATCACCACAGTCTCCCAGTTGCGGGTCTCTATGGTGGTGGCGCGCCAGTTGATCTCCACCACCCGGCCCTGGGTGGTCTCCACTTGCAGCCAGTCGCCGATGGCGATGGAGTTGTCGAGCTGGATCGAGACCCCGGCCAGCAGGTTGCCCAGGGTGTCCTGCATGGAGAAGGCGATGACGGCGGTGATGACGGCGGAGGTGGTGACGATCTCGCCGAGGGCCATGCCGGAGGCGTAGAGGCGGAACAGGCACCAGCCGATGTAGCCGACCGTGATGACGATGTCGGCGATGATGCGCGGGATGCGGATCTGGCACAGGGGCAGCAGAAACTGGAACAGCAGGATCCCCCAGATCTTCACCAGCACCAGCCCGGCCAGCAGGCTGGAGATCTCCACCAGCCAGTGGCGGGGCAGGGGCAGGCGAAACCAGCCGCCTTCTAGCTGGATCAGCAGGATCACCACCAGGCTTATCATCACGAAGCCGAGCTCGCTCACCAGCTCACGGCGGCGACCCGGGCTGCGCAGGAAATGGGTGAAGAGCAGAAACAGGGTCAACAGGGTCCAGAACGGGTGGTCGCCAATCCACAGCATGGTAGGTAGCGCAACGAGGTTATCGCCAAACATAGCAGCCCCTTATCATTGGTTATTTCCAGCATAGTTGGTTTCAATCCGCTAAATGGATGCGGGGTCGAGGCAATTTCTTTATGCTGGGCACCTGTCTGACAAGGGAGTGGAGCGCGTGCGCAAGTGGAGCAAGGTGGCCTGGATTGCCGGGGCCTGGTTGCTGGTGGGTTGTGATCAGCTGGCCGACAAGTATCGGGTCGAGTTTCGTGATGGATCCTGGCGCGAGATCGCCATCACCCCCTTTTCAGACGAGGCTCGCTGGCGCGAGGGGTGCGCCACCGGCGAGGTGCTGAGCGACATGACGCTGCCGCTCAAGCGCGGCAAGACGGTCAACGGCCGCGAGCAGCTCTTGATCGGCGGCGAGCTGTTCGAGCTGGACGACAACGCCCTCTACCGCAGCAACGGCATGGTGTTTGGCCACACGCCGGATCACATCCAGCGTGGGCTCAAGGGGATGGAGGTGTGCCGTACCCTGCGCCCGTCTCGCGGTGCGCTGCCCAAGCTCAAGGCGCGCGGGTTCGGCGACTAGCCGGCGTCGTCAGACGCCGGTCAGGCGGGCCCGGCAGGCGTCGCCAAAAGCCTCGAAGATCTTGATTGAGTGAGGGTTCTGACTCGCCTTCCACTCCGGATGCCACTGCACCGCCAGCAGGAAGGGGGAGAGGGCGGGGGCGTGGATCGCTTCGATCAGCCCGTCTTCGGCATGGGCCAGCGGCACCAGCCCCTTGGCCAGCGTCTTGATCCCCTGCCCGTGCAGGGAGTTGACCGGGATCGATGGCTGTCCCATCAGCTCCGCCAGCCAGCTGCCCGGCACCAGTGTCACCTGATGGCTCTCACCATACTGGTCGTCCACCGGATCGTCCGCATCCTCCCGATGATCGTCATAGCCCGGCTCGCTGTAGACCTTCTGGTGGATGTCTCCCCCCAGTGCCACGTTGATCTCCTGCATGCCGCGGCAGATGCCGAGGATCGGCAGACCGCGGTCGAGGGCGGCGCGAACCAGCGCCATGTCGAACAGATCCCTGTCTCTGTCTTGCTGCTTCTCCGGGGTGAGGTTCTCCTGGCCGTAGAGGGTTGGATCTATGTTGGATCCGGCGCCGCTCAGATAGACCCCATCCGCCAGATCCAGATATTGCGCCAGATCCTCGGTGCCGCAGCAGGTGGGCACCAGCAGGGGGACGCAGCCGCTGATCTCTACCAATGGCTGAATGTATTTGTGGGTCATCACCTGATAGGCGTGCCCATTGCGGGGCTGGGCGCCCATGGTCATCAATACGACGGGTTTACGCGGGGTGTGGGTGCTGCGAGTCATGATTCACCTTGGCTGTCCTTAGCGGTCCTGCGCCTTGGGCAGACCCTTGCCGGCGCAAGGGCATGCCTCAAGGCATGGTCGTGGGATCGGGGTCGTGCCGCAGTACCAGAATCGTCGGTCAGCCTGGGCAACGACAGCCTGGATCCTGATCCCAGTCTGCCAAGGCCGTTCAATATGTCAAACGAAATGATGCCAAAATGTTAAATATATTCTGAGCTCGGCTGGCTTGAGTCCCATTAAAAGGGGGCTGTAGCGAAGGGGAGGCGAGGGGAGGGTATTGTCGTGGTGGATATATTAAACATGTGGCCCCGTTGCCAGGCAGACCCGGACAGCAAAAGGGGCCCGCAGGCCCCTTGTCGACTCAGGCGTTCAGGATGAAATGCTCGATCACCTGGGCGACCCCGTCTTCATCGTTGCGTCCCGTGGTGTGCTGGGCCAGCGCCTTGATGTCGTCGGTGGCGTTACCCATGGCCACCCCCAGCCCGGCGTACTCGATCATGTGGTGATCGTTGCCCGCATCCCCCACCGCGATGACCTGGGAGGCATCCAGCCCCAGGTGCTCGGCCAGGGCGGCGACGCCGGTCCCCTTGTTGCTCCGCTTGTTCATGAACTCGAGGAAGTAGGGGGCGCTGCGCACCACGGTATAGCGCTGGTAAAGCTCGGCCGGCAGTTTGGCGATGGCGGGGGAGAGCAGCGGCTCGGGATCGATCATCATCACCTTGAGGATCTGCTCGTCGGCGGGCAGGGTGGCGAAGTCCAGCAGCTTGATAGGCATGTCGATGAGGCGGGATTCGTGCTCGGTGTAGGGGCTGACCCTGGGGCTGATGAGCCCTTGGCTGACCGAGAAGCCGTGCACGTTGACGCCCAGCTCGTCGGCCAGGGCGGCGATGGCGCTGGCGTCGCTGCCGGTGAGCAGCTGGCTGCGGATGATGCGCTGATCGGCCACCTGCTGCACCAGGGCGCCGTTGTAGCAGATGACGTAGTCATCCTGGCCGGTGAGGCCGAGCTCGGCCAGATAGCGGCTCATCCCCTCCAGCGGGCGGCCGGAGGCCAGCACGACCGTGACTCCCCTGGCGCGGGCGGCGGCGATGGCCGCATGGGTGCGGGGGGAAATCTGGCCCTGGGAGTTCAACAGGGTGCCATCCATATCCAATGCGATCAGCTTGTACATCTCTCACTATCCTGCAGTCTGGCTGGCCCGCACTATGGGGCCAATGGGAGAGGGAGTGTAGCGAAATTCACCGTCCGGATCACGGCCGGAGGTGTGCGACGGGGGCGGCGGCGCTCACTTGTGGGGTTCGTAAGGGGTCAGCTGCAGCTGATCCTCGCGGATGGCGAAGTGGATGGGGCCGTGCTCTATGTCGACCCGATAGTGGTGGTGGGCCATCTCCACCTCGACTCCGGGGAAGGCGTGCTGGGTGGCGATGATGTCCATCTCCGCCATCAGTTTCTGCAGCTCCTCCTGCGCCGCCTCCAGCTGTTCGTCGAGCTGCTTGCTCTCCTCGAGGCGCTGGATCCGGATTAGTTTGATCTTCTGCAGGGTTTGGGGATTGCGCTTGTCGCTCGGCAGCTGCAAGAGCTTGAGCAGCAGATCCTGCAGCTTGTCCAGCTGCTCCCGGCACTCCTGCTTGCGCTGGCGCAGCGCCTGTTCCTGCTCCTTGTGGGTGAAGTAGCCGCCGAGGATCTGCAACCGGGTCTGGTTGTGGGCCGAGGCCCCCAGGATCGGCGCCATGATGAGGCGGTTGGCGATGCTGATGCCCCCCAGCAGGTGGCCCTTGCGCATGGCGCTGTCGCCCACCTTGAGGTCCTGGCCGCTGCGGCTGTAGCTGTGGCTGAGCTGGGTCAGGACGTGGATATCGCCGCCGGCCTCCAGCTTGGCGTACTGGGCATAGCTGGCGTGGATCTCCCCCTGGGCGTTGAGGTGGCAGAGGTACTCGTTGCTCTGCTCCAGCTTGCGGCCGATGACGCCGTTGCGCACCGTGATGGTGCCGCCCGATTCGATGTAGCCCCCCTCCACGAAGCCGCCGATCACCACGTCGCCGCTGGTCTTGACCTTCATGCCGGGGGTGACGTCCCCCGCCACGATCAGCGCCCCCTCGAAGATGATGTGGCCGTGGCGGATATCCACCTGCTTGACGCTCAGCACGTCGTCCACCTTCATGCCGCTCTTCTCCTGACGCGGCAGGCCGGGGCGGCTGGCCAACAGCAGATTGGGGTCATCCGGCGAGATGAAGGTGCCTTCGCCGGCCACCATGGGGCTCTCCTTGCCATGCTTGGCGGGCAGCTCCTGGCCGGTGACGGTGAAGCCCGGCACGCCGGTGGTGGCCGGGTGACGGCGCATCAGCTGGGCGCCGGCCTTGACGGTGAGCATGGTGCCGAGGTCGCGCATGTCGACCCGGCCGTGATCCAGCTCCTGGGGCTTGAGAATACGCTCGGCCGGGGTCTCCACCAGCCGCTCGAAGCGGGTGTCCTGACCGTTGACGGCGGCCTTGCCCTGCGCCACCGGCAACCTGAGCAGGGTGCCTGGCGTCGCCTCCTTGGCCGCCAGCACGGCGGCGGCGATGAGCTGGGGCTGCACCCCCTGTTTGATCTCGCTGGCCTGGATCGCTTGCTCCAGCTGTTCGCTGGTGAGGTATTTGCCGCCCCAGTCGGCGGTGATCTGGGCGGTGGCGCTCATCCGGTCCTTCTCCACCAGCAGCAGGACGCTGGCATCGTGGCGCTGGGCGATGGGCACCGGATTGCCGGGCAGGGGGGCGGCCGGATCATTGAACAGGGTGTTGAGCAGGCTGATGGCCTGCTTGATCCCCTCCGCCAGCGGCTGATAGCGGCGGCAGTTGGAGGCCAGCAGCAGGGCCTGGATATCGTTTTCCGAGATGGGTTTGGTCAGCCCCGGCGCGATGCGCAGGCAGGCGTATTCCATATCGGCTGACAACAGTAACCACTCTGTGCTTAACACCGGATCCCTTCCCTCGCTGGCATCCCTGTCGGGATGGCTGCCTGTTTCCAGTTAATCGGCATCTTGTTAAAAATGCTGATGATCAACATAGTGCTGGTTTGCAGTATCCAGACATTTCTCCTTTTTGGTCAATGAGCTAAGCACAAATGGGTGAACTGGAGCGAGGAAATGAAAAGTAACAGCGAGTATGCTGACGGCACCGGGAGTCCGTCTGCAGGCCACCACTGGCCGTCGCCCACCGCGAAAGGAGTGTCAACCTTGCGTCATTGTCTGCTGCCCCTGGCCCTGACGGGCCTGCTCAGTGCCTGCCAGCCGCAGGCCCCCGCCACCGCCCTCGGCACCCTGGAGCGGGATCGGGTGCTGCTCACCGCCACCGCCGGCGAGATCATCCGCGCCCTGCCGGTGGCGGAGGGCAGCCAGGTGCAGGAGGGTACCCTGCTGGCCCGCCTCGATGACAGGCGCCAGCAGGCGGTGCTGGCCCAGGCGCGGGCGCGGGAGGCCCAGGCACGGGCCGCTCTCGCCCGGTTGACCAATGGCGAGCGGCCGGAAGACATCGCTGCCGCCAGGGCCAGCCTCGACAAGGCGCAGGCCGCCGTCAGGGAGAGCGAGCGCAACTTCGAGCGGGTCGACCGGCTGGTGCGCCAGAAGCTGGTGAGCCCGGCGGATCTCGACAAGGCCCGTGCCCAGCGCGACAGCGCCCTGGCCGAACAGGATGGCGCGCGCCAGCAGCTCGACAAGCTGACGCGGGGCGTGCGGCGCGAAGATATCGACGAGGCGCACGCCGCGCTGCAGGCCGCCACCGCCGAGGTGGCGCTGGCCGAACGGGAGCTGGCGGATCTCTCCATCGTCGCCACCCGCAGCGGCCGGCTCGACAGCCTGCCCTATCACCTCGGCGAGCGGGTGGCGGTCGGTGCCGTGCTTGCTGCCATCCAGGCAGATCAGGCCCCTTATGCCAGGGTCTATGTGCCCGAGCCCTCCCTGGCCGGCTATGGCGTCGGCCAGCCGGTGCGGGTGCAGGTGGACGGGGTGGCCGAGCCCTTCACCGGCCGGCTGCGCTGGATCTCGAAAGAGCCGGCCTTTACCCCCTATTACGCCCTCAACGAACGGGATCGGGCCCGGCTGGTCTACCTGGCAGAGATCGATCTGCCGGCGACGGCGCAGGATCTGCCGAGCGGTCTGCCGCTGCAGGCCGAGCCTGCCGGTGCAGGGGCCGGCCATGAGTGAGCTGGCGATCCGGGCGCTGGGGGTGAGCCGCCGCTTCGGTAATTTTCTGGCGGTGGACGGGCTGGATCTCTGCGTGCCCAAGGGGCAGATCCACGGCTTTCTCGGCCCCAACGGCTGCGGCAAGTCCACCACCCTGCGCATGCTGACCGGCCTGCTCACCCCCTCGGCGGGGGAGGTGGAGGTGTTGGGGCTGAGCATCCCCCGCGAGGCCGAGACCCTGCGCCGGCGGATCGGCTACATGACCCAGAAGTTCTCCCTCTATGACGAACTGACTGCCTGGGAGAACCTGGAGTTCATGGGGCGGATCCACGGCATGGGCGGCGCCGGGCTGGCCGCCCGCCTGCACGAGCTGCTCGCCACCTATGAGCTGGCGCCGTTGGCACGGCAACGGGCCGGTGCCATGAGCGGCGGCCAGAAGCAGCGGCTGGCGCTGGCGGCGGCGGTGATCCACCAGCCGGCGCTGCTGCTGCTCGATGAGCCCACCTCGGCGGTGGACCCGCAGAACCGGCGCGATTTCTGGGAGAAGCTGTTCGATTTGAGCGAAGGGGGCACCACCATTCTGGTCACCACCCACTACATGGACGAGGCGGAACGCTGCCACCAGCTGGCCATCATGGAGGCGGGCCGGGTACGGGCCCAGGGGGCGCCACAGGCGCTGATGGATGCCATGAGCACCCGGGTGGTGGAGGTGCAGGCTGCCGACCTGCGGCTGCTCAAGCAGCAACTGGTGCAGCTGGCGCCGGTGCACTCCGCCGCCCAGCTCGGCCAGCGCCTGCGGGTGCTGGTGGACAAGGAGCTGGCGGAGCCGGTGGCCTGGCTGCAACAGGCCTGCCCGGCGCTGGCTGGCGCCACCTTGGCGCTGGTCAGGCCGAGCCTCGAGGATGTGTTCGTCAGCTGCACCGGTCAGGAGCCGAGGGCATGAACGGCTGGCAAGGGCTCTGGGCCATGACCCGGCAAGCACTTCGCCAGCTTGCAGGAGCGAATCGATGAACAGTCTGCGACGGCTCTGGGCCATTACCCAGAAAGAACTGCGCCAGCTGGCCAGAGACAGACTGACCTTTGGTGCGGTGGCGGTGATGATCCCGGTGGGGGGGAATTGATGAGCAGTCTGCGACGGCTCTGGGCCATTACCCAGAAAGAACTGCGCCAGCTTGCCAGAGACAGACTGACCTTTGGTGCGGTGGCGGTGATGATCCCGGTGGGGGGGAATTGATGAGCAGTCTGCGACGGCTCTGGGCCATTACCCAGAAAGAACTGCGCCAGCTGGCCAGAGACAGACTGACCTTTGGCATGGTGGTGATGATCCCGTTGATCCAGCTGCTGCTGTTCGGCTACGCCATCAACACCGACGTGCGCCAGATCCCGGTGGGATTGGTCGACATGAGCCAGAGCGTGCCGGGCCGGCTGCTGGTGGAGGCGGTGAAGGCGAGCCAGGTGGTGCACATCAAGCAGCAATATGTCGGGGTGCAGCAGGCCGAGGCGGCGCTGACCCGGGGCGAGGTGCGCGCCGTGCTGGTGCTGCCCGCCGATCTGAGTCGTCGGCTCAGCGCCGGCGAGACGGCGGGCCAGTGGCTGGTGGATGGCTCGGACACCATGATCGCCGGCGCCCTGCTCGGCCTTCGCAACATGCCGCTCTCGGATCTGAGGCCCGACCTCAAGCCGGTACCGCCCACCTTCGAGACCGTGCTCTACTTCAACCCGGCGCGCCGCTCGGCGGTCAACATAGTGCCCGGCCTGCTCGGGGTGATCCTCACCATGACCATGATCATGTTCACCTCGGCGGCCATAGTGCGGGAGCGGGAGCGCGGCAATCTGGAGCTGCTTATCACCACCCCGGTCAGCTCGATGGAGCTGATGCTGGGCAAGATCCTGCCCTATATCGGAGTGGGGCTGATCCAGGTGGCCATCATCCTCGGCCTTGGCCACTTCATCTTCGCGGTGCCCATCAACGGCGCCCTGAGCCAGGTGCTGCTGGCGACCCTGCTGTTCATCGCCGCCAGCCTGACCCTGGGGCTGCTCATCTCCACCCTGGCGCAGACCCAGTTGCAGGCGATGCAGATGACGGTGTTCATCCTGCTGCCCTCAATCCTGTTGTCGGGCTTCATGTTCCCCTACGAGGGGATGCCGCTGCCGGCTCAGTGGATTGCCGAGGTGCTGCCGGCTACCCACTTCATGCGGTTGATCCGGGGCATAGTGCTGCGCGGCGGCGAGCTTTCCGAGCTGCTGCCGGACGTGCTCTGGTTGGCGGGTTTCACCCTGCTGGTGCTGACCCTGGCCGCCCATCGCTTCAAGAAGAGTCTGGATTGATGCCCCGCGAGGAGTGAGAGCCTGGCTGCTGGCTGCTGGCTGCTGGCTGCTGGCTGCTGGCTGCTGGCTGCTGGCTGCTGGCTGTTAACGGCTGGCGGTGCGGGTCAGGGTGCGGTAGTCGCCGAGCACCGGCAGCCCCAAGAGGTGGCGGCGCAGCATGTCGAGGGCGGCGAAGGCGAGGATCCGGCGGCCGCTGTCGGGATCCGGGTGGCTGACTTTGAGGGTCTGGCCGTGCAGTTGCCCGTCGGCGCAAAGCAGCAGCGGCACGCCGTCCGGGCCTGCCCGGCCCAGGGTCAGGCTCAAAGGGGCCGCAGGCGCCGCCAGTTGCATCAGGTCACTGCTCAGGGTGTGGCTGAAGCCGGCCGCCAGGGCCGGGTGCTCGTGACACATGGCCAGCAGGGCGCCCCGGCTCTCCCCCTCCAGCAGCGTCAGCGGTCTCTCTCCCAACAGATCCAGGATCTGCCGCGCCGGCTCCTCGTCTCCCCGTCCCACCAGCCAGGGCTCGATGGCCGTTAGCAGCCGCACCTCGGCGGCGTCCATGTCCGCCGTGCTGGCGTCGTGGCCGATGAGCTTGAGCTCGATGAGCGGCATGGAGGAACGGTAGCCCAGCTCGATGCCGGTGGGCCAGGGGGCCGCATCCAGCATGTCGCTGAGGGCCGACTCCGAGACGCCAAACGTGTAGAAGCGGCGCAGCTCGGTGTCACTCTCTGCGCCGGCCAGCGCCTTGAGGCGCGGCAAGATCTGTTCGCGCACCATCTGCTTGAACTCGAACGGCACGCCCGGGGTGAAGAAGAGCCGGCTTGGGCCCGCCTGCACCAGGAAGCCACAGGCGGTACCCACCGGGTTGTCGAGGATCTCGCATCCCTGCGGCAGCCAGGCCTGCTTGGCGTTGCTGGCGGGCATGGGCCGGCCGCGGCTGGCGTAGCGCGCTTCGATAGTGGCGAGCCAGTCAGGGAACAGGGTGAGCGACTGGTCAAAGGCCTCGGCGGCGGCCTGGGCGGTGAGATCGTCGGCGGTGGGGCCGAGCCCGCCGCACACCAGCACCACCTCGGCGCGGGTGGCACTCTCTTGCAGCACGGCTTTCAAATCGTTGAGGTTGTCCCCCACGGTGACGCGGCGGCGCACCTGCCAGCCCTGCTCCAGCAGGAGGGCGCTGAACCAGGCGGCGTTGGTGTCCACCACCAGGCCCGTCACTATTTCGTCGCCGGTGCTGATGATTTCGATGCGCATGAAGGGCTCCTCGGGGCTGGCGGTGGGGCTGGGGCGGCCACCTGGGTGGCCGGGTCAATCAGGGCTTGTTGTGTTCGAAGTAGTAGCTGATGCGGGTGCGCGGGTTGAGGTACTCAAACACCGCCGGCGGCAGCCGCTTGGGATGGATCACCTTGGCGATGGAGAGCTCGGCCTGCTGCAGGTCGATGATGGCCGCCTCCTGGCGCGGAATGCGCGGATCGTACACCAGCACCGAGGGGTAGAGCAGGCGAGAGGTGTTGACCGACATCACCAGCCCCACCTGACCGTTGGAGAGCTGCACCACGCTGCCCGGCGGGTAGATCCCCATCAGCCGGATCAGCATGCCGAGGTAGTCCGGGTTGAACTGGGCCTTGCGCTGCTTGTAGAGACCGCTCAGGGCCGAGTAGGGCACCTTGGCCTGCATGTGGCAGAGGTTATCGTACTCGTTGATCAGCGAGACTATCTGGGTCAGCGGGTCGAGCTGCCCCTTCTTGAGCCCCTCCGGCCCGCTGCCGTCCAGGTATTCGTGGTGGTGCAGCACTATCCCCTTCGCCTCGGCCGGGAAGTCCTTGGCCAGGTTGAGCAGATCCAGCCCGTAGCGCGGGTGCTGGGCCATCAGGTTGCGCTCGGGCTTGGTCAGCGGCTCGGTCTTGCGCAGGATCTGGCTCGGGATCTTCAGCTTGCCGATGTCGTGGAACAGGGCCCCCATGCCGACCCGGCGGATTTCGTCGGCCGACATGTTGCACTCCTTGGCCAGCAGCATGCTGAGCACGCTGACGTTGAGGGAGTGGAAGTAGAGGTTGTTGCCATCCTCGCTGTCGGAGACCAGGTGCAGCACCATCTCGTCCACCGACAGCAGCTGCTCGGTCATGGCGTTGATCAGCTCCTGCGCCTCGCCGATGGCGTTGAGGGGGCGGGACTGGATCTTGCCCATCACGTTGCGCACCTGGGCCAGCGACTGCTGGAACTGCTTCTCGCACTGCTGCAGGTCGCGCCGATACTGCTGCAACTGCTCGATGCGGCGCTCCTTCTCCTGCTGCATCTCGGCCTGACGCTGGGCCGTGTCTGGCGCCTCCTGCGGCTGGGCCTGAACCTGGTTCAGCGGCTTGGGCGGGGCGTCGCTCTTGTCCGGGATGATGGTCACGAGCTTGAGACCGAGCCGGCGAATGAGCTCGATCTCCTCTTCGTTCTTGAGTTTGAAGCTGGAAAACAGGAAGGGGTGTTCGCGCCAGCCAAGTGGCAGAGAGACGTAATTGCCGACTTGCAGCCGGTCTACTGAAATCTTGATACCTGTCATTGTCTTGGATGCGAGAGACACATTGAGCCGTATGCTAGTCAAAGGTGGGGGTGAATACAAAAGGTATCTGATGACAGGGTAGTTGCTTTATTATAGGCTTCTGGATGTCCAGACATATTTACCGATGCAGTACAGGGAGTAAGCATGCCGATCAAGATCCCGGATCAGTTACCCGCCGCCGAAGTGCTGGGGCAGGAGAACATCTTCGTGATGACGGAGTCCCGGGCCGTCACCCAGAACATTCGCCCGCTGCGGGTGCTCATCCTCAACCTGATGCCCAAGAAGATAGAGACCGAGATCCAGCTGATGCGGATGCTCTCCAACTCGCCGTTGCAGGTGGACGTGGATCTGCTGCGCATCGACGATCGGGAGTCGAAGAATACCCCCCAGGCACACCTGGAAAATTTCTATCACGACTTCGAACAGGTGCGGGGCAACAACTACGATGGCATGATCATCACGGGGGCGCCGCTCGGGCTGGTGGAGTTCGAGGAGGTGGTCTACTGGCCGCGTGTCGTCGAGATCATCGAGTGGTCCCATCAGCACGTTACCTCCACCCTGTTCCTCTGCTGGGCGGTGCAGGCGGCGCTGAAGGCCCTGTACGGCATGGAGAAGCAGACCCACGGCGAGAAGCTCTCCGGGGTCTATCGCCATCACCGGCTCGATGAACACGAGCCGCTGCTGCGCGGCTTCGACGACGAGTTCGTGGCGCCTCACTCCCGTTATGCGGCGTTTGACGGAGATCTTATCCGCGCCAACACGGATCTGCAGATTTTTGCCGAATCGGCAGAGGCGGGTGTCTATCTGGCGGCCACTAAGGATTGTCGCCAGGTGTTTGTCACCGGCCATCCCGAATACGACGCCCTGACCCTGGATGGCGAGTATCAGCGGGATCTGGCCGCCGGGCTTGAGCCCGTCATTCCGGTCAACTACTACCCGAACAACGACCCGAGCCAGACCCCGCGCGCCAGCTGGCGCAGCCACGGCCACCTGCTGTTTGCCAACTGGCTCAACTACTACGTCTACCAGCTCACCAGCTATCGGGTGGAGGATATCGGCAAGGTCTTCACCTACGACCAGGGTGGTAAGTAATCAGGCTTACTGATCCAGCCGCTCGGCCAGCTGGTCGAGCCATTGGCGGTGGCAGGCCAGGCTGAACGCCTTGGGTCTGTGAGCCTTGATGGCGGCCATCGCCTCCTGTCGGGGCTGGCCTAGGCTCATCAGCAGGGCGGCCGCTACCAGCCCGGTGCGACCGCTGCCGCCCTTGCAGTGGATGGCCAGGTGCTGCCCCTCGCGCAGCAGGGCCAGCAGCTGCGGCAGCGTCTGTTGCCAGGCGAGCTCGAAGGTGGCGTCGGGGGCCTGGTCATCCTCGATGGGCAGGTGAAACCAGTGCAAGCCCTCGCGCTCGACCGTCTCGCCCAAGTGGGCCAGCTCGAGGCGGGCCAGTTCGGCGTCAGTCATCAGCGTGATGACGGCGCGGGCGCCGGCCAGCCTGAGCTGATCGAGGGCCAGCGGCAACGCGACCTGTTGGGTGCCGGGGCAGGGGGTCAGCAGCAGCTGACCGTCGAGGCGCGGCACCTCCTGGCTCCAGAAGGGGTGGGACGGGTGCATAAAGCTCCTTATGAAGCCAGTGGCGGCGGGCGTGAGCCGGTTTTTGAGTGCGCCAAAGCATAGGGCGCGCGGCCCCGATGTCAATCTGCGTTGTGTTCAGCCCGGTTTACGGGCAGAGTCTAAAAAATTGAGCGGTTCAAGGAGTAAAGATGAGAAACCTGGATCAACTGGATTTGGATATCCTGGCCCATCTGTTTCGCGATGCGGGCATGACCAACAAGGATCTGGCCGCGCTGGTCGGGGTGGCACCGTCCACCTGTCTGGAGCGGGTGCGCAAGCTGCAGCAGGACGGGGTGCTCAAGGGCGCCCACTGCGAGGTGGATTACCAGGCCCTCGGCGGTCACATCCAGGCCATGGTGTCGCTGCAGCTGGCCCGCCACAGCCGCCAGATCATCGATGCGTTTCGCGATGCCATCCTGGCGCTGCCCGAGGTGATCAGCCTGTTCCACATGGGGGGCAAGGATGATTTCCTGGTGCATCTGTGCGTCTCTGACACCGAACACCTGCGCAACTTCGTGTTCGATCACTTCACCTCCCGCGAGGAGGTGGTGCACCTCGAGACCTCGCTGGTGTTCGAGCACAAGTTCAGCCGTTCGCTGCCCTGCTTCCTCAACACCTGACGCCCCGCCTGCCTCCTACAAAAAACCCGCCAATCGGCGGGTTTTGTTTTATGGCGCTCAGTTCAGCACGGTGCGGGTGTCCGGCGCCGTCCGGTAGAGCCCCTGCTGGTAGGCGAGGCTGCCCCAGAGGGCGAGACCGAGGGCCGCGTCCTTCATGGTGGCCGGCTGCGGCGCCGGGGTGAGCGTCTCTGTCGCATCCTCATAGATGAAGCCTTCCGGCGCCCGTTCCGGCTGCAGGATCACCACGTCCTTGCCACGCATCAGGGCGAAGTTCTTGTCGTACTGCATGATGGCGCGGCCCGGCCAGTCGGCGGGCATGCGGGTCAGATCCTTGCCAAGCATGGGGTAGTCGGCGCTGATCCCCATCAGGGAGAGCAGGGTCGGTGCCATGTCGATCTGGCTGACGATGCGGGGATCCTGTCTCGGCGCTATGCCGTCACCCACGATGACGCCCGGAATGTGGAAGCGGGGGATGGGCACCAGGCTGGCGCCGCTGACCCGGCTGTCGTGATCGGCGATGACCAGGAACAGGGTGTCCTGCCAGTAGTCCGACTGCTTCGCCTTCTTGAAGAACTCGCCGATGGCGTAGTCCGCATACTTGGCGGCGTTGTTGCGGGTCTGCTTGGGCTGCTCATAGAGGGCGATGCGATCGTCGGGAAACTCGAACGGATCGTGGTTGCTCGAGCTGAACACCAAGCTGAAGAAGGGTTTTCCCTGTTTGTGCAGAGCCTGGAAGGTCTGGTCGGCCTTGGCCATCAAGTCTTCGTCAGAGGCGCCCCAGGAGCCCTCGAACACCGGGTTCTTGAAGTCCTTCTGCTCGACTATGGTGGTGAAGCCGTTGCCGAGGAAGAAGCTGCGCATGTTGTCGAAGTGACTCTCTCCGCCGTAGATGAAGCTGGTGTCGTAGCCGCGCTGCTTGAGCAGATCGGCGATGGTGAAGAAGTTGGTCTGGCTCTTGCCAAGCTTGACCACGGCCTGGGCCGGGGTCGGCGTGAAGCCGGTCAGCACCGCCTCGATGCCGCGCACCGAACGGGTGCCGGTGGCGTAGAGCTGCTCGAATGCCCAACCCTGTTTCGACAAGGCATCGATGTTGGGGGTGAGCGGCAGGCCGCCGAGGGAGCCGACGAACTGGGCGCCCAGGCTCTCCTGCAGCAGGATCACCAGGTTCTTCGGCTTGCCGCCGTAGCTGGCCTCGTTGAAGGTCTGGCTGGGCAGGGTGTCGGAGCTGAACTCATGGGATTCGCGGCCGCTCTCCTGGCGTACCAGATCCAGGATGCGCTGGCGGGGCAACTCGCCGTAGAACTGGCTGGCATCCTCCTCGGCCCGCATCTGCTTGATGGCGAAGAAGAGGGAGTAGGAGGAGTTGACGGTGAGCGCATTGACCAGCGGATCGCTGGCAAATGCCACCATGGCCGGGTTGAGGGCGCGGTGACCCAGGCTGGAGCGGGCACCGAGAAAACCGATGGCCAGGATCAGCAGGGCAAACGCCGGACGCAGATACCAGCGCGGGAAGCTGATGCCGCGCAAAAGGCGGCCGCTCAGCCACCAGCCGCCCGCCAGCACGGCGCAACTGAACACCAGCGCCAGCAGCAGCTCGCCCTTGCGGCCGGCCCACAGCATGGCGAACACCTCTTTGGGATAGATGAGGTACTCCACGTAGAGGCGGTTGGGGCGTACCCCGTACTCGGTCACGAAGGAGGGGGTGGAGATCTCCAGGAAGAGCAGCAGCCAGAGCCCCAGGGTCAGCCAGACCCGGATGAACTGCAGCCAGGCACGGCCCACGGCATGGGGGCCGGCCAGCAACAGGGTGAACACGGCGGGCACACCCCACAGCCAGCAGAGGGTGGCGAAGTCGACCCGCACTCCCTGCAGCAGCATCTCCTGCCAGCCGGCGACGGCGTCGACCCGCTCCAGCTGCCAGAGGCCGAGGGCGAGCCGGCTGATGGAGAGAGAGACGAGCGCGATCAATGAAAAAACGGCGATGGGCCAAAACGGTCCCAGCCATCGTCTGATAGTGGTCATTGTTGTTCCTACAAGCCTGTTTACACCCGTCCACGGGCGCATTGTTTTTATATTGCAGGGTTATGACAGTGGTGGCGGGCAAAGGTTGCGTCGGGAGTGTGCGAAAGCGCAACTTTTGGCACGTTTTATGATTTTTCTGTGATGGCGGACAAGGGTTGCAGACAGCAGAAACGACTGGAAAAACTGTGATCCTGCCTGCAAAGCGAGGGCGGGGGCTTATCTATAATGGCGCCGATTTTTCTCAATCGGAGCCGAAGGGATGCCGGTCTTTATCGATGTGGAATATTTGCAGGGGTGGAGCCTGTTCGTGGTGCTCTCGGACGGTACCACGGGGGCGCTGGATCTCGCCCCCTGGCGCACCCAGCCGCTGTTTGCGGCGCTGGATTCGGAGCGGCGCTTCGCCCGGGTCTTCATCAATCGTCACCATCAGCTGGAGTGGCCCGCCGGCTGTACTCTGTCGGCTCACGAGGTCTATCACCTGATCAAGCCCATCGACGAGCGGGAGGCCTTCAGCTAACTCCCTGTTTTTGTGAGCCATCACAAGATTCCTGTAACGGGAATGTTTGAGCGTTTGCCTTCCTCACCCAATTTGGGTAAAACCTGCGCAACATTATGCCAACCCTGGCCTGGTTTCGCTTCTCAGGGCTTGCCGCCACCGTGCCGCAGGCCTTTTTTGCAGCCTGATGGCAAACCTTCCAGCAGCTGAATGGTTTGGCAATTTGAATTAAAACAACAACATAAACAGAGAGATAAGGAAAGAGTATGGCTTGTCATATGCGCACCCCGCTGGCCCTGCTGGTGGGTGGCCTCGCCTGTCACGGCGCCGCCGGTCAGGAGGCCGTCCAGCAACTGGAACCCATGGTGGTGGTCGCCAGTCGCCCCGCCAGCACCCTGGAGGTGACCCTGGATCCCAAGAAACCGGGCTCCCCCATGCCGGCGGCCGACGGCGCCGGTTACCTCAAGAACGTCACCGGCATGAGCATGGTGCGCAAGGGGGGCCTGGGCGGCGATCCCGTGCTGCGGGGGATGGGCATGTCCCGCCTCAACGTGCAGATGGATGGCGGCATGCTGGCCGGCGGCTGCGGCGGCCGGATGGACCCGCCCACAGCCTACGTTTTTCCTCAATCTTTTGACCGGATCCGGGTGCTGAAGGGGCCACAATCCCTCGAGCAGGGAGCGACCCTGGCGGGGACCGTGCTGTTCGAGCGGGACAGACCCGAATTCACCGCCCCCGGCGTCAAGGCCGAGGCGTCGGCGCTCTATGGCAGCTTCGGGCGCGACGACCAGATGCTGGATGCCACCGTGGGGGCGCCGCAGGGCTATCTGCGCGGCCAGTTCACCCACTCCGACAGCGATGACTACCGTGACGGCCACGGCGACAAGGTGCGCTCCTTCTACCGGCGCGAGAACGGCACCGCCCAGCTTGGCTGGACGCCCAGCGAGCACACCTGGTTCGAACTCACCGCCGAGCGCAGCAACGCCCGCGCCGCCTATGCGGATCGCACCATGGACGGCCCCATGTTCGATCGGGAGTCTTTCGGCCTCAAGCTCAGGCAGGAGCAGATCACCACCCACTGGCAGCGCAGCGAGCTGACCCTGTGGGACAACGACATCGACCACATCATGGACAACTTCAGCCTGCGGCCGAACAGCGGCATGAAGATGCTCTCCAACCCGGATCGGCGCAACACCGGCGGGCGCTGGGCCAACGACATAGCGCTGCCGGCCGACTGGCTGCTGACCGCCGGCATCGATGCCAACCGGGATCAGCACAGGGCCCGCAGCGGGGTGGATTACGCCAGCCAGCCGCGCCAGCGCACCCTGCGTTTCGAACAGCAGGGGGGCTTTGCCGAGCTGGGCCGTCAGCAGGGGGCCCACAGCTACAAGGGGGGCTACCGGCAGGACAGGGTCGAGACCACCCGTTACGGCGCGGGGGATCAGACCCTCTACAGCGATACCCTGACCCTGGACAGCGGCTTTGGCCGCTACGAATACCAGTGGTCGCCGGCCTGGTCGAGCTACCTGGCCTGGGGTCAGGCCAAGCGTGCGCCGGACTACTGGGAGCGCAGCAAAGACAGCGTGCCCTTCACCCTCAACCCGGAGCGCAGCCGCCAGTGGGATGCGGGGCTGGCCCTGCGCAGCCGCGATCTGGATCTGACCCTCTCCCTGTTCAGCGCCGACATTCAGGACTACCTGCTCTACAACAACAAGTCGAACAAGGTGCGCAACATCGATGCCCAGACCCGTGGCGGCGAGCTGGAGGGGCGCTGGCAGTTTGCCGAACAGTGGCGCCTCGATGGCGGGCTGGCGGTGGTCTACGGTGAAAACCGCAGCGACAACAAGCCGCTGGCCCAGATGCCGCCCCTCGATGGCAAGCTGGCGCTGGGTTGGCAGCCGGCCGAGGCGTGGAGCCTGACCCTGCTGGGCCGCGCCGTGGCCGCCCAGGATCGGGTGGATGTGGGTTCCGGCACCGTGGCCGGCCAGGATCAGGGGGAGACCCCGGGCTTCTTCACCATGAACCTGAGCGCCGCCTGGCAGTTCCACCCGGGCTGGCAGCTGTCGGCCGGGGTGGACAACCTGTTCGACACCTTCTACTACGAGCACCTCTCCAAGTCGGTGCACGCCAGTCAGGCCGGGCTGGGCTACGAGCAGGTGGGGCGCATTCCGGAGCCGGGCCGTGCCTACTGGCTCTCCCTCAGCTATCGCTTCGCCTCGGCCGGCGTGCTCTGAGCGGGGATTAGCTAACCGGCTGAATCGGGTAACGTTTTCAGTCACAGACCCGTGCGGGCTGGGTCGCTATCATGGCCCCAGTGCGGCGCTTTGGGCGTCGATACCACCACAGCGGGAACATAACAATGAAACAAGGAACGTTGCGTCGTGGCGGCCTCATCGGGGCCGCCCTGTTACTGACGGCTTGCGGCAGCGGAGGCGGGAGCGGTTCCAGCGAGCCCCAGCCCCCGGTCATCAACCCGCCGCCGGCCACCGCCAGCCGCGCCTGCTACGGCAATGACCAGCCGGCCTGCAACCTGCGCACCTATCAGGTGATGGTGGAGTCCTTCGTCGATGGTGACGGCAGCGCCAACTACGGCGTCGGCTACGGCCCCTCCCAGCACAACGGCGATCTGCAGGGGATCATCGACAGCCTGGATCACATCAAGAGCCTCAACGTCAATGCCATCTGGCTGACCCCGGTGTTCGACTCCTGCGCCGGCCAGAGCGGGGATGACAGACTGGATGCCACCGGCTACTTCGCCTGCGACTTCTTCAACGTGGATCCCAACTTCGGCAGCAACGCCCAGCTCAAGAAGCTGGTGGACGGGGCGCACCAGCGCGGTCTCTACGTCTTCCTAGACGGGGTGTTCGGTCACGTCAACAAGGTGGGGGTGAGCAAGCCCTCGCCCGAGGGACGGCTGCCCGCCCTCAAGAGTGGCGGTGCCGGCTACCCGGGCCAGCTGGTGGATTACAGCCAGCCCGAGAGCCTGGCCTACTTCAAGGAGGTGGCCCGCTACTGGGTCGAGCAGTACGGCATCGACGGCTGGCGCCTCGATCAGGCCTATCAGCTCGATCTTGACGACTGGCGTGCCATTCGCAGCGAGGTGGAGCGGGCCAGCGCGGCGCGCAAGGCCGCCGGTCAGCAGTGGGGCACCCTCGGCTATATGGTCGGGGAAGTGTGGAAAGGGGCCGACGAGATCCGCGCCCAGGCGTACGGGCCGAGCGACAATCCGGCGCTCTCCTCGGCGTTCGACTTCCCGCTGCGCTACGGCCTGGTGCAGGCACTGGCGGTGGAGGAGTCCGGCAAGGGTGGGCAGGGGGCCAGCGTGCTCGATGCCAGCTGGAACAAGGTGGAGAACTACCCGGACCACGCCATGCCCAACCTGATGCTGGGCAACCACGATCTGGTGCGCTTCGGCGATCTGCTGGAACGCGGCAACTTCAATCCGGCGGACTACTGGCAGCGCCACAAGGCGGCCTTCAGCTTCCTGGCGGCCCGCTCCGGCCCCATCACCCTCTACTACGGCGAGGAGTTTGGCGACGAGGTGCCTGGCTTTGCCAAGCAGGTGGGCGGCGACTGCGCCGCCCAGGGGCTCTGTGACGATCACGTGGCCCGCAGCGATGGCAAGGTGCCCGGTGTCACCGGTTTCGTGCCGAGCAGCGAGCAGAGCGAGCTGAAACAGTGGCTTAGCCAGCTGCTGGGCCTGCGCGCCGCCCACCCCGCCCTCTATCAGGGGGAACGGGTCAAGCTGGTGGCCGAGGGCAGCGTTTATGGCGACATCAAGCAGACGGCGGGCGAGCAAGTAGTCTACCTGCTCAACGTCTCCACCACGCCCCAGAGCTATGCGGTGCCGGCCAGCAAGTTGCGCAGTGGCAGCGCCCTGGTGGATCTGCAGAGCGGCGAGCGCCTGGCCATCGGCGGCAGCAGCGTGACGGTGGACTTGCCGCCGCTCACCGGTCGCTTCCTGCTGGTGCGCTGAGGCTGGTAAACAACAAGGGCTCCGTGATGGAGCCCTTGTTCATTGGGACGTTACTTCTCGATGCCGCTGCCGAGCTCGTCCTGATGGGGATCGGCCCGGCCGTTGCCGTGCCGCCAGCTCTCCAGCCGGTTGTGTACCCCGCGGCGCAGGCCTTTGAAGCTGGTCTCCAGGTAGTCCACCCCCACCAGGATGGAGAGAGTGACGCCGGTGAGCAGCAGCGCCTGGTGCAGCATCTGCATGCCGATGAGGGCGCCGAGGGCCGCCAGCATCCAGACGGTGGCGGCGGAGGTGACCCCCAGTACCTGGCCATCCCGGGTCATCATCACCCCGGCGCCGAGAAAGCCGATGCCGGTGATGAGCTGGCCCAGCACCCGCGCCTGATCGGCGCTCTGGGGGCTGACGGCGGCACCGATGGCAAGAAAACAGTAGGTGCCGAGGATGATGAGCGAGGAGGTGCGGATGCCGACCGGCTTGCCGCGCAGCTGCCGTTCCAGCCCCA
The DNA here is from genome assembly GCF_002285935.1 of Aeromonas dhakensis. Lineage (NCBI taxonomy): Bacteria > Pseudomonadati > Pseudomonadota > Gammaproteobacteria > Aeromonadales > Aeromonadaceae > Aeromonas > Aeromonas dhakensis. Next base: position 1,268,922 of record NZ_CP023141.1, read on the forward strand.
CCAGGGTGCCGCACACCAGACAGACCAGGATGTTCTCCCAGCCAAGGGGCGCTATGTCCCACCAATCAGTCGTCATCATATCCACCTCTGCTCTCGATGCTTGTTATCCGGCCGCGCTCTGCCCCCGGTTTTCCAGCCGCTGGCGGAAGGCCCGGGCGAGACGCTCGTAGAGGTCCTTTGCCTCTCTGTCCTCAATATCGCCACGTATCCAGGGATTGTCGATGATTTCCAGCAGCACGCAGTCACGCCCCTGCTGGCGCAGATCGACCCCGAACAGGCCGTTGCCGAGCTGATGAACGGCGCGGCGGGCGGTCTGCAACACCCGCTCCGGCACCTCGTTGAGCGGCAACGCCTCGATGCGGCTCATGTCGAGGGGGTGTTTGCGGCGGCGGATGCGGTTGCCGGGTTCGGGGCGGAAGCGGCGGCAGGCAAACAGCGGCGAGCCGTCGAGAAAGCCGATGCGCCAGTCAAACTCGGCGGGGATCCGGCTCTGCACCAGCAGCAGGGCGGAGCGGCCCAGCCCCTCGTCCAGCAGGCGAGCCAGCTGCTGCTCGTCGCTGGCCATGGCCAGATCGCGCCCCTGCGCCCCGTCGGGTACCTTCACCATCAGCGGCAGGCCGAGCCGCTGCACCAGCTCATCCACGTGGTGGCGGCCGCGGCGGGTCACCACCATGGTGGGCGGCATGGGCACGCCGCTGCGTACCATCAGCTCGTAGAGGTAGAGCTTGTTGCTGCAGGCGAGGATGGCGCGGGAGCTGTCGATCACCGGCATCTTGAGCTGCTCGGCGCGGCGGGCAAACTCGAAGGTGTAGTGGCCCACCGCGGTCTCGGAGCGCAGCCAGAGGGTATCGAACTCCGGCAGCCGCTCGATGGCGGACGGTGCCAGGATCTCGGCCCGGATCCCCTGCGCCGCGGCCGCCTGGATGAAGCGCTCCAGCGCCAGCGTATCGCTGCTGGCGCGACCGTCGTTGGGGTCGACCAGGATGGCGAGCTGGTAGAGCGGCGCCGCCTGCTCCTCGTCACCTGTGCCCACCAGCGCCTGGGCGTGGTGCAGCATCAGCGTCTGCTCGCTTGGGCTCAGCTCCAACGGGGAGAGGCTCTGCTGCTGGCGCACCGACCAGCCGTGGCGGCCGCGCTTGAGGGTCAGCTCCTGCAGCGGCAGCTGGCTGAGGCCGTAGTAGTAGCGGGCCAGGCCGGCCAGCTCGCTCTGTTCGCACTGGCCGAAGATGGCGCGCACCCGGATCCGATCCTCGCTCTGCTGAGCCAGCCAGCCCTGCAGCTTGCGCCACAGCTTGGCCGGCGGCTGCTGGGGTTGCAGCTGGCTGATGGCCTGCAAACCCGGCAGGCAGTGGTGGCCGCGGGCCTGGGCCAGCAGCGAGCAGTAGTAGCCGGCACCGAGGTGTTCCAGGTTGCGGCAGAGGTTGATGATGCGGGGACGGCCGCCGGTGGTGGGCACCCCGTGTTGCAGGTAGGTGCGGGCGGTCAGCAGATAATCGGCATGGCAAGGCCAGTCGCCCAGCTCTTCGACGATGACGTAGGTACTCATTTTTTCGGCTCCACAGATGAAACTGCCTTAAGCGGCAGGATCCCCAGTGGGCTTCGATGCACCGACAAGCACGACAATGGCGCGAGGGGAAACAAGAGGTTACAGTGCCTAATATGCCGCCTTGGTAACTTGTGATACAAGTCGCATTTTTGGTGATGAAGATAAATAACCGAACAAGGATTCCCCGTGTTGACCGTGCGCGCGGCCCGGACCGATGATCTGGGCGCCATCGTTAAGCTGGAACGCTACTGTTTTCCCCCCGAAGTCGCCTTTGGGCGCTGCCGCTGGCACTATCTGCTGACCCAGGCCAAGGGGCGCACCCTGCTGGTGCTGGACCAGCAGGAGCAGCTGATGGGCTACCTCTGTTTGCTGGAGCACAGGGGCTGGGATCGGCTGATCATCCAGACCCTCGCCATCCGCTGGACCATCCGCCGCCAGGGCTGGGCCCGCCGCCTGCTGGAGCAGGTGATCCGGGAGGGCAAAGAGGCCGGCTGGGGGGCGATCCGGCTGGAGGTGGGCGATGCCAATGAAGAGGCGCAGGCCCTCTACCGCGGGCTGGGTTTTCGGCCAAGGCAGAAGCTGCCGGATTATTATGGCCACGGTCAGCATGCCCACCGGCTGGTGCTGAAGCTGGCTGGAGAGAGGAGAGAAGAGGAGAGGGGATGAGCTGCGACAACTGCCTCGCCACCGCCATCAGGGCCAAGCTGGGGCGCTGCCCGGTCTGCGCCGGCCAGACCTTCGCCATCGGCCTGGTCGGCTGGCTGGTCTGGTGGTGGTGTGGCGCCGACACCTCGGTCAATGCCCTCACCGGCCTGCTGTTTGCGCTGGGGGGATCGGGCCTGTTTTTGCTCCACCTGCTGGTGTTCATCTGGCGCAAGGCAAGCGGGCGTGAATTGAGCGATGAATAAGATTGATTTCAAACAGATAAATAACAATAGCGCTGTAGAAATGGAGGTTCAGATGATTGCAATGGTAACGGGCGCCTCGTCCGGTTTTGGTGAATCCATCAGCCGTCAGCTGGTGCAGGCGGGCTACAAGGTGATCGGCACCGGCCGCCGCGCCGAACGGCTGGCCGCGCTGGCCGACGAGCTGGGCGCCCAGTTCCTGCCGCTGGTGTTCGACGTGCAGGACAAGGCGGCCACCCGCGCCGCCATCGATGGGCTGCCGGCCGAGTGGCGCGAGGTGGATCTGCTGGTCAACAACGCCGGGTTGGCGCTGGGGCTGGAGCCGGCCCACAAGGCAGACCTGGAAGACTGGGAGCAGATGATCGCCACCAACATCAGCGGTCTGACCCTGCTCACCCGCCTGCTGCTGCCGGGCATGGTCGAGCGCAATCGCGGTCACGTCATCAACATCGGTTCCATCGCCGGCACCTACCCCTATCCGGGCGGCAACGTCTACGGCGCCACCAAGGCGTTCGTGAAGCAGTTCAGCCTCAACCTGCGCGCCGACCTGGCGGGCACCGCCATCCGCGTCACCAACGTGGAGCCGGGTCTGTGCGGCGGCACCGAGTTCTCCAACGTGCGCTTCCACGGTGACGACGCCAAGGCGGCCACCGTCTATCAGGGGGTGCAGGCGATCCAGCCGGAAGACATCGCCAATACCGTGCTCTGGATCAGCCAGCAGCCGGCTCACGTCAACATCAACAGCATCGAGATCATGCCGGTGGCGCAGACCTTCGGCCCGCTCCATATCAGCCGTCGCTGATGGCTGCTGCGGATGAAACAAGAGAGGCTCCCCTGGGAGCCTCTCTGTTTTGGGGCCTGTTTACAGGCTCATGATCTTCTTGAACTCCTCCGGCGAATACTTCTGCTCGGTGCGCTTGGTGAGATCCGTCATCAGCTTGTAGCGCAGCTCTTTGGCCATCTGATAGCTCTTCTCCAGCTGGCCATAGGAGTAGTCGGATGCCAGCCCGATGGCGGTGGCCTTGTCGCCGGCATAGGCCTGCTTCAGGCTCTGGTCGAGCAGGGCCACCTCCTTGTAGAGCTTGCTGCTCTCCTTGCTCCAGACGCCGCGCAGCAGCGGCAGGTATTTGTCCGGATCGGCGCTGGCCAGCGCGGTCAGGCTGCGGAACTGCCAGTAGGCGGAATCATCGGAGTAGCTGTCGCTGCCGGTGCGGTAGGGCAGGGGATAGGACTCCAGGGTGTTGTAGAGCGGCACCATCACGGATTCGGCCAGCACGCCGTAGCTCTGCCAGATGAGCCCCTGCAGCTCTTTGGGCATCTCCTTGCGCAGCTGGATGACGTGGGATTCGAGCTGGCGATCGATGCGGATCGGCCGCTCTGCCTTGCCCGCCAGCGGTGTGCCGTCATAGGTGGCGCTCAGCAGCCTGGCCACGTCCGGCACGGCGATGGGGGCATCCGGCTTCATAAACAGCGGATATTGCGCCTGGCGGGTCGGCTGCGGGTGGCTGGCGGTCAGCATCTTCTGGCCGAGCCACTCCCGATCCACGTTGTAGGGGTCGGCAATCACCCCGAATGCTTTGGCGAAGTTGAACTCTTTCGGGTCGGCCTTATCCAGCAGTTTGTGCTCGCGCACGAACTCCAGCAGTCTGGGCGAGTGCAGCACATCGGCGCCGTCGAGATTGACGCCGTGGATGCGCAGGCCGTTGGCCACCATGGCGTAGCTGTCGTCCGGCACCCGTACCGCTATCCAGTGGTGGCCGGAGCCGATCTCCATCAGCCAGGCCTCGTTCACATCCGCCAGATAGAGGCTGTTGCCCTCACCGGCGCCATATTGCTCCACATAGCGGCCGAGCAGCTCTACCCCCTCTTTGGCCGTCCTGGCCTGCGGCAGGATCAGGGTCGGGATGATGGCCTCGATGACCCCCTTCTCGATCAGCGGATCGGCCTTCTGGGCCTTGTCGTTGACCTCGGCGCTGGTGGTGGCCGAGATGGCGACGTTGGCTTCGTTGATGCCGCGCTCCTCGTAATACTTGCCATCCGGGTCGCTGGTGGCGGCGTCCCAGTCGCGAATGGCTGAGTAGGCGAGGAAGGCCTTGGGCATGGGCACTTCCAGACCGTTGCCCAGCTTCCAGACCTTGCCCTCGTTCTGCTGCGCGGGTCGGAAGGCCAGGTATTTGTTCCAGTTGTTGACGCCAAAATCCTCGTTTCTGGCGATCATCACGCTGCCATCGGCACTGGCGCCCTTGCCGACGATGAGGCCGGTACAGGCGTCGGCACTGGTGCCAAGCAGGGTGAGCAGGGTGGCGGAGAGAAGACTCAAGGTGTGTTTTTTCATAGTTATGCCCGAAAGGTTGCGGTGGATGCGCGTCAGGGGGCGGGAGAAGCGGCCGGGAGTGACCGGACTGGGTCGGGGATCCGACGGTAGACAGGTCTGCATCTGCTTGATTTCGCAAACATATCATCCATAACGCTGCTTGCTTGCCCGATGGTGCGCCAAAATTGTATGCCTCACTGGTTGTTTGTTTTGTGATCGACAAGGCGTTCCTGCTGTTTATGTGGCGAGGAGTTTTATAGGTAGTTGTATGTGTCGAAAATCGGGATAAAAGCAGCGGATGAGTCATGATTCTGACGCCACATCAGGTCCGTGACCGGCGGCAGGCTCGCCACGGTGGGGATCTCGTTCACCCTGACAAGTTGGCCTGCAACTTGCTGGTTTTATTGCCAATGATGGGGCCAGGCGCCTCATACCATCGAATCAGCGACCTCGTCATGCCGGTTTGGCATGCAGACTGGAGCCCCCATGGATATCAAACCCTACAGCCAGCAGCTTGCCCAGAGCGCCTCCAACAATCGCGCCCTCGCGACCCTCAGCAGCGCCGACAGCGGTCAGGGTGGCGGCGGTTGGGAAGATCTGGTCAACCTCTCCTCCCAACGGATAACCGGCCAGGCCCAGCAGGCGCTGACCTATGAACACCTGGCCAAGAACAGCAAGCTGCCGCCGGCGCTCGACATGAGTTCCGACAAGGGGGGCGTGCTGCAGCAGCTGGTGGACAAGGCGCTCGGCTTTGATCGCAAGCAGTTCAACGAGATAGAAGAGAAGCTCAAGGCGATTGCCGACAACAAGCAGCTGAGCGCCAAGGAGCGGGCGGAGCAGAGCAAGCCGTTGAACGAGCAGCGGGACGCCATGCTGCAAGACGCCATGGACCGCCTCACAGGCAAGAAGAGCAGCAAGGAAGAGAGCAAGAGCGCCTGAGCAGCGGAATGACTCGAACGGCAATCCATGGTCAGCGGGGGCAAGCCCTTGCCCCCGCTGACCACAGTGGATGAGCGGCCCTGCCGGCAACCCGCATCCGCGGTGCAATGTGAGGGCGTGCCCGCGTTCTTTGACCTGTGGGGGCCACAGGCGCACAATCCCTCTGCATGCATTCAACCGAGGGCTCTGCCGTGTACAACTTCCAATATGCCAATCCCACCCGCGTCTGTTTCGGTGAAGGCCAGATCGCCAAACTGCCCGAACTGATCCCGGCCGGCAGCCGCCTGCTGGTGCTCTACGGCGGCGGCAGCATCAAGCAGAACGGGGTCTATGACCAGTTGACCCAGGCGCTGGCAGGCCGGGAGTGGCTGGAGTTCCCCGGCATCGGCGCCAATCCCCAGTACGACCAGCTGATGGAGGCGGTGGATCTGGTCAAGCGCGAGCGCATCGACTTCCTGCTGGCGGTGGGTGGCGGCTCAGTGGTGGACGGCAGCAAGTTCGTGGCCGCCGCGGCCCGCTTCGAGGGGGACGATCCCTGGGAGATCCTGCTGCACAAGGCCCCCATCAAGGCGGCGCTGCCGCTCGGCTGCGTGCTGACCCTGCCGGCCACCGGTTCGGAGAGCAACCCGGCCGCCGTGGTGAGCCGGGGGGAGGCGAAGCTCTCCTTCATGAACCCGCTGGTGCAGCCGGTGTTTGCGGTGCTGGATCCCACCACCACCTACAGCTTGCCGCCGCGCCAGGTGGGCAACGGGGTGGTGGATGCCTTCGTCCACATCCTCGAGCAGTACCTCACCTTCCCGGTGGGGGGCGAGGTGCAGGACCGGTTGGCGGAAGGCCTGCTGCAGGTGTTGGTGGACAACGGCCCGCGGGCGCTGGCGGAGCCCACCAACTACCAGGTGCGCGCCAACCTGATGTGGGCGGCCAGCCTGGCCCTCAACGGCCTCATCGGTCGCGGCGTGCCTCAGGACTGGTCCACCCACGCCATCGGTCACCAGCTCACCGCCCTGCACGGACTGGATCATGCCCAGAGTCTGGCGGTGGTGTTGCCCTCCCTGCTGCGCGAACAAGCGGCCCAGAAGCAGGAGAAGCTGGCCCAGTTCGCCGAGCGGGTGTGGCACTCCAGCCGCGAGGACAAGGCGTTGCGCATCGAGGAGGCGATCATCCGCACCGAGCAGTTCTTCCAGCAGATGGGGGTGGGCACCTGTCTCGCCGACTATGGCCTGGATGCGCGCTGCATCCCGGGGATCTGCTCCAACCTCAAGCTGTTCGGCCTGACCGCCCTCGGGGAGCAGCAGGACATAGATCCGGACAAGGTCGCCAGGATCCTCTCCCACGCGCTGTAAGTCATCCTGGCAACCATAGTGGCGCGGATCCTCTCCCACGCCCTCTGCTTACCGGCTGACCAACGGAAAAGAAAACGCCCCGATCATAGGGGCGTTTTGCATGGTGGCGCCGGGCGCTTGGCCACTTATCCGGCGCTGCGGTCCAGCTCGCGCTCCAGCGCCGCCGCCTTCTGGCGGGCCGGATGAGTGTTGAGGCGCTGCCAGTAGGCCTGCAAATGCGGGAACTGGGTCAGCTGTCCGCTTTGCGCCAGCAGATCCACCAGGAAGGAGTTCAGGATGTCGGCGCCGGTGAGGCGATCGGCCACCAGATAGCGGCGGCTTGCCAGCACCTCGTCGAGATAGCCCAGCACCTTGGCGCACTCGGCTTTGGCGTAGTCCGGCAGGAAGCGCATCGGGCTGCCGTCCTTGCGCACGAACATATCGAGCAACAGCGGCAAAATGCCGGAGCTCTCGGCGAAGTGGAGCCACTGCAGGTACTCGGCATAGTCCGGGTTGTCGGCGGCCGGTGCCAACCGCTGCGGGGCGTGGCGGGCGATCAGGTACTCGGTGATGGCACCGGATTCCGCCAGCACCTGGCCGTCAAACTCGATGACCGGCGACTTGCCGAGGGGGTGGACGGCCTTGAGCTCGGGGGGCGCCAGAAAGGTGGCGGCATCGCGCTGGTAGGCCTTGATCTCATAGGGCAGGCCCAGCTCTTCGAGCAGCCAGATGATGCGCTGGGAGCGGGATTTGTTCAGGTGGTGCAGGACTATCATGAATACCTCGACGCAGTGACAAGAAGCGGTAGTACGCAGCGGCGCGGCGACGGGTTCACCGCTGCAGCTAAAAAAAGCGGGCTGATGCCCGCTCGTTCAACGCCTGACTCAGGCCTCCAGCGCCTGATCCAGATCCGCCAGTATGTCCTCGATGGCCTCGATCCCTACCGACAGCCGGATCATCTCAGGTTTCACCCCGGCCTTGGTCTGCTCCTCTTCGCTGAGCTGGCGATGGGTGGTGGAGGCGGGGTGGCAGGCCAGCGACTTGGCGTCGCCGATGTTGACCAGCCGCTTGAAGATCTTGAGTGCATCGTAGAAGCGCACCCCCGCCTCGTAGCCCTCTTTCAGGCCGAACGAGAGGATGGCGGAGGGGCGGCCGGCCATGTACTTCTCCGCCAGCAGGTAGTGGGGGTGACCCGGCAGCCCGGCGTAGCTGACCCAGGCTACCTTGGGATGGTGCTTGAGGTGGTGAGCCACCTGCAGGGCGTTGTCCACGTGGCGCTCCATGCGCAGGCTCAGGGTCTCCAGCCCCTGCAGCAGCAGGAAGGCGTTCATCGGCGCCAGCGCCGCGCCGGTATTGCGCAGCGGCACGGTGCGCACCCGCCCGATGAAGGCGGCCGGCCCGAACGCCTCGGTGTAGACCACCCCGTGATAAGAAGGTTCGGGTTGGGTCAGCTGGGGGAAACGCTCGGCGTGATCCGCCCAGGGGAACTTGCCCGAGTCGACCACCACGCCCCCCAGCGAGTTGCCGTGGCCGCCGACATATTTGGTCAGGCTGTGCACCACGATGTCGGCGCCGTGCTCGATGGGTTTGCACAAGACCGGGGTGGCGACCGTGTTGTCGACGATGAGCGGCACGCCGCGGGCGTGGGCCACCTTGGCCAGGGCGGCAATGTCCACTATGTTGCCGGCCGGGTTGCCGATGCTCTCGCAGTAGACCGCCTTGGTCTTGTCGTCGATGAGGGCGGCGATGGCCTCGGCGCTGTCATCCTTGGCGAAGCGCACCTCGACCCCGAAGCTTGGCAGCATGTGGGCGAACAGGGTGTAGGTGCCGCCATAGAGCTGGGGGGTGGAGACGATATTATCGCCGGCGGCGGTCAGCGCCTGGATGGCGTAGGTAATGGCGGCAGAACCCGCCGAGACCACCAGCGCGGCAATCCCGCCCTCCAGTGCGGCCATCCTCTGTTCCAGCACATCGTTGGTGGGGTTCATGATGCGGGTGTAGATGTTGCCAGGCACCGCTAGGTTGAACAGATCCGCCCCGTGCTGGGCGCTCTCGAACTCGTAGGCCACCGTCTGGTAGATGGGCACGGCGACGGCCTTGGTGGTGGGGTCGTTGGCAAAGCCGTGGTGCAGGGCCAGGGTCGCATCTTTCATCACACACTCCTTGTTGGATGTTGCTGGATAGCAGTCATAGATGGATAGACGTCCAATCTATCAGGCCCTTGGCCGATGTAAACCATCAGATCCGGCAAAGCAATCTCGTCGGGGCGTGAGGGAGGCCGGCTCAGAGGCGGCGGCGATACTCCTTGTCGTCGATCTGGTGCATGTCCCACTGCATCAGACGGTTGAGCTGGCTCATGGGATCCTCGATCAGCGGCAGCGGGCGGGGCAGGATCCGCTTGAAGTAACGGCGCAGGATCTGCTGGATCCGGTTCGGTTTGATGGGGTTGGCGTGGCTCATGATGGGGCTCCTGCGCTGTGGTTCTCACGTTCGTCAGCAGTATTGAGCTAAAATGCGGAAGTAAAAACTGATGACTTTTAGAGCAAGGATTTCCTCTTTTATGCCCACCAGCCGCCTCTACCAGCAATTCCAACGGCTCGCCCAGCAGCTTGGCTGCGACGAGCGGGAAATCAGCCTCGCCGAGGTCGCGGATCTGCTCTGCTGTACCCCGCGCAACGCCCGCCTGCTGCTGCGCCGCATGCAGGAGCAGGGCTGGCTCGGCTGGTCCGCCGAGGCTGGGCGGGGGCGGCGCTCCCGCCTCACCCTGCTGGACAACCAGGAGAGCCTGACCCGGCGCCGACTGCGGGAGCTGCTGAGCCAGGGCCAGCTGGCTCAGGCGGTGCGGCTGGCGGAAGATCGCCTCGATCTGCTCACCCCGCTGCTGATCGAGCAGCTCGGCCAGGCCACCCGGGAAGGGCGCCAGATCCTGCGGGTGCCCTACTACCGGCCATTGCCCCAGCTGCTGCCCACCGGCCCGCTGCGCCGATCCGAAATCCACCTGAGCCGCCAGATCTTCAACGGCCTAACCCGGCGAAATGAGGAAAATGGGGAAATCGAGGGGGATCTCGCCCACCACTGGGAGTGCCTCGGCCCCTGTCACTGGCGCTTCTACCTGAGGCCGGCGGTGCGCTTTCACCACGGCCGCACCCTGACGCTGGAGGACGTGACGGAGAGCCTGCAGAGCCTGCGGGATCGTCCGCTGTTCGCCCATCTGGCGCGGCTGGAGAGCCCCTGGCCGCGCACCCTGGATCTGCACCTCGACAGCCCGGATCCCCTGCTGCCCCACCTGCTGGCCGAGCCGGTGGCCGTCATCCTGCCGCGCGAGCTCAAGGGGGAGGCGGGCTTTGCCCTGCAGCCGGTGGGCACCGGCCCCTATCGGGTGACCGCCAACGATCCCATGCACCTGTGCCTGGAGGCATTCGACGACTACTTCGGCCTGCGCGCCCTGCTCGACGAGATCGACATCTGGATGCTGCCGGAGCTGGCGGAGCGGCTGGAGAGCCACCTGCAACTGGGGCGCGACAGCCCGGAGCTCGGCACCATGCGTGGCGAGTCCGAGCTCGAATCCGGCTGCTACTTCCTGCTGCAGGATGAGCGCTCCGGCGCCCTGCAGGATCCCGCCCTGCGCCAATGGCTGGCGGGCCTGCTCAACCCCATCGCCCTGATGGCTCGGGTCGCCCCCGAGCTGCAGCGGGGCTGGACCAGCGCGCTGGGTCTCTTGCCCCACTGGCGCGAGGCGCAGCCAGCCTCGTTGCCGGCGCCGGCCGGGCGGCCGCGTCAGCTGGTGCTGGCCTGCTTCAACCAGCACCTGGAGTTCAACGAGTGTGCCAACGCCATGAGCAGCCTGCTGGCCGAGCAGGGCATCGAGCTCGAGGTACGCACCCTGGATTACGGCCGCTGGGTGAGCGGGGCGGACGAGGACGTGGATCTCTGGCTCGGCACCCTCAACCTGGAGCACGAACACGACTTCGCCCCCTACGCCTGGTTGCAGGGGACCCCGCTGCTGCGCAAGGTGTGGGGCGGCCAGCATGGCCTGTGGCAGGGGCTGACGCAGTGGCGTGCCAGCGGCGAGGAGCCGGGGCCGCGGGCGCTGCTGGCAAATGTGCAGCGGCGGGGCTGGTTTGTGCCGCTGTTTCACCACTGGCTGGAGCTGGAGAGCCGGGTCGGGGTGCACGGAGTGCGGATGACGGCGCTCGGCTGGTTCGATTTTCGCAGCGCCTGGCTGCGCCCGGAGCTGGCCGTCGGCGCCGGCGATACGACGGGGGAGCTTGAGTCCAGAGGCGGGCCGCGTTAGCCTGAGCGCGGTCCAACGACAAGGAGTCGATATCCATGCTGGAAATGCAGATCCAACCCCGTTTTCAAGAGACAGATGCCCTCGGCCACATCAACAACACGGTGCCGGCGGTCTGGTTTGAATCGGCCCGCGACCCGCTGTTTCGCATCTTCTCCCCCGAGCTGGATGTGCACAACTGGCATCTGATCATCGCGGGCTACACGGTGCAGTTCAAACGGGAGCTGTTCTACGGCCAGCAGGTATTGATCAAGACCGGGGTACGCCGCATCGGCTCCAGCTCCTTCACGCTCTGGCAGGAAGCCTGGCAGGAGGGCGAACTGGCGGTGACCGCCGAAACCACCCTGATCCATTTTGACTACCAGTCCCGCCAGTCCATTCCTTTGAGCGATCGCCACCGGGAGGAGCTGCGGGCCTGGCTGATAGAAAGCTAACCTTGGCCCTTCGGCCAATCACAGGACACTTATGCGCAATACCGTGATCGCCCTGAGCCTCGGCCTGGGACTGGGGCTCTGCTCCCTGCCTTCGATGGCGGCCTCCCTCGCCGAGCAGTTCTCCCTGATGGAAAAGGGGGCCGAGAGTGCCCTCGATACCCGTCTGTTCAGCCACGACGGCATAGACATCAAGGCCTGGGTGGATGGCGCTCCCGTTATCATCGCCGTGCCCATCATGAACGAGCAGGGCAAGCAGGAAGGGGAGAGCCGTTACTACTTCAAGGGCGGCAAGCTGTTCGGGGTGAAGGAGCCCGCCGCCCAGTTCGCCTTTGACGACGGCGGCAAGCTGACCCAATGGCTGGACGAGAAGGGACAGCCCGCCGAGTTCGTCAGCAAGATGAGCATGCAGCAGCGGGAAGCCTGGCTCACCAAACGGGCGGCCGAGCTGGGCCAGCTGTTTGCACCGAGCGCCGCCGAACAGAAGGCGGCCAAGGGGGGCGTCAAGCTCAAGGGGGCGGAGCTCGCCCACTGGCTCTGCAACGGCAAGCTGATGGCGCTGGCCGGGGGGGACAAGGTGACCTTCGAGCCGGCCAAACTCAAGAGCCACGCCGAGGGCATCGAGGGTGAAGTCTCCCTGCGCCAGGATAAGGGGTGGCAGGATCTGAGCCTCAAGTGCGAGGTGCAGGGTCCCCAGGTGACCCGCCTCACCTGGCAGCCGCTGCCAGGTGCCAACAAGCCGCTGTAAGCACGGTTGCAGCAAAGCAAGGGGCCCAGATGTGGGCCCCTTTTTTATTTTGGTTATTTTGGCGGTTACTCGCCCAGCCTGAGCCGGGTGAGGGCTTCTACCCGTCGCCACTGGCCGGGCTCGAACCAGCGCGCCAGGATCTCCGACTGCTGCTCGGCCCGCCGCTCGGCGGGCAGAGGCTTGAGTTCGGCCAGATAGCCGGCCAGCTGCTGCTCGAACCCCTGCTGACTCTCCGCCAGCTGGTGCAGCCGGTCCACCGCCTCCGGCCCCAGCTGCTCGCGCAGCACGGCGTCACGCTCGGCCGCCGGCAGTCGCTCCAGACTCAGCAGATCGCCGAGCAGGCGGCTGTTGGCCTCCGCCTCCCGAAACCACTGGGGCTGCTCCGCCAGCCAGAGCTCGAGCTCGCTCGCCAGCAGCGGCTTGTCGGCATCGCTGGCCTCCGCCAGCGCCTTGCGGCGCAGGGTCCACTGCTCCATCAGCCGATCCTCGGCAAACAGCTGCTCCTGCTCGGCCGGGGTGAAGCTCTGCTGGCGCAACTGCTCGCGCTCGTCGAACAGTACCTGCAGACTGGCCAGGCCCGGATCGGTCGGCACCGTCAGGCTGCTTTCGGCGGCAAGAAAGGCCTCATAGCGAGCCTGCAGCGAGTGCTCAGCGGGCGAGGGGGCGGTCTGCTGAGCCAGGGGTGAGGCCGGCCCGGTCTCTTGCGTCATGGGGGCGGCCGAGTCGGGGCTCGGGGCGGGCCACAGCTGCCAGCCCCCCAGCAGCAGGGCCGCCCCCAGCGGAACGGCCATCAACCAGGCCTTGTTCATAGCCCCAGACCCTGCAGGCGATTGGCGTGCTGGCGATAGAGGCTGACCGGGTCGGTTTCGAACAGGTGGCGAATGCCGAACGACTGGTTCACCTCGTCCAGGTGGTTCATCCGGTAGTCGGTGCCGATCACCTTGCCGAGGTGGCTGCTGCACACCCCGACCAGGCCGTCGTTGGGCTCCTTGAAGAAGCTGCCGGTCAGCGCCAGTGCCGGATCCACCGGATCTAGGATGTTGGTCATGGTGCCACGCCCGCTCCAGGAGAAGTAATAGACCCCGTTGGCGGCCTGCATGGGCCCTTCACCGCAATACTGGCTGGGCAGCCCTTCCGGGTAGCGCTGGTTGAAGCGCTGGGCACCGGCGCTGGTGAGCGCGTCGAGGGCGGCGAGGGGATCCTGCGGCAGCTGGCTGCCCCCGGAGAGCAGCGAGATGACCCCGGACAGGGCCGAGGCGGCGGCTACCGCCAGCTTCTCGGCCACCGAGCCCGGTGCCACGTTGGCGCGCACCAGATCGGCGATCTCCGAGCCGTAGTTGACCCCGCCCACGCTGGTGGCGGAGGCGACCAGCTCGGGAGCGACCGAGGCGACGTAGCGAATGGTGGGGCCACCGTGGGAGTGGCCGATGAGGTTCACCTTCTCCGCCCCGGTGATGGCGAGCACCTGCTGCACCTGTTTGAGCAGCTGCTCACCGCGCAGTTCCGAGCTCTGGGTGGCGGAGACCTGGGCCACGTAAACTTTGGCGCCATCCCGGGTCAGCGCCTGGGGGATGCCGTAGAAGTAGTCGACCCCGAGCAGCTTGTCGAAGCCGAACAGACCGTGCACCAGCACTATGGGGTAGCGGGTCTGGGTATAACCTGCCGCCTGGCCCAGTATGGGCAGGGCGCACAACAGCACCAATAGCCATTTTTTCATCTTGTTCATCCTTGTGAAGAGAGACTGCCGCAGCGGCAGCCACCGGCATCATGCCGATACCGACCAGCATGGCGGAACGGGACGTTTGCATCTGTGCAAATGATCACCAAACAGACAGATTCAAAAAAGCCCTACCCATATGGGCAGGATTGTTGGTTATGCCGGCACAACTATCCCTTGTGTTCGCCCCTTACATAAGTTAAATAATAATTATTATCATTTGTGGTGTTGGAGCCTATGTCGGCAAGCTGGGTAAGAGGTTGGGTAGGGACGGGGGAGAGCGACAGCAGCATGGTGCACTGGAAGGTGCAGACCATGAGCGGCAACCGCCATTTCGATGCCGGTGAGCACGCCAAGGCGCTCTCCTGCTATCAACAGGCGCTGTGGTTGGCCCGCCAGCAGTTTGCCGACTGGCACGATGTGGACGAGGCGGTGGCCGCGCTGGTGGTGGCCCACCACAACCTGGCGGATCTGCTGGTGGCGATGGCGCTGCCGGATCGGGCCGCCGACCTGCTGTGTCACATCCACGACTGCCTGCTCGCCACCAGCCAGTCCCCCGCCAGCTCCGGCGCCCTGCGGGATGCCGCCCTGCGCCACACCCGCAGCACCCATACCGAATTGCTCGCCTTCGTGCGCAAGCACGGCAGCCACGACGGCATCCGCCGCTGCCTCGGCCAGTGTCTGTGCCAGACCGAGCCAGCCCCGCAACTGCATTAATCACAATAAACAGAGGTGACCATGAGCCATACCCTGCCTGCCCTTGCCTATGCCTACGACGCACTGGAACCCCATATCGACGCGCTGACCATGGAGATCCACCACAGTCGCCATCACCAGACCTACATCAACAACCTCAATGCCGCCCTGGCCGATCTGCCGGAGCTGGCTGCTCTGCCGCTGGAGGCGCTGCTTGCCCGTATCGACAGCCTGCCGGCACAGGTTCAGGGGGCGGTGCGCAATCACGGCGGCGGTCACGCCAACCACAGCCTGTTCTGGCAGGTGATGAGTCCGCAGGGTGGCGGCGAGCCGGACGGCGAGCTGGCCGCAGCGATCGAGCGGGATCTGGGTGGGCTGGAGGCCTTCAAGCAGGCCTTTACCCAGGCGGCGCTGAGCCGTTTTGGCAGCGGCTGGGCCTGGCTGGTGGTCGATGGGCGCGGCAAGTTGCAGGTGGTGAGCAGCGCGAACCAGGACAGCCCCCTGATGGAGGGGCTCACCCCCATACTCGGGCTGGATGTGTGGGAGCATGCCTACTACCTCAAGTACCAGAACAAGCGTCCCGATTACATCGCTGCGTTTTACAACGTGATCGACTGGGACGAGGTAGCACGGCGTTACGTGGCGGCGCTGGCCTGATCGCCGGAAATACCGAGCCCAATGAAAGAGACCCGCCTGTTGGCGGGTCTCTGCTATTGAGGAGTCAGTGTGCTGCCGGTTGGCTTTGCCGCACTGGCGGCCGCCGGATTATCCACGGGCGTAGCTTCGCTCGGCACGGCTGCGCTGGTGGCCAAGGCACTGCTGGTTGCAGCCGCTGCACTGGTGGCGGTTGCCGCGCTCACGGCCGCTGCCTGCTTGGCTTTCGGCTGATGGGGGGGCGGTGCAATGGGCAGGCAGGGCTGGCTTGCCCCTATGGTGCTCAACGCCTGGCAGGGTACGGGAGCGCCGATGACGATGGGCTCTCCGAGGAACTTGGGACCCTTGTCCAGCACGTAGAGGTCGAGCAGCCCCATCAGGCGGGCGAACACCTCGCGCACCCGGGTCTTGATGCCCTGATAGGCGCTGGGATCCACGGCGTTGAAGCCGACCGCCTCGATGCCGAAATGGCGGGCGATGAAGATGGCACGCTCGTTGTGAAAGGCCTGGGAGACCACGGTGAAGTGGGCCTGACCGAACACCTCCTTGGCACGCACGATGGAGTCCAGGGTCCTAAAACCGGCGTAGTCGCTGTAGATGGCGCTGGCCGGAATGCCGGCCTGGATCAGGGCCCGCCGCATCTGGCGCGGTTCGTTGTACTGCACGGTGGCGTTGTCGCCGGAGACCAGGATGTAGTCCACCTTGCCGTTGTTGTAGAGCTCGGCGGCGGCCTTGATCCTGTATTTGAAGTAGTGGTTCGGGCTGCCGCCAATCAGGTATTTGGAGGTGCCGAGCACCAGGGCGACCCGGTTGTAGGGCACCGCGTTGACGTCGTCGTAGGTGTAGTGACGGGCGTCCGAGACGGTCCACTCGCTGTAGCCAAGCAGGGCGGCGATGGAGGCCAGCAACAGGCAGAGGCAGGCGAGCAGGATCTTGGCAAACTTCTTCATGCGCGGTGCGGTTCGGGTCTGAAGTAAGAGAAGACAGGGGGCCATTCTATTACAAGTTGTTGTGGCGCGTCAGGTTTGATGGCGGCGCAGGGTCTCACTCGGGCAGAGGTTGTCGCAGTGCGCGCCAGGATCCCGGGCTTATCAAACGGCGCCATAAACAAGGGGCGGCCATGGCCGCCCCTTGTCATACCCGTCTCGTCCTCAGTGGGAGGAGTCGTTGGCCTTGCACTCGTCGGAGTCCTTGTTGGCTTCCCACCAGGGCAGCAGCTCGCGGCCGAGCCACTGCTGGTAGGCCTCGCTGTCATTGGCAATCAGCTGGTCCAGCTCGGCTTCGAAGGCGCTCATGGCCTGCTGCTGATCCGGGTTGCGCAGGGCCTGGGCCATGGCCAGCCAGCTGGCGCCGCGACCGGTCTCGTTCAGGAAGCGGTGTACCGTGTAGGACCAGGAGTAGACCATCTCGCCACCCTTGTCGTAATCCAGGTGCAGGATGTCGGCCAGGGCCGGACGGTCGTTGGCCGGGCGGCCGGCGACGTTGTCCAGACCGCGGGCGAAGCACTGGCCGTGGGCGACGAACTCCGCCAGCCCTTCCGACCACCAGGTGGTGCGGTTGAGCGGGTAGTGGCCGAAGCTGCCGTACTGGTTGAAGCGGCCGTCCAGGTAGTGGACGTACTCGTGGCGCAGGTTCCACACCTGGAACGCAGGGCGCTTCCACTCCGCCTCGTAGGCGAAGAAGCGCGCCTGGTTGCCGGGGCGAGCCGGATCCCCTTCGAGGTAGATGCCGCCGTTGTCGGTGGAGACGCCGCCGAACAGGGCACTGCCGTAGCGTTTCCAGTCGGCGGAGGAGTTGAAGACCACCAGTTCCAGCGCCTCGTTGTGATCGTCCGCCACCGGCTGCCAGCCGGTTTCCATCTGCTGGTGGAACTGCTGCTCTTCGGCACCCAGTTCACGGCAGATCCCCTCGGCCTGATCCATGGTCAGATCCTGGGCCCGCAGGCGCAGGGTCGGTGAGCAGGTGTGCTCGAACGGCAGCACGTCCTCCACCCGGACGGGGGTGCAGAGGCCGGCGAAGTCACCGCTGATGCAGGCCTCGCTGGTGCGGTCCGTGTAGGTCAGGTAGTAGGTGGAGAGGGTCAGCGACATGTCTTCCAGCAGATCCTGGCTCTGCTGGCCACCGGGGATCAGGTCGTGGTGGCGAACCAGTGCGATGACGGAGTCATCCAGCAGCTTGCGGTAGCCGTCGAGCTCGTCCGGGCGGGTATAGCGGGCAACCCGGTAGAGACGGGTGTAGGCATCCAGCACGTTGTTGAGCAGGAACAGATCGGCGCCATCCCTTCCTTGCCACAACGCGAGTTCGCTCATGCCGAGGGCGTGCAGCTGCTTGCGTAGCTCGCCATCCTGCTGGCGGAAGTCATTGGCGAAGGGGTCGCTGTAGTCGCTGGCGAAGTCGAGGAAGTTGAGCAAATCGAACAGGCCGGTTGCCCAGGCGTGCTGACCGTTGATCTCGCTGGCATGGCGGGTGCTGTAGGCCAGCATCTGGTTGAACTCGCCGAGCAGGGTACCAAAGCGGCCCTGCACTGCCGGGCTCTTGAACTGGCCGTGCAGGGCGATGCTCCAGGCACCCATGACGGCACCAACCTCGTCGCTGGCCTGCTCCGGGAAGAGCAGCGGATGGGCGCCCAGCGCCGTCAATGCCTCGGCCAGCGCCTCGGCGGCGGCCGGGCCGTCTTCCTTGTGCTTGCCGTAGTTGTGGTAGTTGTGGGCGCGCACGTATTCCAGCAGCAGCTTCATGGCCGGATGGGCCGGCTGATTGGCCGCCAGCAGGCTCTGGATGCCGCGCGACACGGCCAGCAGCTTGGTGTCATCGTGACCATAGTTCTCCCGCCAGACCGGCGCAGGCTGGCCACTGGCATCCTGCACTATCTTGGCCGCTTCGGCGTCCAGCAGCTCGGTGCCCGGCAGATCCGGCTCGGAGCAGGCGCGGCCGTCGGCACGGCGACAGTCGAGTTGCTCTTCCTTGCTGGCCAGCACGATGGGGCGGTTGAGTACCCGGCTCTCCTGCCACTCGGTTGTTTCCGGCAGGGTCTGCCATTCGCTGCCCCCCACCGGGTATTGATAGCCGGTGTCCTTCAAGACCACCTGCACTTCGCTGCCGGCGGGCAGGGTCTGACGGCACACCCGGTAGCTGATGGTCTTGTCCCCTTCCTGACGGGTCTGGGGTTCATCGCACTCCTGCTGGGTCTTGATCTCGTCCAGCAACCAGGTGTACTGGCGCCAGACGTGCAGCTCGCTCACCTGCTTGGCGGCCTGGCTGCCCGCGATGGGCTGCAGGCGGAAGAAGATCTGCTCGAGGCGGCCATCCCGTTCATTGGGGGTCTCTTCCAGCACCTTCAATTGCTGCCAGTTTTGCGGCTGGTACTGCCATGCCTGCTCGGCGCAGCGACCTTCGGCGTTGAGCTCGCAGCGATCCAGCTCCTGCTCGCTATGACCCAGGATGACCCGCTCCGCCAGCGGCAGACGATCCTGACGCGGCGCGGTCGGGGTGCCTGCCAGCGGCTCCCAGCGGCCCTGCTTCATGCCGTAGCCATAGTCATAGCTGCTGGCCGGGACGGCCTTGCCGGCCGGCACCACCTCTTCACAGCTGAGGTAGCGGATCTGCCAGCCCTGTTCGATCTTGAGCTGCGGCTCGCCGCACTGCTGTTCTGCCAGCGCAGCCAGGTTGGCTTCGCTCCAGTCGAAGCGACGATACACCCTCAGCTGTTGATAGGGGGCGTCGGTGCTGCGGGCGCTCAGCTCGTAGGTCACTTCGGTGAGCTGATCCCCCAGCTGACGGCTGGATTCACCTTTGAGTTGATACTGTTGCCAGTCGGAGGGGGAGTAGTTGGCCAGCGCCGAAGTGGCAAGCAGGCCCGGTGCTGCCAGCAGCAGCAACCTGGTACCCAGATTGTTCATTTTTATCCCTTTGCTTGATTGTCTGCGTGATTGACGCGTGCAATCTATTCAGCTCCAAAAGGATATCAACCCACCAATCAGGCCATATAAATCATTTATTTAGATTGAATCAAAACAAAGTGAGCCCCATTGGGGGCCTGGTTGATAGCAAGGACTCATCTGCCATCTGGGGGGGATCTCAGTCTGAGGCTGGCAACTGTGATCAAAGTCTCGTTTGAGATGTGCTGGTCATGTGGCGTCGCGACAATGCGAAGCCGGCAAACCCGCAGAAAAAGCGCTGACTTGTCTGAGCAGAAAGTTGGGGGCGTAGTGAGAAGGCAGTTGGCTGCGCTCGGTATGGACGCAGAAAAAAATAGGAGGAAAAGTGATGGGGAGTCGCGGGCAGGCGTTATCAGCCGCTGCCTGAGTATGGCAGTGGGTGCTCACCCTTCACGGTGCGAGCAGATCCGCCCGAGGCAATGAACAACCTCGGGCGGGTGACGGAAGTGACGGGCTCAGAGGTAGCTGACGGTCACTATGGCCATGTTGCTGCTGCCGGCAGACAGCTTGTACTGCATGGTGCTGCTGATGGTATTGAGGCTGCCGGCTTGCTGCAGGCTGGCCAGATCCATGGTCTGACGCTGGGTGCCCGAGTAGCAGGTCACGCTGTTGTCGGCGAAGTCACAGGGGGCTTCGTAGATGGTACCGGTGAAGGTGACGCTGCCATCGTAGGCGGAGGCAGTAGCTGGCAACAAAGTGGCACCCAGCAGCATGGCTGCGGCGGCAGAAGAGGCAAAACGGATGGCGCTGTTGCGAACGGAAGCGGTGGAAGTGTTCATTTTTATGTCCTTTTCGTCACATGTCGTTGTACGAAAAGGGCAACGCAATCAAAGAGAATGACACAGATACAGCTGATGACATCGCTCTTCTCAGATGGCAGCTCCGCTGTCTTAGGTTATGAACCCTTAGACCGGTGGCTTTGCGTCCCGACCTTTCGATCGGTTTGCCCTTTACTCTATGTCTAGATGATAACATCGCACTTTGAGAAATCAATCACCATAAAAAAGTGTGAGGTATCGGTCACAAATAGTTTTTTATTCTCCGCGGCTCAGGATAAACGGCTGGTTTTCCTTAATGTTTTTTTTGAATGAATATCCTGAAAAATTCATTCTTATCTCCCTTGCCATTATGGATAACGGGCGAGCTCAGTAGTTCTATGTCGATCACAAATATGGTTCAGCATGACCTTGGGAGTGAACAAGGGGATAATAAAAGGAAGCTTGTTGGTGTTTCCCTTCACAAGCGGAACCTAGTTAGAATGATTACCTGATTACCTGATTACCTGATTACCTGATTACCTGATTACCTGATTACCTGATTACCTGATTACCTGATTACCTGATTACCTGATTACCTGATTACCTGATTACCTGATTACCTGATTACCTGATTACCTGATTACCTGATTACCTGATTACCTGATTACCTGATTACCTGATTACCTGATTACCTGATTACCTGATTACCTGATTACCTGATTACCTGATTGCCTGAGCTGTTTTATGTATGAGGTCAGGGGTATTCAAGAAACAAAGAACGTGACCTGGAATTATTTTATTGTTGTGTTTTTGTTAATTGCTGTTAAGCGGTTGAAGTTGTCTGATTTAAAATAATCCAATCCGTGTTTGCTATATGAACGATATTTATTTTACGGCATTCATAAATGTGTCGTCATGGCTGTAAGTGATTGTTTTTTAAGTGTTTATAAAAGAATTTATAAAAATCAAAATGTATTTGATGTGCATCATATGAGTCGTTAATTTGTTCATCAAGCAAAAGCGGAGCACGGCTTTCTGCACAGACGACAGGGATGTATGTAGTTGTGCAGTTGAGGTGTAGCGGGAACTGCTCCTTATGCGGTGAGCTGCTTTTGCTTATTTAGATAAACCATAAAGGCACAGCAAGTTATTGATGCCGCCTCTCACCGGCTTAATGAGAGAACAGGCACCGGCATGCTGTGCAGTATATCGCGGCATCACTGAAGATCGTGACTCCAGCATGATTGGAGTGATGCAGTACAACACACGTTAATGTAGGTATAAACGAATGAAAGCTAACAAAATTCTGGTTGCTATGGGTGTTGGTTCCATGCTGCTGTGCGGCACCGCTTTTGCTGCCGGTGGCGCTGGTTCAGGCAAAGTCACCTTCAACGGTGAAATCATCAACGCTCCTTGCTCCGTTGCTCCTGAGTCTGTTGACCAGGTAGTTGAAATGGGTCAGATCAGCACCAAAGAGCTGGCCAACGGTGGCGAGTCCAACTCCAAGCCGTTCAGCATCAAGCTGCTGAACTGTGAAATCTCCGACACCGAAGATGCCGTCAAGGTTACCTTCAGCGGTGCCAAAGACCCGGTAGATTCCAGCCTGCTGGTTATCGGTGGTGGTGACGCCGCTGGTGCCGGTATCAAGATGACCGCTCCGGGTGGTGCCGCTATCGTACTGGGTACCCCGACTGCCGCCTTCGGCCTGGTCAACGGTGACAACGAGCTGCCCTTCAGTGCCGTGCTGAAAGGTTATGCCGATCAGACCGCCAACCCGCTGAAAGCCGGCGCTTTCACTGCAGTGACCAACTTTACTCTCTCCTACGAGTAATCGACTGCCTTAACGTGTGACCAGGGTTGTGGTGGCTGATGCCACCACAACTTCACACCTTCTGTCTCCTCACATCGAACCTTGATCATGAAAACTTCAATGATGGCAGCCATGGTGCTGCAGCTGGTGATGATGGCGGGATCAGTCCACGCCAACGAGATTTCGGATGGGCTGGCCGAGTCGGGCTGTACGCTGGACGTGCAGCGCAGCATTCCTTTGCAGGCCAGGCAACCGGGCACGTTGAAAATCAGCGGCTGTCAGGTTGAAGGAGCAGCAGAGGCATCACTGCCTTTTATTTCCATGTCCGTGCGCGGTGCCATGAGCGATGAGCTTGGCATTCTCAACAACGGCCAATATCACAAGGTGTCCGGCGAGAGCTTTATTATTTCGGATATCGTCAACAGTGATCTGGAATTCAATTTGGGTCTGACCAGCAGTCAACTGTTTTTTCCTGACAGTACGACGCTGTTTGAACTCAATTATATGTAAGCAAGCCAATTGCTTAGTGTAGATACCTCATTACGTGAGACCGTTATGCAATTCCTAGAGTAAATATATGAGCGTTTCAACATCAGACTCTGTGAGAAAAAAACATTATTCCAAAATGGCTTTTATGCTGTGCGTGCCCGGCCTGATGGCGGTGGCGAATCATGCATGGGCAGAGACGGAGTTTAATATTGATGCGCTCGATCTGGACGAACGGACCAAGATTGACCTCTCCCAGTTTGCCGACGAAGGCTACATCCTGCCCGGCGACTACTACCTCGAGATCGAGGTCAACAAGAACAAGCTGCCCCTGCAGAAAATCCCCTTCTACGAGACCGATACCGGCAAGGGGAAGGGCGGGGTGGCCTGCCTGCCGCAAGAGGTGATCCCCAAGCTGGCTCTGACCGACGAGGCCATCGCCAAGATCGACAGCTGGCACGACGGTCAGTGTGCCAACCTGCTGGCGCTGGACGGCGTGGTGATCGCCAACGACATCGGCAACGGCCTGCTGCGCATCGCCGTGCCCCAGGCGTGGATGAAGTACAGCGATCCCAACTGGATTCCGCCCGAGCAGTGGGATGAAGGGATCCCGGGGATGATGCTGGACTACAACATCAACGCCCAGATCAACGAGGGCGATGGCTACTCCAACCGTAACATCAGCAGCTACGGCACCCTGGGGTTCAACTACGGTGCCTGGCGCCTGCGCGGCGACTATCAGGCCAATGCCTACTGGGGCGACAACGATCGGACCACTTCCGAGCTGAACCGCATCTACGCCTATCGTCCGCTGCCGAACATGGCCGCCAAGCTGACGGTGGGCGAGCAGCAGCTCAACTCCCAGCTGATCGACGGTTTTCGCTATACCGGCGTCAACCTGGCCAACGATGAGCGCATGCTGCCGCCGAGCCTGCAGGGCTATGCGCCGGAAGTGAGCGGCATCGCCAAGACCAATGCCAAGGTGACCATCTCCCAGTCTGGCCGCATCCTCTATGAGACCAACGTACCGGCCGGTCCGTTTCGCATCCAGGGGCTGGACAGCTCGGTGCGCGGCCGTCTCGATGTGCGGGTGGAAGAGCAGGATGGCAGCGTCAACTCGTTCCAGGTCGACACGGCGACCGTGCCCTATCTGACCCGTCCCGGCTATGTCAGATACAACCTGGCGGTCGGCGCCCCTTCCGAACAGACGGACTCGGTGCATGACGTGCACGGCCCTGCCTTCGTCACCGGTGATTTCTCCTGGGGGGTGGCAAACTCCTGGTCGCTCTATGGCGGCAGTCTGGTTGCGGGTGAATACAACTCCATGGGGCTGGGTATCGGTCGCGATCTCTATGCCTTCGGTGCCATTTCCGCCGACCTGACCCAATCCATTTCCAAGCTGCCCGGCCTGTCGACCAAGATTGGCCAGTCGGTGCGGGTGAACTACGCCAAGCAGTTCGATGAATACAACAGCTCGATCACCTTCGCCGGCTATCGCTTCTCCCAGCATGACTTCATGACCATGTCGCAGTTCCTCAATAACAAGGATCGGCTGGAGAAGAACGAGAACACCTCGAGCGATGACTACAACAACTGGGGTGACAAGGAGCTCTACACCATCACCGCCAACAAGACCTTCTGGGCGGACGATGCGGCCAAGGCGCTGACCGTCTACCTGGACTACACCCACAGAACCTATTGGGAACATGACGCCGAGGATCGCTACGGCCTCACCATCAACAAGAACGTGAACATCGGCAGCTTCAAGGATGTCTCCGTCTATGTGTCGGCCTACAAGACCAAGACCGAGAACTACGAGGATGACAAGAGCGTCATGCTGACCCTGAGCATGCCGATCGGGGACAGAAAGAGCGCGGGATACAGCGTGCAGTCCTCCAACGGCAAGGTGACCCACCTGGCCACCTATCAGGACTACAGCCGGCCGGATGATACCTATCAGCTGGGGGCGGGCGTGCAGAGCAATGGTCACGCCGTGGCGCGGGGTTACTACAACCACAACAGCGACATCGGGGCGGTCAGCCTCAATGCCTACAGCGTGCAGAGCGAGTACACCTCGGTCGGTGCCAGCCTGCGCGGCGGCCTGACGGCGACCGAGCACGGGGCGGCCCTGCATCAGGCGACCCGTCGTGGCGGCACCCGCATGATGGTGGATACCGACAAGACCTCCGGCGTCTCCTTCAACAACGGCCGCGCCGTGACCAACCGCTTTGGCGTCGCGGTGATCAGCGACATGACCGACTATCGCAAGAGCGACACCCGGGTCGACGTGGATCAGCTGAGCGACGACATCGATGCGATGAACGCCATCAAGCAGGGGACCCTGACCGAGGGGGCAATTGGGTATAATGCCTTCGAAATCGCCGAAGGATTCAAGCTGCTGGCCAACGTCAAGCTGTCCGATGGCTCGGTGCCGCCGTTTGGTGCCACCGTCGTCAGGGACTCCGGCCGGGTGCTCTCGGTGGTGGATGAAGATGGCCTGGTCTATCTGACCGGGGTGAAACCGAATGAAGCGTTTGAACTCTCCTGGGGCGGCGCCCGCCAGTGCAAGATAGTGGCACCGCAACAAGTAACCGATCTGTCGATGAAGACTCTCACTTGCAAGTAATGGGATACCGATGAAAAAGCTGCTCTCTTATACCTGTCTGGCCGTGCTGGGCATGACTTCGCTCAACGTCAGCGCTGCCATCGTGCTGGACCGTACTCGCGCCGTCTATCCGGGTGGTGCCAAGTCCATCAGCCTCAACATCAAGAACGAGAACCAGAAGCTGCCCTATCTGGCGCAGTCCTGGATTGAAGATGCCCAGGGGCAGAAGATCTCTTCACCCTTCGTGGTGCTGCCGCCGGTACAGCGGGTGGATGCCAACCAGAAGTCCATCGTGCGCATCGCCAGCGTGCCGGCCATCGACAGCCTGCCCAAGGATCGCGAGTCGATCTACTACTTCAACCTGCGCGAGATCCCGCCCAAGAGCGAGAAGAGCAACGTGATGCAGATTGCCGTGCAGTCCAAGATCAAGCTGTTCTACCGCCCCGAGGCCATTTTGCCCGAGCGCGGCGCCATCTGGCAGGATCAGGTGCTGATCACCAAGCAGGGCAAGGCCCTGCAGGTGAACAACCCCACCCCTTACTACATCACCTACGTGGGTCTCGGCCATCCGCAGGGCAAGGGGAGAACCGCCATCAAGGGCTTCTCCGCCTTTATGGTGGCACCCAAGTCCGAGCAGACGGTCAACATCCCGGAAGCGCTGGGCAATGAATTTGTGATCAGCTACGTCAATGACTACGGCGGATATATGGATATCAAATACCAGTGCACAGGCAATGCCTGTAAAGCCGTGAAGAGCGAGTAAGGCCTATGCTACGTTCCATCTTCTGTTCAAGCCTTATGCTGTTTGCAGGAACGGCATTGGCAAATGGCTATGTGACGCCCAACCCAACCCATGATTACTATATATCGTTGGATAAGGCTGATATTCAAAACAAACCTGGTTTTACTACCAAGGCGTTTGAGTGGAACTTGGGGGGGCAATATTCGGGTATCGTTACCTGCCCGGATAGAAGCATTCCACAATCTCCAGTGTATTATAAGGCGACCATGACGGATGGCTTGCCTCAAGCCGGTGACGGTTTTGTAAAACTAAATGACTTTCTGGATATGAAGGTCGAAATTTGGATAGCAGGTTGGAAGAAAAAGTTTGTTACGGCCCCATTTCCGAATGAAAGTAATGATTACCCAAATTACTCTTGTACTAAAGGAAAAGAGACAAGAATAAATAATTTCGAAAGTGGTAGCCGTGGGCGAGTAACCTTCCGTGTAAGAAAACAAATAATTAATGGTGTGCAAATATCGGATCGTCAAGTCGTAGAGATGTATGGCCGCCTAGGGTCTACCACTACAGATTTCAATAATTTGCCAATGTCTCGAATTACGATTACATCTGCAATTTTATATGTGCCGGAAGAATGCGTGATTAACGGTGGGCAGACTATTGAAGTGGAATTTGGTGATTTGCCAGGCTCGGGATTGGATGGGAACAATTTTGAAAAGACGGTCCCTCTGACATTTCAATGTCGCGGTGGTGTTTTCGAAGGGGATGCCTTGAAGATCAATCTTGGTATTTCTGGAAAACCAACCTCTTTCAACCAAGACTATCTGCGGACAACTCGGGATGGCTATCAGGGTGGAAATGTCATTTCCGATTTGGGCATAAAGTTCAAGCAGCTGGATGGTTCTCAGCTGAATTTGAATACATTTTATCCGGTTTCCATGCAAGGAAACATTGGTGACTGGGGCTTTATTGCCGCGCCGATAACACCGGTAGGCGCTGATATTCCTGCGGGTGACTTCTACGCCACCGCCACCATAGTTGCCGAATTTCAGTGAGGAGTTGTCATATGTTGCGGACATTGTGGATAGGCCTGGCGCTGTGCCCGCTGTTGGCGGTAACGGCAGCTCCCCGTGCCAGCAATGATCTGGAGTTGCTTGGCAACACGGTCCACCTCCATGGCCGGATCATCGATCAGCCGTGCGAGATTGCTCCCGAATCCATCGAGCAGGAGGTCGAGATGGGGGTGGTCGACGTGAAGGAGCTCTATGCCAACGGGGCCGGGGTCCAGGTGCCTTTCTCCATCCGGCTGACCAACTGCAAGCCGGGGATCTTTCGCATGGCCAAGGTGACCTTTACCGGCTCGCAGGATCCCCAGCTCAGCGGCGGGTTGGCGTTTACCGCCGGGATGGCCAAGGGCGCCGGGATCCGCCTCTATGACGTGACCCAGTCACCGCTGGATCTGGGCACCCCCTCCCGCGGTTATCTGCTGGGCGGTGCGGCAGACAATGAGCTGCAGTTCTTTGCCAGGGTGGAAGCGCATCCGGACGCGCTGGCTGCCAAGACCATCCAGCCCGGGGATTATTCCGCCGTGGCCAACTTTATCGTTGCCTATGAATAAGGTCAGAAGTCATTGCGCTGAATGACCTTTGAATTACCCAGACTGGGCCAGTTGATGACGCCGCCCAGATAACTGGAGAGGTAAATGCCCCCCGGCAACTGCACAAACTGTGCTTTCTGTTTAGGGGGGGTCAAGGCGGCCACCAGGGTTGCCACCATGCCGTTATTGGTCAGTGCCTTTTGATCGATGTAATTGACGATGGTATTTTTTACCTCTACCGAAATATCGCCATCATCCCGCTCCAGATCCCCGACGGAATCCAGATTGAACAGCGTCTGACCCTGGCTGTCGGTAGCTATAATGGTTGCCACGACTATTTCTCGGCTCAGCGTAACAATGAACTTGTTTTTTCTTGTCAGCTCAACCCAGTTGTCCGGCGCCTGGCAATTGCTGTGATATCGAACTGTGGTGTCGGTATTGTTGTAATAGTTGTGGGAAACATTCTTTCCCTGCTGAGCCATGGTGGAAATAACGCATTGCACCTCTTCGGCAAGCGGATGACCATTGCGCAATAAAAAGACATTTTCTGACAGCTGGCGACTGTTGTTGTCGATGGAAAAATAGCTGATGGCTTCTTTTCCGACCAGCAGGGATACCTGTTCATCATCCTTGCGCGAAATTTTCTGGACCAACGGTGAGAGCGCATCGATCTTTACCTTCAATGCTTGCTCGGTATCACTGGTCATATAAAGAGAAACATGGCCAAGATTGATGGTGCGCAGCGTATTGGCCGTGGCATAGTGATATATGCTGATGACCAGCGCGGTCAGCGATACCAGCAAGAGTGCAACCAGCAAAATACGCTGCGGGCTGAAATAGCGATCATATTTACGGCGGGTATATTGCCGTCTGACCTGGGGCACATTGGCGGTTGCGACCGTCTGAATTTCTTCATTCGGCACTGCCTCCTCGGTCTCTCCGGCCACTTCAATGGGGGCGCAGAAGATATATCCCACCCGCGGGATAGTATCGATCGCATCCATCAAACCGAATGATTCCAGCTTTCGTCTCAACGAGAGGATCTGCCGGTTCAGGTTGGTGTCGGTATTGTCCTGGTTCGGCCACAAGGCATCCTGCAGCTTGCTTCTGGCAATGACAGTACCTGCCTCATCACACAGCATCTCGAGCAGCTCGGCTTCCTTGTTGCTGAGCTTGATGTCCTTGTCTCCTTTCGAGAGTCGGAATATTGCAGCGGAGAAAAAGATATCCTCTGCAATTTTATAATTTTTGTTACTCATGTGTGACTCGTCTTACTGCCAAGGAGAGCATTTTACCACCATGCAGTCTTTGTTCAAATAATGGGAAATTAGCAATATCTTTAACTATCAACTAGTTACCTTTGCGTTTAAATGCATGGCGGGGAATATGGTACTACAGGCGGCTCGTTCAGTTCAAAAAACACGCAAAAAGAGGGTCGTGTATGTAATCGTTCTCACTTCCCCCTGCCTGTGAGGGGCATTTTGACGCCCCCAGCATTTTCTTTCGAATAAAGTGTGTATTTGGATGGCTCCACCATGTCTGAAATTGTCGCATGGCTGATCATTGTTCCTGCAGCATGCGTTGATATTGCCTGCGCTGCGGCTTGAGTTGCCCCCCGAGATCGGGCCAGGGATGCCACTGGTCCGGCACCATGAAGCCGGGCAGGGTCTGCCGGATCCAGGTCGCCAGCTCGGTATAAGATAGTGGCTCGCCATGCCAGTCGATAAAAGCTGCCGGCCTCTGCCCCCACTCGTCGCTCGGTACCGGCACCACCAGTGCCTGTGCCACGGCGGGGTGGTCTACCAGCCGCTGCTCTATGGTTTCGGGCTGGATGTTCTCGCCACCCGAGATGAAGAGGTTGTCGAGCCGCCCTTCCACCACCAGTTCGCCATCCGCGGTGAAATGCCCCTTGTCGCGGGTGTGGAACCAGCCGTCCTCATCGAGCGGCCGCGCCAGCCCCCCTTCCTTGAAATAGCCAGCAAACAGCGTCTCGCCGCGCACGCAGATCTCCCCCTGGCGGATGCAGACCTCCCGCCCCGGCAGCGCCTTGCCCACCACGCCGGCGGCGGCCGGCCTGCCGGTGCAGACCTGGCTGCCGATCTCGGAGAGGCCGTAACTCACCTTGGGCACCAGCCCCATGGCGGTGAGCCTGTGCACCAGCGGCTGGGGGATGGCGGCGCCGCCGAGCAGCAGCTCGCGCAATCGGGTGCGAGCGGGATCGAAGCCCTGCGCCAGCAGTCGCCAGAGCTGGGTCGGCACCAGGGATAGATGGGTGATGGGTTGCTGCTCGAGCCGCTCCCTGAGCGGGCGGCTGCGATCGTCCAGCACCAGGGCTGCGCCCGCCAGAAAGACCCGGAACAGGATGGCGTAGCCGCCGACATGAAACAGCGGCAGGGAGAGCAGCCAGCCGCACTCGGCATCGAGCGGGATCTGGCTGGTGGAGCCTCGCGCCGAGGCCAGGTGGTTGGCCAGCCGGTGCACCACCGCCTTGGGGGGGCCGCTGGAACCCGAGGTGAGGATCATGTTGTTGAGGCAGGCAGGATCCAGCATGCAGTCGCCTTCGTCCGCCGCCAGCTCACGGGTGAAGTCGAGCCGTAGCGGTTGCCAGCTGCCGGCCGGGATCTCGCTCGCCGACCAGCAGGCCCTGACGTCGAGCAGGGTCGCCAGCTCCGTTTGCCGGGTCAGCGGAAAGGCGGGGTTGAGCGGGCAGAAGACGATGGCGCTGCGCACGCAGGCCCAGGCCAGCAGCACATCTTCCAGCGCACCGCGTACCACGGCGGCGAGGCGATCTCCCGGTTGCAGGCCGGCCATGGCCAGCTGCTGGCACAGGCTGTTGAGCCTGGCGTCCAGTTGCCGGTAGGTGAGCTGGACTGTGGCGTGAATGGCGATGCGAGCGGGAGCGGATCGCGCCCAGTGACGCACCGGGCAGGGTTCGGGATGGGAGTGATGGTCAGACAAGGGTGGCATGCAGGCACCTTCAATCGTGGTGAAACAGGGGCTCCAGCAGGCTTGGATCGGGTTTGCCGGCGGCGTCCAGCAGATCGGCGGCCAGCCAGCGCCGGGTATCCAGGCCGGGGGCCTGCTCCGGTGCCCATTCGCCGGCCAGATGGAACAGCTGGTTCAGACCGACGCCGGATTCGAAACAGGAAGAGACGATGACCTTGAGGCGCAACTCGTGGGCCCGGGCTACCAGCGCCTCGCAATGGGCCAGCGAGCCGAGCAGGGTCGGCTTGAGCACCAGGGCGCGCAGCTGGGGAATGGGTTCCCACGGCTTGCCCTGGGCCAGCAGCTCGTCGATGGCTACCGGCATGCTGGTGCGATTGGCCACGAAGGCGATGTCGGCAAAGTCGGCGCAGGGGTCTTCCAGATATTCGATCCGGTTTGGATCCAGATGACCGCAGAAGGCCCAGGCCTCCTCGCGGGTCCAGCCCTGGTTGGCGTCCAGCACCAGCTTGAGGGTGGGAATGCGGTCGCACAGCAGGCGGATCAGCGCCAGCTCGTCGCGCATGGGGTAACGGGCCACCTTCAGCTTGGCCTTGTTCGGGGTCTTGTGCAGCCAGTTCTTCCAGTTCTTCAGCAGCTCCTGGGGGGAGCCCTGAATAAGGGGATAGGGTTCGGGCAGCGGGGCTGTCTGGGCAGGCCAGCAGCGGCGGGCACAGTCCAGCCCGAATTGCACCGAAGGGAGCTGCGGGGCTATCTCCTGCCCCGCCGCCAGCCGTTCCAGACAGACGATGGCCTCGGCTTGCGCCTCGGCCAGGCTCTCGCGGGAGAAGCCTGGCAGGGGGGCTATCTCCCCCCAGCCGTCGTCAACGCGGACCAGCAGGCCCTCTCGCGCCACCTCCACCTTGCCGTGAAAGGTCAGGGGCTGGGTAAAAGGCAGTTGGTAGCGATAGAGAGCGAGTGTCATCAGGGATTCCGCTTGTATTTGGAGAAGTCGGGACGGCGTTTCTCGTTGAACGCGTTGCGCCCTTCCTGACCCTCTTCGGTCATGTAGAACAGCATGGTGGCATTCCCCGCCAGCTCCTGCAAGCCGGCCTGGCCGTCGCAGTCGGCGTTGAGGGCGGCCTTCAGGCAGCGCAGCGCCATCGGGCTGTTCTGCAGCATCTCGCGGCACCAGCGCACGGTTTCACGCTCCAGTTCTGCCAGCGGCACGACGGTATTGACCAGCCCCATGTCGAGGGCTTGCTTGGCATCGTACATGCGGCAGAGGAACCAGATCTCGCGGGCCTTCTTCTGGCCGACGATGCGGGCCATGTAGGAGGCACCCCAGCCGCCGTCGAAGGAGCCCACTTTCGGGCCGGTCTGGCCAAACTGGGCGTTGTCGGCGGCGATGGTCAGATCGCACATCATGTGCAGCACGTGGCCGCCACCGACCGCATAGCCGGCCACCATGGCAACGACCGGTTTCGGGCAGGTGCGGATGTCGCGCTGGAAGTCGAGCACGTTGAGGTGATGGGTGCCCTCGTCATCGCGGTAGCCACCGTAGTCGCCACGGATCTTCTGGTCGCCACCGGCGCAGAAGGCTTTTTCGCCGAAGCCGGTCAGGATGATGGTGCCGACCTGATCGTCGTAGCGGGCATCGGCCAGCGCCTGCAGCATCTCTTTGACGGTGCGGGGGCGGAAGGCGTTGCGCACCTGGGGGCGGTTGATGGTGATCTTGGCAATGCCATCGCCGGACTTGTGATAGAGGATGTCCTCGTAACCGGCGGAGCAATCACGCCACTCGACGGGGGCATAGAGTTCCGCTTCAGTCATTGCTTCAATCATGACGCTTCTCTTCTTGTTGTTGGTTGACCCACTCCGCGAGGAGCCGGGCAAAGGCCTCAGGCTGGTGGGCATGCAGGTTGTGGCCGCCATCCAGCTCCAAGTGGTTGATTTTGCTCTGCTGACTCGCCATGAGGCAAGCCAGCTGATGGAATTTGTGATCCCGCTTGCCGCTCACCCAGGTGACCGGCAGCGTGCCTTGCGCCAGCCAGGGGGCCAGGTTCGGCTGCTTGCCAAGGGAGGTGGCGCGCAGCATGGCGGCCACGGCCTTGCCGTCGTTGCCAAGGCGGCGGGCTATCTGGTGGACGCGGGCAGCGTCGTCCAGATCGGCGAACACCCCCTGCCGATACCAGTCCGCCAGCACGCTGGCCAGGGGCTCTTGCTCGAAGCGCCGGGCCCAGCTTTCGTCGTGGGTCAGGCGCGCAGCGCGCTCTTCGGCGGGCAGGCCGGGGTGACAGTTCTCCAGCAGCAGGGCCTGCAGCCCCACCGGCGTCTGGCTGGCGTGATAGAGGGCGAGCCGCCCCCCCAGCGAATAGCCCACCAGTTGGTAGCGACCGATGCCGCGCGCGGCCAGCTCGTCGCACAGCCAGCGATGGGCCTGCTCGAACCCTGCTACCCGCACAGCCTGGTTGCTGCCGTGGCCCGGCAGATCCAGCGCCAGGCTGGGGAGGTCGGCCAGGGCTGCCTGCACGGGTTGCCAGTCGTTGGCATCGCCGAGCAGGCCGTGCAGCAGCACCAGCGTCGGCTGGTCGGCACTAGCTGCCACGGATCGCGCTTCCCAGTGCCTTCAGATCCTCGGCGACTTCGCTGCTGGGGACCTTGATTTCAATCAGCGTTACCCCCTTTTCCAGCGCGGCGGCGTAGTCCCGCTCAAAGTCGGCGAGGGTGGCCGGCGCCCGGTAGTGGAGGCCGAACATGGCGGCGGCGTGTTCGAAGTGCAGGCCGTGGGGCAGGCAGTAGTAGGTCTCCAGCAGCGCATCCTGGGTCGGCACCGGCAGCATGCGAAAGATGCTGCCGCCGTCGTTGTTGAGCAGGATCACCACCAGCGGCCGGCTCGCCTTGCCAAGCAGCGCCAGGCTGTTGAGATCGTGCAGGGCGCTGAGATCGCCGAGCAGCAAGGTGGTGGGCTCGTCACTGCCTGGTTCGACCGATTGTGCGAAGCCGTAAGCGGTGGCGATGAGGCCGTCGATGCCGGAGGCGCCGCGGTTGGTCATCACCCGGCTGGGGCCCTTGCCCGCTTCGCCGAGCATGTCCATCAGCCGGGCCGGCATGCTGTTGCCAACGAACAGCTGGCCCCTGATCAGCTGGTTCAGGCGATGGCACACCCCGAGCTCGGAGAAGCGCTCGCAGGCGCTGCGCACCTGCTGGCTGACGGACTGCTGGCGCTCCGCCAGCCGGTGCCAGGGCAGGTGCGAATGCGCCACCGGATGGGCGGCGGCAAAGGCGTCGGGTTCGCACAGCAGGCGGCGGCGCAGCCGGTAGTCCGGGTCGAGTCGGGCCGGCTGCGGATCCACCAGCCAGTAATCCTGCCAGGAGTGCTGCTTGATGAACTGACCGAGCCGCTTGGAGATGAGACGGGCGCCAAATTGCAGCAGCACCTCGGCGCGGGCCAGTTCGGCCACGAAGCCGCTGTGTTGCAGGGCGAGATCGGCGTGCACCAGGTTGCGGCCATCGAAGCGCAGCTGGCTCTGCAGGTCTGCCAGCAGGGGCCAGCCGAGCCGCTCGGCCAGGGCGGCGACTGCCTTGGCCTGGGTGGGATCCTGAATGCGGCCGGCGACGATGAGGCCGCGCTTGCCCTGCAGCTCGTCCCAGTCTGGCTGACACGGGCAGGGGGCCTGCGCCAGTTGCCAGGGGCTCCAGGGCTCGGACGAGCGGATCCAGTCGCCGAGGGGGGCCAGGTAGGCGGAGAAATCCAGGTACTCATCGCCCGGATAGAGGGGCTCCGGGTACATGCAGTTGAAGTGCACCGGCCCCGGCGTGCGTGCCTGCTGGGCCAGCGCCTGATCCACCGAGCTCAGCACGAAGGCGGCCGGGATGGTGGCGGTGGGGCTCGGCAGGTTCTGCTGATAGACGGGGTAGCGGCCGAAGATCCCCTGCTGGTCGATGGCCTGGTTGGCCCCGTTGTCAATGAGCTCGGGCGGCCGGTCGGCCGAGAGAATGATGAGCGGCACGCCGGTGAGCTGGGCCTCGGCCACCGCCGGCCAGAGGTTGGCCACCGCGGTGCCCGAGGTCATGATCACCGCCACCGGGCGGCCGCTGCCCTTGGCCAGCCCCAGCGCCATGAAGCCGAGGCCGCGCTCGTCAAAGTGCAGATGGCGGCGAAAGCCGGGGTGCGCGGCAGCCGCCATGGTGAGCGGTGCCGAGCGGGAGCCGGAGGCCAGCGCGATATCGCGCACGCCGAGGCGAAAGAGCTCCTCCAGCAAGAGGGAAGACCAGACGTGGTTGAAGGTGGCATGGTGACTGGCGAACGCTTGGCTGGCAGACATGAGGCTCTCGTGGTGAGGAGTCGATGAGAAACGCTATCCCAGCAGGGAGAGCACATTGGCGATCTTGTTGTCGAGTTCGGCCCACTCGGCGGCAGGCTCGGATCCCGCGACGATACCGGCGCCGGCAAACAGGGTGATGGCCTGCGCCGTGATGCGGGCGCTGCGGATGGCGACCGAGAACTCGGAGGTCTCTCGGCTCAGCATGCCGCAGGCGCCGGCATACCAGCCGCGATCATAGGGCTCGCGTTCGCGGATGAAGGCCAACGCCGCCTCGCGCGGAGCGCCACCCACCGCCGGGGTGGGGTGCAGCGCCTCCAGCAGTTGCCAGTCGCAGACGCCGGGCTTGAGTTCGGCCTCGATGTCGCACTTGAGGTGCTGCAGCAGCCGCAGTTTGAGAATGCGCGGCTCGGTCAGGGTGGCGTCCGTGGTGAGCGGTGCCAGCCGGCTGAGGATATCGGCGTGCACCAGCCGGTTTTCCAGCCGGTTCTTGCTGTCGGCCAGCAGCTCGGCGGCCAGTGCAGCGTCGGTCGCCTCGTCGCCGGAGCGGCGGATGGTGCCCGCCAGCGCCTCGGTGAAGAGGTGCTGCTGCTCGCGGCGATAGAGCCGCTCGGGGGAACAGGCGATGAAGCTCTGCTCGGGGGAAAACTGGAAGCCGAAGTGAAAGCAGTCCTGACCGTGCTGTGCCCAGCGGGCCAGCAGCGACCAAGGGGGGGCGGCCTGCGGCTCGTTGGCATTCGTCGCACCCTCATGGGTGAGCCGGCTCTGGCGCGACAGCACCACCTTGGGGGTGTGGGCCTGGAAGTCGGGGGCGGTCACCTGCTCGACCAGGGTCTGCCACTGGGGTTGGCTCGGGCAATCTTCCCGCTGCCACGGGTGGCGGGCCAGCTGGGGCAGGGGCGCCTCCGGCTGGAGGGCGTCGAGGGCGGCGGCGGCGGCCTGCAGTTCGGCCTCGAAGGCATCGCCGCCGGTCTGCTCCGACAGCCAGAGGTTGAGGCAGAGGGTGACGCACTCGCCACGGCGCACCAGCTCGATGCGGGGCAGCACGAAACGGCAGGGGCCAAACCCCTGCCAGCCGGGCTGGGTCGGGTCGAATGCCAGTCCGCCATAGTAGCGGGGGCTGTCGTCATGGGGCTGGCTGGTGTGCTCGCAGACTTGGCGGATCGCCCTGGGCTCGGTCAGCTCGCGCAGGCAGCCCAGTGCCACGTATTCGGGTTTGTCCTGTCCTCTGG
The DNA here is from genome assembly GCF_002285935.1 of Aeromonas dhakensis. NCBI lineage: Bacteria > Pseudomonadati > Pseudomonadota > Gammaproteobacteria > Aeromonadales > Aeromonadaceae > Aeromonas > Aeromonas dhakensis. Next base: position 1,304,900 of record NZ_CP023141.1, read on the forward strand.
CATGCCAATAGATGCGGGGATAGAGAGTCTGCGCCGCCAGCCAGCCCAGGAAGGAGCGAACCTCGATCGCGACGCGCAGTCGCACGAAGCCGCTGGCATTGCCATGACGCAGGGCGTCCAGTTGTTGCTTGATATGGGTCTGAGCCAACATGGATTTCGTCTATGAGCCGATAGTGACGGTCCATCCTGCAGAAGGATGCCGTTGGTTTATGCCAAAGGAGCGATTATTCCTATATATTATCTGCCCATTCGTCCATGTAAATCGCCCGGGGAGCCAACTCCCGAGGGGCCAAGTATACCGAAATCCGGTTCGATAACCCTTAACACGATCAATATCTGATTGTTTGGCCATCACAATATGACAAATACCTTATCTATTTGGTTGCTGGCGGCGCGTTTGCGAACGTTGCCGCTGGCGTGCTCCTCCATTTTGCTGGGATCCGGGCTGGCGGCCAGCCGCGGCGCCTTCGACGGCACCATCATGGCGCTCTCCCTGCTGACCGCCATTCTGCTGCAGATCCTCTCCAATCTGGCCAATGACTATGGGGATGCGGTATCCGGGGCGGACAATGGCGAGCGGATCGGCCCCCAGCGCGCCGTGGTCTCTGGCCTCATCACCCGCAAGCAGATGTGCGTGGCCATGGCGCTGACCGCGCTGGCCGCCGTGGTCAGCGGCCTCGCCCTGCTGGGCTGTGCCTTCGGCGATCAGTGGCTGCAGATCCTCACTTTCGTGTTGCTGGGCGGTGCCGCCATCGTGGCCGCCGTTACCTACACGGTGGGCAAGACTCCCTACGGCTATCGCGGCTTCGGTGACATCTCGGTGTTCCTGTTCTTCGGCCTGCTGGGGGTACTCGGCTCCTACTACCTGTTCACCAAAACCCTGCAGTGGGATCTGCTGCTGCCGGCCACCGCCTGCGGCCTGCTGGCCACCGCCGTGCTCAACATCAACAATGTGCGCGACATCGAGACCGACGCCGCCAGCGGCAAGATCACCCTGGCGGTGCGGCTCGGCCGCAACCGGGCCATCGCCTATCACTGGGTGCTGCTGGGAGCGGCGCTGCTGGCGACCATCGCCTTCATCCTGACCCAGCCTGCCAGCTTCTGGCCCTGGATCTTCCTGCCCGCCATGAAGCCGCTCACCGACGCCGCCCGAACCCTGCGCCAGAGCTTCGATGGCGAGGTGCTGACCGGTTCGCTCAAGAAGACCGCCATCAGCGCCTTCCTCTACAGCCTGCTGCTCTCCATCGGACTGGCGCTCTCCTGAGTCGCAACCTTGTCTGGCAATGAAGAAAGGCTCCCGCAGGGGAGCCTTTTTGCTGGTTGGGGTATGCTGTCCGGCCATTCACTCATCGGGCAGGAGGGCCGCCATGCGCGACTCGCTCAAGCAGAAAATCATCCAGGTGTGCCAGCAGAAGATTGCCCAGAAGGGGGAGACGGTCGGGGTCTCCTTCTATGCGTTTTTTGCCAACCGCAATGACGACCCTGAGCTGCTGATGGAGGCGGCGACCTGGTGGATCCAGACCCAGCGCCTCGATCACTTCGAGAAGGCGAGGAAGATCCTCCAGCTGGTGGAGCAGGAGTAAAGACGGGTTGAAAACCAGCGGGCTCCCGTTCGGGAGCCCGCTGGCTGGTGTGTCAGGTTAGCTGGCCCGTGCCAGTCGGGGCGCCCGACGGCGGGCGAAGAGCAGGCTGTCCAGCAGCCAGATCACCAGCATGGAGCCGCCCACCAGCGGGAAGCAGATGCCGAGCAGGATCAGCAGGGCAAGGGCGCCGCGCATGGGGGGCAGGGTGGTCGGCAGCGGCGGGGCGGCGAGGCGGCCCTGCGGACGACGGCTCCACCAGATCCAGAGCCCGCTCACCGAGCTCAGCAACACCAGCAGGCAGATGAGCAGCATGGCGAGCTGATGCGGCCAGCCGTAGAGCTTGCCCATGTGCAGCATGACGCCGGTTTCCACCGTCTTGGCGACCGGGCCGTAGTCCTGCCAGCGCACGTCCGCCAGCACCTTGCCGCTGTATTGATCGATGTGCAGGGTGGCGTCGTTGCGCGGATCATCGGCAAAGATGGCGATGGTGTAGACACCGCTCGCCCCGGCCGGCGGCGTGATGCTGTAGCCCGGCGTGACCCGGCGTGCGGCGGCGATCTCCACCACCTGCTGCAGCGGGATGCGGTGCTCCGCCATCACCATGCCGTCGTGCTCGCCACCGTGTCCCATGGCGCTGTGGTCGTGGGCCTTGGGCTCGGTCGAGCTGGGGATGGGGGTGTTCTCCACCGCCCAGGGCACGGTCTGCTGGTGGGCATGGTTGAGGCTGCGGGCCAGGGGCGCCGACTTGGGCACCTCGTTCCACATGGCGGCCGGGAAGCGGTTCCAGACGGCGGCAAACTGATCGCCCCAGAAACCGGTCCAGGTCATGCCGCTCAAGAGCAGCAGCAGCAGGAAACCGGCGCCCCAGAAGCCGACCACGGCGTGCAGGTCGCGCCACCAGAGCCGGCCACGCTGGCTCCAGCGCGGCCACAGGATGCCGCCGACCCCTGGCCCCTTGCGTGGCCACCAGAGATAGAGCCCGCTCAGGAGCAGCACTATGCCCCAGCCGGCGGCCAGCTCGATCAGCCTATCCCCCACGGTGCCTATCATCAGCTCGGCGTGCAGGGTGCGCGCCACCGCCTGCAGATTCCACTTGTTGTCCATGGTGCCGAGCAGGGCGCCGCTGGCGGGATCGAGGAACAGGGTCAGCTCGCTGCCCCCCTGGCGGACGATGAACTGGGCGCTGGCCTCCGGGCCTGTGGGGGGCAAGTATTTGCTCAGGCTGGCGTCCGGCATGGCCGCCATCGCCTTGACCAGCAGCTGGTCGGCGCTGAGCGGTTGGCTGACGGGGGCGACCTTCATCAGCTCGGGATACATGAGGTTGTCGAGCTGGGGCTTGAACAGATAGACGATCCCGGTCAGCGAGAGCAGGATCAGGAAGGGGGCGACGAAGAGACCCGCATAGAAGTGCCAGCGCCAGATGCGCTGATAGTGGTTCGCGTCCCGATTTTTCATCTCTGTTCCTTGCGCCTTGGGTTAACGTTTCAGTTGGTGGAATGTTGGTGGCGGCGCGGATGATAACAGCAACGTTTTGTTAACTGCAACAGAACATGAGGGCTGTCCGTGGAGGTAGCCGAGTGCACGCCGAACCGGTTTGCCGCCGGTCAGAAGGTGGCTCAACCCCCTCTGGGCGAACCTTGTCAAAATGGACTTTTGGCAGAGAGATCATTACCTTGTTGCAACATAAGAGAGTGCTTGCACGGCGAAGAATCCAGGGAAGGAGGCAGACGTGAAGTTGCGACCCCACGGCCATTTCGAGATGCAGCGACAGGGCCAGGTGCTGATCTGCCGGCCGAGCGGCCCCTTCAATCTGGCGGGGGCCATGGCCTATGAGGCGCAGTTCAGCCAGCAGATCGCCAGCCTGAGTGCCGGGCCCTGGGGCATAGTCGAGGTGGCGACCGAGTTCGAGGCGGCCGGGCCCGAGGTGCTTGCCCGTTTTCGCCGTCAGTTCGAGTGGTGCGCCAACAACGGCTGCGCCTTTCTGGCGGTGGTGCTGGCGGGCAGTTTCAAGCAGTATCTGGCGGATCAGGTGTTCAGTGGCTTGCCGTTTCAGGGGATCCGTTACTTCGAGCAGACCGACGAGGCGCTGCACTGGCTGGAGCAGCAACTGGCCGGGCTAGTCTGACCGCACATCATCGCGGTGAGTACGATCGAGGGGCGGCTCAATCTAGCTTGATAAACCACTTGTCCCGTTCGTCGATACAGCCCGGCTCACCCATCTCGAATTCACGGCAGATAAGGGGGCGCACCTCGTAGATGCGGCACATCATCGCGGTGAGTGCGATCGAGGGGCGGCTCAATCCAGCTTGATAAACCACTTGTCCCGCTCGTCGATACAGTCCGGTTCACCCATCTCGAACTCACGGCAGATCAGGGGGCGTACCTCGTAGATGCGGCACATCATGGTGTTGCGATCGAGCGCCGCGCACCAGCCATCTTCCAGCCGGTGCATTACCGGCACCTCGCCTTCCCGCTCTTCCACATAGCGATCCGGCACGCCGGTATCGGTAAACAGCATCACCTCGAGGCGGCAGCAGCAGGCCTCGCAGTTCTGGCAGCTCACTTCTGGGGTCGTCATGGCACCTGCCTTGTTCTCATGGGCACGGATAAATATGAAACAGGCGCCGCTGGGGCGCCTGTGGTCTGAACCTTAGCCCAGTTTGCGGGCACGGTAGCTGCGCCCCTTGATCTTGCCTTCCTGCAGTCGCTTGAGCGCCGCCTTGGCCACCTCCTGCTTGACCGCCACGTAGGAGTACTGCTCGGCGATCTGGATCTTGCCAACATCGGCCCCGGCAATGCCGCCTTCACCGGTCAGGGCGCCCAGGATGTCACCGGCGCGCACCTTGCTCTTGCGGCCCGCATCGATGGAGAGGGTCACCATCTGCGGGGCTATGGGTTTGATGGCGCGACCGATGATGTCGAGATCTCCCAGCGGCAGCGGGGCCTGCTGGTACTCCTCGATGATGTTGACGCGCTGGGCCTCGTTCGGCTGATAGAGGCTCAGGGCCAGGCCCTGCTGGCCGGCGCGGCCGGTCCGACCGATGCGGTGCACGTGCACCTCGGGGTCATAGGTGAGCTCGTAGTTGATGACGGCGCCCAGCTCCTTGATATCCAGCCCGCGGGCGGCCACGTCGGTGGCCACCAGTATGGTGGCGCTGCCGTTGGCGAAGCGCACCAGCACCTGATCCCGCTCGCGCTGCTCCAGATCGCCGTTCAGCGCCAACGCCGAAAAGCCCTTGGCGGCCAGATGATCGGCCACGTCGTTGCAGGCGCGCTTGGTGTTGCAGAACACCACGCAGGAGCCCGGCTGATAGTGGCTGAGCAGCCAGCCGAGGGCCTCGAGGCGCTGACCGGCCGGCACTTCATACAGCTTCTGCTCGATGGCGCTCTCCTCGTGCAGGGACTCCACGCTCACCTCGACCGGGTTGCGCTGCACGCCGCGGCTCATCTGGGCGATCCCCTCCGGATAGGTGGCGGAGAAGAGCAGGGTTTGCCGGTCGCGCGGGGCGTGGCTGATGACCCGGTTGATGTCTTCGCCAAAGCCCATGTCCAGCATCCGATCCGCTTCGTCCAGCACCAGCGTCTTGAGGCTGTCGAGCGCCAGGGTGCCCTGCTCCAGGTGCTTGAGGATCCGGCCCGGGGTGCCGACGGCGATGTGGGCACCGAAGCTCAGGGTGGCCGATTGCGGTGCGGTCGGGGTGCCGCCGCACAGGGTCACCAGCTTGACGTTGGGCAGGGTACGGGCGAGACGACGGATCTCGGTGGCAACCTGATCCGCCAGCTCGCGAGTCGGGCAGAGCACCAGCGCCTGTACCTCGAGCCGGTTGACGTCGAGGCGGGAGAGCAGGCCGAGGCCGAAGGCCGCAGTCTTGCCGCTGCCGGTTTTTGCCTTGGCGATCAAGTCTTTGCCGTCGAGTACCAGGGGCAGGCTCTGGGCCTGGATCGGGGTCATCTGCAGATAACCCAGGCTGGCGAGGTTCTCGAGCAGGGCGGGGGAGAGGTTCAGGCTGCTAAATTCGTTGTTCACAAAAGGACTCTATATGGGAGAAAACGGGCTGCGCCGGGCGCAAGGGCGCGCATTGTACCAGAATCCGCTGTTGGATGTGCTGCAAATTTGAGCGGCTGCTTCTGTTCGTGACTGTCAGCCCGGCGGCAAGGGGTCGGCTCACCGATCGCCCCCTGGCAATCCGGAGCAGCGGTTCGCGGTCGCGGAAATATGTATTTGGCACCGTCAACATTCATCGCAAATAAGATAAACGTTTTTCACCCTGCCTTGATTAAATAAATTTTTCGTAAATTTGCTCTGACCACTTCCGTGCGGCCTTGCGAGTATTAAGTGAATGTAATTAAGCTGTGAAAACAGGAGTTTACAAATACATGATTTATTTTTAAGTGATTGTTTATGCTAGGCTTTGTTATTTATTGAACAATGGTTGGATGTTCTCGTGAGCGTTTAATTAATTTAAAAACGTTTGTATTATCCAACATGCATATTTTTACCGCAGATTGTGATGGCTATCTGAATTTTTAAATATGCAAATGTCTATGATGGCGCCGGTCAAAAATTACAATTCACTCAGGTGCTACAGGTATGGAATACGTTCACTTTGTGCTCGGACTCGTCATGGTCCTCGCTCTGGCGTTGCTGGCAAACCGCCGCAACTGGAAACTGATCAAGCCGCGCTATATCGGCCAACTGCTGGTGGTCGAACTGGCGCTGGCCTGGTTCATGCTGAACTCCGAAGTGGGTCTGGCAGTAGTGGGTGGCTTTGCCGCCGGCTTCACCAAGCTGATGGAGTTTGCCAAGCAGGGGACCGACTTCGTGTTCGGCGGCCTGGTCAATGAAGGGGCCTTCTCCTTCTTCCTGATGGTGCTGATGCCCATCGTCTTCATCTCCGTGCTGATCGGTATCCTGCAGTACATCCGTCTGCTGCCGCTGGTGATCCGCGGCATCGGTACCGTGCTGGCCAAGATCAACGGCATGGGCAAGCTGGAATCCTTCAACGCCATCAGCTCCATGATCGTCGGCCAGTCCGAGAACTTCATCGCGCTCAAGAACATACTGCCGCACCTGAACGAGAAGCAGATGTACACCCTGGCCGCCACCGCCATGTCCACCGTCTCCATGTCCATCGTCGGTGCCTACATGCAGCTGATCGAGCCGCGCTACGTGGTCGCCGCCCTGGTGCTCAACATGTTCAGCACCTTCGTCGTGCTGTCCCTCATCAACCCCTACGAGCCGGACAATACCGTGACCGACGCCAAGGCGCTGTCCGAGGGTGACGAGCACCACACCCCGAAGAAAGAGAACTTCTTCGAGATGCTGGGCGAGTACATCATGGCCGGTTTCACCGTGGCGGTGATCGTGGGTGCCATGCTGGTGGGCTTCATCGCCCTGATCGCCCTCATCAACTACCTGTTCGAGATGGCGTTCGGCGTCAACTTCCAGCACGTCATGGGCTACATCTTCTACCCCATCGCCTGGATCCTGGGCATCCCGGGCAGTGAAGCGCTGCAGGCCGGTTCCATCATGGCGACCAAGCTGGTGACCAACGAATTCGTGGCCATGATGGATCTGGGCAAGATCGCGGCCCAGCTCTCTCCGCGCACCGTCGGCATCCTCTCCATCTTCATGGTGTCGTTCGCCAACTTCAGCTCCATCGGCATCATCGCCGGTGCGGTGAAGGCGCTGAACGAAGAGAAGGGCAACATGGTCTCCCGCTTCGGTCTGAAGCTGGTCTATGGCTCCACCCTGGTTAGCCTGCTCTCCGCCGTGATCGCCGGTGTGATGCTGTAAGCCATCCACCCGCCCTCACCACGACAAACCCCTGCCTCGGCAGGGGTTTGTTTTTTTGGCGGCTGACTACCTAGCCGGGCCAGTGGGCCCAGTAACCGGCGGCCAGCAGGGTGAGGGTACAAAAGCCGGTCTCGAGGGCGCCGCCGCTTCTGAGTGGCCAGCCCGGCAGCCGGTAGCGGCGCTTGCTGGGCCAGAAGAGCGGGATGCCGGCCGGGGTGAGCCAGTCCCCAGCAGATGGCTGAGGTAGCCGATGATGAGGGCATCCTTGACCCCGACCGGCAGGGTATCGGGCGGCAACTGCTGGTTGAGCCCCCAGATGGCGACCGCCACCGCCAGCAGGCTGTGGGTGAAGCCGCGATGACCGAACAGGCGAGAGAGGGGTTTCGAGATCCAGGGCAGCCGCTGCCCCAATACCGACTTGGGGTGGTCGAGGTCGGGCAGCAGGGCGCTGGCCAGGGCGGCGGGTACGGTCTGCCACAAGCTGGCGTCGGCCAGGGCCGGCGTCAGCTGGAGTTTGTGGGCGACCAGGGTGCAGGTAACGGAAAACAGCAGGTGCCCTTGGGCGGTCATGATGGCTACGACATGGGAAAATGGCGGCGCATCTTACCAGTGTCGCGGGCCATTGCAGCAAAAAACCGGGGCCCGGCGGGCGGCCCGGTCATTAACTGCGCGGATCTTCCACCTTGGTGTCGGCGGGCACCCGTTTTTTGCCCAGCACCATGGCGCGCACCAGGTCGCTGCGGGTGAGGCGATCGGTCAGGATCACCACGGCCGCATGGACACCGACGGCGGCCATCAGGGTGTTGGCGAGGATGCCGTGCAGCTCCTCCAGCCAGTCCTCGCCCCAGAAGGCATCCCAGGTGGTGAGCCAGCCGGTGACCACGGTGCCGACCAGCGACAGCAGCAGCAGCCAGATCATCAGGGCGCCGACCGGGTTGTGGCCGAGGTAGTAGGGGTGATGCCCGCTGGCCAGCTGGCGCAGGTAGTAGCGCACCCGGGCCGGGGTCGGCCACCACTGGCCGAAGCGGGCGTAATGAGGGCCGATCAGTCCCCACAGCAGGCGGATGATGAGCAGGATGCCCACCGCGTAGCCGGCGTACTTGTGGAGCTTGCTCCCCTCTTCCAGGATGAAGAAGTTGAGCAGGCAGAGGGTGACGGTAGCCCAGTGAAACACCCGGATGAGGGGATCCCAGACTTTCACTTCAGAGGTAGGGGTCATGGCAAGGCTCCAAGGCTGGGGCCGGCGCATTGCCGGCCCAACGCGGCGTTATTCGTCGATCTCTTCTTTCACTTTCTTCAGATCGGTCGGGTCGAAGTAGATCTCGACCTTGCGCTTATCCTTGTCCCAACCGTAAATCTCGTAGCAGTTGGTCTCGGTGACCTTGAACTTCTTGATGTCATAGCCCATCGCCTTGATCTGCTGCTGGGCGTCGGCTTCGCTCATCCACTTGCTCTTGTCGGCCTGGGTACATTGGGGATCGGCCAGGGCTGCGCCGCTCAACAGAGGGATCAGTAACAACAGGGGGGTCAGTTTCATTGCTTGCTCCTTGCGGGTGGTTGGGTCAACAGCCACAAGGTTAGTTCAGCTCCCTTAAGAAAGAATTAAGCGCAAAAGGAAATGAATGGGTCTCCCCGGCAGGGCGCCGGAGAGCGGGCTCAGCTCAGCTTGCCCCTGACCAGCCACTTGTCCAGCGCGTTGGCGAAGCGCTGCTTGTCGGCCGCGTTGAGGGGGGCCGGGCCACCGGTCTGGACCCCGGCCGAGCGCAGCTCCTCCATGAAGTTGCGCATGCCGAGCCGCGCCTTGATGGTCTCGCGGGTGTAGATCTCGCCGCGGGGATTGAGCGCCTCGCCGCCGGCATCGATCACCAGGGCGGCGAGGGGGATGTCACCGGTGATCACCAGATCGCCGGGTTTGACCTGCTGGGCGATGACATGATCTGCCACATCGAAGCCCTTCTCCACCTGCTGGGTCTTGATGAAGGGGGAGGGAGGCACCCGCAGCCCCTGATTGGCCACTAGCGTGGTCACCACCTGGGCACGGTGGGCGGCGCGATAGAGGATCTCCTTGACCGGAATGGGGCAGGCATCGGCATCAACCCAGATGGGCATGGCATGGTTTCCTGTGTCTGAAACGAGTGGCGCATCTTAGCACGGCCGGGGGCGGCCGGCTGCCCCGGGGCTGAGTCGGGTCCGGCTTTGGTGTAAGCTGGGCCGATGAACATGAGCGAGAAGGACGAGCAGATGGATCGGGTGCCCAGTGACGTGATTTATGGCCTGACCCTGGATGGCAGGGGGGGCATGCAGCCGCTGGCGGCGGGCAGCGAGATTCCGGCAGCGCAGCCAGGCTGGCTGCATCTGGACTATGGCAACCCGGAGGCGGCGCGCTGGCTGTTGCAGACGCCGCTGCTGGGTGATGCGGCACGCGAATCCCTGCTCGGCCAGAGCAATCGCCCCAAGCTGGTGCGGATGGGCGAGACGGTGCTGCTGATCCTGCGCGGCATCAACCACAACAAGGATCACAGGCCCGAAGAGATGGTGGCGCTGCGGATCTTCATCACGCCGGATCTCATCATCAGCAGCCGGCGGCGGCCGCTGTTGTCGGAAAAAGATGTCTTCGAGCAGCTGAAGCTGGGGGGCGGCGCCGACACCCCGGCCGACTGGCTGGTGGAGATCTGCGACGCCCTGACCGATCGGGCCGGGGAGTTCGTCGAGGAGCTGCACGATCAGATCCTGGATCTGGAAGAGCAGGTGCTGATGCGCGACCTGCCCGCCAACGGTAGGCTGGCGCTGATCCGCAAGCAGCTCATCATGATCCGCCGCTACCTCTCGCCGCAGCGGGATCTGGTGGCGCGCCTCGCCAACGAGAAGATCAGCTGGCTGGACGAGGACGACCGGCGACGCCTGCTCGACATCGCCGATCGGCTGCGGCGCTGGCTGGACGATCTGGATGCCGGGGTGGCGCGCACTGCCGTGCTGGCGGACGAGATCAACAACCTGATGGCGGAGGCGACCAACCGCCGCGCCTATCAGATGTCGGTGATGGCGCTGCTCTTTCTGCCCGCCAGCTTCCTGACCGGCCTGTTCGGCATCAACCTGGGAGGCATTCCCGGGGCCGAGAGCCCGACCGCCTTCTGGATCTTCTGCGGATCCCTGGTGGCGCTGGCGACCGGGCTGGCGGTCTGGCTCAAACACAGACGCTGGTGGTAAGGAGCCGACATGACCACATGGGAATCTTTTGGCGTGACTCTGCTGCTGTTGCTGGGCCACACCCTCATTCGCGGCCTCATTCACAAGAGCCTGATGGCCCTCGGCCAGAGCCGGCAGGTGAGCGAGAACCGGGTGCTATACGTGGAGCACGTGTTCCACTTCCTGCTCGGCTGCGCCACCCTGCTGATCCTGGCCGGGGTGTGGGGGCTCGACTTCTCGCGGCTGGTGGTGCTGGCTTCCTCCTTCTTCGCGGTGCTGGGGGTCGCCATGGTGGCGCAGTGGTCGATCCTCTCCAACATCACCGCCAGCATCACCATCTTCTTCGCCTTCCCCTACCGGATTGGCGATCGGATCCGGATCCTCGACAAAGATGACTCGGTCACCGGCGTCATCACCGAGATCGGCCTCTTCTACGTGCGGGTGCGCGATGACAACGGCGATCTGGTCACCTATCCGGCCAACCTGATCCTGCAAAAGCCGGTCAGACGGCTGGAGGGCAAGGGGGCTGAACCCCTGCAACCGGAATGAGAAAAGGCTCCCGTGGGAGCCTTTTTTGCGCCTGCCAGCTTCTCAGCGTTCGAAGAAGCGGTAGAGGTGCTCGATCTGGATCGGGCAGTCCGCCACCAGATGCACATGCTGGCGGGCCTCTTCGACCGAGCCGAAGCTGAGGGGGCAACCCAGGGTGTCGGTCATCTCGTACAGTTTGCCGTCCTGTCCCCTGAACTCCACGATCCAGCCGGGCAGGATGGCATCCTGCAGGATCTCGGCTTCCTTGAAGGCTTGTTGCTGGTAGAGCAGACGAAGTTCATTGACTGTCATGACATCCTCCCGTGACGCTTGATGCCACTTCAAGTCTAGTGGTTGCGGCCGCCATCAGGCGGCTCATTTGGCCGTCTTGAGGTGTTCCCAGGCCCAGCGCAGGCGGATGAAGGTGTCGGCGTCGCCCCCCCGATCCGGATGGTGTTGCAGTGCCAGCTCACGCCAGCGGCGGCGAATGGCGTCAGGCCCCGCCCCGGCCGGCAGGGCGAACAGGGTCAGCGCCTCGGCCCTGTGTTCATCCCGCTCACAGGCCTGCCAGAAGCTGCCGAGCAGGGCTTCCACCTCCTCCCGGTCGGTCTGCCAGAACACCTGCCAGTCGAGGTAGTAACTGCGCAGCGCCTCGCTCCGGGTGAGGGCGCTTCCCGCGTTGCAAGGAGTGAGCGGTTCGAGCCGGATATCCAGGGTGCTGATCACCAGCCACCACCCTTCATCGTGGAGCTCGGCCTGCAGCTGATAAAGGGCGTTCATGATGAGGAAGTTGAGCCGAAACAGCTGCTGCTGCTCGTCCCCCGGCAGAGGCGGGATGAGCTCCTGGCGGCGCAGCTCGGCCAGCAGCTCGTGCACCTTGTAGCTGCCGCTGGCCTGCCTGAGCAGTGCCAGCAGCGGGGCGAGCAGCGGGTTGGCGCTCGGCTCGGCGGTCGAATTGGCAGAGTTCACTGGCCGGCCCCCTCTTTGGGGGGCTGCAGGGCGATCAGCAGCTCCCCGGCCAGCGGCTCGACGGGGCCGGTGACGATGCGGGTCCGCCCCTTGCCGTCCAGCACGAACAGCGGGATGGCGCCCGGGTTGGCCTCCTGGTACTGGGCCCAGTCGAACGCCTCGCTCAGCCGGGTTGCCTTGATCTGGCCGCCCCGGCTCAGCAGGCCGCTCAGGCGGGCATAGTTGACCTCGGGGCCGAACAGGTTCTGACGGGCGCGAAAGGTGGCGCTCTCCCGGTTGGCCTTGCCGTGCTGCTCGCTGGAGCGCAACGAGTAGACCTTCTCCTCGCCGTAGAGGTGGGCGAAGTGCAGCACGCCGAGGGCGTTGTTGTGGCGGTTGGGGGAGAGCGCCAGCACGGTACTGATGCTGGTGAGCGGCAGGTGCAGCTCGGCGTGCTCGGATTGCGGGTTGCCGAAGTAGCAGGGCAGGTTGCTCATCCGCGCCTGACGGCAGAACTCCCAGGCCGGATCGCAGAGCTGAACCGGCACCCCCTGATCCGCCAGCGCCCGGCCGATGGCCCGTGCCACCGAGTTGGCTCCTATGATGAGCCAGGTGTTGGGGGCGCTCTGGCGCATCTTGAGCAGCCCGGCCAGCGGCGCCGAGGTGAGGCTCTGCAGCACCACGGTGGAGATGATCACCGCAAACACCAGCGGCACCAGCTTGTCCGCATCGGCAATGCCGGCCTCATGCAGGCTGATGGCGAAGGAGGCGCTGACCGCCGCCGCCACTATGCCGCGCGGCGCGATCCAGCCGAGCAGGGCGCGGGCCCGCCAGGAGAGATCGGATCCCCAGGTGGAGACCAGGATGCAGAGCGGACGCGCCACGAACTGCACCACGCACAACAGCGCCAGCACCATGGGGCCGAGCTGCCAGAGCTGGGCCAAATCGAGGCGGGCCGCCAGCAGGATGAACAGGGAGGAGATGAGGATGACGGCGAGATCCTCCTTGAAGGCCAGCACCTCCTCCAGATCCAGCCCCTCCTGATTGGCGAGCCAGATGCCGAACACGGTCACCGCCAGCAGGCCGGATTCGTGGCTGAGCCAGTTGGAGAGGCTGAAGGTGACCAGCACCAGCGCCAGTACCCCGAACTTGTGCAGACTGACCGGCAGCCAGTCCTTGCGGATCAGCAGGGTGGTGAGCCAACCGGCACCGACCCCGATGAGCGAGCCCACCCCCACCGTCTTGGCCAGCGCCAGCAGGGTGTGACCGACCAGATCCCCCTGACTGCCGAGGCGTACCGCCTCGAACACCAGCACCGCAAACAGGGCGCCGATGGGATCGATGACGATCCCCTCCCAGCGCAGGATGCGGTCCACCTCCCGGGTCGGGCGGATCACGTTGAGCATGGGGGCGACCACGGTAGGGCCGGTCACCACCAGCACGGCGCCGAGTACCATGGCGACCCGCCAGTCCAGCCCCAGCAGGAAGTAGCCGGCGCTGCCGATGACGGCGAAGCTCACCAGCATGCCGGTGGAGCAGAGGTTGCGCACCACCTTGCCGATCCCCTTGAGCTCGGCCAGGTGCAGGGTGAGCGCCCCCTCGAACAGGATGATGGCGACCGACAGGGAGACCAGCGGAAACAGCAGCTCGCCGAGCAGGGCGTCGGGGTCGAGCAGGCTGCCGACCGGTCCCAGCAACAGGCCGGTGAGCAGCAGAAACAGGATGGCAGGTACCCGCAGCGACCAGGCCAGCCACTGGGCCAGCACTGAGACCAGGGCGATCCCGGCCAGGGAGAGAGCGATCATGCAGACCTCGGTTGGGGCAATGGACCTGGAGGAAGTGTAGTGGGGAAGATGGTCAGATTGACACCAGCCGGCGGCGGGAGCAAGGGGGGAAGCGGGTCGCGCGACAGCGGGCGTCACGGGGGCATGACCGCGGGAGAGGGGCGGGGTGTGGCCGCTGGCTGCGGCCACCAGCCGGATTAGATGGGGCTCTCTTTGTGGAGTTCGGTGACGCAGTCGGCCACCGCCAGCACCAGCGCCGAGCGCACCACCTGATCGAGCCGGTTCAGCTGCATCTGGTAGAAGGGCCAGTCCTCCTCGTTGGCGGGGGCCTCCTGCGGCATCATGCCGCCCTGGTTGACGCCGTGCAGGCGTGCCAGCAGATCGCGGATCGGCTTGTCGCTGAAGCGGTAATCCTTGGGGTCGCGCACCAGAAAATCGCGGATCTTCAGGTAAGCCTCGAGATCCTGATAGCGCTCGAGGGAGATGAGGCCGAGGGCGAAGATGAGCTTGAGGCGTACCTCCAGCTGGCCGAGGGGGCCGCTCTGGTTGAGCAAAGGTTCGATGGCGTATTTGACGGCATACTCCTCCTGACGGAACGCGCGTCGCATCAGGGAGTCGACCGCCTCTTCCAGGATGGTCACGACTTCGAGAAAGAAGCCGCGGGGGCCATCCTGCTCGTTCAGTCGTTCCAGTACTTCATCTTCCTGGTGTGTGGTCATAAGTGCATTGGGTCCAGCTGACTGGGAGAGAGTGGGCCTCTCTCCCGGTTTTTATCGTATGAGGCGCTTTGGTGGCCGGCCTGAGCGGGCCGGCACGGTGGCGCCTCATCAGGTCACTTCAAATTGCCATAACGGGTGACGATGGCGCTGACGATGTCGCTGTCGGCGGTCAGGCCGGTGATGCGCGCCAGGGCCTGGGCCGGGCCCAGCTCCGCCAGCAGCTGTTGCAGCTCCACCGCCTGCGGGTCATCGGCATTGCGATAGTGCAGCGCAGCGGCGATCCCCTCCTGCAGGTGATCGCTGGGCAGGCCGTACTCCAGGGTGCCGAGCAACGGCTTCACCAGCCGATCTCCCGCCGCCAGCTTGCGCAGCGGCTGACGGCCGACCCGGTCAATCTCGTCCACCAGATAGGGGTTGGCGAAGCGGGCCAGGATCTTCTCGATGTAGGCGGCGTGCAGGCGCGGGTCGAAACCGTAGCGTTGCACCAGCACGGCGCCGCTCTCCTCCATGGCGCGACGTACCTTGCTGCGGATCAGCGGATCCTCGATCGCCTCGCGAATGGTGCGATAGCCCCTCAGCTTGCCGAGGTAGGCGGTGACGATGTGGCCGGTGTTGAGGGTGAACAGCTTGCGCTCGACGAAGGCCATCAGGTTGTCGGTGGGCTCCATGCCCGCCACCTGCGGCAGCTCGCCCTTGAACTGGGTCTGGTCGACGATCCACTCGCTGAAGCTCTCCACCGTCACTTCCAGCGGATCATCGTTGGCTGCGGCCGGCGGGACGATGCGGTCCACCGCTGAGTCGACGAAACCGATGCAGGCGTCGAGGGTGGCATGATACGCGACCGGCAGGTACTTGAGTACCTCCTGCTTGAGGTGGCTGGTGCCGCGCACCATGTTCTCGCAGGCGATGACGTTGAGCGGCGTCAGGTTGCCGGCATCGAAGCGGGCCTGCAGCCCCTGGGCCAGGGTGCTGGCAATCTTGTCCAGAATGTTGGGGCCGACCGCGGTGGTGACCAGATCGGCGGTGATGATGCGGGCGATCACCTCGTGGCCGGCGGAGCTCACCGCCGCCACGTTGCGCACCACGTCCAGCTTCTGATCCGCTCCCACCACGTGCACCTTGTACTCCTGGCGGTGGTTGAGCTGGTCGATCAGGGTCTCGTTGACGTCGGCGAAGGTGACCTGGTGGCTGGCGTCGGCCAGCAGTTTCCCGATGAAGCCGCGACCGATATTACCGGCACCAAAATGCAATGTTTTCATGATATTAACCTCTTGAACCAAAGACGATGAAGGACGATCAGGCCGCCTGTTCGGCACCCAGCAGATCCAGGAACTCCTGGGGATCCTGAGTGCTGGCCAGCCGGTCGATGAGGCCGGGTTCGTCCAGTGCATTGGTCAGGCGGGTTATCACCTGCATGTGTTCGTCGTTGCGGGCGGCGATGCCGATCACCAGCCGCGCCACTTCATCGGCCGCCTCGCCGAAGGCGACCCCGGCCGGGTACTGGCAGATGACGATGCCGGTGCGCTTCACAAACTCCTTGGCGGCTATTGTGCCGTGCGGCACGGCGATGGATTCACCGAGGTAGGTGGAGACCAGCTGTTCGCGCTCCAGCATGGCGTTGACGTAGTCGGGCGCCACGTAGCCCCGCTCCGCCAGCAGCTTGCCGGCAGCCCGGATGGCGGCCTCCTTGTTGTCGGCCTTGAGCCCCAGGTGCACGTCGTGACGGCTCAGGGTAAAGACCTCGGCCGCTTGCGGCTCGTAGCTGTCGTCGTTGGCAGCCATCAGCAGCTGCGGGTTGGCGACGTCATCGTTGGCGGCCTGGGTCAGGCTCTGTACCAGCTCCTGATAGAGACCGTTGTCGAGGAAGTTGGTGAGCGAAATGTGGTGGGCGTGCGGCGCGTGGCGACGGGCCCGCTCGGTCAGATCCTTGTGGGTGATGACCCAGTCCACCTGATCGTCAAGCTGATCGATGGCGCGGTTGGTGACGCTGATGTCGAGGCCGGCGGCCTGCACCCGCTTGCGCAGCAGGCCGGCGCCCATGGCGCTGGAGCCCATGCCCGCATCGCAGGCGACGACGATGTTGCGCACCGCCATCAGTTCACCGCCCGGCTTCTTGGCTGCTGCGGTCTCGGGCTTGGCACCCTTCATGGCTTTCATCTTGCGGGTGGCTTCACCCAGTGCATCGGCCTCGTCGGCTTCCGGCTGCTGGGCGCGCACGAACACGGCGGCGACCAGGAAGGAGACCAGGGTGGCGCTGATGATGGAGAGGGCGACCCCGATCAGGGAGGCTTTCGGCGTCATCAACAGCACGGCGAAGATGGAACCCGGTGAGGCGGGGGAGACCAGACCTGCGTTGAACAGGGTCAGGGTGAACACCCCGGTCATGCCGCCGGCGATCACCGCCAGGATGAGGCGCGGGTTCATCAGCACGTACGGGAAGTAGATCTCGTGGATGCCGCCGAAGAAGTGAATGATGGAGGCACCGGCAGCGGACTGCTTGGCGGCGCCGCGACCGAACACCATGTAGGCCAGCAGCACGCCCATGCCCGGGCCCGGGTTCGCTTCGATCAGGAAGAAGATGGAGCGGCCGTGCTCGGTGGCCTGCTGGATCCCCAGCGGCGAGAAGATGCCGTGGTTGATGGCGTTGTTGAGGAACAGGATCTTGGCCGGCTCGACGAAGATGGAGGTGAGCGGCAGCAGGTTGTTGTCCACCAGGAAGCCGACGCCACCGGCCAGTACGCCGGAGAGCACCTTGACGAAGGGGCCGATCACGAAGAAGGCGAGGATCGCCAGCAGCATGCCGATGAGGCCGGCGGAGAAGTTGTTGACCAGCATCTCGAAGCCGCTCTTGACGCGACCTTCCATCGCCTTGTCGAACCGCTTGATGGCCCAGCCACCGAGCGGGCCGACCATCATGGCGCCCATGAACATGGGGATGTCGGTCCCCACGATGACGCCCATGGTGGTGATGGCACCGACCACGCCGCCGCGCTCACCACCCATCAGCTTGCCGCCGGTATAGCCAATCAGCAGCGGCAGCAGGTAGGTGATCATGGGACCGACCAGCTTGGCCAAGGTTTCGCTCGGCAGCCAGCCGGTGGGGATGAAGAGGGCGGTAATAAAGCCCCAGGCGATGAAGGCGCCTATGTTGGGCATGACCATATTGGACAGGAAGCGTCCAAAATTCTGTATCTTGACTTTGGTATCCGGTGATAACATGTCGGGACCCCGTTTTAAGCCTGTTTGATTAAAAGTGGTAGTTGGGCTGGCCGGTTTTGCCGAACCGCCATCCCTGTCGTCTAAGCAACTTCAATCTACCAGCTTGTGATCAAATTAGGCTGAAAACGGGGTGTCTTGTGACACAGCTCTCAAATACCTCGACCTCCCCCCTACCTTCATAGTGATGTGGATCACATTCACTCTCTGTATTTCGGCTACATTTCGATCTTTGCTGCCGCCAGTATCGTTTTTATGTGATGCAAGTCACCATTTGCTGTTTGCGCAAACCTGATGTCAATGTGATCCATTTCTCATTTTCATTATTTGTATTCAATTGGAGCAATTCCCCCGACCTGAAAACTGAGGGTGTTGACGATGGATTGATTGAATCCACATTCAAATAATCAATGAATCAATTATTTTGTAACCCACTTTCAGTTTTTCATGATCTCCTTCAGCCGCAGAGCCGACGCATCAGCCACTCCAGCGGGCCTCTTTCGAAGCGCTGACTCCAGAGATTGGCAAACAGCAGCGCCGCCAGGGCGAAGAGGGTGGCGGCCAGCACCACCTCGGGCAGATCCTGTCCCTGCAGCCAGCCGATCACCTCCAGCATCCCCATGCCGAGCATGATGTGGGCCAGATAGAGGGTCAGGGTCTGCCGACCGACCGGCAGCCATACTCGCCACCAGCGGGCCTCGGGCAGGGCGCGTCCCAGCCAGAGACAGAGGGCGATCAGGGTGCTGGCCGCGCCCATGCCGAACAGCAGGTAGAGCGGCGCCGGGGGAATGGGCTGAGTTGCCAGCAGCGGCGCCAGCTCTGGGCTTGGCAAGATGGTCGACAACCAGAGCGACAGCCCCCTGGCCAGCGCCATGGCACTCACCCCGCCGGCCAGCAGCCAGCGCTGGGTGAGCGAATTGGCCAGAGACTGGCGGCTCAGCCAGAGGCCGTAGAGCAGAAAGCCCAGCCAGGGCACCACAGGGTGCCAGCCGTTGAACAGCAGATTGCGGACGAAGCCGGCCAGGGTCCAGAACTCGGGATAGCTGAAGCTGTGCCACTGCCAGCCCCGATCGTAATCGAGCAGGAACAGCAGCCCCACGAAGCTTGCCGCCAGCAGCGGGATCAGGGCCAGCAGCCAGGGGGAGGGAAGCCGGAGACAGCAGGCCCCCAGCAGAAAGTAGACGGCGTAGTAGTGGATGATGTCGGCCGGAAACACCAGGTAGTTGAGCAGCCCCACGATCAGCAGAAACAGGGCCCGCCTGGCGGTGTGGGTCATGGCCGCCGACCACGCCAGCTTGCGGGTCGACAGCCCCAGCCCGATGCCGGCCAGCACCACGAAGCTGGCGGCGGAGCGACCCTCCAGCGCATCCAGCAGGGGCTTGAGCCAGGCCGGCCCGCCCGCCAACACCCCCATGGCGATGCGAAAATTCACCAGCACCATGCCGAGCAGGGCCATGGCACGGGCCAGATCCAGTCCTTCCAGTCGATGGTGCGGGGTCGTCATGGTGGTGACTCCTTGAGGTGATCAGCAGGCCGGGCCCAACAGCTGCTCCAGCAGGGAGGGCAACCTTTGCTCCACCGGCGCCAGCTCTGGATGCAGTGCCAGGGCGTGGCGCAGGGCTTGCCCCTCCAGCGCGTCCAGCAGCAGCTGGGCCGTGAGGTCCGGCTGCAGGTGGGTTGCCAGCTCCCCTGCCTGCTGGCCACGGCGCACCGTCGCCGCCAGGGCATCGCACAGCTGGCGCTGGTTGATGGCGAAGGTGGCTGCCATCTCGGGGTGGCGGGCCAGCTCGGCCAGGATCTCGGTGCCGAGCAGCAGGTTCTCCGGGGTCAGCGACCAGGCGAGGTAGCCGGCGGCGAAGCGGGCCAGCGCCGCCCGGGCCGGCCCCTGAATCAGCTCATCCAGCAAGGGTTGCAGCTCGGCCGCCTCCAGCGAGGCGATCAGGGCGATCAGCTCCTCCTTGCGGGCGAAGTGGTTGTAGAGGTTGCCGAGGCTCACCCCGGCGGCGGCGGCGATGTCGCGCATGCCGGTCTGGTGGAAGCCCCGCTCGATGAAGCAGCCGAGCGCCGCCTGGATGATCTGCTCGCGCCGCTGCTCCAGCCGCAGGTTGTTGGTGGCCATGGGGATGCCTCTTGCCTGAAAATTTTATATGAGCGAACGTTCGTTCATTTGTGGGTTCACTCTATGCCTGTGGCGAGCCACTGGCAAGCCAGGTGCGTACAAAAAGTGATCTGCTGACCAGGCGGGCGGCATGACCCAATAAAAAAGCCCGCAGGGTGCGGGCTTTTGCAAGGAGGGGAGGCCTGGCCTGGCTTATTCGGCCTTGGGGGCCTCGTCGGCAGGCGCGGCATCGGCTTCGCTCACCGGGGCGACCGGCGCCGGGCCCGGCACCAGCTCTGCCGCCGGCTTGGCGATGAGGGAGCGGGTCTCTTCCACCGCTTCGGTCAGCTTGACCTCGATGATCTGGCCGAGCTCGTAGACCACCTCGGTCTTGTCCAGATAGACGCGGCCGTTGTCCCAGTTGCACTCCAGCCGCTCCTTGTTGTCCAGGATGTGGCGGGCGGGCATGAACACCACGGCACCGTTCTCCTGCAGGCGCAGCTTGAGGCCGGCACGCATCACGTCGATGATCTCGGCGTTGAACACCTTGTCGGTACCCGCATCGGCCTTGAGGTAGCGGACATAGAGCCAGTCGCCGATGTCGCGCTCCACCATGCGGTGCAGGCGACGGCAGGCGGTCAGGTGCTCGGTGAGCTCCAGACTCGGGCGCTCACCCGGGGTCTTGCCGGCGATGACGGCCTTGAGCAGGCGATGGTTGACCATGTCGCCGTACTTGCGGATCGGTGAGGTCCAGGTGGCATAGGCATCCAGACCCAGGCCGTAGTGGGCACCCGGTTCGGCGGACATCAGGGCATAGCTCTGGAAGCGGCGGATCTTGCCGTCCAGCCAGCGGGTGTCCAGGCTGTCGATCCAGCGGCGCAGGGCGCAGAAGCCGGACAGGCTGGCGATCTCTTCTTTCTCGAACGGGGCCTCGGCGCTTTTGAGCAGGTCGATGGCACCGTCGAGGGACTCCTCGTCAAAGCCGGTGTGGACGTTGAAGATGCCGTAACCGACGCTCTTGCCCAGCACGCGGCCGGCACAGATGTTGGCGGCGATCATCGACTCTTCCACCATGCGGTTGGCGATGCGGCGCGGCTCGACGTGGATGGCCAGCACAGCGCCGTTCTCGCCCAGCTCGAAGTCATAGTCGGGGCGGTCCGGGAACACCAGGGCGTGTTCGGTGCGCCACTTGATGCGCGCCTCGGTCATCGCCTTCATCAGCGGCAGCTGGGCCAGCACGCCTGCGTCGATATCCAGCGCTTTGCCGTGTTCGGCCCAGTCGGAGACGTCGTCATAGTTGAGGCGGGCGTGGGAGCAGATGCGGGCGGCGAAGAACTCGGTCTCCTCCAGCAGCAGGCCATCCTCGGCGATCAGCAGGCGGGCGCACAGGGTGTTGCGCTCCTCCCCCTCTTTCAGGGAGCAGAGCTCGTCGGAGAGGGTGCGCGGGATCATCGGCACGTTGCGGCCCGGCATGTAGACGGTGAAGGCGCGCTGGGCGGCCTCCTTGTCCAGCTCGCTCCCTTCGGCCACATAGGCGGTCGGGTCGGCGATGGCCACCAGCAGCTCCCAGCCGTTGTCCAGCTTGCGGATGGCCAGGGCATCGTCCATGTCCTTGGTCTTGGCGCCGTCAATGGTGAAGAAAGGGGTCTCGGTCAGATCGGTGCGGGGCAGCTCTTCCTCTTCGATGACCTTCCACTCCGGCAGATCCGCCGGCTCGACCTGGGCCAGGTTGTGGCGCGCCAGCACCACCCACCAGGGCACGTTGTGATCTTCCTGGGCGGCGATCTTCTGGGTGATCTCGGCGGAGAAGTTGCCGTCCACCAGGGCGTGACGCTTGAGGGTGGCGACCACCCAGTCCCCTTCCTTGAACTCTTTCTCGTCCAGACCCTTCTTGACGCGGGCCTTGATGGCATCCTTGATCAGCGGATGATCGGCCACCACGTTGAGGCGGTCGCGGAACATCTTGACCCGGGCCACGAAGCGGGTGACGGACTGCTCCAGCAGCTCATCCGGCTCGGCCACTTCTTTCTCTTTCTCGGTGCGGATCAGGGCGGTCACCCGGTCACCGTGCATCACCTTTTTCATGTAGGGAGGCGGCACGAAATAGCTGGTCTTCTCATCGACCTCCAGGAAGCCGAAGCCCCGATCGGAGGCGCGGATCACACCCTCTTTCTTGGGGATGTTTTCGCGGATTTGTTGCTTGAGCTGGGCCAGCAGCGGATTGTCTTGGAACATAAATGGGGAACCTGAGTGGAGACCTGGTGGTTAATCGCCCAGCACTATACGTTTTTACCCCTCCAAAGCCAAGGTGAATGGCCTTGTCAGGGGCGTTGCAGAGCCCGGCGACCCTGCTCGATCAGGCGCTGGGATATTTGTTTGTGCAGTCCGCGCTCCAGCACCCAGCGGTGCCAGTAGAGTCGCTCTACCAGGTGCTGTTCCGGGTTGAGATCGAGCAATGACCCCTCCGCCAGCTGGCGACGGATCTGCAGTTCCGGGATGAGGCAGCAGGCCAGCCCCTGCTCGGCCATGGCGACGAAGGCTTCGGACGAGCGCACCGTGTGGCAGGGGTAGCCGCCGGGCTCCAGCCCGAAGTGGCGGGCCATGTAGCTGACGTGCATGTCGTCACGCTGATCGAAGGCCACCGCCGGCGCCTTGGCCAGCGCCGCCAGGGTCAACCCCTGCGGGAAGTGGCGCTCGACGAAGGCAGGGCTGGCGGTGAGCAGGTAACGCATCTCGCCGAGCTCGTCGACGCAGCAGCCCGCCAGTGGCTGGCCGTGCAGGCTGACGGCGCCGAACGCCTGCCCCTCGCGCACCCGGTCCAGGGTGCGGCTCTCGTCATCTACCAGCAGGTTGAGCTCGATGGGGTGCTGTTCCAGCAGCGGCGCCAGGGCGGGCAGAAACCAGGTGGCCAGGCTGTCGGCATTGACGGCGATACTGACCCGGATCGGCGCCTGGGGCTCGGCGGGAGAGAGCTCGCCGGCCAGCTCCAGTTCCAGCTGGCGTACCTGGCGGTAGTGGGCCAGCAGCTTCTGTCCGAGCGCGGTGGCCTGCAGCGGCTGGCCACGAATGATCAGCGGCTCGGCAAACTGCTGCTCCAGCTGCTTGATGCGCTGGGAGATGGCGGACTGGGTGATGTGCAGGCGCTGGGCGGCCCGCTCGAAGTTCTGCTCCTGCATCACCGCATCCAGCGCCAGCAGCAGCTTGTAGTCCAACGCCTTCATCAGCATTCCTTATCAGCAGGGAGATTGAGAAGGGATGCTACTCAAGTGGTGGCGAGAGAACAACCTGAGAGCGCTGAAAATGTCGGCAGCGCAGGCGGGACAAGGGCTGTGGGGTCAAAGCGGGTTTGTCACTGTGAGATGTGACAGTGGTGGTCAAAAGGTATTCAGGGGATACTCTTTTGCGTCCGTTTTTGCATGGGGTGGAAACGGGCCATAGCGAGAACTTTTAATCCCGGGTCTTACCCCGGGATTTTTTTGCGTCACCCTTATTCGGTGACCAGCTCGCGGGCTTCGTCATAGGCACCCTGCAGGGGCTGACCGACGGCACGGGCGAAACGCTCGTCCAGATGGAAGCGGATCCCCACCCCGCGCACGGCGCCCAGATCCACCGCCTGGCGGTGACCGAGCCGCTCGATGGGCAGGCCGAGGCGGCGGAAGATCCGCTCTACCGGCAGGCTGACCACGGCAACCAGCTCGCGGATCCCCTTCGCCCTGGCGAAGGCATAGACCTCGCGGAAGATGACGCAGGTCAGCTCGCTGACCCCGTTGCCCAGGCGCGGCGCCCGTTCGGCATCGATGGCGAGGCGGGTCAGTTCCCACACGTCGTTGCTGCGTGGCGGGGCTTCGCCGGCGAGGGCGGTGGGGAAGATGCTGGGCAGCATGTAATCCTGGGCACAACTGAGCAGACGAATGCAGCCGCACAGGCCTTCTTCGTCCTCAATCAGAACCCAGTGAGTGTCCGGAGTATCGAAACTGTCCTGCTCCAGACCACGGTGAGATTCCACATCCCAGCCGAGGCGATCGGAGAAGACGCGATTGCGAAAGCGATAAAGCTCGTTTTCTACCTCCCATCTGGGGTGTTCTTTTAATTTTCCTTTGAAAACAAGCATTCAGATGTCTCCATTTCAGTGTTCGGCGCTATAATCGAGGCCCTGGCCAGGGGGGCTAGCCTATGAAACAAGACCAACTGCTTGAGTACCTCGAACATTTCACTTCGGTAACGGACGGGGATCGTCTGGCCGAGTTGATCAGTCGGTTCACGCTCGGTATGGGTTACGACTACTACCGGTTTGCGCTGATCATTCCCATGTCGATGCAAAGACCCAAGGTGGTGCTGTTCAATCAGTGCCCCGACTCCTGGGTGCAGGCCTATACGGCAAACCATATGCTGGCCTGTGATCCCATCATTCAATTGGCCCGCAAGCAGACCTTGCCCATTTACTGGAACCGGCTGGATGAGCGAGCACGTTTTCTGCAAGAGGGCAGTCTGGACGTGATGGGGTTGGCGGCGGAGTTCGGGCTGCGCAACGGCATCTCGTTTCCGTTGCACGGGGCGGCGGGGGAAAACGGCATACTGTCGTTCATCACCGCCGAGCGGGCATCGAGCGATCTGCTGCTGGAGTCCTCGCCCGTCCTCTCCTGGATGTCCAACTACATCTTCGAGGCGGCGATCCGGATTGTGCGGGTCAGTCTGCGGGACGATGACCCTCAGGAGGCCCTGACTGACCGGGAGACCGAATGCCTGTTCTGGGCCAGTGAAGGGAAAACGTCGAGTGAAATCGCCTGCATCCTGGGGATCACGGAGCGAACCGTGAACTACCACCTCAATCAGGTCACCCGTAAAACGGGGTCGATGAATCGCTACCAGGCCATCGCCAAGGGGGTGAGCAGTGGCATCTTGCTGCCCAATCTCGAGCAGGTCGTGGTCACCAACTTCCCCAAGCTGATGCAATAAAACCCGATGATTCTCGGGGCAGAGTGACTGGCTAACAATTGTCAGATCCTGCAATTGACAGCCATGAACGGGTCTAGCCCCTTCTACCTCGAAGGGGTTGGGTCGAGCCCTCTGTCATTAGCAAAACAAATTGCTCAGCAGATTAATGAATTTCTCTAAACGTCTGGCCGCCCCTTATAGTGCCGTCCAATCACTCTGCTGGACGGTTCATCCATGTTTGCTACCACCCTGCAAGGCTTCACCCTCGGCCTTGCCATGATCATCCCCATCGGTGCCCAGAATGCCTTCGTGCTGAGCCGGGGCATCCACCGCAACCACCATCTGCTGACGGCGACCCTCTGCTGCCTGTGCGATCTCGTGCTGATCGGCATCGGGGTGTTCGGCGGCGCCAACCTGCTGGCGGCCAGCCCGATCGGACTGGCCCTGCTGACCTGGGGCGGGGTGCTGTTCCTCGGCTGGTTCGGTATCCGTTCCCTGCGCAGCGCCTGGCGCGGGCAGGGGGCTGCACTTGCTGACTCGCCCCAGCTGATGGGGGTCAAGAGCGTGCTGGCCATGACCCTCGGGGTGACCCTGCTCAACCCCCACGTCTACCTGGACACCCTGATGCTGCTCGGCTCCTTCGGCAGCCAGTTTGCCGAGGAACTGCGGCCGGCCTTTGCGGCGGGGGCCATGCTGGCCTCGCTGGTCTGGTTCTACAGCCTGGCGTTCGGGGCGGCAGCCCTCTCGCCCTGGCTCGCCCGCGGCAGGGTACAGCAAGCTATTGATACTATTGTTGGTTTCATCATGCTCGGGTTGGCGCTGCAGCTGGCGAGCGGGGCTTTGCTGACGTCATAAGGCTATTTTTGTGCCGCACCTCATAAAAATTCACCCCGGCTTCATCCGCTGACATATTCGTCTGTTAAATTCCCGTCGCTGGTAAAGCGACACTCTAATAAAAGGGACAAGACAGTGAATAAATCCATGAAGCTGGGTGCTATTGCAGCCATCGTGCTGTTGTCTGCCTGTAGCAATGACAACGACAGCAAGGCGCAACCGGGCGAGGTTGCCCTGCGTCTGATCCAGACCTCCGACATCCACTCCAACGTGCTGGGGTACGACTACTACCAGAACAAGGAGGATCGCAAGTTCGGCCTCTCCCGCACCGCGCTGCTGATCCGCGCGGCCCGCGCCGAAAACCCCAACAACCTGCTGCTCGACAACGGCGACCTGATCCAGGGCACGCCGCTGGCTGACTACATCTTTGAGCAGTCCGGTGCCGGCTACCTCGACAAGCAGGCCCACCCGGTGTTCAAGGCGATGAACGAGCTCGGCTACGACGCCGGCAACCTGGGCAACCACGAATTCAACTACGGCCTGGATTACCTCACCAAGACCCTGCAGGGGGCCAAGTTCCCCTATGTGAACGCCAACGTGTTCGAGGCGGGCGCCTTCAAGCGCGATGCCAAGGGGCAAATAGACTGGAGTGGCAACAAGTTCACCCCCTACCTGCTGCTGGAGCGCAAGGTGAAGGATGACAAGGGCCAGCTGCAGACCGTCAAGGTCGGCATCCTGGGGCTGACCCCGCCGCAGGTGCTGCAGTGGGACAAGCGCCATCTGGAAGGCAAGGTGGTGGTGGCCGACATGGTCGAGACCGCCAACCACTATGTGCCCGAGCTGCGCGCCAAGGGTGCCGACGTGGTCGTCGTGGTTGCCCACACCGGCATCAACGCCAGTAGCTACGAGGCCATGATGGAGAACTCCGCCTGGCACCTGGCCAAGGTGAAGGGGGTGGACGCCCTGATGCTGGGCCACGCCCACAAGAACTTCCCGGGTGACTTCCCGGATCTGCCGGAGGTGGACAATAAGGCCGGCACCCTGAGCGGCATTCCGACCGTGATGCCTGGCTACTGGGGCAACCACCTCGGCATCATCGACCTCAAGCTGGAGCAGGTGGACGGCAAGTGGCAGGTGAAACAGAGCCAGGCCAGCCTGCGCAAGATCGACTCCAGCGAGGGCAGCGCGGTGGATCAGCGGGTGGTGGACTTGGTACAGGCCGACCACGACGCCACCAACCAGTGGCTGGACGAGCCGCTCGGCAAGATCACCTCCTCCATCCACAGCTTCTTCGCCCTGGTGCAGGATGATCCCTCGGTACAGCTGGTGAGCGATGCCCAGCGCCGCTACGCCGAGCAGCTGCAAAAAGACGGTCTGCTCAAGGAGTCCTATCCCATCCTGTCGGTGGCGGCGCCGTTCCGTGGCGGTCGCAACGGCATCAACGACTTCACCTACGTGGCTCAGGGCGACATCTCCCTGCGCAACGTCTCCGACCTCTACATCTATCCGAACACCCTGCAGGTGGTCGAGGTGAACGGGGCCACAGTCAAGGAGTGGCTGGAGATGAGTGCCGGCCAGTTCAACCAGATCGACACCGGCAAGACCGAGGTACAGTGGCTGGTGAACGAGAAGTTCCCCACCTACAACTTCGACGTGATCGACGGGGTCAGCTACGAGGTGGATATCACCCAGCCGGCCCGTTACAACAAGGAAGGGGCCAAGGTCAGCGACGGCCAGCGCATCAGCAGCCTCACCTTCAACGGCCAGCCCATCGATCCGGCCCAGAAGTTCTACGTGGTGACCAACAACTACCGCGCCAGCGGCGGCGGCCACTTCCCGGGCATCGACGGCAGCAACATCGTCCATGAAGATCCCTTCGAGACGCGCGAGATCATCGCCCAGTACCTGAAGGCCCAGTCTGCCGAGAACCCGGCCGGCTTCAGCCCGGCGGCCAACAACAACTGGCACATGAAGGCCCTGCCGGCCAACGTGGACGTGCGGCTCTACTCCTCGCCCCGCGAGGAGGCCAAGCAGCTGGCCGGTGCGGATCTGGAGTACAAGTCCACCCTGCCGATGGATGACGCCCAGCACCCTGGCTACGCTATCTTCCGGCTGATCCGTCAGTAATTCCCGGCCGACATGGCAATAAAAAAAGCCCTCGCACTGCGAGGGCTTTTTCATGGGCGGAGGGCTTAGTTGACCACGGCCACGTTGATGGTGCCGTTGCCCTGGGTCATGCGTACCCGGGCACCCGGTACGAAGGTGGGGCTGGCCTTTTGCACCACCACGATGGATTCGCCGTTCTCTTTTTTGATCTCGAGCTCGACGCCGTCCACCTGATTGAGCTTGTCACCGGCCGCCTTGCCGGCTGCCGCACCCGCGATGGCGCCACCGGCCGCGGCGATGTCGCTGCCGCGCCCGCCGCCGATGGTGCTGCCGAGCAGGCCGCCGACCACGGCGCCACCTATGGTGCCGATCAGCGAGTTCTCATCGGCCTGGATCTTGACCGGGCGAGTGGAGAGGATGGTGCCGTAGCTGACGGTCTGTACCTGCTTGGCGCGATCCTTGGTGTAGACATCGCCGGAGTAGACATCGCTGTTGGCACAGCCGCTGAGGGTGGTGGCGGTGGTGGTGGCCAACAGGGCGATGAGGGTAATGCGTTTCAACATGATGGGCCTCCTGGGCTGGCATCTAATCTGGTTTGTTCGGTCAGTGATTCAACTCTACGCCAACCGGATTGAGCATGAAACCAGCAAAGTGTAACCAATTATAAGGCCCGGACCCTGCAAACCCCGTCCCCACCGGCTCAGTCGAGCCGTTTTTCCAGCAGCAGGCGATCCTCCCCCGGGCCGAAATAGTCGCGCTCCTCGGCCAGTTGCTGATAACCGAGTCGAAAGTAGAGGCGCTGGGCCGGATTGGCCGGATCCACCGTCAGTCTGACCCGCTCGATCCCCAGTTTCAGCAGTGACTGCTCCACCTGCAGCATCATGCGTTCGGCCAGGCCGAAGCCACGCGCCTCCGGCAGCACCGCCAGCGACAGCAGCCAGCCCTGCGACCGATCCTGTCCCAGTCCGCCCAGGGCATAGCCCAGCAGCCTGCCGTCCAGCTCGGCCACCAGCAGCAGCTCGGGCCACAGATCCATGGCCTGGCGGAAGAAGAAGCCGGGATAGACATCCTCCCCGAATACATTGACGTCGATCTGCCAGATGGCGTGCATGTCGGTGTGGCGCGCCACTCTCAAAACGGGGGGCTGGTGCATCCGGGCTCCTGTGATGTCGTACGTGCTGCCGGGCGGCAGTCAAAAAGGAGCCACAGGGTAGTGGGCCCGCCGGACTGATGCAAGCGGGTCTGGGGTTCTGAGCGGCAGGGCGGCCCCGGCTCAGGGCGGCAGGGGGCGGCTGCCCGGCCGCTTGGGGGCCTTGCGGCGGCTGTCCAGCAGGTGGCACAGGGCCAGCCAGGGGTGATGCCACAGCATGCGCGGGCCGCTCCACTTCATCACCAGCTGGATCTGCTTGCGCATGGCCGGGGCATAGCAGTGGATGTGGCAGTTGGCACAGGTGGGCTTGTGGCCGTGACCATAGCGGCAGCGGCGCAGCCGCTGGTGGGCGAACTCCTGCAACTGCTGGCAGTGCCGGCAGGCGGGGTCCTGGTGATGGTGGTCGCAGTAGAGGCGGATCATGGCGCTGACCGTCTGCTGCTCCCGCTTGAGCCTGGGGTGCATGGGCACCTGGTCGGCGCGGGCCGGGCGCGCGGGGTGGGAGTGATGGGTCGTCATGAGGGGCATTGTCCTGACCTGGGACGGCGGGGTCTTGATACAGGTCAAACCGGCGGGCAAAAAAACAGGGCCCGCGGGCCCTGTTTCATCAAACAACTCTGCTTGTCTGCGCTTAGATGAGGCTGGTTGCCTGCTCCAGCCAGGCGAGATCCTCGCCCTCCAGCAGCGGGCTGAGACGGCGGTAGACCTCGACGTGGTACTCGTTGATCCAGCGGAACTCGGCCGGGCTCAGCAGGCTGCGATCGATGAGGCGGGTATCGAACGGTACATAGGTCAGCCGCT
The DNA here is from genome assembly GCF_002285935.1 of Aeromonas dhakensis. Taxonomy (NCBI): domain Bacteria; kingdom Pseudomonadati; phylum Pseudomonadota; class Gammaproteobacteria; order Aeromonadales; family Aeromonadaceae; genus Aeromonas; species Aeromonas dhakensis. Next base: position 1,334,585 of record NZ_CP023141.1, read on the forward strand.
CGAAGCCCAGCATCGGCAGCTCGCCGATCTGCTCCTGTTCGGTGACCACCACCAGGTTCTCGCAGCGGATGCCGAAGGCATCTTCCCGGTAGTAGCCGGGTTCGTTGGAGAGCACCATGCCCGGCTGCAGGGCCACCAGGCTGCCCTTGGGGGCGATGCGCTGCGGGCCTTCGTGCACGCTGAGGAAGTGGCCGACGCCGTGGCCGGTGCCGTGGTCGTAGTTGTAACCGGCCTGCCACAGCGGCATGCGGGCCAGCACGTCGAGCTGGATGCCGGCGGTGCCGCGCGGGAAGCGGGCCTGATCCAGCGCGATGTGACCCTGCAACACCCGGGTGAACATCGCCTTGTGCTCGTCGGTGACCTCACCCACCTTGATGGTGCGGGTGATGTCGGTGGTGCCGTCCAGATACTGGGCGCCAGAGTCCACCAGATAGATGCTGTCCTGACCGAAGGTGCGCGGGGTGCCGTTGGTGTGGCGGTAGTGGCACATGGCGGCGTTGGGGCCGAGCGCCGAGATGGTGTCGAAGCTCGGCTCGACGTAGTGCTCCTGCTCGCGGCGGAAGGCTTCCAGCTGGTCGGCCAGGGTGCCTTCATCCACGCCGTCGAACTCGCCGCTGGCGATCAGCCGATCCAGCCAGGCCAGGAAGCGGGTGACGGCGACGCCGTCGCGCAGATGGGCGGCACGCATGCCGGCCAGCTCCACCTCGTTCTTGCACGCCTTCGGCAGCATGGTCGGATCCTGACCTGCCACCAGGATGGCGCCCGCTTCTTCCATGACCAGCTGGGTCCAGGCGTTGGCGGTGTTGGGATCGGCCAGCACCTTCTGCTGATCCTCGCCGATGCGTTTGAGCACGTCACCCAGCTTGTCGATGGGGTAGACGGAGACATCCTGCCCCACGTGCTGGCTGAAGGCGAAGCAGTCGATCTTGTCGGTGTCGACGAAGAAATCCATGGTGGCGTTGGCGTAGAGCACCGCAAAGCCCAGCACCACCGGCAGCCGCTCCACGTCACGACCGCGCAGGTTGAGCAGCCAGTTGATGGGCTCGGCCTGGGTCAGCAGCACCGCATCCAGCCCGCGCTTGCGCAGATCGCTGGCCAGCAGCTCGCGCTTGGCCTGGCTGGACTGGCCCGCCAGCGCCTCGCTGTAGAGGATGGCCGGATTCTTGGTGGGAGCGGGGCGATCGCTCCAGTGTAGATCGATGGGGTTCTGATCAACACGCACCAGCTCGATGCCGCGCTCGGTCAGGATCTCTTTGGCGTGTCGATACCAGGCCAGGCTGTGCAGGCGGGCATCGAAGCCGACCCGGGAACCGGCAGGCAGCTGCTCGGCCAGCCACTGCACGTGGGGATCTTCGTTCAGGTGGAGAAACTCGAAGAGCTCGGCCGGTGCCTGCATGCGGGCCTGCACCGTGTAACGACCGTCGATGAACAGGGCCGCCCGCTGCGCCAGTATGATGGCGAGGCCGGCGGAGCCGTTGAAACCCGTGATCCAGTCCAGTCGCTCGGCGTAGGCGGGAATGTACTCCCCCAGGTGCTCGTCGTCGTGGGGGACGATGAAGGCGTCCAGCTCCATCATGGCCAGTTCGGCCCTGACCTGGGCGACGCGGGTTTCAATAATCTCGAAATGATTCATGTCGTTAATGCCAGATTGTAGTGATGTGAGTGTTCAGTGGTTGTGGCCGCTGTCCAGGATCCGCTTGATGGATTGGCCAGCCGCCTCGATATGTTGCTTGAGCAGCACCACCGCCTCGTGCTTGCGGCGGGCGCGGCACAGCTCCAGCAGCTGGGCGTGTTCCCGCTCCGCCTTGTCGACGCCATCGCTGGCGAACAGCAGCTCGAAGCGCACATAGCGGTCACAGCTCAGATTGATCTGGGCGATCAGCTCCAGTGCCTGGGGGCGGCCGGCGGCCTGATAGAGGGTGGCGTGAAAACTGTGGTTCAGTTCGGCCCAGCGTTCGATCTGGGTGCCCGACTCGAGGGCCTGGTCGAACTGGGCGAGGATCGCCTGCGCCTTGGCGAAGGTCTCCTCCGTCATCAGGTCGACGGCGTGGAACAGGGTATCGGCTTCCAGCAGGGCTCGCAAATAAAAGAGCTCCTCGATGGCCGCGGCGTCCAGCATGGTGACCACGGCGCCGCGGTGGGCCTCGAACTTCACCAGCCCCTGGGCCTCCAGCTGCATCAGGGCCTCCCGCACCGGAATGCGGCTCACCGCCAGCTCCTTGGCGATGGCGTCCTGGCGCAGGGGGGCGCCGGCGGGAAACTCACCGCGCAGGATCCGGCCACGGAGGTTTTCCATCACCATTTGGGTACGGGTCTTGTAGGGTGGGGTCATGATCGGGTCACAGGGGAATCGTTACAAAATTGTATATTGTATAAAGTTGGGCTGAATCTAACGCGCAAGGGCCCACAAGGCAAGGTTTGGCGGGAGTCAAACGCCGCGCTCTGCTCAAAAAAATACCGGTCAGCTGGGCTGACCGGTATGAGATGGGTTGTGAACGGGGTCGCTGTTACAGCTGCGGACCCGCCGCTACCAGACGCTTGCCCTCTTCATTGTCGGTGAAGCGCTCGAAGTTCTTGATGAAACGCTGGGCCAGATCCTGCGCCTTGGCATCCCACTCGGCCTTGTTGGCGTAAGTGTCGCGGGGGTCGAGGATCGCCGGGTTCACGTCGTGCAGGGCGGTCGGTACTTCCAGATTGAAGATCGGCAGCACCTTGGTCTCGGCCTTCTCGATGGAGCCATCCAGGATGGCGTCGATGATGGCGCGGGTATCCTTGATGGAGATGCGCTTGCCGGTGCCGTTCCAGCCGGTGTTGACCAGGTAGGCTTCCGCGCCGGCCGCTTCCATCCGCTTCACCAGCTCCTGACCGTACTTGGTCGGGTGCAGGGAGAGGAAGGCCGCGCCGAAGCAGGAGGAGAAGGTCGGGGTCGGCTCTGTGATGCCGCGCTCGGTACCGGCCAGCTTGGCGGTGAAGCCAGACAGGAAGTGGTACTTGGTCTGCTCCTTGGTCAGCTTGGAGACAGGGGGCAGCACGCCGAAGGCGTCGGCGGTCAGGAAGATCACCTTGGTGGCGTGACCCGCCTTGGAGACCGGCTTGACGATGTTCTCGATGTGATAGATGGGGTAGGAGACCCGGGTGTTCTCGGTCTTGGAGCCATCGTCGAAGTCGATGGTGCCGTCGGCCGCCACGGTCACGTTCTCCAGCAGCGCATCGCGACGGATGGCGTTGTAGATGTCCGGCTCGGCTTCCTTGGAGAGCTTGATGGTCTTGGCGTAGCAGCCCCCTTCGAAGTTGAACACGCCGTCGTCGTCCCAGCCGTGCTCGTCATCGCCGATCAGCTGACGCTTGGGATCGGTGGAGAGGGTGGTCTTGCCGGTGCCGGAGAGGCCGAAGAAGATGGCCACGTCGCCGTCCTGACCCACGTTGGCGGAGCAGTGCATGGAGGCGATGCCGCGCAGGGGCAGGAAGTAGTTCATCATGGAGAACATCCCCTTCTTCATCTCGCCACCGTACCAGGTGCCGCCGATGAGCTGGATCTTCTCGGTCAGGTTGAAGGCGACGAAGTTCTCGGAGTTGAGACCCTGCTCCTTCCAGTTCGGGTTGGTGCACTTGGCACCGTTCATCACCACGAAGTCCGGTTTGAAGGTTTTCAGCTCTTCATCGCTCGGGCGAATGAACATGTTTTTCACGAAGTGAGCCTGCCAGGCTACCTCGGTGATGATGCGCACGGCCAGGCGGGTGTCCGGGTTGGCACCGCAGAAGCCGTCCACCACGAACAGGCGCTTGCCGGAGAGCTGCTTGGTCACCAGGGATTTCAGATGTGACCACACTTCCGGGCTGATGGCTTTGTTATCGTTTTTACCCTGGTCAGACCACCACACAGTATTCTGGGTAGTGGCGTCTTTGACGATATATTTATCTTTCGGGGAGCGGCCGGTGAAGATGCCGGTATTGACATTGACGGCCCCCAGTTCGGTCACCACGCCGCGCTCGAACCCTTCCAGGTCGGCACGAGTCTCTTCCGCGAACAGCTGGTCGTAGGAAGGGTTGCGCAGGATTTCAGTGGAGTTCTTGATACCGTACTGGTCCAGTCCTAATTGTTGGGCCAGGGTGGGTTCTGCCACGATTGTCATTGTATTCTCCTGGGTTCAGAGGTTGGTAGGGTTCTATCTGGCGTTCATCCTATCACTTAGGTGGTAGAGTTTAGCGATCGCCATCAAACTTTATAAAATAGGGTATTTTTTTGTTATTTAAGTTAAAGGCGGGTTTTGCCCGCCTTCAATTAGTGTAACTTGTTTGCATCATTACCGGGAGCCCCGCTGAACAGGGTTTCGACATCGATCCCGTCAAATTCGTACTGGGCGCCACAATAATCACAGTGCATGCCGATCTTGCCGAGCTCCTGCACCATCTCCATTACCTCTTCCTTCTCGATCTGCAACAGGGCCCCTTCGCAACGCTCGCGGGAGCAGGTGCAGCGGAACTCGACCGCCTGCGGATCGAACACCCGCACCTTGTCCTGGTGGTAGAGACGGTAGAGGATCTCTTCCGCTTCCAGACCGAACAGCTCTTCATCCTTGATGGTGCTGGTGAGTTGGGTCAGGTGCTCGAAGTCGTCGCCGTGATCCTCGCTCTGGGCGGGCAGCTCCTGCAGCAGGATGCCGGCGGCGCGCGGCGCGCCTTGGTGGTAGCCGGTGCGGATCCAGAGCTTGGTCGCCAGCTGTTCGGACTGGGTAAAGTACTGCTCCAGGCAGCCGGCCAGGGTGTCGGCGTCCAGCGCTATGATGCCCTGATAGCGTTCACCCTGCTCCGGGGTGATGGTGATGACCAGCTGGCCTTCCCCGATCAGGCTCTGCAGCTTGCCGTCGCTTGGCAGCTCACCCTCGTAGCGGGCCACGCCGCGCAGCTGCTGGTTGTTGTCGCCGTTGATGACGGCCAGCCGTACCGGGCCGTTGCCCTGCAGCTGTACCGTGATGGAGCCTTCGAACTTGAGGGTGGCGGTCAGCAGGCTGGTGGCGACCAGCAGTTCACCCAGCAGTTTTTGCACCTGTACCGGGTAGTTCTGAGCCTCCACCACGTGGCGGTAGGTGTGGTCCAGCTGGACCAGCTCGCCCCGGACTTCGTACTCTTCGAACAGATAGCGATACAGGAGATCTTGGTTACTCATCATGCATTCCTGGGTTCTTCGGTGGGGTAAATAGATAAAAACATTAATAAACAGGTGGTTAGGAACTTATTCCGCCATCTGTCGTCATAAAAGGGCCATCTTGGCGGGTCAATATTGCTTGACCTTGATCAGCTGGCGCCGCTCCTGCTTGTCGGGGCGACGCTCGGGGCTCGGGGCAAACTGGCTGTTGAAGCGGCGTGCCTCGCTGTTTTCCGCCCGTCGTTTCAGGCTGGCCTCGGTCTCTTCATAGAGCTGCTGGGCCAGCGGGGCGGATTTGCGCTGCTCGCTCACCTCGAGCACCCGCACTTCCCGCTCGTCCTGGCCCTGCCAGAAACGAATGAGGGCGCCGACCTCGACATGCTTGCCCGGCTTGCTGCGCTGGCCGTTGTAGTGCACCTTGCCCCCTTCAATCTGGTCGCGGGCCAGGCTGCGGGTCTTGTAAAAACGTGCCGCCCACAACCACTTGTCGAGACGGACCCGGGTTGGGATTTCTGCGGGGTTCGGCATGAATCGACTCCGGAATGGCTGAAAGGGGTGCCTGATTATACCAGAGGCAGGCCCCGGGATAGAAACAGGGGGCCCAAGGGTGTGACGGAATGTCAATTTTCGCAGCTTACTCCCATCCGGTCGGTTGTCTCTGGGTCCATTGCCGTACACAATAGCCAACCGATTTGGATGCCAGAAAATATTGATAAACATGACGCTACCGTTCAGGGATGACTTGTTGAGCTCCCTTCTGGCCCGTTGTAAAACCGTGCCACTCTCCCGTTTCAGCCAGCCTCTGTTCTGGCTTCTGCTGCTGTTGCTGGCCCACCAGTGTGCCGGTCTCACCTGGCGTCTGCTGGATCTCGGCAGCCGCCCCGTCAGTCAGCCCTGGCAGCCGTCGGTGGTCGCCAGTCAGGGCCAGGGTTCAAACCGCCTCGATCTGAGCGGCGTCAGCCGGCTGGCGCTGTTCGGCAAGGCCAAGCAGCAGGCCCAGGCGGCCGATGTTGTCGCAGCCGATGCTCCCAAGACCCAGCTCAACGCCCAGCTCAATGGCGTGCTGGCGAGCTCGGATCCCGCCAAGTCCATCGCCATCATCGCCCACAACGGGCTGCAGAACTCCTATGGCATCGGTGACCTCATCGACGGCACCCAGGCCAAGATCCGCCAGGTATTTGCCGACCGTGTCATCATCGAGCGGGACGGGCGCGACGAGACCCTGATGCTGGACGGGGAGGAGTACGGCAAGCCGCTGCCCCAGCAGGGCAAGCAGGACGACAAGCTCTCCTCGGTGCGCAACGAACTGATGGGCAACCCCGGCAAGATCACCGATTACCTCAATATTTCCCCGGTCCGGGTCGATGGTCGCATGGTCGGCTATCGCCTCAATCCGGGTCGCAATCCGGAACTGTTCAATCAACTCGGGCTGGTCGCCAACGACATGGCGGTCAGCATCAACGGGCTGGATCTGCGGGATAACGCTCAGGCCATGCAGGCGATGCAGCAGGTGGCTGGCGCAACGGAAATGACCGTCACCGTCGAGCGGCAAGGACAGCTCTACGACGTTTATGTCGGCTTGTCAGAATAATGAATTGGAGTAGCACCAAGAATGACAAATAAAGGGAAGGGCTGGCGTCTGGCCACCGTGGCCGCGGCGTTGATGATGGCAGGCTCAGCCTGGGCCACCGAATACTCCGCCAGCTTCAAGAATGCCGACATCGAAGAGTTCATCAACACGGTCGGCAAGAACCTGAACAAGACCATCATCATAGAGCCGTCGGTACGGGGCAAGATCAACGTCCGCAGCTATGACCTGCTCAACGAAGACCAGTACTACCAGTTCTTCCTGAGCGTGCTCGACGTCTATGGCTTCGCCGTGGTCCCGATGGACAACGGCGTGCTCAAGGTGGTGCGCTCCAAGGATGCCAAGACCTCCGCCATCCCGGTGGTGGACGAGAGCAACCCCGGTAGCGGCGACGAGATGGTGACCCGGGTCGTGCCGGTGCGCAACGTCTCGGTGCGCGAGCTGGCGCCGCTGCTGCGCCAGCTCAACGACAACGCCGGCGGCGGCAACGTGGTCCATTACGACCCCTCCAACGTGCTGCTGATTACCGGCCGCGCCGCCGTGGTCAACCGGCTGGTGGAAGTAGTGCGCCGGGTCGACAAGGCGGGCGACCAGGAAGTGGACATCGTCAAGCTGAAGTACGCCTCCGCCGGTGAAATGGTGCGGCTGGTGACCAACCTCAACAAGGACGGCAACAACCAGGGGGCCAACACCTCCCTGCTGCTGGCCCCCAAGGTGGTGGCCGACGAGCGCACCAACTCCGTGGTGGTGAGCGGCGAGCCCAAGGCGCGCGCCCGCATCATCCAGATGGTGCACCAGCTCGACCGTGACCTGCAGAGCCAGGGCAACACCCGGGTCTTCTATCTGAAATACGGCAAGGCCAAGGATCTGGTGGAGGTGCTCAAGGGCGTCAGCTCCAGCATCGAGGCCGACAAGAAGGGCGGCGCGGCTACCACCACAGGCGGTGGCGGTGCCAGCATCGGCGGTGGCAAGCTGGCCATCTCCGCCGACGAGACCACCAATGCGCTGGTGATCACCGCCCAGCCGGACGTGATGGCCGAGCTGGAGCAGGTGGTCGCCAAGCTCGACATCCGCCGTGCCCAGGTGCTGGTGGAGGCGATCATCGTCGAGATCGCCGATGGCGACGGCCTCAACCTCGGGGTGCAGTGGGCCAACACCAATGGCGGCGGCACCCAGTTCACCAATACCGGTTTGCCGATAGGTTCGGTGGCCATCGCGGCCAAGGATTACAAGGATAACGGGACCACCACCGGCCTGGCCTCGCTGGCCAAAGAGTTCAACGGTATGGCGGCCGGTTTCTATCACGGCAACTGGGCCGCGCTGGTGACGGCCCTGTCGACCAACTCCAAGAGCGATATTCTCTCCACCCCGAGTATCGTCACCATGGACAACAAGGAAGCCTCCTTCAACGTCGGCCAGGAAGTGCCGGTGCAGAGCGGCTCCCAGAGCTCCACCACCAGCGATCAGGTGTTCAACACCATCGAGCGCAAGACGGTGGGCACTAAGCTGGTGGTGACGCCGCAGATCAACGAGGGGGATTCCGTGCTGCTCAACATCGAGCAGGAGGTCTCCAGCGTAGCGAACAAACCTGCCGAGGGAACGGCAACACTTGGCCCGACCTTCGATACCCGCACCATCAAGAACGCCGTGCTGGTGAAGAGCGGCGAGACAGTGGTGCTGGGCGGCTTGATGGATGAGAAAACCAGCGAAACCGTCTCCAAGGTGCCGCTGCTCGGCGACATCCCGGTGCTGGGCTATCTGTTCCGTTCGACCAATAACAGCACCTCCAAGCGCAACCTGATGGTCTTTATCCGGCCCACCATTTTGCGGGATGCCAACATCTACACAGGTGTTTCCAGCAACAAGTACACCGAGTTCCGCTCCGAGCAGCAGGAGGCGGCGGCGCAGGAGGGCTACCTCACCTCGCCCAAGCGCCAGGTGCTGCCCGAGTACAGCCAGGGTGTGACAACATCGCCCGAGGCACAAAAGCAGATTGAACAGATGAAGCAGCACCAGCAGACGACAATCGACTCGGTGCAGCCATTCGTGGGTAACAAGTAATGGCGGCATACCAGCTGGATGGCGTCGACATGCCGGCAGCCCTACCCGAGCTGCCGTTTGCCTTCGCCCGCAACTTCGGCGTGATCCTGACCGAGCGGCAGGGGGCCCCGGTGCTGCTCTGCCGCCAGGGCGTGACGCCGCAAACCCTACTGGAAGTGCGGCGGGTGGCGGGCTGCGCCTTCACGGTGGAGCAGATGGACGGCGAGGCCTTCGAAGAGCTGCTGATGGCCCACTACCAGCGCGACTCCTCCGAGGCGCGCCAGCTGATGGAGGACCTCGGCAACGAGATGGACTTCTTCGCGCTGGCCGAAGAGCTGCCCCAGAGCGAAGACCTGCTGGACGCCGACGACGATGCCCCCATCATTCGCCTCATCAACGCCATGTTGAGTGAGGCGATAAAAGAAGAGGCGTCCGACATCCACATCGAGACCTTCGAGCGGGCCCTGGTGATCCGGTTTCGCATCGATGGGGTGCTGCGGGAGATCCTGCGCCCCCATCGCAAGCTCGCCTCCCTGCTGGTGTCGCGCATCAAGGTGATGTCGCGCATGGACATCGCCGAGAAGCGGGTGCCGCAGGATGGTCGCATCTCGTTGCGCATCGGCGGCCGGGCGGTGGACGTGCGGGTCTCCACCATGCCGTCCAGCTATGGCGAGCGGGTGGTGTTGCGTCTGCTCGACAAGAACAACGTGCGGCTGGAGCTCAAGCAGCTCGGCATGACGCTGGCCAACCGCAACATCATCAGCGAACTCATTCGCAAGCCTCACGGCATCATTCTGGTGACGGGCCCGACCGGTTCGGGCAAGTCGACCACCCTCTACGCAGCCCTCTCCGAGATCAACTCGCGGGATCGCAACATCCTGACCGTCGAAGACCCCATCGAATATGACCTCGAAGGGGTGGGCCAGACCCAGGTCAACAGCAAGGTGGACATGACCTTCGCCCGCGGCCTGCGCGCCATCCTGCGTCAGGATCCGGACGTGGTGATGGTGGGGGAAATCCGTGACCTAGAGACCGCCCAGATTGCGGTGCAGGCGTCGCTGACCGGTCACCTGGTGATGTCGACCCTGCACACCAACACCGCCATCGGTGCCATCACCCGGATGCGGGACATGGGCATCGAGCCCTTCCTGCTCTCCTCGTCACTGCTGGCGGTACTGGCCCAGCGGCTGGTGCGCACCCTCTGCCCCGATTGCCGCGCCCCGCGCCCCATCACCGAGCAGGAGCGCATTGCCATGGGCATCGAACTGGCGCCTGATCAGCAGGTGTGGCGCCCGGTGGGCTGCGAGCAGTGCAACCACACCGGCTATCGCGGCCGGACCGGCATCCACGAGCTGGTGGTGGTGGACGAGGCGGTACGCGAGGCGATCCACAGCGCCAGCGGCGAGCTGGCCATCGAGCGGTTGATCCGGGGCCATACCCCCAGCATCCGCCGCGACGGCATCGACAAGGTGCTCAAGGGGCAGACCAGCCTCGAAGAGGTGCTGCGCGTGACCCGGGAAGACTGAGATGGCGGCATTTGAATACAAGGCCCTCGACGGCAAGGGTCGCAACAAGAGCGGCGTACTGGAGGGGGATTCCGCCCGTCAGGTACGCCAGCTGTTGCGCGAGCAGGGGCTGACCCCGCTCGAGGTGAACGAGACCACCGAGAAGGCCAAGCGCGAGGCGAACCGCTTCGTGTTGTTCCGCCGTGGTGCCAGCACCGCCGAGCTTGCGATGATCACCCGCCAGCTGGCGACCCTGGTGGGGGCCGGCCTCACCATCGAAGAGGCACTCAAGGCCGTCGCCGAGCAGTGCGAGAAGGCCCACCTGCGCAGCATGGTGGCCACGGTGCGCAGCAAGGTGGTGGAGGGCTATTCGCTGGCCGATTCGCTGGGGGCTTTCCCCCATGTGTTCGATCAGCTGTTCCGCTCCATGGTGGCGGCCGGCGAGAAGTCCGGTCACCTGGAGAAGGTGCTCAACCGCCTCGCCGACTACACAGAGCAGCGTCAGCACATGCGCACCAAGCTGCTGCAGGCGATGATCTACCCCATCGTATTGACCTGCGTCGCCATCGGCGTGATCTCCATCCTGCTCACCGCCGTGGTGCCCAAGGTGGTGGCCCAGTTCGAACACATGGGCCAGCAACTGCCGGCCACCACCCGCTTCCTTATCGGTACCAGCGAGCTGATGCAGCACTACGGCCTCTGGTTCCTGTTGCTGCTGCTGGTGGGCGGCTTTGTCTGGCGCTGGTGGCTGACCGACGACAAGCGTCGTCGTCACTGGCACCAGCTGATCCTGCGTCTGCCGGTGATCGGCCGGGTCAGCCGCGGTCTCAACACTGCCCGTTTCGCCCGCACCTTAAGCATCCTCAACGCCAGCGCCGTGCCGCTGCTGGAGGGGATGAAGATCTCCGGCGAAGTGCTCTCCAACGACTTTGCCCGCATGCGTATCGGTGAGGCCACCGAGCGGGTGCGGGAGGGGACCAGCCTGCGCAAGTCGCTGGATGAAACCAAAATTTTTCCGCCCATGATGCTGCACATGATCGCCTCCGGCGAGCAGAGCGGCGAGCTCGACAACATGCTGGAGCGGGCGGCGGACAACCAGGATCGGGAGTTCGAAACCCAGGTGAACATCGCCCTCGGGGTGTTCGAACCCATGCTGGTGGTCTCCATGGCCGGGGTGGTGCTGTTCATCGTGATGTCGATCCTGCAGCCGATCCTGGAGCTCAACAATATGGTGAATTTGTAAGGTTCGGACGTTCGAATATGCTTCGCTATTCGAACCTACCAGTCCAATCAACTCCGTAGGTTCGATTAGCCGACAGGCGTCATCGAACGATCGTGGTTTAACAGTTAATCGTTGATGGTTCATGCCATCTCATTTCGTGAGGGAGTAAGTCATGCAAAAGCGTCGTCAATCGGGTTTTACCCTGCTGGAAGTGATGGTGGTCATCGTGATCCTGGGGATCCTGGCCAGCCTGGTGGTGCCCAACCTGATGGGCAACAAGGAGAAGGCCGACCAGCAGAAAGCGGTCTCCGACATAGTGGCGCTGGAAAACGCCCTCGACATGTACAAGCTGGACAACAACCGCTACCCGACTACCGAGCAGGGGCTGGACGCGCTGGTCAACAAGCCGACCGCCGCACCTGAGCCGCGCAGCTACCGGGAAGGGGGTTACATCAAGCGCCTGCCGCAGGATCCCTGGGGCAACCCGTACCAGATGCTGAGCCCGGGCCAGTTCGGCAAGATCGACATCTTCTCCATGGGGCTGGATGGCGAAGCCGGTACCGATGACGACATCGGCAACTGGAACCTGAAGGACTTCCAATAAGTGATCCCGCCGCGCCGCGCTCACCGAGTCATCCCGAGGCTGCCTGAATGAAGGCGGCCTCTTCTGCCCGTCGCCAGGCCGGTTTTACCCTGCTGGAAGTGTTGCTGGTGGCCATGTTGATGGGTCTGGTGGCCACTGCCGTCACCCTCAGCATGGGTGGCGCAAGAGGGGATAGAGAGCTCGACAAGCAGGCGCGCCGCTTCATGGCCGTGCTGCAGCAGGCGCAGGAGTACTCGGTGATGGATGGCCGGCTGGTGGGCCTGCGGGTGGAGGACAACGGCTGGCAGTTCATGCAGCGCGCGGCCAAGGATCGCAAGTGGCAGGTGATGAGCGGCGACAAGCTGCTGGATCGGGTCGAGCTGCCAGACAACATGCAGCTGGCCATCGAGCTCGAGGGCTTCAGCTGGCGGACCGACTCCGACGAGAAGTACGAGAAGGGGCGCGAAGAGAAGGATCGCACGCCCCAGGTGTTCATCTTTCCCGGTGGCGAGCTGACCCCCTTCGTGCTGACCCTGACCCAGCAGGACGACGATCAGCGCTATGTGCGCACCGTCAAGGCGGACGAGTTCGGCCGCCTGCGCCTGCTGCAGGACGAGGAGGAAGAGGAATGAACGCCCGCGGCATGACCCTGCTGGAAGTCATGGTGGCGCTGGCGGTGTTCGCCATCGCCGGGCTGGCGGTGATGAAGACCGCCAGCGAGCACCTCTCCGGCCTCAACTATCTGGAACAGAAGACCCTGGCAACCTGGGTGGTGGAGAACCAGCTGGTGCAGCAGAAGCTCGAAGCCAAGTGGCCCGGTGACAGCTGGGTGGAGGGGGACGAGCAGATGGCGGGCCAGACCTGGTACTGGCGCTATCGCGGCGTCGCCACCGCCGACAGCAACTTCAAGGCGCTGGACATGGAAGTGCGCACTGCGCCCAAGGCCGACAGCCCGGTGGCCATGATCCGGACCTATATCAGCCGATGAACCTGCATCAAGGTGTCTCCATAAGCCGGAGCCGGCATCAGCCGATGAACATTCACCAACGTCTCTCCATTAGCCGGCGTCAGACGGGGTTTACCCTGCTGGAGATGCTGGTGGCCATCGCCATCTTCGCCGGCCTGAGCCTGGGCGCCTATCAGGTGCTGCAAGGGGTGCTCACCAGCGACGAGGTGGCCAAGCGCAAGGAGGCGCGTCTCTCCGAGCTGCAGCTGGCCTTCTCCGTGCTGGAGCGGGACGTCACCCAGATGGTGCCGCGCAGCGGCCGCATCGACGGCGAGAGCAACAAGGTGCTGCTGGCGGCCTCCCGCTTCGGCCAGCAGAGCGACGACTGGGGCATGGCCTTCATGCGCGGCGGCTGGCTCAACCCGGACGGCATGCTGCCGCGCTCCGGCCTGCAGCGGGTCGGTTGGCGGCTCAAGGATCACAAGCTGGAGCGGCTGAGCTACCTCTACCCGGATCCGGTGATCGGCACCGAGCCGCGCATTCAGCCGATGCTGGATCGGGTGACGGCGCTGCGGCTCTACTTCTACGACAAGGGCAGTTGGAAAGAGGAGTGGACCCAGCGCAACGTGCTGCCCTACGGGCTGGCGGTGGAGCTGGATCTTGAAGACTACGGCACCATTCGCCGCCAGTTCCTGATCGGCGCCGGCGGCCAGCGAGCGGACAATGGCAATTAAGCGCGGCCGGGGCCGATCCCGCACCACACCGCGCCGCCAGGGGGGCATGGCCCTGCTGGTGGTGCTGCTCATCCTGTCGGTGATGGTGATCATCGCCAGCAACATGAGCGGCCGGTTGCAGCTGGAGCTGCGTCGTACCGCCAACCTCACCGCCGGCAAGCAGGCCTGGTGGTATGCCATGTCGGCGGAGGCGCTGGTGAGCAAGGTGCTGGCCCAGGATTTCAAGGACGACCCCAACGTGGTCAGCCTGGGGCAGAACTGGGCGCGCCAGGACGCGGTCTTCCCGGTGGATGACGGCAAGCTCACCGGCCGGGTGCGAGACCTGCAATCCTGCTTCAACCTCAACAGCCTGAGCGTGCCGTTGAAGGACGGGATCAGCGGCGACGATCTGGAGAAGCAGCCCTATCCGGTCAAGGTGTTCAAGGCGCTGCTCAAGCAGCTCGAGGTGGAAGATTACGAGGCGGTGCAGCTGACCGATGCCATCCGCGACTGGACCGACAAGGATACCGTGCTGGTGTCGAGCTACGGCGCCGAGGATGCCTATTACGAAGGGCTCACCCCCCCTTATCTGACCGCCAACCAGTGGATGCTCGGCACCGACGAGCTGCGGGCGGTGCGCGGGGTGAGCGCCAAACTGTACGCCCGGCTGGCCCCCTATGTGTGCGCCCTGCCCAACGACAAGCTGGTGGTGAACGTCAACACCATCCGGCCGGAGCAGTCGGCCCTGCTGGTGGCGCTCTATCTGGACAAGGTGGGGTTGGACGATGCCAAGCGGGTGCTGACCAGCCGTCCCCAGAAGGGGTGGAAGAACAAGAAGGAGATGACGGACCAGATGCCGCTGCAGGTGAGCTCCATTCCGGGGCTGGATGCGGCGCTGGACGTCAAGAGCAGCTATTTCGAAGCCAGGCTGCTTGCCGAGGTGGGTGACACCCGGGCCAGGCTGGAGAGCGTCTTCGTGCGCGGCAAGGACAACAAGCTGGTGATGCTGCGCCGTCTGAACGGCGGCGCCGAATAACAAGGGAGGCGGGTGACGGTCGTTGGCCGGCCCGCGCCATCCCCCGATTGGACTGCAGCCCATGGCTGCGCGCCCGCCCATCCCGAGGGGTGCGAGCGAGCATGGCAGGAGAGACATTAGTGAGCGAGAGTCTGGTCATCCGTCTGGGGACCAATGCGCAGCAGCCGGTCGAGTGGCTGGTGTGGTCGGGCGGGGAGGAGGAGGTGATTGCCTCCGGTACCCTGGCCTCGGCCCATGCCCTGGGCGAGCTGCAGGAGCGGGCCGGCGGCCGCCCGGCGGTGGTGCTGGTGCCCGGCAGCGATCTTATCTTCCGGCGGGTGAGCCTGCCGGGCAAATACAGCCGCCAGAGTGCGGCCGCGCTTCCCTATCTGCTGGAGGAGCAAATCGCCTCCGACGTGGATGAGCTGCACCTGGTGGTGCTGGGCCATCAGGGTCACGAGGTGGACCTGATGGCGGTCGACAAGGAGAAGATGCAGACCTGGCTCGGCTGGCTGGAGCAGGCCGGTCTCAAGAGCCGGCAACTGCTGCCGGACGTGCTGGCGCTGCCGCAGGCGAGCGAGGGCTGGTCGGCGCTGCAGCTGGGCAAGGAGTGGCTGCTGCGCCAGGGGCCCTGTCAGGGCATCGTCGCCGACGAGCCGCTGCTGGCCATGCTGCTGGCGGCGGAGCCGGCGCCGGTGACCATTCACTGCCATACCCCGCCGCCGGCCATTGCGGCGGCCAGCTGGCAGGCGGCCGATCCCGAACTGCCCATGCTGCTGCTGGCCCGGGGCGCGCTCGCCAGTCAGGCCAACCTGCTGCAGGGGCCATACCGGCCGCAGACCGAATACTCCCGCTACTGGCAGCAGTGGCGCAAGGTGGCGGTGGTGGCCGGGGCGCTGCTGGTGGTGGCGTTCGCCCAGCGCGGCGTACAGCTCTATCAGCTGGCGGAGCAGGACAAGGCGCTCAAGGCGGAGATCCGGCAGGTCTACACCCGGATCTTCCCGGGGGAGAGCCGCATCGTCAACGTGCGCAGCCAGATGACCCAGCACCTCCAGCAGCTGGGGCAAACGCCCCAGGACGGGGTGTTGATGGTGCTGACCGAGCTGGCGCCCACCTTTGCCGAAGTACCTGGCCTCAAGCCCGAGGTGCTGCGTTTTGACGCGGCTCGCGGCGAGCTCAGGCTGCAGGTGACGGCCCCCGGTTTTGCCGAGATCGAGCGTTTTCGCGAGCTGGCCGGCAAGCGCTTCGAGGTGCAGCAGGGGGAGGTGCGCAGCACCGAAGGCAAGGTCGAAGGGGCACTGGTGCTGAAGGGTAAATCATCATGATGGACAAACTACAAGGCTGGTGGCGGAGCATCAGCGCCCGCGAGCAGCGGCTGGTGGCGGTGGGTGGCAGCGTACTGTTGATCGGCTTCTGCTACTGGGTCATCTGGCAGCCCATCGGCAACCGCATCGACGAGCGCGAGCGGCAGGTATTGAGCCAGCAGCAGACCCTCGCCTGGCTGAAAGAGAAGGGTGAAGAGGTGCTGGCGCTGCAGGGTGGCCAGGGCCGCCAGCTCGATACCAGCGGCACCCTGGAAGGGGTGGTCAACCGCACCGCCTTCAACCAGAAGATCAAGATTGCCCGGCTGCAGCCCCAAGGCCAGGAGCTGCAGGTGTGGATCGACACGGTAGCGTTCGATGATCTGCTGATCTGGCTGGCGACCCTGGCGGATCGCCATGGCGTGCAGGTACAGGTGATCGAGCTGGCCAGCGAGAATCTGGCGCCCGGTCTGGTCAAGGTACGCCGCTTGCAGCTGAGCCGTCCCCAATGAAACAACGCGTCCCGAGCAGGGCCTCGCGCCTGAACGGGCGTTTGCAGTCGAGTCGTTTTCTATGAAGCAAAGAGTGCTGATTGCCGTGCTGTTTCTGGCGGCCTATCTGGTTTTCCTGCTGGCCAAGCTGCCGGCCTCTCTGGTGGTGCGCTACCTGCCGCTACCGCCCCTGGTGCAGCTGGAAGGGGTGAGCGGCACCCTCTGGAACGGCCAGGTCGCCCGCTTGCAATACGCCAGCGAGTCGTTGACCCAGCTGCGCTGGGAGCTCAACGGCTGGTCGCTGCTGCGTTTTGCCCCTGAGGTGTCCCTGCGCTTTGGCGAGCGCAGCGGCCTCAACGGGCAGGGGGTGGTCGGCTGGAGCGGCGCCGCCTTCGGCCGCGACATCACCCTCAACGTGCCGGCCCCCTGGCTGCTGGCGCGGGTGCCGATGCAACTGCCCGTGCCGGTGACGGTGGCTGGCCAGTTGCAGCTCAAGCTCGATCAGTTTGCCCAGGGCAACCCCTGGTGCGACAACCTCTACGGCAACCTCTACTGGTACGGGGCCGATGCCGATACCCCGGCCGGCAAGCTGGTGCTGGGGGATCCCGAGATCAAGCTGACCTGCATCGACTCCCGGCTGGTGGCCGAGCTCAAGCAGGGCTCGGAGGCGGTACAGGTGCAGGGCAAGCTGGAGCTGCAGGCCAATCGCCAGTACCTGTTCCAGGGCACCCTCAAACCCGGGCCCGATCTGCCGGAGCAGATGAAGCAGGGACTTCCCTTCCTCGGCCAGCCCGATGGGCAGGGGCGCTTCCCGCTGCGCTACCAGGGCCGCATCTGACGGTCTTGCCGTTTGATCTGGCATGCATCAACACCACCCCGCCTCGGCGGGGTGGTGTCGTTATGGGGAGGTGCCGGCCGGCGCCGTGATGAGGTGATTGAGGAAGAAGCGGAACAGCTCGGCCCGTGAGCGCAGGTGCAGCTTGGCGTAGAGGTGCTTGCGATGATTCTTCACCGTGCCGCTGCCGATGCCAAGCGCTCCGGCAATGGCCTCGGTATCCAGCCCCTGCAACAGCAATCCCGCCACCTGACGCTCGCGGCGGGTGAGGCTTGCGCCCCCCACGCTGGCGATGGCCTGCTCCACCGTCGCCTTGAGATCGGCGCCACCCGGTAGCATCGGGTTCTGGGCCAGCAACGCGGCTCCCTCCCGCCAGTGCTGGCGGCACAGCGAATGCACCAGCGGAAACAGCGCCTCCAGCCGGGCCAGTTCGTCACGACTGAGGGAGCTGCGCTTGTCGAGGCGGCCCAGAAACAGCATCAGGGTGAGGCCGTCGCGCACCGGCAGGATCAGCCCCACCTCCTCCTGCCAGCCGGTGGCCTGATAGAAGTGGTGGCGATACTCGGGGTCGAGCCGTCCGCGCGACACCTGCGCCAGGGTCCAGACTCCGGCCCCCAGCCCCCGTTCCAGCGCCTGCATAAAGGGATCCTGGCTGAAGTGGCGGGTGAGGTAGCGATCGAACAGCAGCGCCCGCTGGTGGTGCAGGTTGTCATAGAGGTAGACGGGGCGCTGTCCCACCCCGAGCAGCAGGGCGCAGTCGAACGCCACCTGCTGCTGGATAAGGCGCACTAGGGCTGCCGGGAAGCCGCTGCCATGCAGGGCATCGACGACGGCGGTGAGGTTCGTGGTCAGCGAATCTGCGGTGAGGGGTTGGGTCATGGCAATAAGTTCCGGGTGGCGGGCAGGCTCCCCGCGATGGTCGTGCGATGGTCACACTATGGCCGGATGCTAGCACGGGAGTGGCAAAACTGTCCCCTGGGGGACATATTCGGCGCGGGCCGGAGCGGCGAGGATGTAGCCTTTTCCCTCTGCTGTTGGAGTACCCATGATCAACCCCCACCTGCTCGATGAGCTGACCAAACGCGGCCTGGTGGCCCAGAATTCCGACCCGGCGGCGCTGGCCGATCACCTCGCCACCCCGCGCATCGTCTACTGCGGCTTCGATCCCACCGCCGGCAGCCTGCATATCGGCCATCTGGTGCCGCTGCTGATGCTGCGCCGCTTCCAGCTCGCCGGCCACACCCCGGTGGCGCTGGTGGGTGGTGCCACTGGCCTTATCGGCGATCCCAGCTTCAAGGCAAGCGAGCGCAGCCTCAACAGCGCCGAGACGGTGCAGGGCTGGGTAGCCAGCCTGTCTGCCCAGATAAGTGCCCTGCTACCGGCGAGCGACGGGCTGGCGGCGCCGCTGCTGGTCAACAACGCCGACTGGATGGGGCAGATGTCCGCCCTCGCTTTTTTGCGGGACATCGGCAAGCACTTCTCGGTCAACGCCATGCTGGCCCGCGAGTCGGTGCGCCAGCGCCTCGCCCGACCGGATCAGGGCATCTCGTTCACCGAGTTCTCCTACACCCTGCTGCAATCCCAGGACTTCGCGGTGCTCAACCAACGCCTCGGCTGCACCCTGCAGATAGGTGGCAACGACCAGTGGGGCAACATCACCAGCGGCATGGACCTCACCCGCCGGCTCAATCAGGCCCAGGTCTATGGCATGACCCTGCCGCTCATCACCAAGGCCGATGGCACCAAGTTCGGCAAGACCGAGGGGGGCGCAATCTGGCTCGATCCGGCGCTCACCTCGCCCTACGCCTTCTACCAGTTCTGGCTCGGCACCGCGGACGAGGATGTCTACCGCTTCCTGCGCTACTACAGCTTTATGGCGCTGACCGAGATTGAGGCGCTGGAAGTGGAGGATGCCACGCGGCAGGGGCGCAAGCTGGCCCAGCAGGTGCTGGCGGACGAGCTGACCGAGCTGGTGCACGGCAAGGGGGCGCTGGCGGCGGCGCGGCGCATCAGCGAGCTCTTGTTCAGCGGTGACGTGGCCCGCCTTGGCGAGAGCGATCTGGCCCAGCTGGCCCAGGATGGCCTGTCGAGCAGTCCCATCGAGGGGGAAACGGATCTGGTGACCCTGCTGGTGGAGTGCGGCCTGGCGAACTCCAGGCGCATCGCTCGCGAGCTGCTGGCGGCGGGGGCGGTCAGCCTCAACGGTGCAATCCGCCAGGATGGGCCAGTGACCGACGGCGACTGGTTGTTCGGCCGCTACCTGCTGCTGCGCCGGGGCAAGAAGCAGTACCACCTGGTGATCCGCTCATGAGGGGGTGAGCGCCTCGATGACGTAGTCGAGGAAGTGGCCGACCAGGGCCGACTCGGCCCGGCGCTGGGTGTAGAGGGCGTAGAAGCCGGTTCCCTTGGGACGGTAGTCGGGCAGCACCTCGCGCACCACTCCCTCGGCCAGCTCGGCCGCCACCAGGTAGCGCGGCAGGCGGGCGATCCCCAGCCCCTGGCGCATCGCCTGGTGAATCGCCTTCTTGCTGCTGAAGGCCAGCTCGCCCGCCACTTCCAGCGGGATCTCGCGCCCCTGGGCAAGCAGGGTCCAGCACTCGTGACGGCTGTACTCCTGGCAGCGGGTGATGAGGGGGTGCTGCTGCAGATCCTGCGGCTCGCTCAAGGGCGGGTGGCGGTCCAGGTAGTCGGCGCTGGCGCAGAGCACCAGATCGTCCACCGCGATGGGGCGCGCCAGATAGGGCTGGCTGCCAAGCTCGGTGCTGCGAAACGCCACGTGCAGGTTGTCGCGCAGCAGGTCGGCCGGGGTATTGCTGAAGTCGGCGATGATCCGCACCTCGGGGTGGTCGGCGCGAAAGCGCAGCAGCACCGGGGTCAGCACCACCTCGCCCCACAGATCCGGCGCCGTGATGCGCAGCTCCCCGCACAGGGCCGAGCGGCGGCGCTGCAGGCCGTCCAGCAACTGCTCGTGCAGGGCGATCATCTGGTCGGCCTGGCGGTAGGCGAGCTCCCCCGCATCGGTTAGTTGCACCCGGCGGGTGGTGCGGCTCAAGAGCGTGTTGCCGAGGCTCTGCTCCAGGTGGCGCAGATCCTTGGAGGCCTTGCTCGGGGTGATGCCGAGCTGGGCCGCCGCCGCGGCGAAGGATCCGCAGCGGACGATGGCGACCAGCAGGCGCATCAGGTAGAGGGTGTCGAGCTTGTGGTGACGCATGAGGGGTGACCTATTGTGTCTTGCTGGGAATGAATGCCTTGCTTGTGTGCCTGATTATATCCTGATTGTCCCGGTTTATAGTGGCGGCCATTCCATTGCGATCCCGGGAGAGGGCGATGAACAAGGCACTTGGCGACAGCTTCCACTTCGAACGGGCCGGATTGCGGCTCAAAAACCGGGCCGTGCTGGCCCCTTTGACCCACAACATGAGCGGTGCAGGCGGCGATCCCGCTCAGGCCGAGCTCGACTGGCTGGCACGCTGTGCTCGCGGCGGCTTCGGCCTGCTCATCGCCGCCGCTACCCAGGTACAGCCCGGCGGACGCTGCTGGGCGGGGCAGCCGGCCCTGATGACCGACACCCAGCAGCAGGCCTTCACGGCCCTGGCCGACAGTACGCGGCAGGCCGGGGCACTGGCGGTGGTGCAGCTGCATCACGGCGGGATGCGGGCCTTGCCCGAACTGAACGACGGGGCGCCGGTCGGTCCGTGCGCGCTGGCGCCGGGCGGGCGCTACCCGCTCGGGGTCAAGGGGCTGAGCGAGGAGGGGATTCTTACGCTGATCGAGGCCTTCGTGGGCGCCGCCGAGCGGGCCCATGGTGCCGGCCTGCACGGGGTCGAGCTGCACGGGGCCCACAACTTCCTGCTCTGCAACTTCCTCAACCCCCTGCACAACCGGCGCACCGACCGCTGGGGTGGCAGCATCGCCAACCGGGCGCGGATCCTGGTGGAGATAGTGCGCGGCATCCGCGCCCGCCTGCCCCGGGACTTTCTGGTCGGGGTGCGCCTCTCCCCCGAGAGCTATGCCCATATCCAGGGCATAGAGCTGCCCCATCAGCTGGCGGTGGCGCACCTGCTGGCGGACGAGGGGATCGACTACCTGCACTTCTCCATGGGGGACAGCTTCAAGGCGGTGGCGGGGGACCCCGACGGCGGCGCCCTGCTGGAGGCGGTGCGGGTCGGGTTGGCCGGGCGGGTGCCGCTCATGGTGGCGGGCAAGATCCACGATGCAGCCTCGGCCGAGCTGGCCCTGGCCGGCGGCGCCGACCTGGTAGCGGTGGGCACGGCGGCGATCGGAAATCCGGACTGGATGGAACGGGTGAGCCGCGGCCTGCCGCTGCAGCGCGCCCCCTTCACGGCGGCGCACCTCGCAGAGATCGGCTTCACCCCGAGCGCCCTCGACTACCTGGCCGGCATGGGGGTGCTGGTCCCGCGCGATGCGGCCTGAGGGCTTTAATCAGCGGACTGGCTGCTGAGCCGATATGACAAGGCCCTCGCGATGAGGGCCTTGAGCGTATCAGGTGCCGAGGGGCAACAGCTCGGCGTAGTCGCGGATCGCCGGAAAGGCGGTGATGCGCTGCTCGGGCTGCCGGCTGTCCGGGTTCTGGATGGCGAGCTGGTAGCCGATCCCGTAATCGGCGGCGGCGCGCAGGATCCGCTCGCTGTCATCCACGAACAGGGTGCGAGCCGGGTCGAACGCCAGCCGCTCGGCCAGTGCCTGCCAGCAGTGCTGGCTCTCCTTCGACCAGCCCAGCTCGTGGGTGCTCACCATCAGATCGAGGTGCTCGGCGAGGCCGAGGTGCGCATCCTTGACCGACAGGCTGGCGGGGTGGGCATTGGTGAAGAGCACCAGCTGCTTGCCGGCGGCCTTGAGCGCGGCCAGGAAGGGGATGACGTTGGGGCGCCACTGGATCTTCTCCAGGATCTCCTGCTTGAAGGCGCGGATGTCGAGCCCGAGCGTCTCGCTCCAGTAATCTACGCAGTACCAGTCGAGGGTGCCGCTGACGGCCTGGTAGTGCGCCTCGATCTGCACTCTGGCCTCGGCCAGCGGCAGGCCGAGTCGCTCGGCATAGCGCTCGGGGACCAGCTGCTGCCAGAGGTGGTTGTCAAAATGGAGATCGATCAGGGTGCCATCCATATCGAGCAGGACAGTGTCTATCTGGTGCCAGGGCAGTGGGGTCGGCATGGGGCCTCGGTGGTCGGGTCGAAACGGGCGGGCATTATAACGGATTTTTCCCGCCGCTTTCCCACCCTTGCCCCGTGGTGTTCGAGAGGGGAGTCGTTTACTCTTGAAACACGATTTTTTAACGAGCAGCCAGCCCCGATGAGTGATCACCACCAACGCAAACCCGTCCACCTCAGCGTCGACACCATGGCGCACGACAAGAGCAAGCCGGAGATCCTCAATGCCGAGATAGTGGCCGAGAGCCGGCTGTTCAAGGTGGAGTCGCTTCACCTCAAGTTTTCCAACGGCGAGGAGCGGGTCTACGAGCGGATGCGTGGCGGCAACCGGGGCGCCGTCATGGTGGTGCCGCTGTTTGATGCCCACACCCTGCTGCTGGTGCGCGAGTACGCGGCGGGCACCCACTCCTACGAGCTGGGCTTTCCCAAGGGACTGATCGACCCGGGCGAAGATGCCTTCGAGGCGGGCAACCGGGAGCTGATGGAGGAGGCGGGCTTCGGGGCCAACAGCCTGACCCTGCTCAAGCAGGTGTCGCTGGCGCCGGGCTACTTCTCCAGCCGGATGGACATCTTGCTGGCGCGGGATCTCTTCCCCGAGCAGCGGGTGGGTGACGAGCCCGAGCCCCTCGAGGTGATCCCCTGGCCGCTGAACCGGATCGACGAATTGCTGGCGCGACCCGACTTCACGGAGTCGCGCAGCATCAGTGCGCTGCTGCTGGCCCAACGCTGGCTGGCGGAGCAGGCAGAGTAGCCCGCAGGGGCAGTTTGAATACAGAGGATAACAAGATGCAGGAGTTGTTGGCCTGGGTGCCGGGGGTCAAGGAGATCGCGCGCGAAGCGGGCAGGATCCTTCACGAAATCTATCACGGCGGTCAGTTCGAGCGTCAGCTGAAGGAGGATGCGACCCCGGTCACCAGTGCCGATCTTGCTGCCGATGCCTACCTCAAACAGGCGCTGTCGGCGCTCACTCCCCATGTTCCCGTGCTGACCGAAGAGGCGGCCGACATCCCCTTCAGTCAGCGCGCCAACTGGCGTCAGTACTGGCTGGTGGATCCCCTCGACGGCACCGGCGAGTTCATCGCCGGCAGCGGTGACTTCGCCACCCTGATCGCCCTGGTACAGGATAACGTGCCGGTACTCGGCGTCATCTATGCCCCCGAGTCGGACGTGCTCTACTGGGCGGTGCGCGGCCATGGCGCCTTCAAGGAGGCGAACGGCGAGGTGCACCCCATCAGCGCCATGCACCACGAACACGATCAGCCCGATTCGCTGGTGGTGGCCATCAGTCGCCGCCAGAAGCTGGAGAACCTGACCCGCCGCCTCAACCCGGCCATCAACTACGAGCTGATCCCGCTCGGCTCCAGCTCCCTCAAGTCCTGTCTGGTGGCGGAAGGGGCGGCCGACTGCTACGTGCGGCTCGGCCCCACCGGCGAGTGGGACACCGCCGCCGCCCAGTGCATCGTCGAGGCGGCCGGTGGTCGCATCCTCAGCCTGGCGCTGCAGCCGCTGCGTTACAACGAGACGGAGTCGCTGGAGAACCCGGACTTCATCGTGATGGGGGATCCGGATCTCGCCTGGGGCAGCATTCTGGCTCACTGAGCGGGTGAATATCTTATCGTTGACGGCAATCAGGCGGCCCCATGGCCGCCTGATTGCATGGTGTGATCCGCTGGTTTTATCGGGGATGAACAGGAATATCCGCTGGCAAAGCGCGGGAATGACAGTGAATCATCACAAGAGAGGGCGGCGGAATGGCACGATTTTTCAGGTAATTCTGTAAACGATCATTTGGTCAAAATAAAAAATTGACCATGAATGAAAATTTGGTTTTAAATTTCACTAAATTGACTGAATTTAGTTTTACTCATTTATGTGATCCCGATTCCATTCCCAATCTCACTGGCTGAAGCCCGTAATGGTAGTGATATGTTTCAGGGGGGATTTTTGAGAATTAAATCCCGATAAACCACAATGAACTCAGATTAAAATACTGACAAAAAGTGAATTAGTAATGAGTTTATCTGTAGACGTCACAGGGGAGCTGTCCGGTTCCCGCTCCACCACCGTCAGCGCCACCCCCTGGCGCCGCCACGACACCCACTGGGTCATCAGCCTGTTTGGTACCGCCGTCGGTGCCGGCATCCTGTTCCTGCCCATCAACCTGGGTCTGGGCGGGATCTGGCCCCTCATCATAGTCGCCGTGCTGGCCGGCCCCATGACCTTCCTGGCGCACCGCGGGCTGGCGCGCTTCGTGCTTTCCTCTTCGCTCCCCCACGCCGACTTCACCGAGGTGGCCCAGGAGCACTTCGGCAAGATGGCCGGCCGCCTCATCTCGGCGCTCTATTTCCTCTCCATCTTCCCGATCCTGCTCATCTACGGGGTCGGGCTGACCAACACGGTGGAGAGCTTCATGATCAATCAGCTCGGCATGGCGACCCCGAACCGGGTGATGCTCTCCGGCATGCTGGTGTTCGCCATGATCGCCGTGATGCTGGCCGGTGAGAAGGCGATGCTGCGCGCCTTTGCCGTCATGGTCTATCCACTGGCGGCCATCCTGGCGGCCCTCTCCTGCTACCTCATTCCCCAGTGGCAGTGGCCACAGCTGGGCAGCCTGGAGGGAGGCAGCTTCCTCAACACCGTCTGGCTGGCGCTGCCGGTCACCGTGTTCGCCTTCAGCCACGCCGCCGCCATCTCCGGTTTTGCCAACGTGCAGCGCCGGGAGTACGGCGAGCAGGCGGAAGCCAAGAGCAGTCTGATCCTGCGCAACACCACCGTCATGCTGGTGGGCTTCGTGCTGTTCTTCGTCTTCTCCTGCGTGCTGAGCCTCTCGCCGGCCCAGCTGGCCGAGGCCAAGGCCCAGAACGTCTCGGTACTCTCCTATCTTGCCAACATCACCGACAACCCGGTGATCGTGACCCTGGGGCCGCTCATCGCCTTCATCGCCATCAGCTCCTCCTTCCTCGGTCACTTCCTCGGGGCCCGCGAGAGCCTGAAAAGCCTGATCGCCAAGCCCACCGGTCTGTCGCTGGCCAAGGCGGACAAGCTCGGCATCGCCCTGATGTTCTTCTCCATCTGGGGCGCCGCCATCATCAACCCGGGGATCCTGGGGCTGATGGAGACCCTCTCCGGTCCGGTGATCGCCATGATCCTGTTCATCATGCCGGTGGTGGCCATCTACAAGGTGGAGGCGCTGGCGCGCTTCCGCCAGCGCTGGGCCAACGGCTTCATCCTGCTGACCGGCTCGCTGGCGGTGTCGGCGCTGATCTTCAGCCTGCTGAAGTAACGGCGAGCAACCAGCCGCAAAAGAGAGAGGCGACCCCAGGGTCGCCTCTCTTGTATCCGTCCGGTGGTGGCCTCAGCCGAGCTTGGCGCCGTTTTGCACCGCCTGCTCGGGGATGGCGATCACCACGGCGCCATCCGGCCGGTAGAAGCCGGTCAGCAGAAACTCCGACTGGATCGGGCCTATCTGCTTGGGGGGGAAGTTCACCACGGCGACGATCTGGCGACCTACCAGCTCCTCCGGTCGATAGAGGTCGGTGATCTGGGCGCTGCTCTTGCGCACCCCGAGCTCGGGGCCGAAATCCGCCCACACCTTGTAGGCCGGGCGGCGCGCCTCGGGGAAGGGCTCGACCCGCACCAGGGTGCCCACCCTGAGCTCCACCATCTCGAAATCCTGCCAGCTTATGGTCTGCATCTTGGCTCCTCGTTGCCCATACCTTGCATGAGCCTCAGCATGCCTCGAAACCACCAGCGCCGTCTTCGGCAAACGGCCGCCCGGTTACGGCAAGCGGCCGTTTTGTTGGCGCCAGAGGGAAGGGGTCACTCCGGTTTCGGCCAGGAAGCGCTCGCCGAAGGCCCCCTGATTCTGGTAACCGCAGCGGCTGGCCACGTCGCCGACGGGCAGGGCGGTGTGGGCGAGCAGGGTACGCGCCAATGCCATGCGCCGCGCCCGGATGTAGTGGGAGACGCTCATCCCCACCTGCTGCTGGAAGGCGTGCTTGAACTGGCTCTGGCCGAGGCAGGCGATGGCGGCCAGCCGCTCGTTGCTGAGGGGCTCGGCGAGATGGGCCTCGATATGGCGCTGCACCTTTCCGATGCGCGGGGCGAGGCGGGCTCGGCCGCGCGAGCCTACCTGCTGCGCCTCTGCCAGCAGACCCAGCCACACCTGCTCCATGCCGGCCACGTGGCGCCCCTCGGCCACCATGCGGTGCAGGAAGGCGAGGTAGTGGCGCTGAGCCTCGTCCAGCTCGATGAAGGGGCGCTCGCCCAGCTCGCCGGGCAGCCAGTGACTCTCCTGCACCAGAAACGAGAGCGCCGGATCGGCAGCGTAGTCGTGCCGCTCACCGGGGGCGATGATGCAGGCAAAGCCGGGCGCAAGCCGCCGCCCCTGGCCCTGCACCTCGATCTCGATGGGACCGTCGAGGGGGATCACCAGCTGGGCATGGTCGTGGCTGTGGCTGCAGACGTCGCTCTGGTAGCGACGCAGGCTGAAAGGGGCGGATAGCGATGACGCGGCCTGGGGCCGCGTCATCGAAGGGGGTTTGCTGTCTGGCATCTGCTGCAGATTACTCGGCGTCGAAATCTTCGATCTCTTTGCCCAGCGCTTCCATGATGGCACGCGCCTCGGCAGGGACGCTGTCCGGATGATCCTTGCGCAGATCTTCGTCGCAGGGCAGCGGCTGACCGGTGAAGGCGTGCAGGAAGGCTTCGCAGAGCAGCTCGCTGTTGGTCGCATGACGCAGGTTGTTCACCTGACGGCGGGTGCGCTCATCGGTCAACACCTTCAGCACCTTGAGCGGGATCGAGACGGTAATCTTCTTGACCTGTTCGCTCTTCTTGCCGTGCTCCGCGTAGGGGCTGACGTAGTCGCCGTTCCACTCTGTACCCATGATCCACCTGTTCTCGTTTAGCCGTGAGCGCGGATTTTAACCCTTAAGGAAATCAATGGCAATCCAACAGCAAAGCCATTTAGACGTCTAGAAGTGTTGACGGCCTTTTTAAGCTGGCGTAGTGTGGGTCACCATGAGCCTGCAATGGCGGGATGGCGCGTGGCAGAAACAGCATGCCAGCGTGTGAAGAGACATCAAGGAGAGTGACATGACCCACAAGGCCACCCAGGCAGTGCGCACCGGGATTGAGACTGACCAGCAACACGGTGCCGTGGTGCCGCCCATCTACCTCTCCAGCAACTACACCTTTGCCGACTTTGGCGAGCCCCGTCAATACGATTATGCCCGCTCCGGCAACCCGACCCGCACCAATCTGGCGGACGCCCTGGCGGCCCTGGAAGGGGGCGCTGGCGCCGTGGTGACCGGCACCGGCATGGGGGCCGTTCATCTGGTCACCACCGCCCTGCTCAAGGCGGGGGATCTGCTGATCGCCCCCCACGACTGCTACGGCGGCACCTGGCGCCTGTTCGAGTACCTGGCGGCCAAGGGCCATTACCGGGTGCAGTTCGTCGATCAGGGGGATGCGGCGGCACTGGCCGAGGCGCTCTCGCAAAAACCGGCGCTGGTCTGGGTGGAGACCCCCTCCAACCCGCTGCTGCGGGTGGTGGACATCGCCGCCATCGCCGAGGCGTCCCACGCGGCGGGGGCCAAGGTAGCGGTGGACAACACCTTCCTGTCGCCGTTGCTGCAACAGCCGCTGGCGCTGGGGGCCGATCTGGTGGTGCATTCCACCACCAAGTACATCAACGGCCACTCGGACGTGGTGGGCGGGGTGGCGATCGCCAAGGAACCCGAGCTGGCCGAGTCGCTGGTGTGGTGGGCCAACTGTCTGGGGCTCACCTCCGGGGCGTTCGACTCCTACCTCACCCTGCGCGGTCTGCGCACCCTGGCCCCCAGGTTGCGCGCCCATCAGGAGAACACCGACCGCATCCTCGCCTTCCTGCAGCAGCAACCGCTGGTCAAACGCATCTATCACCCCAGCCTGCCGAGCCATCCGGGCCACGATATTGCGCGCCGTCAACAGTCCGGTTTCGGCGCCATGCTAAGTTTTGAGCTCGATTGCGGCGAGGCGAGCATTCGCGCCTTCCTGGCGGCCCTCACCCTCTTCTCGGTGGCCGAATCCCTCGGCGGGGTGGAGAGTCTGGTGGCCCATCCGGCCAGCATGACCCACAGGGCCATGACCCCGGCCGCCCAGCAGGCGGCAGGCATCAGCAGCCAGCTGCTGCGCCTGTCGGTCGGTATCGAACACGGTGAGGATCTGGTGGCCGATCTGGCCCAGGCGTTTGCACAAGCACAGCAGGCACAGCAGGTGGCGAAGTAATGGAACAGCAGCAACAAGGAGAGATCGCGGTGGCAACAGAAGCAGGCTTGAAGCGACGTCACGTCCACAAATTCGGTGGCAGCAGCCTGGCGGATCCGGTCTGTTACCGCCGGGTCGCCAGCATTCTCGAACAACAAGCCGAGCAGCAGGGGGGCGGGCGAGAGCTGGTGGTGGTCTCCGCCGCCGGCAAGACCACCAACCGGCTGATCCAGCTGGTGGAGCTGGCCGAAGCCGGGGATGAAGCCGCCGGCGAGGCCATCTCGGCCCTGCAGGCCTATCAGCAGAGCCTGATCGACGGTCTGTTGGAAGGAGGGCTTCACCTCGAACTGAGCCAGCAGCTGGCCGACGACATGCAGCTCATCGCCAAGACCCTGGAGGGGCAGTTTGACCGCTTCGAGCGCAACGGCCTGCTCGCCTTTGGCGAGGTGTGGTCGGCGCGCCTGCTGGCGGCCCTGCTCACCAGTCGCGGTGACAAGGCCATCTGGCTCGATGCCCGCAGTTTCCTGCGCGCCGAGGATGGCGCCCTGATCAAGGTGGATACCGCACTCTCCAGCGAACTGCTCAAGGCGCGGCTGGCGGAACACGCCGGGCGCATCGTGGTGACCGGCTTTATCGCCGCCGACATGGAGGGACGCTCTCTGCTGCTCGGCCGCAACGGCTCCGACTACAGCGCCAGCCTGTTGGCCCTGCTGGCGGACGGCGAATCCACCACCATCTGGAGCGACGTGGCCGGGGTCTACAGCGCCGACCCGCGCCGGGTGAAGGAAGCGCGCCTGCTGGAGCGCCTGAGCCTGGCCGAAGCCAACGAGCTGGCTCGCCTAGGCTCTTCGGTATTGCACTCGCGCACCCTGCAGCCGGTGGCCGACAGCCGCCAGCGCCTCACCCTGCGCTGCAGCTACAACCCGGATGAAGGCTGCACCCACATTCTGCGCCGTGCACCGCGCTCCGGCGGCGCCCGCATCGTCTCCTCGGTGGATCAGATCGCCCTCATCGAACTCAAGGTGCTGCCGCAGACTGATTTTGAGCAGACAGTGGCGGCCATCGAGGCTTATCTGGCCCGCCATCGCCTCAACCCGCTCACCTTGCAGCGCCAGCCGGATCGCCGGATCCTGCGCCTCGCCTACACCCTCGAGGTGGCGCAGGGGGCGTTCGAGCTGCTGCGCGACTTCCAGCTGCAGGGCAGTTTTACCGGTCTTATCCAGCGTGAAGGCTACAGCCTGGTGGCGCTGGTGGGGGCCGGCGTCACCGACAACGCCGAGCAGTGTCACCGCTTCTACCAGCTGCTGGCGGATCAGCCGCTGGAGTTCGTGCAGGTGGCCAAAGATGGCCTGAGCCTGGTGGCCGTGCTGCGCCAGGTGGTGCTGGAGCCACTGCTGATCGCCCTGCACAGCGCCCTGTTCAGCCGCCCGAACCGGGTCGGGCTGGTGGTGTTCGGCAAGGGCAACATCGGCGGCCACTGGCTGAACCTCTATGCCCGCGAGAAGGCGCGGCTCGAGCATGAACTGAACCTGGCGCTCACCCTCTACGGTGTGTTCAGCTCGGAAGGGGGCCTGCTGGATGAAGAGGGGCTGGATCCCCTCAAGGTACAGGACAACTTCAATCCCAAGCCGCTGATCTGGCCCGAGCTGCTGGCCCAGCTGGAGCAGCACGGCTTCGATACCCTGATTGCGCTGGACATGACCGCCAGCGAGACGGTGAGCCGCTACTACCCGGACTTTGCCCAGCTCGGCATTCACATCATCGCCGCCAACAAGTTTGCCGGCGCCGCCGACAGCGAGTTCTACCAGCGCATCAAGCAGACCTGCCGCGACCATCAGGTGCAGTGGCGCTACAACGCCACCGTCGGCGCCGGGCTGCCGATCCAGTCCAGCATCCAGATGCTGCGCCAGAGCGGCGATCGCATCCAGGGGGTCTCCGGCATCTTCTCCGGCACTCTCTCCTGGCTGTTCCAGCAGTATGACGGCAGTCGCCCCTTCTCCGAGCTGGTGGACGAGGCGTGGCAACACGGCCTGACCGAGCCGGATCCCCGCGAGGATCTCTCCGGCCAGGATGTGCGCCGCAAGCTGCTTATTCTGGCGCGGGAGGCGGGTTTCGAGCTCGACTCCGCCGACATCGAGCTGGAGAACCTGGTGCCCGTCTCCCTGCGCAAGGTGAGCACGGATCAGTTCATGGACAGGCTCAAGGAGCTGGATGACCCGATCCAGACCGCCTTCGAGGGGGCGCGCCGGGTCGGCAAGGTGCTGCGTTATGTCGCCCGCTTCGAGCACGACGGCAAGGCGCGGGTCGGGCTGGAGGCGCTGGAGCCCCACCACCCGTTCGCCAACCTGCTGCCGTGCGACAACGTGTTTGCCATCGAGAGCGACAGCTATCGCACCAACCCGCTGGTCATTCAGGGCCCGGGGGCCGGCCGGGAAGTGACGGCCGCCGCCATCCAGTACGACCTCTGGCAGATCTGTGCCAGCCTGTAACAGCGGACAAGCCGTTCAGTCAAAGAGGCGCCAGTGGCGCCTCTTTTTATTGTTTAGCGGCAGGTTTTTAGGTCTACGGGCTGATTTCCCTATCCCGTAAGCGGCCTGTTTTTAGCTTCTTCAACAGGTTGCTGGCAGGAGTCAGGTAATAACCGGACTTGCACAGGTAGCATGATCGGGCATTGCTTCCGCACAGACTGGTCAAGAGCGGGCACGGTATTGGCTCCCCCTCTTATTCGCTGAGGCGAGTACGCTTGTCCAGGTCGCGAGACAGGATGTCGAGCGAGTGGCGCCGGGCCATGGATGGCCCGTCGGCGCGTGCCGTCGGACAAGAGGGTGAGACGAAGGTACCCGACGTAGTCGGGCGAAAAAGCGGGGGAGAAGACCTTTGGTGACTTTGGGTCTTTCCAAAGTCACTCGTCCCAGCCCGAAGGGCGGGCGAAACCCCTTCAAGACCAGCAGGCTTGCATCCACCATCCTATAAAGCTGTAAAGCGGGCGATTGCCCCTGATAGTTAATCGACCCTGCGATTCCATGGCAACGCCTAACGACCAAGGATTCTCCGGCAACATGGCTCCAGCGGGCCTTGTAGATATGACAAAGGGCGCCGAGGCGCCCTTTGTCATGGAGGGGAGCTTGATAGCCCCGACTATCAACCCGTGTTGCGCATGCCTGCGGCGATGCCGGCGATGGTGACCATCAGCGCCTGATCCAGCTCGGGATGCAGAGTTTCGGCATGGTTGCGCGAGCGGCCCAGCAACTCGACCTGCAGCACGTTGAGCGGGTCTGTGTAGGGGTTGCGCAGCTTGATGGACTCCTTGATCCAGGGCTGGTCGTCGAGCAAGTCGCCCTGCGGGCGCAGCTCCAGCACCACCTGGATGGAGTCGGCAAGCTCCTGACGCAGCTGTTTGCCGAGGCCCCACAGCTCTTTGGGCACCAGCCGGGTGTCATAGTACTCGGCCAGCCAGACGTCAGCCTTGAGGAACACCATCTCCAGCATCTCGAGGCGGGTGCGGAAGAAGGGCCATTGGCGGCTCATCTCTTCCAGCACGCCCTTCTGGCCGTCGGCGATGGCTTGCTGCAGTCCCTTGTGGGCACCGAGCCAGGCCGGCAGCATCAGCCGGTTCTGGGTCCAGGCGAAGATCCAGGGGATGGCGCGCAGGCTCTCGACCCCGCCGTTGGGTTTGCGCTTGGAGGGGCGCGAACCGAGCGGCAGCTTGCCGAGCTCCATCTCCGGGGTGGCGGCGCGGAAGTAGGGCACGAAGTCCGGATGACCGCGCACGATACTGCGGTAGTGATCGCAGGAGACGGACGCCAGCTGCTCCATCACGGCGCGCCAGCACTCCTTGGGCTTGGGCGGCGGCAGCAGGTTCCCCTCCAGCACGGCGCTGGTGTAGAGGTTGAGGCTCTGGATGGCCACCTTCGGCAGGCCGAACTTGAAGCGGATCATCTCGCCCTGTTCGGTCACCCGCAGGCCACCGCGCAGGGATCCCGGCGGTTGCGACAGGATCGCCTGATGGGCAGGCGCGCCACCACGACCGACGGTACCGCCACGGCCATGGAACAGGGTGAGGCGCAGGTTGTTGGCCTCGGCCAGTGCCACCAGGGATTCCATGGCGGCGTACTGGGCCCAGCCGGCGGCCATCATGCCCGCGTCCTTGGCGGAGTCGGAGTAGCCGATCATCACGTACTGACGGCCCTGGATGTAGCCGCGATACCAGTCCACCGACAGCAGGCGCTCCATCACGGCGGTACCCGCCATCAGGTCTTCCTGGGTCTCGAACAGCGGGGCGACCGGCATGCGGAACTTGCAGCCGGCTTCCTTCAGCAACAGCTGCACCGCCAGCACGTCGGACGGCGCGCCAGCCATGGAGATGATGTAGATGCCGAAGGCATCGGGATCGTGCTGGGCGATGACCTTGCAGGTGTCCAGGGTCTCGCGGGTCTCGTCGCTCGGCGCCCAGTCGGTCGGGATGAGCGGGCGGCGGGAGTTCAGCTCGTTGAGCAGGAAGGCCTGCTTGTCGTCCTCGCTCCACTCGGCGTAGTCGCCCATGCCGAGGTAGCGGGTCAGCTCGGAGAAGACCTGGCCGTGGCGCTCGCCATCCTGGCGGATGTCCAGCTTGACCAGGTGGATGCCGAAACAGGCCAGCTTGCGCAGCACGTCCAGCAGCATGCCATCGGCGATGTTGCCCATGCCGCAGGCGTGCAGAGAGTGGTAGCAGAGCTCCAGTGGCTCGCGCAGCTGGGCGGTGGTCTTGACCAGATCCCGGCTCTCGCTCGCCTGGCCCTGCACCTTGGCGGTGAGGAACTCCTGGGTCTCGCGCAGCTGTTCGCGCAGCTCGCGTACCAGGGCGCGGTAGGGCTCAGGGTGATCGCCGACCCGCTCGCGCACGGCGTCGGTGCAGTCGGACATGGAGAGCTCGGAGGTGAGCTCCTTGATGTCCTTGTAGAACAGGCTCACCGCCATCCAGCGGCCCAGCTCCAGCACTTCGGCGGTCACCTTGGCTGTGACGAAGGGGTTGCCGTCGCGGTCACCGCCCATCCAGGAGGTGAACTTGACCGGCGCGGCATCCAGCGGCAGCCGCACACCCAGGTGGTGTTGCAGCCGCTCGTCCAGATTGCGCATGAATTCGGGAATGGCCGGCCACAGGCTGTTTTCCACCACGGCGAAGCCCCACTTGGCCTCGTCCACCGGGGTCGGGCGCTGTTCGCGGATCTCGTTGGTGTGCCAGGCCTGGTTGACCAGCTGTTCGATGCGATTGAGGATCTTGTCCCGCTCGCGGGGCAGCAGATCGGAGAGCTCCAGGGCCTCGAGGCAGTCGTTGAGCTGCACATGCTTGTGGATCAGGGTGCGACGGGTCACCTCGGTGGGGTGGGCGGTCAGCACCAGATCGATGTCCAGCTCGCGCACGGCCTGGATGATGGCCTCCTGCGACAGGTTGGAGGCTTTCAGCTTGTCGAACATCTGCTCGAGCGGATCCGGGGTGCAGACCTGCTCTTCGCAGCGACGGGAGATGGTGTGGAACTGTTCGGCCACGTTGGCCAGGTTGAGGAACTGGCTGAAGGCGCGGGCAACCGGCAGCAGCTCGTCGTCGCTCAGGTTGCGCAGGGTGTCGAGCAGACGTTCCCGGTCCGTCTCATTGCCTTTGCGGGAGGATTTGGCCAGCTGGCGAATGGTTTCGATCTTGTCGAGGAAGGCCTGTCCCTGATGATCCTTGATGGACTTGCCCAGCAGTTGACCCAGCATGCCTACGTTGGCGCGTAGTGCGGCGTACTTTTCGTTCATTCCACATCCTTATCTTGTTGGTGCCTGACACCCATCCGGGGTGCGAGACGACCTCACTTATTGTTGTGCGATTACAACATATGCTCCGTCATCTTAGGGTGACAATCTACCCAGATTGTCTGCGCAAGGTCAAATAACAGGCCGATTCAGAACATGTATTTCCATCACCTGTCCCGAGGTGCGATGTCATGTAACTTACTTACATTCCCGTCAGTTCAGAGGCAGAAACGGCGGATCAGGTGCTGCAATACGCTGGTGGTCGGTTTGACGAACGACAGATCGAGATATTCGTCCGGCTGGTGGGCCTGAGCGATGTGGCCGGGGCCCAGCACTATGGTTTCACAACCGAGCTGCTGGATGAAGGGGGCCTCGGTGCAATAGTTCACGGATTCGGCGGCCCGGCCGCTGGCCCTCTCGGCCTCGCGCACCAGCTCCGAGTCATCTGCGCAGGCATAGGCCGGGATCGGCTCGTGCAGGTGTTGCAGGTGCAGGCAGCCAGGCTGGTGAATCTCGATGGGGGAGAGCGCTTCTTTGAGCATGCCCATCAGCTCGTCGGGGCCGACCTGTGGGGTGGGACGCATGTCGATGTGCAGTTCGCAGCAACCGCAGATGCGGTTCGGGCTGTCGCCCCCCTGGATGTAGCCGAGGTTCAGGGTCGGTTGCGGCACGGCGAATCTGTGGTCGGCGTACTTCTCCTTCAGGCTGTGCTGCAGCTTGAGTACCTGACCCATGGCCTGGTGCATGATCTCCAGCGCGTTGACGCCGTTGGCGGGATCCGAGCTGTGACCGCTCTTGCCTGTGATGCGGATGGCTTCCGACATGTGTCCCTTGTGGGCCACCACAGGCACCAGTCCGGTCGGCTCGCCAATCACCGCGTAGTCCGGCTTGAGCTCGGCCGCCGCCGCGATGGCGCGCGCGCCCGCCATGGTGGTCTCTTCATCGGCGGTAGCCAGGATCCGCAGCGGCTTGTTGAGGGTCTTGAGGTCGATCTCCTTGAGCGCCTCGACGATAAAGGCGAAGAAGCCCTTCATATCGATGGTACCGAGGCCATATAGGCGGTTGCCCTCTTCGGTCACCTTGAAGGGATCCTTGCGCCAGGCGCCCTCGTCGAACGGCACCGTATCTGTGTGGCCCGCCAGCAGCAGCCCCCCTTCGCCTTGACCTATCGTCGCCACCAGATTGAACTTGCCCGGCAGATCGGGCAGGGCGGTCACCTCGCATTGAAAGCCGAGCTGACCGAACCAGTCGGCCAGCAGCCGGATCACCGCCTCATTGCTCTGATCCCAGCGGGGATCCGTGCTGCTGATGGACGGAATCGCAATAATATTCTTGTAGAGTGAAAAAAAATCCAGATTGGCCACCTGCTCCTCCTTGCTTCCCCGGAATGTTTCTGTTAGAAAATACAAATGCAAAGTGAGTGCATGAATATTCTGTGAGTTTGCCTGAATACGTGGCTCATCGACAAGGCTTCTAGTTGTAAGGGAAAGTTAATGTTCTGTCACCTGATCTATAACCGACGACACACACCCGCCTGAATTGCCCCTCCGCACTTGTGCATGGGGCATCGAACCCCCTTGTGCACCGCAGCACCATGCTGTGAATCTCGAACTCTGACTTGGAATACTCAACATGCTTAACACCGTTATCGTCGGTGCCAGTGGCTACGCGGGAGCCGAGCTGGCCGCCCTGGTCCAGAACCATCCACAACTCAAGCTGTTCGGCCTCTATGTTTCCGCCGGCAGCCAGGACGCCCACAAGCGTTTCTCTGCTCTGCATCCCCAGTGGGTTGGCGCGCTGGATCAGCCGCTGCTGCCGCTGGACGAAGATGGCATGACCCGGATCCTGACCCAGGCCGACCTGGTGCTGCTGGCCACCGCCCATGAGGTGAGTGCCGAACTTGCACCCAAGTTTCTCGCCAAGGGGCTGCCGGTGTTCGATCTCTCCGGTGCCTTCCGGGTCAGGGATCAGCAGTTCTACGCCTCCTACTACGGCTTCACCCATGAGAGCGAGCAGTGGCTGGATCAGGCCGCCTACGGCCTGGCCGAGTGGAATGCCGAAGCGGTCAAGGCGGCCCAGCTGATTGCCGTGCCAGGTTGCTACCCGACCGCCTCCCTCTGCGCCCTCAAGCCGCTGCAGCTGGCCGGTCTCATCGCCAAGGGGTGGCAGCCCATCATCAACGCCATCTCCGGGGTCTCCGGTGCCGGTCGCAAGGCGGCCATCAACACCAGCTTCTGCGAAGTGAGCCTCAACCCCTACGGCACCTTCAATCACAGGCACCAGCCGGAGATCAGCCACCACCTGGGCAAGGAGGTGCTGTTCCAGCCTCACCTTGGCAACTACGTGCGCGGCATCCTGGCCACCATTTATGTGCAGTTGGCGGACGGCGTGACGCCGACCCAGGTGGATCAGGCCTACCTCAAGGCCTACGAGGGCAAGCCGCTGGTGCGTCTGACCGGTCAGATGCCCTCCATCCGCGGTGTCGCGGGCACCCCTTACTGCGACCTCGCCTGGCAACAGCAGGGCAACATGCTGGTGGTGGTATCCGCCATCGACAACCTGCTCAAGGGCGCCGCCTCCCAGGCCATGCAGTGCATAAATATCAAATTCGGATTTGAACCGGCCACCGGCCTGATTTAAGGACTCAAGGAAGGATCGCAACGATGAACAAGCAGACTCTGGTAATCAAGCTGGGCGGCGCACTGATCGAGAACGACGAGGCGCTGACCGCCCTGTTCGCCACCCTCAAAAGCTTTCTGGACGAGCAGCACAGACCCCTGGTGCTGGTGCACGGCGGTGGCTGCCTGGTGGATGACTTGCTCAAGGGGCTGGGTCTCACCTCCACCAAGAAGAACGGTCTGCGGGTAACCCCGTTCGAGCAGATCCCGTTCATTGCCGGCGCGCTGGCCGGTACCGCCAACAAGCAGATGATGGCCAAGGCCATCGCCACCGGCATTCCGGCGGTGGGGCTCTGTCTGGCGGACGGCGGTCTGTGCCAGGTGACCCAGCTCGACCCGGCACTCGGCGCGGTCGGTGACTGCCAGCCGGGCAACCCGGCGCTGGTAGCAGGGATCCTCGCTCAGGGCTTCCTGCCGGTGGTGAGCTCCATCGGCATCACCGCCGACGGGCAGCTGATGAACGTCAACGCGGATCAGGCGGCCACCGCCATTGCCGAGGCGCTCGGCGCCGATCTGGTGATGCTCTCCGACGTGAGCGGCATCCTGGATGGCAAGGGCAAGCTGGTGCCCCAGCTCGACAAAGTGACTGCGCTGGATCTGATGGAGAAGGGGGTGATCAGCGACGGCATGGCGGTCAAGGTGAAAGCCGCCCTGCATGCCGCCGAGACCCTGGGCAAACCGGTCTGTGTCGCCAGCTGGCGCTACCCGGATCAGCTGCTCAAGCTGCTGGCTGGCGGTGCGGTTGGCACCCAGGTCTCTCTCTGATCTCCACCGGAACAAGGAACATCCGATGCAACATCTTCTGAAAGACAGCGACTTGAGCAAGGCCCAGATCGAGGTGCTGATCGCCCTGGGCAAATCAGTCAAGGCCGATCCGAAAAAGTACGGCCAGGCACTGGCGGGCAAGAGCGTGGTGACCCTGTTCGAGAAACCCTCCCTGCGCACCCGGGTCACCTTCGACATCGGCATCGCCAAACTGGGCGGCCACAGCGTCTATCTGGATCAGCAGAACGGCGCGCTCGGCAAGCGCGAATCGGTGAAGGATTTCGCCGCCAACCTGTCGCGCTGGTGCGACGCCATCGTCGCCCGGGTGTTCGATCACCAGACCCTGGTCGAGCTGGCGGAGCACGGCACTGTGCCGGTGGTGAACAGCCTGTGCAACCTCTACCACCCCTGTCAGGGGCTGGCGGACTTCATGACCATCAGCGAGCACTACGGGGATCTGTCCAAGGTGAAGCTGGCCTATCTCGGCGATGGCAACAACGTCAGCCACTCATTGCTGCTGCTGGGGGCGACTCTGGGCACCGACGTGACCCTGGTCTGCCCGAAAGGCCACGGCCCGGATACCCAGATCTTCCTGCAGGCTCAGGCGCTGGCGGCCCAGTCCGGTGCGACCATCCACATCAGCGACGACGTGGCGGCCATCGAAGGGTTTGACGTGGCCTACACGGATACCTGGGTCTCCATGGGTGACAACACGCCAATGGAGCAGGTAAAAGATATCTTTATGCCTTATCAGATCAACCAGGCCCTGCTCGACCGCACCGGCATCCAGCACGTGCTGCACTGCCAGCCGGCGCACCGGGAGCTGGAGATCACCTCTCAGGTCATGGACGGGCCTGGCTCCCTCATCATGGACGAGGCTGAAAACCGGATGCATATCCAGAACGCCGTACTGCTGACCTTGCTTGGACATGGTCAGGGGCACAAATAACGGCAACCGACCCCAAATCACACCCTTTTATCGAATCATCATGGAGAGAAGTAAATGAGCGGAATCAACAAGATCGTACTGGCTTACTCGGGCGGACTGGATACCTCGGCCATCATTCCCTGGCTGAAGGAAAACTATGACGCGGAGATCATCGCCTTCGTCGCCGACGTGGGTCAGGAGCGTGACGATCTGGAAGGGATCGAGCAAAAAGCCATCGCCTCCGGCGCCACCAAGTGCATCGTCAAGGATCTGCGGGAAGAGTTCGTCAAAGAGTACGTCTACCCGACCCTGAAGACCGGCGCCGTCTATGAGGGCACCTACCTGCTGGGTACCTCCATGGCCCGTCCGGTGATCGCCAAGGCGATGGTCGAAGCCGCGCTGGCGGAAGGGGCCGACGCCATCTCCCACGGTTGCACCGGCAAGGGCAACGACCAGGTGCGTTTCGAGGGTGCGGTCGCCGCACTGGCGCCCCAGCTGAAAGTGATCGCCCCCTGGCGTCTGTGGGACATGCGCTCCCGGGAAGATCTGCTGGCCTACCTGGAAGCCCGTCAGATCCCCTGCAAGGCGACCCTGAAGAAGATCTACAGTCGCGATGCCAACGCCTGGCACATCTCCACCGAGGGTGGCGAGCTGGAGAGCACCTGGAACGAGCCGTCCGAAGCGGTCTGGCAGTGGACCGTTTCCGCCGAACAGGCACCGGATCAGCCGGAGTACGTCAAGCTGACCGTGGCCCAGGGTGAAGTGGTGGCCGTTGACGACCAGCCGCTCAGCCCGCACCAGATCCTGATGACCCTGAACGAGCGTGCTGGCAAGCACGGCGTGGGCCGTATCGACATCACCGAAAACCGGATGGTGGGCATGAAGTCCCGCGGCTGCTACGAGACCCCGGGCGGTACCGTGATGGTCGCTGCGCTGCGCGCGGTAGAAGAGCTGGTCTTGGATCGCCCGACCCGCGCCTGGCGGGAAAAGCTGGGTGCCGAGTTCTCCCACCTGGTCTATGACGGTCGCTGGTTCACCCCGCTGTGCAAGGCCATTGTCGCCTCCGCCAACGCCATCGCCGAAGATCTCGACGGTGAAGTGGTGCTGAAGATGTACAAGGGTCAGGTCACCGCGGTGCAGAAGAAGTCGCCGAACAGCCTCTACTCCGAAGACTTCGCCACCTTCGGTTCCGACGAAGTGTACGACCAGAGCCATGCCGAAGGCTTTATCCGTCTCTACACCCTGGCCAGCCGGATCCGCGCCATGAAGGAGCAGCATCAGGCCATCGGTGGTGATCACACCCACGGTTGATATTTGTTGTCAGCCAATCAGTAAGGTACCTGATTGGCTGACTAATCACAGGATGAAGATCTATGAATTCGAAGCTATGGATGGCTGTATTTTCAACGTTTTTTCTCGCTGCGTGTGCCACCAAACAATACCCCCAGGCTCCTTTGGTTAGTGCCGAGGAATCAGCTGCATTTGACTGTCAGGCGATCAAGATTGAGATTGCCAAAACACATAGTGTTCAAGCTGAGATCGAACGTACTGGAGAATTTGATGGCAAGACAGTGCTTGGTGCATTAGGTGACTTTGGTATCGGTAATGGCATGGCAAAGAGCGAAGCACGGCAGAAGGCAAATGATCGTCTGACACAATTGCAGGCATTGGAAGCGGCAAAATGTCAGTAGTGGCAACATATGTCTGAGCAGGCTCATGCTAGTTTGCTGCATTGAATTTTTTAATTGGAAGAATTTTGGGCTCTTCTGGTAGGAGAGTTTTTCGCATTCAAGGAGAGCAGTATGGCACTTTGGGGTGGACGCTTCAGTCAGGGAGCCGATAGCCGGTTCAAGCAGTTCAACGATTCGCTGCGGTTCGATTACCGGCTGGCGGAGCAGGATATTCAGGGCTCCATGGCCTGGGCCAAAGCGCTGGTGAAGGTGGGCGTGTTAACCGAGGGTGAACAGGGCAAGCTGCAGCAGGCGATGGAAGTACTGCTCGCCTCTGTGCAGCAGGATCCCCAGCAGATCCTGAGATCGGACGCTGAAGATATCCACTCCTGGGTCGAGAGCCAGCTTATCGCCGCCGTCGGCGATCTTGGCAAGAAGCTGCACACCGGCCGCTCGCGCAATGATCAGGTCGCCACCGACCTCAAACTCTGGTGCAAGGCGCAGGGTGAGCTGCTGCTCGGCTCCATCACCGCCCTGCAACAGGGGCTGGTGGCCTCCGCCCGCGCCAATCAGGCCGCCGTGCTGCCGGGCTACACCCATCTGCAGCGGGCCCAGCCGGTCACCTACGCCCACTGGGCGCTGGCCTATGTGGAGATGCTGGAGCGGGATTACTCCCGGCTGCAGGATGCCCTCAAGCGCCTCGACACCAGCCCGCTCGGCTGCGGCGCGCTGGCAGGCACCGCCTACGCCATCGACCGAGAAGCCTTGGCGCTCGACATGGGTTTTGCCGGCGCCACCCGCAACAGTCTGGATTCGGTCTCCGATCGGGATCACGTGGTGGAGCTTATGCACGTGGCGTCGCTGTCCATGACCCACCTGTCGCGCTTTGCCGAAGACCTTATCTTCTACAACACCGGCGAGGCGGGCTTTGTCGAGCTCTCCGATGCGGTCACCTCTGGCTCGTCGCTGATGCCGCAGAAGAAGAACCCGGATGCGCTGGAACTTATTCGTGGCAAGACCGGCCGGGTGGTCGGTGCCCAGCTGGGCATGCTGATGAGCCTGAAGGCGCTGCCGCTGGCCTACAACAAGGACATGCAGGAAGACAAAGAGGGGCTGTTCGATGCCCTCGACACCTGGCACGACTGCCTCGACATGGCGGCGCTGGTGTTGATCGATCTGAAGGTCAATGGCGAGCGCACCATGGCGGCGGCGCAGGGCGGCTACGCCAACGCCACCGAGCTGGCGGACTATCTGGTGGCCAAGGGCATTCCGTTCCGCGAGGCGCACCATATCGTCGGCGAGACCGTGGTCTACGCGATCCAGGTGAAGAAGCCGCTGGAGGAGCTGACCATCGGCGAGTTCCAGCGTTTCAGCCCGGTGATCGAGTTCGATGTCTACCCCAATCTGGAGCTGGAAGCGACCCTCGCCAAACGGGTTGCCAAAGGCGGCGTCGCCCGCGAGCAGATCGAAAGCGCACTGGTCGCCGCCGAAGCCTGGCTGGCCAAGCGGGCGGGTTAAGCCACTATTATCGTTACCTGACATTGAACAAAAAATGGCAACCAATGGTTGCCATTTTTATGGTAAATAACGTATGCGATTCAGGATAAGTAATGGAGAGATTAGATTGGATAATTCATTTTTATGATACTTTTCAGTTTCACCAAGCTAGTCTGTTGGTAATAGTTTTTTCCGCATCAATGCATTTTGCAATGTCACGCCACGACGAACAGGAAATCGCCGTTCTTCCACCTGAAAACCATGATATGAAAAAAAAGGTTCAGCGGTTTTGCTTACATCAGCCGTTAATTCTAAAATACCTTGCTCCTTGGCGCTTTCATGAATGCGCGTCATCAACTTGGTTCCCACACCCTGCCTAGCGTAATGTCCAGTCACAAAGAAATGATCAATATAACCATTTGGCTGAATATCTGCATACCCGGCAATGTCACCATCAATTTCGGCTACAAAAGGCCGCAGAGTTCTTATGTGGTTAGCCCACAGTGTTGGAGATATATCATCAGGAGCCCATGCTTGAATCTGTTCAGCGGTATAGTCACGCGATGCTATATCATGCACTGCCGATAAAAAAACACTAAATAATCGAGTTTCATCACCAGCCTTATATTCCCTTATCTCTACACAGCTTCGGTTAACAGTCATATCAGCGCCCCTACTCAGCATTACTACATTTGGTTTGATAACTAAAACTACCCGCTGGAATTATCGCATTTTTAATAGCCATTTTTAACTCACGCGCTGGCATTGAGCAGCTTGCCGACGCCTTCCCCCTTGCCATTGGGCAGGGTCTGCTTGAAGGCGAAGAGCAGCTGATCGAGGCTGAGGTCGCTGTTGCCAAGGGAGCCCTTGAGAGTGTCGAGCTCGCCCTGCAGCGCGTCGAGGCGGGTGCTCTGGGTGCCGTCGGCCAGCTGGGTGCGGGCGGCGTCGATGGCCTGGGGCAGCGACTGGCCCGAGTACTCTTGGCCCAGGGTCTGCATCAGCGCCCCCATGAAGTGGTTGATGGCGGGGCGGTTCTGCTCGCTGTTTGCCTCCTTGACGCCGAGCCGCTGGAACAGGCTCTGCACCGTGGGGGCGAGCCGCTCTTCCTGCACGGGGGGCTCGGTCTGGGCCGGTGGCGTGCTGTCCCCAAGCAGCTTGCTGCCGAGCTTGAGGGCGAGGGAGGCGAGGGGAAGCAGGGTGCCGATGGCGATCATGATGTCACTCTCCGTACTACTGATGTCATGACGGAGCAGGGAACGGGCCAATTTGGCGAAAATTTAGTCTTAGAGTGGCAGGGGACTGATCCTGCTGTGAATTTAGTTTTTGCCAGGCAGAGGGCGGGCGAGTGCGAGAGAGGGCGGCGGCAAACCCTTGCAGCCCGGGGGCTGGCGGTTTGCCGCCCGGCTTGCCGGATCAGAGCTCCTTGAACGGGCGGCGCTTCTCCTCCTCGATGACGATGGCCTCCAGATTGGCGATGCGCTCCTGCAGTTCGTTGATGAGCATGTCCTGTTTGCCGAGACGATCGGTGATGCGGGCATCCCCCAACTGGTAGCGGGCCCGCTTGCTGAGAAAGCCGAACAGTGCGCTGATGAAGACGATCAGCACGATACCGGTCCACATGGTCATGAATGACTCCTTGCCGATGAATAAACGAGAAAACAGCCTTGTTGCCATCTGTTGTCTCATACCCGATTGCCGGCTGCAATGGCCGGCAAG
This sequence comes from Aeromonas dhakensis, assembly GCF_002285935.1. NCBI lineage: Bacteria > Pseudomonadati > Pseudomonadota > Gammaproteobacteria > Aeromonadales > Aeromonadaceae > Aeromonas > Aeromonas dhakensis. Next base: position 1,378,413 of record NZ_CP023141.1, read on the forward strand.
GGGGTGGACGGGAATGTCGAGGGGCCGTTTTGCCCGCGTCAGACCGTCTGCCAGAGCGGACGGCCGAGCCAGAGCCCCCACAGGGTCAGGTGCAGCAGCACGATGAACCAGAATACCCTGCGATAGCTTCCCTTCTGGGTCTTGTGGCGCAGCCAGTGGCGGGCCAGCAGGGCACCTGGCCAGCCACCGAACAGCTCGAGCAGATGGAGACGGGACTCGGGGATGCGCCAGCCGCCGCGCACCGCCTGGCGCTTGTCGTGGGCGTAGGCCAGCATCGTCAGCAGGCTCATGGCGGTGATGATGGCGAGCGGCCACCAGTTGGCGTCGGCCAGACCGAGCCAGGCCGTCCACAGCAGGGGGAGCAGGGCGAGCCAGATCACAGGGCCAGCTCCCAGCCGCGGGGGGCGTCCGGGCTCAGGCTGCGGATCACGCGCGCCGGGTTGCCCACCGCCACCGAGTCGGCCGGAATGTCGCGGGTGACCACGGCGCCGGCCCCTATGATGGAGCGCGGCCCTATGGTGACGCCGGGGCAGATGATGGCGCCGCCGCCAATCCAGCAGTCATCGCCGATCCGCACCGGCTTGTTGTAGGCGGTCCAGTTGCGTCGCTCCAGATAGTCCATGGTGTGGGTGGCGGTGTAGATCTGCACGTTGGGGGCCAGCAGCACATGGCTGCCGATGTGCACTTCGCCCACGTCGAGAATGGTGATGTTGAAGTTGAAGAAGGTCTTCTCGCCGATGTGGATGTTGCGGCCGAATTCGCAGGTGAAGGGAGTGCTGATCCAGCAGGAGTCGGGGCAGTGGCCGAACAGCTCACCGCACAGGCGCTGGCGCAGGGCTTGGTCACCGGCCGGGGAGGCGTTGAGTTGTGCCAGCAGCGCCTGACCGCGGATCCGGTCGTTCGCTATCTCCTCGCTCTGGCTGTCCAGGGCACCGCCCGCCAGTACCTTGTCCCAATCGCTTGCCATGCTACCGCTCCTCTCATGTGCCAAGAGGAGCCAGTATACGCGAGCACTTTGGCGGCGTCAGGCTGTCACTTGCTGCAAGATCAGGCGCCGGGCCAGATCAGCGGCAGGATCAGCAGGGCCGAGACGAAGTAGGGCAACAGCACCCGCAGCCCCAGCCGGCGGCCGCCGATCCCCAGGGCCAGCAGCCCCTTCACCAGCGAGTTGACCAGCCCGGCCAGCAGGATGCCACGGGCCGCCACCTCCAGCGCCAGCTCCTTGTGGGAGAGCTGGGAGAGCGACAAGGTGATGGCGTCCACGTCGGTGATGCCGGAGACCAGCGACAGCAGGTAGACCCCGGAGTTGCCCACCTTGTTCTGCAACAGGGTGGCCATGAAGCCGATCAGCGCCAGCAGCAGGCCGAACTTGATGGCGGTGGCGAGATCGAGCGGGTTGCTGGTCTGGGGCTGCACCGGGCCGTCGGTCAGCTCCTCGCGTTGGCGCCAGAACCAGAAGGCGAAGCCGTAGACGGTGGCCGCCAGCAGCAGCAGGGGCGCCGCCAGGCGCATCGCCAGCTCGTTGTGGATGAGCAGCACCAGCACCAGCAGTCGCAGCCACATGGTGGCTCCCGCCAGCAGGATGCCGGTGGCCAGCAGCCGCTCCAGCCCCCCCTGCTCCTTGTTGAGACGGGCAAACTGCAGGGTGAGGGCGGTGGAGGAGGCGAGCCCGGCCAGCATGCTGGTGAGCACTAGCCCGGCGCGGGTGCCGAGCAGGCGTACCGCGAAGTGGCCGCAAAACGAGATGCCGGCGATCACCACCACCATCAGCCAGATCTTGAAGGGGTTGAAGGCATCGAGCGGGCCCATCTCCTCGTTGGGCAGCACCGGCAGCAGCACCAGAGAGATGAGCAAAAAGCGCAGGGTGGCGTGAAATTCGGTCTCGCTCAGAAACAGCATCCCCTGCTGGATCTTGCCCTTGAGCCCCATCAGCAGCGCCGCCAGCACGGCGCAGGCCACCGCCTCGCTCGGGCTCAGCAGCACCGACATCAGCCCCAGCAGATAGGTGAGCAGCATGGCCACCGAGCTGGTGAGGCCGAACTCCCCCTGCCAGCGCTGGGCCAGCCAGACCGAGAGGCCGCAACCAATCACCACCGCCAGCAGGCCGAGCAGCGGCAGCCAGGGGCCCAGGGTGGGCAGCAGCAGGGCGCAGACCCCGCCGAGCAGGCCGATGAGGCCGTAGGTCCGCATCCCGGCGATGCGTTGGTTGTCCCCCAGCTGGCGCACCTGCCAGCCCCGCTCCAGCCCTATGATGAGGCCGATGGCCAGCGACACCAGGGCACCATTGACGGGTTCTGCATTGATCCACATAACGACTTCCTGTTCGTCATCTGCCTGCCTTGTTTCCATGATGGCACAGCCTGCACCGGGCCAGCGCGGCCTGGCTCACAGAGTGCGCGAATGGCGCCCGCGGCCTCCTGATATGAGCAAATGAGATAAGCAAAGCGTTATTTCTTGGTTCTCGGCATAACAAGCCCGCGGCATGCTGAACTCAACCCAACGAGATATGGAGTATCCCCATGAAACTGCGAATGACCGCCCTGACCCTGCTCTCCCTGCTGGCCCTCGGTCAGGCCAATGCCGCCGAGATCCGCCTGCTCAACGTCTCCTACGATCCGACCCGCGAACTGTTCCAGGAGTACAACGGCGCCTTCGCCAAGGAGTGGAAGGCGAAGACCGGCGACGACGTGGTGGTCAGCCAGTCCCATGGCGGCTCCGGCAAGCAGGCGCGCGCCGTGGTGGACGGGCTGGAGGCGGACGTGGTGTCGCTGGCGCTGGCCTACGACGTCGATGCCGTGGCCAAGCAGGGGCTGATTGCCGCCGACTGGCAGAGCCGGCTGGCCACCAATGCGGCGCCCTACACCTCCACCATCGTGTTCCTGGTACGCAAGGACAATCCCAAGCAGATCAAGGACTGGGATGATCTGGTGCGCAAGGACGTGGCCATCGTCACCCCCAACCCCAAAACTTCCGGCGGGGCGCGCTGGAACTACCTGGCTGCCTGGGGCTATGCCCTGAAGAAGAGCGGCAGCGAGGAGGGGGCCAAGCAGTTCGTCGGCGATCTCTACAAGAACGTGAAGGTGCTGGACTCCGGTGCCCGTGGCGCCACCACCAGCTTCATCGAGCGTGGCCTCGGCGACGTGCTGCTGGCCTGGGAGAACGAAGCCTTGCTGGTGCTGGGTCAGCCCGGCAACAGCGACAAGTTCGAGCTGGTGGTGCCGTCGGTCTCCATCCTGGCCGAGCCGCCGGTGGCGGTGGTGGACAAGGTGGCCAGGAAGCACGGCACCGAGGCGGTGGCCAAGGCTTACCTCGACTATCTCTACTCCGACGAGGGGCAGCGCATCGTCGCCAAATATCACTACCGCCCCAGCAACCCGGCGATCCTGAAGGAGACCGCAGCCCAGTTCCCGCAGCTGACCCTGTTCACCGTCAAGGATCTGGAAGGGGACTGGGACAAGGCGCAGAAGAAGCACTTCGCCCAGGGCGCCCTGTTTGACCAGATCTACCAGCCGGGTCGCTGAGCGGCCGGCCATCGTCAACTGAACTGGCCCCTGTGCCAGCTGATAGGAGCACCAAGATGAACAAGATCCTCCTGGTTCCCGGTCTGCACAACAGCGGGCCGGATCACTGGCAGAGCCGCTGGCACCAACAATTCCCCCACTGGCAGCGGATGGTGGGGCTGCCGTGGGATCGGCCCGACCTCACGGTCTGGAGCGCCAAGCTGGCGAGCAAGCTCAAAAGCCGGCGCGGGCGGGCTCACCTGGTGGCCCACTCCTTCGGCGCGCTGGCAGCCATCACGGCGGCGCGCCGGCAGCCTGACAAGGTGGCCTCGCTGTTTATCGTGGCGCCGGCGGATCCGGCCCGCTTCGGCTTGCCAGACGAGCTGCTGGCAGGCTCGCTCAAGGTGTCGGCCCAGCTGGTGGCCAGCCGCAACGATCCCTGGATGAGCTTCGAGCGGGCCGAATACTGGAGCCGGCAGTGGCAGGTGCCGCTGTTTGATGCAGGCGAGGTGGGCCACCTCAATGCCCAGTCCGGCCACGGCGACTGGCACCAGGGGCTCAACTTGCTCGGCACCCTCTATCGGCGGGCCGAGATGGTGGTGGCGCCGACGCCGGCGGTGTGGGAGCGGCGGGCGGCCTTGAGTTTTCGCTAAGCGGCGAGCGTTGAACACACTGATTTGGAACAGAGAAGGAGGGCAGGCACTCGACACCACCACAGTCTGATTTGGATAGCTTGGTACATTGCACGACGCTCCATTTTTAGGTCTTTTATTTATATAAAAGACCTTTTTTTCATTTTGTGGCTCTAAAAGCCTTGTATGTCGTTGTTAGATAAAAAAGTGCTTAGCAAAGGCGTTATTGGTGTTTGTTGCCCCTGACAGGAGTGCGCAGAATCGCTGTATCTAATGTTTTTCATAACAAACGGATGCGTTATGCGATTTGGTTCTTACTCCGTGCTGCCGGGCTTTGGCCCGACCCTCGGCTTCAGCCTGCTCTATCTGGGCGTGCTGGTGCTGCTACCGCTCTCGGCGCTGGTGCTGTTTGCGGTGAACAATCTGACCCTGGCCGAGTTCTGGCTGGTGATAGGTTCGCCGCGGGTGCTCGCCTCCTTTCGTCTGAGCTTCGGGGCCGCCTTGGTGGCGGCACTGCTCAACGCCCTGTTCGGCCTGATCCTGGCCTGGGTGCTGGTGCGTTATACCTTCCCCGGTCGTCGACTGGTGGATGCCCTGATCGATCTGCCGTTCGCCATGCCCACCGCCGTCTCCGGCATCGCCCTGTGCGCCATCTTCGCCCCCAACGGCTGGATCGGGCAGTGGGTCGCCCCGTTTGGCATCGAGCTCGCCTACAACCCCATCGGCGTGGTGATCGCTCTCACCTTCATCGGGCTGCCCTTCGTGGTGCGCACCCTGCAGCCGGTGCTGCGGGAAGCCGAAACCGAGCAGGAGGAGGCCGCCGCCAGCCTGGGCGCCGATCGCTGGCAGACCTTCATCCGGGTGCTGTGGCCGACCCTGGTGCCGGCCCTGCTGACCGGCTTTGCCCTGGCCTTCGCACGGGCGGTGGGGGAGTACGGCTCCGTCATCTTCATCGCCGGCAACCTGCCGATGGTGTCGGAGATCGCGCCGCTGATGATCATGAGCCACCTAGAGGAGTACGACTACGCAGGCGCCTCTGCCATCGCCGTGGTCATGCTGCTGATCTCTTTCATTTTGTTACTGCTTATCAACAAGTTGCAGGCCTGGAGTTGGGCCCGTATCGGAGGGAGCCGGATATGAACGCATCCAACGCAAGCCTGGCGCTGGCCACGGGCGAGGCGGTGCCGACCACCTCGGTGCGCCAGCCCCCCGTCATCCGCGAGCCGGTCTGGGTCAAGTGGCTGCTGATCACGGTCGGTCTCGGCTGGTTTGCCGCCCTGCTGCTGCTGCCGCTAGCCACCGTCTTTATCCAGGCGCTGAGCCCTGGTTTGGCCTTCTTCTGGCACGCCATCAGCGAGCCGGACGCCCTCAGCGCCCTCGGCCTCACCGCCCTGGTGACCCTCTGTTCGGTACCCCTCAACCTGCTGTTCGGGGTCGCCGCGGCCTGGGCCATCGCCCGCTTCCGCTTCCCGGGCCGGCAGTTGCTCATCACCCTCATCGATCTGCCGTTCTCCGTGTCGCCGGTGATCGCGGGGCTGATGTTCGTGCTGATGTTCGGCAGCCGCGGCTGGTTCGGTGACTGGCTGAGCGAGCACGACATCAAGGTGATCTTCGCCACCCCCGGCATCATCCTGGCCACCACCTTCATCACTGTGCCCTTCGTGGTGCGCGAGCTGCTGCCCCAGATGGAGGCGCGCGGCCCGGAAGAGGAGGAGGCCGCCATCATGCTGGGGGCGAGCGGCCTGCAGATGTTCTGGCGGGTCACCCTGCCCGGCATCCGCTGGAGCCTGATGTACGGCCTGCTGCTCTGTACCGCCCGGGCGGTGGGGGAGTTCGGCGCCGTGTCTGTGGTCTCCGGCCACATTCGCGGCCAGACCAACACCCTGCCGCTGCACATCGAGATCCTCTACAACGAGTACCAGACCGGCGCCGCCTTCGCGGTGGCCAGCCTGTTGGCCCTGTTCGGGATCTTCACCTTGCTGGGGGAAACCCTGCTGGCCCGGCTGCGTGCCCAGCCCGTTCACTCTCACTGATCACCGAATTCAAGAGGCTGCCATGAGCATTCAGGTACAAGGACTCAACAAGCATTTCAACCAGTACGCGGCGCTGGCCGACATCAACCTCGACTTTCACGACGGTGAGCTGGTGGCGCTGCTCGGCCCCTCCGGCTGCGGCAAGACCACTTTGCTGCGGATCATCGCCGGGCTGGAGCAGGCCGACTCTGGTCACGTCATCATCCGCGGCGAGGATGCCTCGGATCTGCACGTGCGCGAGCGCAACGTCGGCTTCGTGTTCCAGCACTACGCCCTGTTTCGCCACATGACGGTGTTCGAGAACGTGGCGTTTGGCCTTAGGGTCAAGCCGCGCCGCGAGCGACCGGCCGAAGCGGCGATCCGCGCCCGGGTCAAGGAGCTGCTGGATCTGGTGCAGCTCAGCCATGTGGCCGCGCGCTACCCGACCCAGCTCTCCGGCGGTCAGCGCCAGCGGGTCGCGCTGGCCCGCGCGCTGGCGGTGCAGCCCAAGGTGCTGTTGTTGGACGAGCCCTTCGGCGCCCTCGACGCCCAGGTGCGCAAGGAGCTGCGCCGCTGGCTGCGCGAGCTGCACGACGAGCTGCACGTCACCAGCCTGTTCGTCACTCACGATCAGGAGGAGGCGCTGGAGGTGGCGGACCGGGTGGTGCTGATGAATGCCGGCAAGGTCGAGCAGATCGGCACCCCGGCCGAGGTCTACGACCAGCCCGCCAGCTCCTTCGTGCACAGCTTCCTCGGCAGCGTGAATCTGTTTCGTGGGCGGGTGGCCGGGCAGGGGCTCGGCATCGGCGAGCAGCTGTTGGGTGGACCCATCAGCTCCCAGCTGGCGGAAGGCAGCGCGGCTGTAGCCTATGTGCGTCCCCACGAGCTGGAGATAGTGCCGGCGGATGCGCCGGGCGGCATCAGCGCCACCATCACCCGCCTGTTGCCCATGGGGCCGCGCATCCGGGTGGAACTGCGTGGCAATGGGGATACAAACGGTGCACACTTCGAGGCCGAGCTGAGCAAGGAGGCGGCCCGCGCCTTCCACCCGGGCCAGGGGGTGCGGCTGGTGGCCAGACAGGCTCAGCTCTACCCGGATTACCAGATTTAAGTGGCAGGCCCCTGGGGGGCCGCGCAGGCAAGCAGCGTGACCAGGGCGGAGTCTGCCCGCCTGGGATGCAACAGGGTCAGTATGGCGGCCAGAGTTCAGGCTCGGGCAGCCAGACAAGATAACAACAAGGCGGCGGGGAGGGCCCCGACCGGCCGGTCAGCGCAGGAGGCGATGACGTGAATTTTCAGCAGTTGCGAATCATTCGGGAGGCGGCACGGCGGGATTACAACCTGACCGAGGTGGCCAATGCCCTGTTTACCTCCCAGTCTGGGGTCAGCCGCCATATCCGCGAGCTGGAAGAGGAGCTGGGGATCGAGTTGTTCATCCGCTACGGCAAGCGGCTGCTCGGCATGACAGAGCCGGGCAAGGAGCTGCTGGTGATCGCCGAGCGCATCCTCGGGGATGCCGAGAACATCCGCAAGCTGGCCAGCACCTTCGCCAACCGCGACTCGGGCCGGCTGTTGGTGGCGACCACCCACACCCAGGCCCGCTACGCCCTGCCGCGGGTGGTGAAGGCGTTTCGCGAGCAGTTCCCGCTGGTGCAGCTGGAGCTGCGCCAGGGCGGTCCGGAGGAGATAGTGCGGCTGGTGCAGACCGGCGAGGTGGACATCGGCATCAGCAGCGAGCAGCTCGACAAGAGCGAAGGGGTGGTGGCGTTTCCCTACTACCGCTGGCACCACAACATAGTGGTGCCGGAGCAGCATCCGCTCAGTGCCGAGCAGGAGCTGACCCTGGCGGCGCTGGCCCAGTGGCCCATCATCACCTATCAGGCCGGGCTGACCGGGCGGGCGCGGGTGGACGAGGCGTTTGCCGAGGCCGGTATCGCCCCGCAGATCCTGCTGACCGCGCAGGACTCCGACGTTATCAAGACCTATGTCGAGCTGGAGATGGGGGTGGGCATACTGGCGGACATGGCGTTCGACACCCAGCGCGACAAGGGGCTGGTGCAGCTGGACGGCAGCCGGTTGTTTGCGCCCCACACCGCCTGGATCGGCCTTAAGCAGGGGCAGTTCCAGCACAACTTCGCCTGGCAGTTCATCCAGCTCTGCAACCCTGAGCTGGCGCTGGCGGACATTCAGGCCCGCGCCATGGGCGGCGAGCCCGCCATCGACTTCCAGATCTGAGCTGTCACACCAGAGAACACCAGAGAAAACGGGGAGCCAGTGGCTCCCCGTTTTGTTGATGGCGTCATGCTGTGCCTGCGGGTCAGTTGACCAGGATCCAGGCATCCTGCCAATTGCTACCGACCCCGGGTTCATACTGGGTGGCGCTGGCCGACCACTGGCTGCACCAGCCGCGATAGGGGAAGGGCTTGCACTGGTAGATCTTGCCGTTCTTGGGCTGCAGCACTCTGGTGCCGTCGGTGTAGGACTTGAGCCCGTCCGGGAAGGTGAACTGGTAGTCACCGCCGGCGGCCGGATCCTTGAGCATCAGGTCCAGGGTCTGCTGCACCGCATCGCCACCGGCCTTGGGTTTGCCCTCGATCACCAGCTGGTGGTGACCGGCGCTGAGCCCGGTGAGCGGCATGGTGAAGCTGTGGCTGCTGTCCTTGATGTCGGCGCTGGTCTGTCCCTTGGCGGCCCCACCGTGATCATACAGGGTGTTGGTCACGGTCAGATCGCCCTCGGCGGCCACGGTAAAGTTGAGGGTCAGCTTGCCCTCGTCGAGCAGGTATTCGCTCTCCAGGCCGCTCACGCTGACGCCGTTGCTCACCGGTGGCTGCTGCTGTTCGAGCTGGATCTCGACCCGCTCCAGCGCGCTGCCGGCCTTGAAGTAGACCGGGTTCTGGCCGTAGACGGGGTTGAACTGGCCTTCACCGCTCTGCTGGCCGGCGCGGATCTGGCTCTGCTCTGCATTGATCTTGCTCGCCAGGGCGTGGGTCCAGTTGTTCTTCTGGCCCTGCTCCGGGCTGGCGATGGTCAGCTCGGTCTGCAGATCGGGGCGTACGCCGTTGGCGTCGAACACCAGGGTTCTGGCTTTGTCGCCGACCGCCAGCTCGGTGGAAGGATAGATGGTGCCGCCCTGGCTCCATTCCAGCGGTGGCTGGGTGCCGCCCTTGAAGTTGGCGTCGATCACGTTATAGAAGCTGTTGCTGGTGTCACCCACTTCCCACACCCCCAGGATTACCTGATAGCCGGTGCGCTCGGGCAGGTTGCACTGGTGGGTGACCTGCTTGGGCGGCTGGGTCATGTTGCCGTCCACCACGCAGAAGGGGGTGAGCTCGAAGGAGGCGCGGGTCAGCGGCTGGTTCGGGTTCCAGTCCTGCTTGGTGAGGTAGTAGCGCCAGTTGCGGGTGACGTGGTTGGCGGTGAAGGTCCAGCTGATGGCGAAGGGGCCGGCCTGTACCTCGCGGCGGGTCCAGCGGTCGCTGGTCTGGGCGTTCAGCTCGCCCCAGCTGGCGCTGCCGGCCGAGGCGATCTGGCCGTCGGCAGGGCCACCATTCGGGAAGCCGGAGGGGCCTTCCACGCTCTGGGGTTCCCATTGCACCGCGCCGCACTGGCTGTTGCCGCCGGTCTTGCACAGGTAGTTGCGCGATTCCGGCTGGCTGATGTAGCCGTGGGCGAGCACGCTGCCACTGACCAGCAGGGCCAGCGTTGCAGCGACGTGATTGAGTTGGATTTTTGCTGCCATACATTCCTCTGTTCGACAGATGTGGGCAGTCAAGTTGGCAGGGGCGTTCCCCGAAACACTGTGTGGCAACCCCGCTATCCTGGACGACATGTCTTTAGACCGGAGGCTTTGCGTCCTGGCCTTTCAACCAGTTTGCCAAATGACTACATAAAGGGTCATGGTGTCGCGTTTGGCGACAACTCATCATGACTATTTTTGATTAAATAATTAAGTGTAAATCTTTACAGCTTGACCTCATCGGAGTAGAGCAAACACTTAACTTTCTGTTTTTAAATGGCTATTAACTCGGCGCCACGGCATCAAGTTCGTCGAACAGGTCGACAAGATGCAAATATTTGGCATTTTTTCGCAATGAAAAACGCCCCCGCCAGCCGATCTGGCGGGGGCGTGCGCTGCGACAAGCCAGGACGGATCAGTGGCGGATGCGCGGGCGATCCTCCTGCCGCGGCGGTTGCGGCATCCGTGGCTGGGTTGCCGGCTGGTGGCTGGCCGAGCCCAGTTTGAACAGGGCCAGCCGCTCGTCCAGGCTGCGGGAGAGTCCGGCCAGCAGCTCGCTCTCCTGAGCCAGCTGGGAGGCGGACTGGGACATCTCCAGCGCCGAGTCGTTGATGCCGCTGACGTTGCGGTTCATGTCCTCCGCCACCATGCTCTGCTGTTCCGCCGCGGTGGCGATCTGGGTCGCCATGTCGCTGACGTGCTGGATGTGGTTGACGATGAGGGAGAGATCCTGGCCCGCCTTCTCCGACTGGCCGACGCTGCTCTCCGCCAGCTTGCGGCTGGCGTCCATGGCGTCGGCCGCACTCACCGCCCGCTGCTGCAGCTGAGCTATGGTGCTCTGGATCTCCTCGGTGGACTGGCGGGTGCGGCTCGCCAGCTGGCGAACCTCGTCGGCCACCACGGCAAAGCCGCGGCCCTGTTCGCCGGCGCGGGCCGCCTCGATGGCGGCGTTGAGGGCCAGCAGGTTGGTCTGCTCCGAGATGGCGCTGATGACCGCCGTCACCTCGCTTATCTGCATCACCCCCTCCTTGAGCTGGTTGACCTGCAAGGTGGCCTGCTCCACCTCGCTGGCCAGCGCCTGGATGCCGTGCACGCTGGCGTGCACGTCCCGGTTGCCGAGGCCGGCCTCGCTGGTGGCGTCCTGGGTGTCGCGGGCGGTGTTCTCGGCGTGGCCGGCCACGTCGGCGATGGTGGCGCTCATCTCGTTCATGGCGGTGGCGAGCTGGGCCAGCTGATCCCGCTGGCTGTTGACCGCCTGGTTGGTCTGCTCGGCGGAGGCGGCGATGCGCAGGGCGGCATCCGCCACGTTGCCGGCCCCCTGGCTTGCCTCCAGCAGGGCGTGCCGGATGGCGCTGAGCCCCTGGTTGGTGCAGCTGGCGACGGCCCCCAGCTCATCCTTGCCGTGCACCGGGATGCTCACCACCAGATCGCCGGCGGCCACCTGCTGCATGGCCCGGTTGATCTCGGCCAGCGGGTTGACGATGGAGCGGCTGATGGCAAAGCCCAGCAGCCCCATCAGCAGGGTCACCAGCAGGGTGGCGCCCCCCATCAGCTGATACTGGGACCAGATGGTGGCCTGGATGTCCTGCAGCAGCACGCCGGAGCCGAGGATCCAGCCCCAGGGCTGATAGCCGGCCACCAGCGACAGTTTCTGGGCCGATTCGCCGGAGGGGGAGACCCACTGGTACTCCAGCCGACCCTGCTGACCCCCTCTGCCGAGATCCACCATCCGCTGCCAATGCGCGCCGGCGGTGGCGGATCCGCTCTCGCCCATCTGCTGGCCGACCAGCTCGGGTCGGACGGGGTGCACCAGCATCCGGCGGTTCTCGTCCAGCACGAACAGGTAGTTGTCACCGTCAAAGCGCATGCTGTTGAGCATGGCCCTGGCCTCGGCCTGCGCCTGCGGTGCGGGCAGGGTGGCTGCCAGCGCCTGGATCCGGCTCATGGCCAGATCCAGCACAGCCTGCAGCCTGGCTTCCCGTTCACTCATCAGATTGCGCTGCAGGGCACTGGCGGAGATGAGCAGCAGTGCGATGAAGCCGACCAGCGCCAGTGAGAGCAACAGCATCAATTTGCGGCTCACGGCAATATCACCGAGCTTGAACATAGTCTCTTCCTTAACTTTCCCATGCGGGTCTGGTGGTGACCAGTCTGTCGGCTGGCCCTGATTATTTTTCATTTAACATTTAATTAACTTTCAAAGGCTTGGCGCGACAGCACGCCAATTGAGAAGTTTGACACCAGTATAGCCAGCAGACAGAAACCCTCGCTTTTGGTAGCGTGTTCGCGCGCATCCCGGCGCACCATTTGCCGGATTATTTGCAGAAAATGTGAATGAGTCGGCATTTCACCAATAAAGGAGTGGGCACCCCGTGCTGCCCCATAACAAGAGGGAATTTATGAGTTCCATTGCCAGGAATTATCTCAACCAGCTCAACGCCGACTACCTGCAGGTGCACAGGCGCAAGGAGGATCTGTTCTGGTCCACCTACATGGGCACCAGCGACGATCAGGCCGGTTTCACCGCCGCCGAGCAGGCTTACAAGGCCTTCTGCGCCGACCCGGCGCGCCTGCCGGTGCTGCGGGAGATGCATGCCATGGCCGAGGAGACCGAGCTCAAGCGCGGTCTGGCAGGCTGGATCGCCTTCTTCGAATGCAACGTCATCGAGGCGCCGGCCGCCGCCGCCCTGATGGACGAGCTGGTGGCCGCCGAGGCGGCGCTGTTCGCCCGCCGTCGGGAGCTGAAGCTGACCTTGCTGGACGAGCAGGGTCGCGAGGTGGCAGGCAGTCTGCCCGCCGCCAGCACGGCACTGGCTGCCAGTAGCAACGAGGCGGTGCGCCAGAGCGCGCTCGCCATGTTCCACACCCTGGAAAACTGGGTGGTCGACAACGGCTATCTGGCCATAGTCGCGCTGCGCAACCGCTTCGCCCGGGCCATGGGTTATCGCGACTACTTCGACTACAAGGTGCACAAGAACGAGCAGATGAGCCCGGCGCAGCTGTTCGCCATCCTCGACGACTTCATCGCCGGCACCGAGCAGCGGCTGCACCAGAGCCTGGCCGAGCTGAAAGCGGCCAAGGGGGAGGCGGCCCTGCTGCCCCACAACCTGCGTTACAGCGTGAGCGGCGACGTGACTCGCCAGCTCGACCCGTACGTACCCTTCTCCCGCGCTTTGCAGGATTGGGTCGAGAGTTTCCGCCGGCTCGGCATCCAGTACCGCGGCGCCAGCCTCACTCTGGATCTGCTGACCCGGGAGGGGAAATACGAGAACGGCTTCTGCCACGGCCCGGTGCCGAGCTTCTGGCAGGAGGGGGAGTGGGTGCCGGCGGTGGTCAACTTCACCAGCCTGGCCGACCCGGCCCAGGTGGGCAGCGGCTGGAGCGGGCTCAACACCCTGTTCCACGAGGGTGGCCATGCGGCGCACTTTGCCAATGTCACCGGCAACGCCCCCTGCTTCTCCCAGGAGTTCCCGCCCACCTCCATGGCCTACGCCGAGACCCAGTCGATGTTCTGCGACAGCCTGCTGGATGACGCGGACTGGCTCAAGCGCTACGCCAGAAATGCGGCGGGGGAGCCGATCCCGGATGCGCTGATCAAGGCGATGATCGAGGCACGCCAGCCGTTTCGCGCCTTCAACGAGCGCCAGATCGCGCTGGTGGCCTACTTCGAGCGTGATCTCTACGCCATGGACGAGGCCGAACGCACCCCGGCCGCCGTGCTGGCGCTGGCCCGCCGCTGGGAGCGCCAGATCCTGGGGGTGGAGAGCCCGCGTCCGCTGCTGGCCATCCCGCACCTGCTCAACCAGGAGTCGGCCTGTGCCTATCACGGCTACCTGCTGGCGCTGATGGCGGTGGAGCAGACCCGCGCCTATTTCCTGAAGCGCGACGGCTACCTCACCGACAACCCGCGCATCGGGCCGGATCTGGCCGCCCACTACTGGGGGCCGGGCAACGGCATGACCCATGACGAGACCCTGCGCAGCCTGACCGGCAAGGGCTTCAGCGCCGGCCCGCTGGCCGCGGTGTGCAACCAGAGCGTGGCCGAGGCGTGGCAACAGGCCGAGGCCTGCATGGCGGCGGCCCGTCAGCGTCCGCCGGCCGGCGAGGGGGCACCGCTCGATGCCCGCATTCGGGTAGTTCACGGCGACCAGCTTATCGCCGACAATAGCGACTCAGAGGAAGCCATGCTGGCCGGCTTCGAACGCTGGATCCGCCACCACTACCAGGAGGTGGCCACCTGTCACTGAGGCGCAAGCCGGTGAACATGCGTTATGTCAGACCCCTGCCGCGGCAGGGGTCTGTTTTTCATGGGAAGGAGTCGAGGGTGGGAACAAGAGCGCGGTGGAGGTGGCTGCTGGCCACGCTGCTGCTGACGGGGTCGCTGGCGCAGCCGGCCCGGGCACTGCAGGCGCTGACCGAGCAGATGCCCCCTTACAACTACCAGCTGGCCGGCCAGCCGGTGAGCGGTTTCTCGGTGGATCTGCTGCACGCCCTGCTGGCGCGCAGCGGCCTGGCGCTGCGCGGTGACATCCAGCTGCTGCCCTGGGCGCGGGCCTATCAGAATGCCCGCTATCGGGCGGGCAGCATCCTCTTCTCGGTGGCGCGCACCCCGGAGCGGGAGCACCAGTTCCAGTGGGTGGGGCCGGTCGGGCCGCGCACCATCAGGGTGTGGCGGCTGAGCTCGCGCACCGATATCCAGCCCCGCAGCCTGCAGGAGGCGAGCGACTACCGGATCGCCGTGGTACGCAACTCGGCCTCGGCCCAGCAGCTGATCCGCCAGGGGCTGGCGCCGGTCAGCGTCAACAGTGAGGAGGACAAGTTTCGCATGCTGCTGCGCGGTCGGGTGGAGCTGGTGACGGCGCTGGATCTGGGGGCGGCCTTCCACATGCACCAGCTGGGGCACGGCTTCGAGGCGCTCACCCCGCTGTTCGTCTATGACGACAGCGAGCAGTACTACTTTGCCCTCAACCTGGCGACGGAGCCGGCCAAGGTGCAGGCCCTGCAGCAGGCCCTCGACCAGATGCGCCAGGATGGCTCGCTGGAGACCCTGCGCCGGCGCTGGCTCAACCTCCATGCGCAGCCTGCCGTCTCGCCCGGCGGGGCAGCCCCTTTCTGATCCCCCGTCACCCCGCCGGGTCTAGCCCTGGATCTTCAGCACGCTGACCGGTTTGCCCTTGAGCGCCACCAGCAGCTGCCGGCCCGCCAGCTTGTGGCCGTCGATCATGATGGAGTTGTGGCTGAAGTTGGCCACCAGCCGGCTGCCGTCGGAGAAGCGGGTCTCCTGCACCCGGCCCACCCCGTCACGCCAGCGAAAGCCCACCAGCGCCTTGTCCCACAGCGCCTCGTGCAGCGGGGCGAACTGCTCGCTCAGCCGGGTCAGCTCCGGCAGGCGATTGGCCAGCGTGCTGCGGCTCAGGTTGACCAGCGGCGGGGTGTTGTAGAGCAGGCCGAGCAGGGCGCGCTCCTCCTTGATGCCGGGGAATTTCAGGTTGTCCAGCAGCCAGTGGTGGCTGTTGAGCACGGAGTCGTGGAACACCGCCTGATAGAGGGGCAGCCGATCCGCCGGATTGAACACCGTCTTCAGGTAGCGCGGCTTGAGCCGGGCGGGCTGGAAGAAGACCTGCGGCGCCTCGTCCGGCCACCACTTGCCGAGGTAGTAGGGGGACTTGGCCTGCTTGCGCATGGCGGCATCCTCCCAGCCAAAGCCCCAGCTCTGGATACCGTGGGCAAACAGCAGCGGCTTGCTGGTGAGGGCGTTGCCATCCTCCGAGCCCAGCACCATGCCGAGGTGCTCCCCCACCCAGCTCATGCGGGCGTTGCGGTCGGCGACCATGGCCTGACTGCCCTGCTGGTGGGCCGGGTTGTAGTCGTTGGAGGCCATGGCGGTGCCATCCACGTCGAGGAACAGGCTGTTGATGCCGCTGGCCTTGGCCAGCTCGCTCATGCGGCTCTTGGCAAAGGGCAGGGTGCAGCCGGGGTTGAGATAGACCCCCTCGCCGCCAAAGCCCGGCTTGGGCTTGCCGTTGGCCTCGACGATGGCGCAGCGCTTGCCGATCTCCGGCGGCAGCTGGGCGGTGAGCCAGCTGTCGTTGGTGCCGGGCGCGATGGCGGTGTCGTAGGAGTCATAGCTGCCCACCAGATAGCCCTGGCGCTGGGCGGCGGTGAGGGCATAGCCCTGCTGCAGGGCCGCCGTCCACTGCGGGGTGCCGAGCCACAGCTTGCGTAGTCCCGCCTGCTGCAGCGCCTCGATCACCGGCAGTGACAGCCCCTGGCCCCAGCGCTCCTGGGGCACCAGCAGATCCCCCAGCTGACCCTTGACCCACTGCTGGCGCAGGGCCAGCACCTTGCTCTGGGCCTGCGGGCCCTGCTGGGCAGGCAGCGGCAGCTGGCTGGCAATCAGCCGGTTGAGGCCGGCCATGATCAGGCTCTGCTGCCAGATCTCGGGATGGGCGGCGGCCAGCGCCTCCCGCTCCTCGGCGTTGAAGATCTGCAGCCACTCCGGCTTTTGCTGCAACCTGGCCTGCAAAGCGGGCCACGCTTTCACGTCCTGCCGATCGAGCAGGGCATCCCCCCACAGGTAGACATGGCTGGCGCCGATCAGTCGCCGGCCGGCCGGGACGCGGGCAATCTTGTCGGCCAGGGATTGCCAGGCCCCCTCGCTCTGCAACCACGCCCGGTAGCGGCGGGCGCCGGCCAGCCAGTCATCCCCCACGCTCAGCCGCACCACCATGGGCGCCTGAGCGTTGAAGCTGCTGAACTCGTGGCTGGCGCTCAGCTGCAGCCGGCCCCCCTGGCGACTGAACTTGAGCCGGTTGTCGTAGGGGCTCTGCAGGATCCAGCTGTAGGTCTGCTTGCCCGCATCCTGGCTCCAGAGCGGCAGCTTGAGGTCGTAGTGGGTGTTGAGCTCGGCCAGCTCGTCGCCGACATAGCCGAGCCAGTCGCTGTCGCGCACGGAGAAGCGGCTGCCCTCGCCGATGGCGAGGGAGAGGTGGGTCTGGTTTCTCGGCAGGCTGTACCAGGTCAGCTGACGGGGACTGTCGCTGGCAAGCGTCAGCAGCAGGTCGTCGCCATCCAGCCTGACCTCCACCCTGGCCTCCTGGGCGGGCCAGCGCCAGCTGGCCTGCTGGTCATCCTGCTGCAGCTGATCGACCTGGCGGGCGGGCTGGCCCGCGCTGACCGGGATCCGGTTCACCGCAATGGCCAGGGTATCGGGATCGATGCTGTAACTTTGAGTCCCGCCCTGCAGGGTCAGAGGGGCGGCGGCGAGTGGCGCCGCCAGCCATGAAATTGCCAGCCAGCCCAGTGCTGGCGCCGTTATCCGCAAACCGTTCATGCAACATCCTTGACCTGATCAATGCCATCAGGGTACGCCGCCGCCCGCCTCCCGGTACAGCCAAATCTGCTTAACCCATATGGGGTGAAGGGAGTCATGCCGGTCGCTTTCACGGACGTTTTATCGCAGAAAAAAAGCATCATTCGAACCCTTCCCCAGCCCCCGCCAGCGCTGGCTTTGTCGACTCAAATGGATGTGCGCAAACACCAGCGTCGATTTTTCAGACGCCCCATATAGGGGGGTGCCAGCCTTGTCGCCAGTTTCTAGCATGCCCCCTCATTTTGAATGCAATCCATTGTTTTATAAGGATTGTTTTTGACTGGAGTATCAGTATGAAGAGAGCGAAATGGGGGCTTTGGCTGGCGTTGTGCGCCCTCTTGGCCGGGGTGATCGGCTGGTGGCTGTGGTCGCAGCCGGTGGCGCCCGGCGCAGTGACGGCAGGGGGTGAGGAGAGCGCGGCGGATAGCGGCCCGCTGGCGGAGCTGACGCCGCTCGCCGCCATGCCGGCACCCGAGCTCAAGCCGGCGCCGGTCACGCCCCCCGCCAAGCCGGATCGGCTGCGGGAAGATGGCAGCCAGCAGCTGGAGACCCCCTGGCAGGCGGCCGAGGTGGATGCGGACTTTCCGCTGGCGGAGCCCGGCGATGCGGTCGAGCAATCCCAGCCGATCGCCCTGCAGGGCAGCGATCTGGAGCGGGCCCAGGTGGGTGACAGCGTAGCCCTGCCGCTGCCGGATGGCAGTACCCTGCAGGCCAGGGTGACCAAGGTCGAGTTGCAGCGGGGCGGGGAGCGCAACTGGCAAGGGGAGATTCGGGTCGACGGTGACAGCTATCCGGTCAATTTCACCGTCGGCAAGCAAGCGACTTTCGGGTTCATCGGCACGCCGCAAGGCAGTTATTCCGTCGAGACCCTGGGAGGCAAGGGCTGGGTTTACAAGAACCCGCCGCTGGATCTGGGTCATGGCGGCGATGACGCCCTGATCCCGACTCACCAATAACAACAGAAAAGGAAGATCACATGCAGAAAACTACCTTGGGGATCATGATTGCGGGATTGCTCGGGGCGACCCCCGTGCTGGCGGAAACCATCGACCTGATGGTGCTGCACAGCCCGGGGCTGGCGGCCCGCTATCAGGGGGATGCGCAGACCCGGATCCAGCACATGATCAACGTCACCAACCAGATCTATGCCGCCAGCGGCCTGGATCTGACGGTGCGGAGCGTGTACGACCAGCAGGTCAATTACCCGGATGGCGGCACCGACGAATCCGCGCTCAACGCGGTGACCTACCAGCAGGATCCGGCTTTCAAGCAGGTACCGACTCTGCGCACCCGTTATGGCGCCGACATGGTGGTGCTGATGCGCCCCCAGACCGGTGACCACGGCAGCTGCGGGCTGGCCTGGGTTGGTGGTTCCGCGACCTATACCGATGGCCGCAAGGCGTATGCCGACGGGGATGTCTCCCAGGATGCCGGCAGCATGTTCAGCCATGTCACGGCCACCGGCTGTGGCGACGTGGTGCTGGCGCACGAGCTGGGTCACAACATGGGGCTCAACCACTCCCGCCTGCAAGATGGCACGGGGGGCACTTACCACTATGCGCTGGGACACGGGGTGCGGGGTTCCTTCGCTACCGTGATGGCCTATCCCTCCAGCTTCGGGGTCTACAGCCACGAGTACAAGTTCTCCAGCCCGGACCTGGTCTGCAAGGGGCAGCCGTGCGGCGTGGATTACCGGGATCAGGCCAACGGGGCCGATGCGGTGCGGGCGCTGAAGGTGACCACGCCGCAGATCGCCGCCTTCTACCCCACCATGGTGACGGAAGCGCTGCCGGATCTGGGCGAGCTGGAACGCTCCCTCGAAACCCGGCGCCAGGACCTGGCGGCGGCCCAGGAGCACTACAGCCAGCAGGTGGCGGCCAGAACCGCCCTGCAGGATCGCCAGCAGACGCTCAAGGGCAACTTTGATCGCTACCAGCGCGAGCTGAACCAGCTGAACCAGCGCAACCGCCAGACGGTGCAGGAGATCAACCGGCTGGTGCGCGAGTACAACAGCTACAGCGGCAGCTACGGCCCGGAAGAGTATCGCCGGATCCGCGCCATCCAGGCGGGCCTGAGCACCCGCATCGATCAGCTGCACGATGAGAACAACGCCAT
Organism: Aeromonas dhakensis; assembly: GCF_002285935.1. Taxonomy (NCBI): domain Bacteria; kingdom Pseudomonadati; phylum Pseudomonadota; class Gammaproteobacteria; order Aeromonadales; family Aeromonadaceae; genus Aeromonas; species Aeromonas dhakensis. The sequence goes on from NZ_CP023141.1 coordinate 1,397,783, forward strand.
CATTCGCCAGTCCAACGAGATCAGCCAGCGCTACCAGGCCGAGGTGAAGGAGTACAACGGCAGCTGGGATCGCTACAACCAGCTGGTGGCAGCGGTGAAGAGCGCCGACGGCAAGGTGGACGAGGCGCGCCGTGAGCTGGAGCTGGCCGAGCACAGGTATCAGCTGGCGCTGGCCCGCCAGCCGGCCGAGACGCAGCCGGCCTGATGCAACAAGGGCGCCCCGCAACAGGCGGGCGCCCTTGATGTCTGTCATAGGAGCCGACCGGGCAAGCCCGGTCGGCTCCTCTTTTTATGGCGGACTTATCTGGCCGCCGGTAGCTGGGCGAGGGCGGCCTGCACCGCGGCTGCCAGCTGGGGATCGCGCCCCGCCACCATGTCGGCCGGGGTCAGCGCCACCTGTACGTCCGGGATCAGCTCCTGGTTCTCGTACAGGGTGCCGTCGGGGTTGCGCAGCCCCAGGGTCGGGATGCCGTAGGCAAGGCCCGGGATCAGCCTGGAGGTGTGGCCGTACACCATGGTGCCGGTGCCCGGCACCGGCTCACCGACGATGGGGCCCACCTTGAGGGTGCGGTAGTATTGGGGAAAGGCCGAGCCTTCCGAGTAGCTGCCCGCATTGACCAGCACCACCGAGGGCTTGGTCCACTGGCGGGTGGCGGCGTCCGTCTCACCCTTGCCAAGGCGCGGCCAGCTGCTGGCCATGCCCTGGGCGCTGCCGCTGCCGGTCAGGAACTCCACCAGGGTGTTGGCCAGATAGCCCCCCTTGTTGAAGCGCACGTCGACGATCAGCGCCTCGCGGTTGCGCTGGCGACCGAGGGCGTCGGCCACCACCTCTTCATAGACGGCGCTGCTCATCTCCGGCAGATAGACGTAGCCGACCCGCCCCTGACTCAACTGTTCCACCTGGTTGCGGCGCTTGGCGATCCAGCCGTCGAGCTGCAGCTGATACTCCTGCTGCTGGTCGATGGCGGTGACCTCCAGCTGGTGCGGCTCCTTGGCCCCCTTGGGCAACAGGGTGAGGGCCAGCCGCTGGCCGGCCTGATGGTTGAGCAGGGCATCCAGCTCGTTGAGGCTGTGCAGCTCGGTGCCGTTGATGGCCAGCAGGCGGGCGCCCGGCGCCAGATCCGTCTCCTGCTCCAGCGGGCCGCCGGCCAGCAGGGCGGTCAGCTCGACCGCTCCCTGCCGCTCGCGCCAGTAGCCGCCGAGGCTGGCGGTGTCGTCCGGCATGCGTTGGGAGGAGTCGGGGACGCTGCCCCAGGTGTGGGAAACATTGAGCTCGCCGGCCAGCTCCGCCAGCAGGTTGCCGAAGTCACGCTCGTTGCTGATGCCGGGCAGCAGGCGGCGATAGGCGGCCACGTAGCCGTCCCAGTCCACCCCGTTCATGTCGGCCCGGTAGAATTCGTCCCGGGTGAGGCGGGTGATCTGGTCGAAGGCGGCGGTCATCCGATCCTGCCAGCTGGCGGTGATCAGCAGATTGAAGGGGTGGCTGCTGGCCTCGCCGGAGCGGGTATCGATGAGGGCGATCTCCCCCTCCCGCACCAGGGTGGCGAGGCTGGCATCCTGGTTGAGGCTGGCCAGCGCCGGCCCCGGCTGTTCGGCAAACAGCAGCTTGGTCTCGCCCTTGCGCAGATCCCGGGCGTAGCCCTTGATCTCGCTCCCGCCGTTGGCCCCGCTGGTCTCCACCAGATAGACCAGGTGATCGTCGACGATGCGACTGGCGAGGACGGTGCCTTCTGGCTGCAACTGCAGCGCCTCGCGGTGTGCCAGCCGGTCGGTTTCGAAGCCGTAGCCCGCCTTGGGCGGCGCCTGTTCGGCAAGGAAATCGCTTCTGGCGGCGCGGCTGCTGTAGAGGCCGAGCAGGCTGCCGCCGAGGGGCTCGCCATCGGCCCCTAGCACGCCGTATTTGGCGGACTGCCAGTAGAGGATGCCGCCATCCTGGCTCCAGGCCGGCTCACCATCCCGATAGCCGTTGAGGCTGACGTTGACCGGCTTGGCCTTGGCATCCCGGGTGTCGATGACGGCGATCTCCTGCTGGCTGGAGTCGGGCTGCACGGTCAGCGCCAGGTGGCGCGAGTCGGGGGCAAAGGTCAGCTCCACCGCATGGCGGGAGGGGTTGAACTCGGCGGCGACCAGCTGGCGCTGCTTGCCGCTGGCCAAGTCCAGCAGGTGCACGGCCTGGCCATCCACCACGAAGGCGAGCTGTTTGCCGTCGGGGGAGAGGGTCGGCACGCTGATGGCTGCGCCCGGGATTGCCAGCAGCTTCTCCTCGATCAGGGTGCCGGGCGCGCTGAACAGGGTGTCCGGCTGCTCCTTCTTGAGGCGATACAGCGCCGCCGGCCCCTCCTGTTCGGAGAGGTAGATGAGCTCTTGCTCTTTATCCAGATAGCGCGGCGCCGACTGCTCGCTGGGGTGGCGGGTGAGCTGGCGTACCCGCTCGCGCCGGGTGTCGACCGCGTAGAGATCCCCCTGGCTGACCAGGATCACCTCTTCCCCGTCCTGGCGGGCGATGGCCTTGTCGACGGGGCCGGGCTGCCAGCTCTGTTCGGCCGGCACCTTGGCGAACAGCGGCTGGATGGCGAGCTTGCGCGGGGTGTCGCTACCGGCATCGAGGCGGTAGAGCTCCCCCTGCCAGGACCAGACCAGATCCCCCTGGCGAGAGGCACTGAGGCCGCGCACCGGGTGACCCTTGAAGCGGGTGAGCTGGCGATCCTGGCCGCTGGCCAGATCCCGTTGCCAGACGTTGAAATCGCCGCTGCGCTCGCTCAGGTAGTAGAGCTGCTTGCCCTGCTCATCCCAGACCGGATCGCTGGCGGCCACCCTGTCTTCGGTCAGCTGGCGATGCTGCTTGCCGTCGAACAGCCACAGACGGGAGACGGCGAACGAGTGCTGATGCTTGCGAAACGGCTGATCCATGCCCGGCATCTGGTAGGCCAGCTGGTTGCCGTGGGGGCGGGCCAGGGTGGCGGGCAGGGGCTGGGCCGGGGTCAGCGGGCCGCCGGTAACTGGCGTCCAGTAGAGGTTGCTGGCCCGATACCCCTCCGCCACGAAGTGATCGGCATCGGGGTTGGTCAGGCGCTGGCTGCTCAGCAGCAGCTGCTTGCCGTCGGCGCTGAAGGCCTGGGGCAGATCGGGGCGCGAATCGCGGGTCAGCCGCTCCATCTCGCCGCCGCGGCTCGGCACCACGAACACGTCCTCGTTGCCGTAGAGGTTGGCGACAAAGGCTATGAGCTTGCCATCCGGCGACCAGAGCGGGCGCTGGCTCAGATAGCTGCCGTCGGTGAGGGGCACGGCGGGGCCGCCATCCCCCGCGCTCAGGTAGATGCGACCCTGCCAGGTGAAGGCAAGCTGCTTGCCGTCGGGGGAGAGGGCGGGCTCGCGCAGCCAGAGTGGCTCGGCCGCCTGCAGGGGGGAGCAGATCAGCAAGAGCAGCAGGGATAGTCGGTATCGCATCGTGAGGTTCCTGAGAGGTGAAAAGCGCCTTATCTTCCCCCAATGCCCCGCCCGGGACTATCCCGAGATAGGGGGGTTATCCCGTTGTTTTGGCAGTTAATTGTAACAATCTATAAAAGATGGCGCGGGATATGTTTCTCTGGATATATTGAGTATTGATGGCGATCCAATATGATGGCGCTCGCCCGCCACACCAGGCGGTGCAGTTCAGATGATTTGGTAACAGAAAAGCCCTTACCAGAGGCTTGCCGAGGGATGGAATGAGAGCCGTATTACTGTGTTTGCTGGGGCTGTGGCCCGCATTGAGTTTTGCCACCCTGTCCGCCGATATGGTGGTGGTGAAGAAATCGAGTTATAGCCTGACCCTGATGAAGGATGGCAAGGAGGTCAAACGCTACTGGATCGCTCTGGGTCCGGCTCCCAAGGGGCACAAGCAGCGGGAAGGGGATCAGCGCACGCCGGAAGGCCGTTACATCCTCGACTACAAGAAGACCAACTCCAACTATTACAAGGCCATCCACATCAACTACCCGAATCTGGACGACATCAAGGCGGCCAACGAGATGGGTGTGCGACCGGGCGGCATGATCATGATCCACGGTCAGCGCAACAGCATAGGCAACACCCGTTTGCAGCCGTCCAACTGGACCAATGGCTGCATCGCCATGCTCAACAAGGATCTGGACGAAGTGTGGAACGCCATCGAACCCGGCACTCCCATCATCATTCAGCCCTGACTCTCTGCAGCGCGCCACCTTCGGGTGGCGTTCTGTTTTTTGGCTCCCTCCTTTCTTTACCCGCAGCCTCTTGGTATCCGTCCCCGTGCTGTGCTAGTTTTTCCGGCTCGCCGTGGCCGCAACAAGGATGATCCCATGCCGTCAGCAACCCTCTCTCCGTCCGTCGGGGCCGAGAGTACCCGTGCGCTCTGGTGGCGCGCCTCCATCGATATTCTGCCGCTCTCCGTCTCGGTGATCCCCTGGGGGATCCTGTGTGGCGCCCTGGCGCTGCAGGTGGGGCTGAGCCCGCTGCAGGCCCAGCTGATGTCGCTGCTGGTCTATGCCGGCGCCGCCCAGCTGTCGGCCACCACCCTGTTCGGGGCAGGCACGCCGCTGCTGCCCATCATGGGCTCCACCTTCGTCATCACCTCCCAGCACCTGCTCTACGGCTTTACCTTTCGCCGCGACGTGCTGCCGCTCTCCCTGCGCTGGCGCGCCAGTCTCGCCTTCTTCCTGACCGACGAGATGTTCGCGGTGGCGCTCAAAGACAGAGAGCGCAGCGGCCGTTTCGATCCGGCCTACGCGCTCATTGCCGGCTTCGTCTTCTATCTGTTTTGGAATGTGGCGACCCTGCTCGGCATCGCCGCCGGCCAGTACATCGACGGGCTGGATCAGATGGGGCTGGACTTCGCCATCGCCGCCACCTTCATCGCCATGACCATTCCCGCCATGAAGAACCTGCCCATGGTGGCGGCCACCCTGGTGAGCGGGGCCATGGCGCTGCTCACCAAGCCGCTGCTGGCGGAGGTCTACATCATCATCTCGGCGCTCTCGGGCATGCTGGTGGGTTATGTGCTGCACCGGATGAGGAGGTAATCATGAGCTGGCTGATGATAGGCCTGCTGGCCCTGATCACCTTCTTCAACCGCTTCGCCTTCTTCTCGCGGCTGACCCGCTATCAGCCGGGGGCCGAGATGGGGGCCTTTCTCAGCTTCTCGGCCCAGTCGGTGCTGACCGCCATCTGGCTGCCCATCGTCTTCAGCTACCAGCCGGGCGCTGGGCTGAGCTGGGATCCGGACTATCTGGTCGCCACCCTGCTGGTGACGGCGCTGACCCTGCTGCGGCTGCCGACCCTGCTGGTGGTGGTGGTTGGCATGGGGGGCTTCTTCCTGCTGCGCTGGCAGGGGGGGGTGGCCCAACTGCTGCCCTGGCTGGGTTAGGCCCGTGATCCTGCATGGCGGATGTCTTCATTGGATATCCGCCATGTTGTGAATGTCACTTCAAAAAACACCTCTCAAGTGTGAGGATTTAGCTCCCATCCGTCGAGGAGCGAGCCATGTCCTTCACCGAAACCTGCCAGCGCATCGTGTGCGATCCCCTGTTGTCACCGGCCCAGAAGAGCCATGCCCTGGCGCTGGCCGCCGAGAATGCGCTGCCCTATCCCGCGCTGCCCGCCGAGGTGAGCGAGGCGATGGCCAAGGGCTTTGTCTGCGACATGTTCGAGGGACACGCTCCCTACAAGCCGCGCTATGTGCTGCCGGATTACGAGAAGTTTCTGCGCCAGGGCTCCGCCTGGCTGGAGCTGGCACCGCCGCAGGATTTCGACGAGGCGCTCGATGCTCTGCGCATCCTCTACCACCACGTGCCCTCCGTCACCGGCATGCCGGTCTGGCTGGGCCGGCTCGACCACCTGCTGCTGCCCTTCGTCAGGGATCTGGATGATGAGACCCTCTATCGCAAGCTGAAGAGGTTCTGGATCTACTTGGACCGGGTGCTGCCGGATGCCTTCATGCACGTCAACATAGGTCCGGACGACAACCGTCTCTGCCGGCTGATCCTGCGCATCGACGGCGAGCTCAAGCAGGTGGCCCCCAACCTCACCCTGTTCCACGATCCGACGCAGACCCCGGACAGCCTGTTGCTGCAGGGGGTGCAGAACATAGCGGCCTGCAGCAAGCCCCACATCGCCAACTACCCGCTGCATCGCAACACCTTCGACGAGCGCGGCTTCGGCATCGTCAGCTGCTACAACTCCCTGCCCCAGGCGGGCGGCGCCAATACCCTGGTACGGGTCTCCCTCAAGCGGGTGGCCGAGCAGGCCCACGGCATCGACGACTTCCTGGGCTGCCTGCTGCCCCACTACTGCCGCCTCGCCTCCCGTCTGATCGAGGCGCGGGCCGCCTTCCTGCATCAGGAGTCCGGCTTTTTCGACAGCTTCCTGGTGCAGGAGGGGCTGCTGGAGGAGGGGCGCTTCGTGCCCATGTTTGGTATCTACGGCATGGCCGAGGCGGTCAACCTTCTGATGGACAAGGAGAATCTGCCGGAGCGCTACGGCCGTGACGAGGAGGCGAACCAGCTGGGCTATCGCATCTCGGCCCAGCTCGCCCGCCACGTGAGCGAAACGCCGCAGCGCCACGCCTGGGGCGGCCGCGCCCTGCTCCACTCCCAGGGTGGGCTCAGCGTGGATCGCGGGGTGACCCCCGGGGTGCGCATCCCCTATGGCGAGGAGCCGGATCCCGCCAGCCACATGCTGGCGCTGGCGCCCCACCACGGCTTCTATCACTCCGGGATCAGCGAGATCCTCACCCTGGATCCCACCATCCGCCAGAACCCGCAGGCGCTGCTGCAGCTCTGCAAGGGGGCGCTCGCCATCGGCATGCGCGAGTTCACCGCCAACGTGGCGGACAGCGACCTGGTGCGGGTGACCGGCTACATGATCCGCAAGAGCGACGTGGCCCGCTTCGCGGCAGAAGGCTCGCGGCTGCAGACCACCTGCCTCGGCGCCGAGGCGAGCGAGCTGACCGGGATCCGCCAGCGGGCGCCGCGGGTGGTGGGACGCGAGGCGACCCTGTGTGACTACTGAGTGCGGCAGGCGGGCAGGGGCGGCGCGCTGTGCGACGGTGAGCCGCTGGCTGCCCTTCTCCTGCGTGGACGGCCCCGGCAACCGGCTGGTGCTGTTTCTGCAGGGCTGCAACTTCGCCTGCCCCGGCTGTCACAACCCGCACACCATCGGCCTCTGCGATCACTGCGGTGACTGTGTGCCGGGCTGTCCGAGCGGGGCACTGACCCTGCACGAAGGAAGGGTCAGCTGGCAGGCGGCGTGCTGCACCGATTGCGATGCCTGTCTCGATGTGTGCCCCCGCAGCGCCAGCCCCAAGACCGCCACCATGATGGTGGCCGAGGTGCTGGCCTTGCTGCGCCGCTACGGCCCGTTGCTGACCGGCATTACCGTCTCCGGCGGTGAGGCCACCACCCAGCTGCCGTTCGTGATCGCGCTGTTCACGGCCATCAAGGGGGCGCCGGATCTGGCCCATCTCGGCTGCCTGCTCGACAGCAACGGTTCGCTCGCCGAGGCAGGCTGGCAGCGGCTGCTGCCGGTGCTGGACGGCGCCATGATCGACCTCAAGGGGTGGCACGACTCTGTGCATCACACGCTGACCGGCTATTGCCGCGAGCGGGTGCTGGCCTCGCTGCAACTGCTGGCGCAGGCGGGCAAGCTGGCGGAGGTGCGCCTGCTGCAGGTGCCGGGGCAGAGCGATTATCTCGCCGCCGACGGCACGCTGGATGGCGGGCTCGCCGCCTTCTTGCACTCTCTGGGGCCCGTGCCCATCCGCCTCAACGGCTTTCGCCATCACGGCGTGCGCGGGGCAGCGCTCAGCTGGCCACAGGCGACGCGAGAGGAGCTGGAGCAACTGGCAGCGGCGCTGGCGGCGGCGGGGCTTGGCCCCGTCACTCTGCCGCCCTTGCTCTGAAAGATTTATTCAATGCACTGATCGCAAAGGAGTTGCATGTTTATTGATGAAGGTTGCGACGAGCTGGCCGGCTTTTTTGCTGCCTGAGTCTTGAGATGACGTAACTGTGATTGCTGTCTATTTGAGCTCTGCGAGGGGGCGGCTAGAATGGGTCAATCGCCCACCATCAACAGACGAACATGAGTGAATCCAACGCCTTATATCGAGTGCAGTTCATTTGTCACAACGAGCGTTACGAAGTCTATGTCAGGGAAGTGAGCCAGGGTCAGCTGTTCGGCTTTATCGAGATCGCCAACTTCGTGTGGGACAACCACACGGCGCTTATCGTCGACCCCAGCCACGAGAAGTTGAAGAGTGAGTTTGCCGACGTCAATCGCACCATGATCCCCATGCACCACGTGCTGCGGGTCGATCAGGTGCGCAAGCAGGGGGCTGCCCGCATCACCGAGCTGGGCAACAACGTCTCTCCTTTCCCCGGCCCCATCTACACCAAGAAACCCTGAGCACAGTCGTGCCTGGCACAGCCTGTGCTGGGCACGGCCCTCATCATGCCAGCTCGCGGGCCAGCTGCAGGATCCGCTGGCGAAACCAGCGCCGGGCCGGCTCCTCTCCGGCGGGGCCGTACCATACCAGGCTGTGGGTGACGGCGCCGTAATCAAACGGTACCGGCCGGCTCACCAGCCCTTGCGGGGCCGCCTGCTCGGCCCAGCCGTTGACGGCGGTGAGGATCAGATCGCTCTGGCGCAGCAGGGTCGCCGCACTGCCAAAATCGGGCAGGATGGCGGCGATCTGCCGGCGCACCTGCAACTGGGCCAGGCTCTGTTCGAAGAAGGGGTTGGCCAGCTCCTGATCTCGAATGGCGATATGGCGCCAGCTCAGGTAGGCATCGAGATCCCAGGGCCGCGCCAGCGCCGGGTGATCCGCACGCAGCAGGCAGACCAGCTTGTCCTCTCGCAGCGTCTCCCACACCAGCCCTTGCTGGCGGGGCAAGGGCTGGCTCTGATCGTGGGGCAGGATCACGAAGTCGAGCTTGCCCGCCGCCAGGGCCGCCAGCCCCTGCTCATCCTTGTTGCGAATGTCGGGCACCAGGCCCGGCACCTCGCGCATCAGCTGCGCCAGAATGGGCCCCATGGGCCAGACCATGCCGCTCTCGCGCAGGGCAAATTTCAGCTGTCCCTGCCAGCTGGCGGGATCGAACCCGCCCTGGCCGGTGAGGCCGTTGAGCTCGCTCAGCAGCCGGTGCAGGGTGGGGCCGAGCCGCTCGGCGAACGGGGTTAGCAACAGCTGGTTGCCCTGGCGGTAGAGCAGCTGATCGCCGAGCAGATCCCGCAACTGGTTGAGGGTCTTGCTGACGGTGGAGGGGGTGGTGCAGAGCCGCTCGGCGGTGCGGGTGACGCTCTGGCTGTCGAGCAGCAGGTGCAGGGTAACCAGGTGGCGGCCGCCGAGGCGGGAGAGGGCAATGAGATCCATAACGGTTCCACGAGCAAACGGGACAAACAAAAAGCCCCGCCTGAGCGGGGCTTGCGGGGATCAGCCCTTGAGCACGGCGGCCATGGCGTCGGCCACGTAGTCGACGTTGCGGCTGTTGAGGCCCGCCACGCACATGCGGCCGGAGCGCACCAGGTAGACGGCGAACTCCTCGCGCAGGCGGTCCACCTGCTCCGGGGTGAAGCCGGTGTAGCTAAACATGCCGCGCTGGTTGATGAAGTAACTGAAGTCACGGCCCGGCACCTTGGCGCTCAGCACCTCGAACAGCTTCTGGCGCATCGCCTTGATGCGGGTGCGCATCTCGGTCACTTCACCGACCCACATGGCGTGCAGTTCGGGCTGGCTCATCACGACCGCGGTGATCTGGCCGCCGTGGGTGGGGGGGCTGGAGTAGTTGCGGCGCACGGTGGCCTTCATCTGGCCCAGTACCCGGCTCGCCTCTTCGGCATCCTGGCAGATGACCGACAGGCCGCCACAGCGCTCGCCGTAGAAGGAGAGGTTCTTGGAGAAGGAGTTGCTGACGAAGAAGCTGACGCCGGCGGCCACCATGGCGCGAATGGCGTAGGCATCCTCTTCCAGCCCGTCGCCGAAGCCCTGATAGGCGATGTCCATAAAGGGGATCAGGTTCTTCTCGACTACCAGCGCGATCACCTGGTCCCACTGGGTGCGAGAGAGATCCACCCCGGTCGGGTTGTGGCAGCAGGGGTGCAGCAGCACGATGCTTTTCGCCGGCAGGGCGCTCAGGCAGTCGATCATGGCGTCGAACTGCACGCCGCCGGTGGCCGCATCGTAGTAGGGGTAGTCGTGCACCTTGATGCCGGCCCCCTCGAACATCGCCTTGTGGTTGTCCCAGGTGGGATTGCTGACCCACACCTCTGAGGTCGGGAAGTAGCGCTTGAGCAGATCGGCGCCGATCTTCAGCGCGCCTGAGCCGCCGATGGTCTGGATGGTGGCGATGCGACCCGCCTTGACCGCTTCGTGGTCGGCACCGAACAGCAGGTGCTGCACCGCGGTACGGTAGTTGGCGGCGCCTTCCATCGGCTGGTAGGGGCGCGGGGCCGGGGCGGCGGCGCGCTGCGCTTCGGCCTGCTGCACCGAGGCCAGCAGCGGAATGCGGCCCTGCTCGTCGTAATAGAGGCCGATCCCCAGGTTCACCTTCTGCTCGCGGGTGTCTTTGTGGAAGGTCTCGACCAGGGTCAGGATGGGGTCGCCAGCATAGGCATCGACGTGTTCAAACATGGGGGGTCCTTGCGAAATGGAATCCAGGGTATGGCGATCAATGATCGGCGGTCATCATGGCGTAAAGCCGGCGAGGGCTCAAGTCTGAAAGGGGCGGGGAGCGTGGGGCCGATGCCGCCCAGCCGTAAACGGGATGATGCGGGTCGCTCGCGGCCCCCTCCACCGGCCTTACTTCAGATAGGATCGCAACACCCGCACCACCTGATCCAGATCCTCCAGCCGCTCGGCCGGGGTCGCCTCTTCGGCGCCGAGATGTTCGCGCATGTGGCCCTCCAGCACCTCCAGCATCAGGCCGTTGACGGCGCCGCGAATGGCGGCGATCTGTTGCAAGATGGCGGCGCAGTCGCTCTCCTGTTCCAGCGCGCTCTCCAGTGCCCCTGCCTGCCCCTTGATGCGGCGCACCCGCGCCAGCAACTTCTTCTTGCCGTGAATGGTGTGTGACATGCAGGATCCTCTCGATCAATAAAACTATACTGGGGTATAGTATATTGCATTGTCGTCCTCAGGAGAAATCCATGTCATCCCTCGCCTCATCCCACTGCCACCAACCCGTCGTCCACGAAGGGAATCCGCTGGCGGAACAGAAGACCCGCTGGGCCGTGCTGCTGACCGTCGTCATGATGGTGGCGGAGATCGGCGGCGGCTGGTTCTACAACTCCATGGCACTGCTGGCCGACGGCTGGCACATGAGCTCCCACGCGCTGGCGCTCGGCCTGTCGGTGCTGGCCTATCGCGCCGCCCGCCACTTCGCCCGCGACCACAGATTCAGCTTCGGCACCTGGAAGATCGAGGTGCTGGGGGGCTTCACCAGCGCCCTCTTGCTGGTGGGGGTGGCCGGCATGATGCTGTTCGAGTCGGTGTTCCGGCTGCTGGATCCCAGCCCGATCCACTACCAGCAGGCCATCGCCATCGCCATCGTCGGCCTGCTGGTGAACCTGGCCTGCGCCTGGCTGCTCAAGGACGATCACGGTCATCACCATGGCCACGGTCACGACCATCATCATGATCATCACGACCACACTCACCCGCACGATCATGGCCAGCATCACGGCCATCAGGATCTCAACCTGCGCGCCGCCTACATCCACGTGCTGGCGGATGCGGCCACCTCGGTGCTGGCGATTCTGGCGCTGGTGGGGGGCATGCTGTGGGGGGCCGACTGGCTCGACCCCCTGATGGGCATAGTGGGCGCCGTGCTGGTGGCGGTGTGGGCCTGGGGGCTGCTGCGCGACTCCGGCCGGGTGCTGCTGGATGCCGAGATGGATGCGCCGCTGGTGGCAGAGATCCGCGAGGTGATAGCCGACTTGCCGGAAACCGAGATCCGCGATCTGCACGTCTGGCGGGTGGGCCAGCAGCAGTATGCCTGCGTGCTCTCCCTGCTGATGGCGGTGCCGCTCTCCGCCAGCGAGATCCGCGCACGGCTCGCCATCCACGAGGAGCTGGTGCACGTCACCATAGAGGTGGGCACCCCCTGATCCTGGCCGGTGGGTCGCCCGCAACAGCAGGAAGGGGCCAAGGCCCCTTCCTGTTTTCTGGCTCAGTGCGGCGGGCCCTGCACATCGTCCGGTTTGTGCTGCCAGATGGCGCCGAGCAGCAGCTTGAGCAGCAGCCCGGGCGGATTGTCCAGCAGCCGGCCCGACTCCAGCTGCAGCTGGCCGTCGGGATGAAAGCCGAGGCTGGCGTGGACGGTGCCATCCTCGCCGCACACCTGGATGAGACCGCTCAAACTGCCGCGCTCCCCCGGCTGGCAGCGCAGCCGCAGCTCCCGTGGCTCCCCCAGCAGGGTGAAGGCGCGGGCGAGGGGCGGGGTATCCTCGTAATCCGGCCAGTTGAAGAAGTGGTACTGCTCGGCCAGGGTGCCCGCCTGCTGGCAGAACTGGTCGAACAGCTGGGCAATCCCCTGATACTCCTGATCCAGCCGCCTGGCCTGCTCCTCAATCCGTTTCATCTCCGGTTGCTCCTTTGCTCGCTCTTGTTCACTTATCCATTTGATCGGAAATCTTTTTTTCCGAAATTGGACGCGCCTTCCGCTGGTATGGGCCGAAACGGACGACGGGTCTGTGAGCCCGATCCTATTTTCGTTATGAAAACGTTATCTTGTTGAAAGAGGTTAACTTTTTTGCCTTCCTGCTCACATTTGAAACGATTTCAGCTGATTAATATGGCCCCGCTCGGCAATGACCGGGTACTCGAATATCGAGACTAACTACAGCGGGAATTATAAAAAAATGGATATGAAAAAGACCAAGGTGGCGCTGGTAACAGCCTCACTGCTCGCGCTTTTGTCCGGCTGCAATGACAACAGCACTTCCCCCACCCCGGAACCCTCGGACGGCCCAGTCGCCCGTCTGCCCAATGTACAACTCCCGGCCGAACAGCTGGTGGCCGGGCCCGATCAGGCGGTGATCGCCCTGGTGGATACCCAGACCAGCGCGGCACGCGGGATCACTGGCCCCTTCGCCAACTACAGCCTGCACCTGTGGAACAACGACGCCTGCAACGCCACCGCCGAGAGCGGCCTCAACGCGGGCTGGGACGACAAGGCCAACACCCCGGCCGCGGTCGACGGCTTCGGTCCGAGCTGGGTGGTGCCCCTCAGCAAGGTGGAAGGGTGCATCAACTTTATCGCCCGTAACGGTGATCTGGCCAACCTGACCGGCAGCGACATGAAGGTGGTCTTCAGCGATCATCCGGACCGCACCGTGGCCATCGTCGCCGGCAAGAACGAGATCTTCGGCAGCCGGGCCGAGGCCTTCACCGCCGCCTTCGGCGTGGCGGGCGCCAGTGCCCACCTGATCGACGGCAACACCCTGATCTGGCAAGGGGGCAAGGACAAGCCCCATGTCCGCCTCTACTACACCGACTCCGGCACCATCAAGGCCAACGCGGAAGGGGTGTTCGACTTCCCCTACATCACCCTTACCCCGACCAGCCTGACCGCCGAGCAGCAGGCCAAGTATCCGCATCTCAAGGATGCCACCGCCTTCGCCCTGCCGGCCGGGAAAGATCTCAAGCCGCTGCTCAAGGGTGAGCTGGTAGCCATCGGCACCGATGCCGACGGTATTCTGCAGGGGGCGACCCTGGTGCAGAGCGCCGGCGCCCTCGATGCCCTCTACAGTGAAGCGGCTACCAAGCTGACCTATGGCGCCGTGGTCGAGGGGGGCAATGTCACCTTCCGGCTGTGGGCGCCGACCGCCAAGTCGGTCAAGCTGGCGCTGTTCGACGAGCAGCACAAGCCGCTCGGCGAGCGCACCATGACCCTGGACGAGGCCAGCGGCAGCTGGAGCGTGCAGGGGGGCAGCGAGCTGGTGGGCAAGTTCTACCGCTACGACATCCAGGTCTATCACCCGGTCAGCCGCAAGCTGGAATCCTATCAGGTGACCGACCCTTACTCCCTGAGCCTGGCGATGAACTCCGAGTTCAGCCAGGTGGTGGATCTCAACGATCCGGCCCTCAAGCCGGAAGGGTGGGACAGCCTCAAGGCGCCCCACAGCCAGCAGAACCCGGCCGACATCACCATCTATGAGGCCCATGTCCGCGATCTGACCGGCAACGACGACTCCACCCCGGCCGAGCACCGCGGCAAGTTCCTCGGCCTGACCGACACCGACACGGCGCCGGTCAAGCACCTGCAGGCGCTGGCCAAGAGCGGCGTCAGCCACCTGCACCTGCTGCCGGTGTTCGACATTGCCACCGTCAACGAGGATCCGGCCAAGGTCGCCAACATCGGCGACGACTTCGGCAAGCTGTGCCAGGTCAACCCCGAGGTACAGAACTCCAAGTTTGCCGGCTACTGCAGCAGCGGTCAGACCATCGAGGCCGTGCTCGGCGATCTGCAAGGTAGCGACAGCAAGGAGAACCCGCAGGTGCAGGAGCTCTACGGCTACCTGCGCGGAGTCGACTCCTTCAACTGGGGTTATGACCCCTACCACTACACCACCCCGGAAGGCTCCTATGCCACCAACGCCGAGGGCAGCCAGCGCATCCTGGAGTTCCGCGAAATGGTCAAGGCCATCAAGCAGAACATCGGCATGAACGTGGTGATGGACGTGGTCTACAACCACACCAACGAGGCGGGCCTGGGGCCCAAGTCGGTGCTCGACAAGATTGTGCCCTGGTACTATCAGCGCCTCAATCCGGAGACCGGCTCGGTGGAGAACTCCACCTGCTGCTCCAACACGGCGCCGGAACACGCCATGTTCGCCAAGCTGATGGATGACTCTCTGGTCACCTGGGCCCGCGACTACAAGATCGATGCCTTCCGCTTCGACCTGATGGGCCACCACCCGAAAGATCAGATGGTGCAGGCGCTGGCCGCGGTGAAGCAGGTCAACCCCGAGATGTACTTCTACGGCGAGGGCTGGAACTTCGGCGAGGTGCAGGATGACAAGCGCTTCGTGCAGGCGACCCAGAAACACCTGGCCGGCACCGGCATCGGCTCCTTCTCCGACCGGCTGCGGGATGCGGTGCGCGGTGGCAGTCCGTTCGACGGCGGTGACACCATTCGCAAGACCCAGGGCTTTGGCAACGGCGCCCTGGTGGATGCCAACGAGATGGATGGCGTCGATCGCGCCACCGCCCTGCATCAGAGCGACCTGGTGCGCCTCGGCATGGCCGGCAACCTGAAGGACTTCATTCTGACCGACAAGGACGGGATGCCGAAGAAGGGTTCCGACATCGACTACAACGGTCAACCGGCGGGCTATGCCCAGGATCCGACCGAAATCCAGAACTACGTCGACAAGCACGACAACCAGACCCTGTTCGACAACCTGATCTACAAGGCGCCGCAAGGGGCTGATCTGGTGCGGATGCAGGGGGTATCGCTCGCCACCGCCATGCTGGGGCAGGGCATTCCCTTCACCCACGCCGGTGTCGAGCTGCTGCGCTCCAAGTCCATGGAGCGGGACAGCTACGACTCGGGTGACTGGTACAACCGGGTCGACTACACCCTGGCCGACAATAACTTCGACAAGGGGTTGCCGCGCAAGGACAAGGATGGCGACAACTATCCGCTGATCGAGCAGGTGCTCGGCAAGCACGTCAAGCCGAGCGGTGCCGACATGGCGACCATGGTGGGCTTCTATCAGGAGCTGGCCGAGCTGCGTCAATCTTCCCGTCTGCTGCGTCTGGGCAGCGGCGCCGAGGTGATCAAGCGGGTCGATTTTCGCAATACCGGCCCGGATCAGGTGCCCGGCCTCATCGTGATGACGGTGGATGACGGCGTCAATGCGGGGGCGGATCTGGATCCGGCCATCGACGGCCTGGTGGTGATGATCAACGCCACCAATGCTCCCCAGAGCATCGGCGACTTCCGTGACGGCAACGATCAGCCCATCGATCTGACCAGCCTGCAGCTGAGCCCGGCCCACCACGGCGGCGAGAGCATCGCCCGCGATGCCGCCGTCAATGGTGGTACCCTGACCCTGGGGGCCTGGTCGGCGGCGGTGTTCGTCAAGCCGCAGAGCGGTGCCCAGGGCAGCGGCCTGCCGGTCGGCAAGAAGACTGATCTGAGCACGGTACCGCCGTTCGGTGACACCGCCGTCTATCTGAAGGGGTTCCTCGATGAGTGGGGCAACACCAACCAGATGACCTTCACCAGCAACTTCATGTACGAGTTCACCACCGAGGTGAGCAGCGACAAGCTGGGCACCACCAACGTCAAGATCGCGGATGCCAGCTGGGGTCCCCTCAACTACGGCAGCTGCAACGCCGGTGACAAGCTGGTGGTCGGCACCCCGCTGACCCTCTGCAAGGGTGGCGATACCGGCAACATCGGGCTCGATCTGGCCAAGGCGGGCAGCTACAAGTTCGTGTTTACCGCCATGAACAAGGACAAGCCCACCCTGAGCGTCAGCTTTACCGAGCCGGTGCAGAGCTGCAAGGTGCTGGACACGGTGGCGGGCAATCCGCTCGGCTACAACCTGTTCGTCAAGGGCGAGCTCTCCGGCTGGGCCGCTCAGCCCCAGTACCAGTTGAGCTACAAGGGGATGGATGGCGATCTGGCCATCTATCAGGCGGCCTTCAACTACACCGGCAGCACCGAGTTCAAGGTGGCCAACGAGGACTGGAGCAAGGAGTACCTGCTCAACGGCGGCGGAGCGCTGAAGGCGGAGACCGGTTACCCGTTCGCCTTCTCCCAGGCGGGCAGCGCCAACAACAGCATCACCTTGCCGCAGGGGCTGTGGAGCGTGCTGGTGAAGGTTGACCCGGCCGGTGCCAAGGCCGGTACTGCGGTGATCCAGGAGTGCAGCGCCAAGTAGTCATTCCCATCGAGCCCGGGGCTGGCTCGGCACCCCAGGGTTGAATTCCACCTTGCCAAGGGTGGGATAACACCGAGAGAGTAAGCAAAGCGCGACTGCCGACCGGCAGCCGCGCTTTTTCTTTGCTCGTGGGCAAGGCAATAAAAAAGCCGCCCACTGGGGGCGGCTTTAAGTTGTGCCGTTAACGGCCGGCTTAGCGCTTGCGCAGCAGGCGCAGGGCGTTGGCGGTGACCAGGGCGGTGGCGCCGGTGTCGGCCAGCACCGCAATCCACAGGCCGGTGATGCCGAGCAGGCTGGTGACCAGGAAGATGGCCTTGAGCCCCAGCGCCAGCGCGATGTTCTGGTGGATGTTGGCCAGTGCCGCGCGGGAGAGCCGGATCATGGCGGCGACCCCGCCGAGCTGGTTGTGGGTCAGCGCCGCATCGGCGGTTTCCAGCGCCACGTCGGTGCCGCCCCCCATGGCGATGCCGATGCTGGCCCGTTTCATGGCCGGCGCGTCGTTGATGCCGTCGCCGATCATCGCAACCTTTTGCGTCAGACCGAGCTTGGCGATCTCATCGACCTTGCCCTCCGGCAGCAGGCCGGCGCGCCAGCCCATGCCGAGCTCGCCGGCGATCGCCTCGGCGGCGCGGGGGTTGTCACCGGTCAGCATGATGCTTTGCAGGCCCAGCTCGCTCAGCTCGCGCAGGGCCGGGACCGCCTCGGGGCGGATCTGGTCGCGCAGGGCCAGCAGGGCGGCCGGGGCGGCGTCGGGCTGACCGAGCACCACCACTGTCTTGCCTTGCTGCTCCAGGGTGGCGACCCGGGCCTGCATCGCCGCATCCAGGGTGGCGACCCGGCTCGGTGCCAGCAACTGCCAGAGGGTGCCGTCGATGCGACCTTCCACCCCCATGCCGGGCAGGGCGCGCAGCTCCTGGGCCGCGGCCAGGCTGAGGCCCTGTTCGCTGGCCGCCGTCACCACGGCGCGGGCCAGCGGGTGGTGGGAGCCCTGCTCGATGGCCGCCGCCAGCGCCAGCAGCTCGGCCTCAGGCTGGCCATTGAGGCTCACCAGTTCGGTCAGCTGCGGCTTGCCCAGGGTCAGGGTGCCGGTCTTGTCGAAGGCCAGGGTATCGATGTGGGCGAGGCGCTCCAGGGCGGCGCCCCCCTTGATGAGAGCCCCCTGCCGGGTGGCTGCCGCCAGCGCCGAGGTGACCGCCGCCGGGGTGGAGATGACCAGGGCGCAGGGGCAACCGATCAGCAGCAGCGCCAGCCCGCGATAGACCCACTCGTCCCAGCTCTGGCCGAAGGCGAGCGGCGGTACCAGCACCACCAGCAGGGCGACCAGCATCATGGCCGGGGTATACCAGCGACTGAAGCGGTCGATGAAGCGCTCGATGGGGGCGCGCTGGGTCTCGGCCTCCTCGATGAGATGCAGGATGCGGTCGATGGCGTTGTTGCCGGGTTCGGACACCACCTCGAGGCGCAGCACCCGATCCGCCGCCAGACTGCCGGCGGGGACCTTGTCACCCCGGCGGCGCTCCACCGGGATGGATTCGCCGGTCAGGGCGCTCTCGTCAAAGGCGCCGAGGGGGTCGAGCAGGCGGGCATCGGCGGCCAGGCGGGCACCCGGGGCGATTTCGATGATGTCACCGGGGCGCAGCTGGTCGGCAGCGACTTCTTCCCGTACCTCGCCCTCGGCAGTGGTGCGGATGCGCAGCGCCTTGTCGGGCACCAGCGCCATCAGGGCGGTGACCCCGGCGCGGGCGCGGCCGGCGGCGTAGGCTTCCAGATGTTCCCCCAGCATGAACAGCAGCAGCACCATGGCCGCTTCGGCGGTTTCGCCGAGGAACAGGGCCCCCACGGCGGCGACCGTCATCAGGGTTTCGATGGCGAAGGGGGAGCCGCTCTTGGTCAGTGCCCATGCCTTGCGGGCGACGGGCCACAGCCCCCAGAGGGTGGCCAGGGTAAACAGCGGTTGACCAATCTGGCTCGGCAGCAGGGCCGCCACCCCCATCAGGCCGGCCAGCGACAGTGGCTGCCAATATTTGGCGAGCAGGGTCTGCAGCGGGTTGCGCTCGCGGCCGGGCTCCTGCTTGCCGCTGCGCTCACCCTTGAGCTGGAAGCCGGCGGCCAGCACGGCGGCGGTAACGGGATCGGGGGAGAGGCCGGGGGCCAGATCCACCACCAGCTTCTCGGTGGCAAACAGCACCCGAGCCTGCTGTACGCCCTCCACCCGGTTGACGGCGGTCTCTATCTTGCGGGCGCAGCTGGGGCAGTCCATCCCCAGCACCTGCCAGCTATGGCGGCGGCTGTTCTGCTTGGGGGTCGTCAGCGGCGGCTCGGTCGCGGCGGCCGTGTGGGCGTGCCCCTGTTCATGATGATCGTGCTCGTGGGCTGTGTCGCAAGTGCCTCTGGGGGGCTCTTCATCCCCCGGGCCGTCTGCGCCACTTTGCCCCTGATGAGCGTGGCGGGTCGGGTTGGCGACGCCACTGGCCTGTGCCCCGTTGTCGCAGCAGTGGCTGGTGTGGCTGTGGCCTGCCTGTGGGGTGGCGGCCTTGCTGACGGCCTTGATGGGGACGGCGGCGTGTTGATGGCTGCAGCAGGATTTGCTCATGGTGCGTTCCTCTTGAGGGACCCCGCCCCTGCGGGATCCTGGATGACTGAGCCGAGTGTAAACCTTGGTGTTAAGTCCAAGGTCAACCCCCTTTCTCTCTGCTCCTCCAGACGGGGGATTTGGCGATCCTATATCCCTGTGATTGGCGGGTGTTTGTCCCCGCCCGGCGGGCCTATACTGGAGGCCCTGATCCTCCCTCGATAATCAAGGACATAACATGAGCAATACCGTCACCCTGCAAGGCAACCCGGTTTCCGTCGCCGGTCACTTCCCGGTTGCCGGCGAACAGGCCAAGCCCTTCTCCCTGGTGGCCAAGGATCTCTGTGACGTGACCCTGGCGAACTTCGCCGGTCAGCGCAAAATCCTGAACATCTTCCCGAGCGTCGATACCCCGACCTGCGCTACCTCAGTGCGCAAGTTCAACGAGCAGGCAAGCGCCCTGAACAACGCCGTGGTGCTGTGCATCTCCGCCGACCTGCCGTTCGCCCAGGCCCGCTTCTGCGGCGCCGAGGGTCTGGACAAGGTGGTAAACCTGTCCACCCTGCGTGGCGTCTCCTTCCTGCAGGACTACGGTGTGGCCTTCTCCTCCGGCCCGCTGGTGGGTCTGGCTGCCCGCGCCATCGTAGTGCTGGATGAGCACGACAAGGTGCTGCACAGCGAGCTGGTGGCCGAAGTGGCCGACGAGCCGAACTACGCCGCCGCCCTGGCCGTGCTGTAATAGCGTCGGGTCGACAAAAATCCCGCCGGGGCCATGCCCCGGCGGGATTTTTTATGGGCGGCTGCCGTCAGGGGGAGGTGGCGAGCGGCTGCGATGGGGGCTTGGGTTGCCACTCCACATAGGGGCGGTGCAACCTGGCGTAGATCTCGGCCAGCTTGCCGGAGGCGGCGAGCCGGTCAATCGCCTCGCCGAGGAAGCGATCCATCTCGTCGCCGGCGGGCCCCTTGGCGATGATGAAGACATCCTCGAAATCCCCCAGATGTTCCCGGTGGATGTTGGTGAGCTTGAGCCGGCGCAACATCAGGTCGGCCTCCTCCTGGGCCCAGATGAAGGCATCGATGCGACCGCGGGAGAGCTTGCGCAGGGACTGCTCTATGCTCATCGACCGCTGCAGCGGAATGGGCAGAAAGCCGGGGGTCGCCTCGATCAGCAGATCCCGCTTGGTGGGTACTATGCCGTAGGCCATGTCGGGGGTGATGATGTGGTCGGTATTGCTGTAGAGCACGTGGGTCACCTTGCCAAAGCTGCGGGTGCTGAAGCGATAGGGCAGCAGGTCGGCATCCTGCAGGTTGCGGATGGCGGGCAGGCTGAAGTCGGCGGTGCCGGCGATCACCCCGGCCATGGCCCGGGCGAGGGGATAGATGGTGATCCGGATGCTGATATCCGGATAGAGATCGTCGATGGCGCGCACCAGATCGACGAAAGGACCCGTCTTGTCGGCATTGATCAGCCCCGGCAGCTCGCCGAGGTGGGCGTTGATGATGCGTACCGGCTTGGCGGCGGGGGTGGCCTGGGGATCGGCGCGGGAGAGCCCCAGGCTGGTCAGCCCCAGCAGGGCGAGCAGCAGCAAGAGGGGCAGGGTGGGGGATCGGGTCATGGTCGGGTCGCTCCGCCTTGAGAGGTTTTCTGAAGTGTAGCCAGCGGCACCCTGGCGCGGCGGGGTGGCCCGGAACCGGCACCTGGGTGGATTGGGTTTTACTTATGGGCCCCCGCTCACTAGACTTCGCCCTCCCACTTGCTTATCCGTACCGTGCCATGACCTTTGACCAACTCGCCCTTGCCCCCGCCCTGCTGGCGGCCCTGCCAACCAATCTTCAGCACCCGACCCGGGTACAGCAACTGGCCATCCCAGCCGCGCTGGCGGGACGGGATCTGCTGGCGCTGGCCCGCACCGGCAGCGGCAAGACCCTGGCGTTCGGCCTGCCGCTGCTGCAGCGGCTGGATCCCGCCCTGGCAGAGGTGCAGGGGCTGGTGCTGGTGCCGACTCGCGAGCTGGCGGTGCAGGTGAGCGAGGCGTTGCAGGGGCCGGCCGCCGGGCTGGGTCTGCGGTTGGTGACCCTGTGCGGCGGGGTGGAACAGGCGCAGCAACAGGCCGAGCTGGCGCTGGGGCCGCAGCTGCTGGTGGCGACCCCGGGGCGGCTGCGGGATCTGTTGGGCCAGCAGCTGCTGACCCTGGCCGGCCTGCGCACCCTGGTGCTGGACGAGGCGGACCGCCTGCTGGAGATGGGGTTCTGGCCCGATATTCAGTGGCTGATGAAGGCGATGCCGGACGCGCGGCAGCAGATGCTCTTCTCCGCCACCCTGCCCGCCGAACTGGAGGCGCTGGCAACCGGTCTGTTGAAAGAGCCCGCGCGGGTGGAGGCGGATCCTCGCAACAGCGTGGCTGACGACATCGAGGAGCGGCTCTATCTGGTCAACAAGAGCAGCAAGGTACCGGCGCTCATCAGCCTGCTCAAGGCCCACGAGTGGCCGCAGGTGCTGGTCTTCATCAGCGCGCGGGACGACGCCGACGGGGTGGCCCGCAAGCTGGCCAAGGCGGGCATCGCGGTGGCGGCCCTGCACGGTGAGAAGGAGCAGGCGGTGCGTGAGCAGGCGCTTGGCGACTTCAAGGCGGGCAAGGTGCGGGTGCTGGTGGCCACCGATCTGATGGCGCGCGGCATTCACGTGGAGGCGCTGCCGCTGGTGATCAACCTGGACTTGCCCGCCAGCGCCCCCGTCTACGTGCATCGCATCGGCCGCACCGCCCGGGCAGGGCGCAGCGGGCTCGCCATCTCGCTCACCTGCCATGGCGAGGCCGACACCTTGGCGGCGATCCGCACCCTCACCGGGCGTGAGCTGCCGCTGGCTTCGCTCACCGGCTTCCCGGTGACCGACAAGCCAGCCAGCGGGGAGGGCAAACGCGCCCCCCGCGACAAACAGGCCAACCGTCGCACCCAGGCCAAGCGCAGCGTCAAGCAGTTCAAGGGCAAGGCGTAGCGCCCCCCGTCATGACCGGTGTGACAGGCCGGTTCATCGCAGCACCAAACAGTGAAAGGGTCGGGGCCAAACCCTGACCCTTTCTGTTTGCCCACCTGGTCACTATCAAATAGCGGTCGCTTCGCTATGCTCCATGGGTTTCACCATGGAGGGATGACGAATGACCAGTCTGGTAATGGGCCCCCTGCTGGGCCTCGAGTCAGAGACCGAGTACAGCATCTGTTTTATGGCGCAGGCCAGTTGCAAGAGTGCAGCCGTGCGGATCAACGGCGAGCTGCTGGCCGCCAGCAAGCAGGCGGATACCCCGAGAGGCGGCTTCTGGCGGCTGGTCTGGCAGGCCAGTCCCAAGAGCAAGGCCGGCACCCCCGTCGACTACGAGATCCTGCTGGACAACAAGCCGGCGCAGGATCTGGCGGGATACGACAAGTGGCAGTTCCATCTGCCGGGCAAGAAGGAGCCGGTGCGGATAGGCTACGCCTCCTGCAACGGTTTCTCCGACTTCAAGCTGCTCACCTCCACTCCGGCCCCCTACGTCATGTGGGACAAGCTGGCCGCGGAGCACAAGGCCCATCCCTTCTCCCTGTTGCTGATGGGAGGAGATCAGATCTATGCGGACTCCCTCTGGACGAGCGTGCCGACCCTCAAGGCCTGGAACGAGCTGGACCGGGCAGAGAAGGTCAAGCGCAAGGCGACCCGGGCCATGGTGGAGCAGCTCGACCGCTTCTATTGCGATCTCTACTGCAAACAGTGGGGCCGCCTCGAGGTCGCCTTCATGCTGGCCCGGGTGCCGAGCGCCATGATGTGGGACGACCACGACATCTTCGATGGCTGGGGCAGCTACCCCGAGGATCTGCAGCGCTGCGAGGTCTATCAGGCCATCTATGCCGCCGCCACCAAGTACTTCCGGCTGTTCCAGCTGCGTACCGGTGCCAACGGGGCGCTGCTGGACAAGGGGCTGAATCACCACTCCTGGCGGCTCGGTTTCAGGGGCTACCAGATCCTGGCGCTGGACAACCGGGCCAACCGCACCCGCGACCAGGTGATGAGCCCGTCCCAGTGGGATCAGGTCAACGCCGCGCTGGCCGCCTGCGACACGGGCCACCTGCTGGTGCTGGCGGGGGTGCCCGTGGTCTATCGCGACTTCTCCTTCACCGAGGCGGCGTTCGATGCCACCCCTTGGGAGGAGGAGCTGACCGACGATCTCAAGGATCATTGGCGGGCCAAGGCCCATCAGGGGGAGCGGGCCCGCCTCATCATGCGGCTGCTGGACAACGCCAGGCAGCGGCGCCAGAAGGAGCCTGGCTGCAAGACCCTGATCCTCTCAGGCGACGTGCACGTGGGGTGCCTCGGGGTCATTCAGGACAAGCGGGAGGGGCTCAACGTGCACCAGCTGGTCTCCTCCGGCATCGTCCACCCCTGTCCCACCCAGTTCCAGTGGATGGGGATCCTCGCCATGACCAACGACGATCCCGAATACCTCGATGAGAGCCGGCTGATCCGCGCCGAGCTTATCAAGCCGTTCGGCGCCCCCGTCTACCTGCGTACCCGCAACTTCGCCACCCTGCTGATGGGCAGTGACGACAAGCTGTGGGCGAACTGGCATTGCGAGAACGGCCTGGCGGCCAGCTACCCGCTGGCCTGATGGCCGGGGAAATACGAAGGGCCCGTCAGGGCCCTTTTTTCATTGCGTTGGTGTGGCGGAGTCACGGGCGAAGAAGTCGCGCCGAAACTGGCCGAGCACCGCCTCCCTGTGCTGCTGCCAGCTCGCCTCGTCCATGTTGCCCCGGCTGGCCGCCAGCTGCTGTTCGAGCTCGGTCAACTGCTGCTGGTAGCGGCTGCGCTGATCCAGCTGCTGCTGGCGGCTGGCGGCAAACTGCAGGGCAGCCTCGGCCTGTGCTGCCGGCAGGAAGTGGTGGGCCAGGGTGGCGAGCTCCTCGTCCCCCCACAGCTGGCGTGCCTGCTGCAGCCGGGCCGCCGGGTTGAACAGTTCAGTCGCCAGATCCGGGTGCTCCGCCACCCACTCATCCTGCAAGCGGCTGAGGGCATCCAGCCGCTCGGCCAGCGGCAGCTGCTCGCTCTCCTGCGCCAGCTGCTCGAGCGCCAGGGCGTAGCGCCCCTGCAGCCGAAACAGGCTCTCTCCCTCGCCAAGCCAGCTGGCCTCTGCACCTTCCAGATTGGCCAGCCGCTCGGCCAGCGGCAGATCGCTGTCGCTTACCTCGCTGGCGAGCTGCTGGCTCAGCGCCTCCGGCATGGCTCGCCAGCTGGCGGGAGGTGGCTCGGAGCCGGTCTGTGTGGCGGCAACCGGCGAGGCGAGCGCCGGGGAGCCTGGCAGCTGTGCCTGCACGGGCGCAGCGGCGCCCGATGGGGGCTGACTGGTGGAGGCCGGGCGCGCCGGCTCCTCCTGTGCGCCCAGGTTGAGCAGCAACAAGGCCAGCAGCGCCAGCGCCAGCAAGCCGTAACGGCGCTTCATCGGCTGATCTCTCCCTTGACCGGGAAGTGATCGGAGAGGTTGCTGGCGGGCCAGAGGCTGCCGTCGCTGCTGCGCGGGATCCAGACGCTGTTGAGGTTGTGGCTTGCGGCGCCGTACTCCCGGCTCACCACCAGATAGTCGAGGTACTCCACGTTGGCGCCGCCGGAGAGTGGGCCACCGGCATAGGGGTTGATCCTGGGATCGAAGGTGGCCTCGGTGTAGCCGCCGTAGGCCGGCTCGTCGGCGTCGAGATTGGCCAGCATGCCGGCGTAGTCGTCGGCAAACTTGCGCTTGTTGACGTTGAAGTCGCCGCCGTAGATGACGGTGTCGCTGGCGGGAATATTGAGGCTGGCGGCCAGGGTGCGCATCTGGCCGAACTGGATCTGGCGCAGCCGGCGCGCCTCGTCGGTGTCGAAGCTGGCGGTGTGGGTGGCGAACAGGTGCCAGGCCTTGCCCCCCTTGATCACCTCCGCATACATCACCCCCTTGTCGGCGAAGCAGTCGGTGCCGGTGCACTGGGGATAGACCAGCTGGGCCTCGCGCACTATGGGGTAGCGACTGACGATCACCACGCCGCCGTCGTGGATGTTGACCCCCGGCTTGTCGAGCACCTTGGTCTGGTAGGGGTACTCTTTGGCCAGCGCCTGCAGGAAGCCTTCGCGGCGGCCGTCGAACACCTCCTGCAGCAGCAAGGCGTCATAACCCTTGAGGTGTTCGGGCAGCAGCGCCAGCCGCTCGCCGATGCTGGAGGCGATCACCGGCAGCGCCCAGACGTTGTAGCTGGCCACCTTCAACCTGGTTTCGGCAGGTTCGGGTTGCTCCACCTGTTTGGGCGGGGTCAGCATGTAGTGCAGATCGTCGTAGCGGCCGGTGAACTTGGCGGCGAAGGCCAGCTCCTGCGGCCCGCTCAGGCGGTGAATGGCGCGATCGCTCTGCCAGCCTGAGTTGTCTGCCGGCGTCTCGCCGCCGTGTTGCAGGGTGCTGTTCCACCAGGTGCCCTCCATCCGCTGGTTGAGGCGGTAGGTGTCACCGCTGGGGGTGGTGACCCGGGTTTCGAACAGATAGCTCTTGCCCGCCTTTACCCCCTCGTAGCGGTTGAAGCTGAGCACCATGGCGCTCTCCCAGGGGCCCAGCTCAGTCCTGTGCTGGATCCACTGGCTGCCGGCCTGCAGCTCGCCGGAGCCGCTCTGGCGGATCTCCAGCTGGACCGGATCCGGGCTGTTGTTGGTGAGGTAGACATCGGTATCGGCCAGCGCCTGCAGCGGAAACTGGCTGGCCAGCAGCAGGGCGGCATAACTGACGGGCTTGTGCATCATGAAGTCCTTTTGGTTGAGACACGCGGGAAAGTGACTGTTATGGCGGGCACAGAGGTCATTTCATTTACATTTTTGTTACAAATAAATGAAAGGCCCCATATGGGGAGGCAGGGCGAGCGGACAGGTTGGCGAAGAGGCGGGGCGTGCCGGTTGGCACGCCCCCGAGGGGCTCAGCGGCTGGCCAGCGGGTAGGTGAAGAGGGCCAGGTGGGCGAAGTTGAACAGGAAGTGGATCGCGATGGCGACGCTGAGGCGCCCGCTCAGCAGGAAGGCCAGACCATAGCAGGCCCCCGCCAGCGCGGCGAACAGCACCAGCAGCGGGCCACCGGCCAGGTGGGCGGCGCCGAACAGCAGGCTGGCTACCAGCACCCCAAGCCAGCGCCGGCTGCGTGCGGCGATCCCCTGCTGCAGGAAGCCGCGAAACAGCGCCTCTTCCGCCACGCAGGTGAACAGCAGATTGTTGATGGCAAACAGCCACCACCAGCCGGGCAGTCCTACCTCGGGTTTGAGGGCCCCCAGCTGCCAGGCGGCGATCAGCAGGGCCGCCAGCGGCACCAGCAGCAGTGCCAGCCTGCGCCACTGAACGGCGCCGCCTGGGCCGAGCAGGGCGGGCCAGGCCAGCAGCAGACCGAAGAAGACCAGCGGCTTGTCGAGGTTGAGGTACATGTTGAAGGGCACGCTGGCGGGGCCGGCCTGCACCTGATCCAGCACCTTCAGGTTGGTGAAGCCGGGGATGAGGTGTAGCATCAGCGCCACCGCCCACAGCAGTACGGCGCCCAGGGCGACGGCGCGCCAGGGCTGGGGCAGGGAGGGGGTACGCCAGGCCAGCAGCAGACCTGCCGCGCTGGCCAGCAGGGCGACAGGGCTCAGGTGGCCGAGGCCAAGAGCCGCCAGCAGGGCGACCGCCAGCATGATGAAGCCGGGCAGACGCTGCCGGGCCAGACAGAGCAAGACGGCCAGCGCCAGTGCTCCCCAGATGAGTGAATCAGGTAGAGGTAACATTGAGTCTCCAGGGCCGATGAAAGTGCCGCACCTTAACAATGGGACATCCCATGAGACAAGGCTCAATAAGCTGGTCGGATCCCCACGCGGCAGGAGAGAGCAGGCGAGCGGCCATAAAAAAACCGGAGCTGGGCTCCGGTTTTGGCAAGGGTGACAAGGCGTCTCAGCGGCCGGATTCGGCGATCACCCGGGCGATGATGTCGGCGCGCAGGTTGGCGTCCAGCTCGCCCAGGGCGATCAGGCCGGCCTTGAAGATCACGTTCTTCGGCAGGCTGACGTCGTCCAGGGTGGTGATGGCCTCCACGTGCAGGCCGTTCAGGCGGCTGGCATCGCGCGGACTCAGGTTGACCTGGGTGTTCAGCACCTGCTTGCCCTTCTTCTTGGGCTGGGCGGGTTTCTTCGGCTGCTCTTCCAGCTCGTCTTCCGGCAGTTCGTCATCAAAATCGTAAATAGACATAGTCAATCCTGTTGGTTGGGCGAGGGGCCGTGAGCCCGACGTGGTTGTTCCGATGGGGTCAATCAGCCCATATCCTCGTTGCGGATAAAGGCGCGCCAGGAGACGAGCACCTGGGCAAAATCTTCCAGCCCGCACATGGCCAGCTGTTCATCATCGTAGTAGGCGAGATCGTCGAGATCCTCATCCTGCTCGATATTGAGGACGTTGGCCTTCACCTCGGCCTCCTCGTGGGTCAGCAGCAGGGAGTAGTCGCCGCCAAGCAGCCGGTATTCGGTGCGGGCCCGGCTGGAGAGCTGATCGATGATGGCGAACAGCTCGTCGAGTTTCTCCTCGTCCTTGCCCACTTCGTCGATCAGCCACTGACCGATGGCCTCGTGGCCCATGGAGAACCGGGCGCGATAACCGCCGAACGGATCGCGGCGAAATTCATAATCCATAGTTCAGTCCATAGCGGAAGGGTGAGTCGTCATGGGCAGGGGAAAATCCTGCTCCATGGCGGGGCGCATATAGCGTAAAGTGGCCTATTCTAGCGAGCCCCCCCTCGCTTGTCTTGAAGATGTGGCATCTTTGCCCCGCTACCGGCGCTTTGTGGCCGCTCCGGCCCCCGCTTTGGAGATGTGATGCAGCTAAACGATACCCTCGCGCGCCAGAGAATCAGTCGGGCGATGAAGATCCTCTCTTCTTCGGCCAACGTGATGGACGAGCCACAGCGACTCATCATCGCCTCAGGCTATTCCCGTTTCGTTCAGCGGAGTACCTATGCAGCTCAATGACACCCTCGCACGGCAGATTGTCAGCCGGGCCATGAAGATCCTCTCTTTCTCGGTCAACGTGATGGACGAGCACGGCCTTATCATCGCGTCCGGCAACCCGGAGCGGCTCCATCAGCGCCACGAGGGGGCCGTGCTGGCATTGACCGAGAACCGGGTGGTGGAGATCAGCGAAGCGACCGCCCGCGAGCTCAAGGGGGTGCGCCCCGGCATCAACCTGCCCATCGCCTATCAGGGGGAGCTGCTCGGGGTCATCGGCATCTCGGGCGATCCGGACGAAGTGCGTGCTTACGCCGAGCTGGTGCGGATGACCGCCGAGCTGATCCTGGAGCAGGCGGCGCTCACCGAGCAACTGCAGTGGGACAAGCGTCACAAGGAGGAGCTGGTGCTGCAGCTCATCCGTGGTGAAGGGCGCGAGGATCAGTTGCAGCAGGCGGCCCGCTTTCTCGGGCTGGATCTGGCCCAGCCGCGGGTGGTGGCGGTGCTGGCGCTGGAGGAGGCCGACCCGGCCCGGCTGCGGGAGCTGGTACACCTGCTGGAAAACCCGGAGCGGGACAACCTGGTGGCCATCAACGGCCTGGACGAGATAGTGGTGCTCAAGCCCGCCCAGCTCAGCGACGGCATCTGGCAGTCGGCGCAGGAGCGCAGTCGCATCAAGCAGTTGCTGGCCCGCATCCCCCACTTTCGGGTGCGCATCGGGGTGGGTGATTACTTCGCTGGCACCGGCGGGCTGGCGCGTTCCTACCAGACGGCGCGGGACACCTTGCGCCGCGGCATGCGGCAGGCGCCGCGCAAGCAGGTCTATTTCTTCGAGGATTACCGGCTGCCGGTACTGCTCGGCAGTCTGGCGGACTCCTGGCAGGCGGATCAGCTGCGGGCCCCGCTGCACAAGCTGGCGCAGGAGGACACAAAGGGAACGCTGCAGAAGACGCTGCGCCAATATTTCTTGCAGGATTGTGATCTGCATCCCTGTGCCGAAGCCCTGTTCATCCACCCCAATACCCTGCGCTATCGGCTGACCCGGATCGAGCAGATAACCGGGTTGAATTTCAACAAGTTAGATGACAAGTTCCTGCTCTATCTCGGGCTCAATCTCGACAGCTGATTTGTTCATATATACAGAAAGTTGCGTTTTTAAAAGCTGATATTTGGTTTTTTGACCAAAGCATTCCGATCCCGGATCACCATAATGGCCACCATTCACTCACTAGAAAGGTGCCCGTCATGACCCCGGTTACAGCCCTTGGCGCCCTCGCGGCGCTCTCCATCGCCATCTTCCTGATCCTGAAGAAGGTGCCACCCGCTTACGGCATGATCGTCGGCGCCCTGGCCGGCGGCCTGATCGGCGGCGCCGATCTGACCCAGACCGTCGCCCTGATGATCGGCGGCGCCCAGGGGATCACCACGGCGGTGATGCGGATCCTGGCGGCGGGCGTACTGGCCGGCGTGCTGATCGAATCGGGCGCCGCCACCACCATCGCCGAGACCATCGTCAAGAAGCTGGGCGAGACCCGCGCCCTGCTGGCGCTGGCGCTGGCCACCCTGATCCTGACCGCGGTCGGCGTGTTCGTGGACGTGGCCGTCATCACGGTCGCCCCCATTGCGCTGGCCATCGCCCGCCGTGCCGATCTCTCCAAGGCGGCCATCCTGCTGGCGATGATCGGCGGTGGCAAGGCGGGCAACGTCATGTCGCCCAACCCCAACGCCATCGCGGCGGCGGACGCCTTCCACCTGCCACTCACCTCTGTGATGGCGGCCGGCATCATCCCGGGCCTGTTCGGGCTGGTGATGGCCTACTGGCTGGCCAAGCGCCTCAACAACAAGGGCAGCAAGGTGGCCGCCGACGAGGTGGTGAGCTTCGATGGCAGCAAGCTGCCGGGCTTTGCCGCCGCCATCAGTGCGCCCCTGGTGGCCATCCTGCTGCTGGCCCTGCGCCCCATCGCCGGCATAGTGGTGGATCCGCTCATCGCACTGCCTCTCGGTGGTCTGGTAGGTGCCCTGATGATGGGCAAGTTCGGCAAGGTGAACCAGTTTGCCGTCTCCGGTCTCGCCCGCATGGCGCCGGTGGCCATCATGCTGCTGGGTACCGGTACTCTGGCGGGCATCATCGCCAACTCCGGTCTCAAGGATGTGCTGATCAGCGGCCTGACCGCCTCCGGCCTGCCCTCCTACCTGCTGGCCCCCATCTCGGGTGCCCTGATGTCGCTGGCAACCGCCTCCACCACCGCCGGTACCGTGGTAGCCTCCAACGTGTTCAGCTCTACCCTGCTCGAGCTTGGCATCAGCAGCCTGGCGGGGGCCGCCATGATCCACGCCGGTGCCACCGTATTCGACCACATGCCCCACGGCTCCTTCTTCCATGCCACCGGCGGTAGCGTCCACATGGGCGTGGGTGAGCGGCTCAAGCTCATCCCCTACGAAACCGCGGTCGGTCTGACCATCGCCGTTGTCTCCACCCTGATGTTTGGCGTGTTTGGCCTCGCCTAAGGAATTGATATGAAAATTGTTATCGCCCCCGATTCATTCAAGGAGAGCCTCAGCGCCATGGCGGTGGCCGATGCCATCGAGGCCGGTTTCAAGCAGGTGCTGCCGGATGCCACCTACGTCAAATTGCCGATGGCTGATGGCGGCGAGGGCACGGTGCAGTCCCTGGTGGACGCCACCGGCGGTCGCATTCTGCCCTTCCATGTGACCGCCCCCCTCGGCAACCAGGTAGAGGGCTTCGTCGGTCTGCTGGGGGATGGCGAGCGCGCCGTCATCGAGATGGCGGCGGCCTCCGGCCTGCATCTGGTGGCGCCTGAGCTGCGCAATCCGCTGCACACCTCGAGCAGCGGCACCGGCGAGCTGATCCTGGCGGCCCTCGACATGGGGGTGAAGCACCTGATCCTCGGCATCGGCGGCAGCGCCACCAATGACGGCGGTGCCGGCATGATCCAGGCGCTTGGCGGCAAGCTGCTCAAACGCGACGGTACTCCCATCGCGCCGGGCGGCGCCGGTCTGGCCGAGCTGGCCACCATCGATCTGAGCGGGCTGGATTCGCGCCTTGCCAAGATCACCATCGAAGTGGCCTGCGACGTGGACAACCCGCTGTGCGGGCCGAAAGGGGCCTCCGCCGTGTTCGGTCCGCAGAAGGGGGCGACCCCCGAGATGGTGGCGCAGCTGGACGCCAACCTGGCCCACTACGCCGACTGCATCGAGCAGGCCCTCGGCAAGCAGGTGAAGGAGATCCCGGGGGCGGGCGCCGCCGGCGGCATGGGGGCGGCCTTGGTGGGCCTGCTCGGCGCCGAGCTCAAGCCCGGCATCCAGATCGTCATCGAGGCGTTGAAACTGGCCGAGGCGGTGGCCGACGCGGATCTGGTCATCACCGGCGAGGGGCGCATCGACAGCCAGACCATTCACGGCAAGACGCCAATCGGTGTCGCACGCTGTGCCAAGCAGTTCGGCAAGCCGGTGATCGGTATCGCGGGTTGTCTGACCGACGACTGCGGCGTGGTGCACGAGCACGGGCTGGATGCGGTGTTTGCCGTGGTCAACCGCGCCATGTCCCTGCCGGAGGCGCTGGCCACCGCCACCACCAACCTGCAGCTCACGGCCCGCAACGTGGCGGCGCTCTATCTGCTGCGACTCTGACCCTCTTCTGGCCGGTGCCTGGCGCCGGCCAACCCCGCCCCGTGTCGCGGTGACGACCCGCTCAACTGCGGGTCAGCCCGAAACACCTTGCCGATCCGTCGATCGGCTTTTTTCATTATCCCGCTGTATCCCCAGTGCTTTTCTGCGGTTTCTGTATTCTGGCCGCCGACTTTGCGGCATAGTGATCCCCCATAGTACAAGGAGCGACCCATGATCTTGCTGACCCTGGGGGTACTGCTGTTTACCCTGACTCACCTCTACCCCTGCTTCGCGCCCGACCACAGGATCCGGCTGCACGAGCGGTTGGGGGAGCATCGCTACAAGGGACTCTTCTCGCTGGTGCTGTTTATCGGCATCGCCTGCATCATTGCCGGCTGGCGCACCTCCAGCCCCTTGCCGCTCTATTTTCTGCCCGCCTGGGGACCGACCCTGATGATGGCGGTGATGCCCATCGCCCTGATCCTGTTCTGCTCCGGTCAGGGCCCCAACCACCTGCGGCGCTGGCTGGTGCATCCCCAGCTGCTCGGCACCCTGCTCTGGGCCGGTGCCCATCTGGCGGTCAACAGCGAGGCCCGCTCCCTGGTGCTGTTTGGCGG
Source organism: Aeromonas dhakensis (assembly GCF_002285935.1). NCBI lineage: Bacteria > Pseudomonadati > Pseudomonadota > Gammaproteobacteria > Aeromonadales > Aeromonadaceae > Aeromonas > Aeromonas dhakensis. Next base: position 1,430,495 of record NZ_CP023141.1, read on the forward strand.
CATCGGCCTGTGGGCACTGGTGAGCATCGTCTGGATTTCGGTGCGGGACTGGCAGCGCCATCCCCGTCCGGCTGCCAACTGGTATGGCACCGGGCTCAGCGTGGGGGCCGGGCTGGCGCTCACCGCCCTGCTGATCTTCTGGGGACACGGCATGCTCACCGGCATCCCGCTCTATTGAGCCGGTGAACCGGCCGGCGTGTTCGTGCGTATGTCACTCATCTGCCTGACAGGAGTCACTCGATGAAAAGGATTGTCTTGTTGCTGACGCTGGCATCCGGCATGGCCGGCGCCGCCTGCCCCGACTACTTCAACGTGGAGATGCGGGAGCTCAACAGCACCCAGCGCCACAACCTCTGCCAGCTGACCGAAGGCAAGGTGGTGCTGGTGGTCAACACCGCCTCTTATTGTGGCTACAGCGGCCAGTTCCGGGATCTGGAGCGGCTCTATCAGGGCTACAAGGAGCAGGGACTGGTGGTGCTGGGCTTCCCCTCCAACGACTTCAGACAGGAGGCGGGCAACGAGAACAAGACCGCCGAGGTGTGCCGGCGCGACTACGGGGTCACCTTCCCCATGTTCAACCGGGTGGCGGTTCGAGGCTCGGATGCGGTACCCCTGTTCAAGGGGCTGGCGGCGGCAGCCGATGGCGATGCCCCCAACTGGAACTTCCACAAATACCTGGTGGGGCGCGACGGCAAGCTCATCGGCAGCTACGGTGCCAACCAGAATCCGGCGGACGATCCCCTGCAACAAGAGGTCAAACGGGCGCTCGGCCTTTAGCGCTACCCCGCGGCGGGCCGCTCTGGAATAATGGGGGCCCGCTCTCCAGTCTGGTAATCCCGTGCTGCAACGTCTGCCCCAAATGGTGATCTTCGATGCCCTGGTCCGTGAACAGGGGATCTCTGCCGCCGCCCGGCGGCTCGGCGTCTCCAAATCCCACATCAGCAAGCAGCTGGCCCAGCTCGAGGCAGAACTCGGCGCCCAGCTGGTGCAGCGCACCACCCGCCGCTTCTCCCTCACCGAACTCGGCCAGGAGTATGCCCGCCACTGCCGTGCCCTGGTGGCGGTGGCGCTGGAGGCGGACTCCATGGTGGCGGAGCGGCGCGGCAAGGTGAGCGGCGTGCTCCATCTGGGGGTCGGTCAATCCTTCGGCCGGTTGCACGTGATCCCGCGCCTCAAGGCGTTTCAGGATCGCTACCCCGAGCTGGAGCTGGAAGTCTCATTGTTCGATCACCGCACCAATCTGGTGGATGAGGGGCTGGATCTCTGGATCACCACCTACGAGGACAAACCCGAGGCCCTGGTGGGGCAGCGGCTGGCGGACATCGGCTTCGTGCTGGTGGCTTCGCCGGACTATCTCTTGAGCCACGGCACCCCGCTCCATCCCAAGGATCTGGCCCAGCACAACTGCATCACCTACCAGAGCCGGGAGCGGCGCTACCACGAGTGGTCGTTTCGCCAGGGCAAGGAGCGCCAGACGGTGCAGGTGGCCGGCAACTACCGGGTGGACCTGGCGGAGGCGGTGCGTGACGCCGCCCTGGCCGGGCTCGGCATCGCCTACGTGGCCAACTACCTGCTGGACAAGGAGCTGCAGACCGGCCAGCTGATCCCTCTGTTGCCCCAGTGGCGACCCAACCAGAAGATGGCGGTACACGCCGTCTATGCCAGGCGCGAGCACCTGGATCCCAAGATCCGGCTGTTCATCGATTTCCTCAAGGAGGGTTTCGGCCCCCATCCCTACTGGGAACAGCGGCTGGCCCCCTGGCTCGGCGGCAAATTGTCCGGTACAGAGGAATAATCGTTTCTATTTAAGAACACTGGCTTTCGCTTGATACCAAAATCGAGCCAAATCAGCCAGTTGCCGCAACCGGTATCGTGAAAACGTTTTTGCTAACAGGGCTGTAACCAACTGGACTTGCAGTGGCGAGGCCGGGAGCGCAGAATCCGCGCCCATCTTTTGCCCCACCTGATGGAGTCCCTATGATTGCCCTGCTCGGCATCCTGAGCATCCTGGCCCTGGCCACGCTCTGCTCTGATAATCGTCGTCGTATCCCGTTGCGAACAGTGGGCCTGGCCCTCTGCCTGCAGATCCTCTTCGCCGGCCTGGTACTCTGGCTGCCCGCCGGTCAGCACGTGCTGAACGGGGTGAGCGAGAGCGTGAGCAGCGTGATCGGTTACGGTCAGGAGGGGATCGCCTTCCTGTTCGGCGATCTGGCCAAGTTCAAGCTGGGCTTCATCTTTGCCTTCAACGTGCTGCCGGTCATCATCTTCTTCTCCGCGGTGATCGCCATCCTCTACCACATCGGCCTGATGCCGAAAGTGATCGCCCTGCTTGGCGGCGGCCTGCAGAAGCTGCTGGGCACCGGCCGCGCCGAGAGCCTCTCCGCCACCGCCAACATCTTCGTCGGCATGGTAGAGGCGCCGCTGGTGGTCAAACCCTATCTCTCCAAGATGTCCGACTCCCAGTTCTTCGCGGTGATGAGCTGCGGCCTCGCCTCCGTGGCTGGCGGTACCCTGGTGGGTTACGCCAGCATCGGGGTCGAGCTGAAATACCTGATCGCGGCGGCCTTCATGTCGGCGCCGGCCGGTCTGGCCATGGCCAAGATCCTGGTGCCGCCTGCCGCCGAAGAAGAGGACCATCATCAGGACGTGGTGATCCCGCGTGCCACCAACGTGATTGAAGCGGCCGCCGATGGTGCCATGTCCGGTCTCAACATCGCGGTCGCCGTGGGGGCCACCCTGCTGGCCTTCGTCGGTGTGATCGCCATGCTCAACGGCCTGCTGGGCTGGGCCGGTGACCTGGTGGGGCTGGAGCTGAGCTTCCAGATCATCCTGGGCTGGCTGTTCGCCCCCGTCTCCTGGCTGATCGGCATCCCCTGGGAGCAGGCTCAGGCCGCCGGCGCCCTGATCGGCACCAAGATAGTGGTGAACGAATTCGTCGCCTTCATCGCCCTGGTGCAGGACCAGACCCTGAGCGAATCGAGCAAGGCCATCGTCACCTTCGCCCTGTGCGGTTTCGCCAACATCTCCTCCATGGCGATCCTGATCGGTGGCCTGGGTGCCATGGTGCCCGAGCGCAAATCCTTCATCGCCCGCTACGGCATGCGCGCCATCCTGGCGGGGGTGCTGGCGAACCTGATGAGCGCCTCGCTGGCCGGCCTGTTCCTCGCCCTCTGATTGACCCCAGAAGTTAGCACCTTCCGGTCAGAGCCCGCTTCGGCGGGCTTTTTTGCGCCCGTCTGCCGGCAAAAAAAAGCGCCTCAGGGAGGCGCGGGGGAAAAAGACAGATTGGAAGCGTCACATGGGTGCCACTTGAATGAGGGATGAGCCATGCCATCCAAGTGTGAAGCCATGATGCCTGAGGCTGTCTGAAGCCCTTCTGAGGCGATTCTTCATACTATGTTCATTTTGCTAAACGCAGTGGAGGCTGGTCGGGGGGGCGCGACGCCGTCTGTGGTTTGCTGTTCCAGCGCCGGCAACCAGATTGCTAACGGGATGCCGGCCGCGGCTCAGGGGGTCAGCACAAAATGATCGGCGGTCTGCTGCTCCAGTGCCAGCAGCCAGCGTTTGATGGGGATGCCGCCGGCATAACCGGTCAGCTCGCCGCTGCGGCCGATCACCCGGTGACAGGGCACTATGATGCTGAGCGGATTGCGGCCGTTGGCGGCCCCCACCGCCCGTACCGCCTTGGGATTGCCGATGGCCTGGGCTATCTCGAGGTAGCTGACGGTCTCACCGTAGGGAATGTCGCCCAGGGCGCGCCATACCGATTGTTGAAAAGGGGTGCCCCGGGCGGCGAGCGGCAGATCGAAGCGGCGCAGGCGACCGGCGAAGTAGGCAGCGAACTGTTCGATGAAAGGGGCGAGCGCCTGATCGTCCCGCTGCCACTGGTCGGTCGGCGTCACCGGTTGTTCGCCTCGCACGAACTCCACGTAGCGCAGCCCGTCCCGATCGATGGCGATGAGCAGGGGGCCATGGGCGCTGTCGCAAAAACTGTATTGCATGTTGTCATCCTCGGGTGTCGGGCCTAGTCCACTACCGGCTTGCCGCGGGTCGATTTGATCTCCCCCTTGCGCTTCTTGGCATCGACCCGCTTGCGCTGGGAGCTGCGGGTCGGCTTGGTGGCATGGCGGGTCTTGGGGCGCCAGGCTGCTTTTTTCAGCAGCTCCACCAGGCGGTTCATTGCCTCCTTGCGATTCATGTCCTGACTGCGATGGGTCTCGACCCGGATCAGGATGAAGCCGTCGTGAACCCGGCTGTCGCTCAGCTTGTCGAGCCCCTCCTTGTAGAGCGGGGTGAGGCTGGGGGAGCTGCGGTAATCGAAGCGCAACCAGACGGCGGAGTCGGTCTTGTTGACGTGCTGACCACCGTTGCCCTGTGCCCGCATGGTCTGGAATTGCAGCTCATGCCAGGGCAGGGTGACGCTGTTGGAGATGACTAACATACTGCTGTGCTCTTGTTTGGTGCAGCGGCGCAGGCTGGTTCAGCTTGGTGCCTCATAATGGGGCGAGCTGCGCTCCCTTGGTGATGTCGGGAGAGTCCTGCTCCAGACGTAAATGCTATCTTTTTGAAATTAAACAATAAAAAGACTTGGCACAAGAATTGATTCCCCATTCATGACATACCATGGATTGGGAGCAACCAGATGAAGCTGATTACTGCGATTATCAAACCCTTCAAGTTGGATGACGTGCGCGAGGCCGTCGCCATCCTGGGGGTCGAGGGTCTGACCGTGTCCGAGGTCAAAGGGTTTGGCCGCCAGAAGGGGCACACCGAATTATACCGGGGAGCCGAGTATCAGGTCGACTTCCTGCCCAAGGTCAAGCTGGAGATCGCCACCGCCGATGACAACGTCGAAGGGGTGATCGAGGCGATCTGCAAGGCCGCCTACACCGGCAAGATAGGTGACGGCAAGATCTTCGTCTACGACCTGCTGCAGGCCGTGCGCATTCGGACCGGCGAGAACGACGACGAGGCGCTCTGACGGCCCTGACGGGGCTGGTGGTCGATGGGGTGTCGCTGATTGACTCCATGGCGGGGCTGGATAGGATTCTATCCGGCCCCTTTGTTTGAACGGCGTTTAAATATGTGATCCCGCAACGTCAGGATTTCTTGATCCTGCTGTCGAGCTCAATGCAAAATGCAAACAGCAATGGTTCTCACTCGATATAGCAACTCAAGGAATGGATGATGAAAATGAAGATGTTGGCACTGGCTTTCTCTGCGTTGGCGGCTCAGTCGGCGTTTGCCGCAGGGGAAGTGAATGTCTACTCCAACCGCCAGGATGAGCTGATCAAGCCCATCATCCAGCAGTTCGAGAAAGAGTCTGGCATCAAGGTCAACGTGGTGTTCGCCAAAGAGGGGCTGAACGAGCGTCTGGAGCGGGAAGGCAAGCTCTCCCCGGCGGATCTGATGCTGACCGTCGACATCAGCCGGCTGACCGATCTGGTGGACAAGGGGCTGGTGCAGCCGGTGGACAGCAAGATCCTGCAGGAGAACATCCCCGCCATCTATCGTGATCCGGACAACCGCTGGTTCGCCCTGACCACCCGGGTGCGCGCCATCTATTCCAGCAAGGATCGCCTCGGAAAGCTGGACACCATCAGCTACGAAGATCTGGCCAAGCCTGAATTCAAAGGAAAAATCTGCACCCGCAGCGGCAAGCATGAGTACAATGTGGCGCTGGTCTCCTCCATGATCGCTCATCACGGCATGGCGGATGCAAAAACCTGGCTGGAAGGGGTCAAGGCCAACCTGGCGCGCAAGCCGCAGGGCAACGACCGGGATCAGGTCAAGGCGATCAAGGATGGTATCTGTGACGTGTCGCTCGGCAACAGCTACTACCTGGGCGCCATGCTGAAGGATCCGGCGCAGAAGTCCTGGGCCGATGCCGTCTACATCAACTTCCCGAACCAGGGGGATCGCGGTGCCCACGTCAACGTGAGCGGCGTGGCCATGACCAAATATGCCAAGAACAAGGCCGAGGCCCAGAAGCTGATGGAGTTTCTGGCCGGCGACACCGCCCAGCACATGTATGCGGACGTGAATGCCGAGTATCCGGTCAAGGCCGGGGTCGAGCCTTCCGCCATGGTCAAGTCCTGGGGCAGTTTCAAGTCTGACCCCATGCCGGTCAGCGATTACGCCAAGCACCGCAAGGACGCCTTGCAGCTGCTGGATGAAGTGAAATTCGACTTGTAATCAGATGGGGCCAACGGCCCCATCAACCTCTGTGGTCTCATGAAAAATTTTGGATGGATTACCGGCAGTTGGGCCAGCGCCCTGCTGCTGGCCTTGCCGGTGCTTGCCCTGGTCTTCTCTGCCTTCTCGGCCGACGGAGATCTGTTTAGCCACCTCGCCGATACCGTGCTGTTCGACTATCTGGCCAATACCCTGGGGCTGGTGGTCGGGGTCGTGCTGCTCAGCCTGCTGTTCGGCGTGCCGACCGCCTGGCTGGTGGCCATGTGCCAGGTGCCGGGGCGCCGGGCCCTGCAGTGGGCGCTGATGCTGCCCATGGCCATGCCCTCCTACATAGTGGCTTACGTCTACACGGATCTGCTCGACTACTCGGGTCCGCTGCAGGCGGGGCTGCGGCAGCTGTTTGGCTGGAGCAGTCCGGCCGACTACTGGTTTCCGGCCATCCGCTCCCTCGGCGGCGCCGCCTGGGTGCTGGCGCTGGTACTGTTTCCCTACGTCTATCTGCTGACCCGCGCCTCCTTTCTGGAGCAGTCGGTCAGCCTCATTCACTCCAGCCGCCTGCTGGGTTGCAGTCCCTGGCAGAGCTTTCGCCGCCTCAGCCTGCCGCTGGCACGCCCCGCCATCATGGTGGCGGTATCCCTGGTGGCGATGGAGACGTTGGCGGACTTTGCCACCGTCCACTTCTTTGCCATCAACACCCTGACCACGGCGGTCTACGACACCTGGCTTGGCTATGGCAGTCTGGCCACCGCCGCCAAGCTCTCCTGTCTGATGCTGCTGGCGGTGGTGTTGCTGATCGCACTGGAGCGCCGCTCTCGCAGCCGGCAGCAGGTGTTCCAGAAGTCCATGGGCCACGAGCAGCCGCTGCGCTACCCGCTCAAGGGGATTCGCCGTTGGCTGGCCGCGATCTGGTGCTGGGGGCTGGTGCTGGCCGGCTTCGGCCTGCCGTTCGTCATCCTGCTGGATTACGGCGTGCGCTACTTCGAATTGTCGTGGACGCCGGAGTTTGTCCGCTTCGCCGGCAACAGCTTGGCTATCTCGGCGCTGACCGCTCTGCTGGCCATGGGCATCGCCCTATTGCTCGGCTTCTGCCGCCGCCTCGATGGCGGGTTCAAGAGCCTGCTGCCCCTGCGCATCGCCGCCATGGGCTACGCCATGCCGGGTACCGTGCTCGCCATCGGGGTGCTGGTGCCGCTCACCGCCCTCGACTTTGCCATCAACGATCTGGCCGAGTGGCTGGGGCGTCAGGGGCCTGGGTTGCTGCTGACCGGCACCCTCACCGCCATCGTGTTCGGCTATCTGGTGCGCTTCGTGGCCATCGCCATCGGCTCGGTGGAGAGCAGCATGGGCAAGATCTCCCCCAGCCTCGACATGGCGGCCCGCTCCCTGGGGCTGGGGGATGGCGCCATGCTGCGGCGGGTGCACCTGCCGCTGGTGCGGCGCGGCCTGTTTGCCGGTGCCATGCTGGTGTTCATCGAATCCATGAAGGAGCTGCCCGCCGCCCTGCTGCTGCGGCCGTTTAACTTCGATACTCTGGCGACCCACGTCTACCAGTTCGTCTCGGACGAGATGCTGGAGCGCGGCGCGCTCGGCGCCATCGTCATCGTGCTGGTGGGGTTGTTGCCGCTCATCTGGGTCAACCGCAACCTGGATGGGGCGGGGCACTGAGCCCGCCAACCTTGAAATGTTGTCCGGCCGCCGGTCGGTCTGGTTCAAAAGAATATGAGGAAGTCAGCCTTGTCCTGTTTGCAGGTTGAAAATGTCAGTTGCCGTTACAACGGCCGCAATGTGCTGGAACAGCTCTCCCTGACGGTGGCTGACAACGAGATTGTCTGCCTGCTGGGGGCGAGCGGTTGCGGCAAGACCACGCTGCTCAAGGCCATCGCTGGCCTGCTGCCGCTGGCGGAGGGCACGATTCGCCTCGGCGATACCCTGCTCGACGGGCCGGGTGCCAGCGTGCCGCCCGAGGCGCGCAACATCGGCATGATCTTTCAGGATTACGCCCTCTTCCCCCACCTGACGGTGGCGGACAACGTCGGTTTCGGTCTGACCCGGCTCGATCGCCGTGTCCGCCAGCAGCAGGTGGACGAGGCGCTGGCGCTGGTCAATCTGCAGGGGCTAGGGGATCGCTATCCGCACCAGCTCTCCGGCGGCCAGCAGCAGCGGGTGGCCATCGCCCGCGCCCTGGTGTGCAAGCCGCGGCTGATGCTGCTGGACGAGCCCTTCTCCAACATCGACACCCAGGTGCGAATGAAGTTGATCCTTGAGATCCGCGCCCTGCTCAAGCAGCAGGGGATCGGCGCCATCTTCGTCAGCCACAGCAAGGAAGAGGCCTTTGCCTTCGCCGATCGGCTGGCGCTGTTTCGCGCGGGTCACATCGAGCAGGTGGGCCAGCCTGAGCAGCTCTATCGTCGCCCGCAGAATCGCTTCGTGGCGGAGTTTCTCGGCGGGGTCAACTACCTGGCGGCCGAGGTGGTGGACGGTCACTGCGTGCGCACGGCGCTCGGGGTCATCTGCGGCAGCGAGCCTCACGGCCGGGCTGTGGGTGAGTTGCTGCAACTGATGCTCAGGCCCCAGCAGCTGCTGCTGGAGAGCGCCGCGGATGGCGAGCTCAAGGTGGTGGAGCAGCAGTTCTTAGGCCACCACTGCCGGGTGCTGTTCGAGAGTGGCGAGTTGCGGCTGGAGGCGAGCATCGGCGAGCCGCTGGAGGGCGCGCGGGCACGGGTCAGGGTGACCCCTCACGCCCTGGTGTTGTTTGACCCTTTACCCTGAACGCGTGATATCGTCGTGAAATCAATGAACTGGAACCGCGCTGGTTTATAATCGCGCAACGCTAACCGCCCATATCGCCAATGTCTGTTCAGGGGAGAGATATATGAAAGCCCAAGCCGGGATCTGTGCCGAGCCCAATCTGCACGCCCTCTATCTGATGTTCAACCGCACCGGTGACGCCGCCGAGCTGGTGGCCCGTCTGGCCAGGCTGCCGGCCCTGTGGGAGGCGGTGGCCGCCGATTTCCCCGCTGCCGGCTTCAGCGGTCTGGTCGCCGTCGGTGCCGACGCCTGGGATGGCCTCTATCCCGCCGCCCGTCCGCCCCAGTTCCGCGGCTTCATGGCGCAATCCGCCAACGGCCAGGAGGCCCCCAACACCCCGTTCGATCTGTTCGTACAGTTGCGCGCCGATCGGGTGGATGTGCTGCACCACGCCGGTCAGCGCGTCATGGCCCTGCTGGCCGGGCTGGTGGAGCTGGCGGAAGAGGTGCGCGGTTTTCGCAACCTCGACTGCCGCGACCTGACCGGTTTCGTCGACGGCACCGAGAACCCGCAGGATGAGCACCGCGCCGAAGTGGCGTTGCTGGCCGATGGCGAGTTTGCCGGCGGCTCCTACATCCACGTGCAGCGCTGGGTCCACGCCATGAGCGACTGGGAGAAGCTGGCGCAAAAAGAGCAGGAAGACATCATAGGTCGCACCAAGGTCGACAACATCGAGTACGAGTCGGCCGACAAGCCGCTGACCGCCCACATCAAGCGGGTCAACCTCAAGACCCCGAAGGGGGAGTCCATGGAGATCCTGCGCCAGAGCATGCCCTGGGGCACCATGACCGAGCAGGGGCTCTACTTCATCTCCTGCTGTCGCACTCCGCTGCACTTCAACGCTATGCTGGCCAGCATGTACAAGGGGGAGGGCAGCCACTTCGATCACCTGCTGCGCTTCACCAGGGCGGTGACCGGCGCAGCCTTCTTCGCTCCCTCAGAAGATTTTCTGGTAGGGCAGGGCAAATAAGGCTCGCCCACCCGCAGATAACAAAAATCCCGGCCTTGGCCGGGATTTTGCGTTCTGGAGCAACCGCCACGGGGCGGTTGCCGCCCTTACGGCGTCTGTTCGAACAGCTCGAGGGCGGAGAGGTAGAGCTCCTCGATGTCGGTGTCGCTGGTCGGGGTGATGAAGATGGTGTCGTCACCGGCGATGGTGCCGAGGATCCCTTCGGCCTTGCCGAGGGAGTCGAGCAGACGGGCGATCAGCTGGGCCGCACCCGGACTGGTGTGGATCACCACCAGGGCACCGTTGTGGTCGACATCCAGCACCAGATTCTTGAGCGGGCTGGAGGTGGTGGGCACGCCCAGTTCCACCGGCAGGCAGTAGACCATCTCCATCTTGGCATTGCGGGTGCGAACGGCGCCGAAGCGGCTCAGCATGCGCGATACCTTGGACTGGTTGATGTTTTCGAAGCCCATCTCTTGCAGGGCAGTCACTATCTCTGCCTGGGAGCCAAATCGTTCTTCTTTCAGCAAGGCTTTAAAGGCCTTGGCCAGTTTTTCTTGCTTGTCGTTATGCTTCATCTTGGACTCACGAATGAGGAGGTTTGGCTGCCTGTCACGCTCAGGCGGCAGATATGAACAGCGTGCCCATTTTGCATTCATATGCCTATTTTTGCAAGGAAGCGGCGCTTGTTCTGCATATTGATTCAAATATAGCTTGCATCCACCCATGCCAGCGTTAGAATCAGGACGAAATTTTGAAAACTTATTCAATTGGGCTGTATGGGTATTGAATTAATCGGTATCGAAAAATCCTGGCACAAGGTGCCGGTACTGCAACAGGTCAGCTTTCGGACCGCGCCCGGTGAAACCCTGGTGCTGCTGGGTCCGAGCGGTGCCGGCAAGAGCTCTCTGCTGCGCATGATGAACCTGCTGGACACCCCGGATGCCGGTGTCCTGCGCATCGGTGAAAGTGAATTTTCTTTCCCCTCCAGCCTCTCCACCGCCGAGTTCAACCGCCAGACCCAGGCGCTGCGGCGCAAGGTGGGCATGGTGTTCCAGCAGTACAATCTGTGGCCCCATCTCACCGTGATGGAGAACCTCATCGAGGCGCCCGTCAAACTGCTCGGCATGAGCAAGGCGGCGGCCATGGAGAAGGGGGGCTATCTGCTGGCCCAGCTGCAACTGGCCGACAAGCGCGACGCCTGGCCGGCGCGGCTGTCCGGCGGTCAGCAGCAGCGGGTGGCCATCGCCCGTACCCTGATGATGGATCCCCAGGTGCTGCTGTTTGACGAGCCGACCGCAGCCCTCGACCCCGAGATCACCAAGGAAGTGGCGGAGATCATCCGCAACCTTGGCCAGACCGGCATCACCCAGGTGGTGGTGACCCACGAGGTGGAGTTCGCCCGCAAGGTGGCCAGCCAGGTGATCTATCTGGAAAAGGGGCGGATCATCGAAGCGGGCTCCGCCGCCATTTTCCAAGCCCCGCAAACCAGCCGGTTTGCCGAATTCTTGATGCATTGATATTCAAATCGATAAGGAAGCTGTCATGAAAAAGAGTCTGTTGCTGATCGCGGCCATGGGCCTGCTGAGCACCCAGGTGCTGGCGAAAGAGATCAAGTTCGCCACCGAGGCCACCTACGCACCGTTCGAATACCTGGACGACAAGAACGAGTTCCAGGGGTTTGACATCGACCTGGCCCGCGCCATCTGTGAACAGGCCAAGCTGGAGTGCAGCTTCCACAACCAGGCTTTTGACAGCCTGATCCCCAGCCTGAAATTCCGTCGCTACGACGCCGCCATCGCCGCCATGGACGTGACCCCGGAGCGGGCCGCCCAGGTCGACTTCTCCGACATCTATTACCAGAACTCCGCCGTGTTCGTGACCAAGAAGGACACCTTCAAGGGGCCGGAAGATCTGGTGGACAAGACTGTCGGCGTGCAGAACGGCAGCTCCCACCAGTCCTATCTGGTGGACAACTGGGTGAGCAAGGGGCTGCTGACCGTGCCCTACGCCAGCTACCAGAGTGCCTTCCTCGACATGATGAACGGCCGTACCGACGGCGTGTTTGCCGATACCGCGGTCGCCGCCGACTGGCTCAAGCAGCACAAGGAGTATGCCGTGATCGGCACGCCGGTGACTGACGCCAAGTACTTCGGTACCGGTTTTGGCATCGCGGTGGCCAAGGGCAATCAGGAACTGCTGACCCAGCTGAACAAGGGGCTGGCCGACATCAAGGCCAACGGCACCTATCAGAAGATCTACGACAAATATTTCGCGCACTAAGCCATGTTGAGCCTGTTGTTGGATGCAGCCTGGATGACCCTCGGGCTGGCCCTGGCATCCCTGGTCGGGGGCATGGTGCTGGCGCTGGCGTTCAGCGCCGCCGAACTGAGCAAGCAGCGTGCTCTGGTGTGGCCGGTGGCCACCCTCACCACGCTTATTCGCGGCTTGCCCGAGCTGCTGGTGGTGCTGTTCATCTACTTCGGCTCGACCCAGGTGCTGTTCCTCATCACCGGCGAGTACGTGGAGTTCAGCCCGTTCGCCTGCGGCGTGCTGGCGCTCTCCCTGCTGTTCGCCAGCTACGCCACCCAGACCCTGCGGGCCGCCCTCAATGCGGTGCCCGCCGGGCAGCGGCTGGCGGCGTTGGCGCTCGGCCTTGGCAAGCGCCACATCTTCTTTCGCATCGTGCTGCCCCAGGCCTGGCGTCACGCTCTGCCGGGACTCGGCAACCAGTGGCTGGTGCTGCTCAAGGACACCGCACTGGTCTCCCTCATCGGGGTGAACGAGATGATGCGCCAGGCCCAGATGGCCTCGGCCAGTACCTATCAACCCTTCACCTGGTATGCCGCTGCCGCTCTCATCTATCTGGCCATCAGCCTGGTGAGTGAGTTCGGCTTGAAGCAGGCTGCCCGTTACACCCGCCGTTACGGAGGCTGATCATGCAGGATTACCTGATGACCCTGCTGGGTGGCCTGGCGATTACCCTGCAACTGACCGCCGGCAGTCTGCTGCTGGGCGTGCTGATGGCGGCGGCCATGACCTGGGTGCTGGAGCGCCGCATCCCGGTGGCGACCCAGCTGGTGCAGCTGTGGGTGCTGGTCTTCACCGGCACGCCGCTGCTGATCCAGATCTTCCTCATCTACTACGGGCCGGGCCAGTTTGCCTGGCTCAAGGAGGGGCCGCTCTGGCCGCTGCTCAAGCAGCCCTGGTTCTGCGCCGTGCTGGCGCTCGGTTTCAATACCGCCGCCTACTCTACCCGGCTGTTCAAGGGGGCGCTCGACGCCATCCCGGCCGGTGAGGTAGAGGCCTGCCGCGCGCTCGGCTTCTCCGCCAGCCAGACCCTGTGGATGAAGGTGCGTCACGCCGCCCGGCGACTGGTACCCGCCTATTCCAACGAGGTGATCCTAGTGCTCAAGGGGAGTTCGCTCGCCAGTACCATCACCATCATGGATGTGATGGGGCTGGCCCAGCGCCTCAATGCCCAGACCTATGACACCCTGGCGGTGTTCACCGTGGCTGGTGCCCTCTACCTGACCATGAACGGATTGTTAACAATTGGTTTTCGTTGGTGTGAACGCAGGGCGCTGGCCTTCCAGGGCTGAAGTCGGCAGATCTACCTATTAATGGTGAGGGGAAGTGCAGGAAATCTGTGCTTCCCCTCCAATTTTTTGCATTTTCCCCCATTTTTATTCGCCGCCTGTTTATTGGCTCACAGAACCTGTGATTACAACTGTTATCAGATTGTTTTTTAGGGGGGGATCCTTTAAGGTTGGGCGCACAACAAGAAACAACCTTAAACCTACGCTTAAACATGGAGTTGATCATGAAAGTTGCCGTTCTGGGTGCCGCCGGTGGCATCGGCCAAGCCCTCGCTCTGCTGTTGAAAAACCGTCTGCCTGCTGGTTCCGAATTGAGCCTGTATGACATCGCTCCGGTGACCCCGGGCGTGGCGGTCGATCTGAGCCATATCCCGACTGACGTGAAAGTAAAAGGTTTCTGCGGTGAAGATCCGAGCCCGGCTCTGGTCGGCGCCGATGTCGTGCTGATCTCCGCCGGCGTGGCTCGCAAGCCCGGCATGGATCGTTCCGACCTGTTCAACATCAACGCCGGCATCGTCAAGAATCTGGTGGAAAAGTGCGCCGCCTCCTGCCCGAAAGCGCTGATCGGCATCATCACCAACCCGGTCAACACCACGGTCGCCATCGCTGCCGAAGTGCTGAAGAAGGCCGGTGTCTATGACAAGCGTCGCCTGTTCGGCGTCACCACCTTGGACGTGATCCGTGCCGAGACCTTCGTGGCCGACGCCAAGGGTCTGAACGTCGACAAGGTGCGCGTCAACGTGATCGGTGGCCACAGTGGCGTGACCATTCTGCCGCTGCTCTCCCAGATCGAAGGTGCCAGCTTCACCGCCGACGAAGTGGCCGCCATGACCAAGCGTATCCAGAACGCCGGTACCGAAGTGGTGGAAGCCAAGGCCGGTGGCGGTTCCGCCACTCTCTCCATGGGTCAGGCTGCCTGCCGTTTCGGTCTGTCGCTCATCAAGGGTCTGCAGGGTGAAGCCAACGTCATCGAGTGCGCCTACGTGGAAGGCGACGGCAAGCACGCCACCTTCTTCGCGCAGCCCATCCTGCTTGGCAAGAACGGCGTCGAAACCGTGCTGGACTACGGCAAGCTGAGCGCCTTCGAACAAGAGGCGATGGATGGCATGCTGGCCACCCTGAAAGCCGATATCCAGCTGGGTGTCGACTTCGTCAAGTAAGGCGTCCGGATGGACAGCAAGGGGAGCTTCGGCTCCCCTTTGTCGTTATGGGCAGGTGGTGCCGGACTAAGGGGATGCCGCCGGCTGCCGATAACAGGGTGCTGCAGGAGATCCTTATGATGAAACCTATTACCCTTGTCGGCCTGCTCTGTTTGCTGACGCCCCCATTGCTGACGGGCCAAGCGCAGGGGGCCGAGCCTTCCACCTCTGCCGCCGCCGCGACGAGCGGGGCCACGCCGGCGACCAGTGCGCCGGCGCAGCCGGAGGTTGCCGCCCAGCCCTCTGCGGCTGCCCCGTCCTCTGCTGCGGTTCCCGCACCGGCTGCCGTGCAAACTACGGCAACGCCAGCCGCCAACCCCTCTGCACCGGTTGCGGCAGCGAGTGCAACACCCGCCGCTGCGCCAGCGGCAGCCCCCATTCCCGCGCCTGTCGCTGCAGAGGGCGACCGTTCGCCGAACAATCGTCCCATGACCAGCACCCCGGCCAGCGGTCTGACCGTGGACAGCGGCGCGCTGCAGGCGGTGCCGCTCTATCGCCAGGACGAGCTGCTCAACTGGATTGAGCAGGGCCGTCATCTGCAGCAGGTCAAGCAGGACAGGTGCCAGCTCACCCAGGATATCGAGGTGCGGGCCGAGGTGATGAAGATCCCCTCTTATCAGTTTCTGTGGGGGGACATGCTGGCCTGGGGGGTCTGCATCAAGCCCAATGCGGAGCTGGGGGTGAAATTTATGTGGGATGCGGCCAACCAGGGGCTGGCGCCGGCGCTGGAGCAGCTGGGTCGCTACTACTGGAAGGGCACCCTGGTGCAAAAGGACCTGCTCAAGGCCGAGACCCTGATGCGGGAGGCCGCCAGCCTGGGTTTCCAGCGGGCGCAGATCGAGTGGGTGGAGATGCTGTTGCAGGGGATGGGCAGCCCACTCGACTATGAAGAGGCCTACCACTGGCTGCACAGCACGGTGATCGGCGACAAGGCGCTGCACCAGAAGGCGACCGGTCTGTTGAGCCGGCTCGGCAACCGGATGCCGGCCAACGCCATCGCCCGTGCCAAGGCGATGCACTGATCCCAAAAAATGACCCACGGATCTGCATCCGTGGGCCGGGAGGGACCAGCCGCCGTGCCGTGACAGGCTGGCCCCTCATCAGGTTATAGTGATCCGCCCGCCTTACAGATCTTGGTGGGGACCAAAAACTTCGTAATGGAGCTGGCCAGCCGGAATGCCCGCCACGATCAGCTGCTGCTTGACGGCCTGCATGAAGCCAAGAGGGCCACAGAAGTAGTAGTGGGCCTGCGGCGTGATGCGCTCCTGCACGGCACTCAGATCCATGGTGCCGGCATGATGGTACTCTTCGCCCTGCACGTCACTGGTCTGTGGCTCCCGATACCAGACCCGGCTCAGCAGGTTGGCGTGCTGGCGGGATTTCTGCTGAATATCCTCCCTGAAGGCATGCACTGTGCCCTGTTCGCAGGCGTGCAGCCAGGTGATGTCGGCCTGATGGCTGCTCGTCAGCAGCTGGTTGAGCATGCTCATCATCGGCGTGACACCCACACCGGCCGAGAGCAGTACCACCGGGGTACGGTTATCGGCTTTCAGGTAGAAATCGCCGGTGGGCGGCATCAGCTCCACTTGATCGCCCGCCTGCAGATGATCGTGCAGCAGGTTGGAAACCTGGCCCTGCGGCTCGCGCTTGACGCTGATGCGGTAGTGCTGGCCGTTGGGGGCATCGGAGAGGGAGTACTGGCGGATCTCCTGATACTCGAGCTCGGGATGGACCAGCTTGATGCTGAGGTACTGACCCGGCTTGAAGTCCAGCACCGGCTTGCCATCCACCGGCGCCAGCAGGAAGGAGGTGATGAGCTCGCTCTCGACCCGCTTCTCCTTGATCAGGAAGGGGCGGGGGCCTTGCCAGCCACCGATCTCGTTCGCTTTCTCCTGATAAATCTCGCTCTCGCGGCCGATGAAGATGCTGGCGAGCACGCCGTAAGCCTTGCCCCAGGCATCCAGCACCTCGTCGGTGACCGCACTTCCACCCAATTCTTTGAGCGTGGCCAAGAGATGACTACCTACAATGTGATATTGTTCTGGCTGGATCAGGAAACCCGTGTGCTTGTGGGCGATGCGTTCCACGGCACCGGCCAGTGCACCCAGGTTGTCGATGTTCTTGGCGTAGGCCGCCACCGCATTGAACAGCGCCAACGGCTGGCCGCCGCTGCGCTGGTGCGCCAGGTTGAAAATGTCCTTCAGCTCCGGGTTATGGCTGAACATGCGCTGGTAGAAATGCTGGGTGAGCGCGGGGCCCGCTGATTCGAGCAAAGGGATGGTGCTTTTGATGACGGCGATGGTGGCTTGGTCTAACATAGGGGTTCCTTTCTAATTGAACATCTAGAATGTCACTTAATAAGCTGCATCCTAGATGTTTATTTGATCTGAATCAATAATCAATTTCCGCGTGATGCGACACAGGCACTATGAGACTAACTAGCTATACCGATTTTGGATTGAGAGCCCTGCTCTATCTGGCGACCCTGCCGGAGGGCGAATTGTCTAGCGTGGCCAAGGTCTCCGCCTTGTATGACGTCTCCCGCAACCACATGGTGAAGGTGGTGAACCAGCTGGTGAAACTGGGCTACCTGCAGTCCCAGCGCGGCAAGAATGGCGGCATTCGCATGGCCTGCGCGCCGGAGAGCATCAACATCGGCCAGGTGATCCGGGCGCTGGAAGGCAATCTGGACGGCATCGACTGCAACTCGCCGGCCTGCCACATCGTCTCTGTCTGCCTGCTGAAGAGTGCCCTGAAAGAGGCGATGAATGCGTTTCTGGCGGTGATGGACAGCTACACGCTGCAGGATCTGCTGGCCAATCGCGACGAGCTGCAACAGGTCTTCGGCGAGTTGATCCCGACTCTGGTGCTGGAGTCTGGCGACGAAGATGAGTGAGCCGATCGCCGGCCAATGACGCAATAGAAAAAGGCTGCCATCGGCAGCCTTTTTTCAATCTTCCAGTCCCGACTCGTTTCGGTACAACGCCGGCATGATCCGCGCCATCTTCACCATGTTGTTCTCCACTTCCAGGATCTCGATGGGGTAGCCGGCCAGCCGCAGGCTGATGTTGGGCTGGGGGATCTCCTCCAGATATTCGAGGATGACGCCGTTGAGGGTACGGGGCCCGTCGATGGGCAGTTGCCAGTTCATCTCCTTGTTGAGCTCGCGGATGCTGGCCGAGCCCTCCACCAGGAAGGAGCCATCCGGCTGGGGATGGATCTCGTCGCTGGGCGCCGGGGTCATGGAGGTGGTGAAGTCGCCCACTATCTCTTCCAGGATGTCGTCCAGGGTGATCAACCCCTGAATGTCGCCATACTCGTCGACGATGAGACCAATCCGCTCCTTGTTGCGCTGGAACTTGGCCAGTTGCACGTTGAGGGGCGTCCCTTCCGGAATGAAGTAAATCTCGTCCACTTCCCGCAGCAGGCTCGACTTGTTGAACTGATCCTTGGCCATCAGGCGCAGCGCGTCGCGGGCGTGCAGAAAACCCACCACGTCGTCGATGTTGTCGCGATAGAGCAGGATCTTGGTGTGGGCGCAGTGGGCCAGCTGACGCAGTATGGTCTTCCAGTCATCGTTGATGTCGATGGCGTAGATCTCGCTGCGCGGCACCATGATGTGCTCCACCGTCATCTTGTCCAGATCCAGGATGCTGAGCAGCATCTCCTGATGGCGCTGGGGGATCAGACTGCCCGCCTCGTTGACGATGGTGCGCAGCTCCTCGGTATTGAGGGAGTCATCCTTGTTCGGATTGATCTTCAGCAGCTTGAGCAGGCCGCTGGTGATGCCGTTGATCATCCAGACGAAGGGGGCAAGCGGCACCATCAACCCCTTGAGCACCCAGGAGGCGGGATAGGCGACTTTCTCCGGGAACATGGCCGCCAGGGTCTTGGGAGTCACTTCGCCAAACACCAGCACGATCAGGGTCAGGCCGAAGGTGGCGATGGCCACCCCCAGATCCCCGAACAGACGAATACAGACGATGGTGGCGATGGCTGACGCCAGGATGTTGACCAGGTTGTTGCCGATCAGGATCAGCCCCAGCAGGCGGTCGGGCCGGGAGAGCAGTTTCTCCACCCGACGGGCAGCCTTGTGCTTGGTCTGGGCCAGATGCCGCAGCTTGTAACGGTTGAGCGACATCATGCCGGTTTCAGAACTTGAGAAGAAGGCAGACATGAGGATCAAGATAACGAGAACAATCAGCAATGTACTCGTTGAGATACTGTCCAAGAAGGGCTCCTGTGGGACTGGGTGATGAAGAAGTAGTGGGCGTTTAGCTCAGCAGCACTTCTTTGACGAAGCGACTGCCGAAGTAGGCCAGGGTCAGAATGAAGCTGCCGATCAGGCTCAGGGTGATCACCTTGCGACCGCGCCAGCCACGGGTATGGTGGCCCCACAGCAGCAGCACGTAGACGCACCAGGCCAGGATCGAGAGGATGGCCTTGTGGGATTTGCCCTGGGCGAACATGTCTTCGAGGAAGAAGAGGCCGGAGGCAATGGAGAGGGTCAGCAACAGGACGCCGGCCGAGATGAGCTGGAACAGCCGCTTCTCGACCGTCATCAGGGGCGGCATGGCCGGCAGCTGGCTGATCTTGCGCGTCTTCAGTTGCCGGTCCAGACAGGCGAGCTGCAGCGCAAACAGGCAGGCGATCATCAATACCGAGTAGGCCATCAGCGCAAGACCGATATGCAGCAGCAGCTGGGGATGGGCCTCCAGGTGGGTGATGTAGCGACCGGGAATGAGGGCGCTGGCGGCCAGCAACAGGGCCGAGAAGCTGTAGACCACCGGCAGCAGGATCCAGCCGTTGAAGCGGCGGGTGACGCAGGTCATGAAGCAGCTGATGATGAGACTGACCAGTGAGGCCACGTTGAGCATGCTCAGATTCTGCCCTGAGTGGGTCACCAGCACCTCGCCGGAGAGGGCGGCGCCATGGGCGATCAGGGCCAGTCCGATGCAGGCAAACAGGGGAGTTTGTCCCACTGGTTTGGCACTGAGCAGCAGGTGCAGAGAGGCGATGATGGCCAGCAGATAGAACGCCAGGGCCAGAACAGAGATCACGATCATAACCGGGTCGTTGTCGAGCAAGCGATTGGGAATAGGAAGGGCAGTATACCTTGCACAAGATGTGCTCGCCAGTTGTGCTGCCGCCGATCTGCCCATATATAGGCAGCATGTTGGGTCAGCCGCACAGGGCTGACCGCAGCCGAGTGCGGCGAATAATCGTCCTCATCGTGCGAGTGAGGTATAATGCCTCCCATTTGTTACGCCAAGAACCGGAATGCGTCATGTTTGAGAATTTGACTGAACGACTCTCGCGCACCCTGCGCAACGTCAGCGGCCGTGGCCGCCTGACCGAAGAGAACATCAAGGATACCTTGCGCGAAGTTCGCATGGCGCTGCTCGAGGCGGACGTCGCCCTGCCGGTGGTGCGTGACTTCGTCGCGCGCGTCAAGGAGCGGGCGGTGGGCCAGGAAGTGGCCAAGTCCCTGAGCCCGGGCCAGGCCTTCATCAAGATTGTGCACGGCGAACTGGTCTCCGTGATGGGGGAGGCCAACGAGCAGCTCAATCTGGCGGCCCAGCCGCCGGCCATCATCCTGATGGCGGGTCTGCAGGGTGCCGGTAAGACCACCACGGTCGGCAAACTGGCCAAGCTGCTCAAGGAACGCAACAAGAAGAAGGTGCTGGTGGTCAGTGCGGACGTCTACCGCCCGGCGGCCATCAAGCAGCTGGAGACCCTGGCCGGCGACATCGGCGTCGACTTCTTCCCGAGCGATGCCAGCCAGAAGCCGGTGGACATCGCCAACGCGGCCATCGATCAGGCGCGCAAGAAGTTCTATGACGTGGTGATCGTCGATACCGCCGGTCGTCTGCACGTCGATGGCGAGATGATGGAGGAGATCAAACACCTTCACGCCACCATCAAGCCGGTGGAGACCCTGTTCGTGGTGGATGCCATGACCGGTCAGGATGCCGCCAATACGGCCAAGGCGTTCAACGAGGCGCTGCCGCTCACCGGCGTGATCCTCACCAAGGCGGACGGCGATGCCCGCGGCGGTGCCGCGCTGTCGGTGCGCCACATCACCGGCAAACCGGTCAAGTTCATCGGTATGGGCGAGAAGACCGACGCGCTTGAGCCGTTCCACCCGGATCGTCTTGCCTCCCGCATCCTCGGCATGGGCGATGTGCTCTCTCTTATCGAGGAGGTGGAGCGCACCGTCGATAAAGAGAAGGCAGCCAAGCTTGCCAGCAAGGTCAAGAGTGGCAAGGGCTTCGATCTGGAAGACTTCCGCGAGCAGCTGGCCCAGATGCGCAACATGGGCGGCATGATGGGGATGCTCGACAAGCTGCCCGGCATGTCCGGCCTGCCGGACAACGTCAAGGATCAGATGGATGACAAGCTCACCGTGCGGATGGAGGCCATCATCAGCTCCATGACCCCCAAGGAGCGTGCCCATCCCGATCTCATCAAGGGCTCCCGCAAGCGCCGTATCGCCGCGGGTTCCGGCATGCAGGTGCAGGACGTCAACAAGCTGCTCAAGCAGTTCACCGAGATGCAGCGCATGATGAAGAAGATGTCCGGCAAGGGTGGCATGCGCAAGATGATGAGCCAGATGAAGAACATGCTGCCTCCCGGCTTCGGTGGCGGCCGCGGTCCGTTCTGATTATTCGGGCTGACGTAGCGAGTGAGGGTCTGCCATTGGCAGACCCTTTTCATTGCGGCTCTGCGCAAAAAATGGCTGGCTTGGTTGCAATTATTACGAATCCAAGTAGAATTATGCGGCTTATTTTAAGCTAGGGTCCGCGTGTTTGCGGGCCTTGTTCATTAGATGTTAATGAGGACGATATGGTAACCATTCGTTTACAACGTGGTGGCGCGAAAAAGCGTCCGTTCTACCAGGTAGTAGTTGCTGACAGCCGTAACGCCCGCGACGGTCGTTTCATCGAGCGCGTTGGTTTCTTCAACCCGGTTGCTTCTGGTAACGCTGAAAAGCTGAACCTGGACCTGGCTCGTATCGAGCATTGGGTTGCTACTGGTGCCGCTGTTTCTGACCGCGTTGCCAAGCTGATCAAAGACGCTGCCAAAGCTGCTTAATCAGCCAAACGGTAAGGAGTTAAGGTGGAAAAACCTGTAGTTCTGGGCACCCTGGGTACCGTTTACGGCATCAAGGGCTGGCTTAAAGTGAACTCCTTCACCGATGTTGCCGAAGCGATTTTCGATTACAACCCCTGGCTGATCAATCAGAACGGGGTGTGGCGTGAAATTCAGGTTTCATCCTGGAAGCGTCACAACAAGGGTCTGATTTGCAAACTCGATGGTATCGACGTGCGCGAGGATGCCCTGGCATTGACCAATGTCGAGATTGGCGTAGCCGCCGATCTGTTGCCTGCGTTGCCTGAGGGCGAGTTCTACTGGCGTGACCTGATTGGTTGCTCCGTAGTGACCACCAAGGGATACGACATGGGCAAGGTGACCGAATTGATGGAAACCGGCTCCAACGATGTGTTGGTGGTTGAGGCCAATGTAAAAGATGCCTTTGGTGCAAAGGAGCGGTTGATTCCGTTCCTGGAAGAGCAGGTGATCAAGAATATTGATCTGACTGCTCGAACAATCGAAGTTGATTGGGATCCTGGTTTCTAGTTTCCCGCGGTAACACGAGTGCCGGAGGTTTCTTATGTGGATTGGGGTGATTAGCCTCTTCCCTGAAATGTTCCGAGCCATTACCGAGCACGGGGTAACGGGTCGGGCCGTCAAGAGTGGCCTGCTGCAGATTGAGTGCTGGAACCCCCGGGACTTTACCCACGACAAACACCGTACGGTCGATGATCGTCCTTATGGTGGTGGGCCCGGCATGCTAATGATGGTTCAGCCGCTGCGTGACGCGATTCATGCAGCCAAGCAAGCGGCGGGAGACGGGGCGAAAGTCATCTATCTCTCCCCTCAGGGACGCAAGCTGACTCAAGCGGGCGTGACCGAGTTGGCGACGAATCAGAAACTGATTCTGGTAGCCGGTCGATACGAAGGTATCGATGAACGCGTGATACAAACCGAAGTCGACGAAGAGTGGTCTATCGGGGATTACGTGTTAAGTGGTGGCGAGTTGCCTGCCATGACCCTGATCGATGCGGTTTCGCGTCTGGTCCCAGGGGTTTTGGGCGATCAGGCCAGTGCCGAGCAGGACTCCTTTACGGACGGTCTGCTGGATCATCCCCACTATACTCGGCCGGAGGTGTTGGATGGGTTGGCGGTGCCCGAGGCGCTGACAAGCGGCAATCACGAAGTGATTCGACGCTGGCGTCTCAAGCAGTCGCTCGGACGAACCTGGCAAAGAAGGCCGGAACTTATTAACAACCTAGCTCTGACTGACGAGCAAGAATCACTTCTTGCCGAGTATGTCCGCGAAGTGCGTGACAGCGTTAAGTAGAGTTTTCAGTTTATCCTAGGTAAGGAAAGACAATGAGCAAGATTATTCAGCAGCTTGAACAAGAGCAAATGCGTACCGACATCCCGGCTTTTGCCCAGGGCGACACCGTACGTGTTCAAGTTCGTGTTAAAGAAGGTGGTAAAGAGCGTCTGCAGGCTTTCGAAGGCATCGTGATTGCCAAGCGTAACCGCGGTCTGCACTCTGCTTTCACCGTTCGCAAGATCTCCAACGGCGAAGGTGTTGAGCGTGTATTCCAGACTCACTCTCCGCTGATCCACAGTGTAGAACTGAAGCGTCGTGGTGATGTTCGCCGCGCCAAACTGTACTACCTGCGCAACCTGTCCGGTAAAGCTGCTCGTATCAAAGAGAAGCTCAACTAATTCGATTCGAATTGGTGTCGATATGTCGGCGAAATGCTCGACAGGTAGTGAAAAGGCTCGCCAATGGCGAGCCTTTTTTGTATCCACTTTCGGGTGTGCCGGTTTAACCTGGCTGGCTGACCCGCACCACAGAGTTGTCTCGCCCGAAGGGGCCGGGTACGTAGTCATCCGCCGCCCAGTCGTTGTCGTAGCGGGTCTCCCCGTTCGGCTGAACCAGCTGATAGCAGTATTCGAAATGGCTGGGGCCATCGGTCGGCAGGTTGAGGGTGGTCTTGAACTCACCGCTCTTCATCCGCTTGAGCTCGATGGGTTGCCACTGGCTGAACTCTCCCAGCAACAACACCTGCTCGGCTTCTCCTGCGGCCTCTCTTTTCACGGCAAAGGTCACCTTGACCTCGGGGCGGGACTTGAGAAATTGCTTGTTGATCGGCATGACGCCTCCTTGTCCTGATTGCGAAAAATAGCGGCTGTCTATTTTTATATCACTTTATGACAAGGATGTTGATAACAGAGATCAAGCGGGCAGGGCAAAGTGGCGCTGCAGCAGGCCGTGGGTGAAACCTATCTTGAGGTAAAAGCCGCGGGGCAGGGTCAGGATCGGCTGGCCATTGCGGCCGATGGCCCGGGTCAGCGCCTTGTTGTTGGCCGCCTTGGGACGCAGTTGCAGCACCTGGCCGTGGCGGGCGCTGATCTGCTCCACCTCTCCCAGCACTATCATGTCCATCAGCTCTTCCCAGTCCTGGCGCAGCAGCATCTCCTCCTCTTCATTCGGGCTCCACAGCAGCGGCATGCCGATCCGGCGCTCGCCGATGGGGATCTCTCGGCTGCCCTCCACCGGGATCCAGAGCACGCGGGAGAGCTTGTTGCGCACGTTGGACTCCTCCCAGCGCTGGCCGCTGACACCGATCAGCGGTGCCACGCAGACGAAGGTGGTTTCCAGCGGCTTGCCCTGAGGATCGATGGGGATCGTCTTGAGCTCGATGCCCAGATCCGGGAAGTCCTGCTCCGGCTTGCTGCCGGCGCTCGCTCCCAGCTGCCACTCGATCAGCTGACCGACCCAGCCCTTGTCCCGACGCAGATCCGCCGGCACGGCGATGTTGGCGTCGGCGGCCAGCTGGGCCAGGGTGAAGCCGGCCATGGCGTAGGCGCGGGCCAGCAGTTCCTGTTCTGAGCGGGGGTTGGCGGGCATGAGTGACTCCTGCAAAGAGGGATTATTCTAGCAACTCTGATCCTCCCTGAGGATCGCTGTTTTTATAACCGATCCTGGCAGGGGTATGCACAGGGGGAGCAGTTTTGTGTGTAAGTGTTTATCGTAATGATTTTAAAGGAATTTGTCTCCAATTTATCGATGGGCGTAGCGCTGGATCCTGCCTTGAAATAGTTGTCCAAGGGTTTGCTAGCGCTGTTTCACACAGTTATCCACAGAAATCTTGGATAACTGCTTAAAAGTAGGAATAGTCACCCTGTTGTTACAAAAAAATGTGAAACGGCACCGATTTTTGCGGCGATATCGGGGCAGATAGTGTGCCACTCCTGTGGATAAAATAGCCGTGGTGGATCTTTGAACAGTCGAACTTGTTCACAATCCGGATCCCGGCTCGCCGGCGGTAAAAGACATGGATCTTGATCCAGCATTCTTTATTTAACACCATGTATTTAAATACATATTTTGTTTTCTATCGCATCCTGTATGCTGTGGGGCAGTTTGGAGCAGATAAATAAAACTACTGTATATACCCGCTTGCTCACAGGCTTATGCACAGTCTGGGTGGGCAACTTGCAGGATCTGATCCTTTAATTTGTTTATAAGTTTGCTTGAAATCGAAAGTTATTCATGAATGGGGGATTGCAGTCCTTGTTTGCTGCCACGAGGTGAATGTGGAACAATCCCCTTATAGATTCAGCCTTTATAAGGTGATCACGTGATAGATGGCGACGGGTTTCGTCCCAATGTCGGAATCGTGATCTGTAACCGTGACGGACAAGTATTGTGGGCCAAGCGTTATGGGCAGCACTCCTGGCAGTTTCCGCAGGGAGGAGTTGATGACGGTGAGACGCCAGAGCAGGCCATGTATCGTGAGCTGTATGAGGAGATAGGCCTCAAGCCCGAGGATGTGACCATCATGGCGACCAGTCGCAACTGGTTGAAGTATCGCTTGCCAAAACGCCTCGTTCGTTGGGACAGTTCACCGGTCTGTATTGGCCAAAAACAAAAATGGTTCCTGCTGCAGCTGGATCCGGGCAGGGAGTCCAGGATCCAGTTCGGTTGTCATGGTCATCCGGAGTTTGATGACTGGCGTTGGGTCAGCTTCTGGTACCCGGTGCGTCAGGTGGTTTCCTTCAAGCGGGAAGTCTATCGACGGGTGATGAAGGAGTTTGCCCCGCTGGCGATGCCGGTGCCGGCAGTGCAGGTCAACAAGAAGGATGGGCGGCGTAATCGCGCCC
This sequence comes from Aeromonas dhakensis, assembly GCF_002285935.1. NCBI lineage: Bacteria > Pseudomonadati > Pseudomonadota > Gammaproteobacteria > Aeromonadales > Aeromonadaceae > Aeromonas > Aeromonas dhakensis. The sequence continues at coordinate 1,456,495 of NZ_CP023141.1, forward strand.
GCTAAGGAGCACAGATTAGTTGTTAACGGAACTCAGGCGCATCGTCGAAAGCATGGCCGAAGCCAATACCCTCGAGCTGGCCTTGCAGGCACTGGTCAGCCAGACCCGGCTGGCCATGTCGGTGGACTGCTGTTCCGTTTACGTCTCCGAACCTGAAATGCGCCGCTACCGGCTGGCTGCGACCGATGGTCTGGCCGAGTCGGCGGTGGGCAAGGCCACCCTGCCGTTCGAGCAGGGTATCGTCGGCCTGGTGGGTCAGCGTGAAGAGCTGATCAACCTGGCTGATGCCCCCTCCCACCCCAGTTTCAAATTCCTGCCCGATGTGGCCGAAGAGGCGTTTCGCTCCTTCCTCGGCGCCCCCATCATGCATCAGCGCCAGGTGGTGGGTATTCTGGTGGTGCAGCAGAAGGAGAGCCGTCTCTTCGATGAGGGGGAGGAGTCCTTCATGGTCACCCTGGCGGCCCAGTTGGCGGCGCGCATCGCCCAGGCTCAGGCCAAGGGGTGGCTGCAGAAGACCGACTGGAGCAAGCCGCTGCGCGGCATTGCCGGGGCCAGCGGCATCGCCATGGCCAAGGCCTGGGTGTGGCGGCCACGCAAGGAGCTGCGCTCCATCACCCCGCGCAAGGATGAGGATCACGCCAGCCAGCTGGCGCGGCTGAACGTGGCGGTGGAAGAGGTGCGTCACGATCTGGAGAGCCTGGCCCTGCGTTTTCGCGAGAGCTACAGCCAGGACTCGGTGGCCATCTTCGACATCTATCTGCATCTGCTGGACGATCCCGGCTACATCAAGCCGATCCGCAACAAGGTGAGCAAGGAGCACTGGACGGCGGTCTCGGCGGTCAAGCTCATCAGCGATCGTCTCATCGAGCAGTTCAAGGGGATGAAGGATCCCTATCTGCAGGAACGCTCCACCGATGTGAAGGACATCGCTCAGCGGCTCATCAGTCGGCTGGTGCAAAACGAGCCCGAGCACATCGCCATCGGCGAGCCTGTGGTGCTGGTTGCCGACGAGGTGACGGCCACCATCCTCGCCGAGGTGCCCCGCGAGTTCCTGACCGGGGTGGTGTCCCTCAAGGGGGGCACCAACTCCCACGCCGCCATCCTGGCCCGCGCCATGGGGGTGGCGGCCATCATGGGGGTGGATCTGCCGCTCGGCGACATCGGTGGTCGCATGTTGGTGGTCGATGGCTACAGCGGCGATCTCTTCATCGAGCCCAATCAGGTGATCCTGACCGAGTATCGCCAGCTGCTCAATGAGGAGCGGGCCCTCGATACTCTGGTGCGCAGCGTCGACAACCAGCCGTCAGAAACCGCCGATGGCACCCCCGTTTCCCTGTTGCTCAACGCCGGCCTCAGCGCCGATACCGAGATAGCCCTCAATCATCTGGCGGACGGGGTCGGTCTCTATCGCACCGAGATCCCCTTCATGCTGCAGGACAGCTTCCCGTCAGAGTGGGAGCAGACTGCCCGCTATCGCGGCATTCTGGAGACTTACCGTAATCGCCCCGTCTGCATGCGGACTCTGGACGTGGGGGGTGACAAGCAGTTGCCCTATTTCCCCATCGTCGAGGAAAATCCCTTCCTTGGCTGGCGGGGGATCCGGCTCACCCTGGATCACCCCGAACTGTTCCTGGTGCAGCTCAAGGCGATGCTGCGGGCCAGCGAAGGGCTGGACAATCTGGCCATCATGCTGCCGATGATCAGCAGCGTCAGCGAAATCAAGGCTTCCCGCCGCCTGCTGGATCAGGCCTGGCGCGAGGTGTCGGAAGAGGCGGCCAGCCGTGAGGCGGTGATCCGCTACCCGAGCCTCGGGGTGATGATCGAGGTGCCTTCCGCCCTCTACATCCTGCCTGAGATGGCGCCGCTCATCGACTTCTGGTCGGTGGGCAGCAACGACCTGACCCAGTACCTGCTGGCGGTGGATCGCAACAACGCCCGGGTCGCCAACATCTACGACGCCTTCCATCCGGCGGTGATCCGCGCCCTGCAGCTGCTGGTCGATGCCTCCCGTCGCTACCACAAACCGGTCTCGGTCTGTGGCGAGCTGGCCGGTGATCCGGTCGGGGTGTTGCTGCTGCTGGCCATGGGCTATCGTCGCTTCAGCATGAACACCCACAACATCGCCCGCATCAAGTACGTACTGCGCCAGGCCAACCTGAGCGAGCTGACGGTGCTGCTGACCGACGGCCTCAAGCACGACAATCCCCATGTGCTGCGTGGCCTGTTTGCCCGCTATCTGGAAGAGCACGGTCTGGGCGGTTTGCTGCGCGCCGGTCACAAAGCGAAACAGATTGATTGATAATCATGCCTTGTCCCTGCTGACGAATGATCGGAAAATGCGGCTTTTCTTATGACTGGGGCCGCTTATGCAGCACGATGGATATTGGGTTTTCTCGCAGATTGATCCCGTAGCATTCAGTTTGGGACCACTATCGGTACGCTGGTATGGTCTCATGTATCTGTTTGGTTTCGCCTTTGCCATGTGGCTGGCGGGGCGCCGCGCCGATGCGCCGAACAGCGGCTGGACCCGCAACGAGGTGTCCGACCTGCTGTTTTACGGCTTCCTAGGGGTGATCCTGGGTGGTCGGGTCGGTTACGTGCTGTTCTACAACTTCGACATGTTCCTGGCCGATCCCCTCTACCTGTTCAAGATCTGGACCGGTGGCATGTCGTTCCACGGCGGCCTGATCGGGGTCATCACCGCCATGGTCTGGTTTGCCCACAAGACCAAGCGCCACTTCTTTACCGTGGCCGATTTCGTGGCACCGCTCATTCCGTTTGGCCTCGGCGTCGGCCGCATCGGCAACTTCCTCAACGGCGAGCTGTGGGGTCGGGTCACCGATGTGCCCTGGGCCATCATCTTCCCGGAAGCCGGCCCCGAGCCGCGCCACCCCTCCCAGCTCTACCAGTTCGCACTGGAAGGGGTGGTACTGTTCATCATCCTCAACCTGTTCTGGCGCAAGAACCCGCCGCGCGGCGCTATCTCCGGCATGTTCCTGCTGTTCTACGGCCTGTTCCGCTTCCTGGTGGAATTCGTGCGCCAGCCTGACAGCCAGCTGGGGCTCTACTTCAACGAGATCAGCATGGGCCAGATCCTCTCTACTCCGATGATCCTCATCGGTGCCCTGATGATCTGGGCCGCCTACAAGCGCCCGCAGTTGTTCGGCAACGCCGTGAAGGAGGCAAAACAATGAGAGCCTATCTCGACCTGATGCAGAAGATCCTGGATGAGGGGACCGTCAAGTCCGACCGTACCGGCACCGGCACCGTCTCCCTGTTCGGCCATCAGATGCGCTTCAACCTGGCCGAAGGCTTCCCGCTGGTGACCACCAAGAAGTGCCACCTGCGCTCCATCATTCACGAGCTGCTCTGGTTCCTCAACGGCGACACCAATACCGCCTATCTGAAAGAAAATGGTGTCAGTATCTGGGACGAGTGGGCCGACGAGAACGGCGATCTTGGCCCGGTCTACGGCGCCCAGTGGCGCTCCTGGCCGGCGGCTGATGGGTCTGTTATCGACCAGATCCAGAAGGCGGTGGACGACATCAAGCACAACCCGGATTCCCGTCGCATCATCGTCTCCGCCTGGAACGTGGGCGAGCTGGACAAGATGGCGCTGGCCCCCTGCCACGCTTTTTTCCAGTTCTATGTGGCGGACGGCAAACTCTCCTGCCAGCTCTACCAGCGCAGCTGCGATGTCTTCCTCGGCCTGCCGTTCAACATCGCCAGCTATGCTTTGCTGACCCACATGATGGCCCAGCAGTGCGACCTGGAGGTGGGGGACTTCGTCTGGACCGGTGGTGACGTGCACCTCTACTCCAACCACATGGAGCAGACCGCGCTGCAGCTCTCCCGCGAGCCGCGCCCGCTGCCGACCCTGCTGATCAAACGCAAGCCGGACTCCATCTTCGACTACCGGTTCGAGGATTTCGAGATCGAGGGTTACGACCCCCATCCCGGCATCAAGGCGCCCGTCGCCATCTGATGTGAAAGGCGCCCATGAGGCGCCTTTTTTATGCATAAAAGCCACAGAATATTCATTCTTATGGGGGAGTTTCGAGTGATATCCGCCCGAGAGAAAACCTGCTTATAGCAGGCATGTTTGATTTTTGCCTTCGGTTTTGTCGTTGTATTTCGCAGTAAGAAACGATTTTTCACGGATTGTTATCGGATATAGACTCAAATAAAAGTAAGACTGTGGATATTTTAACCATGAGCGACGTAATCAAGAAGTTCCTCAAGCTGGAGGCCGCCTCCGGAATAATTCTGATCATGGCAGCCATGCTGGCCATGATCCTGGCCAACAGCGGCCTGGCCGGCAGCTATCAGGCTTTCCTCGATACCCAGGTGCAGGTGCGCATTGCCGCCCTTGACATCAACAAGCCGCTGCTGCTCTGGATCAACGACGGCTTCATGGCTGTCTTCTTCCTGCTGGTCGGCCTCGAGGTGAAGCGCGAGATGCTGGAAGGGGCCCTCTCTTCCCGGGTGCAGGCCACCTTCCCGGCCATCGCGGCGGTGGGTGGCATGCTGGCGCCGGCCCTGATCTATGCCTTCTTCAACTACTCGGACGAAGTGGCGCGTGCCGGCTGGGCCATTCCCGCCGCTACCGACATCGCCTTTGCTCTCGGGGTGATGGCGCTGCTCGGCAAGCGGGTGCCGGTCAGCCTCAAGGTGTTTCTGCTGGCGCTGGCCATCATGGATGACCTGGGGGTCATCATCATCATCGCCCTGTTCTACACCCAGCAGCTGTCGCTGACGGCGCTGGCGATCGGCATCCTGGCGACCTTGACCCTGCTGTGGATGAATCGCCGCGGCGAGGATCGGATCAGCCTCTACATGCTGGTCGGGCTGGTGCTCTGGGTGGCGGTGCTGAAGTCGGGCGTCCATGCGACCCTGGCCGGCGTGGTGGTGGGCTTCATGATCCCGCTCAACGGCAAGCGTTATGAGTCGCCACTCAAGCATCTGGAGCATGCCCTGCACCCCTGGAGTGCCTACCTGATCCTGCCGCTGTTCGCCTTTGCCAATGCCGGGGTGTCGCTGGAGGGGATAGGTCTCTCCTCCCTGCTGAGCCCGGTGCCCATGGGCATCATGCTGGGGCTGTTCATCGGCAAGCCGCTCGGGGTGTTCACTATCAGCTGGCTGTCGGTCAAGCTGGGCATTGCCCAACTGCCACCCGGGGTCAACTTCAGGCAGATCTTTGCGGTCAGCATTCTGTGCGGCATCGGCTTTACCATGTCGATGTTCATCGCCTCGCTGGCCTTCGAGCACGGCGGATTGGATTACGGCAGCTACTCTCGCCTCGGGATCCTGGTGGGATCCACCCTGGCGGCGGTAGTCGGTTATCTCGCCCTGCGCATGGCGCTCCCGAACCGGGAGGCCGATCAAAGCACGGAGGGGTTATGAAAAGAGTCGGATGGTTGGTCATGCTGGCGCTGAGCCAGGCGGCCTGGGCCGGCAGTCTGCAGGATTGCCAGCAGGATGCAGCCTCGGCCAGCTGCTCGGCCTACCTCAGCGGCGTGGTCGACAGCGCCCTGCTGTTGGGGGACAAGCAGGCCAAGGCGCAGTTTGGCGAGACCTTTGCCGAGCGGGCGCTGAGCAGCCGGGCCGGCGAGCGGGTCAAGCAGTCCAACAAGCGCTACTGCGGGGAACGGATGCCGGATCCGGTCAGCCTCAAGACCCACCTGCAGGAGCAGTTCGGCGCGAACAAGGTTGACTCGATCAGCGACATGTATGACATTCTGGCGGCTGAACTCAGTTGCTACCGGAGCCCGCGCCAGGCGGGAACCCCATCGGATGTCACACCTTAACTACAACCATCTCTATTATTTTTGGATGACCCAGAAGAAGGGCTCCGTCACGCAAGCGGCGGAAGCCCTCTTTTTGACCCCGCAGACCGTCACCGGCCAGATCAAGCTGCTGGAGCAGCGCCTCGGCGGCAAATTGCTGATAAGAAAGGGACGCTCCCTGGAGGCGACCGAGCTGGGCCAGCTGGTGTTCCGTTATGCCGACAAGATGTTCAGCCTCTCCTACGAGATGCTGGATATCGTCAACTACCGCAAGGAGAGCCAGATCCTGTTCGACGTCGGCATCGCAGACGCCCTCTCCAAACGCCTCGCCAGCCGGGTGCTGCTCTCCGTCATCCCCAATGATGGCTCCATCCACCTGCGCTGCTTCGAATCGACCCACGAGCTGTTGTTGGAGCAGCTGAGCGAACACAAGCTCGACATGATCCTCTCCGACTGCCCGGTGGACTCCAGCCAGCACGCCGGCCTGCTCTCCAAGCGACTTGGTGGTTGCGGGGTCAGCTTCTTCTGCAAGGCGCCGCTGCCATCGCTGCCGTTTCCCGCCTGTCTGGAGGAGCGCAAGCTGCTGATCCCCGGCCGGCGTACCGCCATGGGTCGTCAGCTGACCCAGTGGTTCGAGCAGCAGGGGGTCTCCCCCAGCATTCTCGGCGAGTTTGACGATGCGGCCCTGATGAAGGCGTTCGGCTTCTTCAACCAGGGCATCTTCATGGCACCCACCATCTACCGGGAGGAGATCCTGGAAGGGGAGGGGGTGATGCTGCTGGGCGAGACCCAGGATCTGATGGAGGAGTACTACGTCATCTTCGCCGAGCGGATGATCCAGCACCCGGCGGTAAAACGGGTGTGCGAGAGTGATTTCTCCTTCCTGTTTGCCGGCCAGGAGGACTTTGCCACGATTCAACCGGCAACCCTGTCATTTTAAATTGACGGGCCACAGAGTATGATTCTTGCCTCGAACGAGAGGGAATGAGATGCAACTGGAAGAGATGGAGGCCAATGCGAGCCGGGCGGTGGCACTGCTCAAGGCGCTGGCCAATGAACGGCGGCTGTTTATCCTGTGTCAGCTGCTGGAGCGGGAGCTGTCGGTGGGGGAGCTCAACGAGCGGCTTGGTCTGAGTCAGTCGGCGTTGTCACAACACCTGGCCGTGCTGCGGCGGGATGAACTGGTGGAGACGCGCAAGGAGGCCCAGACGGTCTACTATTCGCTGCGCAGCTACGAGGTGCGCGAGATGATAGGGTTGCTGCACAAGTTGTACTGCTGCGAACAGAAATAAAAAACCGGCACAAAGGCCGGTTTTTTCAGCTTTATCAGCAGACGCTGATTAAGCCATAGCTTTGATCTGGGCAGACAGGCGGCTCTTGTGACGAGCAGCTTTGTTCTTGTGGATCAGGCCTTTGGTCGCCATACGATCCATGATCGGCTGAGCAACAGCGAAAGCGGCAGTCGCAGCAGCCTTGTCGCCGGAGGCGATGGCAGCGATGACTTTCTTCAGGTAGGTACGGGTCATGGAACGACGGCTGGCGTTGTGCTGACGACGTTTCTCTGACTGAAGAGCGCGCTTCTTAGCAGATTTGATGTTAGCCAAGGTAAAACTCCTAAAACTGTCTTAGCGAGTGTATTGAAAAGGCCCGGAAATATGCCTTCTCAACCACATATTGTCAAATGATTTGTGCAAATAAACACCGCCCCCCGGTGGTGTGTCAGGTGGGAGACGGTTAAACTGTCGGCCGATTCTATCAGCATTCTTTTCATTCCGACAGTTCCAGAGGCCTCGTCTTGAGTAAGAAATTGATCAAATCCGGCATGATAGTGTCCGGAATGACGTTGGCGTCCCGCGTGATGGGCTTGGTTCGCGATGTGGTCATCGCCAATCTGCTTGGCGCCGGGGTGGCCGCAGACGTCTTCTTCTTTGCCAACCGCATTCCCAACTTTCTGCGCCGCCTGTTCGCCGAAGGTGCCTTCAACCAGGCCTTTGTTCCCGTGATGACGGAGTACAAGAAAAAAGGCGACGAGAGCGAAGTGCGCGAGTTGCTGGCTGCGGTGGCGGGCACCCTGGGGGGGATCGTTACCGTGGTCACCCTGCTCGGGGTGCTGGGGTCAGGCGTGCTGACCGCCCTGTTTGGTTGGGGCTGGTTCTGGGACTGGCTGCACGGCGGGCCGGCGGCCGAGAAGTTCGAGATGGCCAGCCTGATGCTCAAGATCACCTTCCCCTACCTCTGGTTCATCACCTTCACCGCCATGGCGGGGGCCATTCTCAACACCTTCGGTCGCTTCGGGGTCTCCTCCTTTACCCCCATCTTTCTCAACATCACCATGATTGCCGCCGCCTGGTGGATTTCACCCTGGCTCGACAACCCCGAGCTGGCGCTGGCCATCGGTGTCTTCCTCGGCGGTCTGGTGCAGTTCCTGTTCCAGTTCCCCTTCCTGCGCCAGCTCAACATGCTGGTGTGGCCCAAGTGGGGTTGGCACCACCCGGGGGTGGTGAAGATCCGTACCCTGATGATCCCGGCCCTGTTCGGGGTCTCGGTCAGCCAGATCAACCTGCTGGTCAACACCATGCTCGCCTCCTTCCTGGCGACCGGTGCCATCAGCTACCTCTATTACTCGGATCGGCTGCTGGAGTTCCCGCTCGGCATGTTCGGCGTCGCCATCAGCACCGTCATTCTGCCGGCGCTGGCCAAGAAGCACGTGGATGCCGACCCGGCCGACTTCTCCCGTACCATGGACTGGGGGGTGCGGATGGTGATGCTGCTCGGCCTGCCGGCCATGGTGGGCATCGCCGTGCTGCGCGAGCCCATCCTGCGGGTGCTGTTCATGCGCGGCGAGTTCGGCCTGCACGAGGTGAGCATGTCGAGCGCCAGTTTGCTGGCATCGACCACGGGCTTGCTGTCGCTGATGCTGATCAAGGTGCTGGCACCGGGCTACTACGCCCGCCAGGATACCCGCACGCCGGTGCGGATCGGGATGATCTCGATGGCGGCCAACATGGTCTGCAACCTGCTCTTCATCTATCCGCTCGGCTACGTGGGGCTGGCCCTCTCGACCGCCTGCTCGGGCACGCTGAACGCGGCTTTGCTGTTCAGGGGGCTCCATCAGCAGAGCGTCTACCGCCCGTCCCGTCACACCGGGGTATTCTGTCTCAAACTGCTGACCGCCAGCCTGCTGATGGGGGGCGTGCTCTTGTACCTCTCGCCGGATCTGGCCCAGTGGGGCGCCTGGCACATGAGCAAGGCGACCATGCAGCTGGCCATGCTGCTGGTCGTGGGGGGGGCCATCTATGCCGGTGTCCTGCTGGCGCTTGGGATCCGGCCAAGAGATCTGAGAGCGGGGCGGGACGACTGAGTCAGCCCCTGCGGCGAGATAGCCCCGCCTGAACCTGTTGTCGGGGCGGAGCGGCTGAAATCGGGTCAGCAACAGGGCTGACCCGGCGTGCCGCCTGATATATAATCCGGCGATTTTCATAGCAGCAAAGCACAAGGCACTGATGGAGCTTATCCGCGGTATTCACAATATCAAGCCCCGTCACCGGGGGTGTGTATTGACCATTGGCAACTTTGATGGGGTCCATCAGGGTCATCATGCCGTGCTGGCTCGCTTGCAGGAAAAGGCCGCCCAGCTCGGCCTGCCGGCCTGCGTCATGCTGTTCGAACCCCAGCCGCTGGAGCTGTTTGCCGGGGCCGCGGCGCCGGCCCGCCTCAGCCGCCTGCGGGAGAAGTACGAGGCGCTCAAGGGGATGCAGATCGATCGCATGCTCTGCGTGCGCTTCAACCACCGCTTTGCCGAGCAGTCCGCCACCACCTTCATCGAGCAGCTGCTGGTGGAGAAACTCGGCGTGCACTATCTGGTGGTCGGCGACGATTTTCGCTTCGGCAAGGGGCGGGAAGGGGACTTCCACCTGCTGGAGGAGGCCGGCCGGCGCTTCGGCTTCGAGGTGATCAGCACCCAGAGCTTCCAGTTGTCCCGTCAGCGGGTGAGTAGCACGCTGGTGCGCGAGGCCCTCGCGGCTGGCCGGATGGCGGAGGTGGAGCTGATGCTTGGCCGTCCCTATACCATCAGCGGTCGGGTGGCTCACGGTGAAAAGCTGGGCCGCACCATAGGTTTTCCCACCGCCAATCTGGCCCTCAAGCGTCAGGTGATCCCGGTCGGTGGCGTGTTCGCGGTGGAAGTGATATGTTCCGGCAAGACCTTCCCCGGTGTCGCCAATGTGGGTGTACGGCCGACCTTGAGCGGTACACAAGCCAGATTGGAAGTACATCTATTTGATTTTTCTGGCGACCTTTATGGTCAACAGGTCAAGGTGCTGCTTCGCCACAAGCTGCGCGAAGAGCAGAAGTTTGCCTCTTTCACCGCCTTGAAAGAGCAGATCGAACGAGATGCCCTGGCGGCCCGAGCCTGGTTCGGGCTGCCACAATTTCATTTACCCAGCACTCTTTTAGAAAAGAAGGGAACCCAGGACTGATGAGCGACTATAAACACACCCTGAATCTTCCGGAAACCGAGTTTCCGATGCGTGGCGATCTGGCCAAACGCGAACCCAACATGCTGAAACGTTGGTACGATCAGGATCTTTACGGCGCCATTCGCCGCGCCAAAGCGGGCAAGCCTTCGTTCATTCTGCACGATGGCCCCCCCTATGCGAACGGCAGCATTCACATCGGTCACTCGGTCAACAAGATCCTCAAAGACATCATCATCAAGTCCAAGGGCCTCTCCGGCTTCGACTCCCCCTACGTGCCAGGCTGGGATTGCCACGGTCTGCCCATCGAGCTGAAAGTGGAAGGCATGGTCGGCAAGCCGGGCGAGAAGGTTTCCGCCGCCGAGTTCCGCGCCGAGTGCCGCAAATACGCCAAGACCCAGATCGAAGCGCAGAAGACCGACTTCATCCGTCTGGGCGTGCTGGGTGACTGGGAACACCCCTACCTGACCATGGATTTTGGCACCGAAGCCAACATCATCCGCTCCATGGCCAAGATCGTTGAAAACGGCCACCTGCACAAAGGCTCCAAGCCGGTGCACTGGTGTACCGATTGCGGCTCCGCGCTGGCTGAAGCCGAGGTGGAGTACTACGACAAGAACTCCCCCTCCATCGACGTGCGCTTCAAGGCCGTCGACGAGGCTGCCGTGGCCGCCAAGTTTGACTGCGCCGAAGGCCACACCGGCAAGGGACCCCTCTCTGCCGTGATCTGGACCACCACCCCGTGGACCCTGCCGGCCAACCGCGCCATCGCCATGCACGCCGATCTCGACTATGCACTGGTACAGGTCGAGAGTGACAATCCCGAGCGTCTGATCCTGGCCGCCGAGCTGGTGAAGGACGTGATGGATCGCGCCGGCATCGAGCACTTCCACAACCTGGGCTACGCCAAGGGCGCGGCGCTCGAGCTGCTGCGCTTCAACCACCCCTTCTACAGCTTCGACGTGCCTGTGGTGCTGGGTGATCACGTCACCCTGGACGCCGGTACCGGTGCGGTGCACACCGCCCCTGGCCACGGTCAGGAAGACTTCGTGGTCGGTCAGAAGTACGGTCTGGAAGTGGCCAACCCGGTTGGCAGCAACGGCGTCTATCTGCCGGATACCGAACTGTTTGCCGGCCAGCACGTGTTCAAGGCCAATGCGGCCGTGGTCGAGGTGCTGACCGAGCGTGGCGCCCTGCTGCACCACAAGGTGTTCAACCACTCCTACCCGCACTGCTGGCGTCACAAGACCCCGATCATCTTCCGTGCCACCCCCCAGTGGTTCATCAGCATGGAGCAGAAGGGTCTGCGCAAGCGCGCCCTGGAAGAGATCGAGCGTATCGAGACTCAGGGCATCGCCGAACACGGCCAGAGCGGTTGGGTCCCGGCCTGGGGCAAGAATCGCATCCAGGCGATGGTCGAGAACCGTCCTGACTGGTGCATCTCCCGTCAGCGTACCTGGGGCGTGCCCATCTCCCTGTTCGTCCACAAGGATACCCAGGCGCTGCACCCGGATTCCGTGCGCCTGATGGAAGAGGTGGCCAAGCGGGTCGAGCAGTCCGGCATCCAGGCCTGGTGGGATCTGGACAAGGCCGAGCTGCTGGGCGCGGACGCCGACAACTACGAGAAAGTGCCCGATACCCTGGACGTCTGGTTTGACTCCGGCTCTACCCACGCCTCCGTGGTCGACGCCCGTCCCGAGTTCAACGGCAAGCCGGCCGACATGTATTTGGAAGGCTCTGACCAGCACCGTGGCTGGTTCATGTCCTCCCTGATGATCGGCGTTGCCATGAAGGACAAGGCCCCCTACAACCAGGTGCTGACTCACGGCTTCACCGTGGACGGTCAGGGCCGCAAGATGTCCAAGTCCATCGGCAACGTGGTGAGCCCGCAGGACGTGATGAACAAGCTGGGTGCCGACATCCTGCGTCTGTGGGTCGCCAGCACCGACTACACCGGCGAGATGACCGTCTCCGACGAGATCCTCAAGCGCTCCGCCGACGCCTATCGCCGTATCCGCAACACCGCCCGCTTCCTGCTGGCCAACCTGAACGGCTTCAATCCGGCGACCGACATGGTGGCACCGGCCGACATGGTGGTGGTGGATCGCTGGGCGGTGGGCCGTGCCAAGGCGGTACAGGCCGAGATCGTGGCGGCGTTCGACGAGTACAACTTCCACGGTGTGACCCAGAAGCTGATGCAGTTCTGCTCCATCGAGATGGGTTCCTTCTATCTGGACGTCATCAAGGATCGTCAGTACACCGCCAAGGCCGACAGCCTGGCCCGTCGCTCCTGCCAGACCGCCCTCTATCACATCGCCGAAGCCATGGTGCGCTGGATGGCGCCCATCATGAGCTTCACTGCCGACGAGATCTGGGCCCTGCTGCCGGGCGAGCGCGGCGAGTTCGTGTTTACCGAGGAGTGGTACGACGGCCTGTTCGGGCTGGAAGCGGGCGAAGTGCTGAACGACGAGTTCTGGGCCGAGATCCTCACCGTGCGCGGTGAAGTGAACAAGGCGCTGGAAGTAGCCCGTGGCGAGAAGCGCATCGGCGGTTCTCTGCAGGCCGAACTGACCCTGTTCGCCAAGCCTGAGCTGGCGGCGCGTCTGAACGCCCTGGCCGATGAGCTGCGCTTCGTGCTGCTCACCTCCAAGGCCAAGGTGGTCAGCGTCGATGCCGCACCGGCTGAGGCCGTGGCAACCGAGCGCGATGACCTGTGGCTGAGCGTGGCCCAGTCTGCCGCCGCCAAGTGCGACCGCTGCTGGCACCATGTGGAAGACGTGGGCACCATTGCGGGCCATGAAGAGATCTGTGGCCGCTGCGTCACCAACGTCGAGGGTGACGGCGAAACTCGTCAATTTGCCTGATGAACATGACTCAACATAAAAGCGGCCTGCGTTGGCTGTGGCTGGCGGTGCTGGCCTTCGTACTGGACCAGGCGAGCAAGCTCGCCGTGGTCAAGCTGCTGCCGTTTGGCTACCCGGGGGTGGAGATCACCCCCTTCTTCAACCTGGTCCACGTCTACAACAAGGGGGCGGCTTTCAGCTTCCTGGCGGATCAGGGGGGCTGGCAGCGCTGGTTCTTCGCCGTACTGGCGTTCGCCATCTGCGGCCTGCTGATCTACTGGCTGCGCAAGCAGTCGGTCACCCAGCGCTGGAGCGGTATCGCCTACAGCCTGATCATCGGCGGGGCGCTCGGCAACGTGTTTGACCGGCTGGTGCTGGGTCATGTGGTCGACTTCCTCGACTTCTACTGGCAGCGCGCCCACTGGCCGGCGTTCAACCTGGCCGACAGCTTCATCTTTATCGGTGCCGCCATGATCGTGCTGGACGGCTTGCGTGGCGAGAAAAAACAGGACGCGAACTCATGAGCCAGCTGATTGCTGCGGACAGCAGCGTACTGTTCCATTTCGCCATCAAGCTGGAAGACGGCTCGGTGGCCGACAGCACGGCGCTGCACGGCAAGCCGGCCCGTCTGCGGATGGGAGACGGCAGCCTGACGCCGAGCTTCGAGCAGTGCCTGCTGGGGCTGCGCGAAGGGGAGAGCAAGAGCTTCACCCTGGCGCCGGAAGAGGCGTTCGGCCTCTCCAACCCCGACAACATCTACCATCTGGACCGCGCCAAGTTCGGCGCCGATGTGGAGCCCAAGGTCGGCACCATCATCCTGTTCGACCAGCCCAACGGCAGCGAGCTGCCGGGTATCGTCCGGGCGGTGGCAGGGATGTCGGTGACGGTCGATTTCAACCACCCCCTGGCCGGTCACACCGTCACCTTCGAGGTGGAGATCCTGGGGGTTGATGACGAGGAGAAGGTGCACTGATGGATATCCTGCTCGCAAATCCCCGCGGCTTCTGTGCCGGTGTCGACCGCGCCATCAGCATCGTCGAGAGCGCGCTGGAGAAGTTCGGTGCCCCCATCTATGTCCGCCATGAAGTGGTGCACAACCGCTACGTGGTGAACAAGCTCAAGGAGGCGGGCGCCGTCTTCGTCGAGGAGCTGGATGAGGTGCCGGACGACAGCATCGTCATCTTCTCCGCCCACGGCGTCTCCAAGGCGGTGCGCGAGATGGCCAAGTCCCGCGCCCTCAAGGTGTTCGATGCCACCTGTCCGCTGGTGACCAAGGTGCACATGGAGGTCCATCGCGCCAGTCGCAAGGGCTCCGAAGCCGTGCTCATCGGCCACGCCGGCCACCCCGAGGTGATCGGCACCATGGGGCAGTACGAGAATCGCGAGGGCGGCATGTATCTGGTGGAGACGCCGGCAGACGTGGCCAGGCTCAAGGTGAAGAACCCGGACGATCTCTGCTTCGTCACCCAGACCACCCTCAGCGTGGACGAGACCTCGGACGTGATCGATGCGTTGCGGGCGCACTTCCCCAAGATCCAGGGGCCGCGCAAGGATGACATCTGCTACGCCACCCAGAACCGCCAGGATGCGGTGCGGGAGATGGCCGGGCTGGTGGACGCCATGCTGGTGGTGGGATCGCGCAACTCCTCCAACTCCAACCGCCTGCGGGAGCTGGCCGAGAAGGTGGGCGCCAAGGCCTACCTCATCGACGACGCTTCCATGATCGAGGCCGGTTGGCTGGCGGGAGTCAAGGCGATCGGTGTCACCGCCGGTGCCTCCGCCCCCGAGGTGCTGGTGCAGTCCGTCATCACCCGTCTGCGCGAGCTGGGCGGCAAGGTGGTGGCCGAACACCCCGGTCGTGAAGAGAACGTGGTGTTTGAAGTGCCGCCGGAACTGCGCATCCTGTGAGTGATGCGTCCCTTGCGGGACTACACCGTCTTTGAGCCACCTCCAGCGAGGTGGCTTTTTCATGGGTGATTCTTATGGCTCTTGTTGGCCGCTTTGCCGTGAGATCGCAGCGAAATTTGATGATGTATGTCCAAGATTTGAGTAGATTGAATTGCAAGCGAAGGTTCGCGGCCTAGACTGCTGATGAACTTATCACCGGCTTGATGGCAGATGGATGTGCAGCCGGCCCCCCGACAAAATCAGAGCGAAACAGGATGTTTTTGCGTTCAGGTTTTAGCCTCATCGAGCTGATGGTCACCATTGCGCTCGTCTCTATCCTGCTGACGCTGGGAGTCCCCTCCTTCAGCGCGATAATGCGCAACATGACGTTGACCAGCCAGGCCAACAACTTCGTGGCCGCCATCAACCTTGCCCGCTCCGAAGCCATTCGCCGCAATACGGCGGTCACTCTCTCCGCCTCCACCAGCAACCTGACCCAGAACCACTGGGAATCGGGCTGGCAGATCTGGGTCGACAGCAACGGCAACGGCACCCTGGACAACGGCGAGTTGCTGCGACTCTTTCCCGACATGGGGGCAGGCACCCTGGTCAGCAATACGTCGCTGGTACGTTTCAGTGGCAATGGCTTTCTCGATGGTCGCGCCCAGGCGGCGCTGGTATTTTCCCTGCAGCCGCCCGACTGCGCGCAGGAGGCATCGCGCGACATCACTATCACCCCGGCCGGCCGCCCTTCAATCACGGAGACCAGCTGCATATGAAGCACCAGCAAGGCGTCTCGCTGCTTGAAATCATGATCGCCGTGCTGGTGTTGTCGATCGGCATCCTCGGCATGGCGACCCTGCAGTTGCAGGCACTCAAGAGCAACCAGTCGGCCCTGACCCGGACCGAGGCGACCCAGTTTGCCTACATGATCACCGACATGATGCGGGCCAACCGCAGCGCGGCTCTGCTCGGCCAGTACAACGTCGGCCTGGGGGAGGCGGTCTCCGGCAGTTCGATGGCGATACAGGATGTGCAGTACTGGAAACAGGCGCTCGGCGGCCTGCCCGGCTGTGATGGGGCCATTGCCGTGAGTGCCGGACAGGCGACCATCACCATCCAGTGGGATGCCAGCCGGCTGGCCACCGAGCCTGCGCTGCGCAGCATGACCTTGAGGACCGATCTGTGAACGGGGGGCGCACCTTGCTGCGCCAGGCCGGTGTCGGTCTGGTGGAGGTGATGATCGCCCTGCTGCTGTCGCTGCTGACGGTCGGGGTCATCATCCAGGTGCTGCTTGGCAACCACAAAACCTACCTGACCGGTGAGGCCATCGCCCGGGTGCAGGAGGACAGCCGGTTTGCCGTCAACCTGCTGCAACAAGAGCTGCGGATGGTGGGCTACCAGGGCTGCCTCAGCAAGCAGGGGGTCAACATCACCAATACCCTCAACGGAGCGACGGCGTTGCCCTACAACTTCACCGTCTATCTGCGCGGCTATGACAATGTCACGGCGACGTTGCCTGCGCCGCTGTCAGCCCTGTTTACCGCGGCCGAGCCCAAACCCAAGCCGGGAACCGACGTGCTGCTGGTGCAGGGGCCTACCGGCAGCGGTGTGCCGGTGACCCGCAACAACAGCGCGGCCCAGCTGTTCGTGCAACAACTCTCCAACAAGGCCAACTACTGCGGCACCGGCAAGCAGGGCTACAGCGACCTGTGCGAGGGGGACATCGTCATGGTCTCCGACTGCCAGAAGGCGCGGATCTTCCAGATCACCCAGACCCAGGTGGTGGGAGGGGGCAGCGAGGTCAACATCGGCCACTCCAACGACAACAAATACACCCCGGGCAATGCCGTCAGCTCCTGGGGCGGGGCCAGCAGCCCGGTCGAGGAGCGCTTCGGCGCCGGCTCGGTATTGAGCCGGATGGAAACCCGGGTCTATTACATCGCCCGCCCCTCGGCCGGCGCGCCCTATGCCCTCTATCGCAAGAGCGGACTGGGGGCAGGCATGCTGCTGGTGGACGGGGTCACCGACATCCAGCTGACCTTCGGTGAGGATCAGAACCGGGATCGGGCGGCGGATCGTTACGTGAGTGCCGCCAGCAACCCGAACTGGGACAACGTGCTGGGGATCGGCGTTCAGCTGTTGATGCGCAGCAACCAGGGCAATGTGGTGTCGGATCCGCAGGCCATCAGCTTCGCCGGCGCTACCTTCCAGGCAACCGACAGCCACTGGTACTGGGTGGCCGAAACCACGGTCGCCTTGCGCAACCGGCTGCCATGAGGAGGGAGGCATGATGGGGCGACAAGGGGGAATGGCACTGGTGATCAGCCTGATTTTTCTCGCGGTAGTGAGCCTGCTGGCGATGGCCAGCATGCAGAGCGCCCTGCTGCAGGAGAAGATGGCGGGCAACCAGAAGGAGTCGCAACAGGCGCTGCAGGCGGCGGAGGCGGCACTGCGCGCTGCCGAGCGCTATCTGGAGGCGGGCAACTCAGGCCCCTACGACAACAGCGCCGGCCTCTATGAGTTCGTCAGCGTGGCGGTGGATCCCGCTTCTCCCTCCACGGCCTGGCGGACCTATGCCAATAGCGGGCTGGCGGGACGGGCCCCAGAGTACTTCATCGAGCGGTTGCCCTACACCCAGAGCAGCAACGAGAGTCTGGCGGTGGACGAGCCCATCAGCGAGCGTCGTCTTTATCGCATCACGGCTCGGGGATTCGGCCTCTCGGACGAGAGCCGGGTGCTGTTGCAATCGACCTACAGCCGCTAGGAGGGAACCATGCGTGCATCTGGCTACGGATTTTGCGCCCTGTTGCTCTGCACCCAGGTGCAGGCGGCGCTCGACATCGCCCAGGTTCCCCTCTATCTCGGCACCCGGGCCGAACCCAACATCATGTTCAGTCTGGATGACTCCGGCTCGATGCACTTCGAACTGATGCCGGAGGATTTGATCGAAAACAGCGCTCGTTACGTCTATCCCCGTGCCGACAACGTCTATGGCAGCGAGGACTATGACAACCGGACCGTGACCTTCACCAGCAACAACGATCGCAACGCCTACACCCGCTCGAGCAACAACAACAAGCTCTACTATAACCCCTTGCTGAGCTACCGCCCATGGGCCAAGGCGGACGGTACCCTGATGGCGAATGCCAGCATCAGCTGCGCGCCGCACAACCCCTTCAACACCGCCGCCGGCTGTCGCGACCTGACCAAGAACAACCGCTCGAAGTCGTTGCGCTACTACACCGGGTTCTCCTCCAGCGACTACAACGATGACGAGACCTTCTGGCCCGCCGTCTATTTCGCCTACAAGGGCAGCGGTGACGTAAAGAGGGCGAGCAGCTATACCCGGGTCGAGATAAAGTCGGGCAGCACCTATGGCGGGCGTCCCAATCGCAGCGACTGCAAGAGTGCTCCTGTCTGTACCTATGAGGAGGAGATTCAGAACTTCGCCAACTGGTACACCTACTATCGCTCCCGGATCCTGGCGGCCCGGGCCGGGGTCGGTCGTGCCTTCGCCAGTCAGGGACAGGCCCTGCGGGTGGGGTTTGCCACCATCAATGCCAGCGGCAGCGTGATCCGCGGGGTGGCGCCCTTCTCCGGCACCGATCGCAGCGCCTTTTTCAGCGACCTCTACAGCCGCGACATTCCGGCCGCCGGCACGCCGCTGCGCACCAGCCTGAAGGATGTGGGGGAGTATTTCTCCCGCACCGACAACAATGGCCCCTGGGCGGCCAGCGCCGGCAGCACCTTGCCCCACCTCACCTGCCGGCAGAGCTACAACATCCTGATGACCGATGGCTACTGGAACGGGGATACCCCCTCAGTGGGGGATCTGGACAAGGATGGCTACAGCAATACCCTGGCCGACGTGGCCTACAAGTACTGGAAAACAGACCTGCGTGCCGATCTGGCCGACAAGGTGCCGACCAGCACGGCAGATCCCGCCAACTGGCAGCATCTGGTCAACTTTACCGTGGGGCTCGGGGTCAACGGGTCGCTCAATCCGGCCAACGGCATCCCGAACAGCTGGCCCAATCCCCATGATCCGGATGACAAGGAGTACAAGAACGCGACCTACATTCCGGAGTACAAGATCGATGACCTGTGGCACGCGGCGCTCAACAGCAAGGGCAGCTTCTTCAGCGCGGGTGACCCCGACGTCTTTGCCGCGGCCCTGAGCAGTACCCTGGCCCAGATCGCGGCACGCAACAGCTCCGCCAGTTCGGTGACCGCCAACGCCACCCGGCTGGACAGCAATACCCACATCTATCAGGCCCGCTACAACAGTGGCGACTGGTCCGGGCAGCTCATCTCCATTCCGCTCAACAGCGACGGCTCGCTGGGCAACATGGCCTGGGATGCCGCAACCCAGATCCCTGCCTATACCGCCCGCAGCCTCTTCACTCGCCAGAACGGGGTCGGCATTCCTTTCACCTGGGCCGATCTCAACGCCACCAATCGCGCCCTGTTCAACCTCGCCGGTGACAACCAGGGGGAAAACCGGGTCGCCTACTTGCGCGGTGATCGCAGCCGTGAGCAGAGCAATGGCGGCCTGTTTCGCAGCCGCAGCGACCTGCTGGGGGACATCATCAACTCGGATCCCGTCTATGTCGGTAACCGGGACTACGGCTATGGCAGCGCCACCGGCCTGATCCAGGCCGAGCGGGAGGGCTACCAGAGTTTCCTCGGCTCGACGGCCATCAGTCGCCGCACACCCATGCTCTACGTGGGGGCCAATGACGGCATGCTGCACGGTTTTCGGGTCGCCAACGGGGTGGAGACGCTGGGCTATATCCCGGCCAGCCTGCTGGGGGATCTGAGCCTGCTGACCAAGCCGGATTACAGCCACCGCTACTATGTGGACGGTACGCCCAAGGTGGGGGATGCCTATCTTGGCAGCAGCTGGAAAACCGTGCTGCTGGGGTCGACCGGCGCGGGAGGCAAGGCGGTCTTTGCCATCGACGTGACGGCCCCCGACAACTTCACCGCCGACAAGATGTTGTGGGAGTTTACCAACGCCGAGATGGGGGTAGCGCTGGCTGCGCCGACCCTGGTCCGGGTGAAGTCCGGCAACAAATGGGTGGCGCTGGTGGCCAACGGCTACAACAGCACCAGCCAGACCGCCCGGCTGTTTGTGCTGGATCTGGCGACCGGCGCCGTGATCAAGGAGATAGATACCCAGGTGGGCTCGGCCAGCGAACCCAATGGCCTCTCATCCCCACTGCCGGTAGACGAGGACGGCGATCGGGTGGCGGACTATGTCTATGCCGGCGATCTGCAGGGCAATCTGTGGAAATTCGACCTGACCGACAACAACAGCGCCCAGTGGGGGAGCGCCTTCAAGACCGGCAACAAGCCAAAACCGCTGTTTCAGGCGTGCAACGGGACCTGCTCTGCCAGCACGCGCCAACCCATCACCATGCGCCCGTTGGCCATCCGCCACCCCAAGGGGGGGATCATGGTGCTGATGGGAACCGGCAGCTATTTCACCAATGACGACAAGCTGTTGCCGGCAACCCCCAGGCTGGAGGCCGTCTACGGCATTTGGGATGCGGGGGCGACCGTGCTCGCCAGCCAGTTGCAGCAGCAGAGCATCACTCACGAATACTCCGCCAATGGCACCACCATCAAGTTCAACGTGAGGGTGGTCTCCAACACGGCGGTCAACTACACCAGTCAGAAAGGGTGGTATCTGGTACTGAAGTCCCCAGCATTGAGCAAGGGGGTAGGGGAGCGAGCCGTTTCGGAGATGCTCTACCGCAACAAACGGCTGATCTTCAATACCCTGATCCCCTCGGCGGATGCCTGTGACTTTGGTGGACGCTCCTGGCTGATGGAGCTGGATCCCGTATCGGGGGCACGTCTGAGCTACTCGGTGTTCGACGTCAATGGCGATGGAGCCGTCAACGATGACGACTATGTGGGGATCAAGGACAGCGGCGGCAACGACATCAAGGTGCCGGTCAGCGGCAAGCAGTTTGACGAGCTCACCACGACGCCGAGCGTGGTGGAGGATGCCGACATGGAGCGCAAGTACATCAGCGGTTCCAGCGGCAATATCTCGGTCACCCTGGAAGAGGGGGCGGGTGACCTTGGGGGTCGCCAGTCCTGGTTGCAACTGGAGTAGAGGTGGAGATGGCGCGTGGATTTTCCCTGCTGGAGCTGATGATTGCGGTAGCCGTGATGGCGATTCTGACCCTGATTGCCTACCCCAGCTACAACAGCTACATGGCATCGGCCAAGCGGGCCGAGGCCAAGGCTGCCCTGCTAGAGGCGGCGCAATACATGGAGCGGCAGTTTACCGCCGATGGCAACTATGATGGCGGCAATCTGGCCTCAGCCGGACTGGCCACCTTGCCCAGGGATGGCGGGGCTGCCTATTACAATCTGGCGCTCAATGCCAGCGGCGCCCGCTATACCCTGACGGCGATCCCGACCGGAGTGATGAACGGCGACCCCTGCGGCTTGCTGACCCTGGATCAGGGGGGGCAGCAGGGGGTGTCGATGGCCAGCATGACGGCCGCCGAGTGCTGGTAATGCGTTACCAGCAGGCTGCCGGGGTCTTGATGTCAGCCTTGTTGAGGGTGAGGGTATCGCAGGCGGTGCTGCCGCTCTTGTCGCCCACCTGCGCTCCCTTGCTGGTGGCGATCAGGGTGTAGGTGGTTGCGGTAGCCCCGGAGATGGTGAAGTCGTAGTAGCTGCTGGTGGGATTGCCCACCTGGGACGGGGTCGTGCCGTAGCTGGTGTTGGAGACTCTGAACTCTTCCTGTTTCAACTGCATGCTGAGCAAGCCTTTGAACGCCTCGGCTCGACGGGATTTGCGCAAACCGTCGCTGAAACTGGGGTAGGCGATGGATGCAATGATGGCGACGATGGCGACTGCAACGAGCAGTTCCAGCAGCGTGATTCCGGACTGTTTGGCTTTCATGGGGCGGCATGCTTCGTGAAACAGGTTGATACTATAGGATAGTACTGACGGTGTGCTCTACTGGCATGTGCAAAAAGAAAGGAGTCTTGAACGATGGAAGGCAGAAAGGGCAGATCCGCCGGTTTTACCCTGATAGAGCTGATGGTCGCCCTGTCTCTGGTCGCTCTGCTGCTGACCGTTGCGATTCCCAGTTATCAATCCCTGCGCCAGGAGCAGATGGTCAAGGCCGCCACCCAGGCGGTGTATACGGATGTGATGTTGCTGAAGTCCGAGGCCATCAAGCGTAACCGCACCCTGCAATTCATCATCTTCAACAGCGGCACCAGCAATTGGTGTTATCGCATTTTTATTGATGGCAGCTGCAACAGTTGCAGCGATCACTGCTCCAGTATTGAGGGGCGCAAGGGGGGCGATGCCAGTGAATATCCCGGTATCAGCCTGGTCGCCAGCTACAGTGAATCGGCCAGCAACATCAGACCCCTGAGTATCTCTCCCAGAAGGTCCTCCCTGACGGCGGGGAATATTGCCATCTCATCCGGTACCTACTCCATGCAGGTCAAGACCAACAATGTCGGACGTGTGCGTACCTGCGGTGTCAGCAATGTCAGTGGGGTGCCTGCATGTTGAGAGCACCAAGGGGATTCAATGTGGTGGAGCTGATGGTTGCCATGGTCGCAGGCCTGCTGCTGGTCGCCGCGGTGACATCCCTGTTTGCCACCATCCTCAGGGTCAATCAAACCTCCATGCAGGTGAGCCGCCTCAATCAGGAGCTGCAGAGCGTCACCGACATGATCGCCCGTGACGTGCAGCGCACCGGTTATGATCAGGGGGCGACAGCCTTTCTCGGCGCGGCATCGGGAACCAGATCTCCTTTCTATTTCGATACCAGCAGCGATCTGATGAATGAGACGGTCACAGGCTCCAAGATTTATCGCTGCATCAGGCTGAAATACGATGATGATAACAACGGCGTGCTTGGGGCTGATGAAACCTATATCTACAGCTACGACAGTGCCGACAAAGGGGTGCAGCTCGGCACCACTTGCAGCACCGGTAGCCTGCTGAGTACCGACAATACCATCGAAATTACGGATCTCACCTTCTCGCTGTTGAGTGGCAGCGTCTCGTCAGGTGCACGGACGGTGCGGCTGAACATATCGGGCCAGTTCAAGGCCAACACCGCACTCAAACTCACTCTGCAGCGTGATATCAAGCTGCGCAACGACGGGTATTGATGTCATGCAACGTCATCTTGGTTTTACCACCTTCACCGTTACCTTGTTGCTTACTGTGATGTTGCTGAGCATCTCGCTGCTGGTGGGCAAGCTGATGGTGTCTGACCGCCGTGTCAGCCTCAACGAGGTGCAGTATCGACAGGCGCTGGCCCTGGCCGAACTGGGTTTATCCGACGGGGTCGGCCGCTTGGCACAGGACGCAAGTTGGCGTAGCGCCAGCAGTGGCGTGTCGGTCACTGTGTCGGCCGGTACCTATACCCTGTTTGCGCTGGACGACACAGCCGTGACCGTGGGCGGGGCGAGCGTGACGCCGGTCAGGGTGCGAGCCCAGGCTACCCTGGTTGACAGTACTGCCAATGCCGATGTGGAGATCAAGACAATCAAGGTCAGCGTATTGGCTGGCACCCCGGCCGCCCCTCTGACGGTTGCCGGTGGCATGGCCGTTTCCGGCAACTTTACCGTGGTGGCCAATCCCAACGGGGGCGGGCCTGGCGTGCCGCTCTCCATCTGGACCAATGGTAATGTGGATCTGACCAATGGTTCCGGTCAGACCTGCCATCAGGGGGATTACAGCGGAGGGTGCAGTGCCTACATCAGCCAGAAGGGGGACAAGCAGTCGGACATCAAGGACAACGATACCGCCTTCCCAAGCGACCTGGTCTGGTATCTGTTCAACGAGAATGACGATGCAACAGGGTGGGCCAATCTGGAGTCGCGGGCAGTGCAGATGCTGACCAATTGCGATTCGTTGTCGACCGCCTCCCGTGGGCTCATCATCGTCGATGGGGACTGCAAGCCGGGCGGTTCGATCGGTTCGGTTGCCGCACCTGTGGTACTTATCGTGCGCAACGGGGATCTGATGGTCAACGGCAACGCCACCCTCTATGGGCTGGTGTTCGCCTACTCCTCTACTCCCGCCACGGCTACCAACGATATCAGCCTGAAGGGGGGCGCCATCGTCAATGGCGCTGTGGTTGCCAACTACCAACTGGGCAAGACCGCCAACGGGACCTTCGACGCCAAGTACGACCAGGCGGTGCTGAGCAATATCGAGAATGGAGCCGCATTTCAGATCATTAACCTAGTGCCCGGTAGCTGGCGGGACTGGTAGGAGCGAACATGAAACCGCACAAGGGATTCGGGCTGTTGGAGATCTTGATCACCCTGGTTCTGCTCGGGGTGGGGGTGGCCGGGTTGGTGGCCATGTCGCGCGGGATCCTCGGGGCCTCCCAGGATGGGCGGCGCTATGAGGTGGCGATGCGGCTGGCCGAGTCGAAACTCGATGATTTTCGTACCTTCAACGGCGTGGTGAGTGCCGTCTCTCCGCTCACGGCCTATAACAGCATTGCGGCGGGCACCAGTACCGTCACCCCCGCCGACGGCGGCGGGACCTATACTCTGAGCTGGACCGTCAACAACCAGTACTGGAATGGTACGATCTGGCAGACCACTGTCCCGGCGGGATACCTGCAGTCCTACCCGGGTCGCAAGGTGGTCAACGTGACCGTCAGCTGGAGCGACAATGACGGGAATCCGATCTCGCTGTTATTGGCCGGTGCAGTGTCGCCGGCAGAGTCACTGGCCCAGAACCAGTTGAATGGCGGGCTCGATACCAGTCGCGAGCCACCCCAGGTGGTCTATACCCCGGGGGTGGCGCCGGACGTCATCTCCATCCAGATCGATCAGGAAGGGCGCAAGCAGGAGACCAGCAAACCGCTGCCGACGGTGACCTCCAAGGATGGCACCGTCGGCAAGCTGGTGCAGTTCGAGACGGTCACCTACAAGCCCGACAACGGCGGCAACACCCAGCAGGTGCTGCAGGATCTGGCTTCGGTCTCCTGCTCTTGCAGTTACGGCTCGAGCGTCAATGCCTACCTGCCGGGCCAGGCGATCCTGACCGACAGCAATCTGCTCTATTGGAGCGTCGGCTCCCAGGTCACCAAGCAGACCGGCATCCTCAACAGCAGCGTCAAGGATCAACCCACCCTCTGCACCAGTTGCTGCAAGAACCACTTCGATGGCAGTGGCAGCAGCTTTGATCAGTTCTACTCCCCGCTGCACACCAACAGGCAGCGCTATAACAGCTCGCTCACCTCGGTCAACAGTGGCGACTATGTGGATGCCTGCCGCTTCGTCCGGCTCGATGGCTATTATCGCCCTCTGCCAGAGTGGAACCTGATCAAAGTCATAGTGACCAGCGCCGACTTCCTCGCCAAGACGGCCAATCAGACCAGCTACCAGAATTACATCAAGTACGTGGTCACCACCTACATCACTTGGCAGAAGAATACCCTCAACTGGACCGCGAACCCCACCGCCACGCCACCGACCATCACCGAGTTTGCCGACTGGTTGCCAGCCAACGCAGCGGCGGGGGGAGACACCACGACCAAGGTCACCATGAGCACGGGCACGGCCCAGCTGATCGCGCGTGGCATCTATGTGGATGTGCTCTCGCCCACCTATCTGGCCGCACTCGACCTGACCTCGCAGGATCTGCTGGCCAGGGTGCCATTCCAGGATATCAACCTGACCATGCTGGCCGAGTGGAGTCTGGTGCCCTTGAGTGGCCAGCTGACCGGCAGTGTCTCCGACTATGTGGGGGTGACCAACGAGACGGTCAAGACGGTGGTCGATCTCAACAACTACTACTTCGGCAGCTACAGTCGCGGCTACCTGTCTGCCAAGAAGAGCACCAAGGATGCCTCCAACGTGTTGCAGAGCGCGTCGATCAAGGTGACCGCCTATCAAGGCAACTCGGGGATCACTGCCTCGCTCATCTCTCCAGTGGATCAGAGTGAAGCCAAGAGCGCCAGCATGCCGGTAGCGATCGATACCAGCGCCCAAACCGTACCGACCCTGACCGTGTCGGGGCGGATCGAGTGTCTGGAGAAGGTCAGCAACAAGGACCCATCCCCCACGGCGTGCAACAAGAACACCTTCAACGGGTTGAGCGTGACCACCACCACCACGGGGGCCACCTGTCGCATCGACAAGCCCCAGGCCAACAACCAGCCGGCCACCTATGTCTGCACGGCGGCACAAAACAGCAGCCTGGTGGTGAGTTTCTCCTACAGTGCCCAGGGTAACACCACCTATCTGCTGAAACCGGCGTCGTTGAGCATCGCCATGACACCGCCCGCCAGCGGTCAGGTGATCACCGGGCCCTGTGGCCTGCTGGTGGACAACGGCGTGACCAACGCGAGCAGCCTGACTTGTACCCCCTGAGTCTTGGGCGCTGGCACAGCCAGCGCCTTTTCTTTATCATTCCCCATCATTTTCGAATTCAAGATGCATCGCCATGGCAAAAGCCCTCTCTCTGATGCTTGCCCAGTTGAATCTGACGGTAGGCGCCATCGAAGATAACTGTGACAAGGTGCTGGCGGCAGCCGCCGAAGCCGA
Organism: Aeromonas dhakensis; assembly: GCF_002285935.1. NCBI lineage: Bacteria > Pseudomonadati > Pseudomonadota > Gammaproteobacteria > Aeromonadales > Aeromonadaceae > Aeromonas > Aeromonas dhakensis. The sequence continues at coordinate 1,483,054 of NZ_CP023141.1, forward strand.
CCGGCAAGGCGCCGATCTGCTGGTCTGCTCCGAACTGGCCCTGACCGGCTACCCGCCGGAAGATCTGCTGCTGCGCGCCGATCTGATGATCCGGGTTGAGGCCGCGCTGACCCGCATCGCGGCATGGCAGGGGGCTTGCGCCATTCTGGTGGGTCACCCCTGGCGTGAAGGGGAGGCGCTCTATAACGCCGCCTCCCTCTATGAACAGGGGCAGCTGGTCGCACGCTACTTCAAGCAGGATCTGCCCAACTACGGGGTCTTCGACGAGAAGCGCTACTTCACCGCGGCAACCGAGACCTGCGTGGTCCCCTTCCGTGGTCATCAGCTGGGCTTGCTCATCTGCGAAGATCTCTGGCAGCCGGGGCCGGCGCTGGCCGCCAAGGCCGCTGGGGCCGAGCTGCTGCTCACCATCAATGCCTCGCCCTACGATCAGGAAAAACCCTGGATCCGCCGCGAGCTGATGGCCGAGCGCTGCGATCATACCGGTCTGCCGCTCATCTACCTCAACCAGGTATGCGGTCAGGACGAGCTGATCTTCGATGGCTGCTCAAAGGTGTTCAACAGCCAGGGCGAGCTGACCCACAAGCTGGCCCCCTTTGCCGAAGAGCTGGCGCTGGTGCGCTTTGCCGATGGCCAGCCGGTGAAGGAGCGGGAACCCGCCGCACCACTGGAACCCTTGGCCGAGACCTATCAGGCACTGGTACTGGCGGTGCGCGACTACGTCACCAAGAACGGCTTCCACGGTGCCGTGCTGGGCCTCTCCGGCGGCATCGACTCGGCACTGACCCTGGCCATTGCGGCCGATGCCATCGGCGCCGACAAGGTGCAGGCGGTGATGATGCCGTTCCGCTACACCGCCCAGATGAGCGTGGAGGATGCCAAGGAGCAGGCCGAACGGATGGGAGTGGAGTTCAACATCATCTCCATCGAGCCCATGTTCGAGGGTTTCATGGCCCAGCTGGCGCCGCTGTTTGAAGGGACTGCCCGCGACACTACCGAAGAGAACCTGCAGGCCCGCTGCCGTGGCGTGCTGTTGATGGCGCTCTCCAACAAGCGTCGCCGCATCGTGCTGACCACCGGCAACAAGAGCGAGATGGCGGTGGGCTATGCCACCCTGTACGGCGACATGGCTGGCGGTTTCGACGTGCTCAAGGATGTTCCCAAGACGCTGGTCTTCAAGCTGTGCGAATACCGCAATTCCGTCGATTATGTGATCCCGCAGCGGGTCATCGACCGTCCTCCTTCGGCAGAATTGGCACCGGACCAGGTGGATCAGGACAGCCTGCCCCCCTATGACATCCTGGATGCCATCCTCAAGCGCTATGTGGAAGAAGATGCCTCCGTGGCCGACATGGTGGCGGAAGGCTTCGAGGAGGCGGTGGTGCGCAAGGTGATCCGCCTCGTGGATCTCAACGAATACAAGCGCCGTCAGGCGGCGGTCGGGCCCCGCATCACGGCCCGCAACTTTGGTAAGGATCGCCGTTACCCCATCACGTCCGGGTTTGGCAAACAGAACTGGTAAGGAGTCACCATGAAGAAGATTGAAGCCATCATCAAACCGTTCAAGCTGGACGATGTGCGCGAGGCCCTGGCCGAGATCGGCATCAACGGCATGACGGTATCCGAGGTCAAGGGCTTCGGCCGCCAGAAGGGCCACACCGAGCTCTATCGCGGCGCCGAGTACATGGTCGACTTCCTGCCCAAGGTGAAGGTGGAGCTGGTGGTGCAGGACGAGGATCTCGATGCCTGTCTGGAAGCGATCCAGAACACCGCCCGCACCGGCAAGATTGGTGACGGCAAGATCTTCGTCTGCGAGGTGGAGCGGGTCATCCGCATCCGTACCGGCGAAGAGAACGAAGACGCCATCTGACGGATGGCCGAGCCTTGTGATGAGCCAACGAATGGAGACTCGAGCTCGCTGATGTCCTGGATGCGCCTCGTTGCGGTGGCCGGCCTGCTGGCCGGTCTGACCGCCTGCAGTACCCGGCCGCCGGCCCAGCCGGAAAACCTCTGCCAGATCTTTCGCGAGAAGCCGGACTGGCACGAGGCGGCGCTCAAGATGAACGAGAAGTGGGGAACGCCTGTGCAGGTGGTGATGGCCATGATGTATCAGGAGTCCTCCTTCGTGCACGATGCCCAGCCGCCGATGCAGTATTTCCTCTTCATCCCGACCGGGCGGGCCAGCTCCGCCTACGGCTATGCCCAGGTCAAAGATGAAACTTGGGCCGACTATCAGCGGGAGACCGGCAACAGCTGGAGCGATCGCGATGACTTTGCCGACGCCATCGACTTCATGGGCTGGTACACTCACAAGGCCCAGCGGCTAAACGGCACCTCCAAGTGGGATGCGTATGGCCAGTATCTCAACTATCACGAAGGGTGGGGTGGCTATCGGCGTGGCAGTTACCGCAGCAAGGGATGGCTGATGAAGACATCCCGCAAGGTGGAGGCCCGCGCCCAGCGCTACGGCGCCCAGTATCGACAATGCAAGGATCAGCTCTCCAGCGGGGGCTGGTTCTGGTAACCAAATCAGGAGTCAGAAATGCCGTTATTGGACAGTTTTACCGTTGACCACACCCGCATGGCCGCGCCGGCGGTACGTGTGGCCAAGACCATGCAGACCCCGAACAAGGACACCATTACCGTGTTCGACCTGCGTTTCTGCGTGCCGAACCAGGAGATCCTCTCCGAGCGCGGCATCCACACCCTCGAGCACCTGTTTGCCGGCTTTATGCGTGATCATCTGAACGGCAACGGGGTGGAGATCATCGACATCTCCCCCATGGGCTGCCGCACCGGCTTCTACATGAGCCTGATCGGTGCACCGGACGAAGCCCGGGTTGGCGCCGCCTGGCAGGCCGCCATGAGCGACGTGCTGACCGTGCAGGAGCAGGGCAAGATCCCCGAGCTGAACGAATATCAGTGCGGCACCTACAGCATGCACTCGCTGGAAGAGGCCCATGCCATCGCCCGCCACGTGCTGGAGCGCGGTATCGGCGTCAACCGCAATGACGAACTGGCCCTGCCGGAAGAGAAGCTGAAAAGCCTCTGATCCCGGGATGGCAAACATGAAAAAGGCCGGTCAATGACCGGCCTTTTTGCGTTTGGCGAGTTCAGGATGGCAGCGGCATCACCCGGTTGCGGCCCAGCTCCTTGGCCTTGTAAAGCAGCTTGTCGGTGCGCTCGACCAGGCTGTCGCCCGTCTCCTGACCGTTGTACTCGCCAACGCCGAACGAGGCGGTGATGTGGTCGATGCGTCGGCCCGACTTGCGGTCCAGGATCGACATCTTCTCGATGGCCCGGCGCAGGCTCTCCGCCATCTGGCGGCTCAGCGCCAGGTTGCGCATGGGAAGCAGCAGGGCAAACTCCTCGCCGCCGAGGCGGTAGGCGGTGACGCCCTCCTTGCAGGTCTCCCGCAGTCGCTTGCTGAAGGCACGCAGCACCTGGTCTCCCAGCAGGTGGCCATATTCGTCGTTGAAACTTTTGAAGCGGTCGATATCGGCGAGGATCAGCGAGAAGGGCTGCTTGCTGCGCAGCAGGCTGTCTATCTCCAGATCGAAGGCGCGCCGGTTGAGCAGGCTGGTGAGGGCATCCTCGTTGGCCAGCTTGCGGGTCTCATTGAGCGCCTCGCGCAGTTCCTTGATCTCCTTCTCGGCGCTGCTGAGCTGGTTGCGAAAGTGCATGGTCGACATGCGCACGTCCCGCGACTCGCGCACCAGATCCCGCAGGATCCCCATGGTGTCCTCCAGGCTCAGCCCCTCGTCATCGATGAGGCTCAGCCGGTCGAAACTCTTGTCGAGCATCTCCTGGAACATGCCGGTATCCGAGATGGCATCCTGCATGGTGTGGCCGAGCTCGTTGGCCATGGCGGCCAGGTTGAGCTTCATCGCCTCCATCTGCTGCTCGTCCTGGGCGGCGAGGTGCTGGTGATAGAGGCGTTCGCAGGTGGTGAGCGAGCAGGTGCCCTGCAGCTTGATGGCCTGATCGATGGCCTGATTGAGCTCGGGCATGCTGGCCGCCACATAGTTATACCAAAGGGTGTAATTATCCGGCGTGGTGGGGATTTGATACTTGATCATCAGGGGAACCGCCTGCTTGAGATAGGCGGCGGATTGGGCGAACGAATCCTTGCTCATGAGTTCCATGTCTCATCATGACTGCAAACTGTGCATAGTATGACAGAGAGATTGGCCAAAAGGCAGTCGATGGATGCCATTCGCCCCCCCCTCCGATATAATGTCGCCGTTACCACCTACCCTAAGGCCTGCTTATGTCTCAAAAAGATCCTTTCCTCGAACGCGAGGCCGAAAAATACGAGAATCCGATCGCCAGTCGCGAGCTGATCCTCGACCTCATCAAGGGCCATGAAAAGCCCATGTCCCGTGAAGAGTTGGCCAAGGTCCTCAAGCTGACCGAAGAAGAGCCGCTGGAAGCCTTGCGTCGTCGTCTGCGCGCCATGGAGCGCGACGGTCAACTGGTCTTCACCCGCAACCAGTGTTACGCCCTGCCGGATCGCCTGAATCTGGTCAAAGGCTATGTGCTCGGCCACAAAGATGGCTTCGGTTTTCTGCGCCCCGAGGGTGGTGGCCCGGATCTGTTCCTGAACAACCGCGAGATGCAGCGCCTGATGCACGGCGACTATGCCCTGGTGCAGCCCACCGAGATCGACCGCAAGGGTCGCCAGGAGGCGCGTCTGGTGCGCCTGCTCAAGGCCCGCGAGGCGGACATCGTCGGTCGCTATTTCGTCGAGAACGGCGTCGGTTTCGTGGTACCCGACGACAGCCGTATCGGCCAGGACATCATCATCCCGGAAGGGGAAAACAAGGGGGCTCGCCAGAGCCAGGTGGTGGTCGTGCGCATCAACCAGCGCGCCACTGCCCGCTTCAACGCGGTCGGCACCGTGCTGGAAGTGCTGGGTGAAAACATGGCACCCGGCATGGAGATCGAGATTGCCCTGCGTACCCACGGCATCCCGCACACCTGGCCCGAGGAAGTGACCAAGGAGGTTGCCGGTCTCGGCGAACAGGTGCCGGAGAAGGCCAAAGAGGGCCGCATCGATCTGCGCGCCCTGCCGCTGGTCACCATCGACGGGGAAGATGCTCGCGACTTTGACGACGCCGTCTTCTGTGAAGCCAAGCGCGGCGGCGGCTGGCGCCTGTGGGTCGCCATTGCCGACGTCTCCGCCTATGTGAAGCCGGGCACCGCCCTCGACACCGAGGCCTACCAGCGCGGCAACTCGGTCTACTTCCCCGAGTTCGTGGTGCCCATGCTGCCGGAGGTGCTCTCCAACGGCCTCTGCTCGCTCAACCCGCAGGTTGACCGACTCTGCATGGTGTGCGAGATGACCATCTCCGCCGCCGGCCGCATGTCCGGCTACAAGTTCTACGAAGCGGTGATGAACTCCCACGCCCGTATGACCTACACCAAGGTGGCGGCGATCCTGGATGGCGATCCCAAGCTGCGCCAGCAGTACGAGCCGCTGGTGGGCCACATCGAGGAGCTCAACAATCTCTACAAGGCGCTCAAGCATGCCCGCCATCAGCGCGGTGCGGTGGAGTTCGAGAGCGAAGAGACCCGCTTCATCTTCAACGCCCAGCGCAAGATCGACCGCATCGTGCCGCTGGTGCGCAACGACGCCCACAAGATCATCGAAGAGTGCATGATCCAGGCGAACGTGGCTGCCGCCCGCTACATCGAGAAGAACGAGGCCGCCGCCCTGTTCCGGGTGCACGACCGTCCGGGCGAAGAGCGCCTCACCGGTTTCCGTGACTTCCTGGCCGAGCTGGGCCTGGAGCTCAAGGGGGGCCTGGAGCCCGAGCCGAAAGATTTCGCCGACCTGGCCGCCAAGTTTGAAGGGCGCCCGGATGCGGAGCTGCTCTCCACCATGCTGCTGCGCTCCATGCGTCAGGCCATCTATCAGGCCGACAACATCGGCCACTTCGGTCTGGCGCTGAAGTCCTACGCTCACTTCACCTCGCCGATCCGTCGCTATCCCGACCTCATCCTGCACCGGGCGATCAAGTATCAGACCGCCAAGGAGCAGCAGGGCAACCTGCGTCACAAGTGGACTCCGAGCGGTGGCTACCACTACCAGCTGGAAGAAGTGGATCCGATGGGCGAGCACTGCTCCATGACCGAGCGCCGCGCCGATGACGCCACCCGCGACGTGGCCGACTGGCTCAAGTGCGAGTACATGCTGGATCACGTGGGTGACGAGTTCGACGGCGTCATCGCCAGCGTCACCGGCTTTGGCTTCTTCGTGCGTCTGGCCGAGATCCACATCGACGGTCTGGTGCACGTCAGCACCCTCACCAACGACTACTACCAGTTCGACCCGCTGCACCAGCAGCTGATCGGCGAGAACTTCCGCCGCCGCTACCGTCTGGGTGACAAGGTGCGGGTCAAGGTGATGGGCGTGAACCTGGACGATCGCAAGATCGACTTCGTGATGGTGGAAGAGCCCCTCAAGATCACCGGCAAGAACGCCAAGCAGGCGGTGCGCAAGATGGCCGAGATCAAGAAGGAGAAGGCCAAGAGCGCCGAGCGCCACGACAAACGCAAAGAGAAAGAGGGCAAGGACCACGGCAAATCCGCCAAGGGCGGCCGTGCCAAACCCAGCAACAGACGACCGGGCAAAAAAGCGCGCGACAAGGCCAAGGGGTAAGCCCTTCGGCCATGGCCTGGGTCCAGCGACCCGGGCTGAGGCCGTAAGGGGCTGATGGCCCCGGGTTATCTTCACCAGCGCCCGATAGTCCCGGAGACGAAAAAAATCCGAACCCTGTTACCGGGGTTCGGATTTTTTATGTTCAGCGAAAAGGGGAGGGGCTTAGCCCTTCGGCGGATATCGGCCAAGCTCCGTGCCTATATGGCCAGGGGCACATATCCCTGCGGGATGGTCACGCTATTGGCCGCGACGCAGCGCGCGGAAAGGTGGGTGTCCTATTTTTCTTAGTGGGCGTCATATGGGTTCATTTGTTACACGTACATTACATGGTGACCCAATGGATATCATTGAAGTTCTCACCTTCTTTATTTTGCCATGAAAGCCTTACCTGATATTTCAGCGGGCTACCCATGTGTATTGCAGCAATAAGTTTTACTCGTGAGTTTGGCTTCATTTCCGGGTGTGGGAACTTGTCTACAATATCACTACATAGGGGGCTATCTTCGCAATCAACCAACTCGAAGTTTACGTTATATGCGCTACCTTGACCTGTATTGGAAATATAGAAATTATATGATTTTCCAAGCTTGGTCAGGGTAACATTAAAGCTTGGCTTATCTTTGTTTGATTTTTCTTCGTTGAGTGAATCAATTTGTAAACGAGATAGTTCTGCTGTGACCTTTTCAAGTTCAAGCTGTTCTTTAGCTATTTTTCTTGTCCTGACAAGGGAAACAGCCGAAACAACAACAGCTAAAATAGATATAAATAAGCTTAGTATTTCATATTTGCTCATTTCAAGCGGCCTTTAAATACTTTTTTAAGCATTTTTTCAATTTCTTTCTTTGCCTCAGGTATTACAATTTCTTTTGCTTGCTCAACACCTACTTCTTTTAAATCTGCAAGCATAATTTGAAACCCGCAACCATCGCACTTTACGAAATCATCATCTTGAACATTATCTGGCTGTTCGAATTCCGTATGGCCACACTCTGGACATTTGATTGAAACATGTGTTGTTTTGATCATGATGTGTACCTCAATATTTCCTGTACGTGTAACGCCCGCGTAATAGGAGCGAGCTTGCAAGCGTCCTAATTGACGTGATTGTTAGATTTTTCCTGGCCGAGAGCGAGGCCAGAGTAAATTGCAAAACAGACAACAATAAGTGAAAACCCTGCAAGAACCTGAAAAACCGAAAGTAGCTGGAGGATAGGATTTGATGGGCTTATATCGCCATAGCCAAGAGTAGTTATAGTGACGCCACTAAAATATATCGCTTCAAATATTGTCGAAAACTGGTAGCAATCCTTAAAGTAATAGGACGGTGCTAAATAGTACAAGGTGGCAAAGTTTATAATTAGCTCAATGTAGCTATTAAATGAAAGCCTTAGTCTCTGTCCATATTTAAGGTCACTCGAAGGCTTATCACCATCGAGTTTTTGAACCGCATCATCCAGAAATGCCTTAAATATTTCTATGGCTCTTGAAATAAGAAAAATCCAAGATAATAAAATGACCAGCCCACCAAACACATATTTGGCAAAATCATGCGCATAATACCCACCATCAAAAAAATAGTGCCCTATGGGTACTAAAATCGCAGCCCCCACACACCAGCTGATAGACATAAGAAGATAACGCCTATTATATTCGCGCAGTGCATCAGATAGGTCGCTGGGTTTGCCAGATTTTGCTATCAGTTCGAGCTTCTTCTTTTCTGCAAATTTATATGTTGGGGATATTAGCCACCATAACTTTCTTGTTTTTTCTTTCTTCATTATGATCCCCATGGTTTAAAATATACGATAAATCTAACGCCCCAAACACCGGCGCAGCTCCGCTGCGTCCGTGTGTTTTGGTTTGTTATGTTTATTTCATAGCTTTAAGTAACTCAACTGGAAGAATACTTTTCAAATCAGAGAAGTCTTTGTACGTAACAACTCTTTTTGATTTTATATCCACCGGTAATTCATCTAGCAGTTGAGACACTAAAATTGTTGTTTTATCCAGCGCATGTGCCAGCCCAAGTTCATACAGGACGTTGGGATTTCTCCCTCCAAGGTTTGCAATAACAACCTTAGCCTGAACAAGATTCTTCAGTACATGAGAGAAAATATCTCCTTTAAAATTTTGCTCGTCTCCCCGAATACACCGAATATCTGCTTTTTCGCATATAGATCTAATTGTTTCATAGACTTCATCAAATTCTCCATGAAACGGCGTAAGAACAAAAACGAAATCTTTTTCAATTAAATCAGACTGTTTTAGACCGGCGCTTTTTAAAAATTCATTTAGTAAAATCTTTGACTTTTCTTTCTCGATAGAGATTTTGTTACCATCCAGCTGAAGATGATAAGCATCTTCGAACCTAGCTGAAGTTTTACTAAGCCTTTTATTCAAGCCATATATTTCTGATTCGACATTGTGACGAAGTAAGTCGAGTTCAATCTTCTTTCTTTCTTCGTCATAACGCGACTCCCTTTTTTTCTGCATTGTATAAAACATTAGCGCCATAACAGCCGTCATGGCTAGCATTAAGATGGCGAATGCAACAATAAATTCGAATGAGCTCATATTTCCCATCACTTCACCACCTTAAAAACCAAGAAACTAAAAACACCAAACGTGACAAGAATATTCAAAAGCCACAGCCCAAAAGAATGCCAATTCTTATCTTCATCAATATATTCTTTACACGGCCTGTATATTGCGCCTAGCTGAATTATTGCTACCACCAGAATACCCACTATCAGGTTTGCTCTATTATCCAGCCAGTACTGAACTATTGCAGCTGAAGAAATAGCTACTGAAAGTGCGACAAAAGTAAGATCGACAGGCAGCCCCAACCCAATTTCACCAAGTATGGTAGGCGTACTTCTTTTGTTCACTATAAAGCTCCTTAACACTGAACTTAGTATTACAAGGAGCGCTGGCAATATGAACGCTTCCACTTAGTTAACTTCCTCTATATTCAATTCGCCAAATTTGAGCGGTAAACATAACAGTGATTAGATGGAAGGCGGTACTAATCCGTTAGCAGAGCATTCCATATAACTCTGTAACATCTTCATCGCCGCCAAGTGAAAGTCATCATTAAATCATAAGATTACCAGCTCGCTCTAGTACTGAGCGTATTCGCTTGACTTCCTCTTTTTGCGCCACTGTTGCCACTGTGTGAAAAAACAGTGCTCAGAACAGTCTTGGAAAGCGTCGCCAAAGCACGCCTGCGTGAACGGGTCAGAAATAACCATGAGGCCGTCACCATGTTGAGTGGGTCGTAGTGGGCAGCTCTCGTTTATCCACTCCATCCGGCAAGGCTACCGCCCCTGAATTTCAGCCTCCAGCCTGCTGATGTTAATCTGTGATGTTGCACTGGCCTGGCTCATGGGTGACTCCGACGAGGCTGTTGCCAAACGGCTATGATAGCGAGTGCCGCCGGGGAGAAAAGAGGGGAGTGATGATTTCCTGGGCAGGATCAACAAATTAATTAGCATGGGGAAGGCCTTCTTGGTGACTTCTTGGGCCAGCAAGACGTCACTCGCCGCAGCCCGCAGGGCGGGCGAAACCCCGCATAGTGGCAATCCCGCAGGGATTGGGATGCTTGGCACAGGCGAAGGAGTGTGGCTGAACTCCCTAGGGGCCGGAGTCTCTGGTATGATGCGCCATCATTTAGCGACCGGTGACGACGCCAGCATCATGGTGGTCAGGCTGCCGGTAGGGCCATTTTTCTTTGGGGCGCACTGGGTGCGAACCCACACCACGGATCTTGAACATGAGCAGTGAACTGATTTACGGCATCCACGCCGTGGCCGCCCTTCTTGAGCGCGAGCCGGAGCGTTTCATCGAAGTGTGGGCCCTCAAGGGCCGCGACGATGAGCGGCTGCAGCCCCTGCTGGCGGAGCTGGATGCACTCGGCCTCAAGGTGCAGAGCGTGAACCGCAAGACGCTCGACGACAAGGCGGAGGGCAACAATCACCAGGGCATCATGGCCCGGCTGAAGGAGGCGCCCAAGCTGGCCGAGCACGATCTGGCCAGCCTGCTGGACAAGCTGGCCGAGCAACAGACTCAGCCCTTCCTGCTGGTGCTGGACGGGGTGACCGATCCGCACAACCTGGGTGCCTGCCTGCGCAGCGCCGATGCGGCCGGGGTGCATGCGGTGATCGTGCCGCGCGACAAAGCCACCGGGCTGACTCCGATCGTGCGCAAGGTCGCCTGTGGCGCCGCCGAAGTGGTGCCGCTCATTCAGGTCACCAACCTGGCTCGCAGCCTGCGCGAGCTGCAGGAGCGTGGCGTCTGGCTGGTCGGCACCGCCGGTGAGGCGGATCACGACCTCTATCAGGCCAAGCTGACCGGCCCGATGGCGCTGGTGATGGGCGCAGAGGGCAAGGGCATGCGTCGCCTCACCCGCGAGCACTGCGACGAGCTGGTGAGCATCCCGATGGCGGGGGCGGTATCGAGCCTCAACGTCTCGGTGGCGACTGGCGTCTGTCTGTTTGAAGCCGTGCGCCAGCGCCGCGCCTGAGGCGAGCTGAATGGACAGACCCCCGTTTTGCCGGGATCGGGTCACGGATGAGCAGGAGGCCGCGCGCCTCCTCTCTTTTGCCCGGCCGCTGACCCTGAGCCCCCGCGCCTGCCTCTGGCATGCCGGCGATCGACCCGATCTGCTGGTGATGGTGGAGCAGGGGCTGCTGCGGGCCAAGGTGGTGCTGGCAGACGGCCGTGAGTACATCAAGGAGTTCTACTGGGAGGGGGATGAGTTCCTCGACTTCCACCACCTGCTCAGTGGCGAGCCGGCCCGCTACAGCGTGGAGGCGCTGGAGCCCTGTCGGCTCTTGCTGTTCAATCTGGCCGACCTGCGCACGCTCTCCTGTTGGCCCGCCTGGTATCAGCATCTGCTGGCGGTGCAGCTGCGCATCAAGGAGGAGAAGGAGCTGCTGCTTTTGACCGAGAGCCCGCAGGCCCGCTATCAGCACTTTTTGCGCAGTTTTCCCGCGCTGGAGGCCAGGGTGCCCGATCACCAGATCGCCGCCTATCTCGGCATCACCCCCATCAGCCTGAGCCGCATTCGTAAACGGCTGAAGGATCTTAACAAAGGTTAATGCCGGCCCGCGTGCGGCTGGCTATGCTGCCCTTCTCATCATGAGCAAGGAATCCCCATGAACTGGTCTCTCAAATCTTTCGAACAACTCGACGTCAACGAACTCTATGAACTGCTCACCCTGAGATCCCGGGTCTTCGTGGTGGAACAGACCTGCGTCTTTCTCGATCTGGACGGCGTCGACAAGCGCCCCGACGTACTGCACCTGCTCGGCTGGCAGGATGGGGCACTGGTGGCCTATGCCAGGCTGATGGCGCCCGGTGTGGCCAAGAGTGAGCAGGTGGTGATCGGCCGGGTGGTGACCGCCCCCGAGGCGAGAGGCGATGGCCTGGGCCACCGGCTGATGCAGCAGGCGCTGCAGGAGTGTGCCCGGCTGTGGCCCGGGGTCAGCATCTATCTGGGGGCGCAGGCGCACCTGCAGGGCTTCTACGGCCGTCACGGCTTCACCGCCGTGGGGGAACCCTATCTGGAAGATGACATTCCCCACATCGGCATGAGCACCTCTTAATGCCTTTTAGGCATAACAATGAAATTATTATGTCTTGAGGTAGTAAAGAAAACGGGTGCCTGGCGCCATGTTAGTGGGTACCCTCTGAGTGATTAATCGGCAACAGTTGATGGATAGGTTTTAAAAATGGTCTTTTACCCCATTAATACAGAACAAGATTCAGCGATTGAGCCGTTGAGCCATTTTATTTGCGTTCGTCACACGAGCGGTTGTCGCTGATGGAGTTGTTGCGCAAGCGGTTCGCACTGGACCTGCAAACCTTCGCCATCATCACCCTGGTGCTGGGCAATCTGGCACAGGCCTTCTCCGACGTGCTGGTCAAGCTGATCGGCCCCGGTTTCAGCCCCTTCCAATACATGTTCCTGCGCCAGCTGCTGACCCTGCTGGTGCTGCTGCCCTTCATGCTGCGTGTGCCGCGCTCGGCCTGGGGGCTGGGTGCCTGGAAGTGGCACCTGCTGCGCGGCCACCTCTGCCTGCTCGGCGGCGGTGGCATGATGCTGGCTCTGACCCAGCTGCCGCTGGCCACGGCCAACGCCATCTTCTATGTCTCCCCGCTGCTGACGCTGCCGCTGGCGGCCTGGCTGCTCAAGGAGAAGATCCACCCCAGAGTCTGGCTGCTGAGCGGCATGGGGCTGCTCGGGGTAGTGTTCGTGCTGCGGCCGGGGGATTTCCATCTGGCCGGGCTGGGCGCCCTGGTGACCGCCTTCACCCTGGCGCTGTTCAACATCACGGGACGCAAGTTGCCGGCCGGGATCTCGGTGGTGGCGACCCTGTTCTGGGCCAACCTGCTGGCCATGCCGCTGACCGCGGGTCTGGCGGTGGGTCAGTGGCAGCCGGTGGACTGGCGGCTGCTGGTGCTGATCGGCGGCAGCGGCGTCATGCAACTGCTCTATCACGCCAGCTGCTTCTATTCCTATCGTCAGGTAGAGGCCAACCGCATCGCGGCGACCGAGTACTCGGGCCTGATGTTCGTGGTGCTGCTGGGGGTCTGGCTGTTTGGCGAGATCCCGGCGTGGAACCTCTGGGTCGGGGTGAGCTTCATCCTGCTGGCCATTCACTGGCAGCGCCGGTTGCGCTGAGGCCAGACCGGCAGCAGGCTGCCGGATGAAAAAACAGGCATCTTATGAGGCCGCTCTCTGTCATGGTCGGGCAAACCGGGTATGCTGGGCGGCCTGTTGCTATCGGAACCCTGTCGTGACCCCAACCATCTTTGCCGCCATCCTGCTGGCAGCCCTGCTGCACGCGCTCTGGAATGCGCTGGCCAAGCGCCAGGCCGAGGGGCGGGTCAGCGTCCTGCTGGTCTCCCTCTGCTCCGGTCTGTTTGCCGCCCCCTTTCTCCCCTTGGTGGGCTGGCCGGTGGCGGCCGAATATCCCTGGCTGGCACTCTCCATCCTGCTGCACTGCGGCTACTGCCTGTTTCTCGGTCGGGCCTACCGGCTGGGTGAGTTCGGCCAGATTTATCCGCTGGCCCGGGGCAGTGCCCCGCTGGTGACCCTGCTGTTCGGTGCCCTGCTGCTGGGTGAAGTACCGGGAATGGTGGCGGTGACGGGAGCCGTGGTGCTGGTGAGCGGCGTGCTGCTGATGGCGTGGCGCGGCGGCCTGCGGCTGGCACCGGCCGCGCTGCAGGCGGTGCTTGTCACGGCGCTGTTTACCGCCTCGTACACCCTGTCCGATGGGGCGGGGGCTCGCTCGGCCGGCGAGCCGGTGCGTTACACCCTCTGGCTGTTCGCCCTCACCGCGCTGATGATGCCGCTGCTGATGCGCTGGCAGAGTCGCACTGCCTGGCGCGAGCTGGGGCCTGCAGCGTGGCGCAGTGGCGCCATCGGGGGAGCCTTGTCGCTGTTGGCCTACGGGATCGTCATCTGGGCCATGACCAGGGCGCCCATCGGCCTGGTGGCGGCCCTGCGCGAGAGCAGCGTGCTGTTTGCGGTGCTGATCTCCTGGGGCTGGCTGGGGGAGAAGCTGGGGCGGGTCAGGCTGCTGGCCGCCCTGATTATCCTGGGCGGGATCCTGCTGATCCGCCTCGGCTAGGGGCGTGCCCCTCGGAGCTGACGGCCGCCCCCGACCTGGATGCCGGTGGCGGCGACATCAGGCTGGTTGCTGCAAGGCGGCAATGGCTTCCCGGGCGACCCGGTCGAGGGGCTCGCCGAGCCGGCTGACCCGATAGTCGAGGTGCTCTATCAGCTCGTTGCCAAAGCGCAGTTTGTCCAGCGCTGTGAGAGTGGCGTCGTCCAGTCTGCCCAGGCGATCCTCCCGTATCAGCAGCACGGCCCTGTCGACCCCGCCCAGCAGCCCCCCGGGTTCTTTCAACTCACGGATGGGATGGATGGCGTGCAGGAACTGGGGGCGCCACAGGGGCACTATGGCCCAGCGTTGCTCGGCCACGGCCTGCTCAAAGGCGGCCAGACACTGCTCCTGTGTCCCGTTCAGGAAGCGGTAACCCGTCTGCTCGAGCCCGTACACCCTCATGATCTCCCGCGAGAAGCGGCTGATGCCAGCCCCCGGCCCGATCCCCTGGATCTGCGGGGTCATGCGCTGCCTTACCTCGAGGCGCAGAAGGTCGGCGACCTCGGCCACCTGATCGACGGGAACATAGTCCGGGACGCCCCACAGGGCATAGGGCTGGTAGTGCAGCCCCAGCTCACGCACGGCCACCCGCTTCTCGACCTCGGCTTTGTAGATGCCGTGGCTGGCAGGCAGCCAGGCGGAGGCCAGCAGATCGATCTCGCCGCTGGCGAGCCGTTCAAAATTGGCCTCATGGGGGGCGTGGCTGCGGGTGACCCGGTAGCCCCGCTGCTCCAGAACGGCAGTCACCAGGGCCCCGGTCATGCGGTGGAATGAGAGATCCGTGATGCCGAGCCTGAGCTGGGGGCCTGCGCCCTGGCCCGAGGGGGAGCGGGGGCTTGCCAAGGCACGCCCCGCCACTGCCAGGGTGCCCATGGCGATCGCGCTTTTGATGAAGTGTCGTCTGTTACTCATCCCTATCTCCCCCGGTCGGCGGGTTGTCGTGCTGGTCGATGTCCGTCTGGGTGAAGAGCAACTCGACCGGCACCCCGTTGTTATCCCTCAGAAAGAGCTGCAGCTCGTTGCGCTCCGGGATGACCCGGCTGACGAAGGGTACCTCCAGTCGCAGCAGGCGAGCCTGCGTCTCTACAGGATCCGAGGCGCTCAGCGAGATGTGATCGATGCAGCCGCTGCCTTGCTCCGTCTCCCGTTTCCCCAGATAGTCGGTCAGTCCCTCGCCCTGGGTGTTGGCAACGATGTGCAGCAGGGGGCGCCCTCCTGCGTAGAGCCAGCAACCCGGAAAAGGAAAGGGGGGCCGCCCCCCTTCCTGCAGGCCAATGGCATCGCGATAAAACGCTATGGTCTGCTCCAGCTGATCCGTGCGAAGCGTGACGTGGTCGATGGCATGTATGGTCATATGGCCTCCTGTCGGCTCGGAATGCGGGTGAAGGGGTCGTCGCCTAGCAGGCCAGGGCCTTTGGCCGCCCTCTTCGCTCCTGGGTCAGAATGAACAGCAGCCCCAGGGCCGGTACCAGCGCCGCGAAGAAGGGGAGGGCAGCCGGTCCCAGCTGACTGTCGACGACGGCACCACCGATCACTCCGCCCAAGGCGTTGGCGATGTTGAACGCAGAGATGTTGGCGGTGGCCGCCAGCTCCGGGGCCTGCCGGCCATATTTCATCACCCGCATCTGCATGGCGGGCAGATTGGCGAAGGTGGCCACACCAAACAGGAAGGTGGCGATCAGGAAAGGCCATGGGTAGTGCTCCACCACGCCGACCAGCAGCAGGGCCAGAATGGTCAGCAGTGGCCACACCAGCAGGGAGCGCCGCAGATTGCGGTCGGCGCTGTGCCCGCCGATGTTGTTGCCAAGCACCAAGCCCAGCCCGACGACCACCAGCACGCCTGTGATGGCGGAACGTTCGAAGCCCGCCACCTCTTCTGCCAGCGGCGCTATGTAGCCATAGAGGGTCATGAAGCCGGCCCAGCCCAGTACGGTAAAGAGCAGGCTGGCCAGCAGGTTCCAACTGCGGAAGGCGGCAAGCTGCTGGCTGATGGAGGTGGCGCTCTCCCTGGGTTGGCGCTCGATGACGAGGGCGATGGCCAGCATGGAGAGCAGACCCAGCCCGGCGACCACCAGGAAGGTGGTATGCCAGTCGAAGGCATTGCCTATCCAGGCCCCCGCCGGCACGCCCAGCACGTTGGCCAGGGTCAGGCCCGCAAACATCTGGCCGACGGCGCGGCCCGCCATCTTGTCGCTCACCATGCGGGTGGCGACCACGGCACCTATGCCATAGAAGGGGCCCTGGGTCAGGCCGGCCAGGATACGGCTCACGATCAGGGTGACGTAGTCGGTGCTGAAGGTCGCGATCAGGTTGGCGACCACAAACAGCACCATCAGTGCCAGCAGGACGCGACGTTTCTCGAAGCGGGCCAGCCAGAGGGTGAGCAGCGGGCCGCCAAAGACGATGGCCAGGGCATAGGCGGTGATGAGGTTGCCCGCCTGGCCCGTGGTGACCCCCAGCGATTCAGCCACCTGGGGCAGGATGCCGGCGATCAGGAACTCCGCGGTGCCGATGGCAAAGGCACTCAGGGTCAGGATCCAGATCCGGGCCGGGAGCGTGTTGGCCTCTTTCATGCTCATCTCCTCAGTTGATCAGGGCGCCGCCATCGATATCTATGGTGGCGCCGGTCATGAAGGGGTTGTCGATGGCCAGCAGATAGCCGGCGGCAAGATCTTCGGCGCGGCCGTACCGACCGGCCGGCAGGCTGGCGGCCGCCCGGCCCAGCATGGCCTCTCGCGCCTCGGGTGCCATGGCGGCGTAGGCCTCGGTATCGGTCAGCCCCGGACTGACCACGTTGACCCTGATGGGGGCCAGCTCACGGGCTAGCAGCCTGGCGGCGGCTTCGAGCGCGGCATTCATGGTGGTCTTGACCAGGGTACCGGGCACCGTTTTGCGGGCCAGGAACCCTGTGGTGAGGGTGATGGTGCCGCCGGGGGCCATATGCGGGGCAAGGCTGCGAATGACCGTCAGAGTGCCCCAGAACTTGGTGTCGAAGGCCGCCTTGGCCGCCGTGAGATCCAGCTCGAGCAGCGACCCACCAGGCGCCTGGGAACCGGCGGTGATGACCAGGTGATCCAGCTGGCCCAGATCGGTCAAGAGGTTATCGATGGAGGTCTGGTCCGTGATATCCAGGCCGCTCTTGCGGCTGGCGACGATGACCTGACCGGGGCGCTGGCGCAGGGCGTCGGCGACGGCGCGGCCGATACCTGTGTGGCCACCGATGACAAGGGACAGGGTATGTTGATGAAATGCCATGGCAATGTTCCTCTCTGAGACGGCGGGGGATCCGCGCCTGTGTCTGCTGGAGAAGATAGATGTGACGGTGTATTTTGATAATTGCCGCAAAATCTAAAACATAATTCGGATTATCAATACAATCATGCTCGAGAACCTCAATCTGTTCCTGGTCATAGTGGAAAAAGGGGGGCTGGCCGCCGCGGGGCGTGAGCTGGGCTTCTCCCCGGCAACCGTCTCGGAGCGGCTGGCCTCCCTGGAACGCTACTACGGTACGACCCTGCTCAGCAGAACCACTCGCTCCATCAGCCTCACCGAAGAGGGGCGCCTGTTGCTGGAGGAGGGGCGCCATCTGCTGGCCCAGGCCGAGGGGCTCAAGCGCCGTCTGCGCGATGGCGGGGACGAAATGAACGGGTTGCTGCGCATCAGCGCCCCTCATGATCTGGGGATCAGCCGGCTGGTGCCGCTGCTCGATCGCTTCATGGCGCAACACCCGGGGATCACGCTGGATCTCAACCTGACCGACGGCTATCTGGATCTGGTGGGGCAGGGGATCGATCTGGCCCTGCGCTACGGAGAGCTGGCCGACAGCACACTGCGCACCCTCTCGCTGGGGGAGAACCGCCGGATCGTCTGTGCCTCACCCGCCTACCTGGCGCGCAAGGGGGAGCCCCGCCATCCGGAAGAGCTTGCCGATCATGACTGCCTGTTGATGCGTTTCGGAGAACATCCGGAGCGCTGGTGGTCTTTTCAGGTCGAGGGTGTGGTGAAGCGGGTGATGGTGCAGGGGCGGCGCATCAGTAACAACGGTTATCTGGTGCGCCAGTGGTGCCTGCAGGGGGAGGGGATCTGCCTCAAGTCCCGCTGGGATGTGGGGGAGGATCTGAGCCGTGGCCGCCTGGTGGAGATCCTGCCCGAGTTCGCCGCCCCGGCGTCACGGCTGCAGATCGTCTACCCCTCCGGGCGGCATCAGCCGCGCCGGGTGCGCGCCCTGATCGACGCGCTGGTCGCCGAGTTCGGACGCCCTCAGGGGTAGACCCGGGTCATCATGACAAACCCTTCTGCATCGGCGGTGAGGCTGGTCTCGATCCGTCCCAGCTCGGCCAGCGTGGCCACATGGGTGCCGCCGCAGGGGATGGTGACCTCCCGCCCTTCCAGCGGGCAGTGCCAGTAACGGGAGTCGATGATCGACTCGCCGGCCCGGCTGCGGCGGATCTCGCCTCCGGTTGCCAGCCAGTCGGCCAGCTGGCGATTGATGTGCGCTTCAATCTGCGCCAGATCCGCCAGCAGGGCCTCACTGTTGACCCCCTTCTTGCGCAGGCTCTTGCCGATCCGGTACTGCTCGCGCGAGCCATTGGGCTCGACTCGCGAGGTCTGGATGGCGAGACGATCGAAATCCGGCTGATCCAGCGCGTCCCGCTCGCTCACCTCCTTGCGCCAGTAGGGCATCAGCGCCCGGTTTAGGGCCAGTGCTGCCAGATGGCAGCCGCTGTGACCCAGGCTCAGGGCGTGACGGGCCTCGGCATCCACTTGCAGCGTCACCTGACTGCCCACCGGCAGCGCACAGTGACAGGCCAGCGGGTGCACCACCACGAAACGCCACCCTTCCGCGCCTCGCTTGACCGGGATCGCCTGGTCGACGAACAGCTCCCCATCCGGGCTGATGGCCCCCATGCGGCAGGGGCCGACGGCCGCTTCGCCACCCTCCCAGCGCACTGTGCCCACGTCACCCGGCTGATCGGGCCAGAGGTGGCTCTGGGGATGAAAGGGGGTAAGGTCGGTGACCAGCAGGCTGATATCGCCGCTCTGGCAGCAGATGACGCTGGCCTGCTCCTGGTGGTGGCCCAGCACGAAGCTGGCTCGGGTATGTGACATGGATGGCTCCCGCAGATCGAAGAGGAAGAGAGCCGCCAGCATACGTCAAAGCGCAGAGCGGCTCATTAACCTCGGTTAATGAGCCGGTCCGGAGGCAGGATGATGAGTGCTAGATCATGGCGACCAGCAGGTAGGCGTTGAGCCCGATCACCAGGGCGACGATGAGGCGGCCGAGCGCCTGGGTCACCGGGTGGTTGCGATACTCCCCCATCAGGGCGCGATCGCCGGTCAATATCAGCAGCGGGATGAGCGCCAGCGCGATGCCGAAGCTCAGCACCACCTGGCTCAGCACCAGAATTTCGGTGGTGTTGAGGCCCATGGCGATCACCACGAAGGCGGGGGCCATGGTGATGGCACGGCGCAGCCAGAGCGGGATGGTGAAGCGCACGAAGCCCTGCATCACCACTTGCCCGGCCAGCGTGCCCACCACGGTGGAGCTGATACCGGAGGCGACCAGCGAGAGGCCGAACAGAGTGGCAGCCGCCTGGCCCAGCAGCGGAGTCAGGGTCTGGTAGGCGGACTCCAGCTCGGCCACCTGCTGGTTGCCGGAGCTGTGGAAGGCGGCCGCGGCCATGGCCATCATGGCCAGGTTGACGAAGCCGGCGATGGTCATGGCGATGGCCACGTCGACCCGGGTGGTGTGCAGCCGCTGGGGAACCGAGCCCTGATCCTGGGTGTGCTGGGTCAGCGCCGAGTGCAGATAGATGACGTGAGGCATCACGGTGGCGCCGAGCACCCCGGCCGCCAGATAGACGGCGTCGCTGTTGGGCAGTCCGGGGAAGAGGGCGCCCTCCAGCAGGCTCGGCAGATGGGGGCGGGAGAACACCAGCTCGACGATGTAGGCCGCCGCCACGAACAGCAGCAGGCCGCCCACCACGAACTCCAGCGGTTTCTGGCCGCGGGACTGCAGCATCAGGATCCCCCAGGTGAGCACGGCGGTGATGCCGGCCCCTTCCAGCAGGGTGACCCCGAGCAGCAGCTTGAAGCCGACCGCGGCCCCGATGAATTCGGCCAGATCGGTGGCCATGGCGATGATCTCCGCCTGCACCCAGTAAGCCCAGACCGCCGGCTTGGGCAGACGGTCTCGAATGTGTTCCGCCAGGTTCTTGCCGGTGACGATGCCGAGCTTGGCCGAGAGAGTCTGCACCAGCATGGCCATCAGGTTGGCCCACACCACGACCCATAGCAGCTGGTAGCCAAAGGTGGAGCCGGCCTGAATGTTTGTGGCGAAGTTGCCCGGATCTATGTAGCCGATGGCGGCGATAAAGGCCGGCCCGAGCAGGGTCAGTTTGAATTTGCGGGCCGGGATGGCCGTGGTCAGCGCGGGTTGCATGGTATCAGCCTCCATAAGTGCATGGAGATAGAATAGATCTAAATGATAATTATTATCAATTGAAGTTTTGTATTGTTCCCATAGATAAAAACATCGGCGGTGGCTGGTTGCAGTGAGGGATGGGATTTCGTACAATACGCCGCCCTAGAAAAGCAGCGTCTAAACACCATTATGTTCCTTGCCTCCGAGGTCTGGCTGCACCTGGGCGGAGGCTGAATTAATCCGTAAGGAGCTAAAATGCGTCATTACGAAATCGTCTTCATGGTTCATCCGGACCAGAGCGAGCAAGTACCTGGCATGATCGAGCGTTACACCGGCGCCATCACCACCTCCGGTGGTACCATTCATCGCCTGGAAGATTGGGGCCGTCGTCAGCTGGCTTACCCGATCGACAAACTGCACAAAGCCCACTACGTTCTGATGAACGTAGAAGCAGAGCAAGCCGTTATCGATGAGCTGGAAACCAACTTCCGCTTCAACGATGCCGTTATCCGCAACATGATCATGCGCACCAAGCACGCCGTGACTGAAGTTTCTCCGATGGCCAAGGCCAAGGAAGAGCGCTTCACCCGTCGTGACGACGAGCGCCGCGAAGAAGCTACTGAAGCTGCTTCCGAAGAGTAATTCTGGATCACTGACTAGAGGATAAAGGCCATGGCACGTTATTTCCGTCGTCGTAAGTTCTGCCGCTTCACCGCCGAGAACGTTACCGAGATCGACTACAAAGATATCGTTACTCTGAAAAACTACATCACTGAATCTGGCAAGATCGTACCGAGCCGTATCACCGGTACCCGCGCCAAGTATCAGCGTCAGCTGGCACGCGCCATCAAGCGTGCTCGTTACCTGGCTCTGCTGCCGTACACCGATCTGCACAACAAGTAAGAATCGGTCCGGCACTTAAGCCTAACTCAACGAAATTTATAGAGGAAAGGTAATGCAAGTTATCCTGCTCGACAAAATCGCCAAACTGGGCGGTCTGGGTGACCAAGTTTCCGTGAAAGCTGGTTATGCCCGTAACTTCCTGATCCCGCAAGGCAAAGCTGTTATGGCCACCAAGGCCAACATCGAAGCTTTCGGTGCTCGTCGTGCTGAGCTGGAAGCCAAACTGGCTGCCAACAAAGCTGCTGCTGAAGAGCGTGCTGCCAAGCTGGCCGAACTGGCTACCGTGGTTATCGCTTCCAAGTCTGGCGACGAAGGCAAGCTGTTCGGTTCCATCGGTACCCGTGACGTGGCTGAAGCCATCACTGCTGCCGGCGTAGCCGTTGCCAAGAGCGAAGTCCGCATGGGCAACGTTCTGCGTAACACCGGTGACTACGAAGTTGCTGTTCAGCTGCACGCTGACGTTAAAGCAACCGTACAGATCCAGGTTGTTGCCCTGTAATAGCGATTCGCTTTTGTAGAAAAAACCCGCGCACTTGCGCGGGTTTTTTATTTTCAGGCCCGGGGGTAGAGTAAAGACCTGTTCCTCTGGAGGAGATCCCTATGGCCTGGGTCGAAGGTCGCGTCCTTGAACGCATCGAGTGGACGCCCACCCTGTTCTCCCTGCGTGTGGCGGCCGAGCTGGCCCCCTACAAGGCGGGGCAATTCACCAAACTGGCCCTCGAGCAGGGCGATCGCCGCGTCCAGCGGGCCTACTCCTTCGTCAATCCGCCTTCGACTCCCTACCACGAGTTCTATTTCGTCGAGATCCCCGATGGGGAGCTGACTCCGACCCTGGGTTCTTTGCGGGCGGGCGACAGCCTGCTGGTGCAATCCCTGGCGACCGGTTTTCTCACCCTGGACGAGGTGCCGGCCGGGCGCGATCTCTGGCTGCTCTCCACCGGGACCGCCATCGGCCCCTTCCTCTCCATGCTGGCCGACGGGGAAGCCTTTGCCCGTTTCGAGAATCTGGTGCTGGTGCACGGGGTGCGCAAGGGGGAGGAGCTGAGCTATCGGGATCTGATAGTGAGCTTTGCCGAGCGTCATGGCGAGCGTTTTCGCTACGTCCCCTTCGTCAGCCGTGAAAGCTGGCCCGGAGCGATGGAGGGGCGGATCCCGGCGGCCATCGCCGATGGTCGCCTGCAGGCGCGAGTGGGGCTGGAATTTGCTCCCGCGCTGAGCCAGGTGCTGATCTGCGGCAACCCGGGCATGGTGAAGGAGACCCAGCAGACCCTGTTGTCATTGGGGTTGGCCAAGAACCTGCGGCGGGCCCCTGGCAACATCAGTGCGGAGAATTACTGGTAGGAAAAGCGAACAAGGGGCCATGGGCCCCTTGTTCATGCTCGACGGCAGTCAGATCAGTGCTTCTTGTTGCCGTGGCCCTTGTCCTTCTCTTTGAACTTGTCATGTCCCTGCCCCGGGTTGTTGCCGCTGTGGATGCTGCGGTTGTAGTGATCCCGGTACTTGCCGTCGATCTTGTCGCAGTTGAGCTTGATGCGGCTGTCACCGATGCCTAGATCCAGGCAGTTGTGCTGCCACCAGTCGTACTCCTTGTCATCCCAGTCGACGTTCAGCTTGATGTTGTCGGTGGAAAGGCGGATGCCATCGCCATCCTTGGAGTGGGGCGGGGCGGCAAAGGCAACCCCGTTGGCCAACAGCAGGGAGAGCAGCAGGGTGCCTTTGTTGAACATGGTTGAATGAGTCATGACGAAAGTTCTCCTTGGTTACTGGCCGGTGCCCTGGGTGGCGGGCATCTGGTTGCTGCCGGGGGGATCATTGCGGTGCTCTTCATCGTCGAAGCTGACCCTGCTTTCCCGGCATGGCGTCTGGGTGCCATCGTTCATTCCCGGCTCGAAGCAGTTGGTCGATGACCAGCCAAATTGCTTGTCATCCCAGTCCAGGTTGAAGGTTAGTGCATCGACGGAGAATGCCGTACCACCTTCCTCCTCATACTGCGGTGCTGCCAGCGCGGTGCCGGCAACCAGAAGCAGGGGCAGTAACAAGCTAGTCGTTCGGTTCATTGTGGCCTCGGTGGTTGGTTGTTGCGGGTCAGTGTATGCCAGTCTTGCTGAATCCGGGCAGAATCAGGCTC
The DNA here is from genome assembly GCF_002285935.1 of Aeromonas dhakensis. Lineage (NCBI taxonomy): Bacteria > Pseudomonadati > Pseudomonadota > Gammaproteobacteria > Aeromonadales > Aeromonadaceae > Aeromonas > Aeromonas dhakensis. Next base: position 1,506,846 of record NZ_CP023141.1, read on the forward strand.
AATCTCCCATGCTACGAGAGTCGGCAGTGAGTGTATCGACTTTTTGCTGCCGATTTGTCCGTTTTGGTCGCACTCTGGGCAGCTGACCACGGATCTCGTGCAATTATGGTGATTGTCCTTCTCTCGAGGAGTCTGCTGACTATAATCGGCAGCCAACTTTTCCTGCATATCGCGCCCGCTTTCTCATGACCACACAGGCTTCTGCCGTGCTGCGCTACCCCAAGGGGTGGTTCGCACTGACCACGGTGTACAGTTTTACCGGCTTGGCCATTCTGGCCTCCATTGTCTTCTCCCTGCTGCTGTTTCTCTCCATCGACGAGAATCCCCTGATGAAGTGGCTGTTCGGTGGCCTGGCCATCATCTTCGAACTGGGCAAGTTCTACGTCTGGTATGAATACGGGGAGTGCAAGGCGCGTCGCGATCTGGGTGGGGCCTTCTGGTCGCTGCTGTTCTACAGCGTGCTGGCCGCCATCTCCATCGGCGGCAGCATAGGCGGCATCAACAGCGCCACCAACACCATCCTCAACCAGCAGGCGCGCCATGAGCGGGAGATCGCCCGCTTCGACGAGCAGATCGCCAGCATAGAGCGGCAGATCCAGCTCAACGAGGAGGCGGCCCGCAAGTACATCGAGATGGCGCGCATCTCCAGCGGCGTCAGCGGCCTGCAGCAGGCCAACACCAAGCTCAGGCTGCGCCAGGACGAGCTGCGCCAGGAGCGCGACGCCAAGCCCGTCAACGAACAATCCTCCATGCTGGGGCTGATGAGCAGCCTGGCGGACGGGGTGGGCATGAGCATCAGCCAGGTGCAGTTTCTGCTGGTCTGCTTCCTCTCGGTGCTGCTCGACGTGTTCGGCGCCTTCTTCGTCAGTCTGATCGGCGAGGAAAACCGCTTTCGCCGCAGCTGGCTGTGGCAGCGGGACCGCGAGCGGGAACAGATCGTGCTGCAGCAGGCGGAGGCCGCTGCCATGGCACAGCAGCTGCCCGGCCGGCCGGAGCCTGAGCCAGAGGTAGTGGAACAGGTGCGCAGCGCGCTGGAGAGCGGCGAGCTCAAGTGCAGCAAGCGCAGCGTCGCCCAGGCGCTGTCGCTGTCGCTGGAGGAAGTGGACCGGGTGTTCCAGCATCTGCTGGCCCAGGGCGTGCTGGGGCAGGGCAGCAACCGCCACTACCATCTCAGCTCGCAGGGGAGTTGATCATCAGGCCACCGCAGGGTGGCCTTTTTATTGCCGCACGGGGGCTGTGCTAGTGGGTCAGTACCATCATCAGGCTGAGGAAGGCGGCCAGACCGCCGCCGATGCCGATGATCCAGTAAAACCCCTTGGCCCCCTGCTTGAGCGGGATGCGGAAGTAGAGCAGAAACGCCCACCACCCCAGGGCCAGCAACAGAGGAATAAGAAACATTCGAGCCATGGTGTCCTCGCTGTTATTCTGTTGACCCTTGATCAATCAACAGGATGGATTGTGCAATGACGCAGCTACAGATTACCGCATTCGGCGCCCCCTCGGTACTCAGGCTCAACCCTTCCCAGGACAAGGTGCCTGCCGAGGGCGAAGTGCGGGTGCGCATCTGCTTTGCGGGGGTCAACCCCATCGATGCCAAGACCCGGGCCGGCCTCGGCTGGGCGGCGGCGCAAAACAAGGAGAAGCTGCCCTGGACGCCGGGCTATGACGTGGCCGGCGTGGTCGAGAAGGTCGGCCCTGGTGTCGACTCGCTGGCCGAGGGGGACAGGGTATGCGGCATGGTGGGCTTTCCCCTCGCCGCCGGCGGCTACGGCGAGTCCGTGGTGGCGCGTGAGGAGGAGCTGGTCAAGCTGGAGGAGCTGGCTCTGAGGCAGGGGGCGGCGCTGCCGCTGGCCGGCCTCACCGCCTGGCAGGGGCTGTTCGAACACGGCGCCCTCAAGGCGGGGCAACGGGTGCTGATCCTGGCCGGGGCCGGCGGCGTCGGCCATCTGGCTGTGCAGTTTGCCAGCGCCTATGGCGCCGAGGTGGTGGCGACGGCGAGCGGTGACAACCACAGCTTCCTGCACGCGCTGGGGGCCAGCAAGATGGTGGATTACCACGATGCAGACTGGGCCGCCCAGGTGGTGGCCGACGGTCCGGTCGATCTGGTGCTGGATCTGGTGGGTGGCGAGAGCGGCAAGGCGGCGCTGGCCTGCGTCAAGCCGGGCGGCCGGCTGGTGACGGTACCCACCATCACCGCCCAGCAGATCAAGGATGCCGCGGCCGGCAGCGCCATCGAGGTGCTCGGCATGCTGGTGCATCCTGACCGCCAGCAGTTGAGCCAGATGCTGATCCTGCTGCGTCAGGGGGAGGTGCAGATCACCGTCTCCGGCGAATTCCCGCTGGCGGAAGGGGCCCTGGCCCATCAGGCCATCGAGCAGGGCCACGTGCGCGGCAAGCTGCTGCTGCGCATGCCCGCCGCGGATGAGCTGGCCGGATGAATGGCATCACCGAGCTGGGGCTTGGCTGGCTGTTTCTGAGCGCCTTCACCTCCGCCACCCTGCTGCCCGGCAGCTCGGAAGTGCTGCTGGGGGCCATGGCGACCAAGGGGGAGTGGAGCATGGCCAGCCTGTTGCTGTGGGCGACGCTGGGCAATACCCTCGGCTCCATGACCACCTGGTGGCTCGGCTGGCTCGCCACCTTCAAGAAAAAACCGGAAGATTTTCAAGGCCGTGGGGAACAAAAAGCCCTCGGTTGGCTCAAACAACATGGCCACTGGTGTCTGCTGCTGGCCTGGACGCCTGTGGTCGGCGATGGTCTCTGTCTGCTGGCCGGCTGGCTGCGCCTCTCCTTCTGGCGCTCTCTCATTCTCATCGGGCTCGGCAAATTGTTGCGTTATGCCCTGGTCTTTCTGCTGGCCAGGCAGATCTTCTAGCTTCACTCACGAGGTAACCGTGAACAAACTCATTCCATTAAGCATGCTTCTGGGCCTCTCTCTGCCCGTGCTGGCGGCACCCACCCTGGTGTCGGAACAGGTCAAGGAAGAGGGCAAGCTCGGCATTCCCTATCAGATGTACAAGCTGGACAACGGCCTGACCGTCATTCTGGCGCCCGACCGATCCGATCCCCTGGTGCACCTGGACGTCACCTATCACGTGGGCTCGGCCCGCGAGCAGGTGGGCAAGTCCGGGTTCGCCCACTTCTTCGAGCACATGATGTTCCAAGGCTCCAAGCACGTGGGGGATCAGGAGCACATGCGGATCATCAACGAGGCCGGTGGCGACATGAACGGCACCACCAACAAGGACCGCACCAACTACTACGAGACCGTGCCGGCCAACCAGCTGGAGAAGGTGCTCTGGCTGGAGGCCGACCGCATGGGCTTCTTGCTCGACGCGGTGAGCCAGAAGAAGTTCGAGATCCAGCGCGCCACCGTCAAGAACGAGCGGGCCCAGCGCATCGACAACCAGCCTTACGGCCTGGTGAGCGAGAAGGTGGGGGAGGCGCTCTACCCGCGCACCCATCCCTACTCCTGGCAGCCCATCGGCTATGTGGAGGATCTCGACCGGGTCGACGTCAACGATCTCAAGCAGTTCTTCCTGCGCTGGTACGGCCCCAACAACGCCACCCTGACCCTGGGCGGCGACTTCGACACCAAGCAGGCGCTGGCCTGGATTGAGAAGTACTTCGGCCCGATCCCGCGTGGACCCGAGGTGGCCGAGCCGACCCCCGAGCCGGTGACCCTGCCCGAGACCCGTTACGTGACGCTCGAGGACAAGGTGCACCTGCCGCTGCTCTACATCAGCTACCCGACCGTGTCGCTTGGCGATGCGCAGGAGCCGGCCCTCGACATGTTCGCAGACGTGCTGGGCGGTTCCGCCAGCTCCATGCTCTACCAGTCGCTGGTCAAGAGTGGCAAGGCTATTGATGCGGGGGCCTCCCACTACTGTGAGGAGCTGGCCTGCACCCTGACCGTCTACGCCTATCCCAATCCGGCGGTGGATGGCAGCCTGAAGACCCTCAAGAGCGAGGTGGACAAGGTGATCGGCGAGTTCGCCGGCCGCGGCCTCAAGCCGGAGGATCTGGAGAAGGCGATCAACAGCTATCGTGCCTCGGCCATCTGGGGTCTGGACAGCGTCTCCGGCAAGGTGAGCCAGCTCGCCATGGGCCAGGTGTTCGCCCAGGATCCCAACTATGTGTTCAAGAGCCTGGACGCCATCGGCAAGGTGACGCCGGAGCAGGTCAAGGCCGCCTACGACAAGTTCATCCTGAACAAGCCGGCGGTGGTGCTGAGCGTGGTGCCCAAGGGCAAGAGCGACTGGCAGGCCGCCAAGCCCAACTTCACCCCGGCCAAGCGCGAGCTGCCGGATTACGCCAAGCATGACAAGGTGCTGGCCGAGCGGCCGGTGAAAGACGACTTCGATCGCAGCGTGCAGCCCAAGGCGGCCGATGCGGTGAGCGTCAAGGTGCCGGCCATCTGGCACGGCAAGCTCGACAAGGGGATCGAGATCATCGGCACCCAGAGCGATGAAATCCCGGCGGTTTCCATCATGGTCGCCCTGCCGGGCGGCATGCGGGCCGAAGGCAAGGGCGAGCTGGGGCTGGCCAGCCTCACCGCCAGCATGATGGGGCAGGGCTCGGTGCGTCTGACCGAGGCCCAGCTCAGCGACGAGCTGCAAAAGCTCGGCTCCAGCGTCAGCGTCTCCAGCGCCCAGTACAACAACCTGGTCACCATCAGCAGCCTGGCCGACAAGCTGCCGCAGACCCTGGCGCTGGTGCGCGAGGTGTATGAGCGGCCCGGCATGCGCGAGGCCGACTTCGAGCGGGTCAAGGCGCAGATGCTGCAGGGGATGAAACAGAGCGAGCAGCAGCCCGAGTGGCTGGCCGGTCAGGCCTTCCGCGAGCTGATCTACGGCAAGCAGAACCGTCTCGGTCAGCCGGGTGACGGCGTGCTGGCCGACGTGGAGAAGCTGACCCTAGCGGACGTGAAGCGCTTCTACCAGAACTACTACAACCCGACCAACGCCAAGGTGGTAGTGGTGGGTGACGTGACCCAGTCCCAGGTGGAGGATCAACTCGGCTTCCTGACCCAGTGGAAGGGGGCTGCGCCCTCTCTTGGCAGTCTCAAGCCCGAAGGCGAGCAGGCCAAGCCGGGCATCTATCTGGTGGACAAGCCGGGGGCGCCCCAGTCGGTGATCCGCATCGGCCGCCGCGCCATGCCGTTCGATACCACGGGTGACTACTTCACCGCCGGGCTGATGAACTTCAACCTGGGCGGCAACTTCAACAGCCGCATCAACCTCAACCTGCGGGAAGACAAGGGCTATACCTATGGGGCCAGCTCGGGCTTCTCCGCCAACCGGGAGGTGGGGACCTTCGCCACCGGTGCCAACGTGCGGGCCGATGCGACCGTGGATGCCATCCGCCAGTTCCTCAAGGAGATGGACAACTACCGCAAGAGCGGCCCGACCCCGGTCGAGCTCGCCTATATGCGCAGCGCCGTCTCCCAGCAGGATGCGCTCTCTTACGAGACGCTTGGCCAGAAGGCGGGCTTCCTGCTGCAGATGATCATGTATGACCTGAAGCCGGACTATGTGCAGGCCCAGAACAACCTGATCAAGACGGTGTCGGCCGAGACGCTCAAGGCCAGTGCGGCACGCTGGCTTGACCCGGCCGAGATGGTGATTGTGGTGGTGGGGGACAAGCAAAAGCTTGAAAAACCCCTGCAGGAGCTTCATCTTCCCATCTATCCGCTGCAGCTGCCCTGAGGGCGCTACATAAAAATAGTGCCGCCCCCCTGTGGGGCGGCCACACATGAGCCGTGAATATGACTACGACAAGCTTGTCACTCACCGAGTTGTTGACCGCCCTGGGTTCGCCGGAACGGCTGACCGCCCTCAAGGGGATCCGGCGCGGGATCGAACGTGAATGTCTGCGCATCACCCCACAGGGAACCCTGGCCCAGACCGATCACCCCAGAAGTCTGGGCTCGGCACTGACCCATGCCAACATCACCACCGACTACTCGGAGAGCCTGCTGGAGTTCATCACGCCGGCCACCGACTCTATCGACAGCCTGCTGGAACAGCTTGGCGACATCCACCGTCACACCATTCATCACCTAGGTGATGAGCGGATCTGGCCGCTCTCCATGCCCTGCTTCGTCGGCGACGAGGAGAACATCCGGCTGGCCCAGTACGGCAGCTCCAACATCGGCCGGATGAAGACCCTCTACCGGCAGGGGCTGAAGAACCGCTACGGCAGCCTGATGCAGGTGATCGCCGGGGTACACTTCAACTTCTCCATGCCGGACAGCTTCTGGTGCGAGTGGCAGGAGCTGGTGTGCGAGGGGTGCTGCAGCCAGCGCTTCATCTCCGACAAGTACATGGGGCTTATCCGCAACGTCTACCGCTTCGGCTGGCTGGTGCCCTACCTGTTCGGCGCCTCGCCGGCCATCTGCGAATCCTTCCTCAAGGGGCGCAAGAGCAACCTGCCGTTCCAGAAGACCGGCAAGGGCACCCTCTACCTGCCTTATGCCACCGCCCTGCGGCTGTCGGATCTGGGTTACACCAACAGCGCCCAGGCGGGGCTCAAGATCAGTCACGACAACCTGCCGGCCTATGTGAGCAGCCTGCGCCGCGCCATCAACACCCATGATCCCGACTTCGCCAGGATCGGCGTCAAGGTGAACGGCGAGTACCGCCAGCTCAACGACAACGTGCTGCAGCTGGAGAACGAGCTGTACGCGCCGATCCGGCCCAAGCGCACCCCGCGCAGCGGCGAGAAGCCGTCCGACGCGCTGGAGCAGCGTGGCATCGAATACATCGAGCTGCGCACCGTGGACGTCAATCCCTTCACCCCGTACGGCATCGAGGTGGATCAGATCCGCTTCTTCGACCTGTTCCTGGTCTGGTGCCTGCTGCGCCCGTCCCCGGTGCTGGGTGACGAGGAGATCGCCCGCAATCGCCGCAACCAGACCAAGGTGGTGCTAGAGGGGCGCCGTCCCGGCCTCGAGCTGGAGGACGAGCAGGGCAACCCCATCGGCCTCAAGGAGTTCGGCCTCAAGCTGTTCGACGAGCTGGCCGAGGTCGCCGCGCTGCTGGATCGCTGCTGCGGCCGCAACCGCTACCGTGAGACGCTGGCGATGCACCGCGAGAAGCTGCTCAACCCCGAGCTCACCTACTCCGCCCGCCTGCTCAAGCAACTGCTGGAGAGCGGCAAGGACAACGGCGCCTTCGCCGACGAGCTGGCGAGCCGCTACCGGGAAGAGATGCTGGCTGGCGAGCTGCAGTACTGGGACGAAGCCTATTTTGCCGGCGAGGCACGAGAGTCCCTGGCCAAGCAGCGGGAGCGGGAGCGCAGCGACAGCCTGTCGTTTGACGACTTCCTGGCCGACTACTTCGGGACCAGCAAGACCCCGGCCTGATGACAGGCAACAAAAAAAGCCGCTCTTGAAGCGGCTTTTTTATTTCCGGAAATCCGAGCGGTCTCAGACGTGGTTGTACTCAGACATGGTTATACATGGCCTCGATCTCGCTCTGGTACTTGGATTCGATGATCTTGCGGCGCAGTTTCATGGTGGGGGTCAGCTCACCCAGCTCCATGGAGAAGGCGCTCGGCAGCAGGGTGAACTTCTTCACCTGCTCGAACTTGGCCAGCTCTTTTTGCAGATCCTGGATGCGCGCCTCGAAGAACTCCACCACCTTGGAGTGGCGCAGCAGTTCGGTCTTGCACTGGTACTGCAGGTTGATGGAGCGGGCGTACTCCTCCAGCGACTCGAAGCAGGGCACGATCAGCGCCGAGACGAAGTGGCGGGCATCGGCGACGATGGCGATCTGTTCGATGAAGCGATCCTTGCCGAGGGTCCCCTCCACCAGTTGCGGCGCCACGTACTTGCCGTTGGAGGTCTTCATCAGCTCCTTAAGGCGCTCGGTGAAGTAGATGTTGCCTTCGCTGTCGAGCTCGCCGGCATCGCCGGTGCGCAGGAAACCATCCTCGGTCATCACCTCGGCGGTCGCTTCCGGCTTGTTGTAGTAGCCGCGCATCACGGTGGGAGAGCGCACCAGCAGCTCGTTGTTCTCACTCAGCTTCACCTCGATGCCGCTGAGCGCCGTGCCGATGGAGCCCAGCTTGAACTGGCTGTCTTCGTAGCAGCAGACGGTGGCGGTGGTCTCGGTCATGCCGTAACCGTACTTGAGGTTGAGCCCCATGGCCTGGAAGAAGAAGTTCACCTCGTCGGCGAGGCGGGCGCCGGCCACCGGCAGGAAGCGGGTACGGCCGCCGAAACGGGCGCGCAGCTTGCGAAACACCAGCCGCTCGGCGAGCCAGAGCTGGCCGTAGAGCAGGGGGGAAGCGGCTTTACCCGCCTGACGGGTGGCGACCATCTGTTTGCCGACCCGGGTGGCCCAGCCGAACAGGGCCTGGCGCAGGCGTGGGGCCTGAGCGACGCGAGCCTGGATCATGGCGTAGGCCTTCTCGTAGAGGCGCGGCACGGCGCACATCACGGTCGGCTGCACTTCGCCGATGACATCCATTACCTTCTGCGGATCGCGGATGTAGACGTTCTCGGCGCCGCAATAGAGCACGTAGTAGGTCCAGGCGCGCTCGAACACGTGGCTGAGCGGCAGCATGCAGAGCGACACATCCTGCTCGTTCAGATCGAGGCGGCTGTTGTGCATTTCGAAGCAGGCGGCGATGTTGGCGAAATCGAGCATGACCCCCTTGGGCTCACCCGTAGTGCCCGAGGTGTAGATCAGGGTCAGCAGATCGTCCATCCGGTACTGGCTCTCACGCTCGCGCAGCACCTGTTCGCTGGGCTGGTGATTGCCGGAAGAGAGGAACTCCTGGAAGTGGCTCGCCTGCGGGCAGCCGCGCAGGTTGACACTGCCGTCGAGGGCGATGAGCTGCTGGATCTCGCCGCTTTCAATGAGTTGCAGCGCCTGGTCGAACTGGGGCTGTTCGCCGACGAACAGTACCTTGATGCCGGCATCTTTGACGATGTAGCGCAGCTGATCGAGGGTGCTGGTGGGGTAGATGGGGACGCTGACGCCGCGGGCGGCCAGGATGCCGAGATCGGCCTGGGTCCACTCCGGCATGTTGCGGGCATAGATGCCGACCATCTCGGTAGGCTGGTGGCCGGCGCGGATCAGCGCCTGGGCGCAGTAGTCCATGGCCTGCCCCAGGGTACGCCAGCCGATGGCACGCCACTGGCCATTCTGTTGTACGCGCAGGGCGGCCTTGTTGCCAAGCCGGGCGATACGTTCCCGCATCAGTCGAACCAGGTGGTGTTTCGGCATCAGTCAGACATCCTCAAGTAACAGTTGTACGCCCTAAGGGGCACTGAAAAATCGCGCTGGAGTTTAAACTCTAAGATTACAGCTTACAAGTGTTCGCCATTTGTCTTGGATCACAAAGTCGTCAATTAGGGGGGCTTGAGGCATGATGGTGGCTGACGTGTGGAGCCATTCAGGGAGGGAGCATAATGAGTGTCGGTATCAAGGGGGTGGTGACCGGGGTATTGCTGTTGCTGGCGGGGGCCGGCGGGCTCTGGTTTACGCTGGGAGGAACGGGTGGCGAGGAGGACAACCCCTGGCTGAGCGGCGCCGAAGGCTACGCCCAGGCACAGCAGCTGGCCCTGCAGAAGGGCTATCCGCTGCTCTACGTGATCGAACGCGCCAAATGCCGGCGCTGCAAGCTGCTGGATACCACCCTGTGGCAGACAGAGGAGATGGCGCCTGTGCTGGCCCGGCTGGTCAAGGTGCGCCTCAACCCGAATGCCGGGGATGGCAGCGAGCAGATACTGCGCCGCTTCCCGCAGGTGGCAACGCCGCCCGGCATCTATGTGCAGCAGCCGGGCGAGCAGCTCAAGCCCATCAAGATAGTGGTGGATATCCAGCAGATCTGGATGCCCGGGGTGACCTGGCAGCGCGGCTTCTTCATGCCGCTCTCCGCCGCCGGCTTCGAGGCGGTGCTGCACACCACCCAAAGCCTGCAGGATCCGGCCCTCGACAACGCGCCGCTGCTCTAGTGCTGCAGATGTAGCGCGGCGGCTTAGCCGAAGTCGAACAGGCGGGACATCAGCACGGCATCTTCCCGATCCTGACCGGTGCCGTAGTAGTCGGCACGCCGGCAGTACTCGGCAAACCCCTCGCTCTCGTAGAGGCTGATGGCGGTGCTGTTGCCGGCCCGCACCTCGAGGAACCAGGCCTCGGCCTTGTTGGCCTTGCTGCGGCTCAGGTACTCCCTGAGCAGCGCCCGCCCCAGCCCCTTGCCCTGAAAGTCAGGATGCACGCAGATGTTCATCAGCGAGCTGTCGCCCGCCACCAGATCCGAGATGTAGAAGCCGGCCGGCTGGCCGTCGACCAGCAGCAGGCCGTTGAGATAGCGTGGCCCGAAGCAGGAGAGCAGGTTGGCCTGACTCCAGGGCTCCTTGTGGGCAGCCTGCTCTATGGGGTAGATGAGCTCGAAGTCGGTCTCGAGCAGGGGACGAAATTGCACCATGGTGGCTCCGGGTCGGGGCGGCTGAACGAAGAGAGATGCGGGGCGCACGGCTGGTCAGCCGAGGCGCCCCTTGAGCTGCAGCCACAGAGCCCGTTTCTGGGCCGGGCTGGGGGTGAGCGGGCAGATCAGGGCCTCTGGCCAGGCGGGATCGGCCGCCTCCAGCCAGAGCAAGGGCGGGGTGTGGCCGGCAGGCAGGCTGCTCAGCAGGCTGACCTCGTCGCTGCCGATGCCGAGCAGCTGGCAGAGATCCGCCAGCAGACCGGGGGCGGGCAGCCGGCTCGCCAGGATCCAGAGCTTGCCGCTCGGCGGCTCGCTCGGCACGGCCGGGGCGGGGGCCGCCTCCTGCAGATTTGCCTGGGGCTCATTGGCCGGCGCGGGCGCAGCCTGATGGCCCGTCAGCAGGGCCGGCCGGCGCAGTTGCCAGCTAGGGATGCCCATCCGGGCCAGCAGGTGTTGCCGCAGGCGAGCGGATGCCTGGTCGGGTTGCTCGGGAACGGGCTCCCGCGCCGTGGTCAGCTGCACTGGATCTTGCATGGGCGATGACTCAGTCTTGATCTGCATTGATGAAAAAAGCTCTGCGCAGGGTACACTCGAACGCGTTTTGCTGCATCTTTTGCGGTATGTTTTAGCCAGGAGAGGCGCTCCGGTGCCCGGCAACCGACCGGTGCTAGCCAGAGGCGACCTCCCGACAATACAACAAGCAGGACAGGGAACCTTCGATCGCGTCGCGGGTGTGCCGGTTCCAGACAACCCCAGTATCGGAAGTGCGCCTATGCCACCTTTAGCATCACAGAATCTTCGTCTCGCCCCCATTCACGAACGGCTGCCACGCCTGCTGTCGGCCCTCGGCGAGGGGCTTTACGAGCGCCAGGATGCCCTGCGGCTCGGTCTGCTGGCGGCCTTGTCCGGCGAGAGCGTGTTTCTGCTGGGCCCGCCCGGCATCGCCAAGAGCCTGATTGCGCGGCGCCTCAAGCTGGCCTTTCATGAGGCGCGCCACTTCGAGTACCTGATGACCCGCTTCAGCACGCCGGAGGAGGTGTTCGGCCCTCTCTCCATCCAGGCGCTGAAGGAGGACGGCAAGTACCTGCGGCTCACCGCCGGCTACCTGCCGGAGGCCGAGGTGGTGTTCCTCGACGAGATCTGGAAGGCGGGCCCCGCGATCCTCAACACGTTGCTCACCGCCATCAACGAGCGGCAGTTTCGCAACGGCGACAGCCAGCACCCCATCCCGATGCGGCTGCTGGTGACCGCCTCCAACGAGCTGCCGGCCCCCGACAGCGGGCTGGAGGCGCTTTACGACCGTATGCTGGTGCGGATCTGGATGGACCGGGTGCAGGAGAAGGCCAACTTCCAGGCCATGCTGGCCAGCGACGGCCAGTCCCACCAGAATCTGCCGCCCTCGGTGCAGATCCACGGTGAGGAGTATCTGGAGTGGCAGGAGCAGATCGACCGGGTCCGGCTGCCGGACGACTGCTTCGAGCTCATCTATCAGCTGCGCCAGCAGCTCGACAGCCAGCTGGCCCACAGCTGCTACGTGTCGGATCGGCGCTGGAAGAAGGCCGTGCGGCTGATCAAGGCGAGCGCTTTTTTCAACGGCCGCGACGAGGTGGCCCCGCTCGATCTGCTGCTGTTCAAGGATTGCCTCTGGCATGACGAGGCCTCGCGCACCGCCCTGCTGGAGATGATGACCGAGTTCTCCCGCCTCTACGGCTATCAGCAGCTGACCATGACCCGTCAGCTGATGGGGCTGCGGGACAAGTTCAAGCAGCTCAAACAGAGCGTGGCCCAGCGCCTGTGTTGCAAGGCCAGAAAGCGCCAGCAGTGGTTCGGGCGCCGCGCCCGCGGCATCCAGATCCCGCTGGCCAATGCCCGCCCGTTTGGCAAGCTGGTGCACTTCCATCTGCTCACCCCGGCGGCGCTGGATGGCGACGATCCGGAGCGGCTGGTGGAGACGCTGGTGTTCGACCGCACCCTGCTCTCCCACTGGCACCCCACCGGCGAGTCGCTTGTGGGCTGGCCGCTCGGCAACCCCAAGGAGGGCCACTACGAGCTGGTGCTGGACGACGAGCTGCGCCTGCACGTGCTGGATCTGCAACGCCAGCAGATCCCGCTGGTACTGGTGGAGCGTACCCCCATTCCCGAGGTGGTGATCACCCCCTGGCAGGCGGCCCTGACCGAGCTGCTGGCAGAAGCCGGCGTGCTGGCGCAGGAGCTCAAGCGCCAGCGCAACCTGTTCGAGCGCCATCAGCAGCACCTCTTCATCGGTCGTCACTGGTTGCAGCAGGTGGAGGACAGCTTCTTCGTGCTGAACCGGGATCTGGATCAGCTGCGCACCGACATCAGCCAGTGGCACGACCGGCTGCCGCAGCTGGACGCCTGAGTCATGACGAGCGCGAAGGGGGCGGTCGTGAGCCAGGCCAGCGGAGGTCGCCATGCTTGAGATCGGCATGATGGATCTGGGGCTGCTCATGGGCGAGGGGGAGCTGGCGGGCGAGATGGCGCTCTTGCTGGCCTCCACCCCCAAGATCTCCGAGTTCATCAAACGCTCCCCGCTGCAGGGCAAATTGCTGCAAAAGCGCATCCGCCGCTGGAGCGATCAGCTGGGGGAGGAGATGCGCCACAAGCCGGTGCCGGTGGCGCTGGAGCAGGAGTATCGCCTCTATCAGGCCCACAAGGGGTTGCCGCTGGCCGAGCTGATGGGGCGCCTGCCGGCCCTGCTGGACGGGCTTGAGCAGTACAGCCCCTTCGCCGGCGAGGCGCGCAGCCTGGTGCGCCAGCTGATGGCTCACCCCACCGACAGCCAGCGCCAGCTGCTGATCGAGAAGTGGCGCACCAGCCTGGTGGGCAGCCTGCTGCAGCTGCAGCAGCAGATCGCCGAGGCGGAGCGGGAGAAGCAGCGCCAGGAGATCGAAGATCAGCTGCTGGCGAGCCGTACCCTGGCTGATGCGCTGGACCCCAACCAGATCTCCGCCGGCGGGCTCTGGGATCTGGCGCAGGGCAGCTGGCACAAGCGCAGCCTGGTGCTGGTCAAGCAGTACGCTCGCATGCTGCAGCGCGAGCCGCTGCTGGCGGAGATCGCCAACCTGCTGGGACGCAGCGAGCAGGACAACCGGGCCAACGACTCGCCGGTGCCGCCGGTGCAGGTGCACGAGCTGGAGGAGGTGCAGACCGACGACGTGCCGGACGATCTGGTGGGCATCCACCCGGCCAGCGACCTGATGCGCCTCTTGCCGAGCGAGGCGGTGATGCTGGCGCTGCCGGAGCTGGAGCTGGAGTTCTACCGCCGCTATCTGGAGCGGCGCCTGCTCAGCTACCAGTCGCGCGGCACCCTGCCGCGTCAGCGCATCATGCTGCGCACCCCTGAGCTTGGCGGGCGGCAGCTGCAGCAGCGGGGGCCCTTCATCGTCTGCATCGACACCTCTGGCTCCATGGGGGGCTACCCGGAGGAGTGCGCCAAGGCGCTGTTTCTGGCGCTGCTCAAGGTGGCGATGGACGAGAAGCGAGGCTGCTACCTGATGCTCTTCTCCACCGAGGTGGCGACCCTGGAGATCACCGCCGACACAGGGCTCGACAAGGCGGAGCGCTTCCTCTCCATGAGTTTTCACGGCGGCACCGATCTGGTGCCCTGCCTCGAGAAGGCCCTGATCAAGCTGGATGACCCCGCCTTTGCCAAAGCGGACGTGCTGGTGGTCTCCGACTTTATCGCCCAGAGCCTGCCCCACAGCCTGCTGGATCGGATGAACCGCCAACGCAAGCAGCAGACCCGCTTCCACGCGGTGGCCATGTCCCGCCACGCCAAACCGGCGCTGCTGCGGGTGTTCGACAACAGCTGGCTACTCGACTGCGGCCTGCGCGGTCGCCTGTTGCGCCGCTGGCAGCGCAGCTGAAACCCGCCGTGCCGGCAGACTGGCCAGCACCACCCCGACACACAAGAGGCCAAGCGCCAGCCACACCGGCGGCGTGACGCTCTCCCCCAGCAGCCACCAGGCCAGCATGGCCGCCATCACGGGCGTGAGCGAGCCCAGCGCCGAGCTGACCTCGGCGCCCAGGGTGCGGATGGCGTGGGCGTAACAGAGCGCCGCCAGCAAGCCGGCGCCTATCCCTTGCAGCAGACCCTGCCAGAGCCAGACGCTGGCATGGCTCACGGTGGGCAAGGGGCTCCACAGGAGCGTCGGCAGCAGCAGCAGGGCCGACGGCACCGCTACCAGCGCGGCCGCATCCAGCGCCGCCAGTCCGCTGCGTCTGACCGCCAGGGTAAACAGGGCCCACAGCAGGGCCGCCCCCAGAAAGCAGAGCTGTCCCTGCCATAATCCCGGTTCTCCGCCCAGCAACAGGATGGTGGTGGCCAGGGCGATGAGGGCGAGCCCCCAGCGCCGCTGCAGGGGACAGGGGGCGCGCCACAGCAGCAGGCCGAGCAGACTGACCATGAGGGGCACAGTGCCCGGGATCAGGGCGCTGCCCTGGGCCACCGGGGCCAGCTGCATGCCGGTGGCGCCGAGCCAGAAGAAGGGCAGGCCGGCTCCCGCCAGCATGGCCAGCTGCCAGCGCAGGGGCGTGCGGCGCAGACGGATGCGGTGACGCCAGTAATAGGGGAGCAGCAGCAGGGCCGGGATACCGAAGCGCAGCAGCGCCAGCGCCTGTGGCGGGAGTTTCTCCTCGGCGCCCAGGCGCAGGGAGAGAAAGAAACCGGACCAGAGCAGCACGGTGGCGAGGGCGGCGGCCCAGCCGCTGCAACGGGGTGATGGTGTGAATGACATCGGGCTCCCTCCATGGCGTGTCCCGGCTCATTATCACGCCAGGGGGGAGGGTGTTGCAGGGCAAACTGTTTGAGATATTCGGGGGTAATTGCTAGTTTCAGCCAATCCAAAAGGGATTTTTACCGGATATCACCAATATGCTCGACAGGATTGATTTACATCTGCTGCGCTTGCTGCAACAGGATGGGCGCCTCACGACCGTGGAGCTGGCGGAGCAGGTCGGCTTGTCTGCTTCCCCCTGTGCCCGCCGCCTGAAGCGGCTGGAGGGGGAGGGCCATATACGGGGGTATCGCGCCGTGCTGGCGCGGGAGAAGCTCGGGCTGGGTATCACCATCTTCGTCAACGTGCGGCTCAGTCAGCACAGGGAGCCGCTGGTGGAGGCCTTCGAGCAGGCGGTGGCGGCCATGGCGGAGGTGATCAGCTGTCACACCGTCTCCGGCAACTACGACTACCTGCTGGAGGTGGTGGTACCCGACCTGCCCGCCTATGAGCAGTGGATCCGGCGGTTGCAGTCCCAGGACATGGTCAACGACATCAGCAGCCACTTCGCCATTCGGGCGGTCAAGGTGATGGGGCCGCTGCCCATCTGACCCTGTTCAGGGGCTGGGCTGGTGGCCGAGCCCGCGCTCGTTTACCTGCTCCTGATCCAGCAGTGGCTGGCCACTCGGCCGGGCGACATGAAAGCCCCGCTTGCCGCCGCGCTTGACCCGATACATGGCCTGATCGGCGCGGGCCAGCGCCGTGCTGAAATCATCCTGCGGCCGGATTGCCGCAATCCCCATGCTCAAGCCCACCGAGGCGTCGCCGTTGGGCAGCTCGAACGGGGTGGCGATGGCGTCGATGCACTGGCTGGCCAGCTGGCTGGTGCGGGGATCGTCGCTTGCCCAGGGCAGCAGCAGCACGAATTCGTCGCCGCCGAGCCGGCCTATCTTCACCCCCTCCTCGCAACAGTCGCGCAGCCGACGGGTGAGGGCGATCAGCAGCTCGTCACCGGCGCGGTGGCCCAGGTTGTCGTTGACCTGCTTGAAGTCGTCCAGATCGATGAAGCAGATGGCTTTGAAACCCTGGTTGAACTTGCGTTGCAGGGCGGTGCGGTTGGCAAGGCCGGTGAGGGGATCCCGGTGGGCGAGCCGGGCCAGCTGCTGCTCGTACTCCTTCTCGTGGGTGATGTCGATGTGGGTGCCCATCACCCGAACGGGGTTGCCCTGTGCGTCCCGCTCTACCACCCGGCCCCGGTCCAGCACCCAGGTGGTCTTGCCGTCCTTGGCGATCATCCGGTGCATCACCTGATAAAACGGGCTCTTGCCGCTCAGGTGATCGAAGAAGGCCTGCAGCACCCGCTCCCTGTCTTCCGGATGCAGATGCTCGCGCCAGACGTCGAAGTGGGCCGACAGCTCCTTGGGCTGGTAGCCGAGCATGGAACCCCAGCGCCGGTTGAAGATGATGAGCTTGCCGGTGGGCACATGGTTCTGCCAGATGCACAGACCGGTGCCGTCCATGGCGGCTTCCAGCTTCTCCCGCGCATCGTCGGCGACCCGCCTGAGCCGTTCGTTCTCCTGCAGCAGCTTGTCGTAGGCCGCCTGCAGCTCCTGATATGTCATCAACCTGCGCTTCCCTGTGTTGGATGGCGCCTATAGTCGATGCTGATTTTCCATCTGTAAAGGGGCGCGTTAGGTCAGCGTGAGAGCCTGCCGGATCTGGCCTATCTCCTCTCTTTTTCCATGGTTGCTGTGTGTTGCTGCAAGGCGAGATATGATGGGGGGAGTGAGCATATTCGTGTACTAGCACCACCTGAGGGGAAACCGAACCGGCATGAAACGCATCATGACCCTGATCCTGTTGACGGGATTGTGTACGCCCCTCGCCTGGGCGGCCCGGGCGCCGCTGACCGAGCCCCAGCTCTCCCGCGAGCTGCAGCTGCTGGAGGAGGGGTTCCAGCCCGATCGCATGTTCCGGCTGCGCATCGCCGCCCTGGTGGCGAGCAAGGAGGCCTATCCCCCCGACGTGCAGGGGCGCATCGTGCGGCTGCAGTGCTGGGCCATGCCTTCCGAGTGGGACGACGAGTACCGTGCCGTGGTGGACTTTGCCGACCAGGAACTGGCCGGTGCCCGGGCCCGCAAGGACAGGATCACCGAGACAGGTCTGCTGGCCTGCCGCGCCTTTCATCAGCAGATGCTCGGCAACATGGAGCAGGCCAAGGAGGACTACCAGCAGGCGCTGGTGCTGGCCCGCCGGCTCGGTGATCGGGTGTAGGAGGCGGACATCCTCAGCTTGCGCGGCGACATGTACGCCTATCAGGGGGAGCTGGCGGAGGGGCTGATGGAGCTCATCGAGGCGCACAAGCGCTTCGAGTCGCTGGGGCTGGATGGCAAGGCGCGGGAGGTGCTGGCCCAGATCGCCAACGCCTATCGGCGGATGGGGCTCTATGAGCGGGCCGAGGGGTATTTCGAAGAGCTGGCCCATGACTACAGTGCCCTGCGCGCCCAGGAGCCGCTGGTGAGGATCCGCTCCCAGCAGGGGCTGCTCTACTCCGAGATGGGGGAGTATGACCGGGCGCTGCCGCTGATGAAGATGGCCGAGCAGTTCTATCGCTCGCAGCAGAAAGAGGGGCTGCTGGCCTGGGTCCGGATCGAGATCGCCACCATACTGCTCAATCAGGGCAAGGTGACCGAGGCGGTGAGCAAGCTGCGCCAGGCTGACGCCATTTTGCAGGGGCGCGAGAGCTCCGACAGCGTCACCCTGGGTCACTGGCAACTGGTGATGGGGATGGCGGAGGCGGCGCAGGGCAACCCGACCAAGGCGCTCTACTACCTGGCCCACGCCGAACCCATTTTCGTCAAGGAGAAGAACCAGCGCTTCCTGGCGCGGGTCTACGAGGTGCGGGCGCGGATCCTGGAGCAGCAGGGCCAGATCAGCGCCGCCCTCAGCAACCTCAAGCTGTTTGTCGAGACCAAGCACTCGCTGGAACGGGTGCTCAGGGAGCAGCGCTCGTTGCAGATGCGCTTCGAGTTCGACCTGGCCCGCAAGGAGCTGGAGAACCAGGCCCTCAAGACCAAGCAGCTGCTGCAGGAGGCCAAGCTCAAGCAGCTGCAGGAGCGGCGCCACTGGCAGTACGTGGTGGTGGCCCTGCTGTTGCTGGTGATGGGCATGCTGGCGCTGCACCAGTTCAATCGCTCCCGCCAGATGCGCCGGCTTGCCATGACCGACGATCTGACCGGGCTGCACAACCGCCGCCAGATCCAGAACAAGGGCCAGAACTGGTTCAGACAGGCGCGGGAGCAGGGCAAGCCCTTCTCGGTGCTGCTGCTGGACATCGATCACTTCAAGCTGGTCAATGACCAGCTGGGCCACCACGTAGGGGATCTGGTGCTGGCCGCCGTGGCCAAGTGCATCGCCGCCCAGCTGCGTTCGCTGGACAGAGTGGGGCGCAACGGCGGCGAAGAGTTTCTGGTGCTGCTGCCCGACACCTGTCTGGACGAGGCGATGGAAGTGGCGGAGCGGATCCGTCATCGCGTCTCCCAGCTGCGTATCGAGGGGATGCCGGAGGGGCGTTTTGTCAACGTCAGCATCGGTTGTGCCCAGCAGGGTCCTCTTGACGAGAGCCTGGGGGGGCTGGTGCAGCGGGCCGACGAGGCCATGTACCGGGCCAAGCAGGCCGGCCGCAACCAGGTGATGCGGGCCGAATAGGGTGCACCACCCTGCAAAGCCGGGCTGGGTATTTTTCACTCGCGCGGGTATAATGTCGCGCAATTTTGCTTTGGCTCAGGTGAGAAGACCCATGTAACGCAACCCTCTTCCTCTCTCCACCGGCGGATCTGATGCCCGCCCGAGTGGCCCGTTGCGTATCCATGCCGGACCGTGAGTCAATGCGGCATCCCGGAATTATTCCCACGGTGGCCAAGGCCGCCGCCCAATAGAAGAACGTTGAATTATGTCAGCTGAATTTCTGAGTGAAGTCTCCAAGAGACGCACTTTTGCGATCATCTCGCACCCGGATGCGGGTAAAACCACCATCACCGAAAAGGTTCTGCTGTTCGGACAGGCCATTCAGCGCGCCGGTACCGTCAAGGGCCGTGGCTCGGGCCAGCACGCCAAATCCGACTGGATGGAGATGGAGAAGCAGCGTGGTATCTCCATCACCACCTCGGTGATGCAGTTCCCCTACGCCGACTGCTTGGTCAACCTGCTCGATACCCCGGGTCACGAGGACTTCTCCGAAGATACCTACCGTACCCTGACGGCGGTCGACTGTTGCCTGATGGTCATCGACGCCGCCAAGGGTGTTGAAGACCGGACCCGCAAGCTGATGGAAGTGACCCGGCTGCGCGACACCCCCATCCTCACCTTCATGAACAAGCTGGACCGCGAAGTGCGCGATCCCATGGAGGTCATGGACGAGGTGGAGCGTGAGCTCAACATCATGTGCGCCCCCATCACCTGGCCCATCGGTTGCGGCAAATCCTTCAAGGGTGTCTATCACCTCTACAAGGACGAGACCTATCTGTATCAGAGCGGTCAGGGCCACACCATCCAGGAGAAGCGGGTGGTCAAGGGGCTGAACAACCCCGAGCTGGACGCCGCCATCGGCGAGGATCTCGCGGCCCAGCTGCGGGGAGAACTGGAGCTGGTGCAGGGCGCCTCCCCCGAGTTCGATCACGACGCCTTCATCGCCGGCGAGATGACCCCGGTCTTCTTCGGTACCGCACTCGGCAACTTCGGTGTCGACCACATGCTGGACGGCCTGACCGACTGGGCGCCGGCCCCCATGCCGCGCAAGGCCGAGAGCCGCGAAGTGGTGGCGACCGAGGAGAAGTTCTCCGGCTTCGTGTTCAAGATCCAGGCGAACATGGACCCGAAACACCGCGACCGTATAGCCTTTATGCGCATCGTCTCCGGCACCTATTCCAAGGGCATGAAGATGCGCCACGTGCGCATCGGCAAGGATGTGAACATCTCCGACGCCGTCACCTTCATGGCCGGTGACCGGGAGCAGGCGGAAGACGCCTTCGCCGGCGACATCATCGGCCTGCACAACCACGGTACCATCCAGATCGGCGACACCTTCACCCAGGGTGAAGATCTCAAGTTCACCGGCATCCCGAACTTCGCGCCGGAACTGTTCCGCCGCATCCGCCTGCGCGACCCGCTCAAGCAGAAGCAGCTGCTCAAGGGGCTGGTGCAGCTCTCCGAAGAGGGGGCGGTGCAGGTGTTCCGTCCGCTTATCAGCAACGATCTCATCGTCGGTGCGGTCGGTGTGCTGCAGTTCGACGTGGTGGTCTCGCGCTTGAAAAGCGAGTACAACGTCGAGGCCATCTACGAGGCGGTCAACGTCGCCACCGCCCGCTGGGTGGAAGGGACCGACGTCAAGAAGTTCGAGGAGTTCAAGCGCAAGAACGAGGTCAACCTGGCTCTCGATGGTGGTGACAACCTCACCTACATCGCGCCGACCATGGTCAACCTGCGCCTGGCCCAGGAGCGTCACGCCGACGTCCAGTTCCGCCAGACCCGCGAGCACTGACAAGGGCTTGCCGACAGGCAGACAAGATAAAAAGAGACCCCGCTTCGGCGGGGTCTCTTTTTGGATGGCGAACAGGGCGCGGAGGGGGGAGAGCCGCCGTCACCCGTCGACAAGGGGAGCAATGCCCCCTATAAAGGAGGCTCACACATGATTCAGGGAGTGATGCATGTCGGTCGAACTGCCCGTCGAGGCACAATTTAACGCTTACAACGCCCACGATCTCGAGGCCTTCCTGGCCTGCTTCTCCGATGCGTTCAAGGGGTACCGGATGCCGACGGAGAGCCCGAGCACAGTGGGCAAGGAGGCGCTCAGCGCCTTCTATGCCGAACATCGTTTCAACAACCCGGCCTTGCGGGCCGAGCTGCTGGCACGCACCGTCATCGGCAACAAGGTGTTCGATCACGAGTTGATCTATGGCCTCTCCCCCGAGCCCATCGAGAGCATGGCGGTGTTCGAGGTGGAGGCCGGCCTTATCAAAACGGCATGGTTCTATTTACCCACCTGACAGGCGCCCAGCGCCCCTGTCTGCCCTGGCCTGATCACAAACGTCGTTCATTGATACAGGATGACGTCAGGCCTCGCCCTTCATGCTTCTTCGCGCCACTCGCCGCCCGGCTCTGAGCAACAGGCAAACAAAAGGGCGGTACCAGGGCCGCCCTTGTTCATCCAGTCTTTATGCTTCACGCCACAGGCAGGGTCTCGTTGGCGGCGAGCGCCAGCACCATGCAGATCTCGCAGGCATCGTGGCCGGTGCTGCCGAGCGGCCCCGGCAGGTGCTCGAAGCCCAGAGACTCGTAGAGCGCGGTGGCCTCGCGCAGCACGGCGGTGGTCTCCAGGTAGCAGCGCTGATAGCCGAGCGCGCGCGCCTCGTCCAGCGCCTGCAGCACCAGCCGCCGCCCCAGTCCCAGCCCGCGCAGGGAGGGCATGAAGTACATCTTCTGCAGCTCGCAGACTTGCCCCTCTTCCCCCGCCAGCGGCGCTATGCCGCCCCCGCCCAGAATGGAGCCATCGGGTCCCTCGATCACCCAGTAGCGGCTGCGCTCACCCAGGTAGGTTTCATGGAGAAAGTCGAGATTGGGATCCGCTACGCCGTAGCCCTTGTCGGCGGTGAGGCCGTATTCGGCGGAGACGGCGCGCACCACGGCAGCGATGGCAGGGTTATCGGCCTGGGTGATGGGGCGAATGCGATAGCCCTGCTGGCGACGGGCGCGGGAGAGGGCGCTGCGATAGAGGCGCAGGCCTTCCCACAGCTGCTCGCGCTCGGTGAGGGTGAGCTGGGCCAGGGTCTCCTCCATGGCGCTGTCCATCTCCTGATGCAGATCCAGCAGCTGAGCCTGGCCGGCGATGGTGAGGCGTGCCTCCTTGCTGCGACCATCGGACGGATGGGGATGCCAGCTGATGAGCTCGCGCTCGGCCAGGCGGGCCAGCGGGCGGCTGGCGTTGGACTTGTCGATGCGCAGCCGCTCCGCCAGTTGCTGATTGGTGGCGGGGCCGCTCTCCAGCTCGATCAGCAGATGGGCTTCGAGCGGGCTGAGCGCCAGTTCGCCGCACTGTTGGGAGAGCATGCCGAGTTCGCGAACCAGATCGCGCGACAGGGCGCGCAGGGGGCGGGGATCCATATCAGGGCTTCCTATTTGGTTGTCATCAACAACCAATATAGCCAACTAGTTGTTACTAGCAACTTTTTATTGGGTCAGAGAGGGATCACGGAACTGGCGGGCATGACGAGCGGGCACAAAAAAGGGCCCGAGAGGGGCCCAAACATTGGAAACCCGCGCGAGGGCGCGGATCCCATCCTTGGTCAGGCAAGGTACGGCGAGCGTTAGACCAGCTCGGCCAGCATGGTGTCGGCATAGGGCACCAGGGCGTCGCCCTGTTTCACCTTGGAGAGGTAGTCCGGGTTGGCGATGAGCGGGCGACCGATGGCGACCAGGTCGAAGCGGTCGGCCTCGATGGCCTCGGCTGCGGTCTCGGCGCTGTAGTTGCCCACCCCCACCAGATGACCGTCGTAGCGGGCGCGCAGGTAGTCGGAGGCGCGGCCGTCCAGGTAGTCGAAGGTGAGGCTGTCATCGAAGATGCCGAGGTGCACATAGGCCAGGTTGCGCTGGTTCAGTTCGCTCAGCAGGTGGTCGAACACGGCGCGATCCCGGGCATCCCCTTCGAGGTGCACATAGGCGCCGGGGGAGAGGCGCAGGCCCACCCGATCCCCGCCGATGCGGGCATTGATGGCATCCACCACCTCCAGCGCGAAGCGGCTCATGTTCTCGGGGCTGCCACCGTAGTTGTCGGTGCGCAGGTTGCTGGCGTGGTGCAGGAACTGATCGATGAGGTAGCCGTTGGCACCGTGGATCTCCACCCCGTCAAAGCCCGCCTCAATTGCGTTGGCGGCGGCCTGGGCGTAATCCTCGACCAGTTGGGCGATTTCGGTCTCGGTCAGGGCACGTGGCACCTGATAGACCAGCTCGCGCATGCGCGGCACCGTGCCCTCGTGGGCGACGGCAGAGGGGGCCAGCACTTCGGCGTGGTGGAAGAAGGGGTGGGAGAGACGACCCACGTGCCACAGCTGGGCGAAGATCTTGCCGCCCTTGGCATGCACGGCGCCGGTCACTTTCTTCCAGCCGGCGATCTGCTCGGCGCTGTAGAGCCCCGGGGTATTGGGGTAGCCCTGCCCGTCCGGCCGGATGATGGTGGCTTCGGAGATGATGAGGCCGATGTCGGCGCGGCGCGCATAATAGGCGGCCATCTGCTCGGTGGGTACCAGGCCCGGGCCTGCCATGCAGCGGGTGAGGGGAGCCATCATGAAACGGTTGGCGAGGGTGAGGGTGTCGTTGAGGCGATAGGGCTGAAACAGGGTATTCATGATCGTCTGTCCTGAGGGAGTGATTCTTGAACGTGCATTCAAGACGTTTTTTGTTTTGTGTGCAAGTCTTTTTTGAACGAGCATTCAACATGGGTTGGTGTTGCCGGCCCGCTGGGGTAAACTTGCCGCCCTCTTATTTCCCCTCGCCGGCCCCAGGCCGGTGAATCCGCTTTTTCAACGGAGAAACCATGCGCAGCGCCGAGTTCAACCGGGACGACGTCTTGCGAAATGCCATGGAGGCATTTCGGGCCAAGGGTTACGCCAAGACCACCATGCAGGAGCTGGTGGCGGCGACCGGGTTGCATCCGGGCAGCCTCTACGCGGCGTTTGGCAACAAGCGCGGCCTGCTGCTGGCGGCGGTCGACCACTATGTGCAGGAGAAGAGCGCCCTGCGGCGCAGCTTCTTCGCCGCCGCGAGCCCGCTGGCGGGGGTGCAGGCCTACCTCGAGCAGGTGGTGAACGACGCCCTCTGCGGCACCTGTCTGGTGACCCGCACCCTGATGGAGCTGGCGGAGCAGGACGAGGAGCTGCACCTGAAGCTCAAGGCCATCTACGGCGAGCTGGATGCGGATCTGGCGGCGGTGCTGAGCCTGGCCCTTGAGCGCGGCGAGCTGGCGGCCGGGCGTGACATCACGACCCTGACCGCCTTTTTGCTTATCAACATCCAGGGCCTGGTCACCTTCGCCCAGTGCCGCCCCGACCCCGTCCTGCTGGGCGGCGTGGTCACCCAGTTGATGACGGCCCTGCGGGCGTAATGCCTCGCCCATAAACAACCATGGCTCCCGCGGGAGCCATGGTTGTTTATGGGGAGGTCACACGCAGCCGGGTTGTTTGCTCCCTTCTCCCCTTGTGGGAGCCATGGTTGTTTCTGGGTATGTCACGCACAGCTGGGTTGTTTGCTCCCTTCTCCCCTCGTGGGAGCCATGGCTGTTTCTGGGGATGTCACACGCAGCCGGGTTGTTTGCTCCCTTCTCCCCTCGCGGTAGCCATGGTGGTTTCTGGGGATGCCACACGCAGCCGGGTTGTTTGCTCCCTTCTCCCCTTGTGGGAGCCATGGCTGTTTCTGGGGATGTCACACGCCGCCGGGGTGTTTGCTCCCTTCTCCCCTCGCGGGAGAAGGGTTGGGGATGAGGGGGAGGGCTCTGCTCAGCGCAATGAGAGCAAAAGAAGTTCCAGTACGGCCTCCATCCGACTCAACACATCGTTATTCCACACCCTGATCACCCGAAAGCCCTGCTGATTGAGGTAGGCCGTTCTTGCGCCATCATATTGCCGCCCCGCCGGTTCGTTGTGCTGTGACCCGTCTACCTCGATGATCAACCTCTGTTCAAGAGAGATGAAATCGACAATGTAGGGCCCGATGGGCATCTGGCGACGGAATTTCACCCCGACCAGACGGCGGTCGCGCAATTGCAGCCACAGCTTCTGTTCGGCAAGGGTGGCTTCTCGCCTCATTCGTTTGGCAAATGGATGGGTTCTCATGGTGCCTATCCAGAGCTATTTGACCCTATTAGATATAGCCACTCCCCGGTCTGGTGACTGAGTGGATTTCTTCCCCTCACCCTGACCCTCTCCCAGAGGGAGAGGGGACAGATCGAGTGACGGTGGGCATCTTGTCGGTCATCTCGGGCTTGAGTGGAGTTTTGTGACAATGAACGGATGAACTGATGAGTCGATCGTTGTGGGATGGATATGTTTCGCCCCGGCAAGGAGGCAGGCTGGCAGGTTGTCAGCCATGTCGCCAGTGGCACGGAACTAGCCCCCTTCTCCCCTTGCGGGAGAAGGGTTGGGCATGAGGGGGCACACGTTGCCGGGTTAATCCGGATTCACCAGCTCCTTCATCAAATCTTTCAGCCACACCAGCGCGGGTTGCTGTGCATGCACCGGATGCCAGACGCAGTTGAGGTGATAATCCGGCACATCTTCGGGCAGCGGCAGGCTTTTCAGCGGCCAGTGGCTGGCGAGCAGCTCGGCCACCATGCTGGGCAGAACCAGCAGGTGATCGCTCTGGCTGACGATGGCGGCGGCGGACATATAGCTCTGGCTGTTGACCGAGATGGTGCGACTGAAGCCCAGGGTCTTCAAATAGCGATCCAGGCTCGCCTCCGAGGTGCCAAGGGGCGAGTGGAACACGTGGGGCATCTCGATAAGTTGCGACAAGCTGATGCGCTCGGCCGGCAGCGCCGGATCATCCCCACTCTCGGCGAGCGTCGGGGTCGCCATCGGCAGATCGGCGCGCACCAGCCCGGCCAGCGGCTCGGTGAGCCAGGTCTCCTTGCCCAGATACCCAGGCACCTGCATGTATTCGTCAAAGCCCAGCACCAGGTCTATCTCGCCGCTCGCCAGCTCGGCTTCGGGCAGGGTGTCGCGCAGGATGCGGATCTCGATGGTGACCCCGGGGGCCAGCCGTTTGAGGCGCTGGATCAGGGGCGGGATGAGCACACACTCCACGTAATCCGTGGTGCAGAGCACGAAGCGGCGCTTCGACTGGCTCGGCTCGAACACCTCCTCGTCGCTGAGCTGCTGTTCCAGCAGTCGCAGCGCCTGCTGCACCCCCAGATGCAGCCGCTGGGCGCGCGGGGTTGGCAGCATCCCCTGCGGGGTACGCACCAGCAGCGGATCGCCAAAGAAGGTGCGCAGACGATTGAGCGCATGGCTCATGGCGGGCTGGCTGATAAAGAGGGTTTCGGCGGCGCGGGTGACGCTGCCCTGCGCCATCAGGGCGTCAAAGGCGAGCAGCAGGTTGAGGTCGAGCTGGTGCAGTTTCATCAAGATTATTTGCCAGGCTTATGGGACAATCCATCCTATTCATTTGATGGATGTGAGCGCAACTTCTTACACTGCGACCACTGTTATTTTTCCAGGATCCCCGCGCCGCGTTTTCACGCCTGCGGGGTCTCAATCCATGCAAGGAGCCTTGCGATGAGCATCAAGACCATGAACACCACGCCGGCCGCCGACGGCTTCACCATGCCCGCCGAGTGGGCACACCAGCAGGCCGTCTGGATGATCTGGCCGTTTCGCCCGGACAACTGGCGTGAGGCCGGTCGCTTCGCGCAAGTCACCTTCGCCAAGGTGGCGGATGCCATTGGGCAAGCCACCCCGGTCTTTATGGGGGTGCCGGCCCGGTTTATGGAGCAGGCTCGCGCCATCATGCCTGCCCACGTCACCCTGGTTGAAATGAACAGCGATGACTGCTGGGCCCGCGACAGCGGCCCCACCATCGTCACCAACGCGGCCGGCGAGTGCCGTGGGGTGGATTGGGGCTTCAACGCCTGGGGCGGTCACAAGGGCGGTCTCTACTACCCCTGGGATCAAGACGAGCAAGTGGCGGCCCAGATGCTGGCACAGCACGGCATGGCCCGTTACGACGCGCCGCTCATTCTGGAAGGGGGCTCCATCCACGTCGACGGCGAAGGCACCTGCCTGACCACCGCCGAGTGCCTGCTCAACGAAAACCGCAACCCGCACCTGAGCAAAGCGCAGATCGAAGCTCACCTGCGCGACTATCTGGGTGTGCAGAGCTTTATCTGGCTGGACGAAGGCGTCTACATGGACGAGACCGACGGCCACATCGACAACATGTGCTGCTTCGTGCGTCCGGGTGAAGTGGCCCTGCACTGGACTGACGACCAGAACGATCCCCAGTACGAACGCTCCGTGGCCGCCCTCAAGGTGCTGGAAGCGGCGGTCGATGCCAAGGGGCGCAAGCTGAAAGTGTGGAAGCTGCCCCAGCCGGGCCCGCTCTACTGCACCCAGGAAGAGTCTGCCGGCGTCGAGAGCGGTACCGGTGTGCCGCGCGAGGCCGAAGGTCGTCTGGCCGGCTCCTACGTGAACTTCCTCATCACCAACGATCGCATCGTCTACCCGCTGCTGGATGCCGCCACCGACGGCGAAGCCCAGCGCATTCTGGAAGAGATCTTCCCGGAGCATAAGGTCGTCGGCGTACCGGCCCGCGAGATCCTGCTGGGCGGTGGCAATATTCACTGCATTACCCAGCAGATCCCCTCAGGGAAATAAGCTGCAGGCTCGACTAACTCGACAGAACCCCACATCGTGGGGTTTTGTCTCTTGATATACGGGGGTCGGGAGCTGTAGCGGCTGCGACCACCCTGAAGCGATTCGCTGCGATATTGCCGCGTTAGCCGATATCGCACACCGTCACCCTTTACAGGAGATCCAAATGATCGAAGTGACCGAGGTTTCCATTGCCGAGCTGCGCGGTGCGCTCGAAGCAGGCCGCACCACAGCGGTCGAACTGGTCAAGGCCTATCTGGCCCGGATCAAGGCTTACAACGGCCCCGAGACCGACACCAAGCTCAATGCTTTGGTAGTGCCCAATCCCGATGCGCTGAAAGAGGCGCAAGCGTCTGATGAGCGCCGCGCCCGTGGTGAAACTCTGGGCCCGCTCGACGGCATCCCCTACACCGCCAAAGACAGCTATCTGGTCAAGGGGCTCACTGCCGCCTCCGGCAGCCCGGCCTTCAAGGATCTGGTGGCCCAGCGCGATGCCTTTACCGTTGAGCGGCTGCGCGCTGCCGGTGCCATCTGCCTTGGCAAAACCAATATGCCGCCGATGGCCAATGGCGGCATGCAGCGCGGCGTCTACGGCCGTGCCGAGAGCCCCTACAACGCCGACTACCTGACCGCGCCGTTTGCCTCCGGCTCCTCCAATGGCGCCGGCACCGCCACCGCCGCCAGCTTCTCCGCTTTTGGTCTCGCCGAAGAGACCTGGTCGAGCGGCCGTGGCCCGGCTTCCAACAACGGTCTGTGTGCCTACACCCCGTCCCGTGGCGTCATCTCGGTGCGCGGCAACTGGCCGTTGACCCCGACCATGGATGTGGTGGTGCCCTACGCCCGCACCATGGCCGATCTGCTGGAAGTGCTGGATGTGGTGGTGGCCGACGATGCCGATACCCGTGGCGATCTGTGGCGCCTGCAGCCCTGGGTGCAGCTGCCCAAGGCCTCCGAGGTGCGTCCGGCGTCCTACCTGGAGCTGGCTGTCAAGGCCGATGCCCTCAAGGGCAAGCGCCTCGGCGTGCCGCGCATGTTTATCAACAAGGATGAACTGGCCGGCACCAGCGATAACCCCGGTATCGGCGGCCCGACCGGTCAACGCATCCATACCCGCGACTCCGTGATTGCCCTCTGGGAGCAGGCCCGTCAGGCGCTGGAAGCCGCGGGCGCCGAGATCATCGAAGTGGACTTCCCGCTGGTCTCCAACTGCGAAGGGGACCGACCCGGTGCGCCGACCGTGTTCAATCGCGGCATCGTGAGCCCCGAGTTTCTCAACGACGAGCTGTGGGAGCTCTCCGGCTGGGCGTTCGACGACTTCCTGCGCGCCAACGGCGACCCCAAGCTTAAGCAATTGGCCGATGTCGATGGCCCCCAGATCTTCCCCCATGATCCGGGCACTTTGCCTAACCGCGAGGGCGATCTGGCGGCGGGCATGGAAGAGTACGTCAATATGGCCAAGCGCGGCATCAAGCGCTTTGACGAGATCCCCACAGTGCCGGACGGCCTGCGCGGTCTGGAAAAGACCCGCAAGCTGGATCTGGAAGACTGGATGGACGGGCTCAAGCTCGACGCCGTGCTGTTCCCCACCGTCGCCGACGTCGCCCCGGCTGATGCGGATGTGAATCCGGCCTCCGCCGATATCGCCTGGAGCAACGGCATCTGGGTTGCCAACGGCAACCTCGCCATTCGCCATCTCGGCGTGCCGACCGTCACCGTCCCCATGGGGGTGATGGCCGATATCGGTATGCCGGTGGGCCTGACCTTCGCCGGTCGCGCCTATGACGACAACAACCTGCTGCGCTTCGCCTCGGCCTTCGAGTCCACTGGCAGCAAGCGGATGGTGCCGCCACGCACGCCGCCGCTGGGTTGATTGTTTTTCTGAATTAAATACTCCGGTGTACCCCGTGATAGTAAAAATAAACTCACCATGCTATATGGCAGGTGAGTTTTATTTTTACTACGGGTAGATAAATAAAAGTTGGTTTAGGTGTAAAAGCTTCTTCTTACTCGTTAAAATATACAATAGTGATAATTTTACTGCGGAACAATCAATGTGTCAGCAATATACTGAACTTACACCTCGCTGATAAACCATTATTCCTGGATTGTAATGAATAACTCGCCACATAATAATGTGTTGCTTTTTGAAATTATTAAAGTAAATTATAGGGTGTTGCGTTTCTTGCTTGTTTCATAAGAAAATTCAGCAGAGGTATTATTAATTTTAGTTAATGTTATTGTGTATGTCTTATCATCTATATCTTTTTCGAAGGCATCACCGACCTTCATGGTTGGGTTGTTATAAGAGCCGCAGACCACTGATGCCCAATTATACATGGTTGTTGTTGATGTAACGCCAACCTTTATCTTTTTATTTCCAACGGGTAATGCTTGCCCCACAGGTATGTCTATAGTTGCTCCGACTAAAGATAATATCCTGTTGTTTGTTTGAGAAATTATCTCATCTTTTTCCTGTAGCGTTCTTTTGTATGTGTTTATTTCTTTTTCTTTCTGCTGCAGTAGTTTTTTATTATTATCTTGAATAGTGTTTTTTTCTGTTCTTAGTTGGTTAATGATTGACTGCATTTCTTGTTTTTCTTTAATTAGGTTTTCGTAATCATTAATTTTATCTAGTTTTTTGTTGAGTGAGTCAGACAATGTTGTTAGTTTTATTATTGCATCTTGTATTTTCAAATGATTGGCAGACTTATATTGCTCAAGCTCGTCAGCCATAAAGGCTCGGCCAACAGTCCATGCAGCACTAGCGCTGGTTGCACCTGCAATCCCGACCCAACTTAGAAGCATAATTATGCTTATGCCATTTTTTTTACTATCTTCTGACATGATTTTTTGACCGATGATTGTTGCTATTTATTTTATCTTGTGATTAAGGTGTAAATGTATTTCATATAGTTAAAATGTTCAATAGGTATTCCGAGATCGCATATATATGAATAGCAAAATGAATTCGGACGATCGCGAAAAGATAGTGGCCCAGAGGCAGTTGGAGTCCAAGATTTCCTGCTAGTCTCGCCATAACTCGATGCGTGGCGGTATGCGGACGATTACGCTGCGCTAATCGACCCTACATGATGTGGCTTATTGTTACCTCCCCCCTCATCCCCAGCCCTTCTCCCGCAAGGGGAGAAGGGAGCAAATAGGCTCCGCTGATTGTGCTTTACGTACGAGGTTCGGGTGGGGGTTTGGAATTGGCATGGGCCATCCCCTCTCCCTCGGGAGAGGGCTAGGGTGAGGGGCTGCTATCTGTGTTGTCGTTTCGTTTTGAGCCTTTACCTCTCTCCACTTCCCGCACCGTCGATCGCCATATTGGTCGTGGCTCGTCGCCGATTCCCCCCTGATTTTTCTGCATTCCCCCAGACTTCACCTTCTCTTCACACAACCTCATTTTCCCCTCACAAATCCCCCGTATCTTCTGCCCACTGCTTAAAAGGCCCGGCTTGCCACAGGGGTGGCGAGGGGGCGGTTGGTTCGAGGGAGCAAGATGATGAAAGGTTGGATAAAGTGCGGATTGGCCGGGGCCGTGGTGCTGATGGCGAGTTTCTGGGGTGGCAGCGTGCGGGCGGCGGGGATGTCGCTGACGCAGGTGAGCGGCCCTGTCTATGTGGTAGAGGACAACTACTACATACAGGAAAACTCCATGGTCTATTTCGGGGCCAGGGGGGTGACGGTAGTGGGGGCGACCTGGACGCCGGATACCGCCCGCGAGCTGCACAAGCTCATTAAACGGGTCAGCAGCAAGCCGGTGCTGGAGGTGATCAACACCAACTACCACACCGACCGTGCCGGCGGTAACGCCTACTGGAAGTCCATCGGAGCCAAGGTGGTATCGACCCGTCAGACCCGGGATCTGATGAAGAGCGACTGGGCCGAGATAGTCGCCTTTACCCGCAAGGGGCTGCCGGATTACCCGGATCTGCCGCTGGTGCTGCCCAACGTGGTGCACGAGGGCAACTTCACGCTGCAAGAGGGCAAGCTGCGCGCCTTCTACGCGGGCCCGGCCCACACGCCGGACGGTATCTTTGTCTACTTCCCCGATGAGCAGGTGCTCTATGGCAACTGCATCCTCAAGGAGAAGCTGGGCAACCTGAGCTTTGCCGATGTGAAGGCCTATCCGCAGACCCTTGAGCGGCTGAAAGCGATGAAGCTGCCGATCAAGACGGTGGTGGGCGGTCACGACTCGCCGCTGCATGGGCCTGAGCTTATCGATCACTACGAGGCGCTGATCAAGGCTGCGCCCCAGTCATAAGCCGGCGCGGCGGCAGCCGGATGACGCGCTGGACGCACGGTAAAAGAGGTGCCAGGCCGGGCGTTGCTGGCAGGGGGACGCCCTTGCCCCCTGTTTCGGGCTGTTCAAGGGCGGCCCCCTTTCATAAGATGGGCCTCTCTTCACGCAGTTAGCGGGCCTTTCGTGATGCACGCAATTCAAGACGAACAACCCGATTCACTTGGCCGCCTCAAGCAGGCTTTTATCACCGGCATGTGGGCGTCTCTTGCCAGCATCATCATCGGCTTCGCCTTCAAGGTGTGGCTGGCGCAGTGGGTGGCCAAGGGGGACCTGGCGCTGTTCAACAGCGTGGTGGATTTGATCTCGCTGTCCCTCATCCTGATGACCGGCTTTCGCTCCTCCATGGTGGTGAGCTACTCCCAGACCAAAAACGATCGGGACATCATCAATATCTTCCGCTACTTCCTCATCGGCATGGTACTGCTCACCTGGGGGCTGGTGATCCCCTACATCAAGCACGGGCTCCATATCCGGGCCGAATATCTGCAACTGGTGGGGGTCATCTTCGGGCTGGGGCTCAAGGTCTACTTCACCAATCTGGTGGCCATGTATCGGATGTACGGGATCTCCAACCGGGTCACCTGGCTGGAGCCGCTGGCCAATGGTCTGCTGTTTATGGCCTGTTATTTCGCACTTGGCCTTGATGCGCTTGCTTCGCTCTTCTACGGGCTGACCTTCTCCTCGCTCGGCATCGCCGGCTACATGTATCTGCACCGGCGTAGGGCCATCGCCACCCGGCCGCTGGCCAGGGTCGAGCTTGGCCCCGAGATGCGCAGCTATGTGAAGAAGAGCTTTACCGCGTCCCTCGAGGCGGGGGCCAGTATCCTGATGATCTACATCACGGTACTGCTCACCATCCGCCACTTCAGCCTCGACGAGCTGGGGGATTTTCAGGTGGTGGTGCGCCCCATCTTTACCTATATGACGTTGCTTTTCGTTTTCCCCATCTACCGCTTCGTGCTGCCTGAGCTGGCGGTCAATCTGCGCAGCGGCGATCACCGCCAGATCCGCCTGATCCGGCGCTGGATCTTCCGCCTCAGCGCCATCGTCAGCCTGGTGTTCTTTCTGGTGATGCTGCTGGCGGGCAAGCCGCTGGTGTCGCTGCTGTTCCCGGCCGATTACCTGGGCGCCGTGCCGGTGCTGCTGCACTTCTCCCTCTTCTTCATCTTTATGATGCTCAATGGCTACCAGCTTGCCTACATCAAGGCCCACGGCCACTTTACCCAGAGCCTGCTGATCCGGGCGGTGGGCATAGTGGCATTGGTGGCGGCCTACTACCTGGTGGCCCGCTTCACCACCAACGTGGTGGCCATTATCGTGGCGCTCGGCCTCGGCTATCTGGTGATGTTTGTGCTCTCCACCCTGGCCGAGCAGCGCATCCTGCGGGCCCTGCCGCCCGTGCTGGCCACCGATTCATAGCAGCCTGCGGTTAGCCGAAAAATAAAAAACGCCCGCTTGGGCGTTTTTTATTGGGTCGCGCTGCGGGTTACAGCAGCATGCCAACGGCCAGCCGGTTGAAGGCATTCATCAGGGCGGCCGCCAGAGTCAGGTCCGAGATCTCGCGATCGGAAAAATGGGACTTGAGCGGTGCGTAGCGCTCGTCCGGTGCGCCTGCCTCATGGACATAAGTGAGCGTCTCGGCCCAGGCAAGGGCGGCGCGCTCGCGTTCGCTGAACAGGTCGCTGACCCGCCATCCCGCCAGACAATCGAGTTTTTGCTGCGACACTTCGCACTCGCGCAGCGTCTTGGCGTGCTTGCCTAGGCAGAAGGCGCAGCCGTTGATCTGCGAGATGCGCAGATAGACCAGCTCCAGCAAGGGGGCGCCGAGGGGGCCTGCGGCCAGGGCGTCGCTGGTGGCGCGCAGCCCTTGATAGGCCTCGGCTGACAGGGTGGAAAAGGGAAGTCTTGGCTGAGTCATGGCAGTACTCCAAGGTGGTGTGGATCGGCAAGCCGGCTAAACAGGGGCTGCTGCGCCAGCAGCGCGCGGTTGGTGTCGATGGTCTGGCGCACCGCCTCGTCACCGAACACCAGTCCCTGCAGATAGAAGAAATGGATGTTGAACAGCCCCAGGGTGTTGAGCGCGTGGCGCAGGTAGGGGGTCAGGAAATCGGGTTGCCCGGCTCGCGGGCCCTGATGAAAGCCGCCCGATCCCACCAGGACGTAGACGGGGCGGTCGGCCAGCAGCCCCAGCTTGCCCTCGGCACTCGACCGGAAAGTGCGATGGATGCGCAGCACATAGTCAATCCACAGCTTGAGGGCGGCCGGCAGGGTGAAGTTGTGCAGCGGGGTGGCGATAAGCAGGGCATCGCTCTGCTCCAGCTCCCGGATCAGCGTCTCGGAGAGGGCCAGCTCGGGGGCGTCAAAGGGGGTGGTCGTGGTCAGCGCCTGTACATAGGCCTGGCTCAGCGCCGGCAGGGTGTCAGTGCCAACAGGGCGTTCGACCAGCGCGAGGGCCGGGTGCGCTTGTCGCAGACAGGCCACCAGATCCAGCGCCAACCGGTTGGCGTGAGAGGCAGTTCCCTGGGCGCTGGCGTTGATCAGCAGTACCTGGTTCATGGGCGCAGATCCTCGCAAAAGTGCATCCCGCGGGAGAGCAACCCGCAGCGAAAGTAGAAGCGCTGGGCCAGCGCATTGTGCAGGCCGGTATCGAGCACCAGGTGATCGCACCCCAGTCGCATGGCTTCGGCGCGCACGGCGTCCAGGAGCTGCGCCCCCAGGCCGCTGCGCTGCAGGTCGGGACTGACGACGAGGTCGTCGATATAGACAAAGCGTCCGTAGATGAGGTTCTCCTGCAGGCGATAGCCGGCCAGGCCGACGATGCGTTCGGCGTCCCGCACGGCCAGCAGGCGATAGCCTTGTTGCGTCTGCCTGGTGAGCTGCGCCACATAGCGCTCCGGGCTGCTGAGGTGGGGACGCAGCTGCTGCATCAGGGTGAAGCTGGCGGCAAAGGCCGCTTCGTCGTCGAGGGGGTGGAGGGTGTGTGCCACATCTGGTGTCCATGCTGGGGTGATGAGGCACTGTATGCCCGTCATGGACCCGGTCACAGGGCCAAAAAAGGTGTAAATGAGTAGGCCATGTGGCCGTGCGGAGGGAGCCTGGGCTCCCTCACCGGATCAGCGGCGGGCCTTGCTCTTGTTGCCAGCGAGCGCCTGCTTTCTGGCGCGCTGCTTCTGGGCTGCCTTGCTGCTGCGGCGCGGTTCGGGCTCGAAGCGGGTGAGATCCGGTTCAAAGCCCGGGAACCACTGCTGGGGCAGGCGGGTGTCGAGCACCGCCTCCACCTTCTCCAGCAGCGGCGCATCTTCCGGGCTGAACAAGGTGATGGCGAGCCCCTTGTTGCCGGCGCGACCGGTGCGACCGATACGGTGCACGTAATCCTCCGCCACAAACGGGAATTCCATATTGATCACGTAGTTGAGATCCGTGATATCGAGGCCGCGGGCCGCCACGTCGGTGGCAACCAGCGCCTGCAGGGTGCCGGCGCGAAACTCCAGCAGCACCTTCTCCCGCGCGCCTTGTGACAGATCACCGTGGAAGGCCAGCGCGTTGATGCCCGCCTTGCCGAGCTGCTGGGCCAGCTTGTCTGCCCCCTGGCGGGTGCGGCTGAAGATCAGCGCCGGCGCCCAGCCCTTTACCTTCAACATGTGCTCGACCAGCGCCAGCTTGCGATCGCCATCCACCGTATAGACCCGCTGCTCCACTTCGGCCGCCGTGGTGTTGCGCGGTGCCACTTCAATCAGTGCCGGGTCGTGCAGCAGCACCTTGCTCAAGGCAAACAGGTTGTCGTCGCAGGTGGCCGAAAACAGCAGGGTCTGGCGATCCGCCGGGATCTGTTTCAGTAGCGCCTTGATCTCGTCCATAAAGCCCATGTCGAGCATCCGGTCCGCCTCGTCAAACACCAGATGACGTAGTTCGGCCAGCGTGAGCGCCCCCTGGCGCAGGTGATCGAGCAGCCGGCCCGGGGTGGCGATCAGCAGATCCACCCCGGCTTTCAACGCCTCCACCTGTGCGGCTATGCTCACCCCGCCGTAGACCAGCGTGCTGGTGAGGTCGGAGCCCTTGGCGTAGCGTGTGACGCTCTCATGCACCTGCACCGCCAGCTCGCGGGTCGGCACCAACACCAGGGCGCGGATGGGGCGGGGGGCATCGCTCGCCGGGTGTTGCAGCAACTGCTCCAGCAGCGGCAGCACAAAGGCGGCGGTCTTGCCGGTGCCGGTCTGGGCGCCCGCCATCAGATCGCGCCCCGCCAGAATGAGCGGGATGGCGCCGGCCTGCACCGGGGTCGGCGCAGCGTAGCCAAGCTCGGTCAGGGTCTGCTGCAGGCGGGGGGAGAGCGCCAGATCGGCGAAGGAGGCAATGGACATAAGGGTACCCGTCGGGATGGGCGCGGCCACGCCGCGCTGGAAACAGTCTTGATGGCCGGCATGGTAACAGATGCGGGGCCGCGGGCAGAAGGCGCCGCCGGCTCAGCGGCAGTGAAACACCTCTTCCAGTGCATCGACCACGGCGCGCACCCGGCTGGCTTTTTGCAGGTCGGGGTGGAGCACCAGCCAGATGTCGACCGGATCGCACAGGGTGGGCAGCACGCGCACCAGTTCCGGCTCCTTGTCTGCCAGAAAGGTGGAGAGCAGGGCGATGCCGAGCCCCTGGCGAGCCGCCGCCAGCAACAGCAGCTGGGCGTTGCACTGCAGCACCACGTTGGGCTCGTGCAGCGGCTCCCCGCACAGGCTGTGCCAGTGGCGGGAGACCAGCTCCCTGGCAAACAGCAGCAGGGCGTGCTGGCTGAGGGCGTGGCCGCTCTTGGGCGTGCCGTGGCGGGCCAGATAGTCGCGAGAGGCATAGAGCCCCATCTCTATGGTGGTGAGGCGCTTGATCACCAGCTCGTCGTTGTCCGGGCGCAGCCCGCGAATGGCGAGATCGGCCTCCCGGTAGGCGATGTCGCTGACGCTGACCGCGGTCTGCAGGCTGAGCCGGATGCCGGGGTGGCGCTCGCGCAGCAGGGTGAGGGCGGGCAGCACGAAGGCCTGGGCCAGGGTGTCGGTGGTGGCGATGCGCACCTCGCCACACAGGCTCTGATCGCCGGCGCTCGCCTTGCGCTCGATGGCCTTGATGGCTTGCTCCATGGCGCTGGCATCCGCCAGCATGGCCTCGCCGAGGGGGCTGAGATCATAGAGCTTGGGGGTGCGGATAAAGAGTTTGGAGCCGAGGTTCTGCTCCAGCGCCGTGATGCGGCGCCCCACGGTGGCCTGATCGACCCCCAGTACGCCGGCAGCGCCGCGCAGGGTGCCCTGCCGTGCCAGTGCCAGAAAAAACCGCGCGTCGTCCCAGTTGATCATCGAGCCTCCCGTTTGTCAGCCCCTGTTGGAGCTTGCTCATTAGAAGCCAGCGCCGGCGGGAGCACAAGGCAAGAGTGCCCTTGTCGACATGCAGATAGATGCCACTGACATGCATTATTGAAGCAGGCTGATGCATTTGTGTCGCTGTCGAGGGGCCACGACGGGCGCTATCATGGCGCCTCTCGTCAGCGGCCTTGCCCGCCCTCATCGGAGCCTTGCATGTCATCATCTCTTTGCGCCGCCGCCCCCTCTACGGCGGCTACCTCCCATCGCGCCATCCTGCTGTTTCTGCCGCTGGCGCTGATGTCGGCGCTGCTCAACAGCAGCGTGCCTACCCCCCTCTATCCCCATTATCAGCAGGCGCTGGCCCTGAGCGATGTCAGCCTCACCCTCATCTACGGCGGCTATGCGGGCGGGGTGCTGATCTCCCTGTTCGGGGTGGGCAATCTGGCGGGCAGGGTGAGCGATCTGCGCGCCATGATCCTGCCGGCCCTGCTGGCGGTACTGGGGGGCGCCCTGCTGTTCTCTCTGGCGGACTCCTTCTGGTCGCTGCTACTGGCGCGGGTGTTGGCCGGGATCGGCACCGGCGCCCTGACCGGCGCCGCCAACGTGGCTCTGCTGCGCTTCGGCCCACGCGATGGCGGCAAGCGGGCCGCCCTCAGCGCGACCCTCTCCTTCACCGCCGGGTTGGCACTCGGTCCGGTGTTCAGCGGGTTGGCGCTGCAGCTGGAGTGCTATCCGACCCAACTGCCCTTCCTGCTCATCATGGGGCTGGCGGCCTGCGCCATGGCGGGGGTGGCGTTGAGCTGGCCCTCCCGCGCGCAAGGGGCGCCGGCTGCGGAAACGCAGCAGGGCAGGGGATCGCTGGGGGAGGGGCTCAAGGCCACCGGGGTGGCTTTCTTCATCTGTGCACTGGCGCTGTTTACCGCCTGGGCGGTGGCGGCCAGCCTGCTGGCCATCGGCCCCAAGGTGGCGAGCCAGCTGCTGGGGCTGCGGGATCTGGGCCTGTTCGGCTATCTCATCGCGGCCTACATGGTGCTCTCCGGCCTTTGTCAGCTCTGGGCCCGCCGGCTCGATGCCCGTCACACCATGCAAAGCGGCGCCCTGGCGCTGGCGCTCTGCATGCTGCTATTTGCCGGCGCCGTGCATGCCCAGTCGTGGTGGCTGGCGGTGGTCGGTTTGCTGGTGGCCGGTTACGCCCAGGGGGCGGTGTTCGTCGGCAGTGCGACCCTGGTCAACCGCATCGCGCCGGCTGCCAGCCACGCCCGGCTGGTGTCGCTCTTCTACGTGATCGCCTATGTGGCGAACTGGGTGCCTGTGTTGCTGGGCTGGGTCAGCGACGGGGCCGGCGTGCAGGCGGCGGTGGATCTGCTCACCGTCGGCAGCGTGCTGATCAGCCTGGGGCTGGCCTGGGCGGCCTGGCGCACCCGCTTCGAGCCGGCTGCCGGCTAGCGTGACTCAGTCGGCCAGCACCACCCGCTCGGCCGACAGATGGTGCATCCATTCGCGCAGGATCAAGAGGGCGGCGGCAAAGCGCCGGGTCTTGGGCAGGTTAGTGTGGCTCAGTCGGCCAGCACTACTCGCTCGGCTGACAGATGGTGCATCCATTCACGCAGGATCAAGAGGGCAGCGGCAAAGCGCCGGGTCTTGGGCAGATTGGCTGCGGCCAGCGGGTCACCCTCCACCATGGCGGCAAACTGGCCGAACAGCTGCTCCAGGCTCTCCCGGCTCAGTTCACGACTGCCGAGCACCTCGGCCAGCGGCAGCGGCGCCTGCAGGGTCACCACCTCATGGGGCGGTACCTCGGCGGCCAGCGGCATCAGCACGTCCTCCACCACCATGATGGCCTGCTCCAACTCCAGCGCGCTCGGCGGATCTCGGCGAAACGGGCCCGGCGTCATGGCTTCGAGGCCGAAGCCCAAGTCGCGGGTGAAGCGGGTGCCGTCGGCCCGGGTCAGCTGCAGCTGGCTGCTGTGCTCCCCCAGGCTGAGCAGGATGGCGGTCTGGTTGTGGGTCATGGGATCTCCTTGTAGCGGTCGCGACTCAGCCCTATCCATACACCCGCCGCGACCTGCTGGCGAGGGCTTTCGGCGCCCCCCATCCGGGGAATACGGCTTGCAATATGTGGTATCGATGGCATTCTGGATGTCTAGATGGTTATTTTGTCGTTACCTTCAGGAGTTCAGATATGGATATTCGTACCGCCCCGCGCGCGCTTGCGCTCGCCCTGTTGCTGGCCAGCGGCCTGGCCACCGCCAACGAGGCGCTGGTGATCCAGACCGACTTTGGTCTCAAGGATGGTGCCGTCTCGGCCATGAAGGGGGTCGCCTTCGGGGTGGACCGCACCCTGCCGCTCTATGACCTGACCCACGAGATCCCGGCCTACAACATCTGGGAAGCCTCCTACCGCCTCTACCAGACTCTGCAGTACTGGCCCAAGGGGACCGTGTTCGTCAGCGTTGTGGATCCGGGGGTCGGCACCGATCGCAAGTCGGTGGTGCTCAAGACCAAGAGCGGCCACTACATCGTCAGCCCGGACAACGGCACCCTGACCCTGGTGGCGGAGCACTTCGGCATCGATACCGTGCGCCAGATCGACGAGAAGACCAACCGCCTCAAGGGCTCCGAGAAGTCCTACACCTTCCACGGCCGCGACGTCTACGCCTACACCGGCGCCCGCCTCGCCTCCGGTGCCATCAGCTATGAGCAGGTGGGGCCCAAGCTGCCGGCCGAGGTGGTGAAGATCCCCTATCAGCCGGCAGTGGCCGAGCAGGACGGCACCCTCAGGGGCACCATTCCAATCCTGGACGTGCAGTACGGCAACGTCTGGACCAACATCGACGACAGCCTGCTGACCAAGGCGGGGATCAACAAGGGCGACAACGCCTGCATCAAGATCAGCGAAGGGGATGCGCTGAAGTACGAGGGCAAGGCCCCCTATGTCAGCAGCTTTGGCGATGTGCCGGAAGGCCAGCCGCTGGTCTACCTCAACAGCCTGCTGCAGGTGTCGGTGGCACTGAACATGGACAGCTTCGCCGCCCAACATCAGGTGCAATCGGGCGCCAACTGGCATATCAGCCTGAAGAAGTGCTCCTGACGACAAGCTGAGGTCACCGGGTGGCCGGTACACGGAGATAAAGAGGGCAGGCATCGACGGATGCCTGCCCTCTTGTCATGTCGCCCGAGGCAGGATGGTTGTTGTCAAAACACATATTTGTAAGATGATATTGATAATGATTGTCATTTGACTGGATAATCGCCGACTCCTCAGACCACTCACCCTTTGCACGATGAAAACCAGCCTCTTACTGGTCAGCCTGCTGATCCTTACCGCCTGCAATGACAACCATAGCCAGGCGCCCGTTCCCTCTGTGCCGGTGGTGACACCGCCCGTGGTAGAGCCGCCGGTAGAACCTCCGGTGGTGACGCCACCCACAGAGCCGCCGGTTGAGCCGGTACCGACCCATACCCGCAGCGAGTTGACCGTGCGGCTCGATGTGACGACCCGCCTGGGGCTGGGGGCCGCCCTGCTGCTGCGCCAGGCCGCTACCGGCATCGTGGTGAGCGGAGAGGTGGGGGAGGAGCGCCCCTTGGTCATGACGCTGCCGGCCGGTTTGCTGCTGGATCAGCCGCTGGAGCTGGTGGGGAGCGACGGCAGCTATATTCTGCGCGCCGCGACGGCCCGAGTGGCCGATCTCGGTGCCACGGCACTGTCGGCACGGCGCGCTGACGCCCCTTCCTTGCGACTGGATGAAGAG
Source organism: Aeromonas dhakensis (assembly GCF_002285935.1). Lineage (NCBI taxonomy): Bacteria > Pseudomonadati > Pseudomonadota > Gammaproteobacteria > Aeromonadales > Aeromonadaceae > Aeromonas > Aeromonas dhakensis. Next base: position 1,547,832 of record NZ_CP023141.1, read on the forward strand.
GAGACGGCGCTGTTCCTGCTGGCCGACCGCAATGGGGACGGCACTCTCGATCAGAGCGAGTGGGGGCAACTGGCAGAGATCCGTCTGCAACAGCAAACACTCATCCAGGACTATGCAGCCCTGTTGCTGGCCCAGCGCCAGCCGGGGGCCGAGCTCAACTATCCGGACAGCTGGCAGATGCTGCTGGCCCTGCGTGCCGATCAGGGGGAACGCAGCTGGTATCGGCGCAGCAACAGCGCTCCCATCGAGTCGGCGAGGCGGCTGCTCTATCCCGCCCAACCCAGTCAGCCCGACGAGCCGGAGACGGCCGAGCTGCTGCGCCTTGATGAGCAGGGCCGGCTGACGAGCGGCACTGACTGGCGTTGCCTTCACGATGTGCGCAGCACTGCCGGGGTCAAGGGCAGCCAGTATTGGCTGCACGCCAGCGGCAGCAGTGCGTTGCCGCAGGCCAGCCGTGCCGGGCTGGGGGTGGTGCCGACCGGCTGCGGACGCAGTGACTGGCGGCTGCCTGGCCTGGCCGAATTCGAACGGCTGCTGGCGGCGGACAAGCAGAGTTGGCGCTACCCCCACACCTTTGCCCTGGCTGTGCCGACCCGGATCTGGCTGCAGGACGGCGCCGGCCGCCCCGCTCTTTACCAGCCCGCCACGGGCAGCTGGCTCGAGGAGGGGGAGGGCAGCGTGATCTGGTATGCGCTGGCGCCCTATCCGGTACGCCCTTCGGTCATCCGTGACGACAGCATGCCCGACATGGCCGCCCTGCGCGCCCAGTATGCCGGCCCTGCCGCCCAATGGCCGGCGGCCAGGGTTGATGAGGGGGTCGAGTGGCAGGAGCTGGGGCCGCTGCCGGCGGTACCCTTCCCGGCTGACAACCCTTACAGCCGGGCCAAGGTGGTGCTGGGTCAGCAACTGTTCTTCGACAAGCGGCTCTCCCGGGCGCAAGACATCAGCTGTGCCAGCTGCCACGATCCGCAAAAGGGGTGGAGCGACGGGCTGAGCGTCTCGGTGGGCCACCAGGGGCAGAAGGGGACCCGCAACGCCCCCTCCATCCTCAACAGTGCCTTCAGCAGCAGCCAGTTCTGGGATGGCCGGGTCGCCTCGTTGGAGGAACAGTCCTTGCACCCCATCCAGAACCCGGTAGAGATGGCGCTGGATCACGACGAACTGCTGGCGCGTCTGCAAGCCAGCCGCGACTATCCGGCGGCCTTTGCCACGGCGTTCGGTGACGAGGGGATCAGCCTGGAGCGGATTGCCAAGGCGATCGCCACCTTCGAGCGCACCATCATCAGCCGCGACAGCGACTTCGAGCGCTTCGTCCAAGGCGACGGGCAGGCCCTAAGCGACAAGGCGCTGTGGGGGATGCACCTCTATCGCACCGATGGCCGCTGCATGAACTGCCACTCCGGGCCGCTGCTGAGCCAGTACCGGTTCGAGAGCGTGGGCCTGGCCTACTATGGCCGCAATCTGGAAGACCGCGGCCGCTTCCTGCACACCCGCCAAAAGGCAGACATGGGGCGCTTCAAGACCCCCAGCCTGCGGGACGTGGCGTTTACCGCACCTTATATGCACAACGGGGTCTTCCCCATCCTGGCGCAGCGCATCGGCAGTTCCGTGCAGGGGGTGGTGGCCATGTACAACTTCGGGGTGACCAAGTGGAGCAGCGGGGTGGGCTTCCCGACCGGGGTGGCACAGTACGATCCCTTCTTCCCGCAAGCCTCCGATCACCTGCATGCGCTCGGTCTCTCCAACGACGAGCTGGATGCCATCGGCGAGTTCCTGCGTAGCGTGTCTGCCGAGCCGAGGCGCACTCCGGCCACGGTCGCCGAGCTCGGATTGAGCGGGGTGGCTGACGAGGCACCGGTGCCTGCCATCGTGATCGATCTGCAGGTGACGCCGGCAGCGCCCCGGCTGGAAGTGGGCCAGGCGCTGGCTCTGCAGGCCGAACTGCGGCTCAGCGATGGCACGCGCAATCCGGTGCAGGGCCCCTTGCAGTGGCGCAGCATGACGCCGGAGCGGGTCAGCGTCGACGGCGATGGAGTGCTGCGCGCTCTGGCGGTGGGGCCTGCCCGGGTGCTGGTGAGCACGGGCGAGCGGATGCTGGAACTGGCGGTGCAGGTGGTGGATGCCCAGCCCGATTTCAGCCAGGGCTGCCGTCATCCCGAGCTGGCGGCGGGCGAGCTGATCTTCGTCTGTCCCCTGACTCGCGCGGAAGCGGACCGGCTGGCGCTGGCGTACGACGGCAGCGCCAGGGATGAAGATGGGGATTACAACCCCTTCCCCCACGACTATGTGGTGATGAATCAGGAACGGGCTCGCGACTACTGCCAGCAGCTGGTGGCGCGTGGCCACGATGATTGGCGCCTGCCGGCGGCCAGGGAGCTGACGGCGCTGTTTGCCGCCTATCATCAGGTCGGTGAGGAGATGAAGCTGCTGACGGAGCAGGGCTGGCCGCTCTACAGCCGGCTCTGGAGCAGCGATGCCCCCAACGACGACGGGGAGGCCCCTCTGCTCGATCCGGGCAGCGGCGAGCTCATCACGGATCTGCCGCAAGAGGCTCACGGCGTCGCCTGCGTGCGGGCACGTTAATAAACTCGAGTCATGATCTCGACAAGGGCGCTGCGGCGCCCTTTTCATGACCGGTTCTGCGGTGAGCCTTACTGCCCCTTGAGCGGGGCGGCTGCGGGTTGAAGCCGGATGGGCTGGGGTGGCAGCTCGCGGACGCTTACCACCACCTCATAGCGTTTGTCGGCTTCGGCCGGCGGAATGTTCTTGAACAGCGCCTGGGCGGTGGCCTGAGGATCCTGGCCCAGCTTGCTGGCGTGATAGAGGGGGGCGGGCAACGCCGGCGGGCGCACGTCGGGACGACCGGCTGGCGGGGCTGGCAGTTCGCAGGCCTGGGCCGACAGGCTGGCAAGTAGCAGGGTGAGTGCGAGGGGGTAACGTGACATGGGGATGACTCCATCCAGGGAAGATGGCCCATCAAACGCCAGGCGGGCCGCTAGCTCAACGGCTTTTACGCTCCCTTTTCACCCTCTTTACAGTCATGACAACGGGCGCCTGGGCGCCCGTTGTGGATCCTGACAACCGCGGGACTCAGAACTCGTTGGAGAGCGCCTTGTACCCCTTGACCAGATCGATGTTGGTGTGGGCCACGTCCTCGGAGAACTCGGCGGCATCCACCGAGACTCGCGGGATGTGGTCCAGATCGCTCTGCTGGTTGATGCGGGTGGTGGAGGGAACGTAGAACTCCGGCGGCAGATCGCAGCCGTCCACCACCGAGTTGTGGCGCACCACGGCGCCGTCACCGATGTGGCAGTTGAACAGCACGCTGTTGAAGCCGATGAACACCCGGTTACCCACTTCGCACGGGCCGTGGACTATGCTGCGGTGGGCGATGGAGGTGTACTCGCCGATGGTGACCGCAGCGCCGGACTTGGAGTGGATGACGACCCCGTCCTGAATGTTGGAGTTGGCGCCGATGACGATGGGCTCCATGTCGCCGCTGGCATCCACCTCGTCGGCGCGGATCACCGCATAGGGGCCGACAAACACGTTCTCCTTGATGATCACCTTGCCACAGATGATGGCTGTCTTGTCGATATAGGCTGACTCGTCGATGACCGGCAGATGGCCGGAGGGATTCTTGCGGATCATGTTACATCCTGTTGAAGAGGAAAGCGGACGGGAAACAGGCCGGACGTGCGGGCCCGCCGGAGAGTCAGCTTACGCCTCGGTGCCGGGAGGGGAAACCCTTTACTGGTCTGACCCCGACATTGGCCGGCGCCCCGGCAGGGTGTTCCCTTTGGGCAAAATATGGGAGCATGGCCGTTCCCGAGGGCGAAACGGCCCGCTCGACACTATTTGCATAACCCTGGATATCCAAGATGAAGAAGATTGTTGTGCTGCTCGGCATGCTGCTGGCCCCCTGGTTCTCCTCTGCCGTTCAGGCCAAAGGGGAGGCCGGCGCGTTTGACTATTACGCCATGGCGCTCTCCTGGTCACCGGAGCACTGCGCCATCAAGCCGGCCGACCGGGACCAATGTTCCCGCCAGCTGGGATTCGTGCTGCACGGGCTCTGGCCCCAGTACCAGCGCGGCTACCCGAGCAGCTGTACCCGCGAGCGGCTGGATCCGGCGATGGAGCAGCAGTTTGCCGGCCTCTATCCCAGCCGCTTTCTCTATCGCCATGAGTGGGAGAAGCACGGCACCTGTTCCGGCCTGAGCCAGCACGATTTTCATCAGCTGGCCAGCGACCTGCGCCAGAAAGTGAAGATCCCGGCCGCCTATCAGTCTCCCGCCGAGCCGCTGCGCAAGAGCCGCTTCCAGCTCAAGGCGGATCTGGCCAGTGCCAACGACTGGCTGGCGCCTGACAACATCACGGTGGCCTGCGCCGACGGTGGCCGCTTCCTGCGGGAGGTCTATATCTGCCTCAACAAGGAGGGGACCGATGCCGTCACCTGTTCCGACGAGATGCAAAAGCGCGAGTTGCGCTCCTGCGGCCAGCCGGACTTCCTGCTGCGCAGCGTACGTTGACCACTTGTCTTCATCAGGCCCCTCGCGGGCCTGATGTGCAATGAGGGTATGGGAAAGGAGTCTGATCAATGAAGAGCAAGCAAGGATTTTCGGGTGAAGAGCGGGCGCTGCTGCTCGGCGTGAAAGGGGTGGGGCCCACC